>NZ_JACIDU010000004.1 GCF_014196535.1 Allorhizobium borbori
CGGAGAAGGATGGCCGTCCTCTCCGGCGCTTCTTTATCTCATGAAGAAGCACGGAAATCATAAGACAAGCATTTCCAGCCGAAGCATGCTCGCTTCGGCGTCGGACAATGCGGAGAAAACAAAAGGATAGAGCATTTCCGGTGACCCGTGATTACCAGAAATACTCTGGCGCCTGCGCGGCAAACGCCGCTCTCCCGACGCCGGATCAAACCGGTGTTGGCCGACAATAAAGCACACAGCCGGAACATTCCAGAGCTGCCTGATATCGATTTTGGAATTGCTTTAATGGCGGAGAGGATGGGATTCGAACCCACGATACGCTTTTGACGTATACTCCCTTAGCAGGGGAGCGCCTTCGACCACTCGGCCACCTCTCCGGTGCGGCCTGATTATGTGAGTTTGCGTTGGCGATCAAGCGTAAATTCGGGGAACGGATGCTTTTCCAGATTTTCCCGCAGCGATTCTCCGGGCGCAGACGCGTGAGACATATTCATAGGGTGAGCTGGGGGCCACCGACGCTGAACGGCTGACTTCGCAGCTGCGTGGAGCGACCGTACTGTACTCGGCAAGCCTGCGAAACCGTGCCCTGCCGGGACCTGGATCGCAAAAAGATGCTGTATATCATGTTGCGACGCACACGGTTTCCCTTCGTCAAGTTATTGTCACAAAAGGACTTTTAAGCACTTGTTAATAAGTTGGGCCGTCGCCCGCATTTTGTGCTGAATTTGCAACAGTGGGAATTGAAGCGCTACTAGGGATCGTGGAAAGCGAACGATTTGGGATTGCGCCTTGTCTCCGCATTCGTATCTTCAACCCCGGAAGCGAGGCGGTGGATCGTCCAACTTCTGAAAAACCTTTTGGGGATGGGGCAGGGAATGCTGTCCTTCAGCTAAGAACCCAACCCTTTGTGAAACTTGACTGGAGGTCAACAATGAACATCAAGAGCCTTCTCATTGGCTCCGTGGCTGCTCTGGCAGCCGTTTCCGGCGCTCAGGCTGCAGACGCTATCGTCGCTGCTGAACCGGAAGCTGTGGAATACGTTCGCGTTTGCGACGCTTTCGGCACCGGCTTCTTCTACATCCCGGGCACCGAAACCTGCCTCAAGATCGGCGGCTATGTTCGCGTTCAGTTGGATGTTGGTAAGGGCACGTCGGAATTCTCTGACTATGACCTCTTCGCTCGTGCACGTCTGAACGTTGATGCCCGCAACGATACTGAGCTCGGCACGCTGACGAGCTTCATTCAGTTCCGTGCCAACGCTTCGAAGAAGCGCGGCGCTGACTTCGATGAGGCCAACTACTTTGAACTTGAGCAGGGCTACATTGATCTGGCCGGCGTTCGCGTTGGTAAGTTCTACAGCTGGTGGGACGATGGCATTGCCGGTGAAACCGACGTGCTCGGTACCGACACGCTGTTCGCTTCGGCTCGTTATGTCTACTCGGCTGACGCTTTCTCGGCTGGCCTTTCGGTTGACGAGCTGACCTACACGACCCGTGATGCCAACGTCGGCATTGCAGGCATGATCTCCGGCGCTTTCGGTCCGGTCAAGGCAACCGTCATCGGTGGTTATGACACCGACAACGAAGCTGGCGCAGTCCGTGGCATCATCACGGCTGAAGTCGGTCCGGGTAGCTTCGAACTGGCTGGTGTATACGCCAGCGACCCGAACGCTTACTACCGCGAATCGGAGTGGGCTGTTGCTGGTGCCTACGCTTTCAAGGCTACCGACAAGCTGACGATCACCCCGGCCGCTCAGTACTTCGGTGATTACAAGTTCTCCAACGACGACGCTTGGAAGGTTGGTCTGACGGCTGAGTACAAGATCGTTTCCGGTCTGACGGCTCTCGCCACGGTCAACTACCTCGATATCGACAATGGCGACGATACGACCTCTGGCTTCCTGCGTCTGCAGCGCAACTTCTAATTCGATCTGATCGAATTGCGAAAAGCCCGGCCTTGGCCGGGCTTTTTGTGTTTAAATATGAGGTCGGGCGTCGTTCGAAGGCTTCCGGGTATTATCAGGCGCGCACATTACAGTCCGATCGAAGAGCGTTCTGGACCAGGGGGCAATTGGCAGAATCGTTCGCTTGTAGCGAAATGGCGCATTTTTTCGCTCATATGAAGCTTTGACCGGGCGGTCGTACTACGGTCAGACCTGTTGATTTCCTTAACAAAATCTAAATTTTTGCCATCTCTGCGACGGAAATGTGTCTCTCATGCAACACGCTCTCATGATGACGATCGGTGAGTTCAGGAAAAACGCTGGCCGGCATTGCGCATAATCAGTCTGGCTGTATCTTGGGAATCATGAAGCGAGGCGGTGGATCGTCCGTCTTCAGAGTAGCGGGTTCGTCGGGGTCAATCCCAAGAGGTCCCCGAATCCTTGTTAAACTTGACTGGAGGTCAACAATGAACATCAAGAGCCTTCTCATCGGCTCCGCGGCTGCTCTGGCCGCTGTTTCTGGCGCACAGGCTGCCGACGCTATCGTTGCTGCTGAACCGGAAGCTGTGGAATACGTTCGCGTTTGCGACGCTTTCGGCACGGGCTTCTTCTACATCCCGGGCACCGAAACCTGCCTCAAGATCGGTGGCTACGTTCGTGTTCAGCTCGATATCGGTCGTGGTACGTCTGAATTCTCCGACTACGACGTGTTTGCTCGCGGCCGTCTGAACATCGACGCCCGTAACGACACTGAACTCGGCACGCTCACGAGCTTTATTCAGTTCCGTGCGAATGCTTCGAAGAACCGTGATGGTGTCTACGACGAAGCTAACTACTTCGAACTTGAACAGGCCTACATCGATCTGGCTGGCGTTCGCGTTGGTAAGTTCTACAGCTGGTGGGATGACGATCTGCTCGGCGAAACCGACGAACTGTCCACCAACTCGCTGTTTGCTTCGGCTCGTTACGTGTATTCGACCGACGCTTTCACCGCTGGCCTGTCGGTTGACGAACTCCCGACCACCCACGATGCAAACGTAGGTATTGCTGGTTACCTCGCTGGCGCCTTCGGCCCGGTCAAGGCTAACCTGCTTGGTGCCTATGATACCGACGCTGAAGAATTCGCTGTTCGCGGTATTGTTTCTGCCGACGTTGGTCCGGGCACCTTCGAACTGGCCGCTGCCTACGCTTCCGGCGACAACGCTTACTATGCAGTGTCTGAGTGGACCGTTGCTGCCGACTACGCCTTCAAGGCTACCGACAAGCTCACGATCACCCCGGCTGCCCAGTACTTCTGGGATTACAACCTGGTGTCCGGTAACGACGCCTGGAAGGTTGGTCTGACGGCTGAATATCAGATTGTTTCCGGTCTGACGGCTCTTGCCACGGTCAACTACATCGACTTCGACAAGGGTGGCGACGATACGTCTGGCTTCCTGCGTCTGCAGCGCAACTTCTAATTCGATCTGATCGAATTGCGGAAAGCCCGGCTTCGGTCGGGCTTTTCTGCGTTTGAGCACCTGTCCAGAGACACCTTGCATCGAAGCGACGACGCTTGGCGTCGACCACCTTGAACGGTCTTCGGGGGAGGAGTGCAAGCTCATACGCCAACCGGTGGCGCGGCGTGTACGGACGTTAAGCGCGTCGCGATCTTTCAGATTCGCTCCCACGCTTTATATTCTTGATTTTTCGCATGTCGTTGGCGCAAGACTGCAGCACACTTTAGCGCCCGAAGCGCAGGTCTTTCTCGATGTCGGCGGTTTGGCCGAGGCGAACCTTGTAGACCTGATAGTTCTCCATCACGCGCTGAACGTAGTTGCGCGTTTCCTGGAACGGAATTCGCTCGATCCAGTCCACCACATCGTCAATCGGTTTGCCGCGTGGGTCGCCGTAGCGCGACAGCCAGTCGGGAACACGGCCGGGACCGGCATTGTAGGCGACGAAGGTGAGAATATAGGAGCCGTTGAAGGCGTCGATCTGTTCGCCGAGATAATGCGCACCGATCGTTGCGTTATAGCCGGGGTCGGTTGTCAGCTTGGCGGGGGCAAAGGCAATGCCATGGCGCGCGGCCACCATCTTGGCGGTACCGGGCAAGATCTGAAGCAGTCCCTGCGCATTTGCGGAGGAAACAGCCGAAGGATTGAACGCGCTTTCCTGGCGGGCGATCGAGTAGGCGAGGGCCTTGCCGGAGCCTGCGATATTGGCGGAAGCGGGGATTACCCCGACCGGGAAAGCGAGCGCCGGGACGTCGATACCCCGTCCATAGGCAACCTTGCCGATTTGCAGCGAAAGCTGGTGGTTGCCGGCGCGTTCAGCCTGGGATGCGAGGATGGCGAGTTCGCCGGGGCTTGTGAGTTCAGCAGCAAGGCTGTGATAAAGCAGCACAGCACGATTGGCATGGCCGGCCGCTGTCAGGCGCTCTATGGCGCGAACGGCTTCGCGATTGTTGAAGCGAGCCCGGTCCTCTGTCGTAACGGTGGGATAGGCGATGGTGAGGCGTGACTGCTTCAGGCGCGCGCCAGCCAGTTGCCCGTAAAACGTGCTCGAATGCTGGGCGGCCTTCGCATAGAACTCCTCCGCTTTGCCCTTTGCTCCCGCATCCGCCGCACGGCCGAGCCAATACCATGCGCGCGATGCCGAAAGCGGGCGGGCCGAGGCGGTAAGTATCCGGCGAAAGTGGGTTGCCGCCAGCTCCGGCTTCTGCAGCGCGCGCAGCGCATACCACCCGGCGTGAAATTCGGCCTCTGCGACATCGACGGCACTCGCTGCCGAATGGTTGGCGGCGATGTCGTAGGCGGCCTGAAACTTTCCGGCATCGAGCAACCCGCGGCTGATGATCCGCTCCTCGATCCACCACTCACCGGGATTGACGAGGTCTGCCTTGTCGCGCGGTGCCTGCGTGAGCAGCGCGGCGGCGGCCTCGAACTTATCCTGTTGTTGCAGGCGCTTGATGCGGGCAAAGAGCAGGCCAGGATCGTTCTTCCAGCGCGCGTCGACGGCGGCGATCAGGCTGTCGGCCTTGGGTGAACGCTGGATAACGGCGGCGCGGGCAGCATGAAGCGATTGCGCTTTGCCGAGTACACCGAAGCGTTTCGCCTGGGCTGCCTGGCCGAGATAGAGCAGATAGTCCATCCGCGCCTTGTGCGTTTCGGCGGAGATCAGGTTGGGGAAAGCGTTGAGAACGAGGTCTTCTCCCGCCACGTCCAGCCGGTTGGTGGTCCAGAACCGCGCCAACATGCGGGTGGCGTCGGTCTGCTTGCCGTTTTCGGAAAGCGCCCGGGCAAGAACCGCTGCGCCTTCCGCCGTTTCCGGCGGATCGTCGCGAAGCTGCGCCAGAACCACCGCTGTCGGCGCGTTTTCGCGGTAAAGCGCCTGTTCCAGATAGCGCCGGAGATTGGAAAGGCCGGGCCAGCCCTGAAGCTCCTGCCGCGCCTCGATGATCTCGCGAGAAGGCACCTGCGACTGGCCCGAGACGGCGATGGCCCAGGTCAGGATGTGCCGGTCGAGCGTGTTGGGGTCCATCGCGTCGCGAATAGCAAGCGCCTGCAATGCCTGACGCGTGGCCAGTGCATCGAGTGCCGTCTTGAGTTGCGGGTTGACGGTCGTCGACGTGACCATGGGGCGGGGAATAGCGCCGGTGATATTGCCACGGTCGGGTGTAACCTCGGCCTTCTCGACGGGCGCAGCAACGCTGACGCTGGCCGAGGCGGACAACGCTGTGCCGGTGCCTGCAAGAAGCGCACCCGTAACGATGATGCCCGTAACGCGATCGCGCATGGCTTAATTCCGTATCAGACCCTTATCATTCCATTAACGGAGCTTATTGTTAACAGAATACTATCAAAAGGCTGAAAATTCCGGCCTTTCTGTGATTTAGCACGGAGTTGGCGTCGGCTCTTCGCTTGAAGCGGAAGGCGACGCGATTTAAGGTGCGCCAGTTTTAACGCCGAATGCGGTCGAGACCTTCACGTCCCGGCCAAGGAGTATTGCATGTTCAAGGGATCCATTCCCGCCCTGATCACTCCGTTCACTGAAGCGGGCGCTGTCGATGAAGATGCTTTCGTCAGCCATGTCGAATGGCAGATTGCCGAAGGCAGCCACGGCCTCGTTCCGGTCGGCACGACGGGTGAATCGCCGACGCTTTCGCATGACGAGCACAAGCGCGTCATTGAACTGTGCGTCGAGGCGGCGAAAAAACGGGTTCCGGTCATAGCGGGTGCAGGCTCCAACAATACGGTGGAAGCGATCGATTTCGCCCTTCACGCCGAAAAGGCCGGCGCGGATGCGCTGCTCGTGGTGACGCCCTATTACAACAAGCCGACCCAGAAGGGTCTTTACGCGCATTTCGCCGCGATTGCCGAAGCATCGACGCTGCCGATCATCATCTATAATATCCCGCCGCGCTCGGTGGTGGATATGTCGCCGGAAACGATGGGTGCGCTTGCCAAGGCTTACAAGAATATCGTTGGCGTCAAGGATGCGACGGGCAAGATCGAGCGCGTTTCCGATCAGCGCATCACCTGCGGCAAGGATTTCATCCAGCTTTCGGGCGAGGATGGCACGGCGCTCGGGCACTATGCCCATGGCGGTGTCGGCTGTATTTCGGTCACGGCCAATGTCGCGCCGCGTCTCTGTGCGGAGTTCCAGAATGCACTGGCGGCTGGCGATTATGCCAAGGCGCTGGAGTATCAGGATCGACTGATGCCGTTGCACAAGGCGATCTTTCTGGAGCCAGGTGTCTGCGGCGCGAAATACGGTCTGTCGCGCATTGGCCGCAAGGTCACGCGCACGGTGCGTTCGCCGCTCATGACGGCACTGGAACCGGCAACGGAAAGCGCAATGGATGCCGCGCTTATCCATGCGGGCCTCCTGAACTGAGGCTTCACGCGGGGCCAAACCGCACTATATAAGAGAAAAGTTGCGCCTTCCCGCATCAGGGAGGGCGCTTTTATGAAACGGAAATGGTCATGGCCCCCAAAGGCAGTCAGCGCGTCGTCAAGAAAATCGTGGCGGAAAACCGCAAGGCGCGCTTCAACTACGAAATCGTCGATACCTATGAAGCGGGCCTCGTTCTCATGGGCACGGAGGTCAAGTCCCTGCGCGAGGGCAAGGCCAATATCGCCGAATCCTATGCCTCGGATGAGGATGGCGAACTGTGGCTGATTAATTCCTACCTGCCGGAATATCTGCAGGCCAACCGCTTCAACCACGAGCCGCGCCGTCGCCGCAAGCTGTTGATGTCCAAGCGCGAAATCAACCGCCTGCGCGTCGCCATCAGCCGTGAAGGTATGACGCTCATCCCGCTGAAGATCTATTTCAACGATCAGGGCCGCGCCAAGATGGAGCTTGCTCTCGGCAAGGGCAAGAAGTTGCACGACAAACGTGAGACTGAAAAGGCCCGCGACTGGAACCGCGAAAAATCCCGCCTCATGAAAAACAGGGGGTGAGGAGCGGTTGGACCGTCAGGTCTAAGCAATCGATCCAGTGAATCGATTGCAGCGACGAACGCCCGGAGCGTGAGCGCAGGGCCGGCAGAGCGGTTGCCGCGCGGGGTCGGGGAAGAAACAAAAGGAAGCAGCATGTCGAAACTGAAGATTACCGCCGGCGCCTATTCTTTTATCGCGAAGATGGAAGAAGAGCGCGCACCGGAAACCTGCAGGGCCTTCCGTCGTTTTCTGCCATTTTCCAATCAGGTCATCCATTCGCGCTGGAGCGGCGAGGCGGTCTGGGTGCCGCTCGGCGAATTCGATTTCGGCGTGGGCTTCGAGAATCACACCTGCCATCCGTCGCGGGGGGATATTCTGCTTTATCCCGGCGGCCACAGCGAAACCGAACTTCTCTTTGCCTATGGTTCCTCCTCTTTCGCGTCCAAGATGGGCGCGCTCGCCGGCAACCATTTTCTCACCGTGATCGACGGCATGGAAAGCCTTGAAGCCATGGGCAAGACGGTGCTGTGGAAGGGCGCGCAGCCGGTGATATTCGAGGCGCTGGACTGATCGTTAGTCGGTCAAGGCATCTTGCCGGCTCGCGATCCCTCGCATAGGTTGGTGTCGGGTATCTGCGACCCGGTACGCACCGCCGTGCCAACTTTTGATACGGAAAGCATGGTTCACGGCACCGACCGGAAGACGCACTGCTTGTCCGCAACCGGCAACTCATATGAACGACATTTCCGATCACGGCGTCCGCTTTGGGCGCATTGCGCCTATGATTCCAGTCAAGGATATCGGCAAGGCGCATGATTTCTACACGACCGTCCTGGGTTTCAGGAAGGTGTTCGAGAATGGCTCTCCCGTCGGGTTCATGATCTTGAAGCGCGATGCGGGGGAATTGCATCTGACCTTGCAGCCCGACCATAAGGCAACCCGTTTCAATCTAGCGCATCTGATGGTCGATAATGCCGATGCGCTTTATGCTGTCTGCGAGCGGCACGGCATACGCATCATAAAGCGCCTTCAGGACAAGGATTACGGTCTCAGAGCCTTTGTTTTCGAAGATCCCGACGGCAACCGTATCGACGTTGGTCAGGCGATCTGAACCTCCCGCCTTTTTGCCAGCCCTCTCTTCACGGGAGGGCTGGTGAAGGTTTGCAGGCGTGGGTTTCAGCCTTAATCGTCAGCCGGTTCCGCCGCCCGCACCGGGCGCTCGGAGGCATCACGGCCGATTTCCGCCTTGAGTGTGGAGAGGTCGATGAAGTGGTCGGCCTGGCGGCGCAGGTCGTCGGCAATCATCGGCGGCTGGGTGGCCATGGTAGAGACGACCGAAACCTTGCGGCCTTTGCGCTGAAGGGCTTCCACCAGGGTGGTGAAATCGCCGTCGCCGGAAAAGATCACGAGATGATCGACGGTTTCGGACTGTTCCATCGCATCGATGGCCAGTTCGATGTCCATGTTGCCCTTGATCTTGCGGCGTCCCATGCTGTCGGTGAATTCCTTCGCTGGCTTGGTCACGACCTTGTAGCCGTTGTAGTCCAGCCAGTCGATCAGCGGGCGGATGGAGGAGTATTCCTGATCCTCGATCAGCGCCGTATAATAATAGGCGCGCAACAGATAGCCGCGCTTCTGGAAGGCTTTCAGAAGCTTGCGATAATCAATGTCGAAGCCGATGCTTTTGGATGCTGCGTAAAGATTGGCGCCATCGATAAACAGCGCGATTTTTTCCCTTGGGTCGAACATGGCGTTTTTATCCTTATTATTTGAAATGACGAAACTTCGGAAAGGGTAGGTCATTCGAAAATGGTGACAGCTCTCCTCCAAGTCTGCCCATGTCGGCGGATTTAGGGCAGTTCTCCGTGCTTTCCAAGCATGCACAGGTTGATAAGAAAAATAATCCCATTTTTAGGGTTTCTGGTGGCGCAATGGTCAGGAAGTGAGGAAAAACTTGAATTCGCCGCGTTTTGAATGTATCGGCCTCAGTTAATTCCAGGAAATTCAGACCGCAAAGGACTGGCTATGGCCCGCGTCACCGTTGAAGATTGCATTGACAAAGTCGATAACCGCTTCGAGCTTGTGCTGCTCGCCGGTCATCGCGCCCGCCAGATCTCCCAGGGTGCGCAGATCACGGTTGATCGCGACAACGACAAGAACCCGGTAGTCGCCCTTCGCGAAATCGCCGACGAAACGCTTTCGCCCGACGACCTCAAGGAAGACCTGATCCACTCGCTGCAGAAGCATGTGGAAGTGGACGAGCCGGAACACGATCCGTCGAGCCTCATTTCCGCCGGCGGTGTTGCGGCTGCAAGCGATAGCGAGGAAGACGAACTGCCGGAAACGCTGACCTTCGACCAGATGTCGGAAGAAGAGCTTCTCGCCGGCATCGAAGGTCTCGTGCCGCCGGAAAAGAGCGACGACTACTGATTTTCGTCTATTGCCCCGAAACGGTGCGTTTCGGGGCAATTTTCGTCTTTCCGGTTCGCAAAATGACCGGAGGCGCCAAGTCTTGCCTGGAACTGGGCCAAATTCTTCTTTCGTAAGCGATTTTCGGCTTGCCAGCCTGCGTTCGCAGCGGCACTTTGCAAGGTGACATGATTTGATGTGCGTCAGCCCTTCGCTGGCGCCCTTTTTCTTTGCGGAGAGCCCGAGGGAATGATGCGGCAATACGAACTCGTCGAGCGGGTTCAGAAATACAAGCCAGATGCGAACGAAGCCCTTCTGAACAAAGCCTATGTCTATGCCATGCAGAAGCATGGCCAGCAGAAACGGGCCAGCGGCGATCCCTATATTTCGCATCCGCTTGAAGTTGCCGCCATTCTCACCGAACTGCACATGGACGAATCGACCATCGCGGTCGCGCTTCTCCACGATACCATCGAGGATACGACGGCCACCCGCGCCGAGATCGATGAACTGTTCGGCGAGGAAATCGGCCGGCTGGTCGAGGGCCTGACCAAGATCAAGAAGCTCGACCTTGTGTCGAAAAAGGCCAAGCAGGCCGAAAACCTGCGCAAGCTTCTGCTCGCCATTTCGGATGATGTCCGCGTCCTGCTTGTCAAGCTGGCCGACCGCCTGCACAACATGCGCACCATGGAGCATATGCCGGCCGATAAGCGTGCCCGCATTTCCGAGGAGACCATGGATATCTATGCGCCGCTGGCCGGCCGCATGGGTATGCAGGACATGCGCGAGGAACTGGAGGAACTGTCCTTCCAGCATCTGAACCCCGATGCCTACCAGACGGTGACGAAGCGCCTGCGCGAGTTGTCCGAACGCAACGAAGGCCTCATTCACAAGATCGAGGACGAATTGCGCGATCTGCTGGTCGCCAACGGCCTGCTGGGCACCGAGGTCAAGGGACGCCAGAAGAAGGCCTATTCGGTCTTCCGCAAGATGCAGTCGAAGTCACTCTCCTTCGAACAGCTTTCGGACGTCTACGGTTTCCGCATTCTCGTGAACAAGCTGGAAGAGTGCTATCGCGCACTCGGCATCGTTCACACCCGCTGGCGCGTCGTGCCGGGCCGCTTCAAGGACTACATCTCGACGCCAAAGCAGAACGATTACCGCTCGCTGCACACCACCATCGTCGGCCCGTCGCGCCAGCGTATCGAACTGCAGATCCGCACCTTCCAGATGCACGAGATCGCGGAATTCGGCATCGCGGCGCATACGCTCTACAAGGATGGCGAAAACACCGGTGGCGGCGATGATGTTCTTTCGCGCGAATCCAACGCCTATTCCTGGTTGCGCCACACCATCGAGGCGCTGGCCGATGGTGATAATGCCGAGGAGTTTCTGGAGCACACCAAGCTCGAACTGTTCCAGGATCAGGTCTTCTGCTTCACGCCCAAAGGCAAGCTGATTGCTCTGCCGCGTGGCGCGACCCCCATCGATTTCGCCTATGCGGTGCACACCAATGTCGGCGATACCTGCGTCGGCGCAAAGATCAACGGCCGTATGATGCCGCTTGTCACGCGGCTCGCCAATGGCGACGAGGTGGAGATCATCCGCTCCGGCGTGCAGGTGCCGCCGGCCGCGTGGGAAGAGATCGTCGTGACCGGCAAGGCCCGCGCCGCCATCCGCCGCGCCACGCGTCTGGCCATCCGCAAGCAGTATTCAGGTCTTGGTCACCGCATTCTGGAGCGCACCTTCGAGCGCACGGGCAAGGTCTTTTCGCGCGATGCGCTGAAGCCGGTGCTGCACCGTCTGGGCCACAAGGAAGTGGAGGATGCGGTTGCCGCCGTCGGTCGTGGCGAACTCTCCTCGCTCGATGTGCTGCGCGCCGTCTATCCCGATTTCAAGGACGAACGCGTCACCGTGAAGCAGTCGAGCGACGATGGCTGGTTCAACGTCCGTTCGGCCTCCGGCATGGTGTTCCGCATTCCCGACAAGGGCAAGGCCGGCGAAACCATTGCCGCGCCGACGGAGGAGGGACCGGATGGTCCCGAGCCCGTGCCGATCCGCGGTCTTTCCGCCAGCGTGCAGGTGCAGTTCGCGCCGTCGGGTGCCGTGCCGGGCGATCGCATCATCGGCATCGTTGAAAAAGAAAACATCATCACCATCTATCCGATCCAGGCCGCTGCGCTCCAGAAGTTCGACAACGAACCCGAACGCTGGATCGACGTGCGCTGGGATCTGGACGGAGGAAACAAGGCCCGCTTTTCCGCCCGTATCCTGATCAACGCGATCAACGAGCCCGGCGCGCTGGCCGTCATCTCGCGGATCATCGCCGATCTCGACGTCAACATCCGCACACTTTCCATGGTGCGTGTGGCCACCGACTTCACGGAGATGGCCGTGGACGTGGAGGTCTGGGATCTGCGCCAGCTTGGCCAGCTCATTTCCCGGCTGAAGGAACAGGATTGCGTTTCGACGATCAAGCGGGTTTACGACTGACGGCCTGTCCTCAGGCCCAAAGGAGAATGGCATGATCATCGGCATCGGCAGCGATCTCATCGACATCCGCCGCGTCGAGCAGTCGCTCGAACGTTTCGGCGAGCGTTTCGTCAAGCGCTGCTTCACCGAAATCGAGCAGGCAAAGTCCGAGCGCCGCAAGAACCGTGCGGCCTCCTATGCCAAGCGTTTCGCCGCCAAGGAGGCCTGCTCCAAGGCGCTGGGCACGGGCCTTGCGAACGGCGTGTTCTGGAAGGACATGGGCGTCGTCAACCTGCCCGGCGGCAAGCCCACCATGGTGCTGACCGGCGGTGCGGCGGAAAAGCTGGCCGAACTGATGCCGGCGGGCCACGAGGCCTTCATTCATCTGACAATCACCGATGAACACCCTTATGCTCAGGCTTTCGTGATCATAGAGGCCCGTCCGCTTGCCGCCGGGCCCGTGAAGGGCTAGAGAAGTCCGGAAAACGCCGTTACCGTCGCGTCCATTGGGCGCACGATGTCCAGGTGCCAGAACTATAGGAATGGAACCCCCGTGTCCGATAAAACCGAACCAAAGCAGACCGCGTTGTGGGAAAACATCAAGGTCGTCATTCAGGCGCTCTTGCTGGCCATGGTCATCCGCACGGTCCTCTTCCAGCCGTTCACCATCCCCTCCGGCTCGATGATGCCGACGCTGCTGGTCGGTGACTATCTCTTCGTCAACAAGTTCTCCTACGGCTATTCTAAATATTCGCTGCCGTTCTCGCCGAACCTGTTTTCGGGCCGCATCTTCGCCTCCGAGCCGGCGCGCGGCGATATCGTCGTCTTCCGCCTGCCGTCCGACACCAGCATCGACTACATCAAGCGTGTCGTCGGCCTGCCGGGTGATCGTATCCAGGTGACGAATGGCGTGTTGTTCATCAACGGCAAGCCGGTTCCGAAGGTCGAGGACGGCAAGTTCACCTCCGATTACGGCCAGGAGCCGGGCTCTGACATCCCGGTTTACCGCGAGACGATGGACAATGGCGTGACCTATGACACGCTGGATCAGTCGCCGGTTTCGCTGGGCGACAACACCCGCGAGTTCATCGTGCCGGAAGGCCACTACTTCATGATGGGCGACAACCGTGACAACTCGCTCGACAGCCGCTTCACCGTCGGTTTCGTGCCGGCCGAAAACCTCATCGGCAAGGCAAGCGTCATCTTCTTCTCGCTGGGTAACGACACCTCGTTCCGCGAAGTCTGGAAGTGGCCGACCAACATGCGTTGGGACCGCCTGTTCAAGAGCGTCCAATGAGCAAGAAGAAGTCCTTCCTGACGGAAAACCGGGGCCGTCTCGAGACGGCCATCGGTCACAGTTTCACGGACTGGGGGCGCGTCGAACGGGCGCTCACCCATTCCAGTGCGCTGAATGGTCGTGAAGGCAATTATGAGCGACTTGAATTTCTGGGCGACCGGGTGCTGGGCCTCTGCGTTGCCGAGCTTCTCTTCCGCAGCTATCGCGCCGCCAGTGAAGGCGAGCTTTCGGTGCGCCTCAACCAGCTTGTAAGCGCCCAGACCTGTGCCGCCGTTTCCGACGAGATGGAGTTGCATCTCTTCATCCGCACCGGCGCTGATGTGCAGAAGCTGACGGGCAAACGCATGATGAATGTGCGCGCTGACGTGGTGGAAAGCCTGATTGCCGCGATCTATCTCGATGGCGGCCTGGAGGCCGCCCGCAAGTTCATTCAGCGTTACTGGGAAAAGCGCGCGATCGGTTCTGCCGAACTGCGCCGCGATGCCAAGACCGAATTGCAGGAATGGGCGCACGCAAAATTCGCGGTAACGCCGAGCTATCGCATTGACGACCGCTCCGGTCCGGATCACGATCCCCGCTTCACCGTGACGGTGGAAGTGCAGGGGGTTGCGCCGGAAACCGGTTCGGACCGATCCCGCCGCGCCGCCGAACAGGTCGCGGCCACACGTATGCTGGAGCGCGAAGGCGTCTGGCAAAAACAGAATTCCGACAAGTGAAGGTAATATGACCGGACAGGAAGAGGATTTCACCGCCGAGAGCGGTGCAGACGGTGCATCGCCGGTGGAGGCAGGCCCGACCCATTCGGGTTTTGTGGCGCTGATCGGCCCGACGAATGCGGGCAAGTCGACGCTGCTCAACCGTCTGGTGGGCGCCAAGGTGTCCATCGTCAGCCATAAGGTGCAGACGACGCGCGCCGTTGTGCGCGGCATTGCCATCCATAACAACGCCCAGATCGTGTTCATGGATACGCCCGGTATCTTCAAGCCCCGACGCAGGCTCGATCGCGCCATGGTGACGTCGGCCTGGGGTGGGGCGAAGGACGCCGATTTCGTCATGCTGCTGATCGACAGCGAGCGCGGGCTGCGCGGCGATGCCGAGGCCATTCTGGAAGGCCTGAAAGAGGTTCACCAGCCGAAGATCCTCGTCCTGAACAAGATCGACCGCGTGCAGCACGAGCAATTGCTGAAGCTTGCTTCCGATGCCAACGCCGTGGTGCCCTTCGAGCGGACCTTCATGATCTCGGCCACGACCGGTTCCGGCTGCGATGACCTTATGAATTATCTGGCCGGCACGCTGCCGGAAGGTCCGTGGTATTATCCGGAAGACCAGATTTCCGACTTGCCGATGCGCCAGCTTGCTGCGGAAATCACCCGCGAAAAGGTGTTTTTGCGCCTGCATCAGGAACTTCCCTATGCCTCGCATGTCGAGACGGAAAAGTGGGAGGAGCGCAAGGACGGCTCGGTTCGCATCGAACAGGTCATCTATGTCCAGCGCGACAGCCAGAAGAAGATCGCACTCGGCAAGAACGGTGAAACGATCAAGGCGATTTCCACGGCATCCCGCAAGGAATTGTCGGAAATCCTCGAACAGCCGGTGCATCTCTTCCTCTTCGTGAAGGTGCGCGAAAACTGGGGCGACGATCCCGAGCGCTTCCGCGAAATGGGCCTCGAATTCCCCCGGGAATGACAGAACGGGGCGGATGCGGTAAGTTCGAATCGAACTTCCGGAGCGTTTGACCCTATGGAATGGCAGGATGAGGCAATCGTGCTTGGCGTGCGCCGGCACGGCGAGACGAGTGTGGTCGCCGAACTGATGACGCGCCGCCATGGCCGCCACATGGGCCTCGTCCGTTCCGGGCGCTCGCGCGCCATGCAGCCGGTGCTGCAACCCGGCAACGCCGTCGATGCCACCTGGCGGGCGAGGCTTTCCGAACATCTCGGCGATTTCCGTCTGGAGCCGACGCGACTGCGCGCCGCCGGTCTGATGGAAAAGGCGCTTTCCGTCTATGGCGTGCAGGCGCTTGCCGCCCTCCTGCGGCTGTTGCCGGAGCGCGATCCGCATCCCCATCTCTATGAGGGGCTGAGCGTCGTTCTCGATCACTTGAGCGAACCGGCGGTGGCGGGCGAACTGTTCGTGCGCTTTGAACTCGCGGTGCTCAACGATCTCGGCTTCGGGCTCGACCTCACCGAATGCGCTGCGACCGGCGGGCGGGACGAACTGGTCTATGTCTCGCCGAAATCGGGCCGCGCCGTCTGCCGGGCGGCCGGCGAACCCTATGCGCCACGGCTTCTGGCTTTGCCGGACTTCCTGAACGGTGCCCAGAACGAGGTCCGCCCCGCCACGGGTGCGGCGCTCGCAGATGCCTTCCGTCTGACAGGCTTCTTCCTCACCCGAAACGTTTACGAGCCGCGCGGGGCGACCGGCGGCTCGGTGAGGGACAGTTTCATTCAGGCCGTGCTGAAGGGCTGTGATGCCGCCGGGGCCTCTGCCGCGGCGGAATAATCACGTGGTCTGGGGTGTCAGCCGCGCCACGCCGGTTTCACGGATCGGCAGGTGCACGAGGCCGGCCGCAATGCCCAGCAGGACGCCGAACCACCAAACCAGATCATAGGAGCCCAGGCGGTCATAGAGCACGCCGCCCATGTAGACGCCAAGGAACGAGCCTACCTGATGCGACAGGAAGACGAGGCCACCGAGCAGGCCGAGATGGCGCGTGCCGAACATGATGGCGACGAGCGCGTTTGTCGGCGGTACGGTGGAGAGCCATAAGACGCCCATGACGGCAGAGAAGATCACGACGGAGGTCGGGTTCTGCGGCAGAAGCAGGAAGGCCGTGACGGCAATGGAACGCCCGAAATAGATCCAGGCGAGAATCCAGCGCTTGGAATAGCGCTGGCCGAGATAGCCGGCGCCGAGCGAGCCGATGATGTTGAAGAAGCCGATCAGCGCCATGGCGATCACCGGCCAGGGGGCCAGCATGCCGAGATCGTTGAGGTAGGCCGGGAAATGCGCGGTGATGAAGGCCACCTGAAAGCCGCAGACAAAAAAGCCCATGGTCAACAGCACATAGCTTTTGTGACCATAGGCCTCCACCAGCGCCTGGCGGGCGGTCTGCTCGCTATGGGCCATCTTCTGCGAGCCGGATTGCGCGTTGCCCCGCAGCGGCCAGGCGAGCACCGGAATGAGCAGCGTCATGAAGCCGATCCACACCAAACCGTCCGACCAGCCGACCTCGGCGATCAGAGCCTGCGAGATCGGCGCGAACAGGAACATGCCGGCGGAACCGGCGGCGGTGCCGATACCAAAGGCAAAGGACCGCTGCTCCGGCGTCACATTGCGCGCAAAGGCCGAGAGGATGATGCCGAAGGAGCCGGCAGCGACACCAAGCCCGACCAGCACGCCGCCGCCGGCATAGAGCGTGGCAGGCGAGTGGCCGAGCGCCATCAGCGTAAGGCCGGCGGCATAGAACAGGCCCGACATGACGAGCACGCGGCCCGTGCCGTATTTGTCGGCCACCGCGCCGAACAGCGGTTGTCCGAGCCCCCAGGCAAGGTTCTGGAGTGCCATGGCCAGCCCGAAAGTGGCGCGGTCCCAGCCGGTATCGGTGAGCAGCGGAATCTGGAAGAAGCCCATGGCCGAACGCGGCCCGATGGACAGGATGGCGATCAATGAGCCGCTGATGATGATCAGCCACGGCAGGGATGGGCGCTGGGCGGGCGACATGAGGATTCCTCCGATTTTAGAAAAGCATTACCGGCGGAGACCCATTCCGGAAAGCGATTTTTCCTGATCGACCCGTCAACGCGTTTGATGAGTGCCACGATGCGCGGCGGCGTAACCGAGCGCCAGGGCAAGCGCCAGGCCAAACGCACTCTCGAAGGCCCTGTCGTAATTCCCCCACCAGCCATAGGTATCCACCGCGAAAAGAACGGCGGCGTAGGCGCCCGCCTGCCAGCCGCAGACGAGGATGCCAGTCATGAAGCCGATGGAGCGGGTGCCGTAGAGCCCGCTGATTGCCGCTATGGCAAGCGGCAGGGCTGCGAACCAGACAAGCCCGGCCGCGGACGCCGCGCCAAGCACGACGACGGGCGTGAGCGGAAGCCACAGCAGGGCGGCAAAGGCTATGGCGCGCAGCAGGAAGACGAGGCTCAACCGCCTGAGCGGCGCGCCGGTTGCGGTCAGCGCCGCACCCGCCACATTGAACAGGTTGAGCAGAAGCAGCGCTGTGACGATGACCTCCACGGCAAGCCCGTGGTCGGACAGGGTGACACCGAGTGTCGCGGAGAAAAGGCCGGTCTGGAAGCCGCTAACCGCCGCGCCGACCACGAGGATCGCCAGAATCAGGCTGCGCCCTTTGATCGTTTCGGGCGCGGGCGGATGACTGGAGGGTGGCGGCAGAAGCAGCGCCAGCGGCGCGATGAGCGCTACGCCGGCGGCAAGCGTCAGCAATGTTGCCCGCGCACCGGCCTCGATCAGCACGCCTTGCACGGCAGGCGTGACGAAAAGCGCGGAAAGTGCTGCGGCAGCGGTGACGATGGCCAGGCGTCGGCGGACGGGGCCGCCCGCAAGCGCCGCGAAGACAACCGGAAAAGTCGTGCCACCGAGACCGATGCCAGCGAGAACGCCGCCGCCGAGAATGACGGCGGACGAATGCGACGCGGTGGCCAGCAGAACCAGCCCGCTCGCATAAAGAAGGGCGGCAAGAGCAGCCACAAGCCGTGCATGGCCGCGATCGGCAAGCAGGCCGGCGAGGATGGCAGAGACGCCCCAGACGAGAAGCTGGACATTCTGCATGAGCGCGAAGCTTTCCCGCTCGATACCGACGGCCATGAGATAGGGCGGCAGAAGATAGGGCATCGCCGCGCGTGGCGCGAAGGCGAGAAAAAGCATCAGCGCTCCGGCTGTCACCGCAAGGGGTTTGCCGCCCATGGTCCCTTTCGCTTCTCCGCCTTCGATCCCGCGTGCCTTCCTATCCATACAGGATGAAAAGATGAAGTGTCAGGCTGTCGCACCGGTTCACCGGCGCTTGAACGCCCAACCCTCCGGCCGGGTTTCCAGCACGGTCACGGCATCGCCCAGTTTCAGCACGCCTTCGCCGCGCGGCACGGCATTCCAGCCGAACAACGGGCCGGGAACGCGCCGGTCGGCGGACATGCGGATGCGGCCCATGGCCTTCATCGGGCTTGCGCCTTCGCGCGAACCGGTCTGCTGGTCCTGTGTGGTCATGATGCAGCGGGCACAGGGCTTGACGAGATCGAAGCGCATACCGCCGATTTCAAGGGCGGCCCAATGGTCTTCGGCAAAGGCTTCCGCGCCATCGATGACGACGTTGGGGCGGAAGCGGTCCATGCCTACGGGTTCCTCGCCATGCGCTGCCATGTCGGCGTTGAGCGCCGCCAGCGAGGCGGTGTTCGTGATCAGGATCTGAAACCCGTCGGCGAAGGTCACGGGCGTTTCTTCGCCTGCCCATTCACGGCTCGCCGTGCGCCGGGCATCGCCATCGAAGTAGACGAGGATGGCGTCGCGGCCGAGCCATGAGGAAAGCGCGGCATTGGTGGCATCGTCGGCCAGCGCGGCGCTGACGATGTTCTTCCACACCGCCACATCCTTGCGGGTGGCAAAACCCGAGAGGGGAGCCTCATGCCGCGCAGCGCCCATCGCCAGATGCAGTACGCCGCCCGCAACGTGCGCTTCCACCTGCGCCAGCGCCGGCAGCTCGCGCTGTGTGATGAAGTGGCCGGAGGGATCGGCCAGCATGAAGCGACGGTCACCGGCGAGACCGAAGGCATCCACCGGGCTTTCGGGAAGCGCAATGCCGCGTCCGCTTTTCAAGGGATAGATCGAGAGGTTTGAGACCTGCATGGGCGTGCCCCTTGTTGTGTCAGATTTCGTCGAGAAACTGCTCGTAGATCGTCACGAGCCGTGCGTGCCTTTCCTTCGCCATAGCCTGTCCGGTCGCCGTTTTGAACCCCTCGGCCAGCGTGAACAGCTTGGCGGGGAAATGGTCTATGGCAAAGGCGCGGTCATCGAGCGCGCGGTCTTTCGCCAGCGGATCGGCGGCATCGTACAGGGAGGAGCCCATGCGCCCGGCGGTATAGAAACAGCGCGCCGCCCCCACAGCGCCGATGGCATCCAGCCGGTCGGCATCCTGAAGGATCTTCGCCTCCAGCGTTTCCGGCTCACGGCCCGCCGAAAAACTGTGGGTGAGGATGGCGTGGTAGACGCCGGCGCAATCCACGCCCCGCCAGCCAAGCCGGTCGAGAATGCCGGCGGCCTTCTCGGCGGCAAGGCGCGAGGCTTCGGCCCTTAGCGGTGAATTCTTCTCCACAGCCACGCAATCATGCAGAAGAACGGCGGCGGCCAGAATAAGCCCGTTGCCGCCTTCCTGTTCGTGGATGCGCAGCGCATTGCGGAAGACGCGGGCGATGTGGGCAAGATCGTGCGAGCCGTCCGTGGTGCCGTCGAGATGCGGCAGCAGGACTTCCGCGAGGTCTGCATGGGGTGCGAAACGGGCGGCGTCAGTGGCGTGGGACATTGGGCTTTCCTTCCTGCACTGACCGGGTTTAGCGATGTGGACCAGGGAGGGCAAACGAATATCCGCGTGAATGCACCTTGCAAACCGTCACAAAACTTTCTAAATCAATGCGACCGGCCCCTGCCGGTTTTCTTTGGGTACACTTATACTCACATTGAGCATAAGTGTTGAGGTCGCGGGGAGCGACCTGGAGGGAGACGGAAATGGCTGGTCATTCGGCAGTGCGCGCCGCAGTGGGCGTTGATCTTTCGGCAGCGGAGCGGTTCGGCATTTTGCCTCGCCCCGATCTCGCCTTCACGCCGGCGGTGGCGAAGGAAACGGCGCCGCTTTACGAGCGGGTGAAGCATTTCATTCCCGAAATCGAATGGCCGGTCTACGCCCCCTATGTTCACGCCATCAACCGGCTGAAGAAGGAGCGCAATGCGGTCATCCTCGCTCATAACTACCAGACGCCGGATATCTTCCATTGCGTCTCCGACATCGTGGGCGATTCGCTCCAGCTTGCCCGTGACGCCACGAAGGTCGAGGCCGAGATCATCATCCAGTGCGGCGTGCATTTCATGGCCGAAACCTCGAAGCTGCTGAATCCGGAGAAGACCATCCTCATTCCCGATAGCCGCGCCGGCTGCTCGCTGTCGGAATCGATCACGGGCGCGGATGTGCGCGAACTGAAGCGCCGCTATCCCGGCGTTCCGGTGGTGACCTATGTCAACACCTCTGCCGATGTGAAGGCGGAAACGGACATTTGCTGCACCTCGGCCAATGCCGTGGATGTGGTGGAAAGCCTGGACTCCGATACGGTGCTGTGCATTCCCGACGAGTATCTGGCGATGAATGTCGCGCGCCGCACCAACAAGAAGATCCTTACCTGGGCGGGCCATTGCGAAGTGCACGAGCGCTTTACCGCGGATGAGCTTCTGGCCTACCGCGAAGCCGATCCGACCATCGAGATTGTCGCGCACCCCGAATGCCATCCGAGCGTGCTCGACGTTTCCGACTATTCCGGCTCGACGGCGGGCATGATCAACTACGTCAAGACGAAGAAGCCGGCGCGTGTGCTGCTCGTCACGGAATGCTCCATGGCTTCCAACATCCAGTCGGAGGTGGAGGGCGTCGATTTCGTCAAACCGTGCAATCTCTGTCCGCACATGAAGCGCATCACGCTGCCGAAGATCCTCGACAGCCTGCTGTTCATGACGGAGGAGGTGAAGGTCGATCCCGCGATTGCAGGCCCCGCGCGGCTTGCCGTTGAGCGCATGATCAACCTCAAGGCCTGACGAAATCGAGTGAAAAGACCCGCGCGTTCGAGGAGGATGGCATGGCAATTTCAAACAGAGTGGCGACCCCGCAAAGCCTTGGCGGCATCGATGATGTCGTGATCGTCGGTGGCGGGCTTGCCGGGCTTTTCTGCGCCTTGCGGCTTAGCCCGATGCCGGTCACCGTGCTGGCGGCGGCACCCATCGGGCAGGGGGCCTCGTCCGCCTGGGCACAGGGCGGCATTGCCGCCGCCATGAGCGAGGGCGACACCTTCGGCAAGCATCTGGCCGATACGCTGGCCGCCGGTGCCGGCATTGTCGATCCGAAGATCGCCATGCTGACGATTTCGGAAGGGCCGGATCGCATCCGTGATCTTCTGGCCTATGGCGTGCCTTTCGACCGCGATCTGGAAGGTCATCTCGTGCTGTCGCGGGAGGCGGCCCATTCCGAACGCCGCATCGTGCGTGTCAAGGGTGACATGGCCGGCCGCGCCATCATGGAAGCGCTGATTGCCGCCGTGCGTAACACGCCGACCATCCGCGTGATGGAAGGCTATGTCGTGGAAGACCTGGTGCGCGAGGGCAAGGTGGTGACGGGCGTCATCGCAAGACCCGATGCCGGCCAGTCCAAGGCGCGCATCGTGTTTCCCGCCCGCTCCGTCGTGCTTTGTTCCGGCGGCGTCGGTCATCTCTATGCCGTCACCACCAATCCGGCGGAAGCCAAGGGGCAGGGACTCGGCATGGCGGCCCGCGCCGGCGCGGTCATTGCCGATCCTGAATTCGTGCAGTTCCATCCGACCGCCATCGATATCGGCCGCGATCCCGCGCCGCTTGCCACCGAGGCGCTGCGCGGCGATGGCGCGACGCTGATTAACAACGCCGGCGAACGGTTCATGACGGCGATCCACGCGGATGCGGAACTGGCGCCGCGCGACATTGTTGCCCGCGGTGTCTTCGCCGAGGTCAAGGCCGGGCGCGGTGCGTTTCTCGATTGCCGCAAGGCGGTGGGCAAGCACTTCCCCGAGGCCTTCCCCACGGTCTATGCCTCCTGCATGGCGGCTGGCATTGATCCGGTCACGCAGCCGATTCCCGTGGTTCCGGCTGTGCACTATCACATGGGCGGGCTGATGGTGGATGCGGATGGCCGCACTTCGCTCGATGGTCTTTGGGCGGCAGGCGAAGTCGCCTCGACCGGCCTGCACGGCGCCAATCGCCTTGCCTCCAACTCATTGCTGGAAGCCGTGGTCTTTGCCGCCCGCATCGCCGAAAGCATCAAGGGGCTCATTCCGCAGAACGGTCTTCGCGCCTGGCCGAAGAATGCCGACGAGAACGACGAACTGGTGACGCTGGAAGACAGCCACGAGCTGAAGCAGCTTCGCAAGGTCATGAGCAACGATGTCGGTGTGATCCGCGATGCCGCAAGCCTCACGCACGCGCTGCGCGAAATCCGCCGGCTGGAGCATGAAAATCCGCGCCTGCGCTTCATGAACATCGTCGCCGCCGCCAAGCTCATTGCCGTGGCGGCCCATGACCGGCTGGAAAGCCGGGGCGGTCATTTCCGCTCCGACCACCCCGAGCCGCAGGAGGTTCTGCGCCGCCGCACGTTCCTGACACTTTCGCAGGCGGAAAAACGGGCGGCGGAAATCGCGGCGTTGTGAGGGGGCGTGCCACAGGGTTTTCTCCGCCTTTGTGACAAAGCAAGCGCCCGGGAATTTGAGCGAATTCGGCTTCGTCCCTTCTGCCCGAGGGAGAGGGGACGAAACGGCAAAGTCCTGCCATGTTCGAATGCCCCGTTTCGGGGTGGCGGCAGGCCGGAGGAAGCCTGCCCAAACGTGATCAGAAGAGGAATGCACCATGACCGTCACACCGCTTCGCCCGACGCTGCTCGCCATCATGGTGGAGGATCAGGTGCGTGCCGCCCTTCAGGAGGATCTGGGCCGCGCCGGCGACATTACCACCTATGCCACCATCGCCCCGTCGCTGATGGCCGAGGCGCGGGTCAATACGCGGCAGGAGGGCATCGTCGCCGGCATGGAGCTTGCCCGCACCGCCTTCCGGCTGGTCGATCCCGCCGTGGTTTTTGACGCGCATATGGAGGATGGCGATCGGGTAAAGCCGGGCGACGCGCTGATTACGGTGAACGGCCCGGCGCGTTCGGTGCTTTCGGCCGAGCGGGTGGCGCTGAACTTCCTCATGCACCTTTCCGGCATTGCCACGCTGACGGCGCGCTACGCTGCGGAGATTGCCCATACACCCGCGAAAGTCACCTGCACGCGCAAGACGCTGCCCGGCCTGCGTGCGCTGGCGAAATACGCCGTGCGTCTCGGCGGTGCGTCGAACCACCGCTACGGGCTGGATGATGCCGTGCTCATCAAGGACAACCACATTGCCGTTTCGGGCGGCGTGGCCAGTGCGGTTCGTGCGGCGCGCGCCTATTGCGGCCACCTTGTCAAGATTGAGGTGGAGGTCGACGGTCTCGACCAGATGCGCGAGGCGCTGACGGCTTCCCCGGACGTGATCCTGCTCGACAATATGGGGCCGGAGCGCCTGCGCGAGGCCGTCGAGATCAACCGCCTTGCCGCCGGCCTCTCGCCGGAAGCCTATCGGAATGCACCGAACCGGGTGAAGCTGGAAGCCTCCGGCAATGTGGATTTGACGACAATCAAGGCAATCGCCGAAAGCGGAATCGACTACATCTCGACCTCGAAGATAACCATGGCCGCGCCGACGCTTGATGTCGGTCTGGATGTCGTTACGCGGTGATGCAATTTTTGGCTGCGTATGCGTAAAATGTGGAATATTAGCTTATAAAATAGCCATAACGAATAAATGACTAGTTTATATGCAATTTTGTCTTGCGTGTACGGTCCAACCTGTCTTGAATGGTCCTCATCAGATCAAACAATCCGACAGGGGGATTTCAGACAATGTTGAAGCGCAGAACCTTCACGGGGATGGTTGCGGCGGCGGCCATGGGGCTTGCCGGTGGCCTTTTCACCGCGGCCGCCCCGGCGCACGCCGAAACGGCGATCAAGTTCACGCTTGACTGGAAGTTCGAAGGTCCGGCTGCCGGTTTCCTGCTGGCGCTCGACAAGGGGTACTTCAAGGCCGAGGGGCTCGACGTCACCATCGACAGCGGCAACGGCTCGGTTGAGGCCATTCCGCGCGTCGCCACCGGGGCCTATCAACTCGGCTTCGGTGATATCAACTCGGTGATCCAGTTCCTCGACAAGGACCCGAGCCAGAAGGTCAAGGCCGTGATGATGGTCTATGAGCGCCCGACCTTCGCCGTCGTCGGTCGCAAGTCGCTTGGCATCACCACTGATCCGAAGTCGTTGGAAGGCAAGAAGCTCGGCGCGCCGCCGCCGGATGGCGCCTTCGCCCAGTGGAAGGCCTTCAAGCAGGTTGCCGGTATCGATGACAGCAAGATCACCATCGAATCCATCGGCTTCCCGGTGCGCGAGCCGATGCTGGCCAAGGGCGATGTGGATGCCGTGTTCGGCTTCTCCTTTTCGGTCGTCTTGAACCTCAAGAAGCAGGGCATCAAGGATGAGGATATCTCGACCATCCTGATGGCCGAGCATGGCCTGAACCTCTATGGCAACTCGGTTCTGGTGAACACGGACTTCGCCGAAAAGAACCCGGAAGCCGTCAAGGGCTTCCTCAAGGCGCTCGCCAAGGGCTTCGCCGATGCTGTCGCCGACCCGAAGGCCGGTGCCGAGGCCGTTCTCAAGCGCAACGAAACGCTGAACGCTGGTGTCGAGGAAGAGCGGCTGAAGATGGCCATCGCCCAGAACATCAAGACGCCTTACGTCGTTGAGAACGGCTTCGGCGGCGTCGACCCGGCGCGTCTCGCCGCTTCGCTGGAAACCCTGAAGATTTCCATGGGTCTCAAGGGCAATGTCACGGCGGACCGCGTCTTTGATGCGAGCTACCTGCCGCCCAAGGCGGAGCGGATGCTTCCCTGATCCCTCGACTGAACGAGCCCCGGCCCTGGCCGGGGCTTTTCTCAAAGAGCGAAGTCCGCATGATGCGGCCGCTGTTTCAGGGAGAATTGCCTGTGGCAAACCTGGTTTCCATTGAAAATGTCGATATGCGCTATGGCGGCGCGGCGGGCACGCTGGCCGTTTCCGGCCTGAACCTGACCGTGGCGAAGGGCGAGTTCGCCGCCGTCGTCGGCCCGTCGGGCTGCGGCAAGTCCACGCTGATGAAGCTGGTCACCGGCCTGCACATTCCCCAGAAGGGCAATGTCATCGTTGCAGAGAAGCAGGTCACGGAACCCGTTTCCATCGTCGGAATGGCATTCCAGAACCCGACCATGCTGCCGTGGCGCACGACGCTCGAAAACATCCTCCTGCCGCTCGAAATCGTGGAGAAGCACCGCAAGCGCCTGCGCACCCACAAGAAGGAGTATATCGAAAAGGCCGAGCGGTTGCTTGAGATCGTCGGTCTCAAGGGCTTCGGATCGAAATTCCCGTGGCAGCTTTCCGGTGGCATGCAGCAGCGCGCCAATCTTTGCCGCGCGCTGATCCACGAGCCGGAACTCCTGATGCTGGACGAGCCCTTCGGCGCGCTTGATGCCTTCACCCGCGAGGAACTGTGGTGCGTCATCCGCGACCTGCACGCTGCACAGGGGGTGACGATCATCCTCGTCACCCACGATCTGCGCGAAGCCGTGTTCCTGGCCGACAAGATTTTCGTCATGTCCTCGCGTCCGGGCCGGGTTCTGGCGGAACATCAGGTGCCGTTCGCGCGTCCGCGGGACATCAACCTCACCTATGAAACGGCCTTCAACGACATGGTGCACAAACTGCACGCCGAAATCGCCAATGCGAGGGTTGCCGCATGACCGTCTTCGTCGAACCCGTCGATCCCGAAATCCTCGCCCGTGTCGAGGAAAACGACCGCCGCATTGCCGAGGCACTGGCAGGCAAGCGCCCGCTGCTCGAGCGCATCGACTGGGTGCGGGCGGCACCCGTGCTGTACACGCTGGCGCTCTTCGCCTTCTGGGAACTGTTCGTTCTGGCGCTCGACATGCCGGAAACCATCCTGCCGTCGCCGATGAAGGTGTTTCAGGCAATTGGCGAATACTGGTCACCGATCTGGAAGAACTCGCTCCAGACGCTCTACACCACCACTTTCGGCTTCATCATCGCTGTCATTGCCGGCCTGCTGCTGGGCCTGTTCATCGGCTGGTCGAAGACGATCTATGCGGGGCTTTATCCGCTGATGATCGGCTTCAACGCCATTCCGAAGGTGGCGCTGGTTCCGATCCTCGTCATCTGGTTCGGCATCGGCACCATTCCGGCGGTTCTGACGGCCTTCCTCATCTCCTTCTTCCCCATTGTCGTGAACGTCGCGACAGGTCTCGCCACCATCGAGCCTGAAACCGAGGACGTGCTGCGGGCGCTGGGTGCGAAGAAGATGGACATCATGCTGAAGGTCGGCATTCCGCGCTCCATGCCCTATTTCTTCGGCTCGCTGAAGATCGCTATCACGCTCGCCTTCGTCGGCTCCGTGGTGTCGGAAACGGTCGCCTCGAATTATGGTCTCGGCAACATGATGAGTTCGGCCCAGAGCCAGTTCAACGTGCCGCTGGTCTTCGCCGGCCTTCTCATGCTCGCCATCGAAGGCATCGCCATGTATGCGCTCATGGCCTGGCTCGAACGCCGCATGACGGGCTGGGCGCATCGCTCCACCATGGGGCAGTAAGCTTCCCGCATCGCGATGAAAGCAGGGCGGCGTCCTTCGGGACGTCGCCTTTTTCGTGGGCTGGCTTTCGCGGAAAACGTAAACGAACACTTAAATCTGATTCGTGGGAAAATTTCACACGTAAATATCACCCATGATTCCTGCTCTTTGACGGAGGCAGGAAGGTGGCCTAGCGTGTTCCTGCCGCGGTCAGAGCGGCCCGACGTTCGATTGAGCGAGATGTCGGTTCCGGTCCGGGCCGATCTGCTTTCCGCCCCTCTGGATGTGTTTTCGCCAGCGTACTGCGTTTCCCAAAACACCTTGAAAACAGGGAGCCCTGTATGACTAGCGTCACATCGCTTTCCGGATACAGTTACAGCACAAGCTACAAGTCCAGCCTCGACAAGAACGGCGATGGTGTCGTTTCCGCCGATGAACTGGCCTCCGGCCAGACCTCTTCCGGCAGCAGTTCGGCGTCCACCGCATCGACGTCCTCCAGCTCATCGGTCCTGTCGACCGGCGAGGTTGCCGGCACCTCCGCCCTCGACAAGCTGTCTACGCTCATCAATTCCATCCTGATGCAGATGACGAGCGGCGAGAGCCAGCCGCAGCCCGGTGATAAGGGTGACTTCTTCACCAGCCTCGATGCCGATGGC
This sequence comes from Allorhizobium borbori, assembly GCF_014196535.1. Taxonomy (GTDB): domain Bacteria; phylum Pseudomonadota; class Alphaproteobacteria; order Rhizobiales; family Rhizobiaceae; genus Ectorhizobium; species Ectorhizobium borbori. The sequence goes on from NZ_JACIDU010000004.1 coordinate 27,685, forward strand.
GACGGGATGCTGACGGAAGCCGAATTCTCTGCCGGCAAACCCGAAGAGGTGAGCGACGACCAATCCGCTTCGCTCTTTACCAAGCTGGATGCCGATGGTGATGGTTCGGTGAGCACGCAAGAGCTTGCCGCCATGCGCCCGGAGGGGCCGCCACCCCCGCCACCCGGTCGTGAAACCGCCACCGGCGATGACAGTGAAACGAGCCTGACGGATCTTCTCGAACAGTTGAAGAGCGTCATCGCCAACTATCTTGAAAACCTCGAAGATACCGGGGAAGAACAGACGGTTCTGCTGACGGCCTGAAGCCGATCCATCCGGTGCTCATCACGCTCCGGCCCGGATGGTGAAGTCCTTGCCGCACAGGCGTCAGCCCGCGCCGCTCCCTCCGGGGGCGGCGCTTTCCGTTCGGGATTTAGCGCGCGCCGAACTTCAGGCCCGGGGCGGAGCGCTCCTCCAAAATCTGGCGGCGGAAACGGAAGAGGGCAGCGGGCCGCCCGCCGGTTGCCGCTGTCGCTTCGCCGGTCGGCTCCACCAGCTCGGCGCCTTCCACCAGTCGGCGGAAATTCTGCTTGTGCAGGTGACGGCCGGAAATGGCTTCCACGGTTGCCTGCAACTCGGTGAGGGTGAAATCCGGCGGCATCAACTCGAAGATCACCGGACGATATTTGATCTTGGCGCGCAGCCTCGCCAGCGCGGTGGCGGCGATCCGGCGGTGATCGAAGCGCATGGCGACGCCGAGCGGAGCCGCAAGGCCGGTTGTCTCGACACGCCCGTCCGCCACCGCTTCCTCGACCAGCCCGGCCTCGTAGAGCAGCTCGTAGCGCTCCAGCGCCCGCTCCTCGTCAAAGGGCAGGTCCGCTTCGCCAAAGGCGAGCTTGAGCCGCAGGCGCCGCGCGGAAACCTCACCGGCAGGAGCATGTGCCACCCAGTGCTGAAGCGCAGGCAGCAACACGCGGTCGATCAGCACCGGCCGCCCGCCGCGCCAGTCTTCCCAAGGCAGAAATCCATACCAGTCGCGCCAGTGCGCGCCGCTCGCTTCCAGCCGGGCCGCGCCATCGCGGTCGGTGCGGGTCAGCGCCAGATAGCCGACGGAAACGAGATGCGGCCCCTTTTCACCGGGAACGCGCTGCCGTCCCCGGTCGCCGAAGGTGTAGAGTTGCTCGATATAGCCGAGGCCGAGCGCCGCCTGTCGCTCGACGGTGTCACGTAGCGACATCTCCATGGTGCGATGAACCGTGGGGTCGAAGGGGCCGTAGGGCAGGCCCTCCGGCTCGTCCGGCGTTTCGCGCACGACGAGAATGCGCGGTGTGTGATCCGACACGGCGACAATCGCCGCATTGAGGCCGATCTCGACGGAGGTCGGGCGATCACCCATGCGCGTCTCCGCTCGCGGTCAGCGGCAGCACGAAAGGCGCATCGCCATCGGCATCCACGCCACGGCCGATCAGCTTGACGGCGGCGGTCAGCCGCCCGCCGCGCTGAAGCAGGGCATCACCCAGGGCAACGATCCGCTGGTTGGGCGAAGCGTGCGGCGAGGCCTTGCGCAGCCTGAGTGCCAGTTCCTTCTCGTCGGTTTCGGGCGCAATGGCGAGTGCGGCAATCAGCGCTGCCGCCGGCGACCGCGACACTCCCATCCAGCAATGGATGAGCAGCGGTGTCTCCCCGTTCCACGCGCGGGCAAATCCGATCAGCTTTTCCACCTGCGCCTCCTGGGGGCCAATCATGTTGCCGGCCGTGGAGCAGCCGATATCGTGCATGCGCAGAACGAGGTGGCGCTCGGGCGTGATCACGCCTGGCCGATGAAAGTCATGGCCTTCGGAAAGCAACGTCACCATGTCCCGTGCACGGTGGCGGACGGCCATTTCCGCAATGCGCGTCAGTGGCGAAACGACGATGAAGCTCATGAATCAACTCCTGCACGTTCCGCTTCAAGCGCATGGAAACGTTCCAGAAAAAGTCGCTGCGCCTCCTTCGGCGGCAGGGGCGCCATCGGCAATGTCTCGCGGGTAAAGCCGCGCGGCACGCCGAAAAGCCGGCGTGCTTCCTCCACCGTGAAGCCGGCGAGTTCCGTCGCCTCGAAGAAGGCGGAGACGGTATCGGCTTTCTTGATTCGGTCCTTCAACGCCCGGTCGGGATGGGCCGGTAGGCCGAAACGCAGATGGATCGCTGCCTCCAGCCGCTTTTCCACGACCTTGTAGCCGCCGCCGACCACGGCCTTGAAGGGGGAGATCATGTCGCCGATCACGTATTCCGGCGCATCGTGCAGCAGCGCCATCTGGCATTCCAGCGGTGTGGCCTTGCCCAGCCGGCGGAAAATGTCCTCGACGATCAGACTGTGCTGCGCCACGGAAAAGGGATGATCGCCGAAGGTCTGGCCATTCCAGCGGGATACGCGGGCAAGGCCATGGGCAATATCGGAGATTTCTACATCGAGCGGCGAGGGGTCGAGCAGGTCAAGCCGCCTGCCGGAAATCATCCGTTGCCACGCACGCACCACCTTATCGGCCATCGTCAACTCTCGGCGTTGGCGCTGTCGGGAAAGGTCAGGCCGCTCCAGGCGGGGAGTGAAAGCGTCACGGGCACATCACCGGCCAGAATGAGCGCGCCGGAGGCCATGGCTTCGCCGACCCGGTCGATGCGTACGATGGCAAGCGCCTGTGGGCCGATAACGGTGCCGAGCGTGCCGATGGGCTTGCCGCCGGCGGTCAGTTCCGTCCCCGTGGGGGGCAGGGGCGCCGCGGCGGAAACGATAACGGGCCGCTTGCGCGCCGTGCCGCGATGCTTCATGCGCGACACCACTTCCTGTCCGATGAAGCAGCCCTTGCGGAAGCCGACACCCTCGTTCACGTCCATCAACACGTCATGCGGGAAGGCGTCCTGCAGGGCGTAATCGAAACCGGACATGACGATGCCGTGGGCAATGCGCTGGGCGCGATAGGCGCTTTCGGGTCCGTCGCCATGGTGGCCGGGCTTGCGCAGCACGCGCACGCCGGCGGTCAGGAACCGTCCGTCAACGACTGCGCCGTCAACGTCGCCTTCATCCCAGAACACGGTGACGCCTTCTGTGGGCAGGGCTTCGATCGTCACGGCGGCGCGCAGCTTGTAGAGGCTGAGCCGTTTGACGAAGGCTTCGACGTTGGCGTCGTCGATATCGATGAGGAAACTGTCGCCATCCCGCCAGATCAGGAAATCGAAAAGAATCTTGCCCTGTGGCGTGAGCAGTGCGGCGGGGCGCGCCGTGTCGGTTAGCGTGGCGACATCGGTGGTAATCAGGCCCTGCAGAAAATCGGCGCTGTCCTTGCCGGAAACGCGAATCAGTCGGCGGTTGCCGAGAAAGGCTGCGGGCATGTCGGTCATCCTCAATGCTTCGGCTGAGACCGGCGGTCAGTCGCCTGCGGTCAGGAATTTCCAGCGTCCATCGGGCGTCAGGCCGATCTGGAAGAAATTATAGCTTCCATAATCCTGCATGCCCATCAGGTCGCCCGCCGTAACGATACGCAGCAGCTCCACCTTTTCAGGCGCGCTCAGGGACTGGATGTTTTTCTCCGCGAAATACGGCCAGACAAAGACCTCGTCGGGTTCGCCCGGATTGACGTGGGCATAGCCTGCCGTAATCAGGTCGAGGAGGATGGCAAGGATTTCAAGTCCATCGGCGTCGCCGGAAATTGATTTCAGCGCCTCGATCGGATCATCACCGGCTTCCGCCGCAGGGATCTGGGTGCGCTTCTCACCCGTGCCGATCAGGGCGCGCAGTCGCTCGGGATCGCCCGAAACGGCAGCCTCGATGATCTGCTCGCGCATTTTGCGAACCGGCTCGGGAAGCTTGGAAACGTCGTGGGAATATTCGATGGTGGCCGGCGGCTCGTCCTTCTTGGCGTCGCCGCTGGTGGTATTGCCCTTGCCGGGCAATGTGGTCGAGCCGTTCAGGTCAAGACCTGGCGGGTTGCCGGCAGCCTGACCCGGCGTCACCGGATCACCGCCTATCGTCTTCAACTCGGAAAGCGCCAGCGCCGGGCTGGTGGCCAGAACAAGAGCGCCGGTGGCAAAAAGCGCGGCCCTCAGACGGCCCCGCAGGGCAGATGCAGGCACATTCGGCATAAGGATATTCCGGACTTTACTGGATGATGCGTTGTGGCGAGAATTCTCCCGCCAGCATGCGTTCGCGCAGGCTTTCAAGGATGGCTTCCACGCCTTCCTCGCCATGAATGCGGATGCTTTCGCGCATCGCGAGCGCAAAGGCTGCGTCGGCAATGATTTCCGGTTCGATTCCATCTGCCATGCCATCAGCCCAAGCCTCGTTCTGGTACTCCAGCGCAGCCTGCATCTTCTCATGAACAATCATGTCGTCAATGTCGTTGCGGCGTGCTTCCATTACTCGGCCCTCAGGTAATCCACTCATCTCTTACCCATCCGTTAACAAGATTACCAGCCTTTTCCGGAAACGACACGCGCCCCTCGCAAAAGAGGTTAACAAAGCCTTAATTTCCGAAGCGGCTTGTTATTTCTGCAACAAGTGTTGCCGCTTCGGCACGGTAGCGGACCTCCATGGCAAGGGCCGCGGGGGTGCAGGCGGTGTGCACGGCGGCAAAGGCCCGGTAACCGCGGTTGAAGGCGGCGGTCATACGGGCCCGACGTGCCGGCTCTCGCGCGGTATCGGCGTCCAGAATCGATTGCATGTCCGTTCGCCAGGATTCGTCCCTGGCGCCACATAGCGGCCGCAAGTAGGAAAGCGCGCCGATGATCTCCGCAAACCGGGCCAGCGGCCCGTCATAGGGGGCCTCGATATCCTCCACCGCGGGTGGCGCGGTCACAGCCGTAGTGGACCGGCCCTGCGAGTGGGCGGGTGCGCTGACGAGAACGGCCGTGAGGAGAAGGGGCAAGGGGCGCATCATCACCCTTGCCCGTTCAGAAAGGCATCCAGCCGTTCGGCGCATTCCAGCACGCTTGCCGGCACGGGCAGGTCGCGGATTTCCGCCGGCGTGAACCATCCGGCCTCGCCGGCGTCATCCGCCGCCACCGCTTCCTGGTCGGGTGCGGCATCGATCAGGAACACGGACAGGAAGAAATGCGTGCGTCGCGCGGGGGCATCGTTTTCGCCCTTCAGGTCATAGGTGGCGAAGAGGCGGGGATTTCCCGCCCGAATACCGGTTTCCTCGTGAAATTCACGCAGGGCCGTCTGTTCCGGCGTCTCGCCCGGCTCGGCGCGACCGCCCGGAAAGGCGTATAGATCGGCGGCGGGCGGGTTGAGGCGACGGATGAGCAGCAGCTTGCCGTCGCGGATCAGAATGGCGGATGAGGCAGGTTGCGGCTGTAACGACATCGGATTCCACAATTGGTTTGCAGGTGCAAAATGCCCTTGCATTGGTCCCCCTGTCCAGTAACAACAAAAGAGGAACAAGGGAAATCCATCATGCTGAAAACCTACGCCGTGTATGCCGTGGCGGCATTGGGCGAAATTGGCGGTTGCTTCGCCTTCTGGGCCGTGTGGCGCCTCGGCAAGCCGGTCTGGTGGGTAGCGCCTGGCATGGTGGCGCTGGCGATCTTTGCCTATGCGCTGACGCTTGTCGAAAGCGATGCGGCGGGCCGCGCCTATGCAGCCTATGGCGGCATCTATATCGTCGCCTCCCTGCTTTGGCTGCAGTTCGTGGAAGGTCAAACGCCCGACCGGTTCGACGTGATGGGTGGACTCGTCTGTCTCGCGGGCACGGCCATCATCCTGTTTTCGCCGCGCGGTTAGCCTGCCATGTGTGGACGTTTCGCACTCACCGAAAAGCCGGAAGCCGTGGCCGAAACCTTCGGCCTGGCAGAGCTTGAGGGTTTTCCGCCGCGCTACAACATCGCGCCCTCCCAGCCCATCCTGGTCGTCGCCGATGGCGAAGCGCCGGTGCGCGGATCGAACGAAACGGGCCGCAAGGCGCTGCTGGTGCGCTGGGGCTTCGTGCCCGGCTGGGTCAAGGACCCGCGCGAATTCCCGATGCTCATCAATGCCCGTGCCGAAACGGCGGCGGAAAAGCCGTCCTTTCGCGCAGCGATGCGTCATCGCCGCATCCTTGTGCCGGCCAGCGGCTTTTATGAATGGTACAGGAGCGGCGGCAAGGGTGAAAAGAGTGAGCCCTTCTGGCTGCGCCCGCGCTCAGGCGGCCCCGTTGCCTTCGCCGGCCTGATGGAAACCTGGGCTGCGCCGGACGGATCGGAATTCGATTCGGCGGTCATCGTCACCACATCGGCCAACGCCGATCTCAAGCCCATTCACGACCGTATGCCGGTCGTCATCCAGCCGGAAGATTTCTCCCGCTGGCTGGATTGCCGCACGCAGGAACCGCGCGATGTGGCCGATCTGATGCGACCCGCGCCGGAAGGGTTCTTCGAGGCCATTCCCGTGTCCGACAAGGTGAACCGCGTGGCCAATACCGGGCCGGACCTTCTCGAGCGGGTCGAGCGTGAACCGCCGAAGAAGCCGGAAAAGCCCAGGTCCGATGGCGGTGGCCAGCTTTCCTTTTTCTGAAGCGATACCGGCAAAAGAAAACCCCGCGCGGAACACCGGCGCGGGGCTTTGAAACGGGGCGCGCTGAAAGCGGAGAGCCTCAGGCGGCCTTCTTCGGCTTGGCGCCGGCGACCGAGCGCTTCATCATCAAGGCGGCGGCAACAACCGCCTTCAGAGCGACCGGCTGGTAGCTGGGCGCAACGGCCTTGTCTTCGTTAGCCGCGCGAACGGTTTCGTTGGTGGTGGTCATTGGGTGCTTCCTTAGTCGTAGGTCTTTGGTCTGTTGAGGAAGCCTATTGCGCCCAATCGTGACAAAACGGAGGCGGAAAAACACTAAAATCGGTTCGCATAACGGGCGCAAATCACGGGATTTTCCGTCCCGTTGCCTGCGGGAAAACCATTTGTCGCGTCAGGAAAAAAGGAAGAACCGCTCAGAGCGAGCGGTCCATGTCGTTCTCGCCGGCCTGCGGCGCCTCGTCGTGGTCGATCTCGACGGTCAGCGTGCCATATGTCTTATGCCACGAGCGCGCCGAAAACGGCAGAAAGACGAGATAGGCGAGAACCGTGACGACCAGCACCTGCCAGGTATAGCTCATCAACAGTGCCACATAGAGCACGACGGCCAGAAGGCCGGGCAGGACCAGATCGCGACGAATGCGGCTGCCGGACTTGCCGGACCAGACCGGCAGGCGGCTGATGAGCAGGAAGCCGATGAGCACGGTATAGGCGGCGGCGGCATAGCCGAAGGTTGCCGTCTGCGGTACGCCGAGAAAACCGAGATAGACCGGCAGCATAACCAACATTGCGCCCATGGGGGCGGGCACGCCGACGAAATAGGCGGACTGCCATGGCGCTTTAATGTCGCGATCGGCCATCACGTTGAAGCGGGCGAGGCGCAGCGACGCGGCGATGGCGTAGATGAGCGCCGAAATCCAGCCCAGCGAATGGGCCTGGTCAAGCATGAACACATAGACGACGAGGGCAGGGGCGACGCCGAAATTGATGATGTCGGCGAGCGAATCCATCTGCACGCCGAATTTCGACGTGGCCTTGAGCAGACGGGCGACGCGCCCGTCGATGCCATCGAGGAACGCCGCCAGCAGCACCATGCCCACGGCCAGTTCGTAGCGGCTTTCGAAGGCGAGGCGAATACCCGTCAGGCCGGCGCAGATCGCCAGCACGGTAATCATGTTGGGAATGATCAGACGTAGCGGAATTTCGCGAAGGCGGGGGCCACGCGCGCCGTCATCCGCGCCGTTGCCATTGTGCTCCTTGGACGTGACAGGGCTTTCCATGGATCAGTTCCGGCGGCTGATGACCGGGCCCTTGGCCGAGCCGAACTCGGCAATCACGGTCTCGCCGGCAATCGCCGTCTGGCCCACGGACACACGCGGCTGTGCGCTGGCGGGCAGGTAGACGTCGAGGCGCGAGCCGAAGCGGATGAGGCCGAAGCGTTCGCCGGCATCGAGCGGTTCGCTCGGATGCACCCAGCAGACGATGCGGCGCGCCACGAGGCCGGCGATCTGCACCACGCCCACCTTGCCATGGCGGCTGTCGATGACGACGCTGTTGCGTTCGTTGTCGGTCGAGGCCTTGTCCAGTTCGGCGTTGAGAAACAGGCCGTCCTTGTGCTGCACGGAAATGACGCTGCCGCGAACCGGGGCGCGGTTCACATGGCAGTTGAACACGTTCATGAACACGGAAATGCGCAACAGCGGCTCGGAACCGAGATCGAGTTCGGCCGGCGGCACCATGAGTTGCACGGCGGAAACACGGCCATCGGCGGGCGAGATGACGAGATCGTCATCCTGCGGCGTGGCGCGCTGCGGGTCGCGGAAGAAATAGGCGCACCACAGCGTCAGCACGATGCCGACCCAGAACAGCGGTTCTGCGATCCAGCCGATGACGAAGGAGCCGACGAAGAACGCCGCAATGAAGGGGTATCCCTCCTTGTGCACGGGCACCAGCGTATTCTTCACACTGTCGATCAGGCTCATCGATGTCTCCTTCGGTTCGTCCGTTGGACTGTCTGACTATAGAAAAAGCGACGCGCGGGCAATGGATCATCCCGCCACGTCCCCAGAAGCAAGGTTCAAAGGCCGCGGGCGCCGAGCTTTCGCATCGTGTCGAGCCAGTCCCGCCGCTTTGTGTCGCTGGTCGTCTTGATCATGCCGAACAGCGTTTGCCGAACCGGGCCGATGCCCACGAAGCGGAGAATGTTGCGCGTCAGCGTGGCGATTCCGTGGTTCAGGAACCACACACGATAAAGCAGACCGGGCATGCCCATGGTGACGACGACGCGGGCGGAGCGACCCTTGAGCAGCATTTTTCCCCGGTCGTCGCCACTCGGATAGGTGAAGGCAACGCCGGGCCGGATGACCTGTTCGAGAAAACCCTTGAGCAGCGCCGGCATGGTGCCGAGCCACAGCGGAAAGACGATGACGATGTGGCTCGCCCATGAAACCGCCTCTGCCGCTTCGGCCAGCGAGGGGGGAAGTGGCCCGGCCTCGAACTCAGCCTGACTGCGCAGCAGAGGAAAATCGAGGCTGGCGATGTCGATCACCCTCACTTCATGCCCGGCTGTTCTCGCGCCCTCGACATAAGCGGAGGCGAGTGCCCGGCAGAAACGGGCGGGGTCCGGATCGGGATGGCCGATAATCACAAGAATCTGGCGGGGCATGGCAAACCTCCGGAAGCTTCAAGCATTCTATCCGCCGACGGGCGCACGACCTTGACCGGAATCAAGTCCTGTCGCCCGCTCAGGTGGCCGGCGGCAGGCGCATGATGATACCCATGTCGTCGCTTTCGCGCACCTGGCGCAGATGCTCTTCGGCAAGCGTCGCCTCGCGCTGGCGGTTCCACATGGAGGCGTAGAGACCATTCTGATCCAGAAGCGCCTGATGTGTGCCACGCTCGGCAATCGTGCCGTCCTTGACCACGATGATCTCGTCGGCATTGATGACGGTCGACAAGCGGTGGGCGATGACCAGCGTCGTACGGTTCTTCGAAACCACATCGAGTGCTGCCTGGATTTCCCGCTCGGTCGTCGTGTCGAGCGCTGACGTCGCCTCGTCGAGAATGAGGATGGGCGGGGCCTTGAGGATGGTGCGCGCAATGGCCACGCGCTGCTTTTCACCGCCGGAAAGCTTCAGGCCGCGTTCGCCCACCATCGTCTTGAACCCGTCCGGCAGGTTGCGGATGAAGGTGCCGATCTGGGCGATCTCGGCAGCCGCTTCCACGTCGCGATCGGTGGCTTCGAGGCGACCGTAGCGGATGTTATAGGCGATGGTGTCGTTGAACAGGACCGTGTCCTGCGGCACCATCCCGATGGCATTGCGCAACGATTTCTGAGTCACATCCCGAATGTTCTGACCATCGATCAGGATCTCGCCCTGCTGAACGTCGTAGAACCGGTAGAGCAGGCGGGAAATGGTGGATTTGCCCGCCCCTGACGGCCCGACCACGGCCACCGTCTTGCCCGCCGGAACCTCGAAGCTGAGGCCCTTGAGGATCGGCCGGTTGGCATCATAGGCGAAGTGAACATCCTTGAAGGTGATGGAACCGTTGGCGATGGCGAGATCCTTCGCGCTGTCCGTGTCCTTCACCTCGGCGTCGATTTCCAGAAGATCGAACATCTGCTCGATGTCCGTCAGGCCCTGGCGGATTTCGCGATAGACGAAGCCGATGAAGTTGAGTGGCATGGAAAGCTGCATCAGCAGCGCGTTGACGAACACGAAATCGCCGATCGTCTGCTCGCCGCGCTGGACGGCGAGGCCGGACATGACCATCATCACCGCCATGCCGATACCGAAGATCACCGCCTGACCGAAGTTCAGCCAGCCGAGCGAGGTCCAGATGCGGGTCGCCGAGATTTCGTAGCGCGCCATCGCATCGTCAAAGCGGCGAGCCTCCATCTCCTCATTGCCGAAATACTTGACCGTTTCGTAGTTGAGCAGCGAGTCGATGGCCTTCGTGTTGGCCTCGGTGTCGCTGTTGTTCATGTCGCGGCGAATGGAGATGCGCCAGTCGCTGGCCTTGACCGTGAACCACAGGTAGAGACCGACGGTGACGGCCGTCACGAAGAGATAGGAGAAGCCGTAACCCCACCAGAAGATCGCTGCCGTCAGTGCAAATTCGAGCAGGGTGGGAACGGAGTTCAGAATGGTGAAGCGGACGATGGTTTCAATGCCCTTCGTGCCGCGCTCGATGATACGGGAAAGCCCGCCCGTCTTGCGCTCCAGATGGAAGCGCAGGGAAAGCCGGTGCATGTGCACGAAGGTCTTGAAGGCAAGCTGGCGCACTGCATGCTGCCCGACGCTGGCAAACAAGGCGTCGCGAAGCTGGTTAAGCCCTGCCTGCACGATACGCACGAGGTTGTAGGCAATGATGAGGGCGACGGCCCCGAGCAGGAAGGCCGGCAGCAGACCGACAGCGTCCATCTTGCCATTCAGCGCATCGGTGCTCCACTTGAAGAAGTAGGGCACGCCCAGCAGAACGAACTTGGCCAGAACGAGATAGAAAGTTGCCCAGACAACCCGCCGCTTCAGATCGGAACGGCCATGCGGCCACATATAGGGCCAGAGATTGACGAGCGTGCCGAGTGGATTGCCCTCATCGGCAGAGACGGTCTTCTTCTTGTCGGTCATGAAGTTTCTTCAAGCGGAGGGAAACGGAAATACGGCGGTTCCTGCTCGGACCGCCGTCCCGTAACACATAGGAAGGGCAATGCCTTATTGCAACGGTTTGCCGGAGAGACGCTTGCGATGTAACTCCTCGGCATTCGGCAGGGCATCCTTCGGCACGGTGAATACCTGACCGGGCTCGATCAGGTCCGGATTGTTGATCTCCGTGCGATTGGCCAGATAGATCGTGGTGTAACGCACGCCCTGACCGTAGAGCCGGCGGGAAATCTGCCACAGCGTATCGCCCCGGCGGATGATGACGGCGCTGTCAGACGGCGTGAGCGGCGCTTGCGAAATTGCCCTGGGATCGGTGGCTGAAGCCGGCGTTGCCGTCGCCGGCGTCATGGCCGCGTCCATCACGCCGGAGAGGCTGTCGATAACCTTCGCAAGGCTCGCAGCATCCTTCGGAAGGGCATCAAGCGCGGCAAGCGCCTTGCCGGCAGCGGTGGCGGCCTCAGCTCCCTGCGCCTTGATGTCGCCGGAAGCGCCGATGTCCGGAACGAAGTCGCCAAGGGCCCTGAGAGCGAATTCCGTAGCCGAACGGGCGGCGGCCAGTTCTTCCTTGCCTGGCACCTTGCCATCGGCAAACAGGGATTTCAGCAGGGTGTAGGCCTTGGTCAAGTTGGCGCGCAGGCTCGCCAGCGCCTTGCTGTCAGGAGTTTCGGCTACGCTCGCAGAGGACGGACCGGCATCGCCGGCGACGGCGGAAACCTGATTGCCCTCGGGCCGGTTGAACGGCACCGAAACCTTCATGGCCACATTGCCCTTCTCATCCAGCATTTCCACCACGATGAGGTGGTCGCCGGGCGCAAGCGGTAAGGTTCCATCCACGACAAAATGACCGGAGGGATCGACCGTGACCTCGCCGATCCGGTCATTGCCGGCAAAAGCGCGGATGGTGGCGCCAGCCTTGGCGGAGCCGGCGACGAAGATGCGATCGTTCTCGATCTCGACGGCGCTGACACGCACGGGTGCGACGGCTGTACTTGCCGGTGCGGACCCATCCGGTGCGGTTGCCGCAGGCTGCGTGCCGGCGGGTGTCGTGGCCTCGGTGGCAGGGCTGGCCGGTACGGCGGCAGAGGTGTCGGCGGGCTTGGTCGGCTCACTGCCCTGCGTGGAAGGAATGGTCAGCAGGCGGCTTGCCTGCCCGGGTGTGGAAATCATCGCCAGAAGCTGACCGTCCTTGTCCTTGGGAACGGATACGGTAGCGACTTCGCCGGACAGGGTCACGGAGCCATCGGCGCCAGCGGCCCGCAATGCAAGCTGGTGATCGCCCGGCGGCAGGGGATTGTCGAGAACGGCAGCGAATTCACCACCGGGGCCGGTCACGGCCTTGGTCAGCACCGTTTCGCCGCTCACGATCTCGATTGTTACGCCCGGCGCCGCGCGCCCGGCAATCACGGTCGAGCCGTCGGGCTCGACACGCAACACGTCGAACGAGGGCAGCGCGCTGACCGGAGCGGTGTCCGGCGCCTTTGCGGCTTCCGTCTTCGGGGTTTCGGGCTCGCTCTTGAATGCGAAGGGGAAAAGCTCCTTGGCCTTGCCGATGACGGCGGCAGCGGCGGCGGGATCGGAAGGCAGGCCCTTCAACCATTCGATGGCCTTCACGGCATCGTCGCGCATCTTCTGCGCGTTTGCCCGCAGGTCGCCGCCGATTCCTTCCGGCAGTTCGATTGCCGCGAGGTCTGTCAGCGCCGTTTCGGCCTTCTGGCGGGCTGCGGCGAATTCCTCGGCCGTCGGCAGGCGCCCCTTGTCGAACAATGCGGAGAGCGATGCGACCGCCTCGCTGGCACCGCCGCCGATCCGGTCCATCTTCTCAAGGGTGGCTGTCGCCTTTTCCTTGATCTGGGCCACGGCCTGGGGGGCCGTTTCCGCGGCTTTTTCGGCAGTCTGCTTGACGGCTTCGGTGGCCTTGTCGGCAGCCTTCTGCAGACTGTCCTTGTCGCCCGAGAGTTGTGGAAGCACCACGAACAGCATCAGAAGCGTCGCGATGGCGAGCACGATGAGGGCCAAAAGGGCGGCGCGGTTCTTCATTTCCATCAATCTCCGGCAATGCTCCAGAATTGCTATCGATTTTACGCCTCTTTCACAAGCGAAACGGCATGGATAGCGCCATCAAAGGCCAGTTTTTTCACGCATTTCCTTGACGCGGTTCCGCAGCCGTTGTTCCCTTGGACCATGAGTGAAAACAGTTCTTCGATTCGAACCATCTGCGTTTATTGCGGTTCCCAGCCCGGACGCTCGGCTGCCTTTGTCGAGGCCGGGCGTCAATTGGGGGCCTCCATCGCCGCCCACGGCCTGCGTCTCGTTTATGGCGGCGGCACCAAGGGCATCATGGGCGCCGTTGCCAGCGGCGTGCTTTCCTCCGGCGGGCAAGTGACGGGGATCATTCCCGAATTTCTCGTGGACATGGAGGCGACCCGTCATTCTCTCGGTCAGCTTGATGAGTTGGTCATTACCGAGAACATGCATGAGCGCAAGCACATGATGTTCGAGCGTGCCGATGCCTTCGTCACGCTGCCGGGCGGTATCGGGACGCTGGAAGAGATTGTCGAGATCATGACCTGGGCCCAGCTCGGCCGCCATGAAAAGCCGATGGTCTTCGCCAATATAGAAGGCTTCTGGAACCCGATGCTCGACCTGATCGATCACATGCGTGATCAGGGCTTCATCCACCGCGCCCATCTGGTGCGGCCCATGGTCATCGACCGGGTGGAAGACATCGTCCCCGCCATTCTCGACCGTGCCGCCGAACGCGACGCCCCGACAGGCGAAGAGGCGATCATCTCCCGCCTTTGATAACAGCCAAGGCCAGGCGCGCCGGGTCTCAGGCCTTGGCGCGCATCATCATCGACCAGCTATAGACGATCAGCGCCGCCCAGATGAAGATGAATGCGGAAAGCTTCAGCGGGTTCATCGGCTCGTTGAAGGCGAAGACCGCTACGAGAAACAACAGGCTCGGCGTGATGTACTGCATGATCGCGATGGTCGAAAGCCGCAGCAATTTGGCGCCGTTGGCATAGAGCATCAGCGGAATGGCCGTAGCGAGACCCGCCGAACCGAGCAGCACGGAATCGAGCGGCACCCCCTGCATGAAATGGCCCTGGCCGGTGGCGGTAAGCCAGAGGATGTAACCCAGCGCGAAGGGGGAGAGCAGCGCCACTTCCAGAAAGAAGCCCTGATTGGCGCCGATGGGCAGGGCCTTGCGCAGGAAGGCGTAGGCACCCCACGAGAGCGTCAGGATGAGGCCGATCCACGGCAAAGCGCCAGTGGCATAGGTCATGATTGCAACGCCGATGGCGGCAAGCCCGAGGGCGGCAATCTGTGCCGGCGCCAGCTTTTCCTTCAGGAGAACCGCACCGAGAAAGATCGAAAACAGGGGGTTGATGAAATAGCCGAGCGCCGCATCCAGCGTGCGGTCGATGCTGATCGCCCAGACATAGACACCCCAGTTGATGCTGACGAGCGATGCGGTGATGAACGCCATGCCGAGCATGCGCGGCGAACGCAGGGCGACCTTCAACTCGCCGAGCTGACCGAGGGCGGCCAGAATGACGCCGGCAATCGGTACCGACCAGAATACCCGGTGGGAGATCACCTCGAATGGCGAGAGATGGCCGAGCGCTTTCAGGTAGAACGGCAATGCGCCCCACAGAAGATAGGCCGCGGCGGCCAGGACGAACCCCTTGCGGCTGTCTTCGTTCTTCGGTGCGGCGGGCGCGTCAGTCGCCATGCGGGACTCCATCGACAGCGCCACACGCCGGTTGGCGTGCAAACAAAGGCTGTCTCGTCTTGAAATTGCGGGCTGAATCCCCCGGCTCTCCGGGAAACGGCAAAGGTTAGCCTCCCGAATACCTGAACCGGGAGGCTAGTGCCAATTCATTTCTGTGAACCATGTATCAGGCGAAATGAAGTCCCGCCGCTGCAAACCTATTCCGCCGGGCCCGCCAGACCCCGGTTCTTCATCAGCTTGTAGAGGATGGAATCGTAAAGCGCCTGGAACGAGGCGTCGATGATGTTTTCCGAAACGCCGACCGTCGTCCAGCGGCGGCCGTCATCATCCCCGGATTCGATCAGGACGCGGGTCACGGCCCCGGTGCCGCCATTGAGGATACGCACCTTGTAGTCCGTGAGTTCCAGATCGGCTATATCCTGCTGATAGCAGCCGAAATCCTTGCGCAGCGCAAGGTCGAGCGCGTTGACCGGCCCATCGCCTTCCGCCACCGAAAGGATGGTCTTGCCCTCGATCTCAAGCTTTACCACCGCTTCCGAAACGGTCTTCAACTGGCCAAGCGCATCGAAGCGGCGTTCCACCATCACGCGGAAACCATCGACCCGGAAGAAATCCGGAATGGCGGAGAAGGTGCGACGCGCCAGAAGTTCGAAGCTGGCATCCGCGCCCTCATAGGCATAGCCCTCCGCCTCGCGTTCCTTGACGGTCGAGATCAGCCGGTCGAGACGCGGGTCGTCCTTGGCAACATCGATGCCGCGTCGCTTCAGCGCGTTGAGGAAGTTCGATTTGCCGCCCTGATCCGACACCATGACGTTGCGGAAATTGCCGACGGATTCCGGCGTCACATGCTCATAGGTGCGCGGGTCCTTCATCAGCGCCGAAGCGTGAATACCGGCCTTGGTGGCAAAGGCGGATGCGCCGACATAGGGCGACTGGTGGTAGGGTGCGCGGTTCAGGATTTCGTCGAAGGCGCGGGAGAGTTCCGTCAGGCCCGCCAGCTTTTCCGCAGTCACGCCGGTTTCGAAGCGCGAGGTGTAGACCTCCTTCAGTGCAAGCGTCGGGATGAGCGTTACCAGATTGGCATTGCCGCAACGCTCGCCGATGCCGTTCAGCGTGCCCTGGATCTGGCGTGCGCCAGCCTCGATGGCGGCCAGCGAGTTGGCGACGGCCTGTCCGGTGTCGTTATGGGCATGGATGCCCAGAGAGGTTCCCGGAACGCCGGAAGCGATGACCTCCAGAACGATGCGCTCCACTTCCGAAGGCTGCGAACCGCCATTGGTGTCGCACAGCACCACCCAGCGCGCGCCGGCTTCATAGGCGGTTTTCACGCAGGCAAGGGCATAGTCCGGATTGGCCTTGTAGCCGTCAAAGAAATGCTCGCAGTCGATCATCGCCTGCTTGCCGCTTTTGAGGATTGCCGCCACGCTGTCGGATATGGCGGCGAGGTTTTCTTCCAGCGTCGTGCCAAGCGCGACCTTCACATGGTAATCCCAGCTTTTCGCCACCAGACAGAGCGCATCGCCGGCCGACTGGATGAGGCTTGCGAGACCCGGATCGTTGGAGGCCGAAACGCCCGGCCGCCGCGTCATGCCGAAGGCGACGAAACCCGCCTTCTTCGTGCGCTTCTTCTCGAAGAAAGCGGTATCGGTCGGGTTTGCGCCGGGATAGCCGCCCTCGACATAATCGAGACCGAACTCGTCCAGCATGGCGGCAATCGCAACCTTGTCATCGACGGAAAAGTCGATGCCCGGCGTCTGCTGCCCATCCCGCAGCGTGGTGTCGAATAGGTAGATGCGTTCGCGTGTCATGGTTTCCTCCCGGACGGTTCCCGCCGCCGTTATTCTTGTCGTATTCAGGCCTTGCCGGCAAAGCGGTCGGTGGCGCGGATCAATCGGTCGAGAATGCCGGGTTCGGCCAGCGAATGGCCCGCACCCTCGACGATGTTGATCTCTGACGAGCCCCAGGCCTTGTGAAGCTGCCACGCGTAGCGCAGCGGGCAGGGCATGTCGTAACGGCCATGAACGATGACGCCGGGAATGTGGGCGATCCTCGTTACGTCACGCAGCAATTGCTGGTCCTCAAGCCATGCGCCATTCATGAAATAATGGTTCTCGATGCGCGCGAAGGCGAGCGCGTAATCGTCTTCCTCGAAATGGGCGGCATAATCCGGGTTTGGCAAAAGCGTCACCGTCTCGCCTTCCCAGATGCTCCAGGCCTTGGCGCATTCCATCTGCTTGGCCCGGTCGTCGCCGGTCAACCGCCTGTGATAGGCGGCCATCATCTCGTGGCGCTCGTCTTCGGGAATGGGCGCGATGAAGCGCTCCCACTTGTCCGGAAACATTTCCGAGACGCCGTGCTGGTAGAACCAGTCGAGTTCCGGCTTGGTGCAGGTGTAGATGCCGCGCAGCACGATTTCCGTCACGCGCTCCGGATGCGTCTCACAATAGGCGAGCGCCAGCGTGGAGCCCCAGGAGCCGCCGAACACCAGCCATTTCTCGATGCCGAATTTTTCGCGCAGCCGCTCGATGTCGGCCACGAGATGCCATGTTGTGTTGGCCTCGAGATTGGCATGCGGCGTGGATTTGCCGCAGCCGCGCTGGTCGAACAGAACCACATCATAAAGCGCCGGATCGAACACGCGGCGCTGGCTCGGATTGGTGCCGCCGCCTGGACCGCCATGCAGGAAGACGGCGGGTTTTGCGCCCGGCGTGCCCACGCGTTCCCAATAGATGGTGTGGCCATCGCCCACATCGAGAAAACCGGTCTCGTAGGGTTCGATTTCGGGGTAAAGCGTGCGCAACTCAGTCATGGGTAAATACCTCCGGCGGCCAGTGGGCCGTCTCGTGGTCGGGGTGTTGATAGGAAACGACGTTGCTCTCATCCAGCCCCTGTCGAACCATTGGCTTGTCGAACAGGCTGTCGATCCACGGCAGGGCGCGGTCGTGGTTCACCTGAACCTGCGGTTCGATGGCAGCCGGATGGTCAAAGGCGCCGATGGTGATTTCGAGTCCGTTCGGGTGCTCGTAGGCGAGCGGCGTACCGCATTTGTGGCAGAAGCCGCGGCGGATCTGTGCCGATGAATTGAACCAGTGCGGCGTCCCCCGCGTCCACTGGAAATCGCCGGGATAGACCGTCACGAGCGGCGCGAAGAAATTGCCGGTTGCCTTCTGGCACATGCGACAGTGACAGATGCTTGGTCGGCCGAGCTTCGTGCCGTGAAAACGGATGGCGCCACACTGGCAGCCGCCGGAAAATTCCCCTTCGTGCATGCTTCCCCCCTTCAGAGATAAACGTAGGCCAGAACGCCGAGAACGATGATGACGGCGATCACGCCCTTGGCAATCAGGCTGTAAAGCAGCCATTTCGGCATCTGCAGTTCGGGCTTCTTGTCGGTCATGGCGTATCCTTCACCGTCCAGGTGTCGGTGTCGTGGTCCGGATGCTGAAAGGATACGATATCGAGCAGGAATGGTGCCGCCTCGATGTCGTCCAGCGTGTGATGTTCCGGCAGGCTGTGCAGCGCATCGACAAATGGCAGCTTGCCCTCGACGCCATATTGCACCACTGGCGGCAAGGCAGCCGGATCATCGAAGGCACCGGCGGCAATCGCGATGCCGTCAGGCGCTTCATAGGTCAGCGGCGTACCGCAGTTCTCGCAAAAGCCGCGCAGCACGAAATTGGACGAACGGAAATGTTTCAGTGTCCCCCGCGTCCATTCCAGCGAGGCGCCGCGCGTGGAAACGAGCGGGGCATAATAGGCCCCGAACGCCTTCTGGCATATGCGACAGTGACAGATGGAGCTGTCTCTCAACTCCCCCGCCACGCGAAACCGCACCGCCCCGCACTGGCACCCGCCGGAATAGCTGGTCACCGCTTCAGCTCCCACGTCGTCACACGCTCGCCGGTGTCCTTGTCCTTGCCATCCTTGAGGCTGACACCCTGCGCAGCCAGTTCGTCGCGAACGCGGTCGGCCTCGGCAAAGTTCTTGGCTTTGAGGAAGGCGAGGCGTTCGGCAACCCTGGCCTCAATAGCGGCGCTCTCGCCGGCATCCACCGCCACCTTTTCCGGCAGGAGCCCCATCAGGGCCGCACTTGCGGCAAAGACCGGCAGCTTTGCCGGATCGGCATTGGCAGCCTGCGCCAGTTGATGCAGCGCCTGCACCGCCGCGACCGTGTTGAGGTCGTCGGAAAGCGCATCGAGAACGCTGGCATCGGGTGCCACATCGGCCTTGTCGGCGGCAGGCCACCTGGCCAGCAGCCGTTCGGCCTCTTCCAGCCGCTTCACGGAGAAGTCGATGGGCTCGCGGTAATGCGTCATCAGCATGGCAAGGCGCAGGACCGGACCCGGCCAGGCGCGTCCCCCGAGCTTGTCCGTTGCCAGAAGCTCGTGGATGGTGACGAAATTGCCTTCCGACTTCGACATCTTGCGGCCTTCCACCTGCACGAAGCCGTTGTGCAGCCAGTAATTCGCCATGACCTGCGTGCCGTGGGCGCAACGCGATTGCGCGATCTCGTTTTCATGGTGGGGGAAGATCAGATCCAGTCCGCCGCCGTGAATATCGAAGACCTCGCCGAGATAACGCTGGCTCATGGCCGAGCATTCGATGTGCCAGCCCGGACGGCCGCGCCCCCAGGGCGAGGGCCAGCCCGGTTCATTGTCGTCGGAAAGCTTCCACAGCACGAAATCGGCCGGGTGCTTCTTGTGACGTTCGACGGCAATTCGCGCGCCGGCCTGCTGCTCGTCCAGCGGGCGCTTCGAAAGCTGGCCGTAATCGGCCATCGACGTGGTGTCGAAAAGCACCTCGCCGGAGGCAACATAGGCGTGGCCCTTGGCGATCAGCGTTTCGATGATGGCGATCATTTGCGCGATGTTGTCGGTAGCGCGTGGCTCGACGGTCGGCGGTTCGCATCCGAGTGCAGCCACATCCGAATGATACTGGGCCGCCGTCTTTTCCGTCACCCGCGCAATGGCGTCGTTGAGCGGCAGATCGGGATAGTCGCGCAGGGCGCGCGCATTGATCTTGTCATCCACGTCGGTGATGTTGCGGGCATAGGTGACGTGGCTTGCGCCGTAAACATGCTTTAACAGCCGGAACAGCACGTCGAAGACGATGACCGGGCGGGCATTGCCGATATGGGCGAAATCATAGACCGTCGGGCCGCAGACATACATGCGGACATTCTTCGGGTCGAGCGGTATAAACTCGCTCTTTTCGCGCGTCAGTGTGTTGTAAAGCTTGAGCTTTTCGCCCATTCCCGATCTCCGTTCATGCACCTCCGGCCTCGGCCGGGGCGTCTTCATCCGGAGTTTGTGAAAGGACGAGAACGGCCAGGCCAGCGAACCGCTAGCGAATAATGATCCCGCAAATAATGCAGAGTGCCGTTTTCATGCTGACCTTATGGCGTGCGCCGCTGGTTTGGTCAAGGCCACCCCACACGCAAGAATGTCGCGCAGGGGTGGTGCCTCACGAATTTTTATTCCGGAGCGCGGAAGCTCTTGAAGGCCTTCTCACGCACCACATAAAGCTTGCCGGTTTCCGTCTGGGCGGGAGCAACCAGCGGTGCGATGACGGCGGCGACTTCGCGCGGGTGCGGAATGCTTTCCGGGTCTTCGCCGGGTGCGGCCTTGGCGCGCATCTGGGTGCGGGTGACGCCGGGGTCGACGGCCAGAACCTTGACGTTGGAGAGGTTCTCGATCTCGCCGGCCCAGGTTCGCACCAGCGCTTCCACGGCGGCCTTGGAGGCGGAATAGGCGCCCCAGAATGGGCGGCAGCGATGCGCGGCGGCGGATGACAGCACAACGGCCCGGCCCGCATCCGAAAGCTTCAGCAGCGGCTCGACCGAGCGGATCATCCGCCAGGTGGAAACCACGTTGATGCGCATGACCTTTTCGAAATCCTTGGGGTCGATATGGCCGATGGGCGAGATGGTGCCGAGAATGCCGGCATTGGCGACGAGAATATCGAGCTTGCCCCAGCGTTCGAAGATCGAGGCGCCGAGCCGATCGATGGCGTCCATGTCGTCCAGATCGAAGGGAACCAGCGTTGCCGGCTGGCCGCCTGCCGCCTGAATGGCGTCGTCCAGATCCTCGAGGCCGCCGACCGTGCGGGCGCATGCAATGACATGCGCGCCGGCCTTGGCGAGTTCGAGCGCGGTGAAATAACCGATGCCGCGCGAGGCGCCGGTCACGACCGCGATGCGGCCCGTCAGGTCGAGGCTCATGAAATCCTCCCGAGAAATCCGTTGAATTGAGCGTTGCGCCTCCTAGCCAGCGGGCGCGCGCCTGTCCTTGATCAGGAACAAGTCGGGGCCGTCAGCAAAGCTGCGGCCCCGGTGAAATCAGCCGTTCGAAGCGAGCAGGGAAATCTTGTTGCCGGTCTTCTCGCTTTCCTTGTCGAGAAGGCGGGTCGGATATTCGCCCGTGAAATAGTGATCGGTGAACTGCGGATTGGCCGCATCGCGATCCTTGCCGCCGACAGCGCGGTAAAGCCCGTTGATCGACAGGAACTCGAGCGAATCGGCGCCGATATATTTGCCCATGGCTTCCAGTGTCGAATACTGGTTGGCGAGCAGCTTGTGGGCGTCGGGCGTATCGATGCCGTAGAAATCCGGGTAGAAGATCATCGGGCTTGCCACGCGGATATGCACTTCCCTGGCGCCGGCATCGCGGATCATCTGCACGATCTTGAGCGACGTTGTGCCACGCACGATGGAATCGTCCACCAGCACCACGCGCTTGCCCTCGATCACCGCACGGTTGGCTGAATGCTTCAGCTTCACCCCGAAGGCGCGGATCTGCTGCGTCGGCTCGATGAAGGTGCGGCCGACATAGTGGTTGCGGATGATGCCATATTCGAAGGGAATGCCGCTGGCCTGCGCATAGCCGAGGGCAGCAGGCGTGCCGCCATCCGGCACAGGCACGATCACGTCGGCCTCGACCGGGGCTTCCTTGGCGAGGTTGATGCCCATGTTCTTGCGCGCCACGTAAACGCTGCGACCGCCAACCATCGAATCCGGGCGGGCGAAATAGACATATTCAAACAGGCAGAGGCGTTCCGGCTTCTGGTTGCCAGCCTTGCGTGCGTCGATGGAAATCGAACCGTCCGGCTGGATTTCACAGATGATGACTTCGCCGTTTTCCACGTCGCGGACGAATTTGGCGCCGATGATGTCGAGCGCACAGGTCTCGGAAGCGAAGATCGGCTTGCCGTCCAGCTCGCCCATGACCAGCGGACGGATGCCCGTGGGATCGCGCGCCGCGATCAGCTTGGTCCGGGTGATGGCCAGCATGGAGTAGCCGCCTTCCATCTGCCGGATCGCATCGATGAAGCGGTCGGCGGTGGAGGTGTAGCGCGAGCGGGCGATAAGATGCAGCACAACCTCGGTATCCGAGGTAGACTGACAGATGGCGCCGCCGGCAATCAACTGGCGACGAAGCGTCAGCCCGTTGGTGAAGTTGCCGTTGTGGGCAATGGCGATGCCGCCGACTTCCAGTTCCGCAAACAGCGGCTGCACGTTGCGCAGCGCCACTTCGCCGGTGGTGGAATAGCGCACATGGCCGATGGCGATGTTGCCGGGCAGCTTCGCCAGCGTCACCGGATCGGTGTAATGATCGCCAACGAGGCCCATGCGGCGTTCCGAATGGAAGCGCTGGCCATCGAAGGAGACGATGCCCGCCGCTTCCTGCCCACGGTGTTGCAGGGCGTGCAGGCCGAGCGCCGTCAGCGTGGCTGCATCCGGGTGCCCTAGAATGCCGAAGACGCCGCATTCTTCGTGCAGCGTATCGCCGTCGATATCGAATTCGTGGTCAAGCGATGAAAACGCATTCATGGCAGGGTACCTTCGCGCGCTCGTGGGGAGCAGCCGGGGTTGAGAGCTTCGGTTTAAAAAATCTGGAAGCCCGGAATGGCGTCCGGGCTTCAAGGGTGTCAAATCGTATGTCGTGCCTGCCTTTTCAAGGCTTCGGAGCGGTGCCCGCAGGGGCTTCGTCTGCCGGGGCGGCCTGCTGGTCTGCGCCATCGACGGCGCTGCCATGCATGCGTTCCTTCACCCAGGGCTCGATATCCGTCGGCAGCACGGCCTCAAGGCGGGCGACCAGCGTGTCGAGGAAAGGCTTGGACTTGGCTTCCTTGATCCACACCGGGCTCTGGTCCGCGCCGACCAGCCAGTTCCAGAAGGCAACGGCGACGACCAGAAGCAGCACGCCGCGCGCCACGCCGAACAGGAAGCCGAGCGTGCGGTCCAGCGCGCCGATGCTGCTGTCGATGATGAAATCGGCAATGCGCGAGGTGATGAAGGAAATGACGATCAGGGCGACGAGGAAGACGATGCCGATGGAACCGGCAAGCGCGATCTTCGCGTCGCTCGTGTACTTCGACACGAAAGGCTGGACCAGCGGGTGCAGGTACCAGGCGGCCGCGACCGACCCGATCCAGCTTGCAATCGACAGAACTTCACGGGAGAAGCCGCGCACCATCGCGAGAACCGCGGAAAAGAGCACGACGCCGAGAACTACACCGTCGAAAATCGTAATGGGCATATATCGAAACTCCGTGGAGGACAGCGGGCACCCACTGCCGGCGGCGGCAATTCGCGATCCTCTTACACCAGCGTTTCGCCGGGGGAAAGGATCAAGTCTCGTCTTCGGTGCGCTGCAAACGGTTTTTCGATCCCGCAATCAGCGCCACCAGATCCGGCAGGCTGCCGATCTCCTTCAGCCGTGTCGGCAAACCCTTGGGTTTTTCGACGGAAGCCTCCGGCAGAACGGCGGCGGAAAAGCCAAGCTTGTCCGCTTCCTTCAGTCTCTGGGCGGTGTGGGCCACAGGCCGCACGGCCCCCGAAAGGCTGATTTCGCCGAAATAGACGCAATCGGCGGGCAGGGCAAGACCGGCAAGCGACGAAACCAGTGCAGAGGCCACCGCAAGGTCGGCCGCTGGCTCCGAAATCCGGTAACCGCCGGCAATGTTGAGATAGACGTCGTGCTGACCGAGACGCACGCCGCAATGGGCTTCGAGCACCGCGAGGATCATCGCAAGCCGTGAACTGTCCCAGCCGACGATGGCCCGGCGCGGCGTGCCGAGCGATGTGGGCGCGACCAAGGCCTGCACTTCGACCAGAACCGGGCGCGTGCCCTCGACCCCGGCAAAGACGGCGGCCCCCGGCGATTTCTCATTGCGTTCGGAGAGGAAAAGGGCGGAGGGGTTGGTGACTTCGCGAAGGCCCGAGCCGCCCATTTCGAACACGCCGATCTCGTCGGTCGGGCCGAAGCGGTTCTTCACCGTGCGCAGGATGCGATAGTGATGGCCGCGGTCGCCCTCGAAATAAAGTACCGCATCGACCATGTGCTCGACCACGCGCGGCCCGGCGATCTGCCCGTCCTTGGTGACGTGGCCGACCAGAACCATGGCCGTGCCCGTCTGCTTCGCAAACCGGATGAGGGCCTGAACTCCGGCACGCACCTGCGTGACGGTTCCCGGTGCCGATTCGGCCATGTCACTCCACAGCGTCTGGATGGAATCGATGATGACGAGATCGGGACGCTTGCCTTCGGCCAGCGTCGCCAGAATATCTTCCACATGGGTCTCGGCGGCGAGCGCAACAGATGTATCCGCTGCCCCCAGACGCTGGGCCCTGAGGCGCACCTGCGCCACGGCCTCTTCACCCGAGACATAGATGATGCGGTGGCCGCGCCGCGAAAGGGCTGCTGCCGCCTGCATGAGAAGAGTGGACTTGCCAATGCCGGGATCGCCGCCGATCAGCACGGCGGAGCCGCGCACGAAGCCGCCGCCGGTTGCCCGGTCCAGCTCGGAAATGCCGGTTTCGATGCGTGGCGCTTCCTCGATGTCGCCCGACAGGGAGGTGAGCGCCACGGGCCGGCCCTTTTTGGCCACGCGGCCCGGTCCGCCGCCGATGCCGCCGGTCGGGTCTTCCTCGAAGATGGTGTTCCACTCGCCGCAGCTTTCGCACTTGCCCACCCAGCGGTTATGCACAGCGCCGCAGGATTGACAGATGAATTGGGTGCGGGCTTTGGCCATCACGTTTCACTTTCTCGTATCGTTCACACGGACATAAATGAGAACAAAACAAGAATCAAGGCCGTTCCCCTTGACGGAGTCTGCCGGCGCAAACATAGTGTCGGCAACAATATAAATGACCGGCTTGGCCGGCGTGTGATTCGCAAAGCAGCATTGGGTGGGCGTCATCAGGACGCCAGGGCGCTGAATATTCCAAACAATTTGTCCTTATCTTCCTGCAACCTCGCGGTTTTTGGGGCGCGGCGCCGTTCGTTCAGGATCGAACCTGAAAGTCTTTCTCAATGCACAAGAACAGCATCAATGTGTTCATCGCGACCCCTTGCTATGGTGGGGTCGTGTACAAGGATTACATGCAGTCGGTCATCGCGACGATGCATGAGGCCGGCAAATATGGCGTGCAACTGACGCTTGCCCTTCTCGGCAATGATGCGCTCATCACCCGTAGCCGGAATTCTCTGGTGTCGTCTTTCTTGAACGATACCGACGCAACCCATCTTCTGTTCATCGATGCCGATATCAGCTTCGAGGCAGAGCAGATCATCCGCCTGTTGCGGGCTGACAAGGATGTCGTGGCAGGCATGTATCCGATCAAGGATTACGACTGGGACAATGCCGGACACCGGCTGGAGAGTGGCGAGACCTTTGCCCAGTCCGGCATGCATTATGTCGGCACGCCGATGCCGGGTGACAAGGCGGAGTGGGATGGTGAATTCGTCACGGCCATCTATGCCGGGACAGGCATGTTGATGATCAAGCGCGCAGCCCTTGAGCGGATGGTCAATGCCTATCCGGATCTGCGTTACAGCGGCGTTCATGCCTTTCCGCGACCGAAGAAATCGCCCTCCACAAAGTATGCGCTGTTCGAGTGCATGATCGAGGAGGACACCGGCCTTTATCTCAGTGAGGACTACGCCTTCTGCCATCGTTGGCGCCAGCTTGGCGGCAAGGTCTGGCTGGATACGGCTGGCCGGTTGACCCATACCGGCTCCCACCACTTCGTCGGCAATCCGGCGGTCCGCCATTCGGTGTCGATGCAGGCCTGAGCGGGGAGGCGTCAGGCTTGCTCGAGCACCAGCCTTTCGTAACGCAGGCCCATGGAGGTGAGGAGTTCGTAGCCGATCGTTCCGGCGGAGCGGGCGACCTCATCCAATGGCACGTTGCGGCCGAAAAGTTCGATATAGTCGCCGGCGCGCACCGCGTTTGCGGGCACGTCGGTCACGTCGAAAATGGTCAGGTCCATGGTGACCCGGCCTGCCACGGGCACCTTGTGGCCGTTGACGAAGCCATAGGCGCCGCCGCGTCCCATTTCGCGCAACGGAATGCCGGAGCCCGACAGCGAACGCTGGTAGCCGTCGGCATAACCGACGGCGGCAATCGCCAGCCGGCTGGCGCGCTTCAACTGATAGGTGCCGCCATAGCTCACCGTCTGGCCTTCGCCGGCCTCGCGGATCATCACGATGCGCGCCTCCGCCGTGGCGACCGGGCGCATGGGGTTCGGCGCATCGTTTACCGCCTCGCCACCGTAAAGGGCGATGCCGGGACGGGTGAGGTCGAAGTGATACTCGGGACCGAGGAAGATGCCGGCCGAGGCTGAAAGCGATGATTCGACGCCTTCATAAGCCGCCGCAACCTTTTGAAACGACTCAAGCTGTACCCGGTTCATGGCAGCCGATGGCGTGTCGCCGCAGGCGAGATGCGACAGAACCAGAACCGGATCGAAACTTGCCGGGCGGCAGGGATCGTCTGCAAGGTACAGCGCGTCGTCAACGGTAAGACCGAGGCGGTTGAAGCCGGTATCGACCTGCAGCGCGCAGGGATGTTCGCCGCCCTGCGCACACACCGCCGTCCAGTGCGAAAGCTGTTCTTCCGATGCAAGAACCGGCACGAGATCGGAGCCGATGACGTCCGCTTCCTGCCCCGGCCACACGCCGGAGAGCACGAAAATGCGGGCTTGCGGTACGTAGGGACGGAGCGTGACGCCTTCGGAAACCGTGGCGACGAAGAAGTCCCGTGCGCCGGCGCGATAGAAGGTCTGGCCGGCATCCTCGATGCCGAGCCCGTAGGCATCGGCCTTCACCACGGCAGCGGCGCGCGCCTTGCCGGAACGCTTTGCCATGTCGCGCCAGTTATCGGCCATCGCGCCGAGGTCGACGGTTAGTCGCAACGGCGCATGGTCGAAACTCGAAGCAAGAGCGGAATCGTCTTCGGAAAGCATATCTTCGAAATCGGTCATGGAAGGCACCCGGCGGGATAAAGGTCTCGGGCGAGATTATCACTTTTGTTCAAGACCGGCAGGTGAAACTGCTTTATCTTTCCCGCCATGCACAGTGTATCGCAGGAACAGGCCACCAGCGCCATGCCCACGGATCGGGTCGAGCGGACGCGCTTCTGGCGCGATAGCCGCTTCCTCGGCATGGAATGCATGACGGCGACCTTCATAACCCACGAATTCTCGCCGCACTCCCACGATACGTTTTCCATCGGCGCCATCGAGGCCGGGTGCCAGGTGGCGATGATCCGCGGCGAGCGGGAAGTCACCGGGCCGGGGGCGCTCTATCTCATCAATCCCGGCGAGACCCATGACGGCCAGCCGGGGGCGGAGGAGGGCTATCGCTACCGCATGATCTATCCGGACACGCAGGTCTTGACCGACATGCTGGAGGAAACCACGGGCCGCACCTTCCAGGGCACGCCGAGTTTCGGCCGCCAGCTTCTCACCGACCCGCAACTGGCGACCGCCTTCAACCGGGCGCATGCGCGGCTGGAGGATGGTACGAGCGCGCTGGAAAGCGAGGAAAGCATGTATTCCGTTCTGGCCGCGATGTTTGCCCGCCACGGCAGCAGCATCGTCGTGCCGCGCGATTACCGCGAGCCGGCCGGCGTGCGCCGCGCGCGCGATTACATTGCCAGCCATTTCGATGCGGAGATCGGACTGGAGGATCTGGCGAAGGCGTCCGGCCTCAGCCGTGCCCATCTCATTCGCGCCTTCCGAAAGCATTATTTCATCACCCCGCACGCCTACCAGACGGACCTGCGCATTCGCCATGCCCGCCGTCTGCTCAGCGCCGGCGGCACACCCTCCGATGTGGCGCTGGCCTGCGGCTTTGCCGATCAGGCGCATCTGACGCGCCACTTCAAGGCGCGCACCGGCCTGACGCCGGCGAAGTATCGCGCCGCCTGATCACTTTCCTACAAGATGCCGATGCGCGGGCAGGCTATGCCGGGCGTAATCGGGTGGAATCACCGTCTGAAAAGGCAGGAATAGAGGTTTGAAATGACAGTGAATAACGGCGTGGCCGGTTCTGCCGCGGCAGATGGCTTGGTGGCTGGCATCCGTGCGGCCTTGCCGCTCATCGTCGCCGTGGTGCCGGTCGGTCTGGTGTTCGGGGCGGTCTCCGCCGGCAAGGGGCTTTCGGCGCTGGAGGCAACGCTGATGAGTGCGCTTGTCTTCGCGGGCGGCTCGCAATTCGTTGCCATGGATATATGGACGCACCCGGCAAGCTGGGCGGGCGTCGGTTTCGCCGCGCTTCTCGTCAATGTGCGCCATGTCCTGCTCTCGGCCTCGATCGGGCCGAAGATGGGGGCTTTCTCCAGCCTGCAGAAATATGTCTCCATGCTGTTTCTTGCCGATGAAATCTGGGCGCTGGCCGAAATGAAGGCGCGCGCCGCACGGCTGACGCCGGCCTGGTTTGCCGGCATCGTCGTGCCCTTCTATGCGGCCTGGGTCCTGTCCTCGCTGCTCGGCGCCATGGCAGGGGCCTTCATGGGTGATCCCGCGCTGCTCGGCCTCGATTTTGCCTTTCCGGCGGTCTTCATCGTGCTCATCATGAATTTCTGGCAGGGCAGGCGCACCGGTGCCGTGCTGCTGGCGAGCGCGGTTGCAGCGGTCGCGGTGAAATCCCTTTTCGGTGGGGCGTGGTACATCGCCGCCGGCGCACTGGCCGGGCTTGCTGTCGCCGCCGTTGCCGGCGCGCGGGAGGAGAAGGCGCAATGACCCTCGATCTCTCAACCCTTCTCGCCATCCTCGCGATGGCGGCGGCCACCATTTTAACCCGCATCAGCGGGCTGGTTCTCATTCAGCGGGTGAAGCTTTCCGATCGTGCCCGTCAGGCACTGGAGGCCATTCCGCCCGCCGTGCTGATGGCCGTCGTGGCGCCTACCGCGCTGATGACGGGTGCGGCGGAAACCATTGCCTGTGTCGTCACGGCGCTTGCCGCCCTTCGCCTGCCGCTTCTCGCCGCGACGGCGGTGGGGGTCGTCTGCGTCGCGCTTCTGAGAGCCGTCGGGCTTTAGGCCGCCCGGTTTTCGTCCAGGAACCGGGCGCGAAACTCCGTCGGGCTGATGCCCAGCTTGCGGCGGAAATGATGGCGCAGCGTGTGGGCGGAACCGAAGCCGACGGCCTGCGCAATCGCCTCCATCTGGCCCGACCCCTGACACAGCAGTCGCTTGGCGTCAGCAACGCGCTCCGTCACCAGCCATTCACCGGGCGTCGTGCCGGTCGCTTCCGAAAAGCGGCGCAGGAAGGTGCGGTCGCTCATGCGGACGATCCGCGCCATGCCAGCAATCGTCCAGTTGCGGGAAAGATCGCTACGCACGGCATCCAGCAGCGGCGCGATTTCCGTGCCCTCCCTGAACGCCACCGGACGCTCCAGAAATTGCGCCTGTCCTCCAGAGCGGTGCGCGGGCATGACCAGCCGCCGCGCCACCGAATTGGCCGCCGCCGCACCGAAATCCTGCCGCACGATCTCGATGAGAAGATCGATGCCGGCCGCACTTCCCGCCGCCGTGTAGATCCTGTCATGGGCGCGGTAGAGCGAGGTTTCGTCCACCGCGATATCCGGATGGTGCGCCCTGAGCGCCTCGGCATAGCGCCAATGGGTGGTGGCAATGCCGCCATCGAGCAGGCCGGTCGCGGCGAGAACGAAAGCACCGGAACAGAGCGAAACCAGCCGTGCGCTGCGCCCGTGGGCGGTCCTGAGTGCCGCGCGTAATACCTCCGGCACGGGCGCGCCGGCACCCTTCCAGCCGGGGGCGACGATGATGTCGGCCCGCTCCAGCAGGTCCATGCCGCCATCCGCCATCACCGTCAGCCCGCCGGCGGCGCGCAAGGGGCCGTCCTCGATGGCAGCGCTCGCGAAGCGATACCAGCCCGGCCCCATTTCCGGGCGAGACAGGCCGAAGATTTCGGTGACGATGCCGAATTCGAAGGTGCAGAGGCCATCATAGACGAGGGCGACGACGAGAGGGCCGGTGAGGGAGGGTATAATGTCTGTCATGATATTTACGCTTATTGTCAATCCTGCCAATTTTCAAGGACGCGGTTTCGAGCGATCTTCTCTCCACGCAACAGGAGATCCCCCCATGACCACTGCCGTTACCGCCATTCCCGCCGCGCCGAGCGATCAGGCCCGCGAACATTTTGCCGCCGAGTTCACTTTTGAAACCGATTGCTGGGATGTGCATGATGCGCTCGCGAAAGGCGCGGATTTCGTGCTGCTCGATGTGCGCGGCCCGGCGCTTTATGCACGGGGGCATGTGCCCGGCGCCATCAGCCTGCCCCATGGCAAGATTACCCGCAACCGCATGTCGGGATGGCCGGAGGATACGCTGTTCGTGACCTATTGCGCCGGACCGCATTGCAACGGCGCGGCGCGCGGTGCGCTCAGGCTTGCCGAACTCGGCCGCCCGGTGAAGATCATGGCCGGCGGCATCACCGGCTGGCTGGATGAGGAGTTTGCGCTGAAAGCCGGCGGTGAACCGTAAAGCCTAGTCGTCGAGGCGCGTTTCCAGCGCTTCGATTTCCCGGTCGGAGAAGACTTCGATACCGTTTGCGCGCAAGAAGGTGGCGGTGACGCCGGCACCCGGATGTCTGATGCCGGAAAAGGAACCGTCATGGATGAGGCCGCTGCCGCAGGAAGGGCTGCCGTCGATCAGCAGCGCGAAGCGGCAATCGTGCCGACGGGCCAGATCAAGCGCGATGCGCGCGCCTTCGATGAACTGAGCGGTCACGTCTGCTCCGGTCGTGTCGACGACTTTCCCGGCTCCTTCAAGAACTGCGGCTCCGTTGGCGCCGTTCGCGATTTCGGCGGGCGGGCGCGGAATGGCAAAGCCCGCCATCACCTCGGGACAGATGGGGACAACGCGACCCTCTTCCTGCCAGCGGGCAAGGGCCGGGTGCGCCAGCGGCTTGCCCGCGCCGTTATAGCGCACCGGCTGGCCGAGCAGGCAGGCGCTGACCAGAATTTTCGCCCTGTCCGTCATGTCATCCCTCACGCGCTGGCTTGTGTCGAAGGCGGTTGATTAGGTCAATCTTAACCACGTTTCCATAAAAAGAGGCAGTTATACACGCGACGCCGCATGAAGCCGTCCAGAATTCACCGCCATCGCCATGACGGGGAGGAGGCGCGGGGGAAAAGCATGACCGTCCTTCCGCCGCTTCGCAGTGCCGCCCTTGTTCTTATGTCGCAAAACCTCGCCACCAACGCCTCGCAACTGGCCGAGCATGGTCCGACGGATGCCATTCTCGCGGCCATGACCGAGAGCGAACCGAAGGCCGGCGTCAGCGCCCAGCCGGGACAAGTGGAGGCGGCTCTTTCCGAATCCATCTTCAGCGTCAACCACAAGGGGGTGACGGAGATGAAGTTCGACCTCGTCAAGCGAACTGGCGAGGAACTGGGCGTCAATATCGATGACTACGACAGCGCACAGGCCTATGGCGCGGCATTGCAAAAGGTCGTCCGGGAACTTCGCCTTCAACCGGGTGGCGAGATGGCGTTGCGGGCCATCGAGCGCAAACTTGGGCTGGACGATCTCGGCCTGAGCCTTGATGACGCCATCAACGCAGCATCTGACCCGAACGGCGAAGCCGGCAACAAGGTGGAAAAGGCGCTGGCCGCCTATTACGGTATCGAGGAAGACGGCGCAGCCAATGAGGAACAGGCCCCGCTTCTGGTGCTGACCGATGAGGCCGGTCTTTACGGCCTGATCGCGGGCTGAACCTTCGTGGAAAAGAGGAGCGCCAAGCGCTCCTCAATGCTCTTCGTACTGGATGAAGGAGGGATCGGCGAGATCGGCGAAGCGGGTGAATTCCGCCTGGAAGGCCAGTTTCACCGTGCCGGTCGGTCCGTGACGCTGCTTGGCGATGATGACATCGGCCGTGCCCTTCACCTTGTCGAACGTGGCTTCCCATTCCGCATATTTCGGATCGTCGGGATCGCGCGGCTCCTGGTTCTTCACATAGTATTCTTCGCGGAACACGAAGAGCACCACGTCGGCGTCCTGCTCGATCGAACCTGATTCGCGAAGGTCGGAAAGCTGCGGACGCTTGTCATCGCGGCTTTCCACCTGACGCGAAAGCTGGGACAGCGCGATGATCGGAACGTTGAGTTCCTTGCCCAGCGCCTTCAGGCCCGTGGTGATTTCGGTCACTTCCTGAACGCGGTTTTCGCCCGCCTTCTTGGAGCCGGTCATAAGCTGAACGTAGTCGACCACCAGAACGTCAAGGCCGCGCTGGCGTTTCAGACGGCGCGCACGGGCGGCGAGCTGGGCGATGGAGATACCACCGGTCTGGTCGATATAGAGCGGCACCTTCTGCATCATCTGCGAGCAGGCGACGAGCTTCTCGAAATCGGCCTCGGTAATGTCACCTCGGCGGATCTTGGACGAAGACACTTCCGTCTGCTCGGAAATGATACGGGTGGCAAGCTGCTCGGACGACATTTCGAGCGAGTAGAAGCCGACGACGCCGCCGTTCTTCGCCTTCACCGAACCATCCGGCAGATATTCCGGATCATAGGAAGCGGCGATGTTATAGGCGATGTTGGTGGCGAGCGAGGTCTTGCCCATGCCCGGACGTCCGGCGAGGATGATCAAGTCCGAGCGCTGCAATCCACCCATCTTGTTGTCGAGCGACTGGATGCCGGTGGAAATGCCCGAAAGATGGCCGTCGCGCTCGAAAGCCGCGCCGGCCATGTCGATAGCAAGCGCCACGGCGTCGTTGAATGACTGGAAGCCGCCGTCGTAACGACCGGTTTCCGCCAGTTCGAACAGGCGGCGCTCGGTATCCTCGATCTGCGTCTGCGGCGGCATGTCGAGCGGCGCGTCATAGGCGATGTTCACCATGTCCTCGCCGATGGTGATCAGCGCACGGCGCAGCGCCAGATCGTAGATGGCGCGGCCAAAGTCCTCGGCGTTGATGATGGTGACGGCCTGGGCGGCAAGCCGCGCGAGGTACTGCGCGACGGTGAGTTCGCCTACCTTCTGGTCGGCGGGCAGAAAGGTCTTGAGCGTGATCGTGTTGGCGATCTTGCCCATGCGGATGATGTCGCCCGCGACTTCGAAAATCTTCCGGTGCAGCGGCTCATAGAAATGAACCGGCTTCAGAAAGTCGGAAACGCGGTAAAAGGCATCGTTGTTGACGAGCATGGCGCCCAGCAATGCCTGCTCGGCCTCGATGTTGTTCGGCGCTTCGCGCTGGAAGCCCTCGGCTCCCCGTGCGGGGTCGGTGAGTTTGCGTGCCGCGTCGTTCATGGTTCCGTCCCGTTACGATCGTGAGATACTAATCCGTAAGGCCTGCCGGGCCTATGGCCGAAGACCCCGTCCACAGCGATTCACAGGCGCTGCGAAAATATCTTTCGCGCCTGTTGACGGCGAATCACAGCGAACGCCCATTCTACAAAAAGAAAACGCCCGGCGAACCGGGCGTTTCCGCAATCCCGCGAAGGGATGCCTGATCAGGCGTCTTCTTCTTCGTCCAGAGCGTCCGGGTCGAAGAAGTTTTCCGGCTTCAGGGCGTCTTCGTCTACGCCGTAGATGGCGTCGACGGACGTCAGGTCTTCACCCTTCGACTGACGCTCGGCTTCTTCGGCCGAACGGGCAACGTTCAGTTCGACGGCGATTTCGACTTCGGCGTGCAGGTGGATGGTCACCTTGTGGATGCCGATGGCCTTGATCGGGTGGTTCAGCTCGACCTGGTTACGGGCAACGTTGAAGCCTTCGGCAGCGAGGATTTCAGCAACGTCGCGGGCAGCAACGGAGCCGTACATCTGGCCGGTTTCGCCAGCGGCGCGCACGACGATGAAGGACTTGCCGTCGAGCTTTTCGGCAACGGCCTGGGCTTCGGACTTGCGTTCCAGGTTGCGGGCTTCGAGAACCGTGCGTTCAGCTTCGAAGCGCTTCTTGTTGGCTTCGTTGGCGCGCAGCGCCTTGCCGAGCGGCAGCAGGTAGTTACGGGCGTAGCCGTCGCGAACCTTGACGGTTTCGCCCATCTGGCCGAGCTTGGCGATGCGTTCCAGGAGAATAACGTCCATGGGAGTTTCCTTTCGTTTGTTCGATTGTCTCAGGATTCAGGGGTATTTCCAGCCTTGACCGGGGTCAGGGCGAAGGCGCGGCGCGTATCGGAAAGACCGATCGCGAGAATGACGAGGGCCGGCAGCAGCAGCACCGACGAGAGGTAGGCGAGCACCAGCAGCGGCGTGCGGAAATCCTTGCCGCGCGTGCGAAAGTGAAGTGAGGCAAAGCCGGCGATCAGGAAGCCGGCACCGAACGCGCCGGTCACGGTCGCGCCGATCATGGCGGGAGCGCCGCCGAGAAAGGTCAGCGCCACGCCACCCAGCATGATGAAGATCGCGTTGCGGTGCATGCGCAGCGAAGAGGGCATGTCCTCACGCGGACGAACGCCGCGGCCGGACTGGGACACAACGCGTGTTGCGAAGTAATAGGCGGCAAACAGCATGATGAGCCACATGCCGGCCTGCATCATCGGCAGGGTGATGAGCAGCGTCTTCTGCGTGCTGAGCAGAACGGCGGGATCGAGCATCATGCCGTTCGGCTGATCGGCGAAGGTCTTCGCCATGGCCTCGACGAGTCGTTCGATGAAGTCCGGGCCGAAGCCGATCATTGTGCCGAGAATGATGACGGCCGCCGTTACCAGAGCGCACAGGTGCAGCAGGATGTCGGGCAGGGGGTACCAGGCAAGCTGGTCGTCCGGGCCGCCGATTTCGGAAGCCGGGCGCGCCAGGTTGGCGAGATGGCTGATCCAGCAGGCCGGGACGGTAGTGAAGATGCCCATGGTCAGCGCGAACATCGGCGAAATCAGAAGGCTGCCAACGATGGCGGCGACGCCGACGGCAACGGCCGCAGCGCGCAGGCCCCAACCGAGGCCGGCAATCAGAACCGGCAGGGCGGACGCGGCATAGAGAACGAAGGAAAGGGACGAACGAACGCCTGCGCCGTAGCCCAGAAGGGCGGCGGTCACGCCGGCGAGAAAGCCGGTCAGCAGCACTGTCCTGTTCAGTCCGTTCACGTTCGCTGTCCTGCATCTTGGCAGTTAGGGGCGTTACCGGCCATTGGCCGCGCCTCAACATGGGGTTTTCAGGGGATGTCCCCCGGGTTCCGATCCGCGCCCAACACGGAAGGGATGCAAGGCCGCCCGGAGGCGACCTTGCAAGTCAAATCAGGACATCACGTAGGGCAGCAGGCCGAGGAAGCGGGCGCGCTTGATGGCCTTGGCCAGTTCGCGCTGCTTCTTCTGCGAAACAGCCGTGATGCGGGAAGGAACGATCTTGCCACGCTCGGAAATGTAGCGCTGCAGAAGACGGATGTCCTTGTAGTCGATCTTCGGTGCGTTGGCGCCGGAGAAGGGGCAGGTCTTGCGACGGCGGTGGAACGGGCGACGAACCGGTGCGGAGGAAACTTCAGCCATTGTCTTTAACTCCTCTTGTCAGTTCACGCGCGGTCTTCGCGCGGACGGCGCGGACCACGATCTTCGCGGGGGCCGCGGTCTTCGCGCGGGCCACGGTCCGGACGGTCGCCGTCGCGGCGCGGACGGTCGTCACGGTCGCGCTTCTGAAGCATGGCCGACTGGCCTTCTTCGTGGGCTTCGACAGAAACCGTCAGGTAGCGCAGGACGTCTTCGTTGATGCGCTGCTGGCGCTCCAGTTCGAAGATGGCCGCAGCCGGGGCATCGAGGTCGAGCAGGGCGTAGTGAGCCTTGCGGTTCTTCTTGATGCGGTAGGTCAGGGACTTGAGGCCCCAGTTCTCGATACGGCCAACCTTGCCGCCGAAGGATTCGACGACGCCCTTGTACTGTTCGATGAGCGCATCGACCTGCTGGGCGGACATGTCCTGCCGAGCAAGGAAAACGTGTTCGTAGAGAGCCATTACAGCTTGCCTTTCTTGCGTTTGAAACACCGGACTGTCCGGTATCCGTTCGCGCAACCCGATTACGGCGCCAAGCCTCAACGACTGCTCCTGGGGCTTCTGAAGGCCCGGCAAGAAAAGCGTTTTGTCCGAGACGGTCGAGAGCGGAGACACGGGAGGCCGAACCCTTTTGGTCCTGCGGTTTCTCTTTCCGAGGAAGGAAAAACCGGCCCTCCGTTCAGCCACCAGCCGGATGACCGGGTGTTGCGAACAGCGCGCTTATACGCATTTTCAGCGTAAAGGCAAGGGGAACCGGCAATAATCAGGCGCTTTGCGGTCGCGTGAACGACGTCACGAAGGTCGTGAGGTCCGATGCGGGTGTGGCTGCATCATGAATCATCAGCGAGCCGATGGCTGCGTTATAGGTGAAGGCATACTGCTCGGCCTCCGCCATGGCCCCGGTAAACTCGATCCTCAGGCTGTCATTGTCGTTTCCGAAGGAAAGGGTGACGACATTGCCGTCGCGCTCGATCCGCGCATCGGCGATGTTGTAGCGTGCGGTGCCGGTTTCGGAGAAGGCGTGGATTTCGATGGCGGCATTGGTGGATAGTGTGTCCTGCCCATCGCCTATGGCGTAATAGTAGCTGGCGGCCCACTTGCCTTGATTGTCGATGATGACGGTGTCGTCGCCCTTGCCACCGGAAACGGCGTGGATCGTTCCCCGCGCGCTCAGATTGATGTGGTCGTTTCCATCGCCGCCATTGAGGGCGACCACGCTGCCCGTGTCCAGCCGGATCATGTCGTGCCCGTCTCCCCCGTCGATCGCCAAGGCATGGTAGCGGGCGGTGATGACCATCGCATCATCGCCGTTGCCGCCGGACACGCTTTTGACGGTGCCATCGCTCGAAAGCAGGATCGTGTCGTTGCCATCTCCCCCGGAAACACTGCTGATTCCTTCCCAGTAGGGCGCGCTATAGGCTTCGCTACCGCCCTCGGCGGTGGCATTGATATAGTCGTTGCCGTCACCCGCCTCGATCCCCGTGATCTTTGAAACGCTCATGCGGATCGTATCGTTGCCGTCGCCGGTCCGGGCGCTGGCCGTACTGTCGCCACCGGTGGCGGCGATGGTCAGCAGCGTGTTGCCCTTCGCATCCATGATCAGCTTGATGATCGAGGCGACGAGGGCGCCGGTATCGTTGGCCGAACTGACCTGCAAACTGCCGTTTGCGGTATAGGTGTGCTCTCCATCCGACTGGACCGCCCGGGCATTTTCCAGCAATTGCAGCGCATGCTTGCCGGAAACGCTGACGGCGGATGAAGATGTGATGTCGATCATGGTGCAATCCCGAAAAGATAATTGTCTTGAGATGCAATCTTTTCGGGAATTATGATTTCTCTGGGTTGATGAAGAATTAATGGGCAACCCTGAGGATTGCCCATCATTTCAAGCTGTCAGATTGTCAGCGGGTGTTCGCGGTGGATCTTGGCGATCCCGGCGAGAACCTCGGCCGATAGCGTGATGTCTGCGGCACCGATATCGGTCTTCAACTGTTCCATCGTCGTGGCGCCGATGATGGTGGAGGTGTTGAACGGACGCGTCAGGCAGAAGGCCAGCGCCATCTGTGTGAGGTCGAGGCCGTGCTGCTTCGCCAGCGCCGCATACAGCGCCACCGCCGGTTCCTGCAACGGCTGGAGGCGTCCACCGAGATCGCCGTTGATCGTTGCGCGTGAACCGGCCGGCTTCGCGCCGTTCAGGTATTTGCCGGTGAGAATGCCGGCGGCGAGCGGCGAGTAGGGCAGGAGGCCGACATCCTCATGATGGGCGACTTCGGCGAGGTCGAGATCGAAGGTACGGTAGAGGAGGTTGTATTCGTTCTGGATGGAGGCGACGCGCGGCAGGCCCTTTTCTTCCGCAAGGCGCAGATATTGCAGCGTGCCCCAGGCGCTTTCATTCGACAGGCCGATATGGCGGATCTTGCCGGCCTTCACCGCTTCGCCGAGCGTCGTCAGCACGA
The DNA here is from genome assembly GCF_014196535.1 of Allorhizobium borbori. Lineage (GTDB taxonomy): Bacteria > Pseudomonadota > Alphaproteobacteria > Rhizobiales > Rhizobiaceae > Ectorhizobium > Ectorhizobium borbori. Next base: position 65,770 of record NZ_JACIDU010000004.1, read on the forward strand.
TCTCGATATCGAGCTTTGCCTTTTCCTTGTCCTGCTTGAAGGCGTCGAAATTCCAGGAGTTGCGGAAATGGTAGGTGCCACGGTTCGGCCAGTGGACCTGATAGAGGTCGATATAATCGGTCTTGAGGCGCTTCAGGCTGGCATCGAGCGCCGCGCGGATGCCGTCCGGGTCCATTGGGCGACCGTCGCGGATATAGGCGCGGCCCGGACCGGCAACCTTGGAAGCCAGAATGACCTCGCTGCGGTTGTTGCGGGCCTTGAACCAGTTGCCGATGATGGTTTCCGTATCGCCATAGGTATCGAGTGAAAGCGGCGTCGTGGGGTAGAGTTCGGCCGTATCGAAGAAGTTGACGCCGTGTGCCAGCGCGTAATCCATCTGTTCGAAGGCTTCCGCCTCGGTGTTCTGGGTACCCCAGGTCATCGTGCCCAGGCAGATTTCGGACACGGTAAGGCCTGTGCGGCCAAGCGGGTGGTATTTCATGGGAAAGGCTCCGGGGGAAAGCAGAGGGGTTTTGCAGTGCCGCAAATTTAATGCGGAATCGCCGGGGCGCAAGCAGGATTGCCCCAAATTTATCAACCATCGAAAAATGCCTGTTTCCCGTGCTTCTTGCAGCCTTTACCGGCCTTTCTATTGACTTGACGCTTGAGAATGTGAATGGAAAGAAAAAATTAACGGGAAGGGACGAACCCCAATGAGCGTGGCATTCACATTTCCTGGGCAGGGCAGTCAGGCCGTCGGCATGGGCCGCGAACTGGCCGACAACTTCGCCGAGGCGCGAGCCGTATTCGATGAAGTGGACGAGGCGCTTGGCGAAAAGCTCTCGGACACGATGTGGAACGGGCCGGAAGACGAGCTGACGCTGACGGCCAACGCCCAGCCGGCGCTGATGGCCGTTTCGGTTGCGACCATCCGTGTGCTCGAGGCGCGCGGCTTCAGCCTCAATGACAAGGTGTCCTTCGTTGCCGGTCACTCGCTTGGCGAGTATTCCGCGCTCTGTGCCGCCGGCACCTTCTCGCTGGCCGATACGGCCCGGTTGCTGCGCATTCGCGGCAATGCCATGCAGGCTGCCGTTCCGGTGGGTGAAGGCGCCATGGCCGCCATCATCGGCCTTGAGGCGGATGTGGTCGAAGCCGTCTGCGCCGAAGCCGCAGAACTCGGCGCTGCCCAGATCGCCAATGATAATGGCGGCGGCCAGCTCGTGATCTCCGGCTCGAAGGCCGCGATTGAAAAGGCCGCGGCCCTTGCTTCCGAAAAGGGCGCCAAGCGCGCGCTGATGCTGCCGGTTTCCGCTCCCTTCCATTCCGCCCTGATGGGCCCAGCTGCCGAAGCCATGGCCGAAGCGCTGGCCAAGGTCGAGGCGAAGAACCCGGTCGTGCCGGTCGTCGCCAATGTGCGGGCGGCGCCGGTCAGCGACGCAGAGACCATCGTCAAGCTTCTGGTCGAGCAGGTCACGGGCCGCGTCCGCTGGCGCGAAACCGTTGAATGGTTCGCAGAAAACGGTGTGACCACGCTTTATGAAATCGGCACCGGCAAGGTGCTGACCGGCCTTGCCAAGCGCATCGACAAGCGCGTCGCCGGCGTCGCCGTAAACACGGCCGCCGACATTGATGCGGCGCTCGCTGCGCTGAACGGCTGAACCCGAATTTAAAGGAAGGAACAGGACAATGTTCGATTTGACCGGCCGCAAGGCACTGGTGACGGGCGCAACCGGCGGCATCGGCGAGGAAATCGCCCGGGCGCTGCACGCTCGCGGCGCAACCGTCGGCCTGCACGGCACACGCAAGGAAAAGCTGGAGGCGCTGGCCGCCGAACTCGGCGAGCGCGTCTTTATCTTTCCCGCGAACCTTTCGGATCGTGATGAGGTCAAGGCGCTCGGTCAGAAGGCCGAGGCCGAAATGGGCGGTGTCGACATTCTCGTCAACAATGCCGGCATCACCAGGGACGGTCTTTTCGTGCGCATGAGCGACGAGGACTGGGATGCGGTGATCGAGGTCAACCTGACGGCGGTGTTCCGCCTGACGCGCGAACTGACGCACGCCATGATGAGGCGCCGCTATGGCCGCATCATCAACATCACCTCGGTGGTCGGCGTTACCGGCAATCCCGGCCAGGCCAACTACTGCGCATCCAAGGCGGGCATGATCGGCTTCTCGAAGTCGCTGGCGCAGGAAATCGCCAGCCGCAACGTGACCGTCAACTGCGTCGCCCCCGGCTTTATCGAGTCGGCCATGACTGGCAAGCTGAACGACAAGCAGAAGGATGGCATTCTCGGCTCCATCCCGATGAAGCGCATGGGCACCGGCGCGGAGATTGCTTCCGCCGTTCTCTATCTCGCCTCCTCGGAAGCAAGCTACGTCACCGGACAGACGCTGCATGTCAACGGCGGCATGGCGATGATCTGATTGGTTGAAGGGCGTTTGACCTGTGTTCAACCGCCCTTCACCAGTGTTCAGGGCGATTTTCAGGCTTTGCGGCGGGCTTAAACCATGTTAAGCGGGCCGAGACTGACATCAGTCGCCCCTGAAAAAGAGGGAGGGTACGCCTCGACGGCGGTCCCGTTCTTGCAGCGGGGTTGAGCGGGGGGTACCTGTGGAAAGGACGACTGTTCTTTTCTCGGTTCAACCAGGGTCCGGGGTGACTGTGTGTCTCCCGGGGAATGAAGTTAACGGTCGAGGAAACCGACATGAGCGATATCGCAGAACGCGTTAAGAAAATTGTTATTGACCATCTTGGTGTGGACGCCGACAAGGTTGTCGAAGGCGCGAGCTTCATCGACGATCTGGGCGCGGACTCGCTCGACACCGTCGAACTGGTCATGGCCTTCGAAGAAGAGTTCGGCGTTGAAATCCCGGACGACGCTGCTGACTCGATCCTCACGGTTGGCGACGCCGTGAAGTTCATCGAAAAGGCTCAGGCCTGATTCCCATCAGGTTCGTTTTCGAGTGTGAACCGGCGGGCGGCCATAGCTGCTTCGCCGCGTTCCTCGGAAAATCTTATCACGTTGAAAATTCAGCCTGCCAGTCCGCTTGTGAGTGTGACTGGCGTGCCAATATGTCAAATTCCCTGTGGCGCGCGGTGGCGTGAAACAGAGCAATAGCCAAGAAAAGTTTCGGGAGGTCGCGGACGATGAGACGTGTCGTTATCACCGGTATCGGCATGGTGTCCCCGCTTGGGGCAGGCGCCGAGATTACCTGGTCCCGTTTGCTGGCAGGTGGCAATGCCGCCCGCCGCGTTACCGAATTCGAAGTCGATGACCTCCCCGCCAAGATCGCCTGCCGCCTGCCGTTCGGCGATGGCACGGACGGCACCTTCAATGCCGACCAGTGGGTCGATCCCAAGGAACAGCGCAAGGTCGATCCGTTCATCGTTTATGGCATGGCCGCTGCCGACATGGCGCTGGCCGATGCCGACTGGCACCCCAAGACGGATGAGGACCAGATCGCCACGGGCGTGATGATCGGTTCGGGTATCGGTGGTCTGGAAGGTATCGTCGAGGCCGGCTACACGCTGCGCGACAAGGGCCCGCGCCGCATTTCGCCCTTCTTCATTCCGGGACGTCTCATCAACCTTGTTTCCGGGCAGGTGTCGATCCGTCACAAGCTGCGCGGTCCGAACCATGCCGTCGTTACGGCCTGTTCGACGGGCGCGCACGCCATTGGCGATGCCAGCCGCCTGATCGCGCTTGGCGACGCCGATGTGATGGTCGCCGGCGGTGCAGAATCGCCGATCTGCCGCATCTCGCTCGCCGGCTTTGCCGCCTGCAAGGCGCTCTCCACCCAGCACAACGACAATCCGCAGATGGCGTCGCGTCCCTATGATCGCGACCGTGATGGTTTCGTCATGGGCGAAGGTGCTGGCATCGTCGTTCTCGAAGAGCTTGAGCATGCCAAGGCGCGCGGCGCGAAGATCTATGCCGAAGTGGTCGGTTACGGTCTGTCCGGCGATGCGCACCACATCACCGCTCCGAGCGAGGATGGCGACGGTGCCTATCGCTGCATGGCTATGGCGCTGAAGCGCGCTGGCCTTGGCGCATCCGATGTCGATTACGTCAACGCGCATGGCACATCGACCATGGCAGACACGATCGAACTCGGTGCGGTCGAGCGGCTTGTTGGCGAATCCGCATCGCGGGTGTCCATGTCGTCCACCAAGTCGGCCATCGGTCACCTGCTCGGTGCAGCGGGCGCGGTCGAAGCGATCTTCGCGACACTCGCCATCCGTGACAACATCGTGCCGCCGACGCTGAACCTCGACAATCCCGACGTCGACACCAGGATCGACCTCGTGCCCCACGTTGCCCGCAAGCGGGAAGTCAATGTGGCGGTGTCGAACTCCTTCGGCTTCGGGGGCACCAATGCTTCCGTGGTCATGAAGCGCTACGAAGGCTGAAAGCCCGATCGTGCCGGTCGGGAACCCGGCCGGCATCTGCATGCCCGGCTGTCCCGGCAGGACTGTCGGCGTCATGATTGGAAAGGTGCTCGCCGTGCGAGGCCCCCCGGCTGACGTCAGACCCGCCGCGCAACCCGTTCCGGAGCGGTTTCTCCGGAATGACGGTTTCGTCCTCGACTAGTTTTCGCCGCATTGCTCCAGCATTTCGTTGAGCTTGCCCAAAGGAAAAGATTCGCCGGTGAACGAAACATCTGATCTGAACAGCAATGAACCGGTCCGCGAGCCCTCGCGCGCACCGAAGGGACCGATCATTCCGAAGTCGCCCAACGAAGCGCTGCGCCCTGAAAAGGTTCCGGAGCCGCCAAAGCGTTCGCGCAAGGCCCGCAGCCAGTTCGTTGTCTTTCTGAATTTTGTGATGACGATGGTCGTGCTGGCCGCTGGCGTCGCTGTCGGCGTGTTCTTCTACGTGAACAAGGCCTTCCGTGAACCGGGTCCGCTCGCGGTCACGACCCATGTCATCGTCCGTCCGGGGTCGGGCACAGGCGAGATCGCGACCAATCTGGAGCGCAATGGTGCGATCAGCGATGCACGCATCTTCCAGTACATGTCGAAGATCTATCTCGGCGACCGCACGGTGAAGGCTGGTGAATACGAGGTGAAGGCAGGCGCCTCCATGCAGGAGATCGTCGATCTGCTCGAGTCCGGCAAGTCGATCCTCTATTCCATCACGTTCCCGGAAGGTCTGACCGTTGCGCAGATTTTCCGCCGTCTCTCGGACGATCCGGTGCTGGAGGGCGATCTGCCCAAGGTCATCCCGGCGGAAGGATCGCTCAGCCCCGATACCTACAAGTTCTCGCGTGGCACCAAGCGGGAAGAGATCATCAGCCAGATGCGGGCGCAGCATGACAGGCTTCTTGACCAGATCTGGCTGCGTCGTGATCCCGAACTGCCGCTGAAGTCGAAGGAGGAACTGGTTACGCTGGCCTCCATCGTGGAGAAGGAAACCGGCAAGGCCGATGAACGGGCCCATGTCGCCTCGGTGTTCTATAACCGCCTTTCCAAGGGCATGCGCCTTCAGTCCGACCCGACCGTGCTGTACGGGATTTTCGGCGGTGAGGGGCGTCCATCCGACCGTCCGATCTATCAGTCGGATCTCGACAAGGACACGCCTTACAACACCTACAAGATCAAAGGTCTGCCGCCAGGGCCGATCGCCAATCCGGGTCGCGATGCGCTGGAAGCGACAGCGCTTCCATGGAAGACCAAGGATCTCTATTTCGTGGCCGATGGCACGGGTGGGCACGTTTTTGCCACCACGCTTGACGAGCACAATGCGAATGTCCGGCGCTGGCGCAAGCTGCAGGCCGATCAGGCGGCAACACCCGCCGAGACGCCCAAGACGCCGTGACAGGCCAGAACATGCATTCGCGCCGGGGCGGTGGAGAAACCATCGCCCCGGTCTTTTCAATGGAAAGGAAACCTGATGGCTCTGCGCTCGATGACCGGCTTTGCACGCAGCGAAGGCGAAAGCGGTCGTTACCGCTTCTCCTGGGAATTGCGCGCCGTCAACGGCAAGGGTCTGGATCTGCGGCTGCGCCTGCCGCCGGGGCTGGAGCGTATCGAGGCCGATCTTCGCAAGCTCGCAGGTTCCGTGCTGAACCGCGGCAATATCCAGGCCGGGTTGACGCTTGCCGTGGCGGAAAACCGTATCGAGGCGGTGGTGAACCATGATGCGCTGAACGCGGTTCTGGCGCTCAAGGCCGAACTCGGCGCAACCATCGATCCAGCACCGCTGCGTTTCGACAGCCTGCTCGGCATTCGGGGGCTGATCGATTTCCGCGAAGCTGAAGATGAGCCGGAAGCGGTCGCCGTGCGCGATGCCGCCGTGCTCGACGCCTTCCAGGCGGCGCTTGATGGCTTGAATAGCATGCGCGAGCGCGAAGGGGCGGCTCTTGGCGACGTCCTCTCAAGCCAGGTCGATCAGATCGCGGCCATCGCCGATCGCATTGAGGCCGACCCCTCCCGCCAGCCGGCGGAGATCGTCAAGCGTATCGCAGCCCAGGTCAACCAGTTGCTGGACGCGAATTCATCGCTCGATCAAGACCGACTGCATGTTGAAGCCGCGCTTCTCGCCACTCGTGCCGATATTCGCGAGGAACTGGACCGCTTGCGCGCCCACTGTTCCGCCGTGCGCGAATTGCTGGTCGCCGGTGGGCCTGTCGGTCGCAAGCTCGATTTTCTTGCACAGGAATTTAACCGGGAATCGAATACGATCTGTTCGAAGTCGAATGCGGTCGCCGTAACCTCGGCGGGCATCGAACTAAAAGTCGTGATCGACCAGTTCCGGGAACAGGTTCAAAATCTGGAGTAACCGATGACTACGGCCAAAAAGCCGCTCACCAAGATCAATCGCCGCGGCCTCATGCTGGTCATTTCCTCGCCGTCGGGGGCCGGGAAGTCGACCATTTCCCGCGCGCTGATGGAAGCCGACCCGACGCTTGGCATGTCGGTGAGCGTGACAACCCGCCAACGCCGCCCGAGCGAGATCGCCGGCCGTCACTATCACTTCATTTCGGTGCGTGAGTTCGAGCGCCTGCGTGACAGCGATGCGCTGCTGGAGTGGGCCGAGGTTCACGGCAATTTCTATGGCACGCCGCGTGAGCCGGTTGAGATCGCCATGGCCGAGGGCCGCGACATGCTGTTCGACATCGACTGGCAGGGTGCGCGTCAGTTGCAGGAAAAGATGGCCGCCGATGTCGTCTCCATCTTCGTTCTGCCGCCGACCATGACCGAACTGCAATCGCGCCTGCACCGCCGCGCCGAGGACACGGAAGAGGTCATTCGCACGCGTCTTCTGAATTCCCGTTCGGAAATCGAGCACTGGCGCGAGTACGACTACATCATTGTCAATGAAGACCTGGATACCGCCTTCGATTCGGTTCAGTCCATCGTCAAGGCCGAGCGCCTGCGCCGCGACCGCCGTCACGGCCTGTTCGATTTCGTGCGTGTGCTGCTCGAGGAAGAGCCGAAGCTCTGAGAGTGTCAGCATCCGGACAATAAAAGGCGCCCCGCAACGGGCGCCCTTTTATTTTGGTAGCAAGGATGACCGGGGTCAGAACACGCGCTGTTTTGCCTTTGCAACCGAAAAGCCGTGGCCCTGACCGTTGGTGCAGGTCATGCCCGTGGTTTCTGAAGTGCAGGTAACGGTGCCAAGCGTGACGGACTTGCCGTAATCGAGCGTGAAGGCATCGGGCGAAACGACAGCATCGCCCACACAGCCGACATACCCCTTGCCCCGGGTATCGACGGAGAAGGAAGAGCCCCAATCCAGTTCGCAGTCCGTAGGCGGTTTGCGGAAGGTCTTCGTCAACTCCAGCAGATCGCACCGTGCGCCCGCGAATTCCCCGGTTGCAAGCATGCAGGCGATGTTGCCGGTTGGCGAACGGAAGAAGAGCATGTCATCCGCCAGCGCGGACGAGGCGGGAATGAGGGCGCAGGCAAGGACGAGACGGCTCAGTTTCATGGCGATGTCCACGTCGAAGGGCAAGCCGGTATAGCCGGCCGAAACTACAGGCAGTTGGCCAGTGTGACGAACTCCTCCACCGAAAGCGTTTCCGCCCGCCGGGTGGGGTCGATGCCGGCCTTGGCCAGCAGGGCCTCGCCGCCCAGCGCCTTCACGCTCTGGCGCAGCATTTTGCGGCGCTGGCCGAAGGCGGCCTCGGTGACGCGTTCGAGCTTTTTCACGTCGCAGGGCAGGGGATTGTCGCGGGGTGTGAGATGCACGACAGTCGACGTCACTTTCGGCGGCGGAGTGAATGCCTGTGGCGGCACGTCGAATGCCATGTGCGCCTGCGTGCGCCAGCCCGCCAGCACGCCGAGACGGCCATAATGGTCGTCTTCCTCGTCGGCGACGATCCGCAGGCCGACCTCGCGCTGGAACATCAGCGTCAGCGATTCCCAATAAGGCGGCCAGACGGGCGGTAACAGCCAGTTGATGAGCAACTGCGTGCCGACATTATAGGGCAGGTTGGCGATGATCTTCACCTTGCCGCCTTGGGCTTCGGCCAGAGCAGCGAAATCCACCTTCAGCGCATCGCCCTCGATGACTTCGAGACGACCGGGATAGTGATCGGAGATTTCGGCGAGCGCCGGCAGGCAGCGACTGTCGCGCTCTATGACGATGAGTTTCTTCACGCCGAGCGAGAGAATGGCGCGCGTGAGCCCGCCGGGGCCCGGGCCGACCTCGATGACAGTCGCGCCCTCCAGCGAACCGGCGGTGCGTGCGATCTTCTGCGTCAGATTGAGGTCTAGCAGGAAGTTCTGGCCAAGTGCCTTGCGGGCATCGAGACCATGGGTGGCAATGACCTCCCTCAGTGGCGGGAGGTCGTCGATAGCAGCCATCAGTTCGTCTTTCCGGCGTGTCCGGCAAGCTCGCTGGCTAGCTTCAGAGCCGTCACGAGGCTCGTTTCGCGGGCCACGCCCTGACCGGCAAGACCGAAGGCCGTGCCGTGATCCGGCGAGGTGCGGATGAAGGGCAGGCCGAGCGTGACATTGACGGTATCATCGAACCCGAGCGCCTTGGCCGGGATCAATGCCTGATCGTGATACATGCACACTGCGAGATCGTAGCGGGCACGGGCATCGTCGTGGAACATCGTATCGGCCGGCAGCGGCCCGAAGGCGTCGATACCTTCCGCGCGCAGGCGGCTCACGGCCGGTGCGATGATGTCTTCGTCTTCCTTGCCGATGGCGCCACCTTCGCCGGCATGCGGATTGAGACCGGCAACGGCCAGACGCGGCGAAGCCATGCCGAAACGTTCACGCAGATCCTTGGCGGCAATGCGGCAGGTCTCGAATATCAGGTTTTCGCTCAGTCGCGATGCCACATCCTTCAGCGGAATATGGATGGTGACCGGCACGGCACGCAGTTTCGGCCCGGCCAGCATCATCACCGGCATGTCGCGCTTGCCCGTGGCTCGGGCGGCGAGTTCCGCGAGGAATTCGGTATGGCCCGGAAACTTGAAGCCGGCTTGATAGAGCACGGACTTGGCGATGGGGTTGGTCACGACCGCACTGGCCTTGCCGGAGGTGGCGAGTTCCACGGCCTTTTCGATGGAGGCAATGGTACCGCCCGCCGTGCCGACATGCGGCTCACCGGCCACCACGTCGATGCCGGCGGGGACGGGCAGAACCGGCAGTGCCGTTGCGAAGATCGATGCGGCAGCTTCCGGTGTCGATGTCTTCAGCGGCACGTCAAGATCGAGCAGACGGGCGCGGATCGCCAGAACGTCGGGATCGCCGACATAGATGAACGGCGCAAGCCCGTATTCCTCCCGCTTCGTCCAGGCGACCAGCGCCAGATCAGGGCCGATGCCCGCAGGGTCTCCCTGTGTCAGGGCGAGGGGAAGCTGGCTCGAAACGGCATTCGGCATGGGGCGATCCTTGGGCGTGCTCAGCGATAGGTGATCTGCGTCTTGGCGCGCAGCTCATCGAGGAATTTCTTCTCGTTCGGGTTGGCTTCCGATTGTTTGCCGGCATTGGCAAGGTCTTCGGCCCGGAACACGATTTCGGCGGCCAGATCGTCGTTGACCTGACGCTGGCTGCAGATGGCGAGGAACTCGGCGCCCTTGTCGGTGATGAGCACGCCGGTCGTCTGGCCCTTGGCCGCCTCCACCAGCGGCTTCCATTCATCGGGAATTTGCTGAACCATCATGCGGCCGAGATCGCGTACGGTCACGTCGTGATAGGCCTTGGCAAACTGCTTGCCCTGCGCGCAACCGGGGTAGGAGGCGCGGGCGGCTTCGGCCTCGGCCTTGCGCTTGGGGGCGATGGCCTTCTTTGCGGCAGGCACGACGAAGATGACCTGCTGGAATATGTACTCGGTGGTCACAGGCTTCTTGCCTGCCTCAGCCATGCGCTTGACGATGTCCTGATTGGAAAGCTTGCCGGCGCTGCCATATTTCGCGTTCAGCAGGCGCGGCCAGCTCATTTGCACGGCAATGAAAGCCTTGAAATGCTCCGGCCCGACGCCGGCCTGGTTGAGAATCTGCGAAAGCTGCTGCGGCGAAAGCTTGTTGCCGGCTGCAAAGCGGGCAAAGGACTTGTCCACGTCATCCTGACTGACGGATGCACCAACGCGGGCGATTTCCTGACGCTTCAGCGTTTCGTCAACGAGTTGCTCGCGCGCCATCTTGCGGTCGGCCTTCTGGCGCTGCAATTTCAGGAAGGCCATGCGGCGGGAGACGTCGTTATTGGTGATCGCGGTACGACCGACGATGACTTCCACTGTGGAACTCGACTGTGCATTTGCCGGCGTTGCCGCCAGAAACGCAACAGGCACGACCGCAGCAGACAATGAAGATGCGACGACACCCGCCATCAGGGCGCGCACAGCCTTTTTCCCAACAGCCATCGGCATTTCCTTTCCCTCGCCGGGTCTAGCGCCCGCGTATTCCTCTTGCGTCACCGGTCTGCCGGGGAACGGTCGGGAGTCGTTCCGGACGTGCCTGATCGATTCCGCTCATACTGTCCCGGCCTCCGAAACCGGAGACTGTTTTGTATAATACGCCCGTCCAGTTGCACAATCCTTGCGGCGAAACAAAGGCTCCGCCGCAGGCAAGGGGCGCCAAGGCCTTATTCGGTGAACGTATCGAACGTATCGGCACCAAGATCCACATCGCCCAGCGTGCGGAAACTCAACCGGGCGCCGATTGACCAGTCGTTCGCCTTTTCGTTGCCAACGTCACGCGTGTCCGTGAAGGCCATCGAGAAGATCATGCACTCGTCGGTATAGCTGAAGCCCAGACCACGACGGGTGAGCACATCGGCGTTGATATCCCAGGTCACGGCACCGAACACCGACCAGTTGTCGTTCAGGCGAACGGACGTGCTGTTCTGGATGATGTCGTTGTCGTTCTTGTCGCCATACTCCGGCTGCGCGTTGATACGCGTATAGGTCAGGCTGGTCTGCAGCGCCCGGGCGGTGTAGGCGACAGTCGTATCGGCGCGGTTCAGATCGTAATCGTCCTTGTCGATCCGCACGCTGCCGCTCAGCGAAATGCCGTTCGGCATGTCGAGACCGGCCATTGCCACATAATCGGACACGTTGTCTTCAAGACCGGAATTGGCCCCGGCATTGACCAGATCGTCGGTGGCAAACGAGTTCAGGCCGGCAATCTGGTAGGACTGGCCGGCGATGGCCTTCAGCGTGAAGCCGTTGTCCAGCGAGCCGGTATAACGGAAGCCGACATTGGCGCGCGTGCCGCCCTCGATACGGTCGTAGCCCGAGAACTTGTCGCGATCGAAAAGGTTGGTCGCGTCGAAGACGAAGCTTTGTGCGTCCTCGTTCGGCAAGCCGCCGGCGTTCACCTCATTCGGGCGCGCGAAAATCTGCGCAATCGGCTCGAAGATATGGCTGCCGTAGCCGGTGGCGACGAGAAGCGGATAGCGTGCTTCAAGGCCAGCCGTCAGCATATAGCGCGTGGCAAAGCCGTCATTCTCGAATGAGCCGGTGTAGCCGACCGGCGCGTTGACATCGAGACCGTGCAGATCGCCGCGTGCCGCAAGGATTGGTGTGAAAAGCAGACCCTGCGGTGTAGCATAGGTCCGTTTCCACTCGACCTCACTGGTCAGGCGGGCGTTCACGCCGGAAAGGCCACGATAGCCGTTCTTGCTCAGCGCCGCATTGATGTCGGCATCCGTGCGGGAGATATTCGTGAAGTTGACGTTGGCGGACAGTTCGCCGCCTGCCACGGCTTCCGGTGCCACGTAGTGATAGTCGATGACCGGCGCGGCAATCGCCTGCTGCTTTTCGGCCGTGTTCTTCGTATCGGCATCCTGCACGTCGAAGTAATAGCCGCGCACATCGAAATAGTTTCGCTTGCCGATACCCGTGAGGTAGGCCTGATTGGTGTGAACCGTCTGGTTCAGGCCCTGAATGTCATATGTGCGGGCGAAGTTGTTGTCGCTCTGCACCATCGCATCCCAGCCGAAAGCCCAGCGGGGATTGATGTGGAAATCGGCCTTTGAGGAGGCAAGGACGCGGAGATCCTTTTCAGAGTCGCTGGTGTTGGCGGTGAACTGGTCTTTGTTCAACTGGCTGATGCCCGCTACGCGGAACGTATGCTCACCCATGTCGAAACGCTGGCGCACTTCACCTTCCAGCAAGGCGCCCTGCGTCGAATAGCCGGTGACGGTGAACGTTGCATCGGCGGTATTCGAAAAGGCCCAGTAATAGGGGATCGACGCGCCGAAACCGAGATTTTCGGTCATGCTCATGCGCGGGAACAGGAAGCCGGACTTGCGCTTGACCGTCTGGTCGGGAACTTCCAGAACCGGCACGAAGGCGATCGGCACGCCGAACACTTCAATACGCGCCTTCTCGAGGCGAATCGTCTGTTCCTTGCCGTTCTGAATGACGCGCTCGGCCTTGACCTGCCACAGCGGCGCCCGCTGCGGATTGGTCGCGCAGGGCAGACAGGCAGTGTAGGTGCCGTTGTTCAGTACCATCGTGTCCGCATCGATCCGCTCGCCGCTTTCGGCAGCAATGCGTGTGTTGTCCGTGGTTTCGACGCGCAGGCTGTTGAGGAAGCCATTGGCGAAATTGTCGGTCACGTCGAGATTTTCGGCGTAGACGCGATTGCCGTCGGGCTCGACCATTTCGATGTGACCGCTCGCGGAAACGCGCCCGGTCTTCTGATTGTAATCGACCCGCTGGGCCACCATGCGGTAGCCATTGTAATGAATCTGGACGGCACCGGTCGCGGTCACGATTTCCGCGTCGCGGTTATAAACGACTTCATCCGCCGACAGCAGCAACTTCTCGCCGGATTTCACATCCTGAGCAAGCGCGGCGCCCGAGGCGACCAGAAGATAGGAGCACAAAGCCGCCCCGGACATGAGGCGAGCCATACGCATGCTGATACTCTTGCGGTCTTTTGCCGCCACTAGCCGTCCTCCTGATGAAGCAGAATCGTCGCGCCGAGTGCAGTCGCCACGATCACGGGAATCCAGACCGCGACAACCGGAGGCACGACACCGCTGCTCCCGAATGCTTTGACAAGCACAGTCACGACATAAAGCACGAAGCCGGAGAGGATTCCACCCAGAATCACTGAGCGGGATTGGTTCATCCGACTGAATTTTAAAGAGACAGTCGCCGCGATCATCGTCATGGCGACGAGCAGGAAGGGCAACGACAACAACGAGTGGAACTGCGTCTCGAGTGCTCGCGTCGGAATGCCGTAACTGCGGGCAATCTCGATTTTTCTCGAAATCTCATAAAAAGCAACGCTTTCCGGTTGGGTCAGTCGCTCTTCCATATATTCGGGCTTGAGATTTGTCGGAAGTTTCAGTTCGTCATGATGCTGAGGGATTTCGCCCGGCCGGGTTTCGCTGACATCCTTAAGAAGCCAGTAACCATTTTCCAATTTTGCCGAGGCCGCATCCTGTCTCAGGATGATATTTCCGGCCGTGTCGAAGTGGAAAAGTGCGACATCCACCATCAGCGTGCCGCCTTCGAGCGTTGTTTTGGCGCCGATGATGACATCGTCATTCTTGGTGATCTGGCGAATCCACGGCAGGAAGGTGGCCCGGCTCGAATCGGTCTTGCGCCAGCCGTTTTCAAGCGTGAGCGCCTGCCGCTGGCCCCAGGCCGAAAGCGGGTTCAGAACAAGAACGGTGGCAAGGCCGACGAGAAAGGCGCCCGTGAGAAAGGGTGTCATGAACTGCCAGACCGAAATGCCGGCCGCGCGTGTCACAACGAGTTCATACTTGCGGTTCAGCGCAATCAGCACGGTCATGCCACCGAACAGTACGATAAAGGGTACCGTCTGCATCAGGATCTGTGGAACACGCAGGCCGGTCAGGTAGACCGCTCCCAGCACCGAATAGCCGTCGAGGTCCGAGAACCGTCGTGCGGTTTCGCTGAAATCAGCAAGAAAAATGATGCCTGTGACGCCCAGGAAAAACCACATGATGGTCGTGGCATAGCGTCGGACGAAGTAGCCCCCGAGGATGGAAGTGATCATGCCGGGCCACCGCTTGAATTGCGCCGGAACGGCAACCGGCCTTCGACAAACAGCCATATGGAACGAAGACGGTCGCGTGCGAAGGTGGGTAGCCTCGGCTTTCTGCCACTTATGATAATGGCGGTTGCGACCGCGCCGGCAGCTAGGGGGATGGCATAGACGACAAGCGCCATTTGCGGCTGCGATTCGGTGGCATTGGCAGCCGAAAATGACATCCAGCGCAGAAGGAAGGCGATGAGCATTGAAGAGACCAATGGATGAACGCGCGCTTCCCGATGAGAGCGTGCATCACCAGCAATGACGAAAGCGATCAACCCGTAGACGAAGGGGAACAACCATTCCGAAAGACGCTTGTGCAATTCCGCTCTGTAGGAATCAGCGCGCTTCTGGAAGCTTTTGTCAGCAGGATCGGGGTTCATGAGAAACGCGAGCGATCTCTGGCTGGCCGCCTGAAACGGTGTTTCCTCCGATTTCGTCATGTCCGAGAGGTCGAAACCGTAGGAATCGAAACGGATGATCGAAATCTTGCCGTCCGGAGTTTTGCGGTGAACCTCGCCATCCTTCATGGTCAGCGACGTGCCGTTGGCATCGACTGCGCCTTCGCGGGCATAATAGACGAGGTCGAAGGCCGGATCGCGCTGGTCTACGATGAAGATGCCGCGCAGCACGCGGCCGGAATGACGCTCGGAAATTTCCACCATCAACCCGTCCTGGATGGAACGGAAATTCTTCTCCTCGATGACGGACGACAGCAGATCCGCATAGGCGGCCGCCACCATGGTGCGGGCTGCACCACGCACCTGAGGTTCCACGAAGTTCGAGACGGTAAAGGAGAAGACGCTCATCAGGGCAGCGAAGAACAGGACAGGCTTCAGCAGCGTGCTGCGCGGGGCAGCGGCTGCGTCGATCACCGCCAGCTCCGAATCGTTGTTCATGGCCGTCAGCGTCTGCGCGATACCGATGACCACGGCAAATGGCAGGACGATGGGGATGATGGTCGGCAGGATGAGCGATGCCAGCGTCATGAACGAGCCGATGGACTGGCCCGAATCGGTCACCAGATTGATGCGTCCGAGAACCTGGATCGTCCAGATGATCGCCAGCACGGGCAGCAGCGCCGCCAGCGTCATCTGGGCAATCCTTCTGAGGATATAGGTTTCGATGAGCTTCATCCGGTCTCCGGTTAAAGATGCGTAAATTTTGCGACTATCTAAGCGGTTCGTGGGCGCTTGGCGACACCGCCTCCCTCATAAAAATGTGTCTGACCGCTTTTTTCCGGCGAGCGTGTTTTTCGGATGACGCTTTCAGGCGTTGGTTCTCTGGCCTTGAAAAATGGCAGGGAAGAGCCGACAAGAAGGAAAGATGCGGGCGCGCCACAGGTTCGCCCCCCGCCTTGCCGGTCTTTTTCGGCGTTTCCGATCTGGAGTGACCATGTCCGTGAGTTTCGATATTTCCTTTGCCGATGCGGCTGAGATCAACGGCGGCGTGGCCGTCCTGTTGAAAACGGCGGGCGATGGCCTGCCGGCGGGTGCCGCCATTGCCGATCCGCAAGGCGTCGTCGCAAGGGCGGCGGCTGTCGCAGCCTACAAAGCCAAGGCCTATACGACGCTGGACATTCTTGCCCCGCAGGGTTCGAAAGCCGACAGGTTGGCGATCGTGGGTCTCGGTGCTACCGCCAAGATCAAGCCGGAAACTTTTCTCAGCGCCGGCGGCGCCAGCCTGCCGGTTCTAAAGGGCGCCAAGACCGTCACCGTCTTTCTCGATCCGCCCGAAGTGGACGTGAGCGGCGAGAACGCAGCCGATTTCGCCCTCGGCATGCTGCTGCGCGCCTATACCTTCGACAGCTTCAAGACCAAGGCCGGCAAGAATGCCAAGAGCGGCGAGCGTGACGACGCGGATGAAAAGGAGCCGGAAAGCGTGCGGGTCACGATCGTGACCGCCGCTGCCGACGCCGCGAAGGTGGCCTTTGCCGAACGCCAGGCGATTGCCGGCGGCGTTCTTCTTGCCCGTGATCTCGTCAATCTGCCGCCGAACGTTCTCGGTCCGGTGGAATTTGCCGAAAAGGCCAAGGCGCTGGAGGCGGTGGGCGCCAAGGTTGAGATTTTGACGGAAAAGGAACTGACGGACATCGGCATGGGGGCCCTGCTGGGCGTGGCGCAGGGCTCCGCTCGCCCGGCGCGCGTAGCCGTGATTCGCTGGGATGGCGGCAGGAAGGATGAAGCGCCGCTCGCCTTTATTGGCAAGGGCGTTGTCTTCGATACCGGCGGTATTTCGCTGAAGCCCGGCGCGGGCATGGAGGACATGAAGGGAGACATGGGCGGCGCGGCCGCCGTGACCGGCCTTATGCATGTTCTCGCCGCGCGCAAGGCGAAGGTGAATGCCATCGGCCTGATCGGCCTTGTGGAAAACATGCCGGACGGCAATGCCCAGCGCCCCGGCGACATCGTGACCTCGCTCTCCGGCCAGACCATCGAGATCGTCAATACAGATGCCGAAGGCCGCCTCGTGCTCTGCGATGTGCTGTGGTACGCCAAGGAAACCTTCAAGCCGAAGCTGATGATCGATCTGGCAACGCTGACGGGCGCCATCGGCGTGGCGCTCGGCAAGCATCATGCCGGCCTGTTTTCCAACGACGACACACTCTCCGGCGAATTGACCGAATCGGGCCTTGCCACCGGCGAGAAGCTGTGGCGCCTGCCGCTCGGCCCTGAATATGACCGCATCATCGACAGTCGCTTTGCCGACATGAAGAACAGCGGCGGTCGTTATGCCGGTTCGATCACGGCGGCGCAGTTCCTGCAGCGCTTCGTGGGCGATACGCCCTGGGCGCATCTCGATATCGCCATGACGGCGATGGATTCGCTGAAAACCGAGATCAGCCAGAGCTGGGCGTCCGGCTTCGGCGTGCGCCTGCTGAATGAATTCGTCCGCGCCCACCACGAATCCTGAGCCTGCCTGTGATTGAAGTCCTGTTCTATCATCTGACGGAATCGAAGCTCGATGAGGCGCTGCCGGCGCTGATCGAGAAAAGTCTCGAGCGCAAATGGCGGGTCGCCGTGGAATTCACGGACCCCGACCTGCGCGACGAGTTGGACATCCATCTGTGGACCTATCGCGATGATGCGTTCCTGCCGCATGGTACGGATGACGGCGAGGAGCCCGAGCGTCAGCCGGTGCTGCTTACCGTTCTGAAGGAAAACATCAACAAGGCCAATATCCGCTTCTTCGTGAACGGGGCTACACCCGGTTCGCTCGAAGGTTACGACCGCGGCATCCTCATGTTCGACGGCTATAATCCTGAGGAAGTGGAGGCTGCGCGCGGCGAGTGGAAGCGCCTGAAGGCCGAAGGTCACGCGCTGACCTATTGGCAGCAGACACCGGAACGCCGCTGGGTGAAGAAGGCCTGAAAGCGAAGGGGACAGAGCGTCCCCTTCAGCCGCGTCAATCCGCGCTTGCGACCAGCAACGGCTCTGTCCTGGTGGAGCCATGCACCGGCTTCAGCGTCACGATCTTGTAACCCTCGGCCTTCATCTGGGCGAGGAGGGCGGGCAACATGGTGGCGGTGCGGGCGTGGATGTCGTGCATCAGGATGATACCGCCATTGTGCTTGCGCAGCGCGGCAAGCGTGCGGGCTGCGACCTCCGCCGGCGAAGAGCGGAAATAGTCCTTGGAATCGACATCGACATCGACAATCGCCGCACCCTTGGCAACGATCGCGCCGCGCAGGCGGCGACTGTCGGCAAGATAGGGGAAGCGGAAGATGCCGGGCGTCTCACCGGTCGCCTTGGCCACGGCCTTTTCGCCACGGGCAATATCGGCCATGGCCGCATCGAATCCGATGGCGGCGAGGTTCTTGTGGTCGAAGGTGTGGGTGCCGATCGTGTGGCCGCGCTCAGCCACGTCGCGGGCGATCTTCGGATAGGTCGCGGCCATCTGGCCGACCATCAGGAATGTCGCCTTAACGTGATACTGGTCCAGCGAGGCGAGAATGCGCTCGGTCTTGCCGGGCACCGGGCCGTCATCGAAGGTCAGTGCCACTTCCTTGGCGCGCAGCTTGATGGGTTGGCCGGGCGTAACGGTCACCGTGCGTCCGGCAAAGCTCGCCGGGTTTCCCGGATGCATCCATGCGGCCGGCGACAGCGGCACCGGATCGTCGGCATCCTTCGGCTTGGACAGCGAAGGCGAGGGGACGAAGGAGGTCCTGAGCGAGGACGAACCCTCGATTTCACGCTTGCCCGCGCAACCGGCAAGAAGAAGGCTGCTGGCGATGACAGCGGTAAAAATTCTGGAAAGCATGATGCAGAAAACCGGCGGGAGGATTCAATGCCCCCGACTTTCTGCGATTATGGTTAATGCTTGGTTTATGGACGGGTGAAATGTGTTAACCCGCCATCGCCTCTTCATATTCGGCGGAAAGCTCCAGCCATTGCTCTTCGGCCTGTGAAAGCTTGGCGGCGGCTTCGCCCCGCTGCCTGGCCTTTTCGGCGGCCTTGGCGGGGTTCTTTTCGTAGAGCTTGGGGTCCGCAAGTTCCGCATCAAGCGCCTGAATCAAAGTCTCCAGTTTCTTCGTCAGGGACTCGATTTCATTGATCTTTTTCTTGAGCGGGGCAAGTGAGGCGCGCTTGTCGGCTGCGGCCTTGCGCTGGTCGGCCCTGGAAACCGTTTCCTCGCCGGAAGCCTTGGCGGAACTGTCTTTTGACTTGCCGCTCTGCACGATCAGCGCGCGGTAATCCTCCAGATCGCCATCGAAGTTTGTGACGGTGCCGCCGTTCACGAGCCACAGCCGGTCCACCGTTGCCTCGATCAGATGGCGGTCGTGTGAGATGAGAATGACCGCGCCGGAATAGTCGTTCAGCGCCGTGATCAGCGCCTTGCGGCTGTCGATGTCGAGGTGGTTGGTCGGTTCATCGAGGATGAGCAGGTTCGGATTGTCGAACACCGCAAGGCCCATCAGCAAGCGAGCCTTCTCGCCGCCGGAGAGATCTTTTGCAGGTGTGTCCATCTTTTCCGTTGCAAGGCCCATCTGGGCCACACGGGCGCGCACCTTGGCTTCCGGCTGTTCCGGCATCAGGCGGCGCACATGCTCGACTGCGGATTGCTCCGGCATAAGATCGTCGAGCTGGTGCTGGGCGAAGAAGCCGATCTTGAGGTGTGGGGCAAGCTTCATCGCTCCGCTTTCAAGCTGAAGCCTTCCGGCGATGAGCTTGGCGAAGGTGGACTTGCCGTTACCGTTGGAACCGAGCAGGGCGATGCGGTCGTCGGTATCGATCCGCATGTTCAGGCGTTTGAGGATGGGTGCGCCGGGCGTGTAGCCCACCGCACCGCTTTCGATGGCGATGATCGGCGAGGCGGCCTTGCGCTCGGGCTCGGGAAAGATGATCGGCGCGACATTGTCCTCGATGACGGCGGCCACCGTGCCCATGCGCTCCAGCGCCTTGATGCGGCTCTGGGCCTGCCGGGCCTTGGTGGCCTTGGCGCGGAAGCGATCGATGAAGCTTTGCAGGTGCTTGCGCGCCGCGTCGTTCTTCACCTTGGCCTTCATCTGCAACTCGTCGGCCTCAGCCTTCTGGCGCTCGAACTGGTCGTAGGGGCCGCGATAGAAGGTCAGCTTCTTCTGGTCGAGGTGGACGATGGAGTTCACCGCCTCGTTCAACAGGTCGCGATCGTGGCTGATGATGATGACCGTGTGCGGATAGCGCTTCACATAGTCTTCCAGCCAGATCGTGCCTTCGAGATCGAGATAGTTGGTCGGTTCGTCAAGCAGCAGCAGGTCCGGCTCGGAAAACAGCACCGAGGCGAGCGCCACGCGCATGCGCCACCCGCCGGAGAAGGAAGAGGCCGGACGCTTCTGCGCCTCGTGGTCGAAGCCGAGGCCCGACAGGATGGCTGCGGCGCGCGCTTCCGCCGAGTGCGCACCGATATCGGCGAGCCGCGTCTGGATTTCGGCGATGCGATGCGGATCGGTGGCGGTTTCCGCCTCTGCCATCAGGCTGGCGCGCTCCTTGTCGGCGGCCAGAACGATGTCGATCAGCGCGTCTTCGGTGCCAGGCGCTTCCTGCGCTACCTGGCCGATGCGGGCATTTTTCGGGATGGAGATGATACCCGCTTCCGGTGAAAGCTCGCCGGTGATCGCCTTGAACAGCGTCGATTTGCCGGCACCGTTGCGCCCGACAAAGCCCGCCTTGGCACCTTCGGGCAGTGCAAGGTTGGCGTTTTCGATGAGGAGGCGCCCGGCAATGCGGACGGTGAGGCCGGAAATCGTGATCATGCCAGCCTTTTGGCCGAGTTTCGCCCTCTAGGCAAGATGGCTGGACGAGACAGACAAGCTCCGCACCATGATGCGCGCGCAAACACAAAGGTGAATGGCACGCCGTCCCACAAGCGCAGACGCAGGAATTCATGAGCCGCCTCAACCAGCATCTTCTGACCTTTGCCAAGGTTCTCGCGTCTCAGGCCATCGTCTTTGCGGGCTTCCTGCTGTTCTACAAGCTGGGTGGACGGTTGCCGCTCGGCGTGCCGATGTTGCTTCTCCTTCAGGGCGCGCTGGCCGCCATCATTGGTCGGCTTTTCGGCCTTTGGTCGTTCTGGATGCCGATCCAGCTCATTCTGCCGCTCGCCACTGTCTATAACGAGGTCGTGCCGGGCTGGGCCTATGCCGCCGCCTTTGTCGCCTCGGCGCTGGTGTTCTGGAACGGGACCGCCGAACAGGTGCCGTTCTACATGAGTAACCGCCGCACCTTTGCGGCGTTGAGCGGCCTTCTGGCCGAAACGAAGGCGACGCGGGCGGTTGATCTCGGCAGCGGCGTGAGCGGTGTCGTCACCTTTCTGGCCCGCAAGCATCCCCTGAGCCTGATCGATGGCGTCGAAACCGCGCCGCTTCTGGTCGCAATATCCAAGGCTCGGGTGTTCATCGGCCGTCTGGCGAATGCCCGCATCCTCTACCGCAGCCTGTGGGATGTGGATCTCGGCGGTTACGATCTCGTCTATTGCTTCCTGTCGCCGGTGCCGATGCCGCGTCTTTACGAAAAGGCGAAGGCCGAGATGCGGCCCGGAACGCTTCTCGTGTCCAACAGTTTCGCGGTGCCGGGCGTGGCGCCCGAGCGGGTTATCTCCGTGGATGACGCCCGCCAGACCCGGCTTTATCTCTACCGGATGTAACCGGCGGCCTTAGCCCCACTGCGCGCCGTCGGTGCGCTGGAAGTAGACGAGATCGAGAAGAAGCGACGGTTTGCCCAGCGCCGTCAGGATCGCATGGGCCTGTCCGCGATGGTGGGTCTGGTGGTTGAAGACATGGGCCAGTACCCGGTCACGTCTCTGAATGACGGGGGTGGGCGAAGTGATCGGTGTATATTCGACAAGGGCGGAAAGAGCATCATCATCCAGTGCACCGAGCCAGTCGATGATGCGGGCGTCCTCTGCCTCACGCGCTGCGCGCAACTCGGCAAAGGCGTCGAACAGGATTTCGTCCAGTGCCCTGGGGGCAGGGCCGGTGCCGGTCAGCCTTTTCATCCAGGCCCGGTCGCCAACCAGAATATGGTTCAGCGTGCGGTGAAGCGAACCGAAGAAGGCGCCCTTGTCGGCCCTGAATTCTGCATCGCTCAAGGTGGCGCAGGCATCGTAAAGCCGCTGGTTGGCCCAGCGATTATAGTCGGCGAACATGCGGTAATGGTGCAGCACGATAGGTTCTCCCGGTGTCGATCGATTGCCCTGCGGGCATCCTATCAGCCGATCGACGTTGTGGGGCTGATGGCATTCATGAATTTTGCTGATTTGATTTTGCGCCGCCGCCACGCTCCAATGGCGTGACATCGACAAGGAGCCCCGATGACCCGCATTCTCTACACGCTGTGTGGCCACGACGAGAGCCGTCCCTTTTCTCCTCATGCCTGGAAGGCCGTGATGGCGCTGGCCCATAAGGGGCTGGACTTCACGGAAAGTCCCACGCCCTTTACTGGAATTCCCGGGCTGGAGGACGGTGTTTCGAAGACCGTGCCGATCCTGCGTGACGGCGAGCGGGTCGTGGCCGACAGTTTCGCCATCGCCCGCTATCTGGAGGAGGTTTATCCGGATCGCCCCTCGCTGTTCGAAGGACCGGGCGGCGAAGCCATGGCGCGGTTCATCGAGGGGTGGTCGCAGACACAGATACACCCGGCGGTCACCGCGATCTCCATCAAGAAGATCCATGACATGCTTGGCGAGGCGGATCGGGCCTATTTCCGCCGCACCCGCGAGGCCTTGCTCGGCAAGACGCTGGAAGAGATGGATACGGCCGCCGAGGCCGCCATCGAAGCCTTCCCGGCGAAACTCCAGCCGCTGCGCCACATGCTGCGCTTCCAGCCTTTCATGGGCGGCGACGGGCCGCTTTTTGCGGATTACATCCTGTTCGGCGCACTGCAATGGCTGCGGGTCGTGACCGGAAGCGTGCCCTTCCTGCCCGACGATCCCGCCGCTGACTGGTTCGAACGCATGCTCGATCTGCACGGTGGTATCGGGCGAAGTGTGACGACGGCGTGAAATTGCCGGAAGCCCCTTGTTTTCCGGTGGGATGGCGGGTAATTAGCGCCCAACTTCCCACCGAAAGGACTGATTGACATGGCGATTGAACGCACCTTTTCGATGATCAAGCCGGATGCCACCAAGCGCAACCTGACCGGCGCCATCACCAAGGTTTTCGAAGAAAGCGGCCTGCGCGTCGTTGCTTCCAAGCGCGTCTGGATGAGCAAGCGCGAAGCCGAAGGCTTCTACGCCGTTCACAAGGAACGCCCCTTCTTCGGCGAACTGGTTGAATCCATGACCGCTGGCCCGACCATCGTTCAGGTTCTGGAAGGCGAAGGCGCCATCCTCAAGAACCGCGAAATCATGGGCGCAACCAACCCGGCCCAGGCTGCCGAAGGCACCATCCGCAAGCAGTTTGCGCTGTCCATCGGCGAAAACTCCGTTCACGGTTCGGATGCTCCGGAAACCGCCGCCCAGGAAATCGCCTACTGGTTCGCTGAAACCGAAATCGTCGGCTGAATCAGTCTCTGAGGTTCAGGCCTCAAGTGATTGAAACGAATCCAGAAACCGGAGCGGAAACGCTCCGGTTTTTTGTTGCGTTCAAGCGCCGGCTGACGGGCAGTTCCGATCGGGTGAGAAGTCCACGCTGCCATCCGGCTTGAAGACGTCCGGATTGGGTGCATAGACCGGACCGACCACCAGCGGATGGGCGGCAAGCACGGTCTGGTCCTGATTGGAGATGATCGACGTTTCAAGTGTTTGCAGCACCTTGTTCTGTCCGTCGACAATGCGAACGAAGACCGCATAGGGCCGGTCCTTGACGATGCAGTGTACAGCCGGGCTTTCCAGCGTCACCTTCTCCCAGAAGGGAAAGATGCGTGAGCGAACCGTGATCGGCTCCCCGCCCGCCGGGTTTTCGTAGCGGGTCTCCGCATAGCTTTCCTCGGGAAGCGGCGCATTGCGGGCGAGGACGAGCATATAGGCGGCGGTCGAAACACGATAGTTGAAGACGAAGGTCTTCGCCTTGAT
Organism: Allorhizobium borbori; assembly: GCF_014196535.1. Lineage (GTDB taxonomy): Bacteria > Pseudomonadota > Alphaproteobacteria > Rhizobiales > Rhizobiaceae > Ectorhizobium > Ectorhizobium borbori. Next base: position 89,713 of record NZ_JACIDU010000004.1, read on the forward strand.
CTTCAGTGGTTCCGCGTCTTCGCGCTGGCAGGTAGCCAGCAGCGGCGTCAGGCCGATCAGGCCAAGGGTCAGCAAGCGACGTATCATGGATCGGTCCCCTTTTTCTTGTGATAGTATCGGTTCGCCTTCACCCGGTTGCCGCACACGGCCATATCGCACCAGGTGCGGCTGCGGTTGCGGCTGCGGTCGAGAAAGAGCCAGCCGCAGTGAGCGCAGATTTTCATCGCCTCCGCCTGCGGGGCGGCAATCAACCGCAACGCGGAAAGCGCCGTCTGTGCTTCAAGTGCCTGCGGCGAAGGGGCCGCCCGCAGCATGGCCGCCGCAGTCTCCAGAAGCGTGGCCAGCGCCAACCGGTTCTCTTCGCCCTCGATGCGCCGGCGAAAATAGTGGTCGATGGCTTCCCGCAGGCGCAGAAAGCCATTTGTGTTCTCCGGCGCGACGGGTTCAAGCGGTCCGAACAGGACATGTTCCGCTGAAAATGCCATCGCCGCTTCAGGGAAGGCGGCAAGCTGCTTGGGCTCGGCAAACCTGTCGATGCTACGGGGCGGGTCGATACGCAGGATGACGCTGTTGGCGACATCGAGCGCGAGAGCGCCGCCGGTGAAACGGTGAGGGGTCCATTGAAAATCCATGTTTCATTATAACTGGTAAAACGCGTTTTACCAGTTATAATGCGATATGATCTACTGGCTCCAGTTGCTGTTGAATGCCCTGCCGCTGGCCGCGCTTTATGCTGCGCTGGCCTTTGGCTATGCACTGATTTTCGGCATGGTGCGGCGGGTCGATATTACCTTCGGCGCGCTGTTCGCCTTTTCCGGGCAGGTTTTTGCGCTAGGCTTTGATGCAGGCTGGAACGCCTGGTATCTGGTTCTGCCGGCGGCGCTGGCAATGGCGGCGGTGTTGGCGCTTGCCTACACGATCGGCAGTGGCGTTCTCATTGCCCGCCATGTGCTGCGGCCGCTGGCCGCGATCTCGCCCAACGCGGTCATCGTTGCCTCGCTCGGTGTGCTGCTGGTCCTGATGGAAACGGCGCGTCTCGCTTCCGGCACGCGCGATCTCTGGCTGCCGCCGCTCATGAAGGAGCGGATGGTGGTGTTGGCGGATGCCCAAGGCGCATCCGCCGGACTGACCGTGCTTCAGGTCGTCAGTACGGCACTGATGATAAGTCTCGTCGCGGTCGGAATGCTCGTCCTTCGCCACAGCCGGTTCGGGCGTATCTGGCGGGCCGTGTGCGAAGACCCGCAGGCGGCACGCTTCTGCGGGGTCGATGCGGGTGCGGTCTTCATATGGACGGCCATTGCCGCTTCGGCTGTCGCCGCCGTTTGTGGCATGCTGGCAACCGCCTATTACGGATCGATGAGCTTCGGGTCCGGTCTGGTCTTCGGTGTGAAGGTGGCGCTGATCGCCGCCGTCGGCGGGCAGGACAGGCCATTCGCGGCGGCATTGGGAGCGGCGGGCATCGCTGTCGCGGAGACGTTCTGGAGTGGGTATGGCCCGATCCTGTGGCGCGATTTCGCCGTGACGGGAGGGCTCGTACTGCTTCTCGTGCTCAGCCGGAAGGAGCGTTCCCTGCCGTGACCGCATCCCACCGGTCGCGCTCGGCGTCGTCGCTGTCTTTGGCGGCAATCCATGCGCCTTCGCCAGCCGCCGCGTGTTCCTTCTTCCAGAAGGGTGCGTCGGTCTTCAGGTAGTCCATCACGAAATTCGCGGCCTCGAAAGCGGCCTTGCGGTGGCTGGCGGCGGCGATGACGAGGACGATGTTGCCGCCGGCGGGAATGACGCCGTGGCGGTGGATGACGGTAAGGGCAAGCAGGGGGAAGCGGGTGGCGGCATTGCTTGCGATGCGGCCCAGCGCCTTGTCCGCCATGCCGGGATAATGCTCCAGCTCCAGCGCGGTGAGCCGCCCGCCTTCATCGCGGCACAGGCCGGTGAAGGAAACGATGGCGCCCGCCGCAGGCGTCGCAACCCGCAACGCCTCATACTCGCCGGCGGCGTCGAAATCGGAGGGCTGGACGCGGGTTGTGATCACGGTCATGGCTCAGCCGCCCGTCATCGGCGGGAAGAGGCCGATCTCGCGGGCACCGGCTATCGGCTCGTCATGCTCCACCAGTTCCTCGTTGATCGCCGCACGGATCACCTTGGGCACTTCGAATGCGGCAGCGTATTCCTCGCCGAGCGATGACAGGTGGGCAATGAGGTCGCCGATGGTGACGATCGTCTCCGGCACATCGAGTTCCTCTCCGGCCTTGCCGATCCGCTCGCGAATCCAGGCGAAATAGACGAGCCGGACCCGCATCATTCTTCCACGATATGCTTGAGGCCGGCGCGGAAATAGTCGTAGCCGGTGTACATGGTCAGCGCGGCGGCGATCCACAGCAGCGCAATGCCGATCTCCAGGGTGTAGGGCAGTACGGTTTCACCGGCCGGACCTGCCAGCAGGAAGGCGATGGCGATCATCTGGATGGTCGTCTTCCACTTGGCGATGCGCGTCACCGGCACGGAGACTTTCAGCGCCGCGAGATATTCGCGCAGGCCGGACACGAGAATTTCACGGCACAGGATGATGATGGCGGCCCACAGCGACCAGCCGGCAATGGTGCCGTCCGCAGCCATCAGCAACAGCACGGACGCGACCAGAAGCTTGTCGGCAATGGGGTCGAGCATGCGGCCGATATTCGAAGTCTGGTTCCAGATGCGGGCCAGATAGCCATCGAAGAAATCGGTGATCGAGGCGATCACGAAGATCCACAGCGCCGTCCAGCGGGCAAAGTCGGTGCTGGCGAGCTTGCCTTCCACGAAGAAGCACAGGACAATCAACGGCACGGCGAGAATGCGGCCGTAGGTGAGCAGATTCGGGATGCTGTAAGCGCGGGATGCCATGATGTGCTCTATTCTCTCTGGGCCGGTAGGATGCATTGAACGGGCGAGGGCAATCAAGTGTCGTTATGCCTCGGAAATATGGAGGCATTACGGATTTTTCAAACCCTATCCGAGCCATTGTCGTTGAAGTGATTGTATATCTGACGTGCAACGGTTTCTGAAATACCTTCGACGGCCATAAGGTCGCCGAGCGCGGCGCGGGAAACCGCCTTCGCGGTGCCGAAATGCTGGAGGAGCGCCCGCTTGCGCGACGGGCCGATGCCGCCGATCTCGTCCAGCGGGTTCTTGATCATTTCCTTCTTGCGACGCGCCCGGTGCGAGCCGATGGCGAAGCGATGCGCCTCATCCCGCAGACGTTGGATAAAATACAGCACGGGATCGCGCGGCGGCAGCGAGAAATCCGGCCGGCCGGCGGCAAAGAAGCGCTCGCGCCCGGCCTCGCGGTCCGCACCCTTGGCAACGCCGATGGCCGTCACGGCTTCGGTAATGCCGAGATCGGCGAGAATGGCGCGCACGGCCGTCATCTGGCCCTGACCGCCGTCGATCAGGATCACATCCGGCCAGGCGGGGAAGCCTTCTTCCTCTACCGGCGGCTGGGCGCGGTCGGGAATACCTTCCTCCTTGATCAGCCGCTGGAAGCGCCGCGTCATCACCTCACGCATCATGCCGAAGTCATCGCCGGGCGTGATGTCTGTCGAGCGGATATTGAACTTGCGGTACTGGTTCTTGACGAAGCCTTCCGGCCCGGCGACGACCATGCCGCCCACCGCGTTCGTACCCATGATGTGGGAGTTATCGTAGATCTCGATACGGCGCGGCACATAAGGCAGGGCGAAGGTTTCGGCAAAGCCCTTCAGCAACCGTTCCTGCGAAGCGGTTTCGGCCAGCCGCCGCCCATGTGCCTCGCGGGCGTTCGCCTCGACATGACCGACGATGTCCTTCTTCTCGCCGCGCTGGGGAATGAGGATGTGAACCTTGTGGCCGCTCTTTTCCGAAAGGGCGAGCGCCAGCAACTCGCGCTCTTCCACTTCCTGCGAAAGCAGGATCTGGCGAGGCACAGGCTTGTCGTCATAGAACTGCGCAAGGAAGGCGCCGAGTACCTCGCCTTCGTTGAGCGAGGGGTCGGCCTTCGGGAAATAGGCACGGTTGCCCCAGTTCTGGCCGGTGCGGAAGAAGAAGACCTGGATACAGGTGAGCCCGCCTTCGTGATGAATGGCGAAGACGTCCGCCTCTTCGATGCCGGTCGGGTTGATGCCCTGATGGCTCTGGACGTGGGAGAGGGCGGCCAGACGGTCGCGGAACACGGCGGCGCGCTCGAAGTCGAGATCCTCCGCCGCGGCGTTCATCGATTTCGCCATCTCCTCCTTCACCTTCTGGCTCTTGCCGGAAAGGAAGTCCTTCGCCTCGGCCACGAGTTCCGCATAGTCCGCCTTGGAAATCTCGTGGGTGCAGGGCGCGGCGCAGCGCTTGATCTGATGAAGCAGGCAGGGGCGGGTGCGGGTTTCGAACACCGAATCGGTGCAGGTGCGGATGAGGAAGGCGCGTTGCAGCGAATTGATGGTGCGGCCCACGGCGCCGGCGGAGGCGAAGGGACCGAAATAATCGCCCTTGCGGGCGCGGGCGCCGCGATGCTTGTAGATGGCCGGCGCATCGGTATCGCCGGTGATGAGGATATAGGGAAACGACTTGTCGTCGCGCAGAAGCACGTTGAAGCGCGGGCGCAGCCGCTTGATGAGGTTGGCTTCGAGCAGCAGCGCTTCGGTTTCCGTGCGCGTCGTCACGAATTCCATGTGCGCGGTTTCCCGCACCATGCGCGACAGCCGGTTGGAATGGACGCGGCCCTGCGCATAATTGCTGACCCGCTTCTTCAGCGAGCGCGCCTTGCCGACATAAAGAACGTCGCCCGCCGCGTTCATCATGCGATAGACGCCCGGTGCGTTCGGCAGATGCTTCACGAACTCGGCGATGAGGTCGGCGCCCGTCAGTCCGGCCTCGTTCTTCCAGCCCTCGTTCCAGTCGAAATCGGCCGACAGCACCGACGGAATCGATTCGGCGGCGCCGATATCGTCGTCGTCATCGTCCTTTTCGTCATAGAGGATGCCCCCGTCGGGGACCTTGCCTGAAGTCATTCCGAAATTCCTGCCACGTCGGGCGTTTCCCAGGCCAGATGCTGGCCGCCATCGAGCGCAATCATCTGGCCGGTGATGGAAGGCGTGTCATAGAGAAAACGGACGGTGCGTGCAAACTCCGCGAGCGCAGGCCCGCGTTTCAGGATGACGCCATCCACCTGTGCCTGGAAGTCCGCCGGGTCCTGCCGGTCGCTTTTCATCGTCGGACCGGGGCCGATGGCGTTGACGCGGATGCGCGGTGCAAGGGCCTGCGCCAGCGTCTGGGTCGCGGTCCAGAGCGCGGCCTTGGAAAGCGTATAGGAATAAAAGCGCGGATTGAGCGCCCAGACGCGCTGGTCGATGATGTTGACGATCAGGCCGTGACGGTCTTCGGGCAGGGCGGCGGCAAAGGCGGCAGCGAGGATCGACGGCGCCCGCACATGAACGGCGAAATGGGCATCGAAGCTTTCCGCGTCGAAAGCGGTTGCCTCATCATTGCGGAATGTCGATGCATTGTTGACGAGGAGATCGATCGGGCCGACGAGATCGGTGGCACGGGCGATCAGGCTGGAGGTTTCCGCGAGATTCTGAAGATCGGCGCCAACGGCTGCCGCCCGATACCCGGCCCGGTTAAGCGTACCGGCCAGTTCTTGCGCTTCGTCAAACGACCCGTTGGCGTGGATGGCAACGGCAAAGCCTTGCGAGGCCAAACCCTCGACGATCGCCTTGCCGATACGCTTTGCGCCACCTGTTACCAGTGCTGCCGCCTGTCTATCCCCCGACAAATTCTTGACCCTTCCCGCCGCGTTACATCGTGGACAGGATATAATTCCTGAATCTCAGGATGGAATAGGGGAAGCGTCCAGTTGCTATGAAAATTTATACAGCGGATAGATTTGAATTTAATTTAGTAATGATCGACGAGTTATGAAGTTATTGTTGAATTAATACATTGTTATGGTTAATAAATACCCTGTGGCGGTGTAGCAACATCCATTTTTGAACACGGCTGCGCCACAATGAAATCATAATTTGGCTCTTTCATTTCCTCAATTTTAGTCAAAATACAAACTCGGAACGGACGGGATTTCCCGCCAGATTAGACGCATTGCTTGCATGTTCTGTGTAGCGAGCCTTGCGGACCGAAAAGGAGAAGACAATGCGTACCATTCTTGCAACCCTTCTGGCCTCGACCATTGCTGTCGCCGCATTCTCGGGCGCCCATGCTGCTGACGCCATCGACCAGGTTCCGGAAGCGCCGATCGCAAACGACCCTATCTCTGCCCCGAAGGGTAACTGGGAAGGCGCCTATGGCGGTGCTGCCGCCACCTACGAAATGGGCCGTTTCGGCAACAACAAGGACTACAACGCCCGCGCTTTCGGCGGCTCGCTCTACGGCGGTTACAACCTCCAGAGCGGCCAGATCGTCTACGGTCCGGAAGCTGACATCGGCTACTCGGGCAAGGACGGCAAGAGCTTCAGCGGCACCGTCAAGGGCTCGCAGGGCGTCAACGGCTCCATCCGTGGCCGCGTCGGCTACGACCTGAACCCGGTCATGATCTACGGCACCGCCGGTCTCGCCGCTTCGAACAACGAAGTGAAGGATGCCACGACCTCTGACAGCCGCACGGCTCTCGGCTACACCGTTGGCGCCGGCGTTGAAGGCTTCGTGACCGACAAGATCACGGCTCGCGTCGAATACCGTTACACCGACTACCAGGCCAAGAACTTCGACCTCGCGTCGGGCAACAAGAAGGTTGACCTCGACGAACATTCCGTCAAGGTCGGCGTCGGCTACAAGTTCTGATCCTGGGTTGATTTCAGGTACGCAGGAGCCGGGCGATGAGTCCGGCTTTTGTGTTTTCAGGCTGGCAGAAGCAAAAAGCCCGGATCGCTCCGGGCTTTTGCATGTCAGGTCCGCGGCTTCAGTTCGTCCCAGGCGGGGAAGCGCTCCTTGAAAGCATCCAGCCAGCCGAGCAGGGTCGGGTGGTCGGCTTCCCACTGACCCTCGAAGCGGATCAGGAGGTAGCCAAGGGCGGCGGCAAATGCGAAGTCGCCGGCGGTCAGCGTTTCGCCGAAGGCCGGCGGGTCGCGTTCGAGCAGGGCAAGCGCGCGCTTGGCCTTGGTCCACTGCTTGTCGATCCAGCCCTGATGAACCTTGTCGGCCGGGCGGGTCCGGTACTCGTACTGGATGGCCAGCAGGCAGTCGGCAAGCCCGTCGCCCAGTGCTTCCAGAACGTCGGTTTTCAACGCTGCCTCGGCATCCTTCGGATAGAGCTTGCCGCCCGAAATGCGGTCGAGATGGCGGTTGATCGCTACGCTGTCGTAAACCGGGCGGCCATCGTCCAGCAAAAGCGTCGGGATCTTGCCAAGCGGATTGTTATCGACCAGCACGGCCGGGCTGTCGGCGGTCACGACCGTTTCCGCTTCGAAGGCGATGCCGGCGTAACGGGCGGCCATTCGCACCTTGGCGGAGTAGGGCGAGGCGGAGGACTGGAGCAGTTTCATGGATGGCGATCCTTATCTTGCGGCGGGAATGGTGATGTTATCGATGCGGCAGGCCTGGCGGTCGACTTCGCCGCAGGTGCGGAACTGGAGATCCCTGGTCATGCAGATGCGCACCTCGTCCAGCCTGCGGCCATCACAGGTCACGGCGATGCCGGCGGGTGAGAGACCGGGATTGGCGGCGATGAAGGCATCCTCGATGTCCTTCGGCGAATCGTTCTGCATGCGCCGCCCGTCAGCATAGGCTTTCGGCATTGCCACACGGTTCCAGGCGGCGGCCAATACGGCGAAATAATCCGTCTGCGACAGGCCCGAGCAAGTGCCGTGCTTGCGCCACTGGTGTCCAATCAGCCCCATGGACGGCATGAACGCGGCGAGGTCGCGGCCGATGGCGGAGGGAACGCGCTCCGGTTCGCTGCTCTGGCAAAATTGCGGATAGCCGCTTTCGTTCTGCGGCCACAGGCCATGCACCACGAAGCCGCGCGGCGTGTCCTTCACGCATTGCGGATCGCCGTCGCGCGCTTGTCCGCTCTGGCAAAAGGTGGGCGACCAGGACAGCGAGAGAACGTAAAAATCAAAGCCGGTGCCGCGCGGTACCGCGTTTGACGGCTTCGGCGCGGCGGGGGCGGAGCTTTGCGGCGTGGTCTGCGCTGTTCCGATGGGCGTCGCCGGTGGTGCATCCCGGTCCGGCTTGCCGCGATCCTGAAGATAAATACCAAACGCCAGTGCGGCCAGAATCAGCAGCGGCAATGATTTTCTGAGCGTTACGGGCAAGGTGACCGTCCTTTCACGACCAACGACTGAATGCCACCGACTTTTGTGTCTTGACGTCCGGAAGGGTACAGCCGCTCGTATCATTCCGCCGCCGTGATTTGAAGCAAGCGTTGACGTTTTCGTGCAAGCCGCGCGGTTGAAATTGCCATGAGCCGGCGGGTAAGCTGTCATTCAGGCTTGAAAACGGTTCGCAAGCCCGAAAGGGAAGGAAAGCGTAAGCGGAATGGCATTCAGGAAATACCTCTGGCTCGTGGTCGGCCTCGCAACGATCGGATTTTCCGTATGGCTTCTTTATCACGAGCTGCGCGGCCTATCGTTTGCCGATCTCAAGGCGGGGTTCGCGGCCATTCCGCTCAAGGGCTGGCTTCTTTCGGGGGGCAGCACTGTCGTCGCCTATGCCGCGCTTGCCGGTTATGACCATATTGCCCTGCTGCACCTGAAGCGGAAGGTGCACTGGCTGTTCATCACCGTCTGCTCCTTCACCACCTATGCACTGTCGCACAATGTCGGTGCCTCGGTCGTCTCGGGTGCGGTGGTGCGCTACCGGGCCTATACGTCGCGCGGTCTTTCAGTGGCTGAAGTGGGCGTGCTGGTCGCGCTCTGCTCCGGCACTTTCGTGCTTGGGGTGATCCTGCTTGCGGGGCTCGTTCTGGTCGTCGAGCCGGATATTCTCGTGCGCTTCGCCGATGTGTTGCCCATGGAGTTTTCCAGGGCTTCAGGCATCGTATTGCTCGGCGTCGTGGCGCTCTATGTCGTCGGCAGCTTCCTCAAGCTCAGGCCGTTCCGCATCGGGCCGGTCTCTGTGGTTTACCCGCAGCCATCCATCGTCGCGCGGCAGCTCGTCATCGGCCCGCTTGAACTCATCGGCGCGGCCGGAATCATCTATTTCGCGCTGCCTGAAGCGGGAAATCCGGGCTTCGTCGTCGTGCTCGGTATTTTCCTGGTGTCCTTTTCCGCAGCCCTCATTTCGCATGCGCCCGGTGGTCTGGGCGTGCTGGAACTGGTCTTCGTCATGGGGTTGCCCGATATGGACCCGGCAAGCGTCGTCGTGGCGCTATTGGTCTTTCGCCTGTTTTATCTCATCGTGCCGTTCATCGGTGCGCTTTTCGTCATTCTGCTGTTCGAACGCGCCCAGTTTTTGGAGAGGCCGAAAGAATAGCGCTTCAGTCCTCGCCACGCAGCCAGAAGGCGCGGTGGGAGGCGAATCGGTCTTGCGCCAGCTTTTCCCTGAGCACCGGCAGAAGCACATGCAACTCGTCCTTCAACGTGTAAGGCGGGTTGACGATGATGAGACCCGAGCCGGTCAGTCCGGTCGTTTCGCGGTCGGAGCGCACGAGAAGTTCGGCGCACAGCATTTTCGGAATTTCCAGCGCCTGAAGCGCCTCGTGGAACTCGCGGATCGGCGCACCCTTCTTGATGGGATACCACAGGCAGAAGGTGCCGCCGGAAAAGCGGCGATAACCCTTGGCGAGCCCGTCCACCAGCCGCTCATATTCGCCCTCGATCTCGAAGGGCGGATCGACCAGCACGATGCCGCGCTTTTCCTTGGGCGGCAGATGCGCATTGAGCGACAGCCAGCCATCGAGTTCCGTCACGCGCACCTGATAATCGCCCTCGAACTGGCGGGCGAGGCGGCGGCAGTCTTCCGGATGCAGTTCCATGGCCGAGAGCCGGTCCTGCGGGCGCATGAGAATGCGGGCGAGCTTCGGCGAGCCGGGATAGTAGCGGATGCCGCCCTCCGGGTTCAGGCTGCGCACGGCATCGAAATAGGGCGCGAGAAGCGTTGCAACCTTCTCCGGCAGTTCGGCGTCGATCAACCGGCCGATGCCATCCACCCATTCGCCGGTCTTCTGCGCCTCTTCGGAGGTCAGATCGTAAAGCCCGATGCCGGCATGGGTGTCGAGAATGCGGAACGCCTTGTCCTTGTTCTGCATGTAGCGGATGAGGAGCGCGAGCACCGCGTGTTTCAGCACGTCGGCAAAATTGCCCGCGTGATAGATGTGCCGGTAATTCATGGGTGTCGCTCCGCGGAAAACTTTTGACCATGGGCAAATCGCCCTTCTGGCCGCTCGTCAAATGGCTTATACAAAACCAATGACAGTTGCGACCCCGATCAGCCCCAAATTCACCATCGCCCATACGGTTTGCCCGCATGATTGTCCCTCCGCCTGCGCGCTGGAGGTCGATCTCGATGCAGAAGGCCGCGCCGGGCGTTTTCGCGGATCCAATGCCAACACCTACACGGCTGGCGTCATCTGCGCCAAGGTGGCGCGTTACACCGAGCGGCTCTACAGCCCCGATCGCCTGATGACGCCGAAGCGTCGCCGGGGCGCCAAGGGCGCTGGCGACTGGCAGGAGATTTCCTGGGAAGCCGCGCTGGACGAGGTGGCGGAAGCCTTCGTGAAAGCGGAAGCCGCGCACGGCTCGGAAGCCGTCTGGCCCTATTTCTATGCGGGCACGATGGGGCAGGTGCAGCGCGATTCGATCGAGCGGCTGCGTCATGCCAAGAAATACTCCGGCTTCATGGGCACGATCTGCACCAACATGGCGTGGACCGGCTATGTGCTGGGCACCGGCGCGTTGCGTGGTCCCGACCCGCGCGAGATCGCGAAATCGGATTGCGTCGTGCTGTGGGGCACGAATGCGGTGGCGACGCAGGTCAATGTGATGACGCATGCCGTGCGTGCCCGCAAGGAACGCGGCGCGAAGATCGTCGTCATCGACATCTACGACAACCCGACGATGAAGCAGGCCGACCTGCCGCTGGTGCTGAAGCCCGGCACGGATGCGGCGCTCGCCTGCGCTGTCATGCACATTGCCTTTCGTGACGGTTACGCCGACCGGGATTATATGGCGAAGTTCGCAGACGACCCGGTAGGACTGGAAGCGCATCTCAAGACGAAGACACCGGAATGGGCCGCGGGTATCACCGGCCTTTCGGTGGAAGAAATCGAGACCTTCGCCCGCCTTGTCGGCGAAACGAAGAAAACATTCTTCCGCCTTGGCTACGGCTTCACCCGCCAGCGCAACGGCACGGTTGCCATGCATGCCGCACTGTCGCTGGCGACGGTGCTTGGCTCATGGCAATACGAGGGCGGCGGGGCCTTCCACAATAACGGCGAAATCTTCCGCTTCGACAAGGCGGCGCTGATGGGCACGGCCTATGCCGATCCGGACATCCGCATGCTCGACCAGTCGCAGATCGGCCGGGTGCTGACCGGAGACGCCGAAGCGCTCCGCCATCGCGGCCCGGTGACTGCACTGCTGATCCAGAACACCAATCCCATGAACATCGCGCCGGAGCAGCGACTGGTGAAGCGCGGTTTTGCCCGTGACGATCTCTTCGTTGCCGTGCATGAGCAGTTCATGACCGACACGGCGCAGATGGCCGACATCGTGCTGCCTGCGACCATGTTTGTGGAACATGACGACCTCTATCGCGGCGGTGGGCACAGCCATATTCTCATCGGCCCCAAGATCGTCGAGCCGCCGCCGACCGTGCGCACCAATCTCTTCGTGATCGAGGAACTGGCGAAGCGCCTCGGCGTCGATCACATGCCCGGCTTCGGGCTGACGGAGAAGGAGCACATCGCAAAGCTTCTCGGCCCCTCCGGCACCACGCTGGAGCGCATTACCGAAGAGCATTGGCTGGATTGCCAGCCGCCCTTCGAAGATGCGCATTATCTGAAGGGTTTCGGCCACAAGGACGGCAAGTTCCATTTCCGGCCGGACTGGATCAATGGGGTCACACCCAACCGCCCGCCGAAAAGCGTCGGCCTGTTGGGACCGGTCGCGGCCTTGCCGGCGTTTCCCGATCACGTCGAAACCATCGAAATGACGGATGCGGAGCATCCCTTCCGTCTGGCGACGTCACCGGCCCGCAATTTCCTGAACTCCAGCTTTGCCGAGACGAAGACCTCGCGGCAGAAGGAGGGCAGGCCGGAAGTGATGGTGAACCCCAGGGATGCGGAGGCTCTCGGCATCGTCCACGGCGATCTCGTGCGCATCGGCAATCCTCGTGGCGATCTGCGTATTCATGCCAGCGTGACCGAAAGCGTGCGCCCCGGCGTACTCGTCGCCGAAGGGCTCTGGCCCAACAAGGCACATCTGGACGGCGAAGGCATCAACATATTGACCGGCGCGGACCCGGTCGCGCCCCATGGCGGCGCGGCGGTTCACGATAACAAGGTCTGGCTTCAGAAGGCGTAACGACATGAACGACAAGACCAGCGGCATCACCCTGATCGGGCGTGAGCCCCTTTCGCAGGGCTTTGTCAGCCTGGAGCGGTTGACGGTGGAGCAGACCGTGCCCGACGGGCGCACCGTCACGCTGCAGCGCGAGGTGCACGACCACGGTCATGGCGCTGCCATCCTGCTTTACGATGCCGCCCGCCGGATCGTCGTTCTCGTGCGTCAGTTCCGGGCCGGTGCCTTCGCCGCCGGCGAACCGCCGTTCCTGCTGGAAGTGCCGGCCGGGCTTCTCGAAGGCGATCATCCCGAAGAAGCGATCCGCCGCGAAGCGATCGAGGAAACCGGCTTCTTCGTGGAGCAGGCGCATTATCTGTTTGATGCCTTTGCCAGCCCCGGCACGCTGACGGAAAAGATCGCCTTCTTCGTCGCCTTCGTCAGTGCCACCGACCGGGTGACGAATGGCGGCGGACTGGATGATGAGCACGAATTCATCGAAGTGGTGGAAGTGCCGCTGGACGAAGCCTTCGCAATGATCCGCAGCGGCGGCATCCGTGATTTGAAGACCGTGACGCTCCTGCAATGGGCCATGCTGAACCGCGCGGCACTCGATACTTGCAAGGTGCCGGAGTGAGCGAAACGAAGATCCTGTTTGAGCGGGCCGTTCCCATCATCCGCATTTTCGATATCGCCAAGGCCCACGAATTCTATCTGGGCTTCCTTGGCTTCAGCGTGGACTGGGAGCATCGTTATGGCGAGAATTTCCCGCTCTATACGCAGGTGTCTCGCGGCGGCCTTGCGCTCCATCTTTCCGAACATGCGGGTGACGCCACGCCGGGGGGCACGACGGTCGTGTACATGAAAGGTATCCGCGCGCTTCATGCCGAACTGGCCGCGCACCGTTACCGCTACATGAAGCCGGGCCTGGAGGATGAGGGAACGCGGCTTGAGGTGCAGGTCACCGATCCGTTCGGCAACCGCATCCGTTTCATGGAAATAAAGGAAAACTGAAAGCCTCGTGGCGGCAAGCGTCAGACGGAAACGATGGACTGTTCCGGCTTCCCGCCGGAGGCGAGGGCGAAAACGGCCTTACCGCCTTCCATCCGCACCTTGCCCTCGGCAAAGAGCTTCAGCGCTTCCGGATAGACCCTGTGTTCCACGGTCAAGATGCGCGCGGCCAGCGTTTCCGCCGTATCATCAGTCAGAACCGGAACAGCCGCCTGAGCGATGATCGGGCCCTCATCCATGCCCTCGGTAACGAAATGCACCGTGCAGCCGGCAATCCGCATGCCGGCGTCGATGGCGCGCTGATGCGTGTGCAGGCCGGCGAAGAGCGGCAGCAGGGCAGGGTGGATATTGATGATCCGCCCCTCATAGGCGCGGATGAACTCGGCACTCAGCAGGCGCATGTACCCGGCGAGGCAGATGATGTCCGGCGAAAGCCGCGCAAGCTCGGCAAGGATCGCCGCCTCGTGCTCGGCCTTGCCGGCGTAATCCTTGCGGACATGCGCGAAAGTGGGAATGCCGAGCGTATCGGCCTTTACCAGCCCGCCCGCATCCGCCTTGTCGGAGATGACGCCGACGATCTCGGCCGGAAAGTCAGGACGCGCCGCCGCTTTGGCGAGCGCCATCATGTTCGATCCGCCGCCGGAGATGAGGACGGCGACCCGCTTGCGCGCCGCGCCGCTCATAGACCAAGCGTGCCCTTGTAGACGACGCCCGGTGCGTCTTCGCCGCGCGCGATCATGCGGCCGAGCGAAATGACCTTCTCGCCGCCGGCTTCAAGGGCGGCGGTCACAGCGCGCTCGGCATCGGCCGGAACGACGACGATCATGCCCACGCCGCAGTTGAAGGTGCGCAGCATTTCCTTCGGCTCCACGCCGCCCGTCTTGGCGAGCCAGGAGAAGACCGGCGGCACGGCGATCGCCGAAAGGTCGATCTCGGCGGCCAGATGCCTGGGAAGGACACGCGGAATGTTTTCGGGGAAGCCGCCGCCTGTGATGTGGGCGAGCGCCTTGATGCTGCCCGTCTCGCGGATGGCCCTGAGAATCGGTTTCACATAGATGCGCGTCGGCGTCAGCAGCGCTTCGCCCAGCGTCTTGCCATCGGCAAACGGGGCCGGGGCATCCCAGGCGAGACCGGAGAGGCCGACGATCTTGCGCACCAGCGAATAGCCGTTGGAGTGAACACCCGACGAGGTGAGGCCGATGATGACGTCACCCTCGGCGATATCGCCGGCCGGCAGCAGAGCGCCGCGTTCAGCCGCACCCACGGCAAACCCTGCGAGGTCGTAATCGCCGCCCTGATACATGCCGGGCATTTCGGCGGTCTCGCCGCCGATCAGCGCGCAGCCTGCCTCACGGCAGCCGGCGGCGATGCCGGAGACGATCTCCGCGCCCTGATCCGGGTCGAGCTTGCCGGTGGCGAAATAGTCGAGGAAGAAGAGCGGCTCGGCGCCCTGCACCACGAGGTCGTTGACACACATGGCCACGAGGTCGATGCCGACCGTCGAATGGAAGTTGGCGTCGATGGCGATCTTCAGCTTGGTGCCGACGCCGTCATTGGCCGCCACCAGAACCGGGTCCTTGAAACCTGCGGCCTTCAGGTCGAAGAGACCGCCGAAGCCGCCGATCTCGCCGTCCGCGCCGGGGCGGCGCGTCGAGCGGACGGCGGGCTTGATCTTCTCCACGAGAAGATTGCCGGCGTCGATATCCACGCCTGCGTCGCTGTAAGTGAGGCCGTTCTTGCCCGGCTTGGTCATGGGGCTCTCCGCTCTTGAATAGGGGTCCACGGGGGCTTTTCCGAGGCAATTCGCACGGGCGGGGGCGATATGCAAGGGCAATGCTTGCAATGGCGGGGTTTTTTCACCGCTGTGCGGGCCGATCCACCGCCGGTCCTTGACCCGCTTTACCCCTGCGCCCTATCTCTTGGGACATTGCCTCGGGAAGGACCGGAGAATGACGACATCCATCGACAGTGCCAGCCTGAAGCGTCAGGCTCTGTTCTGGGGCTTTGCCCTCCTGCTTTTCATCGCTTTTCTCATGGTGTTCAGTTCCATTCTCCTGCCCTTCGTGGCGGGCATGGCGCTTGCCTATTTCCTCGATCCGGTCGCCGACCGGCTGGAGCGGCTCGGCCTGTCGCGCATGTGGGCAACCGTCGTCATCCTGATCGCCTTCGTCATCGTCTTCGTTCTGGCGCTCGTCATCATCATTCCGGTCCTCGCCAACCAGACGTCGGAATTCATCGCCCGCCTGCCGGGTTACGTGTCCCAGCTTCAGGCGCTGATTGCCTCGTCCGGCGATACGTTCCTGCCGGACTGGGTGAGCGGCCAGGTCGCGGCGATCAAGGAGAACTTTTCCAAATATCTGGCCGAAGGCGCCGGCTTTCTCGGCACGCTGTTCGGCCAGATCTGGAATTCCGGCAAGGCGCTGGTCGACATCATCTCGCTCTTCGTGCTGACGCCGGTCGTCGCCTTCTATCTGCTGCTCGACTGGGATCGCATGGTCGCCAAGGTCGATAGCTGGATCCCGCGCGACAGCGTGCACACAGTGCGCGCTATCGCCGGCGAAATGGATTCCACCATATCCGGCTTCGTGCGCGGGCAGGGGTCGCTTTGCATCATTCTCGGCCTCTATTACGGCATCGGCCTGTCGCTGGCGGGGCTGAACTTCGGCTTGCTGATCGGTCTTTTCGCCGGCGCCATCAGTTTCATTCCCTATATCGGTTCCATCCTTGGCCTCATTCTCGCGGTCGGCGTGGCGCTGGTGCAGTTCTGGCCGGATTATCCGATGATCGCACTGGTGCTCGCCATCTTCTTCACCGGTCAATTCCTGGAGGGCAACATTCTCCAGCCGAAGCTGGTGGGCAACAGTGTCGGCCTGCACCCGGTCTGGCTCATGTTCGCACTGGTCGCCTTCGGCGCGCTGTTCGGCTTCGTGGGGTTGATGGTGGCGGTGCCGGCGGCTGCGGTGGTCGGCGTGCTCGTGCGCTTCGCGCTCAGGCGCTATCTTGACAGCGACCTCTATCACGGCCATGCCGCGCTTTCGCAGAAAGATGGCCCGGACGCCTCCGGACCGTATAGCTGAGTTGATTGTTTCAGTAGCAATGAGTGACGACAAGAAAGCCCATACGAAGCGCCCGGCGGCAGAGCAGTTGCCGTTGGCCTTTGCCCATGATCCGGCAACGGGCCGGGAGGATCTGCTGGTTTCCGATCCGCTGACGGCGGCGGTATCGATCGTCGATGCCTGGCCGCACTGGCCGTCTCCCGTGGTGGTTCTGACCGGCCCCGCGGGCTCCGGCAAGTCGCACCTCGCTGCGATCTGGCGGGAAAAGAGCGGTTCTGCAATCATCAGGCCGACGATGGGAAGCGATGCTGCGGCGCTGGCGGCGCAAGGCCCCGTCCTGTTCGAGGATGCCGACCGCGCCGGTTTCGACGACACGGAACTCTTCCACGTCATCAACAGCGTGCGCCAGCACGGCACGAGCCTTCTGATGACGGCACGGCTGTGGCCAATGGGCTGGAACGTGGCGCTGCCGGACCTGAAGTCGCGTCTCAAGGCGGCGACGGTTGTGGAAATCGGGGAACCTGACGAGGACCTGCTCGGCCAGATCATCATCAAGCTCTTTGCCGACCGCCAGCTCGCCATAGACGAGAAGGTGGTGGCCTATATCGTGCGGCGCATGGAGCGCTCTCTGGCGGCGGCAAACGATATCGTTGACAGGCTGGATCTTCTGGCGCTTTCGCGCGGTACGCGCATTACCCGCGCGCTGGCCGCCGAGGTTCTGGAACGAAGGGAGGAGGCCTCCGGGACAGATTGACTGTCATGTTTCCATCGCAAACCTGCTATAGTCCGGGATGGTCAGGTTCGGAGGACAAGTGATGGATTCGGTACAGCAGGGCGTCGATACGGTTGAAACGGAGGCGGCCAAGGTCGTCGAGGATCTGCTGAACAGCCCGGAACGCTTTATCAACCGGGAGTTTTCATGGCTTCAGTTCAATCGTCGTGTGCTTGAGGAAACCCTGAATACGGCGCATCCACTTTTGGAGCGCGTGCGCTTCCTCTCCATTTCCGCCACCAATCTCGATGAATTCTTCATGGTCCGCGTCGCCGGCCTCGAAGGTCAGGTGCGTCAGGGCGTGACGTTGAAGAGCCCCGATGGCAAAACGCCGGCAGAACAGCTCGACGACATTCTCAAGGAAATCGACAATCTGCAGATGGAGCAGCAGGCGTCCTTCGCCGTTCTCCAGCAATATCTGTCTCGCGAGGGCATCCTCATCGTGCGCCCGGCGGCATTGTCGCCGGAAGATCGCACCTGGCTCGAAAACGAATTCGAGGAATCGATCTTCCCGGTTCTGACGCCGCTCTCCATCGACCCGGCCCATCCGTTCCCTTTCATTCCCAATCTCGGCTTCTCGCTCGGCCTGCAGCTCAAGAGCCGCAAGTCGCAGGAGCCGATGACCGGTCTTCTGCGACTGCCGACGACGCTCGCCCGCTTCGTGCGCCTGCCCGATCACGAGGGCACGATCCGCTACATGACGCTGGAGGATGTGGTGGGTCTCTTCATCCATCGCCTCTATCCCGGTTATGAAGTCACCGGCTTCGGTACGTTCCGCATCATCCGCGACAGCGATATCGAAGTGGAGGAAGAAGCCGAAGATCTGGTGCGGGTGTTCGAAACGGCCCTGAAGCGCCGCCGCCGTGGCTCGGTGATCCGCATCGAGGCCGATTCGGAAATGCCGCCGGCGCTGCGCCAGTTCGTCGTGCACGAGCTTGGCGTGCCGGAAAACCGCGTTGCGGTTCTGCCGGGCCTGCTGGCGCTCAACACGCTGTCCGAAATCACCAAGGCGCCGCGCGACGATCTGAAATTCGAGGCTTACAATGCCCGATTTCCCGAACGCGTCCGAGAACACGCCGGAGATTGCTTCGCCGCCATCCGCGAAAAGGACATGGTGGTTCACCACCCCTATGAAAGCTTCGACATCGTCGTCCAGTTTCTTCTCCAGGCTGCGCGCGATCCTGACGTTCTGGCGATAAAGCAGACGCTTTACCGCACTTCAAACGACAGCCCCATCGTGCGCGCGCTGATCGATGCCGCCGATGCCGGCAAGTCGGTGACGGCGCTGGTGGAGTTGAAGGCGCGCTTCGACGAGGAGGCCAATATCCGCTGGGCGCGCGATCTGGAACGCGCCGGCGTGCAGGTGGTGTTCGGCTTCATCGAACTCAAGACGCATGCCAAGATGTCGATGGTCGTGCGCCGGGAAGACGGCAAGCTGCGCACCTATTGCCACCTTGGCACCGGCAACTATCACCCGATCACGGCGAAGATTTACACCGACCTGTCCTTCTTCACCTGCAATCCCAAGATTGGCCACGACATGGCCAATGTCTTCAACTTCATCACCGGCTATTCCGAGCCAGCGGAAAGCATGAAGCTGGCCATTTCGCCCTATACGCTGCGTCCGCGCATTCTCCGCCATATCGAGGAGGAGATTGCCCATGCCAAGGCCGGCCGTCCCGCGGCAATCTGGATGAAGATGAACTCGCTGGTCGATCCCGACATCATCGATGCGCTTTACCGCGCTTCGATTTCCGGCGTGGAAATCGATCTCGTCGTGCGCGGTATCTGCTGCCTGCGGCCGCAGGTGCCTGGTCTTTCGGAACGCATCCGCGTGAAATCCATCGTCGGGCGCTTCCTTGAACACAGCCGCATCTTCTGTTTCGGCAATGGTTACGGCCTGCCGTCCGACAAGGCGCTCGTCTATATCGGCTCGGCCGACATGATGCCGCGCAACCTCGACCGCCGCGTCGAAACGCTGGTGCCGCTGCTCAATCCGACTGTGCATGAGCAGGTCCTCTCGCAGATCATGCTGGGCAACCTGATTGACAACCAGCAGAGCTACGAGATACTTGCCGACGGAACGTCCAGGCGCATGGAGGTGCGCAAGGGCGAGGAACCGTTCAATGCGCAGCATTATTTCATGACCAATCCGAGCCTGTCGGGGCGTGGTGAGGCTTTGAAATCCAGTGCGCCGAAGCTCATCGCCGGCGTCTTGTCCGGCCGCAAGAACTGAACTGGATTTGCATGGTCTTGAGTGAAGCGCAGGGGCGGCTGCCTGGCATTGCCCCTGTTTCCGTTATCGACATCGGATCGAACTCGGTTCGTCTCGTGATTTACGAGGGTTTGACGCGCGCGCCGGCCGTGCTCTTCAACGAAAAGGTCATGTGCGGGCTGGGCAAGGGGCTTGCAACGACCGGCAGCATGGATGCGGAAGCCGTATCCCGAGCACTTTCGGCCCTTGTGCGTTTCCGCGCGCTTTCCACGCAGGCCAAGGCCGGTTCGCTTTATGTGCTGGCGACCGCTGCTGCACGCGAAGCGCTGAACGGCCCCGCCTTCATCCATCAGGCCGAAACCATTCTCGGCGCGAAAATCCGCCTGCTGTCCGGTGAGGAAGAGGCACGCTATTCCGCCTTCGGTATTCTCTCCGGTTTCCATGCGCCGGATGGCATCGCTGGCGATTTGGGCGGTGGTTCGCTCGAACTGATCGATATTCGCGGCAAGAGTTTTTCTACCGGCATCACGTTGCCGCTCGGCGGCATACGGCTTTCCGAGCAGAGCGAGGGGTCGCTGCCCAAGGCGCGCAATTTCGCCCGTAAGCATATTCGCGCCCACCGGTTCCTGGAGGACGGGCAGGGGCGCACCTTCTATGCCGTGGGCGGCACCTGGCGCAACATCGCCAAGCTGCACATGGAAATGACCAAGTACCCGCTGCACATGATGCAGGGTTACGAACTGGATTTCGACACGGTCCGCCTGTTCCTTGAGGACATTATCGGCAATCGCAACAGCAAGGACCCGTCCTGGGCGTCGATCTCCAAGAGCCGCCGCCAGCTTTTGCCTTTCGGCGCCATCGCCATGGCGGAAGTTCTGGATGCGATGCGCCCCGCACGCATCGCCTTCTCGGCGCAGGGCGTGCGCGAGGGCTATCTCTACACATTGCTTTCGGAAGCCGAACAGGAGAGCGATCCGCTGATTGCCGCGGCCGATGAACTGGCCATCCTGCGTGCCCGGTCACCTGAGCACGCCCGCGAACTGGCCGATTGGTCAGGCCGCATGATGCCCTTCTTCGATATTCGCGAGACGGCGGAGGAAGAGCGCTACCGTCAGGCCGCTTGCCTGCTGGCCGATATAAGCTGGCGCGCGCATCCGGATTATCGTGGCCTTCAGGCCCTCAACATCATCGCGCATTCCTCCTTCATCGGCATTACCCATCCCGGCCGCGCCTTCATCGCGCTGGCCAATTACTATCGTTACGAGGGGTTGGCCGACGATGGTGCCACGGGGCCGCTGGCGGCCATCGCTTCACCGCGTTTCATCGAACGCGCCAAGCTTCTGGGCGGCCTGTTGCGCGTGGTCTATCTGTTCTCGGCCTCGATGCCGGGCGTGATCGACGCGCTGACCTTCCGCCGTTCCTCGACGTCGGATGTGGATCTGGAATTCGTCGTACCCGGTACCTGCCGCGCATTCGCCGGCGAACGGCTCGATGGCCGTTTGCAACAGTTGGGTCGCTTGACGGGCAAGCGGCTTGCCTTCCGCTACGAGTAAACCGCTTCCGGCAAACGCGCAAAATGCGAGACAGCGGACCATCGCCCTGAACGATGATCTGCTTTCGTCTTTCAGGCCGGAACGCTTTTGTCCGGCAGCGCGCTGAAATCGACCGTCCGGTTCCGCCCGGTGGACTTGGCGTGGTAGAGCGCCTGATCGGCGTAGTGGATGAGGCGCTGATAGTCCGGATGGCCGTCATAGGTGGCGACACCGATGCTGACGGTTACGGAAATTGGCGGCTGATCCATAAGGTCGATCGGCTGTCTTTCGATCTCCTTGCGGATACGCTCGGCCAGCAGGCCCGCCCTGTGGGCGTCGAATTCGGCGCACACGATCAGGAATTCCTCACCGCCATAACGGAACAGGAAGTCGCCGCTGCCGGTCATGCGACCAAGTGTCTGCGCCACCTGTTGCAGCGTGCGGTCGCCGGTGTCGTGGCCAAAGCGGTCGTTGATGGCCTTGAAGTGATCGATATCGAGCAGCAGGACCGAGAAGGTGATGCCCTTCGACCGCGCAAGGTTGATCTCGCGCCCGAGAACACTCGGCAGAAAGCGGCGGTTCAGAAGATGCGTGAGAGCATCGCTACCGGACTCCATGCGCACCATGTGATCGAAGAGGGCATCAAGCAGGTGCCTTGCCTGTTCGATCTCGGTCATCACCAGCCGTGTCGCGCGACGGATACCGACGGTATCCTCACGGGACAGCGAGTCCTCGATGGCTGGCAGATACCGGCTGTCGATCGTTTCGAGACAGTTCCGGATTGCGTCGAGTTCCGAGGGGCCGGTGAAGATCGCCGGACCCTTGTGCCTGAGCCACAAGCCAAAGGGCGATTGGCTGATGGGCGAGAGCGGTACGTCGATGCCGCCGATCATCACATCCTGTAACAGGCGGCTCGACCAGTCGGACAGGGCGGTGCGCTGATATTCGCGTTCCAGCGACATGTTCATCGTTGCCGCGTAGTTGCGGTAGGCTTCGTCGGTACGGGTAGCGGAATCATGCGACGAGGCATATTGCGCCGACATGATCTCCATGGCCACGTCGATCAGGCCCATGGCCAGGATCGCGGACTCGAAACGTGCACGGTAGCGGCTTGGCTGCAGCAGAATGGCCTCCAGCACCACTTCCTTCATGTGGCGGCTGGCGCGCAGCACAAGCTCGATGGGAATGGCAAGGCGCGCGTGCACGATGCCTATGTGTCGCTGCTCGGTCAGCAGGTTCGGTACATCGGCAACGTCGAGGCGAGTGAAAAGGTGGGTAATCCAGCGTTTGAAGGAACTGTGGAGCCGGGCATCGACCGCCTCATGGGTCACGAAGGCGACGGCCTTGTCATCCTCAAGCAGGGTACGGTAAAATCGATCCGAGAAATCCGCTGCTCTCTGTTCCACCAGAACCGCCAGCAAGGCTGCTGCATCCGGTGAAACATTTCTCAAAAGGTGCTTCCACTGCTGTTCCATATGCCAATCGACCTGCATGGGGACGGACGCGGATACAATCCAGGACCATCATGGTGCCCGGATAACCTTATTCATGCAGCGCGCCACTATCCGCCGGCGAATATGAAGCTATGCTGAATGAAAGCGCCTCGTTAAGTTCCCGCTTAAATTCTAAAGTTTACCGTAAACGCCAGGTGTCGGCATTGTAAAGGGTTTGCGCTCAATCCGCCTCTGTTTCGAGTGCAATGGTAGCGAAACTCGCTAGCCAGTGTTCCCCCATGTAATCGCCGCCGCTCATGGTTGCGGGCAGGGCGGCGTCAAGGTGGCGCGCGCCGGCTGCGAACATGATCTGTCGGCGCGGGTCGTCTCCGGCCAGTGTTCGGGCCAGTGACCGCCAGCACCAGGCGCGGCTGAGGTTCAGCCCGTCCAGATGGGCGATCTTGCCATCGCTGCGATCCGAAACCACAGCCGGAGCAAAGACCGGGGCGGGAAGAGCGTCGGCGAGGCGCGGCAGGAAGCGGTCAAACCACGGCTGAAAATCGGCCTGCGGCAGAAGGCGGCGCATGCACTCGGCCTCGATCAGCGCCGGGGACAGGAAGTCGTCGCCCGACGGCTCACCCCAGGCGGGGCAATCCGCATCGGCGCCGTACCAGCGCAGCGCCGTTTCACGAAACAGTTCCAGCAGGGCCGTGTCGTCAGCGGTTTCCGCGTAGTCGGCGGCGAGGCGTAATGCAAAGGCTGTGTTGAAATGGGTCCCGACGCGCACGGGATAGGTGGCGAGCGGCAGGAAATCGCGAAAGCGCTGGACGAAGGTGTCCGTCAGTGGTTGCAGAGCAGCGGTCCAGCGTGTTTCGGGCAGAAGCCGCAATTCGGCGGCCAACTTCAGCAACCAGCCCCAGCCATAAGGCCGTTCATAGCCGCGCGCAGTGGGAGCGTTGAGATAGGCGCATTCACCCGCCACCTTTTCCGAAACCAGTTGCGTATCGAACAGGGCGCGAATATCGGCGGCCGTTTCCATTGCCGGAAAGCGCCGTAAAAGCCGGGCCAGCATCCAGTAGGCATGAACGCAGGAATGCCAGTCGTAACTGCCGTAGAAAACGGGATGCAGTTGCGCCGGCGTACGGGCATCCTCCGGACCGGCCAGCACATGGCCAGGCTTGTTGGGATATTCGCGCCGGACATGGCCAAGCGCGATCCGGCTGAAGCGGGTGGCTATGTCCTGCGTCAGGCCGGGCAGATCGCGCATGGCCGTCTCAGAACTCGACGGCTTCGACCTTGCGACCGACGAAGCGCAGGCCAATTTCGCCGGAGATCAGCTTCAACGCCTTGTCGCCGAAGAGATCGCGGCGCCAGCCGTGCAGGGCGGCCACTTCGGCATCCGCACCCTGCGCGGCAATCTTGTCGAGATCGTCGCTGGAGGCGATGACCTTGGCGGCTACGCCTTCCTTTTCGGCGGTCAGTCGCAGCAGCACCTTGAGCAGTTCGGTGGCGGCCTGCGCGCCTTCCGGGGCATGGTTCTGCTTGGCCGGCTGCGGCATTTCCGTCTTGGGCAGGGTAAGCGCCGCATTGACGGCGCCAACGATGGCGGCGCCCGCAGACGAGCGCTCCCAGCCCTTCGGAATGGTGCGCAGGCGCGACAACGCCTCGGCATCGCGCGGCTGCTGCTGGGCGATCTCGAACAGCGCATCGTCCTTCAGCACCCGCGAACGCGGTACGTTCCGGCTGCGGGCCTCACGCTCGCGCCAGGCGGCGATGGAGCGCAGCACGGCCAGTTCCGGCGGCTTGCGCAGGCGCGACTTGAGGCGCAGCCAGGCATCGTCGGGGTGAAGGTCGTAGGTCTCGCGGCTTTCCAGGATTGCCATTTCCTCGGTCAGCCACAGCGCCCGGCCATCGCGCTCCAGCTTGATCTTGAGCGACCGGTAGACGTCGCGCAGATGGGTGACATCCGCCAGCGCATAGTCGAGCTGCTTTTCGGAAAGCGGACGGCGGCTCCAGTCGGTGAAGCGCGACGACTTGTCGAGCTGGACGCCGGTGATCTTGCCGACGAGCTGGTCATAGGACACCGAATCGCCGAAGCCACAGACCATGGCCGCGACCTGCGTGTCGAAGATCGGATGCGGAATAAGGCCGCCGAGATGGAAAATGATCTCGATATCCTGCCGCGCGGCGTGGAACACCTTCACCACATTGGTATCGGCCATCAGGTCGAAGAAAGGCTTGAGGCTGAGGCCGGAAGCAAGCGGGTCGATCAGCACTTCCAGGTCGGGGCTGGCAATCTGGATCAGGCAGAGTTCCGGCCAGAAGGTGGTTTCGCGCAGGAATTCGGTGTCGACGGTGACGAATGCGGATTTGGCAAGCGCGCGGCATGCTTCTTCGAGCTGGGCAGTCGTTTCAATCATTTCGCTGAACTGGCTTTACTTGAAGGAAAAGGATTATTCTTCCTTCCCCTTTGAGGACGTGTTGTCAACACGTCCAGCCGCGAAAACGGACTGTCATCGCGATTCCTTGTCATCTTCCGCCGGGGCTGCCAGACGGCTGAACCACGCGGATGTGCGCAGCAGCGCCCGGAAACGTTGCCGGCGTTCGCCGGCCGGCACACCGGGCCGCGCCATCATGCGCCGTACCGTATAGGCCGTGAAACCGATCTGGATGATCGCGGTGTAGATGAAGAAAGAGCGGGGGCCGAAAATATCGAGCAGCATCGAGGCAAGCAGCGGCCCTGCCGTCGCTCCCATCGACCAGTAGAACAACAGGCCGGCGGAGACGAGCGCGTGCTGGCCCTCTCGGGCGAAATCATTGCCATGGGCCGAACAGAGCGAATAAAGGGGCAGCGCAAAGGCGCCGAACAGGAAGACCCCGACAATGTTCAGCCAGGTATCCGTACCAGCGAAGAAGGCGAGGAAGAGGCTTGTCGCCGCCGCGCCCATGGTGGTGGCAAGGATGACCAGCCGCCGGTCGAGACGGTCCGAATAAAGGCCGAGCGGATATTGCAGCACGACACCGCCGACGATGCCCGCGCTCATGAAGTTGGCGATGCCCGTCACGGACATGCCGATCTCGGTTGCATAAATCGGCCCGAGATTGCGGAAAGAGGCCATGGACAGGCCGACGCAGATGACGCCGACGACGGCCAGCGGCGAGATGTTCCATACTGTCTTCAATTCGAAATGGATCGCTTCCGGTACCGAAGGAGCGGAGCGGTCGGCAAGCGCAATCGGCACGATGGAAAGCGTGATGGCGATGCAGATCAGGCTGAAGATCGTTGGTCCCTCGACGCCCACCGCCGGCACCAGATATTGCACGGCGGTAACGGAGAAAAGGTCGACCAGACGATAGACCGAGAGTGTCCGTGCCCGGTTGGAATTCGTGACCATCGAGTTGATCCAGCTTTCGATGGCTGCAAAAAGGCTCGCTACACAGATGCCGATGACGAAGCGCATAGCGAACCAGAAGGGCGGCTCGATGACGAGCGACATGGCAAGCGAAGCGGCAGCCGTGATTGCAGCCATGGCGGCGAAGGTGCGGATGTGGCCGATGGCGCGCAGGATGCGGGCAACGTAGATGCAGCCGATCGCAAAGCCGATGGAATAGCCGGCGCCAATGGCACCGATCACCGAGGGGCTGAAGCCTTCGGCCCCGCCGCGCAGCGCGATATAGGTGCCCTGCAACCCGTTGCCGCCGATCAGAATGCCGGCGGTGGCGAGAAGCGGGATGAGCGGTCGGATGGAACTCATGCCGGGGCTTTCGATGCGGGTGGAATCAGGCTGCGAAATGGTCTGCACCGATTTGATAGCCAAGGCCTGCCCGCAAAGACAGCCCAAAACGGTCGTGGGACACCATGCGGCTTGACAAAGCGGCGTGTCCGTGCGCTTTTCCGCGCGGTTTTACCGCTGCGCCGCCGGCTGTTTCAGCCTGGCCCGCGCGCCCTTTTAAAAGTCCGGGATTGATTGAGATGCATCGTTACCGCAGCCACACCTGTGCCGCCCTGAGCAAGTCCGAAGTGGGCGCCACCGTCCGTCTTTCGGGCTGGGTCCATCGCGTTCGCGACCATGGCGGCGTCCTGTTCATCGACCTTCGCGACCATTACGGCATCACCCAGGTCGTCGCCGACCCGGATAGCCCGGCCTTCAAGGTGGCCGAGACGGTTCGCGGCGAATGGGTCGTGCGCATCGACGGTCTGGTGAAGGCGCGTGCGCCGGAAACCATCAACGCCAACATGGCGACCGGCGAAATCGAACTTTACGCGCAGGAAATCGAGGTGCTCTCCGCCGCCAAGGAACTGCCGCTGCCGGTGTTCGGCGAGCCGGATTATCCGGAAGACGTGCGCCTCAAGTACCGCTTCCTCGACCTGCGCCGTGAAACGCTTCACCGCAACATCGTCAAGCGTACGCAGATCATTTCGGCCATGCGCAAGGGCATGGGCGAGGCTGGCTTTGCCGAATACACCACGCCGATCCTGACGGCTTCCTCGCCGGAAGGCGCGCGTGACTTCCTTGTGCCGAGCCGTATTCATCCCGGCAAGTTCTTCGCCCTGCCGCAGGCGCCGCAGCAGTACAAGCAGCTTCTGATGGTGGCCGGTTTCGACCGCTACTTCCAGATCGCGCCGTGCTTCCGCGATGAAGACCCGCGCGCCGACCGCCTGCCGGGCGAGTTCTACCAGCTCGATGTGGAAATGAGCTTCGTGACCCAGGAAGACATCTGGGAAACGATGGAACCGATGATGACCGCCGTCTTCGAAGAGTTTGCCGAAGGCAAGCCGGTGACGAAGCAGTGGCCGCGCATTCCCTATGACGAAGCCATCCGCAAGTATGGTTCCGACAAGCCGGACCTGCGCAATCCCATCGTCATGGAAGCTGTCACCGACCATTTTGCCGGTTCGGGCTTCAAGGTGTTCGCCGGCATGATTGCCTCGAACCCGAAGGTCGAGATCTGGGCCATTCCGACCAAGACCGGCGGCAGCCGCGCCTTCTGCGACCGCATGAACGCCTGGGCCCAGTCGCAGGGTCAGCCGGGCCTCGGCTACATCTTCTGGAAGGAAGAAGAGGGCAAGGTTGCCGGCTCCGGCCCGCTTGCCAAGAACATCGGCGAAGAGCGCACCGCAGCGATCGCGGCCCAGCTTGGTCTGGAAGCAGGTGACGCCTGCTTCTTCGTGGCGGGTGAACCTTCCAAGTTCTACAAGTTTGCAGGTGAGGCCCGCAACCGCGCCGCCGACGAACTGAACCTCATCGACCGCGACCGCTTTGAATGCTGCTGGATTGTCGATTTCCCGTTCTACGAATGGAACGAGGACGAAAAGAAGATCGACTTCGCCCACAACCCCTTCTCGATGCCGCAGGGCGGTCTGGAAGCGCTCCAGACGCAGGACCCGCTGTCGCTGAAGGCCTACCAGTATGACGCGGTCTGCAACGGCTTTGAAATCGCCTCGGGCTCGATCCGTAACCAGTCGCCGGAAACCATGGTCGCTGCCTTCGAGAAGGTCGGTCTGAGCCAGCAGGACGTGGAAGAGCGCTTCGGCGGCCTCTACCGCGCCTTCCAGTATGGCGCGCCTCCGCACGGCGGCTGCGCTTTCGGCATCGACCGCGTGGTCATGCTGCTCGTCGGCGCCAAGAACCTGCGCGAAATCTCGCTGTTCCCGATGAACCAGCAGGCGCAGGATCTGTTGATGAACGCGCCGGCACCGGCATCGCCGACCCAGCTTCGCGAACTCGCGTTGCGTGTTGTGCTGGACCCGAAGAAGACGAACTGAGGTTCACACCTCCCGGAATGCGAAACGGCGGCCTTTCGGCCGCCGTTTCTGTTTTATTCCGGATCTTCGTTGGCGGTGACGGTCGTGTCGGTGCCGTTGAGGATTTCCAGCGGCGACGAGACGATCTGCAGCACCGGCACCGGCTTTTCAGGCGCATATTCGATGCTCAGGTTCTGCGGATTGCCGATGAAGGTCTGGATCGCGTTGGTAATGTTGTTTTCCGGGTCCTTGATGCCATATTGCGCCAGAAGCAGCGGCACCATGGCCTTGGCGGCGTCGCCGGCCTGCTTGCCGGAAATGCCCTGCGACTTGCCGGCATAATCCAGCGCGCGCTTGGTGAAGCCGTCGTCTTCGAACGACAGGCTGAGGTCGCTGACATTGATCTGCTGGGCAATCCCGAACAGGGCGAGCTGGCCAGCCTGCGCCTGTGCGGCATCGTCGCCGCCGGCGTTTTTCAGCGATTCCGTCGTCTGCTTGATCGAGCCGTAAAGCTGTTCCGTCATGCCCGTCAGGCCGAGATAGAGGCTGAGCGTGCCGAGCTTGTCGGCGGTCAACGTTACCTCGTCGAGCGTAATTTCACCATCCTGGGCGAGCCACGAGCCGCTGACGGCGAGTTCACCACGCAGCGAACTCATGCCGAAATCGGTCAGCCAGGCGGCATCCGACGGTTCCGGCGTGATGGCTACGGCGGTGGCATAGGTTTCGAAGGCCACGCCCGGGCCGTCTTCGGCCGGTGTCATGGAGGATTCGACGGACCCGATGGAAAGATACTGCTTGCCGTTGGTCGTGACCGTGATCGGGCCGATATTGGCCTTGTCGTAGTAGGACAGGGACTTGAGCCCCGGCGCCTTCGGATCGGCCGGCACAACGAGACCGCTGATCGAGATGGCCCCGATTGCCAGTTCCGTGCCTTCGTTCGTCGTCTTGACGGAGGGTGTCGTGACCTCGCCGATCACATAACCGCCATCGGCCTCTTCCTTGACATCGGTCAGGCTGACATCGCTGAGGGTGAAGGAATGATCCGGACCGCCCGCCTTGTCCGGAGCGGTGAAGGTGACGTTTTTCAGCACGACATTGTTGCCGCTGACATTGGTTTCTGCGGCGGAAATCTTCAGGCCGCCATTTTCGGCCTGCACGGCGTTGATCTTCGCCAGCAGCGCCTGCCCGTCAAGGGCCAGCGCCGGCAACGGCAGGAGCGCGGTGGACACGAGACCGGCGGTCAGGAGCGCGCGAACAGGGCGGAAGGTGGCGTTCGAAGCCATGCAAAAACCTCAGAGGTTCGAATTGGACAGGCGCAAATCTGTAGCGGTAAAGCGATAAGATTTGATTGCGGCGAATCTTAAGCTTTGCGCGGCTTCGTCGTCCACAGCCCATTTTCCCGGCTTTCTTGCCGGAATCGCCTTTTGGCGCTAGTCAGGGACTTATGGGCAAAAATCTTGTGCCGCCCGGCGGCGGATCTGACAATGGCGGACATATCCAGGCGGTCGATCTCAAGGCGGCGCTGGAAGAGCGTTACCTTGCCTACGCGCTTTCCACCATCATGCACCGGGCGCTGCCGGATGTGCGCGACGGCCTGAAACCGGTTCACCGCCGCATCGTCTATGCGATGAGCGAAATGGGCCTCAAGTCCAATTCGTCCTTCCGCAAATGTGCGAAGATCGTCGGCGAAGTGATGGGTAACTACCATCCGCACGGCGACCAGTCGATTTATGACGCGCTGGTGCGCCTGGCGCAGGATTTTGCCGTGCGCTATCCGCTCGTCAACGGGCAGGGCAATTTCGGCAATATCGACGGCGACAGCGCCGCAGCCATGCGTTACACCGAATCGAAGATGACGCCGGTGGCCGAGCTTTTGCTCGACGGGATCGCCGAGGACGCGGTCGATTTCCGCGATACTTACGACGAGTCGAATTCCGAGCCGATCGTTCTGCCCGGTGCATTTCCGAACCTGCTCGCGAACGGTTCCTCGGGCATTGCCGTGGGCATGGCGACTTCCATTCCGCCGCACAATGCCCATGAACTGTGCGACGCAGCGCTTCATCTCATCAAGCATCCCGATGCGCCGGTCGAAAAGCTGATCGAGTTCATTCCGGGGCCCGATTTCCCCACGGGCGGCATCATCATCGATGGCCGCGACCAGATCGTCGAAGCCTACAAGACCGGCCGCGGCGGGTTCCGCCTCCGCGCCAAGTGGGAGATCGAGGATCTGGGGCGTGGTGGCTACCAGATCGTCGTCACCGAAATTCCCTATCAGGTGCAGAAGTCGCGGTTGATCGAGAAGATTGCCGAACTCCTGATCGCCAAGCGCCTGCCGCTTCTCGAAGATATTCGCGATGAATCGGCTGAGGACGTCCGCGTCGTGCTGGTGCCGAAGAGCCGCACCGTCGATGCGACGCTGCTGATGGAATCCATGTTCAAGCTGACCGAGCTTGAAAGCCGCTTTCCGCTCAACCTCAATGTGCTGTCTGGCGGGCGCGTGCCCAAGGTCATGGCGCTGAACGAGGTGCTGCTGGAATGGCTGGATCACCGCAAGGACGTACTGATCCGCCGTTCGAAGTTCCGGCTGGCCGCCATCGAGCGCCGGCTGGAAATTCTTGGTGGTCTGCTGATCGCCTATCTCAACCTCGATGAGGTGATCCGCATCATCCGCGAGGAGGACGAGCCGAAGCCGGTGTTGATGGCGCGGTTCACGCTGACCGACAATCAGGCCGAAGCCATCCTCAACATGCGGCTGCGCAGCTTGCGCAAGCTCGAAGAATTCGAGATCCGCACTGAATTCGACAACCTGACGAAGGAAAAGGCCAACATTGAGGCTCTGCTGGCTTCGCCGGACAAGCAGTGGCAGACCGTTGCCTGGCAGATCGGCGAGGTCCGCAAGGCCTATGCCAAGGCCACCGAACTCGGCCGTCGCCGCACGCAGTTTGCCGAGGCGCCGCAGGCCGACGACGAGGCAATCCTGCAGGCGATGATCGAAAAGGAACCGGTGACGGTCGTCATCTCCGAAAAGGGCTGGATCCGCGCGCTGAAGGGCCACATTGCCGATGTCTCCGGCCTGACCTTCAAGGAAGGCGATGCGCTGAAGATTGCTTTCCCGGCGCAAACCACGGACAAGCTCATTCTGTTCACCACGGGCGGCAAGGCCTACACGCTCGGCGCCGACAAGCTCCCCGGCGGTCGCGGCCACGGCGAACCGATCCGCATCATGGTGGATATGGAGAACGATCAGGACGTTCTGACCGCCTTCGTGCATGACGCGTCGCGCAAGCTGATCGTTTCCTCCACGGCGGGTAATGGCTTCATCGTTGCCGAAAGTGACATGGCCGCCAACACCCGCAAGGGCAAGCAGGTGATGAATGTCGCCATGCCGGACGAGGCGCGTCTTGTGGTTCCGGTTTCGGGCGATCATGTTGCCGTGGTTGGCGAGAACCGCAAGATGGTGGTCTTCCCGCTGGAGCAGATCCCGGAAATGGCGCGCGGCAAGGGCGTTCGGCTGCAACGCTACAAGGATGGCGGCATCTCCGACCTTAAATGCTTCACCATTGCCGATGGACTGACCTGGGAAGACACGGCTGGCCGCAAGTTCGTCAAATCCAAGGATGAACTGATAGAATGGCTGGGCGACCGCGCCTCTGCCGGCCGCACCGTGCCGAAGGGCTTCCCGCGCTCGGGCAAGTTTTCCGGCTGAATCGATCTCTCAGGCAAGTGAACTAAATGCCGGAAAGGGATAGCTCTTCCGGCATTGTTGATTCAAGGGGTGAGGGGAACGCAGAAATCCCGAAAGAAGCGCGTGGCGCCTTCTTCATCAATCTCGCCGGCTGCGATGGCGAGAACGAAAGTGTAGAGGTGGGCTTCGTCGGCATCAATTTCGTAACCGTTTTCCATCAGAAAGACAGCCGAAGCGACGATGGCAATTCGCTTGTTGCCATCGATGAACGCATGGTTGCGTGCAAGTCCGAAGAGATAGGCTGCGGCTAGTTCCATCAGATCATCACAGCCATAAGCGGCTCTGTTGACTGGACGAGCGAGGGCCGATTCCAGAATGCCGGCATCTCTGAGGCCATAGGCACCGCCAAAACGTTCGATCTGCATTTCGTGCAGTCGCTCGATGACTGCACGGTGCAGAAAAATCGGCGCGCTCATTCTGCAAGCTTCTTCAGCGCGGTCTTGTACTTGTCCATGAAGCGCTCGGCGTGCTGAAGCTGGCGGGAGAAATCTTCGTCCGCGGCGCGGATCGACCATTCGCCGGCAGTGCTTTCCGAGATTTCCAGACTGTCGCCCGCTTTCAGGCCGAGCTTGTTCAGCACTTCCTTCGGAATGATGATGCCTTCGGAGTTGCCGATCTTGCGGATGGTGACGTTCACGGTGGAGCCTCGTTACGATGTTGTAACGGGGTTATAACATGGGCGCGGTAGCCCTGCAATTGTCGGGTATCAGCCGTCTGTTTCCGGATCGTAAAGCGCCCAGCCTTCCGGCTTCAGGTGTTCCTGCGGCTGGAAGCGGGTCTTGTAATGCATCTTCTGCGAGCCTTTGACCCAATAGCCGAGATAGACGTAAGGCAGGCCGAGCGCGGCGGAGCGACGGATGTGCTCGAGAATCATGAAGGTGCCGAAGGACCGCTTCGGCAGGTCAGGATCATAGAAGGAATAGACCATGGAGAGCCCGTCGCTCATGAAGTCGGTCAGTGCGACACCGATAAGCTGACCGCTCGGGCGACGCTCGATGCCGGAGCCTTCCTGCCGCAAGCGATACTCGATGAGGTGTGTGTTGACATGGGTGTCCTCCACCATCACCGCGAAATCGAGCGCCGTCATGTCGGACATGCCACCCTGCTGGTGGCGGCTGTCGAGATAGCGGCGAAACAGAGAGAATTGCTCGGCGGAGGGCGTCGGAGGCAAGACGGTGGCGATGATGTCGGCGTTGGCAGTCAGCACGCGCTGGAAGGAGCCGTTCGCCCGGAACTGGTCTGCAAGAATGCGGACCGACACGCAGGCGCGGCAACTTTCACAGGCGGGGCGATAGGCGATGTTCTGGGAGCGGCGGAACCCGCCCTGCGTCAGAAGATCGTTCATCTCGCTGGCGCGGGGGCCGGAAAGGTGGGTAAAGACCTTGCGTTCCACCTCTCCCGGCAAATAGGGGCACGTTGCCGGTGCGGTGAGATAAAACTGCGGTGAGCGTGTGGTCTGTGTGTTCATTCTAGTCGGGCTTGCCCCTGAATGCGCTCCTTCAATAATGGAAGCATGTCTGAAGAATGGAAAACGTCAAGCCACACTTATCTGCGGCCTGACGCTGTGAAGCATTATTGCCGCTCGCGGGCTCCCCGGCGAACGAATGTCCGCTCAAAGGGTGCGGATGGCGGCGGTTCCCACCAGCAGATCGTGGATGAGTCGCGACCGGTCGGTAAAAAGGCCGGCCAGCAGAATGAGCGGCGTCAGTACCGAATTCAGCACCCAGAAGAGAATGAGATGCACCATGGCGGTGACGAAATCGATCTTGCGCCCGTCCACCCGCACCAGCATCACGCCCATCATGCGCATGCCGGGGCTTGCCTGCGAGGCACCCCCGATCGAGAAGCCGAAATAGAGCGCGGCAACGATCAGGCCAAGGCCGGGGAAAAGATACCAGGCGAGGCCGAGCGTCGGGATGCCGAGAAGGAACAGCACGACAGCCGCTGGAACGATCAGGATGGCGATCAGCACATAATCCACGCAGAACGCGATGACCCGCCGTATCAACGTGCCGGAATAGGCACGCCAGTCTTCAGGGGCGGCATAACGGGAAACAGTATCAAGCGACATTTGACCCTCCGGCGAAAATCCTGATCAAGATATGGTGATTTCCGCCGGAAAAACAATGGAGGCCGGTTCAGGCCTTGCCGGCCAGCTTGCGCGCCACGTCCACTGCGAAATAGGTCAAAATCCCGTCACAGCCGGCGCGCTTGAAACAGAGCAGCGTTTCCATCGCCACCCGGTCGCCGTCGATCCAGCCATTGGCGGCGGCGGCCTTGATCATCGAATACTCGCCGGAGACCTGATAGGCGAAGGTTGGAAGCCCGAAGGTCTCCTTCAAGCGCCAACAGATATCGAGATAGGGCAGGCCGGGCTTGACCATCAGCATATCAGCCCCTTCTTCCACATCGAGCGCTGCATCGCGCACGGCTTCGGTGCCGTTGGCGGGGTCGATGTAATAGCTCTTCTTGTCGCCCTTCAGCAGGCCGCCGGTCGAAATCGCCTCGCGATAGGGACCGTAGCAGCCGGAGGCGAACTTCGTGGCATAGGCCATGATGCCGACATTCTGAAAACCGGCGGCGTCCAGTCCCTTGCGGATGGCGCCGATGCGCCCGTCCATCATTTCCGATGGTGCGATGATGTCGGAGCCGGCCTCGGCTTGCAGTATCGCGGCCTGAACCACCTGCTCGACGGTTTCATCATTGACGATCTCGTCGCCGCGCAGAATGCCGTCATGGCCATGACTGGTGAAGGGATCGAGCGCCACATCGGTAATGACGCCGATGTTCGGCACGGCCTTTTTGATGGCGCGCGTGGCAGCATTGATGAGGTTGCTGGCTTCAAGCGCATTGGAACCGGTCTCGTCGCGCAGTTCCATTTCGATGTTCGGGAAGGTGGCTATGGCGGGTATGCCGAGATCGGCCGCCTCGCGCACAGCCTCGACGGCAACATCCACGCTCATGCGGTTTACGCCGGGCATGGCCGGGATCGGTTCGCAGATGTTGGTGCCGGGGACGAGAAAGATCGGCCAGATCAGATCATCGACGGTCAGGTGATTTTCCTGCACCAGCCGGCGTGTCCAGTCGGCCTTGCGGTTGCGCCGCATGCGGCGGTGGCCGGTAATCTCGTCGACCAGATGTGTCTTGTCCTGCATGGTTTGGCGTCCCTTGCTGCCGTCAATTGTCTTTTGCTGATTATCACTAAGCCCCCAGCCGGAAAACTGCCTATTTCCGCCTGCAAGTGGGGTGTTTTGGCGCAGGCTGTCCTACCGGGCGTTCTGCGGCAGGCCATCGGCAATCTCGTAGTAATCACCCTTGTCCGCCACGAAGATGTGGAGTGCGAGCCGGGTGTTCGTCGCCCCGTCGAAGGCGCCCATGGCGATGGCGATCCAGTCCCGGTGCGGCGGATCGAAGAATAGCGAGGAACCGCAGACCGAACAGAAGCCGCGCCGCACCTTTTCGGATGACGAGTACCATCGCACGAATTCGTCTCCTTCGACGAAAAGCCGGTCCTTCGCCACTTCGGTCGATGCGAAGTAGTGGCCGGAGTGCTTGCGGCATCTGGAGCAATGGCAGGCATCGGGCGGGGCAAGTTCCCCTTCGACCCTGAACGTGATCTTTCCGCAAAGACAGGAGCCGCGATGCATGATGTTTCCCTCAAGCTTTCTGGATGCGGTGATCTTTGCCGGATTTACCGGTCATGCCCAGAGTGAAAATGACCGAAGCATGGCCGCTCGCTCACGGTGCGACGTATGAAACGGGGGAAGGTGGGGCGGCCATCTGGCGGGTGAGGGCGCTTGCCCTTATCCTCCGCCTATGGAGACCGATTCGAAAGGCACACCGAGAAATACGCTGACCGAGACCCTGTTCGTGGTGTTCCTGCGAATGGTGGCGGTGTCGTGTTTCTGGTTCGGCCTGCAATATTGGGCGATGCTGGTGGGTTATGCCGGGGGCGGCATGGCGCGCTTCGACCTGTTGCTGCCTGCCTGGCGGGCAGCCGGCGTTTCGCTGGCCGTCGTCTTTCCCGTAGCGGCATTGGGGCTGTGGCTGGCGGTCTCCTGGGGGCCGGTCATCTGGATCTGTGCCGCGCTGGGGCAGGTTCTGATGTATACGGTGTGGCGGGACGTCTTCGGCAGCAATATTCTGGTTCCGGCCATGCATGCGCTGATCGTCACCGTTTACGCGCTTTTCCGCATCGCGCTCTTCCTGGAACGGCGCGAAAAGGCCAGCCGGGTAAGCTCCGGTTTACCCTGATTGATGCGGGTTCGCTGGTAAGGGGCTGTTAAGGCTGCGTTTTAAGTAGAATTTTATGGGTATTCGATAGGGTCTCACTCAAGGCGGGAACAAAAGAAACACCGCCACCAAAACAGTGAGGCAGTCATGATCAACACCAAGTCCAAACAGCAGCCGCAGCCCGTTCACGAAGAGCAGGAAGAAGCCCTGCGTTCGCTCTACCTCGAATCGCTGCATCTGGTGGAACGTCTCCATCGCCGTCTTCTCGACGTTATCAAGGACGAGTTCGACCGTCAGGGGCGCTCCGATGTCAACGCCGTTCAGGCCCTTCTCCTGTTCAATATCGGCAACTCCGAACTGACCGCCGGTGAACTGCGCTCGCGCGGCTTCTATCTCGGCTCGAACGTTTCCTATAACGTCAAGAAACTGGTCGACCTCGGCTTCATCAACCACAAGCGCTCGCGTATCGACCGTCGCTCGGTCCGCATCAGCCTGACCGATAAGGGCCAGGAAATCGCCGAAACGGTTGCCAAGCTCTATGAGCGCCATGTCGGTTCGATCCAGAAGGTCGGTGGTATCGGTGAGAGCGAGTTTTCGGAAATGAACAAGCTGCTCCAGCGCCTCGACCGCTTCTGGAACGACACCATCGCCTATCGCATGTAATTGCGGCGGTCGCCGCAAGAGCAAAAACAAAATCGCGGCACGCTTTCTCCCGGGGGAAACGAAAACCGGACACGTCCTGACGGGCGTGTCCGGTTTCCTTGTGTTCACGCGCGGTTGAACGCGGGCCACGGCCATGCGACACGAATTGGCCATATTGATATGTGACCGCAATTGCAGGGAAAAGGGCTGAAGACTCAGGTTTTTCGAAGCCGGCGGCGGTAACGTGTTGAACGCGACGCGCCGCAATGCTTAAGCCTTTCCAAAGAAGAGCGGGCCTCGGTGCGGCTTTGTTAACGATGATCGATCATGATCCGCGTGCAGTCCGACAGTGGCTGGCCCGAAGTGCGTGGAATGAACGAGATGGTGCGATAGATGTCAGATAAGACCGGAATGGATGTGTTTTCTCGCCGCGCGGTGTTGCGTTCGGCTCTTTCGGCAGGGGCCGCGGCTCTGGCCGCACCGGCCTTTGCCCAGTCGGCCATGGATGATATTATCAATGCGCCCCGTCGCGGTAACTGGGACGACCAGTTCGACGCCAAGGTTTCGCGCGCGGCCGTCAACGTCACGTCCAACAACCCGATCCTCGGCCCGGGCTCGGCCCAGAACGTGCAACTGGCGATGTCTCAGTATCAGATGATCGTTTCGAACGGTGGTTGGCCGCAGGTGCCGGAAACGGCAAAGCCGCTCCAGCTTGGCGCCGTCGACTCGTCCGTGCAGGCCCTGCGCCAGCGCCTGATGATCTCCGGCGACCTGCCGCGCGATGCCGGCGTGTCCAGTTCCTTCGATTCCTACGTCGATGGCGCGGTGAAGCGCTTCCAGGCCCGTCATGGCTTGCCGACTGATGGTGTCATGGGCGAATATACGATGAAGGCGATCAACGTGCCCGCCACGACGCGCCTGACGCAGCTCCAGACCAATATGGTGCGTCTGCAATCCATGTCGGGTGATCTCGGCCCGCGTTTCGTCACCGTGAACGTGCCCGCCGCCATGGTCGAGGCTGTGGAAAGTGGCCGTGTGGTGATGCGCAATACCGCCGTCGTGGGCCGCATCAGCCGCCCGACCCACCTCATCAATTCCAAGATTTACGAAGTCATCCTCAATCCTTACTGGACTGCGCCGCGCTCGATCGTCGAAAAGGACATCGTGCCGCTGATGCGCAAGGACCCGACCTATCTGGAAAAGAACAACATCCGTCTGATCGACGGGCAGGGCAACGAAGTGAGCCCCTCCAGCGTCGACTGGAATGCGCCGAAGGCGCCGAACCTGATGTTCCGTCAGGACCCCGGCAAGATCAACGCGATGTCGTCCACCAAGATCAACTTTCATAACCCGAACAACGAATACATGCACGACACGCCCTCGCAGGGCCTGTTCAACAAGCTCATGCGCTTCGAATCGTCGGGCTGCGTGCGCGTGCAGAACGTTCGTGACCTCGTGCTGTGGATTCTCAAGGATACGCCCGGCTGGGACCGCCAGCACGTCGAGCAGGTGATCGCCAGCCGGCAGAACACGCCGATCAGGTTGCAGCAGGAAGTGCCGGTCTATTTCGTCTACATCACCGCTTGGTCGGCCAAGGACGGCGTCGTGCAGTTCCGCGACGACATCTATGAGAAGGACGGCGACCAGCAGCTCGCGCTCCAGACGACGACCGGCGTCGAGCCTGTCTCCAGCGACGACGACCTGCTTCCGCGCAACTGATCTTTCGTTCTGACCAAGAATTTCACCGGCCGCGCACCTTCCGCGGCCGGTTTGCTTTTCCGCCGCCGCCCGGTTTCAAGCGCGAATAGCGCGACAACGCGGGGTAAAATGCGTGTTGCATATTGCTCTTGGCGGGGCAGGCGGATAATACCCCTTCGCATCCGTTTGTCGCAGGAGCCCTTGCCATGTCCAACCTCGAAGCCTTCTTCAATCGCCCGCTCGCAGAGACCGATCCGGACATCTTCGGCGCCATCGGCAAGGAGCTCGGTCGTCAGCGCCACGAGATCGAACTGATCGCCTCTGAAAACATCGTTTCCCGCGCCGTTCTCGAGGCGCAGGGCTCGATCATGACCAACAAGTATGCCGAGGGCTATCCGGGCAAGCGCTATTACGGCGGCTGCCAGTTCGTCGATATCGCCGAGGAACTCGCCATCGAGCGCGCCAAGAAGCTGTTCGGCGTTAACTTCGCCAACGTCCAGCCGAATTCCGGTTCGCAGATGAACCAGGCCGTGTTCCTCGCGCTGCTTCAGCCGGGTGACACCTTCATGGGTCTCGACCTGAACTCCGGGGGGCACCTGACCCACGGTTCGCCGGTCAATATGTCCGGTAAGTGGTTCAACGTCGTGTCCTACGGCGTGCGCGAGGAAGATCACCTTCTCGACATGGACGACATTGCCGAGAAGGCGCGCAAGAACAAGCCGAAGCTCATCGTGGCTGGCGGCACCGCCTATTCGCGTATCTGGGACTGGAAGCGCTTCCGCGAGATCGCCGACGAAGTCGGCGCCTACCTGATGGTCGACATGGCCCACATCGCCGGCCTCGTTGCCGGTGGCCAGC
Organism: Allorhizobium borbori; assembly: GCF_014196535.1. Taxonomy (GTDB): domain Bacteria; phylum Pseudomonadota; class Alphaproteobacteria; order Rhizobiales; family Rhizobiaceae; genus Ectorhizobium; species Ectorhizobium borbori. The sequence goes on from NZ_JACIDU010000004.1 coordinate 129,106, forward strand.
ACCCGTCGCCGTTCCCGCATTGCCACGTCGCCACCACGACGACGCACAAGTCCCTGCGCGGCCCGCGCGGCGGCATGATCCTGACCAACGACGAGGATCTGGCCAAGAAGTTCAACTCTGCCGTTTTCCCCGGCCTGCAGGGCGGCCCGCTGATGCACGTCATCGCCGCCAAGGCCGTGGCTTTCCAGGAGGCGCTGCAGCCGGAATTCAAGGAATACGCCGCGCAGATCGTCAAGAACGCCAAGGCGCTGGCCGAGACGCTGGTTGAAGGCGGTCTGGACATCGTGTCCGGCGGCACGGACAACCACCTCATGCTGGTCGATCTTCGCAAGAAGAACGCGACCGGCAAGCGCGCCGAGGCTGCTCTTGGCCGCGCCTATATCACCTGCAACAAGAATGGCATTCCCTTCGATCCGGAAAAGCCCTTCGTCACCTCCGGCGTCCGTCTCGGCACGCCGGCCGGCACGACGCGCGGCTTCAAGGAAGCGGAATTCCGTGAAATCGGCAAGCTGATCGTGGAAGTACTCGATGGTCTGAAGGTCGCCAATTCCGACGAAGGCAACGCCGCCGTCGAGGCTGCCGTCCGCTCCAAGGTCGAGGCTCTGACCGGCCGCTTCCCGATGTATGGCTATCTGGCGTAAGGGCTCGCCATGCGCTGCCCCTTCTGCGGTTCGGAAGATACCCAGGTGAAGGATTCGCGCCCGGCGGAGGATGGCACGTCCATCCGCCGCCGGCGTATCTGCCCGGATTGCGGCGGCCGCTTCACCACCTTTGAACGGGTCCAGCTTCGCGAACTCATGGTCGTGAAGAAGACAGGCCGCAAGGTGCCTTTCGACCGCAACAAGCTGGTGCGCTCTTTCCAGATCGCCCTGCGCAAACGCCCCGTCGATGCCGACCGCATCGAACGTGCCGTTTCGGGTATCGCCCGGCGGCTGGAAAGCTCCGGCGAAACGGAAATCACCTCGGAAGAAATCGGCCTGCAGGTGCTGGAGGCGCTGAAGAGCCTTGATGACGTGGGCTTCGTGCGCTACGCCTCGGTCTACCGCGATTTCTCCCACGCCGAGGATTTCGAGAAGGTGATCGAGGAAATTAACGCCAAGATTGCCCGCGATCCCGGTCTGGGTGGTTAAGCCATGACGGCGGCGCAAGACCGGCTCTTCATGGAAGAAGCCATCCGGATTTCGCGCCGCAACAAGGGTCAGACGGCTTCCAACCCCTGTGTCGGCTGCGTTATCGTCCGTGACGGCGAAATTGTCGGGCGCGGCGTGACCGCCCGTCTCGGTCGTCCCCATGCCGAACCGCAGGCGCTGGCCGATGCGGGCGAAAAGGCGAGGGGGGCGACGGCCTATGTTACCCTCGAACCCTGTTCCCATTTCGGCAAGACCCCGCCCTGCGCCAATGCGCTGGTCGCGGCGGGCGTTGCCCGGGTCGTCGTCGCGCTGACCGATCCCGATCCGCGGGTATCCGGGCGCGGCCTCGGCATTCTGGCGGATGCCGGCATTGCGGTGGAAAGCGGTGTGATGGAGGAGGAGGCGCGGCGCATGCTCGCGCCCTATCTCACCCGCCAGACGAAGAAGCGCAGCCATGTGATTCTGAAGCTTGCGGTTTCCGCCGATGGCATGATCGGTGTGAAGGGTGGCGGGCAGGTGGCGATCACCGGTCCGGAAGCCCGCGCCGAAGTCCATCGCTTGCGCGCCGAAAGCGACGCGATCCTTGTCGGTATCGGCACGGCGATCGCCGATAATCCCGAACTCACCGTGCGTCTGCCGGGAATGGAAGACCGTTCGCCGCTGCGCATCGTGCTGGATCGCGACCTGCGCCTTCCGCTGACCTCCAGGCTCGTGCAGACGGCAAAGGTCGTGCCTGTCATCGCCGTCGGTTCGCGCATCCATGGCGTTGGCTATGACGAGCGCCGTGCGGCGCTTGAGGCTGCGGGCGTCGAGGTCATCGAGACGGGGTCGCTTCCCGAACTTCTGGCGCTGCTCGGCGAACGCGGCATCAACGGCCTGATGGTCGAAGGCGGTGCGGTTGTGGCCGATGCCTTTCTCAAGGCCGGGCTGGTGGATGCGATCGCGCTTTATGAGGGGCCGGGCGAGATCGGCGCCGAAGGCATTGCATCGCCGCTGACGCGCGCCCATATCGGACCGGAATTCAGATTTTTGGGCGAAAGCCGCTTCGGCCCGGATCGCCGTTTCGACTACGAAAGGATTGACTGATGTTCACGGGGATTGTCACCGATGTCGGAACCGTCGAAAGCATCACGCCGCTGAACGAGGGCATTCGCCTGCGCGTGGCGACCGCCTATGATCCGGCCACCATTGCCATCGGCGCCTCCATTGCCCATGCCGGTACCTGTCTGACGGTGACGACGCTGCCCGCCGAAGGCGACAATTCCCGCTGGTACGAGGTTGAGGCATGGGAGGAAGCACTTCGGCTGACGACCATCGCCGGATGGGTGCCTGGCACCCGTATCAATCTCGAACGCGCGCTGAAAGTGGGCGATGAACTCGGTGGCCATATCGTTTCCGGCCATGTCGATGGCACGGCGGAAATCCTGTCGATCACCCCGGAAGGCGACGCCCAGCGTTTCCGCCTGCGTGCACCGGATGAGTTCGCGAAATTCGTGGCCCCCAAGGGCTCTGTCACGCTCGACGGCACGTCGCTGACCGTGAATGCCGTGGATGGCTCGACCTTCGATGTCCTCATCATCAGCCACACGCTGGCCGTTACCACCTGGGGCGAACGCAAGGCGGGCGACAGGGTGAACTTCGAGGTGGACACGATGGCGCGCTATGCAGCGCGGCTGGCGGAGTTCGGCTGAACATTCCGTTCAAACCTGCAAAAGCGTGAATTTGCTTGCCAGCAGGGGCAAGCCGTGGTTAGACGCGTCAATCCTGTAAGTACGTTGTTCCGTATCCCGGCCGCATGGCCGCTGAACCTGTTGGAAAACCGCGATGTCTGCTCCTGCTCCGCACCTCCTCATCGTTGAGGCCCGCTTTTACGACGATATTTCCGATGCCCTGCTCGATGGCGCCAAGTCCGCGCTCGATGCTGCTGGCGCGAGCTACGATGTCGTGACCGTTCCCGGCGCGCTGGAAATTCCCGCTGCCATCGCCATGGCGTTGGATGGCATGGATTCCGGCACGGTTGCCTATGACGGCTTCGTGGCGCTCGGCATGGTCATTCGCGGCGAAACCTATCACTTCGATATTGTTTCGAACGAATCGGCCCGCGCGCTGATGGATATCGCCGTCAGCGAATCCCTGCCCATCGGCAACGGCATCCTGACCGTCGAAAACGAGGCGCAGGCTTGGGCCCGTGCCCGCAAGTCCGAGCTGGACAAGGGTGGCTTCGCCGCCCGTGCGGCGCTGACGATGATCGAACTCAAAGACAAACTGGGCGGCTGAACATGACGCAGGACGACACCGGCCACCCGGTCAAACCGGCCAACCAGCGCGGCGCGGCACGTCTTGCCGCCGTGCAGGCCCTGTATCAGATGGATATCGGCGGCACAGGCGTTCTGGAAGTCGTGGCCGAATACGAGGCCTTCCGTCTCGGCCAGGAAGTCGATGGCGAAACCTATCTGAAGGCGGATGCCGCCTGGTTCCGCTCCATCGTCGCCGGCGTGGTGCGTGACCAGACGAAGATCGACCCGCTGATCAAGTCAGCCCTGCAGGACGACTGGGCGCTGTCACGCCTCGACAGTACGGTGCGCGCCATCCTGCGTGCCGGCACCTTCGAGATTCTGGAGCGCAAGGACGTGCCGATCCCGGTGATCGTCACCGAATATGTCGAGATCGCGCGCGCCTTCTTCGAGGAAGACGAACCGAAGCTCGTCAATGCCGTTCTCGATCGCATCGCCAAGCAGATGCGCGGAGACATTCGCAAGTAAGGAACAGACGCATGGATGCGATGCAGGGCGGCACGGTGCCGGGGCTTGAAGGGCAGATGCGCTCGGCCAGGCGTAATGTCACGCTGCTGGCGGCCGCGCAGGCCATTCTCGGCTCGGCCGGTCCCATGTCCTTTTCCGCCGGTGCGCTGGTCGGCTATGAACTGCTCGGGGACGACAAGTCCCTGGCAACCGCGCCGCTGACCGGTTTCAACATCGGTGTTGCCCTTGGCGCCATCGTCGTGGCCACCGCTTCCCGGTTTCTGGGCCGCAAGGCTTCCTTCATGCTCGGAGCGCTGCTGGCCGGTGCCGGCGGTCTTGTGGCATCGCTGGCGTTGTTCCGCTCCGATTTCTGGCTGTTTGCGGCGGGCTTGTTGCTGATCGGCCTTTCCGGCGGCTTCACCCAGAAAATCCGCTTTGCCGCGGCAGATGCCTCGCCGTCCTTCTACAAGGGTAAGGCCATCTCCTGGATTCTGGCCGGTGGCATCATCTCGGCTATCCTCGGCCCGCAGCTTGCCATCTGGGCGAAGGATTATTTCGCACCCGTCACCTTTGCCGGAACCTTCTTGGCGCTGGTTCCGTTGGCGGCGGCGGCCATTCTGGTCCTGTCCTTCCTGCGCCTGCCGCAAAAGCCGGTCGGGCACGATCACACCGATGAGCCAGCGCGTCCGCTCAGGGAAATCGTGCTGACGCAGCGTTTCCTCACCGGCCTTGTCTGTGGCATCGGCTCCTATGCGCTGATGACCTTCATGATGACCGGCGCGCCGCTCGCCATGGTCATCGGCTGCGGCATGCCCTCGGAAATGGCGACGCTCGGCATCCAGTGGCATGTCATCGCCATGTTCGGCCCGAGTTTCTTCACCGGCATGCTGATTGCCCGCTACGGCGCGGAAAAGGTCGTGGCGCTCGGCCTCGTCATTCTCATGGCCTGCGCGCTCGTCGCCCATGCCGGCGTCGAACTGTGGAACTTCTGGACGGCGCTTGTTCTGCTCGGTATCGGCTGGAATTTCGGCTTCATCGGCTCGACGGCCATTGTCGCGGCCAGCTATCGCCCGCATGAGGCCGACAAGGTGCAGGGCTTCAACGATATCGTGCTGTTCGGCACGGTGGCGTTGTCCTCCTTCTCCTCCGGCCGGGTGTTCACGGCCTATGGCTGGAACGTCATGAATCTCGTGATCTGGCCTGTCACCATCCTCTGCCTCGTTCTGATTCTCGCAGAAATGCGCGCGGCCCGTTTGCGCGCCGCAGCATCGCGCTGATTTTTCAAACGTTTAAGCATTGATTTTTCTCATTCTGCATTGCGGCGGAATGTCCTCTTTCCCTACACCTTTAGGCGTAGGGCTTGACGCCCCGCGCCAAGGGGACGCACTCTCCCTTCATAAATGGAGCGGGCGCCTGAACGATCGGCGCAATGCCGGTCGGGTTCCCGCCCCCCAAGGAGGAAATCATGGGGAGGCAGAGCGTATGAGTGTTGTCTACGGGGTTATTCTGTGTGGCTTGCTTTCGATCGTCTACGCCATCTGGGCGACGCGGTCGGTGCTGGCGGCGGATCAGGGCACGGCCCGGATGCGCGAGATCGCCGGCTTCATCCGCGAGGGGGCGACAGCCTATCTGACGCGTCAGTATCTCAGCATCGCCTTGGTGGGCGTGGTGGTGTTTGCCGGTAGCTGGTGGCTGCTCTCTGCCACGGCCGCCTTCGGCTTCCTCATTGGCGCTGTTCTGTCAGGCCTGGCTGGCTTCATCGGCATGCATGTTTCGGTTCGCGCCAATGTCCGCACGGCGCAGGCCGCGTCCGTCAGCCTGTCCGCCGGTCTTGATATCGCGTTCAAGTCGGGTGCCATTACCGGTCTTCTGGTGGCGGGGCTCGCGCTGCTTGGCGTCTCCGGTTATTTCCTGCTGCTCACGCAGGGTCTTGGCCATGAAAGCGGTTCGCGCGAAGTCATCGACGCGCTGGTTTCGCTCGGCTTCGGCGCTTCACTCATTTCCATCTTCGCCCGTCTCGGTGGCGGCATCTTCACCAAGGGCGCGGATGTCGGCGGTGACCTTGTTGGCAAGGTGGAGGCCGGCATTCCGGAAGACGATCCGCGTAATCCCGCGACCATCGCCGACAATGTGGGCGACAATGTCGGCGACTGCGCCGGCATGGCGGCCGACCTTTTCGAAACCTATGCCGTTTCGGTGGTGGCGACGATGGTTCTCGCCGCGATCTTCTTCGCCGGCACCACGGTTCTCGATGCCGCGATGATCTATCCGCTCGCCATTTGCGGCACCTGTGTGGTGACATCCATCATCGGCTCCTTCTTCGTGAAACTCGGCGTCAACGGCTCCATCATGGGCGCGCTCTACCGCGGTCTTATCGTCACGGGTCTGCTCTCCATCGTCGGCCTCGGGCTGGCCACCAGCCTCACCGTTGGCTGGGGCCAGGTCGGCGCGGTGGATGGACTGGTGGTCACCGGCACCAACCTGTTCATCTGCGGACTGATCGGTCTGGTCGTGACGGCATTGATCGTGGTGATCACGGAATACTATACCGGCACCAACAAGCGCCCGGTGAATTCCATCGCCCAGGCCTCGGTCACCGGCCACGGTACCAATGTCATTCAGGGCCTTGCCGTTTCGCTGGAATCGACGGCGTTGCCGGCGCTTGTCATCGTCGGCGGCATCATCGCGACCTATCAGTTTGCCGGCCTGTTCGGCACGGGCATTGCCGTCACCGCCATGCTCGGCCTTGCCGGCATGATCGTCGCGCTCGACGCTTTCGGCCCTGTGACCGACAATGCCGGCGGTATCGCAGAAATGTCCGGCATGGCGCCGGATGTCCGCAAGGCGACCGATGCGCTGGATGCGGTGGGCAACACCACCAAGGCCGTCACCAAGGGCTATGCCATCGGCTCCGCCGGCCTCGGTGCTCTGGTTCTCTTCGCGGCCTATGCCAATGACCTGAAATACTTCATCGCCAACAGCGACAAGTATCCCTATTTCGCGGGCATCGGCGAGGTCTCCTTCAACCTCTCGAACCCCTATGTGGTAGCCGGCCTGATTTTCGGCGGCCTCATTCCCTACCTCTTCGGCGGTATCGCCATGACGGCGGTAGGGCGCGCGGGCGGTGCGGTGGTCGAGGAAGTGCGCCGTCAGTTCCGGGAGAAGCCCGGCATTATGGCCGGCACGGACCGCCCGGACTACAGCCGCGCCGTCGACATGCTTACCAAGGCGGCGATCCGTGAAATGATCGTGCCATCGCTTCTGCCGGTTCTGGCGCCGCTCGTCGTCTATTTCGGCGTGCTGATGATTTCCGGCTCGAAAGCCTCGGCCTTTGCGGCGCTTGGCGCATCACTGCTCGGCGTCATCGTCAACGGCATCTTCGTGGCCATTTCCATGACCTCCGGCGGCGGCGCCTGGGACAATGCCAAAAAGAGCTTCGAGGATGGCTTTGTCGACAAGGACGGCACGCGCCACATGAAGGGCTCGGAGGCGCACAAGGCATCGGTCACGGGCGATACGGTCGGTGATCCTTACAAGGATACAGCCGGTCCGGCTGTCAACCCGGCGATCAAGATCACCAACATCGTGGCACTTCTGCTTCTGGCCGTTCTGGCCTGAGGCAAGGTCCCTGAAAACGAAAAACCCCGCTTCTTTCGAGGCGGGGTTTTTTGATGGAAAGGCAAGCGCCGGATCAGTTGGAATTGGCGCCCAGCATCTGGCGAACCATGTAATTGTTGTTGCCGCCGCCGCCGACACCGGACATGAGCTGCTGCAGGAAGGTCAGATCCTTGCCGCCCGTAGGGGTCGTGCGCGAGATCATGTCGAAAACCTTGCCGTCCTGAAGGGTATAGTTGGCGCGGCGTTCCACGACGCCATCCTTGTTCAGATAGATCGCCAGAATGCTCTGCTCGACAAGCTTCGGCTTCTGGAAAGCCATGGAGCGGGTGCGCTTCTGGGAAATGTAATAGAGCACTTCATTGTCGAAGGTTGCCGTGGAAGACGGCGTGCCGAGTGTCAGAAGCGCCTGCTCGCGGCTCGCGCCTACCGGCACCAGATCCAGCGATTCCTGATCGACCACATAGCCATTGTGCATCACCTCGGCCGTTGTGCAGCCGGAAAGCGCGGCAATGCCGGAAAGCGCGGCAATGATAAGGACGGTCTTGCCGCCGAATTTCCTGTCAGGCTTCGAATACCGCATTTTCAACGACATCTCTCCAAGGTTCAGAACACGCCTTGCGGCCTGCCTCTGCCATGCGCATATCATTATGGCCTTTCCGGGGAAAGTCTCCGGATTGGACCGCGAACTGGCGCCGCAAGCGGAGAAATGCCCGGTCCCCGGTCGCGAAGGCCAGGGCGCAAGGCATGGCTCGCCTAAACAGCATTGCAATTCGCGCATGCTTCGGTAAACCAGCTTTCGCATTCATGCAACACGGGTTAAGGCGGGGCGGCGACTATTCGCAGCCGCTTTTCGGAAATTTCGATGATCTTTGGACTGTTTTCCAGGCGAAACAATAACGGCAAAATCCTTGAGAGGCAGTACGAGGCCCTGACCACCGCTGCCCGCCAGCCCCGGTTCTATTCGGCTATGGGCGTGCCAGATACCGTTATGGGCCGTCTTGAAATGATTTCGCTGGTCATGATCCTGTTTTTCCGCCGCACCCGCTTTTCGGGCGCAAGCGGTCAGGAGCTGGCGCAGGAGATCATCGACGCGTTCTTTCAGGATATCGATCACTCGATCCGCGAACTGGGGGTCGGCGATCCCTCCGTACCCAAACGCATGAAAAAACTGGCGGGGCGCTACTACGGCCGCCTCGAGGCCTATGCCGCCGCCCTGGATGCCGGTGACCGGGAGGCGTTGGCCGCAGCGCTTCGCCGCAATATCCATCCCGAGGTTGACAATGCCCCGTCCATGACTGAATTGGCCGACTGGGCCATGCTGGCCGAGCGTCATCTGGCCACTGTTTCCGAGGATGACGTGGCGGCGGGCCGGGTGACGCTACCTGAAGCGGTTGCTGTGGCCCATGAACAGGCGGATGCCAGCAAGAAAGAGACGGACTGAGATGACGAAACCGAACAAGGACGATGTTCCCTTTTCCTACCCGGTGAAGGTCGGTCATATTTCCGCCAATCCGGTCGAGGTTCATGTAGAGGCTGATGCGGAGGAGCGCGCCGGCCTTGCCCGCCTCTGGCGCATTCTCGAGGTGAAGTCGCTGAAGGCGACAATGACGGTGTCCCGCTGGAAGCGGGATGGCGTCCGTGTCAAGGGGCACGTCTCGGCCGCGATCGTGCAGGCTTGTGTCGTCACGCTCGACCCGGTCGAGGCCGCGATCGAGGAAGACTTCGAACAGATCTTTGTGCCCGAGGGCTCCAAGCTGGCGCGGCTGATGACCGGCGACAGCGGAGAAATGGTGCTCGACCCCGAAGGTCCGGACATGCCGGAGAGCTTTGCGGGCGATTCGATTGATGCCGGCGAGACCGTTGCGGAATGCGTGGCGCTGGCAATCGACCCTTATCCGCGCAAGCCGAACGCAGAATTTGCCGCCCATATCGAAGATGATGGGGAAAAGGACAGGAAACCTTCGCCTTTCGCGGTTTTGAAGGATTGGAAAAAGGACTAAGAGGGCTTCGCCGGACCACATTGAAGTTGTCAGGGGCTTCGAACCGGGTATTTTGAGCCTAAAACACCGCCAGCGGGCGGTTGGGAAGGAAACGAAGGCGTGATCAAGATTTCACTCGACGTCATGGGAGGCGACTTCGGGCCGGAAGTTGTCATTCCCGGTGCTGCCAAGGCGTTGGAGCGGCACCCTGAAGTGACGTTCGTTCTCTATGGGCAGCGGGAAAAGTGCGAACCCTTTCTGGAGCGCTTTCCGAAGCTGAAGGAACGCAGCGAGCTTCATCACTGCGATGTCGCCATCGGCATGGATGAGAAGCCGAGCCAGGCGCTTCGTCGCGGTCGCAACGTGTCCTCCATGTGGCTGGCGATCGACGCGGTGAAGGAAGGCAAGGCCGACGTTGCCGTTTCCGCCGGCAATACCGGCGCGCTCATGGCTATGGCCATGTTCTGTCTCCGCATGATGCCCAACATCGAACGCCCCGCCATCGCCGGTATCTGGCCGACAGCGCGCGGCGAAAGCATCGTACTCGACATCGGCGCCACCATCGGCGCGGATGCTCGCCAGCTTCTCGATTTCGCGCTCATGGGCGGCGCCATGGCGCGTGCGCTCTTCGATATCGAATCCCCGACCGTTGGTCTGCTCAATGTCGGTGCCGAAGAGGTGAAGGGCAATGAAGAGGTCAAGGAAGCCGGGCGCCTGCTGCGCGAGGCAAACCTTTCGAGCCTGACCTATTACGGTTTTGTCGAAGGCGACGATCTCGGCAAGGGCACGGTCGACGTGGTTGTGACGGAAGGCTTTACCGGCAACATCGCGCTCAAGGCTGCCGAAGGCACGGCGAGGCAGATGGCCGCCTTCCTGAAAATGGCCATGTCGCGCACGCTGATGGCGAAGATCGGCTATCTCTTTGCGCGCGGCGCCTTCCGCATGCTGCGCGACAAACTCGATCCGCGCAAATCCAATGGCGGGGTTTTCCTCGGCCTGAACGGAATTGTCATCAAGAGCCATGGCGGCACTGACGCCGAAGGCTATGCGGCGGCAATTGACGTTGCCTATGACATGGTGAAGAACGGTCTGAGCAAAAAGATCGAAAACGATTTGAAAATCTATCATGCAGGGCAGCAGCCCCCGGCCGGTCCGGAAGCGGCATGAACAAAAGGGCAGGAAAACCTATGATTCGTTCTGTCGTGCGCGGTTTCGGAGCCGCTCTGCCGAAGCGTGTGGTGACGAATAGCGAACTGGAGAAGACCGTCGATACCACCGACGAGTGGATCGTTCAGCGTACCGGCATCACCCAGCGCTACATTGCCGCCCCGGAGGAAACCTCCGCTTCGCTGGGCGCCGATGCTGCGCGCGCTGCGCTGGAAAACGCCGGCCTGACGCCTGCCGATATCGATGTCATCATTGTTGCGACCTCGACGCCGGACAACACCTTCCCGGCGACGGCCGTGAACATCCAGTATCGCCTCGGCATGACGCACGGCTTCGCCTTCGACATGCAGGCTGTATGCACCGGTTTCGTCTATGCGGTGACCACCGCCGACAGTTTCATCCGCTCCGGCCAGGCCCGTCGCGTTCTGGTCATCGGCACGGAAACCTTCTCCCGCATTCTCGACTGGACTGATCGCACCACCTGCGTTCTCTTCGGTGACGGTGCCGGGGCGATCGTTCTGGAAGCCGAGGAGGGGGCTGGAACGGTTGCGGATCGCGGCGTATTGGCGGCCAGCCTGCGCTCAGATGGTTCGCACAAGGAAAAGCTCTATGTCGACGGCGGCCCGTCCACGACAGGCACGGTGGGCCATCTGCGCATGGAAGGCCGCGAAGTGTTCAAGCATGCGGTCGGCATGATCACCGACGTCATCATCGATGCCTTCGACAAGACCGGGCTGACGCCGGATGACCTCGACTGGCTGGTGCCGCATCAGGCAAATCGCCGCATTATCGAAGGGTCCGCCAAGAAACTTGCCATTCCGCTGGAAAAGGTGGTCATCACCGTCGATCTGCATGGCAATACCTCCGCAGCCTCCATTCCGCTGGCGCTGGCGGTCGCAGCTTCGGACGGGCGCATCAAGAAGGGCGATCTCGTCATGCTCGAAGCGATGGGCGGCGGCTTCACATGGGGCTCGGTTCTCTTGCGCTGGTAAGCGGCGATTGACGAAGGTCTGTCGCGTCAAGTGCTTGTAAACGCTTGACCGATGGGGGGAAGGGCAATAGTCTCTCAACGCTTCGTAGCTTGTGCGCCAAGGCGGATGGCATGCGCTCGAAGCGCTTGCATGCGGATGCTGCCGGTTTTTTGATCATGAGTGATCGAAACGGTGCATTTCGTGGGGAAGAGGTTTCAAACGGGGCGGAAAACCATGGCCGGAAAGACCGTAACACGTGCTGATCTCGCAGAATCTGTTTTCCGTAAGGTCGGATTGTCGCGGACGGAATCAGCGGAACTGGTCGAAACCGTAATTGACGAGATTTGCAACGCCATCGTACGTGGCGAGACAGTCAAGCTCTCTTCCTTCGCCACCTTTCAGGTGCGCAGCAAGAACGAGCGCATCGGTCGCAACCCGAAGACGGGTGAGGAAGTACCGATTTCACCGCGCCGCGTCATGACCTTCAAGGCGTCAAACGTGCTGAAGCAGCGCATTCTCAAGTCGCATCTGGCGCGCAAGGCCAAGCTCAAGACATCGGCAACCGCTGCCGTCTCCTGATTTCGCTGCCGTTTCGCCGGCTGGTCCGGAAGGTTCTGGACGGCGAACAGCTTTCGCTTGAATTCGTTTCATTCATCAATTGAGATGTACGCCATCCGCCCGGTCGATTCGGGCGGTGTGTCCACGCAATACGGCAACGCGGACCGACATCCGCCGCACCGGAAAGACAAGGCTGGAGCCGCAGGGAATGGACGTTGACAAAAGCCCTGATGCGTTTCGCACCATCAGCGAGGTAGCGGACGATCTCGATCTGCCGCAGCACGTCCTGCGCTTCTGGGAAACGCGCTTTCCGCAGATCAGGCCAATGAAGCGTGGCGGCGGTCGCCGCTATTACCGTCCCGATGACGTGGAGCTGCTGAAGGGCATTCGCCACCTTCTTTATGATCATGGCTACACCATCAAAGGCGTTCAGAAGCTTTTGAAGACGAACGGAAACCGTTTTGTCGTCGCCATCGCCAATGGTGACGTGGCCGCCATGGATGCGCTCGTGGCTTCGGCGCAGACGGAAAAGAGCGCGGAGCCCCGCGTCGTTCATCCCGATGAGGATCAGATCGTCGGCCGTCCGAAGGCCAAGCCAAGCGGCCGCTTCTTCGGCTTCGGCGGCAGCGACGACGATATGCCCGAAGTCTCGATCGGGAAGGGCGGGTCCGTCGGCAAGGAAGACCGGGCCCTGCTGCAGGAAGCGCTCTACGATCTGCTGGAATGCAAGCGTCTGCTTGATCAGGTGCGCTGATCCCCCTCGGGCACGGATTTGAGTGGCGGGCAACGGAACCTCCGTGCGTTCCGCGCGTTTCTCCTTCAACATCAGGTTCTTGAAGGAGAAAATCTTGAACAATCGAAGCGGTCTTTACCTCATTATTGGCATTCTCATTGCTGCGGTTGTAGGCCTCGGAGCCTATGCCTATCGCGAGGAAACGAAGCCGGAGGGCATCGAAATGAAGATCGGACCTGACGGCGTGAAGATCGAAAAGAACTGATCATCATGGCGGAACAGACGGCAGCGTCTTGCGCTTTTCGTCTGTTCCACTCGTTTGTCAGGCGGCTGGCCGAAAACGGTCCTGAAAATTTCGGATGGCAGACTTTTCCGCTTGCGCAGGCTGGGTCATGCGGTTATGGAGTGCGTGCTTCCTATGAAGCGGGTCGGAGCGTAGCGCAGCCCGGTAGCGCACTTGACTGGGGGTCAAGGGGTCGTGGGTTCGAATCCCGCCGCTCCGACCATTTCTTCAATCACTTAGCCCCCATGCGGTGATTGGTTCCAGCGCGGTTCGCGTGCTGTTTTCTGCAGATAGTTTTTCACGGATGAGAAGATACCTCACAGGCATCATCAAGCTTGCCTGCGTGCCTGTTCGCGCTGGTGGCGCCGTTCCAGCGCCACGCAGCCCCAGATAATGCCGATCAGGATGTAGAAGTGGCGCCAGTGGTCGGTGTCGATGACGTTACCGATCAATGCGTGCCCGAAATAGGTGATCCAGGCGATCATCAGGAACGGCTGCCACGGCCGGTCGCGCAGGAGAAAGCGGAAGCCGGAAAACAGCGTCGTGACGGTCATGCCGATCCAGCTTACGAAGCCGATCCAGCCGTAGGTCGTCAGCGACTTCAGCCAGGTGTTGTGCTCATCCTCGGGAAAGATCGTCGAAAACACCAGGGGGCCGATGCCGAGCGGCTTTTCCATGGCCATGAGGAAGCCGATCTTGTGACGCTCGAAGCGCCCGAGATGGCCGCCATCGTAATCCTGCACCAGCTTGGTACGGCTCGAAAGCAGTTGTGACACCTGCTCGGATTGCAGGGCGATTACCAGCGCGGCAACGATCATGACCACGGCAGCCAGCGACAGCACGACGATCTTCATCCGGAAAGCGCCACTGCGCTCCTTCAACAGCATGATGAAGACCAGCATGACGGATGCGAAGGCGAACATCGCCCATGCCGCACGCGAGAACGACAGGAAGATGCCGAGCACGAGAATGAGCAGGCCTATGCTTCTGAGCGGGGCGGCGGATAGTCTCTGTGTCAGCAGCCCGTGCATCAGATAGAGGGCAGGGGCCACGAGAAACGGGCCAAAGACGTTCGAATCCTGAAAAGCACCCTTGGCGCGGTCAAAACGCGTGAAAACTTCAGCGCCGGGAAAGGCGTGGAAATAGCCGAGAATACCCAGAACCGATGTCAGGATGGCCGCAGCCACCCAGGCCTGAAACATCAACCTGAGGCGCGTATGCCTGTCTTCGATCACCGCCGAATAGAAGACGGCGCTGAGCGCCAGAAAGATCGAGACGGCAATGTAGATGAGGCCGCCACCGAAGTTCGTCTTCATCACCGTCAGCGACAGCAGGCCACCGGCATTGAAGACCAGCAGGAAGGCGAGAAGGCCGCCGGTGGTGCGGCTGATTTTAAGACCCATCAGGAACCAGATGGCGACCTGCGCCACCATCAGCACTTCATAAGGGGCGGGCTCCGAAATCACGAAACCGGACAGGAAGACGCCAAACGCCAGAACGCCCGATCCGATCAACCGCATGGCGGCGATGGGGGCGTTGATGCCGTCGCGCCGGAGTGATGAGCCGGCGCTATGGGAAGCGAGCATGGTCAATAGGCGTTTTCCGTCTTGAGCAACCGGATCGGCGTGAGGAACAGGATCTTCAGATCAAACAGCAGCGACCAGTTCTCGATGTAATAGAGATCGAAGGCGGTGCGGAAACGGATCTTGTCGCTGTTGTCGACCTCGCCGCGCCAGCCGTTGATCTGCGCCCAGCCGGTCACGCCGGGCTTGACGCGGTGGCGCGCGAAATAGCCTTCGGCCACGTCGGCAAATTTCAGATCGCCGGACTGGGCGGAAATGGCGTGCGGACGCGGGCCCACCAGTGAAAGTTCGCCGCGCAGCACGTTGAAAAGCTGCGGAAGTTCATCGATGGATGTCTTGCGGATGAAGCGGCCGACCGGGGTCACGCGCGGGTCGCCCTTAGTCACGGCCTGCTTGGCGGTTGGATCGCACAGGTCGGTATACATCGAGCGGAACTTGAAGACGTTGATGACTTCGTTGTTGAAGCCATGGCGCTTCTGCATGAAGAAGACCGGGCCCTTGGAGTTCTTCTTGATGGCGATCGCCGTACCGATGAAGATCGGCCACAGTAACATCAGGGCGACGACGCTGAAGAAGATGTCGAATACGCGCTTGGCGACCGAATCCCAGTCACGGATCGGCTTGTCGAAGATATCGAGCATCGGCACGGCGCCGATATGCGAATAGGAACGTGGACGAAAGCGCAGGCGGTTGGCATGTGCGGCCAGGCGAATATCCACCGGCAGCACCCAGAGCTTGCGGATCAGATCCATGATGCGGCCTTCCGCCGAAAGCGGCAGGGCGACGATCAGCATGTCGATGCGCGCAAGGCGGGCGAACTCGACCAGTTCGGACACGGTGCCGAGCTTCGGATAGCCGGCAACGATATTGGGCGAGCGGTCGGAGTTGCGATCATCGAAGATGCCGCAAATGCGGATATCGTTGTCCGGTTGCTGTTCCAGTGCGCGGATCAGGTCCTTCGCGCCCTGACCACCGCCGACGACGACGGCACGGCGTTCCATCAGACCGTTGCGGCCCCAGTGGCGCACGCCGATGGCGAACAGGAAGCGTTCCACAAGAAGGAAGGCGCCCGCACCACCCAGCCAGAAACCGAGATGTTTGGCATCGTAGATGGCGAGCTTGCCGGTGAGATGAAAGAGCCCGGCCAGAACGGCGGAACTGAGCGCCCACGCAGCGATGATGCGCTTGAGGTTGACGCTCGGTGCCCGGAGAGCGGAAATCTGATAGAGATCGAGCGCCTGCAGGGCAATCACGGTGAGGCCTGCGCCGAGGATGAGCAGCAGGGTGCGTAGCAGGAAATCCACCGCGCCAGCATAACCGACAACCGCACCGGCGGCGAGGCCGATGGCCAGCAGCGAGGTGAATTCGAAAAGGCGGAACTGGCCGATGACGATGTTCGGCGTGCGGCTGTGTTCACTGAACTGCTGGGCGATACGCCGCGCCAGAGGGTTGAGCGTGGGGGCTTCCCCGGGGCTCGATTCCGCGTTCGAGGGCGGCGCACCGCCTTCGGTCAGCCTGCGCTTCAGGGCTTCGACGTCGAACTGTTCGTTTTTCTCGATCTGGTTCATGGCTCTTCTCGTTCTCCCTTGAGAAAAGCCATATCAGCAAGATGCTAAAAAACGTTTAGCCGGTGGATTGCTCCGCCAGCGCTTCCCGGTACAGGTCGAGCATGCTGCCCGCCATCACCGAGGTCGAAAAACTGGCACGCAACACATCTTGGGAGGGCATGATGCTGCTCTTCCACTCCGGTTCTGTCAGGGCGCGCGCCATGGCGGCCGCGAGCGCATCGGCACTGCCGGGTTCGACCAATGCCTGGCTGTCGGCGCCAAGCATTTCGGGAATTCCACCGACACGTGAGGCGATGACGGATTTTCCGGCGGCGAGCGCTTCCAGCACGATATAGGGCAGGCTTTCGTTGCGCGAGGGCACGACCACGATGTCCGTCAGCGCGAACGCTTCCCGCGCGGGCATGGCCGGACGAAGCGTGAGGCGGCTTCCGAGCCCGAGCAGGCCGATCCTGTGGGCATATTCATCGCGCTGGGGGCCGTTGCCGACGATGAGGCCATTGAGCGGCCGTCCGACGATACGTTCGGCGCGCAGAAACGCCTCGATGAAGACATCCGGTCCCTTCAGGTCGCGTAGATTGCCGATATAGAGCAGGTCGACGCCCTCGGGCACTTTTTCAACCGGAATGAATTCGGCGGCGCTGATGCCGTTATAGATTCGCCGCCACTTGGCGCGGGGTTCGCCGACCCTGGAGAAGTAGGTATTCTTCTCGTAGTCGCACACGAAGACCAGCCGGTCGGTGAAGCGCTCCATGAAACGTTCCGCGCGCAGGATGATCTGGCCCTTGAGGCTGGCGCGGCGGAAATGGAGGCTGCCGCCATGCGGCGAATAGAGGCGGGCGACGCGATACCTGTTAACCCGCAGGAATGAGCCGATGATGCGGGCGATGACGCCACCCTTGGCGCCATGACCATGCAGAACATCAGGCTGCAAGCTCTTGATATGATTATAGGCCTTTTTCAGGGCCACGAGATCCGACGGCTTGATCGAACGCTCGATCGGCGTGCGGATCAGGCCGAGCGCAAGCTTCGGCTCCAGTTCGGCCAGAAGCTTTTGTTCGTATTCGCCGTCCGTCTTGGTGTCGCACAACACACCGACCTGATGGCCAGCCGCCACATGCTCGTCGACAAGATCGCGAACATGGCGGAATACACCGCCCGCCGGGGCGCGCAAGCAATGCAGGATGCGGAGCGGCTTTTCTTCTGTCATCGATCAGAACAGACGTTCGCGGACATAGATCGTGTCGCCGGCGAGAATGGGGTCCGAAATGCTGACGCGGCCGGTCATGATCTCGCCGTTGATCTTGCGGGTAATATCCACGTCGCGCTGGTTGGCGCGGGGCGAATAGCCACCGGCAATGGCGATGGCGTTCTGCACGGTCATGCCCGCGACATAGGAATATTGGCCGGGCTGGCCCACTTCGCCCATCACGAAGACGGAGCGGTAGCGGTCAACCTCGATGGTCACGTCGGGATCGCGCAGGTAGCCCTGTTGCAATTTCTGGGCAATCGCCTTTTCAAGCTCGGGCAGGGTGCGGCCGCGGGCCGGCACCTGTCCGACGAGCGGGAAGGAGATGTAGCCCGCCTGATCGACCATGTAGGTATTGGTGAGGCCGGCCTGTTCGAAGACGGTGATGCGCAGGCGGTCGCCGCTATCCAGCCGATAGGGCTGGATGGTCGCCTCCTGGAAAGCTTTGGGAGCGGGTTGGTAATGCGTGCAGCCGGAAAGCCCGGCGGCGGCAAGCGCAAGCCCGATCATCAGGGCATGTTTCGACGCGGCGAAACGTGACAGGACGGACGACATACGCATCATGCTCCAGACAAGAGGATTGTGTGAAGCCG
Source organism: Allorhizobium borbori (assembly GCF_014196535.1). Taxonomy (GTDB): domain Bacteria; phylum Pseudomonadota; class Alphaproteobacteria; order Rhizobiales; family Rhizobiaceae; genus Ectorhizobium; species Ectorhizobium borbori. Next base: position 147,276 of record NZ_JACIDU010000004.1, read on the forward strand.
TTATCAATCCGTTAGGGTTAACGGGCGGTAAATGGGAGCATAAATAGTCTATCGCGATGACAATTCCGACAATCGGGAAGGGGGCCTACCCCCATTAACGCTTGAGTTACCATGATCCTTTACGCTCCGGGCATGTAAGCGTTGTTTTGGAGTCTGGCATGTATGGCGTAACCAGAAACAATCAGGATGTGGACATTGATCTTGTCCAGCTTTTCCGCGCCATCTGGCAGCGAAAGCGAACCGTCCTTGCCGTTACGGCTGTTGCTGCCGGCCTCGCCTTCGTCGGCGCAAGCTCCATCGACAAGCAATACAAGAGTGAAACGCGGCTTCTGATCGAACCGCGATCACTGGCCACCGAGACCGCGCAGGGTGGACAGAACCCGCCGGACGAACTGGCCGTTTCCTCCCAGGTGCAGCTCCTGCAATCCACCGACCTCATCAAGCAGGTGGCGCGTGAACTGAAGCTCTTTGAACTCGATGAGTTCGATGGCGGCGGCTCCGGCGGCCTGCTGTCCCTGTTCGGACTGGGCGGCGGTGACAAGGAACTCGCGCCGGAAGAGCGCGCCCTGAAGGCGTTCCGCGAACGGCTGACCGTCTATCAGGCCGAAGGTTCCCGCGTCGTTGCCATCGAGTTTGCCTCGCGCGATCCCAAGCTGTCCGCTGCAGTCGCCAACAAGATCGCCGGTGTCTATCTGTCGCTCCAGAGCGGCGCCAAGCTCGATACCAGCAGCGAAACCGCCCGCTGGCTTGAGCCCGAGATTGCCAATCTGCGCGACAAGGTGCGCGAGGCGGAAAAGAAGGTGGCTGACTACCGGTCGTCTTCCGGCCTCTTGCAGACCAGTGAAACCCAGACCTTCGCCACCCAGCAGCTCAGCGATATTTCCGCCGAAGCCGTGCGCGTGCGCGGCGAACGCGCCGCTGCCGAAGCGCGTGCTGAAAATGTGCGCGCCGCACTGTCCGCCGGCCGGGAAACCGATTCGCTCGGTGATATCGTGGCGTCGCCGGTTATCCAGCGTCTGAAGGAGCAGGAAACCAACATCCGCTCGCAGATTGCCGACCTTTCGACCTCTATGCTCGAAGGACATCCACGCCTCAAGGCGCTGCGTGGCCAGTTGGCGGGCATACGGGATCAGATCCAGTCCGAAACGCGCCGGGTTCTGGCAAGCCTCGAAAACGAAGCGAACGTGATGCGCCTGCGCGAAAAGCAGCTTACCCAGCAGCTCAACACGCTGAAGGCCGAATCGGCCCGCGCCGGTGAAAGTGAAGTGGGTTTGAAGGCGCTGGAACGTGAAGCCGCCGCTCAACGCCAGCTTCTCGAAACCTACCTGTCCCGGTATCGCGAAGCCGCCTCCCGCATGGACCCGAACGCTGCCCCGGCCGATGCACGCATCATTTCGAGCGCCGTCGAGCCGCGCGAACCGTCCTTCCCGAAGGTCATCCCCATCACCATCGTCGCTGCTCTGGCCGGCTTCATTCTGGCGGCAGTCTTCGTCATGCTGACCGAGCTTTTCTCGGGTCGTGCACTGCGCCCGGTTGAAGAACTTGACCACGAAGAAAGCGCGCCGGAGGCCGTTCCCGCTGTTGCACGCAGGCAGTCTGCCCGCGCTCAGGGTCCCGCCAGCCTGCTCACCGCAACCGATGCGGATGAGGACGCCGAGGTCGCACCGGTGGAGCCGACGGATACCGAGGCCTATTCCCTGACCGCCATCGCCGCCGCCATCGCGTCCGGCCCCTATGCCGGTCTGCCGATCGTCGCCGTTTCACCGGATGGCGATACCGGTTCCACCCTGACCGTGGAAATGGCGCGCCATCTGGCGTCCGGCGGCCTGCGTGTGCTCATCATGGACCTGACGGGCTCCGGTCTGCCGACGGCGATGGCGACTGAACGCGCCGATCTGCCCGGGCTGACCGACCTTCTGACGGGCAAGGTTGCCTTCGGCGATATCATTCATCCCGATATGCATTCACGCGCTCATATCGTGCCCCAGGGCACCGCCGATATCCGTACGGCGCTGCGCTCGGTCGAGCGCCTGCCGATGATCCTTGCCGCCCTGACGGAGGCCTATGAACGGGTGATCGTGGAATGCGGACCGGTTGGAGGCGCCGATATCGCCAAGCTTCTGCGTGGGCGCAAGGCGGCTTTGCTCATCGCCATGTCGGAACTCGATGAAGAGCGGCTAACCGAAACGGTTGCCGATTTCGAGGACGCAGGGTTCGAGGATGTGCTGTTGCTGGCTGGCCCCGTGCCAAACCAGCCCGAAGCAGGCGACCGTCAGGCCGCCTGATCCTCGTCCCGGCTTTCCTGTGCCGGGGCTTGCCGTCCGGCCCGCAGGCGCTGAATGGCATCATAAAGCCGGCGGTGCCGCTTGATGAAGGCTTTGGCCCTGATCCGCCCGAACTCCACCGTCCGCGCCACATGGCCGAGGGCGTTGACCGGAATGACAAGATCGTGGAGCCCGGTTTCCGCCGAGCACCAGCTCAGCTTGTAAGGCTGTTCTCCGACGCCAAAATCAAAGAGCGCATATCCCTCGTTCACGCATTGCTCGATCATCAGCCAGAACAGGAACTCGCCGGGGCTGGTGTCGGCGGCATAGGTTTCATCGATCGAGCCGAACTGGCACAGGACATGATCGCCATTGAGCGAGAGCCCGGCAATCGCCGCGATGTGGCCTTCATGTTCTCCCTTCAGGCGGAGGGCATGCAGTTTCAGCGGTACGTGGCGCATATCGGTCTGCACCCGCATCAATCCGTGAAAGAAAGCCTTCGTTTCCGCATCCCGGAATACATCCGGCAGGCCGAGGGCGGCAAAGCGCTGGGCTTTCTGCTGGAAGAACAGGTCGAGCAGATATGATTTCTCGCCGGAGGTTTCGGCCACGATATGCTCGTAGCCGCCGAGCGCTTCCAACCGGCGCTGCTGGTTGCGGAATTTCTTGCGGCGGCGCTTGGCATTAAGCTGCTTGATGGTTGCTTCCATGGAGGCGAAGAGCGGAAGCTGGAAGCTGCGGTTGTGGTTCTCGACCGCGCCGATCACCGTGAATGGATTGACCGTGCCGCGCCAGGCAAGTGGCAGGTTGCGGAGCGCCAGAAGATCGGCGCGACCGGACAGAAGCTGCGCGACGGTCGCGGCAAAGGCCTTGCCGTCGACAATGGCATCGCCACGGCGGAAAGAGGCCGCAATCAGGCCCGTGTTGAGATTGCTGAAATCGTCGGCCACGAAGCGCGCGACCCGCACGCCATGGTTTCGATGAATATCGAGCGGCAGGAGGAACAGCGTGCGACCAGCGCGCTCACCGCGCAGGATGGCCAGTGGTCTGCCCTTGGCCTTGACCCAGCTTCGGCACCAGTCCCAGCCATGATGCAGCGAATTCAGCGGGTCGCGTTCCAGCAGACGCCATTCCCCGAGCAGCGGTTCCATGGTTTCGAACAGTTCAAGGGTGAACTGATTCGTTGCGTCTATGACGCTTGCGTCAGGCCGCGGTCGTGTGACAGGCTGCATCGCTTCCGCACGTACGGCTTCACGGATTCGCTCGATGGGTTCCTTGAGGGCAAGCACGCCATTTCTCCCCGGATGTTTATTGGGGGAGACCTTACGCGGCGAAGGCGTAACGGGAAGTTTAAGGCGAGGACTTCACACCCGGCGATTGAAATCGCGGTAAATCGCCGGTCATCACATTCATTCAAATGCGAATGAATGCCTACTGCACCCGCTTCGGGCCTGCCATCCATTTGATGATGAGCATGGCCGGCAGCACCCAGAGAAGGCCGCTCAGCAGGAAGTAAAGCAGGTTTACCCATACGGGCGTTTCCGCCAGAAGGGCGGAGGCGACCGCAACGGCAACCAGCGCATAGACAATCACCAGCACGACGATAAGGATCGTGCCGATGAAGGAGCGGAGCCGTTGCGGAAGCGCCATGGTCGTTTCCTTATGCCGACAGCATCAGGTCGAGGTTCTGGACGGCAGCGCCCGAAGCACCCTTGCCGAGATTGTCCAGCAGCGCGACGAGGTTGACGTGCGCGCCGCCCTTCTGGCCGAACACGAAGAGCTTCATCGTGTCCTTGCCGGCCAGTTCCTCGGCATCGACGCGGGGCAGGGCGGCGCTGTCTTCCAGCGACACCACCTCGACAATCGACTGTCCGGCATAATGGGCAACGAGCGCCGCATGGATCGTCTCCAGCGACGCGCCTTCCGCCAGACCGGCGAGATGCAGGGGAACCTGCACGATCATACCCTGCGGGAAGCGCCCGACGGACGGCGCAAACAGCGGTGCGCCCGCAAGCTTGCCATAGGTGGTCATTTCCGGGATGTGCTTGTGCTTGAGCGTCAGCCCATAGAGGAAATGGTTCACGGAAAGGGCTTCCGGATGGTTCGGGTCTTCCATCTGGGCGATCAACTGCTTGCCGCCGCCGGTATAGCCCGAAACGGCGTTCACCGACACCGGATAGGCGTCCGGCAGAAGGCCTGCCTCGCGCAGCGGGCGGATGAGGGCGATGGCGCCGGTCGGATAGCAGCCGGGATTGGCGACGAAACGGGCCGAACGGATCTTGTCCGTCTGCGCCTTGTCCATCTCGGCAAAGCCGTAGGCCCATTCCGGATCGACGCGGTAGGCGGTCGAGGTGTCGATCACACGGACCTTGTTGTTGCCGGAAACCATCTTCACCGCCTCGCGGGACGCTTCGTCCGGCAGGCAGAGAATGGCGACGTCAGCCGTGTTCAGCAGGTCTTCGCGAAGGGCGGCGTTGCGGCGCTCGGCTTCGGGGATCGAAAGCAGTTCGACATCGCGGCGGTCGGCCATGCGGGTGCGGATCTGCAGCCCCGTCGTGCCGTGTTCGCCATCGATGAAGATCTTCGCTTTCATGATCGTTCTGCCTTTTCAAAAGGTTGGTGGTCTTTCCGGAATCAGTTTGCCATGCGCCTGATTCAGTTTCTTAAAGACGTTCGAGCAACCGCCCGGAACGCAGGCCAAGCATATACATTGCAACGGTTGCCCCGGCAATGGCGGTGAGGTCGGCGTGGTCATAGGCCGGCGCCACTTCAACGATGTCCGAGCCGCGCACGTCGAGCGCCGAGAGGCCGGCGAGCACCGAGAGGATCTTGGCGCTGGAAGGCCCGCCCGCGACCGGAGTGCCCGTGCCAGGCGCAAAAGCCGGATCGAGGCAGTCGATATCGAAGGTCAGATAGGCCGGGGCATCGCCGACGTGATCGAGGATCGTTTTTGCGATTGCGGCGGCGCTCATTTCCTCGACGTCGTAACCGTGAAGAATGCGAATGCCGAAATCCTGCGGCGCATGGGTGCGAATGCCGATCTGGATGGAGCGGGTCGGATCGATGACGCCATCGCGCACGGCGCGGCCGACGAAGGAGCCGTGGTCGATGCGCTTGCCGTCATCGTCCCAGGTGTCCTGATGCGCGTCGAACTGAACGAGCGCCAGCGGTCCGTGCCTGGCGGTATGCGCCTTCAGCAGCGGCCAGGTGACGAAATGATCGCCGCCCATCGTCAGCAGATAGGAAGCGCTTTTCAGAATCTTTGCCGCTTCACGTTCGATGGTTGCCGGCGTCTTCTGATGGTTGCCATAGTCGAGCAGGCAATCGCCGTAATCGATGGTCGGCATATTGGCGAAGATATCGCGATGGAACGGATATTGCGGATCGTTGTCGAAGATGGCCGATGCCCGCCGGATTGCCTGTGGCCCGAAGCGCGCGCCCGGCCGGTTCGAGGTGGCGGCATCGAAGGGAATGCCCCAAACGACGGTATCCGCGCCCTTCAGCGACTTCGTGAAGCGCCGGCGCATGAAGGACAACACACCCGCATGGGTGGGGTCCGACGCGGCGGAGGTCAAAGACGTCGTGGTAATGGCGTGGTCGATGGTCTTGTTGGCCATGGTGGCTTCCCCGGAAAGATCTGGAGGCAAGGTGAAGCGGTGTCGCTGAAATTGCAATTGCACAAAAGAAAAAGGCGGAGCCGAAGCCCCGCCTTTCCAGAATTCCCGTAGGAAGCGATTAGCGCTTCGAGAACTGGAAGCTGCGGCGGGCCTTGGCCTTGCCGTACTTCTTACGTTCAACAACGCGGCTGTCGCGGGTCAGGAAGCCACCCTTCTTCAGAACGGAGCGCAGGCCCGGTTCGAAGTAGGTGAGGGCCTTGGAGATGCCGTGACGAACGGCACCGGCCTGACCGGAAAGACCACCACCGGCAACGGTGGCGATGATGTCGAACTGACCCGTGCGAGCAGCGGCCAGAATCGGCTGCTGAAGGATCATCTGCAGCACAGGACGGGCGAAGTATGCCGAAAAGTCCTTGCCGTTGATGATGATCTTGCCGGAGCCAGCCTTGACCCATACGCGGGCGACAGCGTTCTTGCGCTTGCCGGTGGCGTAGGAACGGCCAAGGGAATCGACCTTGCGGACGTGGACAGGAGCAGCTTCGGTCTGAGCCGGAGCGAGGTCCTTGAGGGAAGAAAGGTCAGCCATGCTCAGGCGCTCCGTACGTTCTTCTTGTTCAGCGAGGCGACGTCGAGAACGACCGGCTGCTGGGCTTCATGGGGATGGTTGGAACCGGCGTAAACGCGGAGGTTCTTCATCTGGCGACGACCGAGCGGACCACGCGGGATCATGCGCTCGACAGCCTTCTCGAGAACGCGCTCCGGGAAGCGGCCTTCGATGATGGCGCGAGCCGTGCGTTCCTTGATGCCGCCCGGATAACCGGTGTGCCAGTAGTACTTCTTGTCGGTGTACTTGCGGCCGGTCAGGACGACCTTCTCGGCGTTGATGACGATAACATTGTCGCCGTCGTCAACGTGGGGGGTGTAGGTGGCCTTGTGCTTGCCGCGCAGATACGTGGCAATGATGGTGGCGAGGCGACCAACAACGAGGCCTTCGGCGTCGATGATGATCCACTTCTTTTCCACTTCGGCAGGCTTCTGAACGAAGGTACCCATAGTGTTCAACTCTCTTTGTTTGGACCCGTAAGCCGCAAGCGGCGTCAGGCGTTTCTTGATAGCTTGGTACGGGTTTTCACCCGACATGAAGACGGATTTCACCAATCCGCACATTCGAGGCGGCTTATAACCGCAGCGGTTCATTCGGTCAATATTCATGAAATTCGCGACCTGAAAAATACTTGTGTTAAATCAAAGAGATAGATGTGTGGTTTTTTAATACCACATAATTGTGTATGATTTTCAGCGGATCAAATGCTGAGTTAGATCAGATCGACCGACAGGAGATCGGTTCCGTCTGCTGACCAGGACGTATCTACAGACAGTGCATAGGGAATCCAGTCGGTCAGCCTTGCCAGCACGCCGCTCTGCCGGAATGGGTGTCCTTTCAGCTTGATCGGCCATGTGGCCTGGACATGCAGCGTCTGGTCGGCGGCCGATGAGCCACCAGTAAAGATGGCCGCTGGCAGCCATGATCAGTATCTTCGGCAGAATCGACAAGGCGACGAGGCCGCCGAATGGCAGGATCAGTGGGCTGCTGGCGATCCCGGCAATCGTCCATGCAACAAGGTATGGCCGTTTTCCGGTAATGCCTTTCCACTCCGTGAATATTGCGAAAGCGAGAAGCATGAGACGCGCCAGCAATATCCAGCCGATCTGAAAAAGCAGAAATCCGGCACTGCCTGCAAACGCGCTTGTGGCGTATTGCATCAGGCTCGAACCCGGTCTCATGCCACTGGTGCCGGTAATGATCGCGGTGAGAATGTCCGCCAGATTCGCGCCGTAACTCTGGAGCATGAGGCAGAGCAACGTGACGAAAAACACCGCCAACATTCGGTTGAGAAAGGCTGCGGTGCGGCCGGCGGATATTGCGTCATCGTTCATATGGTGAAAATGTTCCGCGTGCCCTGGCTCGTCAAGGCGAGCGGGCCGATTGGATACATGTACAGGTAGTACCGGAGGAGGGCGCCATGGCTGAAATCGTATCGCTGCACAAGGACAAGGACGAAGCGGGGGGTATCCTTTTGTCCATGCAGGACGAGGGCGTTCTGCGTCTGACCCTCAACAACCCGCCAGCCAATGCGCTGTCGATCGCGCTGATGGAGGCGTTGACGGCGGAACTGGACAGGGCCGGTTCGGACAAGTCCGTGCGCGTGGTGGTGATCGCGGCTGCGGGCAAGCTGTTTTCCGCCGGCCACGATCTCAAGGAAATGACTGCCCACCGGGGCGATGAGGATGGCGGCCGCGCCTTCTTCGAAAAGACCATGCGGCTCTGCGCCGATCTCATGCTGAAGATCACCCATCTGCCGAAGCCGGTGATTGCCGAAATCAACGGTCTGGCGACGGCGGCGGGCTGCCAGCTTGTGGCAAGCTGCGATCTCGCCATCTGCACGGATACCTCGACCTTCTGCACGCCGGGCGTCAATATTGGCCTGTTCTGCTCGACGCCGATGGTGGCCGTGACCCGTGCGGCCCATCGCAAGCAGGCAATGGAAATGTTGTTGACCGGTGAAACCATCGACGCCTCGACGGCCAAGGATTTCGGGCTCGTCAACCGCATCGTGCCGAAGGAATATCTGACGCAGGTGGTGATGAAGTATGCCGCGACCATCGCCGCGAAATCGCCGCTGACGCTGAAGATTGGCAAGGAAGCGTTCTATCGCCAGATCGAAATGCCGCTGGAAGAAGCCTATGACTACGCCGCTCAGGTTATGGTCGAGAACATGCTGAACGTCGATGCCGAGGAAGGCATCTGCGCCTTCCTGCAGAAGCGCCATGCGGAATGGAAGGGCGAGGCATGAGTTTCGACCGGCGTGTCTCGCTCATCACCCTCGGTGTGGCCAATGTCGAGGCGAGTGCGGCTTTCTATGAAAAGCTTGGCTGGACGCGCTCATCTGCCTCGCAGGGCGATATCGTCTTCATCAAGCTGAAAGGGTTGGCGCTGGCACTGTTTCCGCGTCACGAACTGGCGAAGGATGCCGGTGTCGAGGATACGGTGCCGGGTTTTTCCGGCGTCACGCTGGCGCACAATCTGGAGACACCGGAGGCGGTCGATGTTGCGTTCGCGCTGGCGCTCTCTGCCGGCGCAAAACGCGTCAAGACGCCGGAAAAGGTGTTTTGGGGCGGCTATTCCGGCTATTTCGCCGATCCGGATGGACATTTGTGGGAACTGGCCCACAACCCGTTTTCACCGCTCGATGAAAACGGCCACATGGTTCTCCCGGACTGACGCTGCTCAGAGCTTGAGATTGCGTGGTACGACCCGCATCGGCCATGCATCGTCCGGCTCGGGCAGGCGTTCGCAACGCAGCACCGGGCAGCGATCATTATCTCTGGAGGGCACGTAGGCGCGCTCGGCATATTCATCGATGCTGCACTGGCTGGAGCTGCGCACATATCGATCGTAGAGCGTCAGGCCCGCCTTGTTCTTCGAAGGGTAGCGCAGTACCGCCGCTCCCTCGTTGCGCAGCGCGTTGCGAATGCTTTCGCAGGCCATGCCGGGCGTGTTGTAGCGCGAAATCGCCAGCGCCGGCGATGCAGCGGCCACGGCGACAAGCGCGATCAGGATTTTTTTCATGACGGTCTCCCTTTCATGCGTTCAAGGGTGAGATATGGTTCGAAAGAATAACGGCAAGGAGGAGCCATCCATGAATCATGACCGCTACGATGACGATTACATTCTGGACATTCTGAAAACCGTCAAGGTTATCGCAATGGTCGGAGCCTCGCCGGACCCGTCGCGTCCGTCCAATTCCGTCATGCTTTACCTTCAGCAAAGTGGATACAAGGTGATTCCGGTGAATCCGGGGCAGGCGGGCAAGACCATCAATGGCGCGACCGTTGCCGCGTCGCTCGCCGACATCGATGAGCCGGTGGATATGGTCGAGGTATTCCGCGCGTCCGACTATCTGCCGAAGGTGGTGGAGGAAGCGCTGGCTCTGCGGCATACGCCCAAGGTCATCTGGTCTCAGCTTGGCGTGCGTGACGATTCGGCTGCGGCGCTTGCCGAGCAGGCCGGCGTAAAGGTCGTGATGAACCGTTGCCCGGCCATCGAAATTCCGCGGCTTCTGGGCGGTCCGGCCCACTAATCAGCCGCGGTCGAGCAAGTGGGGCGTGGCGCGCATGGTGTTGAGTTGCTGTGCATTGGCGCAGAAGTCATCGAGATGCGCAGCCGCGCTCCCGTCAGCCAGATGATTGCGGCACTGGCCTTTACTGGGGCAGCCGGCACAACGCTCTGCCATTTCCGCAAATTGCGGCTCTGCCGCCGCTTCCACCGGGTCGATGTTGAGGACGCGCATCATCCGGATCATTTCGCTGCATGCGGATGGGTCGCGTTCGGCAATCGCCACCAGACTGGCACGGGAGAGGCCGTGCCGCCCGGCAATGGCATCGAGCGAGCAGATGTCGAGGACAGCGAGGATTTCGGCATCCCAGCTTTCCTGGCATCGGGCCGTCCACCATTCGCGAACATGCGGCATGATGGCGCTGGAAGAGGGTTCGGGGCAAACAGGCATGACGGCTCTCCGGGATAACGGCGGAATTTGGAATGCCTCCCCCAAAGATCGCATTGATTACGATCAAACTTTTCCGTTTAACATCATTCTGCCGTCGCATCTGCAGTTAACATTTCCGTGAGGCGCGCTATGATCGCGCCGATCCGGAAAAGTCCGGCACGGCATTCAAGATGAAAGAGCCCGGTCATCCGCCTTGTGTGGGAAGATCGGCGTCAAGGGAGGATTAAAATGACCGAACAGAAGCCCGGCTTCGCAACCCTGTCCATTCACGCCGGGGCCGCCCCGGACCCGACCACGGGTGCGCGCATCACGCCGATCTACCAGACGGCGTCCTATGTGTTCAACGATGCCGATCATGCGGCCGCACTCTTCGGGCTTCGCCAGTTCGGCAACATCTACACCCGCATCATGAACCCCACCCAGGCCGTGCTGGAAGAGCGCGTCGCGGCGCTGGAAGGCGGCACGGCAGCGCTGGCCGTTGCCTCGGGTCACGCCGCGCAGATGCTCATCTTCCACACGATCATGCGTCCCGGCGACAATTTCGTCGCCGCCAAGCGTCTCTACGGCGGTTCGATCAACCAGTTCGGCCATGCTTTCAAGAGCTTCGGCTGGGAAGTCCGTTTCACTGACACCAGTGATCTCGCGGCCATCGAAGCGGCCATCGATGACAAGACCCGCGCCGTCTTCATCGAAAGCCTCGCCAATCCCGGCGGCACCTTCGTCGATATTCAGGCGATTGCCGACGTGGCCCACAAGCACGGCCTGCCACTGATCGTCGACAACACTATGGCCTCGCCCTATCTCGTGCGGCCGATCGAACACGGCGCCGATATCGTCGTGCATTCGCTGACCAAGTTCCTTGGTGGCCATGGCAATTCCATGGGCGGCATCATCGTCGATGGCGGCACGTTCGACTGGTCGGCCTCCGGCAATTATCCGATGCTCTCCGAACCGCGCCCGGAATATTCCGGCATTGTGCTGCATCAGGCGTTCGGCAGTTTTGCCTTCGCCATTGCCTGCCGCGTGCTTGGTCTGCGCGACCTCGGTCCGGCCATATCGCCATTCAACGCCTTCATGATCCAGACCGGCATCGAAACGCTTCCGCTGCGCATGCAGCGCCATTGCGATAATGCGCTGGCCGTGGCGCGCTGGCTGAAGACGAATGACAAGGTGGCCTGGGTGAACTATGCCGGTCTTGAGGACGACCCGAACCATGCGCTCCAGCAGCGCTACTCGCCGAAGGGCGCCGGTGCGGTCTTCACCTTCGGCATCAAGGGCGGTCTGGAAGCCGGCAAGACCTTCGTTCAGGGCCTGAAACTGCTTTCGCACCTCGCCAATATCGGCGATACGCGCTCGCTGGTCATTCATCCGGCCTCCACGACGCATGCGCAGCTTTCGCCGGAACAGCAGATCGCCGCCGGTGCCGGACCGGATGTGGTTCGGCTGTCCATCGGTATCGAGGACGTCGCCGACATCATCGCCGACCTCGAACAGTCTCTCGCCAACGTCTAACGAACAGGAAACAGGTGCATGGAAACGAGTATTGCCTTCGACATCGATGGTATAGAACCGGAACTGGGCGAGCCTGCGGAGGGTCGCCTGATTTCCGGTGCGCCTGTTTTCCGCACCTGGAACCTCGAGGAAGACGACGAGGACGGTCTTTATGCCGGCATATGGGAGGCGACGCCCGGCAAGTGGCGCGTCTCCTATACGGAATGGGAATATTTCAATGTCCTGTCCGGCCATTCGATCCTGACCGAAGACGGCGGTGAACCGTTGCACCTGAAGGCCGGTAGCCGCCTCGTCGTGCGGCCGGGCTTCAAAGGCACCTGGGAAGTGATCGAAACTACCCGCAAGGACTATGTCATCCGCCTTTGAGGCGGATGAATCATGCCCGCAGGACAATTGCCAGCAGCGGCGCGGCCAGAACGTTGACGAGGCCGACCAGAACCATGACAAGACCGGCGATCGAGCCTTCCTCGGCGCCGATCTGGCTGGCGCGGGCAACGCCTGCACCATGCGCGCCCATGCCGAACAGGGCACCACGCGCCAGTGCTGTGTGGACCGGCAGGACCTTCAGAAGAATATCCCCGACAGCCGCCCCGGTGACGCCGGTGACGACGACGAACAGTGCCGTCAGATCAGGAATGCCGCCGATATCGCCTGAAATCGTCATGGCAAAGGGTGTCGAGATCGAGCGCGGCAGAAGGCTGAGGCGCAGCACGTCGTTGAGATCGAAGAGCCGCGCCATGCCATAGGCGCAGACGATAGCCGTCAGTGAACCCGCAGCAACGCCGAAGGCCAGAACCGGCCAGACGCGGCGGATGAGGCCACGCTGTTCATAGATCGGAATGGCGAAGGCAACCGTTGCCGGGCCAAGCATCAGCATCAGCCAGTGCGTCGAACGGATGTAATCGGCATAGCCGGTATGCAGCGACAGGGCGATGGCGATCAGCGCGACAGGCGTGACGAGCAGCGGAGAGGTCCATGTGCGCGGAAAGCGCCGGTAGATACGCTTCGCCAGCATGTAGAAGGCGACTGTGAGTGCCGACCAGAAAACGGTCTGAAACAGTGGGTCATTCGGCAGCATGGAGCGGGCTCCTTCCGTGGCGCAGCATCATCCGGTAGCCGAAATCGACGGCCAGCGCGGTAACGAACATGACGGCGGCAGTGCCGAGAATGATGACGGCGAGAACCTTCAGCCCCGTCAGTCCGATGAATTCGCGGTGATCCATGACGGCCAGAACCGCCGGCACGAAGAACAGCAGCAGCTCCGCGATGAACCAGCGCGCTCCGCGGCGCATGGAGACGAGCCGGAGCTTGCCACTGGCCAGCAGCGCCAGAACGATGAACAGGCCGACGACGCCGCCCGGCACCGGCAATTGCAGGGCGGAGGCGACGAGGTTGCCGGCCAGCCAGAACAGCACGATCAGCCCGATCTGCCCGAACATGCTGCGATGCATGAAGTGGCGAAGGGCAAGGTGGACGCGGCGAAGCGGTGTGGTCTGGTTGGTCATGGCGCTATCGGAGGTGGGGTGGATCTGGCTTTTCTTATACGCCGCATTGCGATATGAAGAAAACGAATTGAATTCATATAAACCAGTCTTGTTTGGAATAGTATGGAACTGCGAACGCTAAGGGCTTTTGTGGAAGTGGTGCGCCGGGGCGGCTTTTCCGAAGCGGCCAAGACCGTGTTCACCACACAATCGGCGGTGAGCAAGGCGGTGCGCCAACTGGAAGACGAGCTTGGCCTGACCCTTCTCGACCGCATCGGCCATCGTTCGACGCTGACGGCGGCGGGTGAGATCGTCTATCGCCGGGCGCTGACCATGCTGGCCGAGCGGGACGACCTTCTGGCCGAACTCGAGGAATTTCGCGGGCTGAAGCGGGGGCGGCTGAGGCTCGGCTTGCCGCCCATCGGTTCGGATGCACTGTTTGCACCTCTCTTTGCCATCTACCGCAGCCGCTATCCCGGCATCGAGATCCAGCTTGTCGAACACGGTTCCAAGCGGCTGGAGGAACTGGTGCGTGATGGCGAGGTCGATCTCGGTGGTTCTCTCCTGCCGGTCTCGGAGGCATTCGACTGGCAGGAGGTGCGGCTGGAGCCGATCCATGTGTTGTTGCCGGAGGATCATCCGCTGGCGAGCGAGGAGGCCATTCCGCTGGAGCGCCTGAAGGACATGGCCTTCATCCTGTTCGATGCCGGCTTTGCGCTGAACCCGATCATTCTTGAGGCCTGCCAGAGCCGAGGCTTCGAGCCGCAGGTGGCGGCGCGTTCCAGCCAGATCAATTTCATCGTCGAACTGGTGGCCGCGGGGCTCGGTGTCGGTTTCCTGCCGCGTCTCATCGCCCGTCAGCGGGTGCATGCGGGTGTCGTCCACCGTCCGGTCATCGATCCCGGCATGAACTGGCACATGGCCTTCGTCTGGCGGCGTGGCGCCTATCTGCCCCACGCCGCCCGCGCCTGGCTGGAACTGGCGGCGGAGGTGTTTCAAAAGAAGGGGCAGGCCCAGTCCTGACGGCCGTTGACAGCGGGCAGTCCGTTTGCTCCATTGCGGCGTCGCCGCGTTCATGCGGTGGCGGATCGACTTGACGGGGTGCCGGTGAAGCCGGCTGAGATGGCGAATGGAAACACATCGCTGAACCCGCAGAACCTGATCCGGTTAGCACCGGCGGAGGGATCAAGCCATTGAGACGACGCCTTTTTGGCGCGCGGCATGCCTTGTCTTCCGTATCGTGCGGCCGGTACGCAAACCGGGAAGACACGGATGACCCACCCCCCCTTTGACCGCCTCAAGGATACCTGCCGTAATGACTGGCAAGCCTATTGCGAGCACGACTTTCTCGTGCAGCTTGCCTGCGGCACGCTGCCGGAAGACGCCTTTCGTCATTATCTGAAACAGGACTATCTGTTTCTCGTCCACTTTGCCCGCGCCTGGGGGCTGGCGGTCTACAAATCCGGGGATCTTGCCGAAATCCGTTCGGCGCTGGCGACGTTGAAAGCCATTGTCGATATCGAGATCGACCTGCACATCGGCTACTGCCGCGAATGGGGCATCGAACCGCAAGACCTCGCCACCCTGCCGGAAGCGCGTCCGACCATGGCCTATACGCGCTATGTGCTGGATGCTGGCCATCGCGGCGATCTTCTCGACCTGCATGTAGCGCTTGCGCCCTGCGTGGTCGGCTATGCGGAAATCGCCCGCTGGATCATGGCGCAACCCTTCACCGTGCTGGACGGCAATCCCTATGCGGCGTGGATCGAGATGTATGCCGGTGATGAATTTCAGGAAGCGGCGATGGCCGAAGTCGACTGGCTGAACGCCCGGCTGGGCGGCGTGGCACCGGACCGCTTTTCAGCGCTTGCCAGAACCTTCCGCGATGCGACGCGGCTGGAAATCGACTTCTGGCAGATGGGTCTCGACCTTCGGGAGTAGGCGAGCGTTACCAGTCGAGGTCGAGCCGCTCCAGCCCGTGGAAGTGATAGACATCCTTCACGCGGGGCGTTTCCTTGATTTTCAGGCCGGGCAGGCGCGCGAAGAGGAGCGGTATTACGACATTCAGTTCAAGCCGCGCCAGCGGCGCACCGATACAGAAATGGATGCCGGCACCGAAGGACAGGTTCGCGGCCTCATTGCGCTCCGGCTTGAAGGTGAGGGGGTCGGGAAAGGTTTTGGGGTCCAGATTGGCAGCGGCCAGGACCATCCCGATCTTGTCGCCACGCCTGAAGGAAACGCCGTCGATCTCGGCGTCTTCCAGACACCAGCGGTCGAAAATGTGGACCGGCGCGCAAATGCGCAACGTTTCCTCGACCGTGCGCTCCGTTGCCGCCGCATCGCGAAACAGTTCGGCGGGATCGAGCCCGCTTTCGAGGATAAGGCGGACGGAATTGCCGATCTGGTGCACCGTCGCCTCATGCCCGGCATTGAGTAGCACGATGACGGTCGACACCAGTTCGTCGTCGCTCAGGTGCTGGCCGCGATGCTCCGTGTGGATCATGTGCGAAAGCAGATCGTCACGAGGCTCCGCCCGTCGCTCCGCGATCACGCCACGCACATAGGCGGCAAATTCCGTTGCCGCGCGCTCGGCGGCGTCTTCGTCGGCGCGGCTGCGCTTGAACATATACATGCCGACATAATCATGCGACCACTTGAGGAGTTGCGGCCCCATCTCCTCCGGAATGCCCACCATGCGCGCGATCATCGTCACGGGGATCACGTCGGCGAAGGTCGAGAGAAGCTCCGTTTCGCCGTCCTTCTCGAAACTGTCGATCAACCGGTTCGCCAGCGCGGCGATTTCCGGGCGCATGTGCTCGATTTGACGGGAGACGAAGGCGCGATTGATGAGGGTCCGAAGGCGCGTGTGTTCCGGCGGCTCCAGTTCCAGCAGCGACCAGGACTCGGCTGCATCGAAATTTTTGAGGTGCGGCAGGGGCTCCGGCAGGCCAAGTTCTTCACGGCTTGCCACATGCAGGATCTGCCGCCCGAACCGCCGGTCGCGCAGGAGCGCGTTGACATGGTCATAACCGGTCACGAACCACATACGCTGTTCTTCCCAGTAAAAGGTGGGGCACAGCGCATGGAGCGCGGCATAGGTCGGGTTCGGGTTCGTGTAGAAAGCCGGATCGCGCGCATTGAGGCGAACGTGGCGGGTTTTCGGGTCGAGGCTGAGAAAGGGCGTGATGGTCTGCATGATCGATGCTTAACCTGAAACGGCGCCGGACGGAACGGCTCTCATCCGCCGCGACCGATAAGGCCCATGTGGTGCAACGCCGCGACCTGACGATCGGTGCTGTCACCGATGGCGGCTTCATCCTCCAGCGAGACGATCGCGACGCCATCTTCGCAATCGAGGCCGATCCGGTCGCGGCCGGCCCGCTTGGCGGCGTAAAGCGCCCGGTCGGAACCGTCGAGCAGGGAAAAGAGCGTCGTCCCCTTCGGCGCCATTGCAATCCCGGCGCAGGCCGACACGATAATGTCGGTTCCGGAAACCGGGATCGGCGTGTGCCGCAGCGCCTCGCGGATCCGGCTGGTCACCTCGACGGCATCCGCTGCCGATGATACCCGAAGCGCGCAGGCGAACTCTTCGCCACCCAGGCGACCGACAACGCCGCGCCCGGCCATGACGGCATCCATGATGCGGGCGAAGGTGACCAGAACGCTATCGCCGGCGTGATGGCCGTGGGCGTCGTTGATTCGCTTGAAGTGGTCGAGGTCGAGATGGGCGAGCGCCACAAGCGGCCGTCCCGGTATCGATGTTGCGTTGAGCGTATCGAAGGCATTTTCGAAGCCGCGTCGGTTCAAAAGGCCCGTCAGCGGGTCGGTCGCCGCCAACCGCTTCAGGCGGTCCTCGTTGTCGATCATCATCAGTCTTGTGCCGAAGACAAGCATGCCCACCACGCAGAGCGCCGCCACCCCCGCCAGAGGGGGCGCGTAGGGAATGTCCGCGAATGTCGGGGGCTTGTAGAGAAGGACGATCACGATCATCGTAACGGACAGCGTGGCCTGCAGGAAGAACATGGCGGCAAGCCCGCTGCGCGTTTTCGAGAGAAGGCCGCCGCGTTGCAAGAGTGCCATGCCGGTCAGGCCGTGCCCGATGACTGCGGCGGTATGGTAAAGGGCGATACGCGCATAAAGGGTCTCACGGATCTCGGGAAACAGCATCCCGCCTGTCCAGATAAAGGCGGGAATGAAGATCGTGAAGGAAACCGGGCGTGAATCGAGCGACAGGACCCCGGCCAGCAACAGGCCGATGCCGAAAGTGGCGGAGGTGTTCGCAACCTGGATCGAGATGAAGTCCGGGAGGTATCCACGCATCGCCACGCCTGCAAGGCCAAGGCCATGCAGGCCGGAACCGATGCACCAGAACAGGAGAGTTGGCGAGCGGCGGACGAAGATCCAAAGACCAAGCAGCATCGCGGAAAGCGAGGCGGCTTCCAGTGACCAGATCAGCAGTCCTGTCTTGATGTCGATCACGATGGTTTCCGCGTTTGGGGGCTGGGCAGAATTTGCACGCGCGCATTTTACGTTGCGTTAACAAACGGACCCGCAACGGGTGCGTGACAGGGGATGATGTCAAAAATCCTGCCGGCTGTCGATTTGGTGGTATCCCGTTAACGCTGCGATCACTCTATCGTGTGCGAACCTGTAGCCATGTGGCTTTTGCATGACACGCCGTCTTGAAGTGCGGGGCGGTCACACTCTATGTATGGAGTCCACGATATTCGAAATGATTCCCGATGCGGCAGCCTGTGCGGGATTATGGAACGAAGGACCGATATGCGAAATCCAGTTGATACCGCTCTGGCTTTGGTGCCGATGGTTGTCGAGCAGACGAACCGTGGCGAGCGCTCCTACGACATTTTCTCGCGTCTCCTGAAGGAGCGCATCATCTTCCTCACCGGCCCGGTCGAGGATCAGATGGCGACCCTCGTGTGCGCCCAGCTTCTCTTCCTCGAAGCAGAAAACCCGAAGAAGGAAATCGCGCTCTACATCAATTCGCCGGGCGGTGTCGTCACCGCCGGCATGGCGATCTACGATACGATGCAGTTCATCAAGCCGGCCGTATCGACGCTTTGCATCGGTCAGGCTGCTTCGATGGGTTCGCTTCTCCTCGCCGCCGGTGAGAAGGGCATGCGTTTCGCAACGCCGAACGCCCGCATCATGGTTCACCAGCCTTCGGGCGGTTTCCAGGGTCAGGCGTCGGACATCGAGCGTCACGCCCGCGACATCATCAAGATGAAGCGTCGCCTGAACGAAGTCTATGTGAAGCATTGCGGCCGGACCTATGAAGAGGTTGAGGCAACGCTGGATCGCGACCACTTCATGGATGGCGAAGAAGCGCTCTCCTGGGGTGTCATCGACAAGGTTCTGACGTCGCGCGTGGAAATGGAAGGCGCGACGGAAGCCTGATTGTCGCCGTTCTTTGTCGGCCCCTCACTGTCTTGTGCAAAAGAGGGGCTTCAAACAGATGAGGAACGGGATAATACTGTTGAAGCCGTTAATGCTATGTTGGGTGTTGCCGGCATAGCATCCCGGATCAAGGGGATGTCGTTGCAGCCGGAGAAAACCGCTCCGGTCAGTACCCCGGAAGCGATGCCCTCACGGAGCGATGGGTTTCGTGCGGGCAAGGACGGCAGGAAAGTGTCTGGGGCCGGCGATAGCGGGTCGCAGCGTGCTGGAAGGAAAGTGATATGAGCAAGGTCAGCGGCAGCAACGGCGGCGACTCGAAGAACACCCTCTATTGTTCATTCTGCGGCAAGAGCCAGCACGAAGTCCGGAAGCTGATTGCCGGGCCGACCGTGTTCATCTGCGATGAATGCGTCGAATTGTGCATGGACATCATCCGCGAGGAGAACAAGTCCTCCATGGTGAAGTCCCGTGACGGCGTTCCCACGCCGCAGGACATCATCAAGATCCTGGACGAATATGTCATCGGCCAGAAGCAGGCGAAGAAGATCCTCTCCGTCGCCGTGCATAACCATTACAAGCGTCTGTCGCACTCCTCCAAGGGTGGTGAAGTCGAACTTGCGAAGTCGAACATCATGCTGGTCGGCCCGACCGGTTGCGGCAAGACCTACCTTGCCCAGACGCTCGCCCGCATCATCGACGTGCCGTTCACCATGGCTGACGCGACGACGCTGACGGAAGCCGGCTATGTCGGTGAAGACGTCGAAAACATCATCCTGAAGCTTCTGCAGTCCGCCGACTACAATGTCGAGCGCGCCCAGCGCGGCATCGTCTACATCGACGAAGTCGACAAGATTTCGCGCAAGTCGGACAATCCGTCCATCACGCGCGATGTGTCGGGCGAAGGCGTGCAGCAGGCGCTTCTGAAGATCATGGAAGGCACCGTCGCTTCCGTGCCGCCGCAGGGTGGCCGCAAGCATCCGCAGCAGGAGTTCCTGCAGGTGGATACGACGAACATCCTGTTCATCTGCGGCGGCGCATTCGCCGGCCTCGACAAGGTCATCTCCGCCCGTTCGGAAAAGACGTCGATCGGCTTCGGCGCCAAGGTTGCCGCCCCCGATGAACGTCGCGTCGGTCACATCCTGCGCGATCTCGAGCCGGAAGATCTGGTGAAATTCGGTCTCATTCCGGAATTCATCGGTCGTCTGCCGGTTATCGCGACGCTGGAAGACCTCGACGAGGATGCGCTGATCCAGATCCTGTCCGAGCCGAAAAACGCGCTCGTCAAGCAGTATCAGCGCCTGTTCGAGATGGAAGACGTCGAACTGACCTTCCACGAGGACGCCCTGCGCGAGATCGCCCGCCGGGCCATCATCCGCAAGACCGGTGCGCGCGGCCTGCGTTCGATCATGGAAAAGATCCTGCTCGACACGATGTTCGAGCTGCCGACGCTGGAAGGCGTGCGCGAAGTGGTCATTTCCGACGACGTGGTCAAGGGCAATGCCCGTCCGCTCTACATCTACGCGGACCGTGCCGAGGAAAAGGCCAACGCTTCGGCCTGATAAGAAACAAGGGCAGGGGCGACCGTTATGTCGCCCCACCTGCGGCGCTCCTCTTGCGAGTGACCGGTGTGAGTTGCGCGCGTTCTGGCGCATCGCCGGCTAAAGCCGCCGCCTCTAAAGGCAAACTGTTTTCTCGCGTATCTCCCGTATCGTGTATGACGCAAGCTCGGCTCACGTCTTTTGTGACAGGCTTGAAAACCGCGTTGCGGCACTCCACTTTGATGAGTGGAAACGAAATGCGCCAAGGACTTGGGTCACTCCCTCCGGCTCAGGTTCACGGCAGGCAGGTCCCGGCAAACGGGACGTTGGAAAGGAAATATCATGACGAATGTTACGTCTGCGGATGCCGGCTCGAATCTCTACCCGGTCCTGCCGCTTCGCGACATCGTGGTCTTCCCGCATATGATCGTTCCGCTCTTCGTTGGGCGTGAGAAATCGATCCGCGCTCTGGAAGAGGTCATGGGGTCCGACAGGCAGATCATGCTCGCGACGCAGACCAATGCGAGCGATGACGACCCGACCCCGGATGCCATCTACAAGGTGGGCACGGTCGCGAATGTGCTCCAGCTCCTCAAGCTTCCCGACGGTACCGTCAAGGTGCTGGTGGAAGGCAAGGCGCGCGCCAAGATCGGTGCTTACAGCGAGCGTGAGGAGTTCTACGAAGCCACCGCTGAAGTGCTGGACGAGCCCGAAGAAGACCCGGTCGAAATCGAGGCCCTGTCGCGGTCTACCGTGTCGGAGTTCGAAAACTATGTGAAGCTGAACAAGAAGATTTCTCCGGAAGTCGTCAGCGTCACCGGCCAGATCGACGATGCCTCCAAGCTCGCCGATACGATTGCCTCGCATCTCTCCATCAAGATCACCGAAAAGCAGGAGATGCTTGAGACGGTGAGCGTGAAGGGCCGGCTTGAAAAGGCGCTCGGCTTCATGGAAGGCGAGATTTCGGTTCTTCAGGTCGAAAAGCGCATCCGCTCGCGCGTCAAGCGCCAGATGGAAAAGACCCAGCGCGAGTACTACCTCAACGAACAGATGAAGGCGATCCAGAAGGAACTCGGCGATGGCGAGGACGGCCGTGACGAGATGGCCGAACTGGAAGATCGCATCTCCAAGACCAAGCTGTCCAAGGAAGCCCGTGAAAAGGCGGATGCGGAGCTGAAGAAGCTGCGCCAGATGAGCCCGATGTCGGCGGAAGCCACCGTCGTGCGCAACTATCTGGACTGGCTGCTCGGCCTGCCCTGGGGCAAGAAGTCGAAGATCAAGAGCAATCTGATCCATGCCGAGAAGATCCTCGATGAGGACCATTTCGGTCTCGACAAGGTCAAGGAGCGTATCGTCGAATACCTCGCTGTTCAGGCGCGCGCCACGAAGATCAAGGGCCCGATTCTTTGCCTCGTCGGCCCGCCCGGCGTTGGCAAGACCTCGCTCGCCCGCTCGATCGCCAAGGCGACCGGTCGCGAATATGTCCGCATGGCCCTCGGCGGCGTGCGCGATGAGGCTGAAATCCGCGGTCACCGCCGCACCTATATCGGCTCGATGCCCGGCAAGGTCATCCAGTCGATGAAGAAGGCGAAGAAGGCCAACCCGCTCTTCCTGCTCGATGAAATCGACAAGATGGGCATGGACTTCCGCGGCGATCCGTCGTCGGCTTTGCTTGAGGTGCTCGATCCGGAACAGAACGCAACTTTCATGGACCATTATCTGGAGGTGGAATACGACCTGTCCGACGTGATGTTCATCACCACGGCGAACACGCTCAATATTCCGGCTCCGCTGATGGACCGCATGGAGATCATCCGCATCGCCGGCTACACGGAGGACGAAAAGCGCGAGATCGCTCGTCGTCACCTGCTGCCGAAGGCGATCAAGGAACATGCGCTGCGTGCCGGCGAGTTCTCGGTGTCGGATGATGCGCTGATGGCTGTCATCCAGCGTTACACCCGTGAGGCTGGCGTCCGTTCCTTCGAACGTGAGCTGATGAAGCTCGCCCGCAAGGCGGTCACGGAAATCCTGCGCGGCAAGGTCAAGTCGGTCGAGGTGACGGCGGAGAACATCGAGGACTATCTCGGCGTTCCGCGTTACCGCCACGGCGAAGCCGAGCGCGAGGATCAGGTCGGTGTCGTTACCGGTCTGGCATGGACGGAAGTGGGCGGCGAACTGCTGACCATCGAAGGCGTTCAGATGCCTGGCAAGGGTCGAATGACCGTGACGGGTAACCTGAAGGACGTGATGAAGGAATCGATTTCTGCCGCGGCTTCCTATGTCCGCTCGCGCGCCGTCGATTTCGGCATCGAGCCGCCGCGCTTCGATACGTCGGACATCCACGTTCACGTTCCCGAAGGTGCGACCCCGAAGGACGGTCCGTCTGCTGGTGTCGCCATGGCCACCGCCATTGTTTCGATCATGACCGGCATTCCGGTTTCGAAGGATGTGGCGATGACCGGCGAGATCACCTTGCGCGGTCGGGTTCTGCCGATTGGCGGTCTGAAGGAAAAGCTCCTTGCGGCTCTTCGTGGCGGCATCAAGAAGGTGCTCATTCCGGAAGAAAACGCCAAGGATCTGGCGGAGATTCCCGACAACGTGAAGAACGGTCTGGAAATCGTTCCGGTTTCGCGCATGGGCGAAGTGCTGGCGCATGCTCTGCTGCGCAAGCCTGAGCCCATCGAGTGGGACCCTGCCACGGCGGCCCGCACCGTAGCTGCGGTGGAGGGTGCCGAGGACGGTCAGCCGGGCTTGGCCCACTGAAACGGTGCGGTGTTTCCGCGACTTTTTCTAAAAATGTGTGAAAAAGGCCGGCGTTTACGCCGGCCTTTGTGTGAAAAAAGCCGAAGACCCCTTGTTTTCTGGCGTTTCCAAGCGCTTTTGAAGTTGCAGCGGGCAGGCGGATTCGTATTCTGCCCCGCGACTTCAATCCGAGTCGTTTCATACCGATAGAAAGGGGTGGAAACATGAACAAGAACGAGCTGGTCGCCGCAGTTGCCGAAAAGGCTGGCCTGACCAAGGCCGATGCGGCCTCTGCCGTCGACGCCGTTTTCGAAACGGTGCAGGGCGAACTGAAGAACGGTGGCGACATTCGCCTGGCCGGCTTCGGCAGCTTTACCGTTTCGCGCCGTGAAGCCACCACGGGCCGCAATCCTTCGACTGGCGCTGCCGTTGACATTCCGGCGCGCAACGTGCCGAAGTTCACGCCCGGCAAGGGCCTGAAGGACGCCGTTAACAGCTAATGTTCCGGACACCCTTCGGGTGTTCGCATGGCTGAAATTCGAGAGCCCGGCCACCCAGCCGGGCTTTTTCTTTGTCATCCGCCTGTCACGCAGCTCACGCAAAACCCTCCGGTCACAAATAGCGAATTTGGAGGTTTCATGTCGTTCCGTCTTTCCCGCGCCGCGCTCACTCTGGCCCTGCTGTCTTCAACGGGCGTCGCCATGGCTGCCGACCCGGTGTTCAACCGTGTTGCCGCCTTTCCGGTGGCTGCCAATCTGCCGGCGGACAAGGATGCGAAAACCGTTACCTCCGCCGAAATCGTCACCGCCTCAACAGACGGCAAGGTTCTGATCTATTCCGACAGCCCGCTGGGTGGCATCGGCTTCATCGACATTGCCGACGCAAAGGCCCCGAAGCCGCTCGGCGCACTCACCCTCAGGGGTGAGCCAACCTCTGTTGCCGTCGCCGGCACCAAGGTTCTGGCTGCCGTCAACACCTCCGAGAGCAAGGCCAAGCCGTCGGGCTTCCTCGCCACCGTCGATCTCGCCACGAGGAAGATCGAGAACCAGTGCGATCTCGGCGGTCAGCCGGATTCGGTTGCCGTTGCCAAGGATGAGAGCTTCGCGGCGATCGCCATCGAAAACGAGCGCGACGAAGAGGTGAACGATGGCGCGCTGCCGCAGATGCCCGCCGGCTATCTCGTCATCTTGCCGCTGAAAAATGGCGTCGCCGATTGCGCTGGTCTGAAGAAGGTCGATGTGACCGGCCTTGCCGAGATTGCGCCGGAAGACCCGGAGCCCGAATTCGTTTCCATCAACGATGCCGGCGAGATCGCGCTGACGCTCCAGGAAAACAATCATATCATCATCATCGACGGCAAGACCGCCAAGGTGACCGGTCACTTCTCCGCAGGCAGCGTCGATCTCGCCGGCATCGACACCAAGACCGATGGCAAGCTCGACTTCTCCGGCAAGCAGGAAAAGCGCCTGCGCGAACCCGACAGCATCAAGTGGCTGGGCAATGACCGTCTGGTCGTCGCCAATGAAGGCGACTGGAAGGGTGGCGCACGCGGCTTCACCATCTTCTCGAAGGACGGCAAGGTTCTCTATGAGAATGGCGCGGAATTCGAACATGCCGTCGCCCGCATGGGGCACTATCCGGAAAAGCGTTCCAAGGCCAAGGGTATCGAGCCCGAGGGTCTCGAAGTCGCGACCTTCGGCGACCAGCGCTACATCTTCGTGCTTGCCGAGCGCGCTTCCGTGGTCGGCGTGTACAAGGACACGGGTGCCGAACCGCAGCTCGTACAGATCCTGCCTTCGGGCATCTCGCCGGAAGGTGCTGTCGCCATTCCCGGTCGCAACCTGCTCGCCACCGCCAATGAAGCCGATCTCATCGAAGATGGCGGCGCGCGCTCGCATGTGATGCTTTACGAACTGGCTGCCGGCGAAGCGGCCTACCCGACGTTGGTTTCCAGGGACAAGGACGGCCAGATCATCGGCTGGGGCGCGCTCGGCGCGCTGACCGGCGATCCGGAGAAGGCCGGCACGCTCTATGCCGCGTCCGACAGTGTCTATTCCATGCAGCCGTCGATCTTCAAGATTGACGCCACGAAGAAGCCTGCGGAAATCACCGATGTCATCCGCATCACCCGCGAGGGGCAGGCCGCGCAGAAGCTCGATATCGAAGGTCTGACGACCGATGGCAAGGGCGGCTTCTGGCTGGCGTCTGAAGGTGACAGCGCCAAGCTTGTTCCGCACGCGCTTTATCAGGTCGATGCCAAGGGCGCGATCAAGAAGGAAATCGGCCTGCCTGCCGAACTGCTGGCCGGCGAAACCCGTTTCGGCTTCGAAGGCATTACCCGCATCGGTGAAGGCGACAACGAAACGCTGTGGATGGCCGTCCAGCGCGAATGGAAGGACGATCCCAAAGGCACGGTGAAGCTCGTATCCTACACGCCGAAGACGAAGGAATGGGCGGCCGTCCGTTATCCGCTCGACAAGACGGAAGAGGGCTGGGTCGGCCTTTCGGAACTCGCGGTCAAGGGTGACAGCCTTTACGTTCTGGAACGCGACAACCAGATCGGCGACAAGGCGAAGATCAAGAAGCTTTATCGCGTTGCCCTGTCCGAATTGAAGGGGGCGAAGCTCGGTTCCGAGCTGCCGCTCGTCAGGAAGCTGGAAGTGCATGACTTCCTGCCGGAGCTGAAGGCCGGCAATGGTTATGTAGTCGACAAGATCGAGGGTTTCGCCTTCGATGCCGCCGGCAAGGCCTTCGCGGTGACCGACAATGACGGCGTGGACGACAGCTCCGGCGAAACCTTCTTCTTCCCGGTGGAATTGAAGACGACGAACTGAGCCTTTACCCTTAACGCCTGCACCGCCCGTAACCCTGTTGCGGGCGGTGTTGTTTTTGCGGATGGTGACGGTGCCAAAACGGGGAGGGCGCGATGCCGCAAGTGAGATTGAAGAGGTTGCCGGGCGTCTATGCCGTCTCCCGCCTTGCCTGCACGGCGCCGGTGCCGCAATGGGCGGATGGTCAGGGCTTCGTCAGTATTTCCCGTACCGATGACGAGCTTTCCATCGTATGCGTCGAAGAGCGCGTGCCTGCAGGCACCGAAAGGAGCGAAGGCGGCTGGGTCTGCTTCAAGTTTCAGGGACCGTTCGCCTTCGATGAAACCGGCATCCTCTCGTCCGTGCTGCGGCCGCTGTCGGAAAAGGGGATCGGTATCTTTGCCGTTTCCACCTTCGATACCGATTATCTGCTGATAAAGGCCGAGAACGTGGCGCGCGGGGTCGAGTTGCTGGCTTTGGCGGGACATATCCTGCTTTAGCGGCTGTCTTTTCTGTGCATGGCCGCCAACGCCGCCATGCAATTGCACCCTTCTCGACTAGAGTGCGAATCGATGACCGCTTTTCGCTTTATCCACGCCGCCGACCTGCATCTCGGCAGTCCCTTTCAGGGGCTGGCACTGAAGGATGCGGCGCTCGCCGCCCGTTTTGCCGAGGCAAGCCGCGAGGCTTTCGCCGCACTCGTCACCCGCGCCATCGAGGAAAAGGTCGATTTCCTGATCGTGGCCGGGGATGTCTATGACGGTGACTGGAAGGACAATTCCATCGGCCTGTTCTTCAACCGTGAAGTGGCGCGTCTCGGCCGCGCAGATATTCCGGTCTTCCTCATCAAGGGCAATCACGATGCCGAGAGCGTGATCACCAGGACGATCACCCTGCCGGAGAATGTACACGAGTTTCCGGTGGCCAAGCCCGGTACGTTCAGGCTGGACCGGCTCAAGGTGGCGCTGCATGGTCAGGGCTTCGCCGAACGCTCTGCGCGCGAAAATCTGGCGCTCAATTATCCGAAGCCGGAGCAGGGCTGGTTCAATATCGGCCTGCTGCACACCTCGCTGACCGGCCGCGAGCCGCATGCGCCCTACGCGCCCTGTTCGGTCGAGGATCTGCGCTCGCGCGGTTATGATTACTGGGCGCTCGGCCATGTGCACGAGTTCGAAGTGGTGGCGCAGGACCCGCTGGTGATCTTCCCCGGTAATATTCAAGGCCGCTCCGTGCGCGAGCAGGGGGCGAAGGGCGCGGTTCTCGTCAGCGTCGAGGATCACCGCATTCGCCATGAGCGGATCGTTCTCGACCGCGCCCGCTTCCACGAGATTGCCGTGATGGCTGCGCTGGAGGACGATCTGGCCGCACTGGCGAACCGTGTCGCGGCTGCCGCCGACCCGTTGGCGAAATCGGCGGACGGTCGGGTTGTGGCGCTCAGGCTGCGGCTTTCCGGCGAAACGCCGCTGGCCCGTGATTTCATGGCGCGCGCTGCCGATATGCGCGACGAGATGCAGGCAGCCTTGCACCGGGCCGGCGAGGATGTCTGGCTGGAAAAGCTCGACCTTCGCCTTACCCTGCCGAAAAAACCGGTGGCGGCCGAAGGCATGGCCGATCTCGAAGCGCTGCTTCCTGAAAGGAACTGGAGCCCGGCGATGATCGAGGAGGCGGATGCCCGCATCCGCGAAATCGCCGCCAAGCTTCCCGGCGGGATCGGCGCCGGCGATCTGCCGCTCGGTGCCGATGCGGCGGAACTTCTGGCCGAGGCGCGGGCGCTGCTTCTCGCGCGCAGCGGGGGAGGCGTTTGATGCGTTTTGCCCGGATCAACCTTCTCCGCTATGGGGCACTGACAGAGACCGCGCTGACCTTCCGTCCGGATGCCGCGCTGCATGTGGTCTATGGACCAAACGAGGCCGGCAAGAGTTCCGCGCTCTCGGCTTTTTCCGATCTGCTGTTCGGCTTTCCCGACCGCACGGATCAGGGCTTTTTCCACGATGCGAAGGATCTGCGCATTGCAGCAGAACTGACCGGGCGCGATGGCAGGAGCCTGGCGTTTCGCCGTCGCAAGGGGCGCAAGAACACGCTTCTGGCCGATGACGACAAGGAGGCCGCGCTTTCCGACGATGCGCTGGTTCCCTTCCTCGGGGGGCTCGACCGGCTTGTGTTCGAACGCGCCTTCGGGCTGAACTCCGAGCGGCTGCGCAAGGGGGCCGATGAAATGCTGGAAGCAGGCGGCGAGATCGGCAGCCTGCTGTTTTCGGCGGCGTCCGGCATGATGGGGCTGACCAAGCTGCGCCGGTCGCTCGAAGAGGATGCGGATGCCGTCTACGCTCCGCGCCGCGCTTCCAACCGCAGCTTCTATCAGGCACTCGACCGCCATGAGGAAGCCCGTCGCGCCGAGCGTGACAATGAATTGAAATCTGCCGACTGGAAGCGCCTTGTCGGAGCCATCACCAACGCCGAAACCGATCTGGAGACCCTGCGCAAGACGCGGGAGGAGACCCGTCGCGAACTGGAGCGCCTGCGTACCCTGGGCAAGCTTGCCCCGCTGATTGCCGAAATCGATGGCGAGATCGCAGCGCTTTGTGCCTTCGATGATCTGGAGGCGCTGCCTGCCAGCTTTGCCCAGACCTTGGCGGAGGCGATGGACAAGGCTCGTCTGGCCGCGGTAGCCGAGGAGAAGGCGACGGAGGAGCTGGCGGGACTGAAAAGTGCGCTGGCGGCGCTTTTCGTGGATGAAGCGCTGTTGCGGGAGGCGGCGGCGGTGACGGCGCGCTTTTCGGAAATGGGCGCCTATCAGCAGACCAGCCGTGATTTGCCACGCATCGCGGCCGAGGCTGACGGATTCGATCAGAATCTCATTGAACTTGGCCGTCGTCTCGGGCTGGAGAAAGACGTCGATCCTGCGAGTGTCCAGCCGCCCGAAACCGCGCTGGCGCGCCTGCGCAAGCTGCTGGAGGAGGGCAAGGCGCTGGAGAGCGAGCGGGTGGGCGATGCCCGCCGTCTGGCCGAGGAACGTGATTACCTGCGTTCGCAGACCAGAAAGGATACCGGCGCTCTCATCGACACCGGGCGTCTCTCCGAGCGTTTGAGCGCCTGCCGTCCGGAACTCGGCGATCTCGCCCGCATCGAAAGCCTTTCGGTGCAGCGTGACCGTCTGGCCGAAACGCTGATGGAAAATTCCGCCCGGCTTCGCCCGGAGGTACGAGACCTGAACGTGCTTGCCGCCGCGCCGATGCCGGATGAGGCGACCATCATGCGCCACCGCGACAGGCTGGCCCAGCTTGAGGGCGAATTGCGCGATGCCGGCAAGACGCTGGCTCAGGTCGATGCCGAACGAGCCGAGCTTGCGCAGCAGCTTCTGGCGCTGGAAGGCGGCGTCGAAATCGTTACCCGCGAGGACATCGCTGCCGCCCGCAGCACGCGCGATGCAGCGCTGGCCGACCTCCGCCGTGGTAAGACTGTGCCCGATCTGGAACGGCAAGTGGCTGTCGCCGACGATCTTGCCGATCGCGCGTTGACCGATGCCGACCGGGTCTCCCGCCACATGAGCCTGCGCCTGCGGGCACGGGAATTGCAGGCCGCGCAGGAGCGCGCCGCCCTGCAGCATGAGGTGCTGACAGAAAGGCTTGCCGCTGAAAAGAACGAATATCGCGGGCTGTTTGCCGAATGCGGCGTCACGCCGCTTGCGCCCGATGTGATGGTGGAATGGCGTCGCGATGTGGAGCGCCTGCTGAAGGAGCGTATCCGCTTGCAGGCGGTGGAGGACGAGCGCGCGGCGCTGAAGCGCCGGGAGGCTGCCCTTCGTTCCGTTCTGGAGGACATGGCTGCCACGATCGGCCTCATGGATTGCGACGGCCTGCTTCTTTCCGTGCTACATCGTGAACTGGAGCAGAAGGTCGCGGCGCTGTCCGAGCGCTTCCTCAAGGCCCGTGCGCGGGAGGACGAGTTGCGCAAGACCGAGGAGCGCATCGAGGCGCTGGAGGCACGAGCGGTGGAAATGGACGCGCGTTACGCGGCCTTCCGGGCTCGCTTCGCCGAAGCCTGTCACGCCATCGGCCTTGATGAACATGCCGAACCGGTGGTGGCGGAGACGGCGCTTGATCTCTGGCGCGAAGTGCCCGGCCTCGTCAGCGAACGTGATAACCGCCGCCGCCGCGTGACCGGTATGCGCCGCGATCTCGGGACCTTCGAGGCGGGCGTGGCCACGCTTGTGGATGCACTGGCACCGGATCTCAAGCGCCTTTCCGCCGATGCCGCCATCAGCCTGTTGCAGGAACGCGCCGGTGAGGCCAAGGCCGCAGGCGAGCGCCAGCGGGACCTGCGACAAGCGCTGGCAACGGCGGAGGCCGCCGGCGAACGCGCCAGCCAGGCCGTGGCGGAGGCAAGCGAGCGCCTGGCCGCGCTGATGCCGGAAGGTGGCGATGCCGCCGCAATTGCCACGCGACTTCAGGAGCGGGAGCGGCTGCGCATGCGTCTTGCCGAATCGCGGGCGCGGCTTGCGCTTCAGGCGGAAGGACGGGCCGAGATTGACGTCCGTGCGGCGCTGAAAGGCTTCGACCGGGTGGCCGCCGGGCTCGATATCGAACGACTGGAAGCGGATGACAACGCCGCATTGGAGCAGTTCGGTGACCTGAACGTGCGTCTGGCCGATCTGCGCCGCGAGCGCGAGGTGCTTGAACAGGGTGTGGGGGCAGAGCGTGCCGCCCTTGAACGGTTATCTGCGGAAGTGGAGGCCAAGGACCTTGCCCGGCAATGGGTGGTCCTGAAGCTCGCCGCCGGGCTGCTCAACGCCACCATGGACGGTTACCGCGAGAAGCAGGCCGACCCGGTGATGCGCCGGGCCGGCGATCTGTTTTCCGAAATCACCGGTGGCCGGTTCCGCCGTCTGGTGCAGCTTTACGACGAGAATGATGCGTTGCAACTGCTGGCCGAACGCGCGGGCGGCGAACAGGTGCCGCTAACCGGGCTTAGCGAAGGCACGGGCGACCAGCTTTATCTAGCCCTCAGGCTAGCCTTTATCGAGGATTTTGCCCGACGTAACGAGCCGGTGCCGCTGATTGCCGACGACATTTTTCAGACCTTTGATGAGGAGCGCACCGCTGCCGGACTGTTGACCCTGGCCGATACCGGCAAGGCCTTCCAGACCATCCTCTTCACCCATCAGAAGAGTGTGGCAGACGCGGCCAAGCGCCTTCTGGGCGAGAGGGCGGATGTGATCGCCTTCGGTGCGGTTTGACGCATCCTTAGACCAATAGGCAAGCGCGTCACGAAGCGCTAGGCTTCTCCCGTTCTTTCGCTCCACCCCGCCGGAGTGGAGGGGCAGGGAGGAAATACGCATGCTCATTGCCATACTGTCTGACATCCACGCTAACCGCGAGGCTTTCGAGGCATGCCTTGACGCCGCCCGGGCAGCGGGTGCGGAACGCGTCGTTCTGCTCGGCGATATCGTCGGTTACGGGCCCGATCCCGTCTGGTGCGTCGAGAAATCCCGGGAACTGGTGGCTGCCGGCGCCATCTGCCTTCGCGGGAATCACGACGATGCCGCTGCCGGCGGCACGGTCTCGCTGAACGAGACGGCCCGCGCCGTTATCGACTGGACGAAAGAGCGGCTGGATGCGGCCCAGATTGCCTTTCTGGCAAGCCTGCCGCTGACGGTGGAAGACCAGGACCGACTTTACGTTCACGCGGATGGAAGCAGCCCCGCGCGTTGGCATTACGTTACGGACTCCGAGAGCGCGGCGCTGCATTTCAACGCCACGCAACAACGTGTGAGCTTTTGCGGCCATGTGCATCTGCCCGCGCTCTACAGCCGGTTGGCGCAGGGTCACGTAACGGCATTCACACCGTCTTCCGCAGCGCCGATCCCGCTTCTGCCGCAGCGCCGCTGGCTGGCGGTGATGGGCGCGGTCGGCCAGCCGCGCGACCGAAACCCGACGGCGGCCTTCGGGCTTTACGACGATACGCGCAACGAATTGCGTTACATGCGGGCCGCCTATGACATCGAGGCGACGGCGGCAAAGATAAGGGCGGCGGGCTTGCCTGAAAGCCTTGCGACCCGCCTGTCGACGGGGAGGTGAACATGGCAAGGGCAAAACTCAATCCGGGCGACGTGATCGACGGCTTCACGCTGGTGGAAATGGCGCACAAGGGCGGCATGGCCCGGCTGTGGCGGGTGACGCATCCCGACCACGATTTTCCGATGCTTATGAAGATGCCGGAACTTGGAGAGGGGGCGGACCCCGCCACCATCGTCGGCTTCGAGATGGAGCAGATGATTCTGCCGCGGCTTTCCGGCCCGCATGTGCCGCGCTTCGTAACGAATGGTGATTTCGCGGTGCAGCCCTATGTCGTCTTCGAGGAACTGCCGGGCAAATCCCTTTACCCGCGTCTCGAAAGCCTGCCGCTTTCGCCGGAACAGGTGGCCGATCTCGGTGCGCGGATCGCCACCGCGCTCGTCAGCCTGCATCACCAGAAGGTGGTGCATCTCGACATAAAGCCGTCGAATGTGATGTTCCGCGAAACGGGGGAAGCGGTGCTGATCGATTATGGTCTGGCACGGCATCTGGAACTGCCGGACCTGATGGACGAGGAATTCCGGCTGCCCTATGGCACGGCCCCTTATATGGCGCCCGAACAGATCCTTGGCCATCGAAGCGATTTTCGCTCCGATATCTTCGCGCTCGGCGCGCTGATGTATTTCTTTGCCACAGGCAAGCGCCCCTTCGGCGATCCGCAGCGGCTGAAAGGCCTCAAGCGGCGTCTGTGGCGCGATCCTTATCCGCCGCGGGCGCTGAACCCGATCGTTCCGGCGGCCCTTCAGGAGGTGATTCTCCGCTGTCTGGAAATCAACCCCGCCCGGCGCTATCCGACGGCGGCACAGCTTGCCATGGACCTGCAGAATCTCTCCGGCGTCGCGCTCACGCCACGGGCGACGAAGCTGAAGCGCGATTCGTTCAGCGTGGTGCTGAAGCGCCGCTTCAACCCCGATCCCATGGACATGGTGAAGCCGGAAAACGCTACCGAACAGCTTTTCGATGCGCCTATCGTCGCCGTAGCGATCGATCTCAACGGCTCGACGCCGGAACTGCTGGACAAATTGCGTATCGTCGTGGGCAAGACGCTGGATACCACCCCCAATGCCCGCGTCGCCTGCCTCAACGTGCTGAAAGTGAATCGTCTGACGCTGGATAGCGCATTGGACGAAGAAGGGCGCAACAAGCACGTTCGCAAACTGGTGGAATTGAAAAACTGGGCTTCGGCCCTCGATATGCCGCCGGGTGGCGTCACCTTCCACGTTCTGGAAGCCGTATCGCCGGCACAGGCCATCCTCAATTATGCCCGCGAGAATCATGTCGATCACATCGTCATGGGTGCTCGGGCGGAGGCCGCGATGCGCTCGCTGCTAGGCAGTGTTTCCGGGGAGGTGGCGGCCCATGCGCCGTGCACGGTCACAGTGGTGCGCAACCGGGTCTGGCCTGCGACAGAGTGAAAGCGGTCAGCGGCGCTTGACAGGAATGGGCAAAGGGGAGTGCATAGCGCTTCCCGCAAGGACCATTCAGGACCCCAATCCATGTTCGAAAAGCTTCAGGCTCCGCCGCCCGACAAGATTCTCTCGCTGATCTCCGCCTATGCGGAGGATACGCGCCCCAACAAGATCGACCTCGGCGTCGGTGTCTATCGTGATGAAACCGGCGCCACGCCCGTTCTCGAGACGGTGCGTGAGGCCGAACGCCGCCTGCTCGCAACGCAGAAGACGAAGTCCTATTTCGGCATGGGGGGCGACCCTGCCTTTTGCCGAGCCATCGTGCCGCTCATTTTCGGTACGGATGCGCCTTCTGACCGCATCCGCGCGCTCCAGACGCCCGGCGGTTCCGGCGCATTGTCCATCCTTATGGGCTTTGCCGCCAAGCTCACGAAGCGCATCCATATTCCCGATCCGAGCTGGGGAAACCATGCCGCGATCGCCAAGCATTCACGCCTCGAAATCCTGCGCTATCCCTATTTCGACGCGGCCACCAGTCGGGTGAACTTCCCGGCGATGAAGGCAGCGCTGGAAAAGGCCGAAGCCGGGGATCTCGTGCTGCTGCATGGCTGCTGCCATAACCCGACCGGCGCCGACCTTAGCCGGGAAGAGTGGAGCGAACTGGCCGACCTGCTGATCGAGAAGAAACTTCTGGCGCTGGTCGATCTTGCCTATCAGGGCTTCGGTGACGGGCTGGACGAAGATGCCTGGGCTGTGCGCCATCTGGCGAGTCGCTTGCCGGAAATGCTGGTGGCCTCTTCCTGCTCCAAGAATTTCGGCATTTATCGCGACCGCACCGGTGCGGCCTTCGTGCTGGGCAAGACATCACAGGAAGCGGCCGTGGCCGAGGCGCAGGTGATGATGGAAGCTCGTACCGGCTATTCCATGCCGCCGGACCACGGCGCTGCGGTCGTTCGCATCATTCTGGAAGACGAGGCCCTTTATGCCGCCTGGCGGGCAGAGCTTGAAACCATGCGCAGCCGTATCGCGGACCTGCGCCGGGGGCTCGCCGAATCGTTTCGTCGCCGCACGAATTCCGCAGCCTATGACTTCCTGATGGAAAGCCGTGGCATGTTCTCGCTGATCGGCGTCACGGAAGAGCAGGCGAAGCGCCTGCGCAGCGAATTCGGCATATACCTCGTCGATGACGGCCGAATCAACATTGCCGGCCTCAAGGAAGACCAGATCGACACCTTCGTCGAAGCGGTCGTTACCGTGAAGGGCTGAACGCATAAAGCCGGCGGAGCAATTCGCCGGCATCTCGGCCCGAGTGATTCTAGATGGAAACTTCAGGGGGAATGGTGGGCGATGAGGGATTCGAACCCCCGACTTCTTCGATGTGAACGAAACACTCTACCGCTGAGTTAATCGCCCATTCCTGTAATTGCAGCCCGAACCATGATAAATGGTGGGCGATGAGAGACTCGAACTCCCGACATCCTCGGTGTAAACGAGGCGCTCTACCAACTGAGCTAATCGCCCTTCGCGTTTCGTGCGAGCCGTGAGGTTCGCCGCGTCGGTTGCGGTCATCTAGGCGGAACAGCGAAAAACCGCAAGAGGGATTTCAACTTTTTTCCGGAAATTTGAAATCGCGTGCCGGGGCGCTTAAAAAAGCTGCCTGTGGAAAACACTGAATTCCGAGGCGGCGGGCAGGGGGCAATCGCGCATTTGCGGGGCTTTTTATGTGCTGGCGCGCGATTGTCAGTCGTCTGCTGCGGACTTAGGTATTTTTTGTCGCTGAAAGTCGCTTGACACCTCAGGCTGAACCCCTTAGTTAGCCGCTCATCGAACGGCGAGGCCGCTTCGACGGAGCGCTTCGGTGCTTCGGATCAAGAAAAGTGCGGGTGTAGCTCAGTCGGTTAGAGTGCCGGCCTGTCACGCCGGAGGTCGCGGGTTCGAGCCCCGTCACTCGCGCCATTTCTTGAACCGGTCTCGAACGTATTGATAAAATGCGCGGGTGTAGCTCAGTCGGTTAGAGTGCCGGCCTGTCACGCCGGAGGTCGCGGGTTCGAGCCCCGTCACTCGCGCCATTTCTTCCTTTCTCCTGAGAATGTTGAAATGCCTCGCGGCAACGGCTCGCGTGATTCCCTTTCGTCTGTCCCGCTTCGGATCGGTCTCTTTTCGCATCTGCGTCATTCCCCGGCCTATTGTTTCTTGTGATTCATTTTATTGGGAAATTGTGCGTAGCGGCATGGAATGTGTGTTTAATCAAGACTCTTGAATGTGGCGCTGCTACACTGACCACCGTCAATTGGTCGAAAAGGCGCCACAATCACTTGCGCGCCGACGCGGCCTGCGCTAACCACGGCTCGTTGCAACACGTTTTTTCGGCTTGTCGGTTCGACTAATCCGACCGAGGTGCCGCCCGGCGCCATGCGCAAGCAGGGATGAAAAAGATGACTGAATTGCTCAGTTCCTACATTCCGATCGCTATCTTTATCGGTATTGCCCTTGTTATCGGTCTGGCGCTGCTCATTGCGCCGTTCGCGGTGGCATTCAAGGCGCCCGATGCGGAAAAGCTTTCGGCTTACGAGTGCGGTTTCAATGCGTTTGACGACGCCCGCATGAAATTCGATATCCGCTTCTATCTGGTCTCGATTCTCTTCATCATCTTCGACCTCGAAGTGGCTTTCCTGTTCCCCTGGGCGGTTTCGTTCGGTGAATTGGGCTGGTTCGGCTTCTGGTCCATGATGGTGTTCCTCGGTGTTCTGACCATCGGCTTTATCTATGAATGGAAGAAGGGGGCTCTCGAATGGGAGTGAGCCAGGGCAATACGACGCTCGTCGCGCCGCAGCCGAAGGGCATCATCGATCCGAACACGGGCAAGCCCGTCGGTTCGGACGATGCTTTCTTTGGCGAGATCAACAACGAGTTGGCCGACAAGGGCTTCCTCGTGACCTCGACCGACGAGCTGATCACTTGGGCCCGTACAGGCTCGCTGATGTGGATGCAGTTCGGTCTGGCCTGCTGCGCCGTTGAAGGTCTGATGCAGGCGTCCGGCCCGCGTTACGACATGGAGCGCTTCGGTGTTGCTCCGCGTGCTTCGCCGCGCCAGTCGGACGTGATGATCGTTGCCGGCACGCTGACCAACAAGATGGCGCCCGCGCTTCGCAAGCTCTACGACCAGATGCCCGAGCCGCGTTACGTGATCTCGATGGGTTCCTGCGCCAACGGCGGTGGCTACTACCATTATTCCTATTCGGTGGTGCGTGGCTGCGACCGTGTGGTTCCGGTCGATATCTACGTTCCGGGCTGTCCCCCCACGGCCGAGGCGCTGCTTTACGGCGTGCTTCTGCTGCAGAAGAAAATCCGCCGTACCGGCACGATCGAGCGCTAAGGCGAGGGGAGAACGGCAATGAGTGAAGCTCTCAACGAACTTTCCTCCTATATCGGCGAAGTCGCCGGAAAGCTCATTACGGGTTCGGAAATCCGTTATGGCGAGCTGACGCTGACGACCGAAGCCGGCAAGCTGATCGAACTGATCACCTTCCTGCGCGAAGACGTGCAGTGCGGTTTCGTCAGTTTCATCGATCTGTGCGGTGTCGATTACCCGAAACGGGCCGACCGTTTCGACGTCGTCTATCACCTAATGTCTCCGCGTCAGAACCTGCGCGTGCGCGTGAAGATCACGACTGACGAGGCAACGCCTGTTCCCTCGATCATCGGCATCTTCCCCGGCGCCGGTTGGTTCGAGCGTGAAGCGTGGGATATGTACGGCATTCTCTTCTCCGGTCATCCGGACCTGCGCCGTATTCTCACCGACTACGGTTTCGAAGGTCATCCGTTGCGCAAGGACTTCCCCGTTACGGGTTTCGTCGAGGTTCGCTATGATGACATTGCCAAGCGCGTGGTCTATGAGCCGGTCGAACTGAAGCAGGAATTCCGCAGTTTCGATTTCCTGTCGCCGTGGGAAGGCACCGAATATGTGCTGCCGGGCGACGAAAAGGCAGCGGGGTGAGGGGTATGCTTTCCTTCACCTGCCGTCCCGTAATTTGCTAAAGCGCGGAGCGCGTCGCGATGACAGAACATAACGTCCGCAATTTTACCATCAACTTCGGCCCGGAACACCCGTCCGCGCACGGCGTTCTGCGTCTCGTGCTCGAACTGGACGGTGAAATCGTCGAGCGCGTCGATCCGCATATCGGTCTGCTGCATCGCGGCACCGAGAAGCTGATCGAATCGAAGACCTATCTCCAGGCGGTTCCGTATTTCGACCGTCTCGACTACGTCGCGCCGATGAACCAGGAGCATGCCTATGCGCTGGCCGTCGAAAAGCTGATCGGCGTCGAGATTCCGAAGCGCGGCCAGTTGATCCGCGTTCTCTATTCCGAAATCGGCCGTATCCTGTCGCACATCATGAACGTGACGACCCAGGCCATGGACGTCGGCGCCATGACGCCGCCGGTCTGGGGCTTCGAGGAACGCGAAAAGCTGATGGTGTTCTACGAGCGTGCCTGCGGCGCGCGCATGCACTCGGCCTATTTCCGTCCGGGCGGCGTCCACCAGGACCTGCCGCCGGAACTCGTCGAGGATATCGGCAACTGGTGCGATCCTTTCATCAAGGTTCTGAACGATATCGAGAGCCTGCTGACCGACAACCGCATCTACAAGCAGCGTAACGTCGATATCGGCGTGGTGAAGCTGGAAGATGCCTGGGCCCATGGGTTCTCGGGTGTCATGGTGCGCGGTTCGGGTGCTGCCTGGGACCTGCGTCGCTCGCAGCCCTACGAGTGCTACTCGGAACTCGACTTCGACATTCCGATCGGCAAGAACGGCGACTGCTATGACCGTTACCTGATCCGCATGCAGGAAATGCGCGAATCGGTGAAGATCATGAAGCAGTGCGTCGAGCGTCTGCTCGGCAAGGAGCGTGTCGGTCCCGTCTCCTCGCTGGATGGCAAGATCGTGCCGCCGAAGCGTGGCGAGATGAAGCGCTCGATGGAAGCTCTCATCCACCATTTCAAGCTCTACACCGAAGGCTATCACGTTCCCGCTGGCGAAGTTTACGCCGCAGTGGAAGCGCCGAAGGGCGAGTTCGGGGTCTATCTCGTGTCGGACGGCTCCAACAAGCCGTATCGTTGCAAGATCCGCGCGCCGGGCTTCGTGCACCTTCAGGCCATGGAATTCATGTCGAAGGGCCACCTGCTCGCCGACGTGACGGCCGTGCTTGGTTCGCTCGACATCGTGTTCGGCGAGGTCGACCGCTGATGCTGCGTGCCGCTGCCCACGAGATCGCCCGTTCTCACTGTCCCGCCTTCGTGCGGGCCGTGAAGAGTGGTGGTCTTCAGGCAACCGGCGTTGAATGTGAATTGTCCAGTCGGAAAGACCGGCGGACCTTGGCTGCATCCCTGATGTATGTGGCGGGTCGTCCGTTTCAAGATAAGGCGTGAGGAAGAATGTCCGTTCGTCGATTAGCCGAAGAGAATGTCCAGCCCGCGAGCTTCGCTTTCAGTGCGGAGAATGCTGTCTGGGCTCAGGCCACCATCAAGAAGTACCCGGAAGGCCGCCAGCAGTCGGCTGTCATTCCGCTTCTGATGCGGGCACAGGAACAGGAAGGCTGGGTTTCCCGCGCCGCCATCGAAACCGTCGCCGACATGCTCGGCATGGCCTATATTCGTGTGCTGGAAGTCGCGACCTTCTACACCCAGTTCCAGATCAAGCCGATCGGCACGAAGGCCCATGTTCAGGTTTGCGGCACCACGCCTTGCATGCTGCGGGGTTCCGAGGACCTGATCAACGTCTGCAAGAAGAAGATCCACCACGACCCGCTGACGCCGAACGCGGCTGGCACGCTGTCTTGGGAAGAGGTCGAATGTCAGGGCGCCTGCGTTAATGCGCCGATGGTCATGATCTTCAAGGATGCCTATGAGGACCTGACGCCAGAGCGCCTCGAGGAAATCATCGATCAGTTCGAGGCCGGTAACGGCGAAAGCGTTCCGACCGGTCCGCAGAACGGTCGCCATTTCTGTGCGCCGGAAGGTGGTGTCGTCACGCTGCTGGACGGCGATGCGGCTCCCGTGTCCGCCGCCAAAGGCGCTGACAAGCCTTCGCTGAATGACCCGAACCGCCCTGCTGCCATCGCGAAGCCGGCCACGCCGGACGATCTCGAACTGATCGCTGGCATCGGCCCGAAGATTGCGGCGACGCTGAACGAGCTCGGCATCTTCACCTTTGCCCAGGTCGCGGCTTTCACGCCGGCGCAGGTCGAGTGGGTGGATGCCTATGTCAGCTTCCCCGGTCGCATTGCCCGCGATGAGTGGATCAAGCAGGCCGATGCGCTGGCGCGCGGCGGCGAAGAAGAATATGTCCGTGTTTTCGGCAAGAAGCCGCGGTGAGGAGGTAAGGTATGTTGAAGGATCAGGATCGCATCTTTACCAATATTTACGGCCTCAAGGACAAGTCGCTCAAGGGCGCCATGGCCCGCGGTCATTGGGATGGCACCAAGCAGATCATCGAAAAGGGTCGCGACTGGATCATCGATGAGATGAAGGCGTCCGGCCTGCGTGGTCGCGGTGGCGCCGGCTTCCCGACCGGCATGAAGTGGTCCTTCATGCCCAAGCAGAATGACGGTCGTCCGCACTATCTCGTCGTCAATGCCGACGAATCCGAACCCGGTACCTGCAAGGACCGCGAAATCCTGCGCCACGATCCGCATACGCTGATCGAAGGTTGCGTGATCGCCGGTTTCGCCATGGGTGCGCATACCGCCTACATCTACGTTCGTGGTGAATATATGCGCGAGCGTGAAGCCCTTCAGGCCGCCATCGACGAATGCTACGATGCCGGCCTGCTCGGCAAGAACAACAAGAACGGCCACGATTTCGATATCTACGTTCATCACGGCGCGGGTGCCTACATCTGTGGCGAGGAAACGGCGCTGATCGAAAGCCTTGAGGGCAAGAAGGGCCAGCCCCGCCTCAAGCCGCCGTTCCCGGCCAATATGGGCCTCTATGGCTGCCCGACCACGGTCAACAATGTCGAATCCATCGCCGTTGCCCCGACCATCCTGCGTCGCGGTGCTTCGTGGTTTGCCGGCATCGGCCGTCCGAACAATGTCGGCACCAAGCTGTTCATGGTTTCCGGCCACGTCAACAAGCCCTGCACCTTCGAAGATGCGCTCGGCCTGACGTTCAAGGAACTGATCGACTATCACTGCGGCGGCATTCGCGGCGGTTGGGACAATCTGCTGGCCGTGATCCCCGGTGGCGCCTCGTGCCCCATCGTCAAGGGCGAAGAAATGCAGAATGCCATCATGGACTTCGACGGCATGCGTGACGTCAAGTCGTCCTTCGGCACCGGCGGCATGATCGTCATGGACAAGTCGACCGACGTCATCAAGGCCATCTGGCGTATCGCTGCCTTCTTCAAGCATGAAAGCTGCGGCCAGTGCACGCCTTGCCGCGAAGGCACGGGCTGGATGATGCGCGTTCTCGAGCGCATGGTCACCGGCCATGCCCAGAAGCGCGAAATCGACATGCTGTTCTCGGTGACGAAGCAGATCGAAGGGCACACGATCTGTGCGCTCGGTGACGCTGCGGCCTGGCCGGTGCAGGCGCTTATCCGCAATTTCCGTCCGGAAATCGAAAAGCGCATCGACCAGTATACGCACAAGTCGACGTCGGAAGGCGCCGTTCTCGAAGCGGCAGAATAAGGCGGTCGGGCTGCGGCGCAAAAGGATGCGCCCGGCCATGACGGCTTGAAAGAAATTGAAGACTGAAGGTGGACGATGGCAAAGCTGAAAGTTGACGGTGTAGAGATCGAAGTCCCCGACCATTTCACGCTGCTTCAGGCGTGTGAGGCGGCGGGTGCCGAAGTTCCGCGCTTTTGTTTTCACGAGCGTCTCTCGGTGGCCGGTAACTGCCGCATGTGCCTGATCGAGGTGAAGGGCGGTCCGCCGAAGCCGGCAGCCTCCTGCGCCATGGGTGTGCGCGACGTGCGCGGCGGCCCGAATGGCGAACCGGCGGAAATCTTCACGAAGACACCGATGGTCAAGAAGGCCCGTGAAGGCGTGATGGAATTCCTGCTGATCAACCATCCGCTGGATTGCCCGATCTGCGACCAGGGCGGTGAATGCGACCTGCAGGACCAGGCCATGGCCTATGGTATCGCCGGTTCGCGTTATGCCGAAAACAAGCGCGCCGTCGAAGACAAGTATATCGGCCCGCTCGTCAAGACCGTGATGAACCGCTGCATTCACTGCACGCGCTGCGTCCGCTTCACGACGGAAGTCGCCGGTATTTCCGAACTTGGTCTGATCGGTCGCGGCGAGGATGCCGAGATCACCACCTATCTCGAGCAGGCCATGACGTCGGAGCTTCAGGGCAACGTCGTCGATCTTTGCCCGGTCGGCGCGCTGACGTCCAAGCCCTTCGCCTTCACGGCCCGCCCGTGGGAACTGAACAAGACCGAAAGCATCGACGTGATGGATGCCGTCGGTTCCGCGATCCGCGTCGATACCCGTGGCCGCGAAGTGATGCGTGTCATGCCGCGCGTCAACGAAGCGATCAACGAGGAGTGGATTTCCGACAAGACCCGCTTCATCTGGGATGGCCTGCGCACTCAGCGCCTCGACCGCCCCTATGTTCGCGTCAACGGCCGTCTGCAGCCGGCAAGCTGGGCAGAAGCCTTCTCGGCCATCCGCAACGCCGTGACCGGCGTCAGCGGTTCGAAAATCGGCGCCATTGCAGGCGATCTCGCTTCCGTCGAGGAAATGTTCGCGCTGAAGTCTTTGCTCGCCTCGCTGGGGTCGACCAATATCGACTGTCGCCAGGACGGGACGGCGCTCGATCCGTCGAACGGCCGCGCTTCCTACCTCTTCAATGCCACCATCGAAGGCATCGAGCAGGCCGACGCGCTTCTGATCGTGGGTTCCAACCCGCGCCTCGAAGCCGCCGTTCTTAACGCCCGTATCCGCAAGCGGTTCCGCCGTGGCGGCTTCCCCATCGGCGTGATCGGCGAAGGTGGCGAACTGCGCTACGAATACGACTATCTCGGCGCTGGCACCGATACGCTGACCGATCTCATCAACGGCAACGGTGCTTTCCTCGAAAAGCTGAAGGCTGCTTCCAGGCCGCTCATCATCATCGGTCAGGGCGCTCTTGCCCGTCCGGATGGCGCTGCGGTTCTCGCCGGTGTCGCCAAGCTGGCAAACGATGTCGGCGCCGTTTCGGCCGAATGGAACGGATTCTCCGTGCTGCACACGGCGGCTTCGCGCGTCGGCGGTCTCGATCTCGGCTTCGTGCCGGCTGACAAGTCGGCCAATGCCGCTTCAATCGTCGCTTCCTCGGATGTGCTCTTCCTGCTGGGTGCCGACGAAATCGATCTGTCGAAGAAGGGTGCTGCCTTTACCGTCTATATCGGTAGCCATGGCGATGCCGGTGCCCATGCCGCCGACGTCATTCTGCCGGGTGCGACCTACACCGAAAAGTCGGGTATCTGGGTGAACACGGAAGGCCGCGTCCAGCAGGGCAACCGCGCCGGCTTCGCGCCCGGCGATGCCCGCGAAGACTGGGCCATCCTGCGTGCCCTGTCCGATGCACTGGGTCACAAGCTGCCGTTCGATTCGCTCGGCGCGCTGCGAGCGAAGCTCTTTGAAGCCTATCCGCACTTTGCCGGCCTTGACGAAATTGCCGCTGGCGATGCCGGTGAGGTGGTGAAGCTGGGCAGCGCTCTGGGTCTTCTGGACCGGGCGGCCTTCGCCTCGTCCGTCAAGGACTTCTATCTGACGAACCCGATTGCGCGCGCTTCTGCTGTCATGGCGGAGTGCTCGGCTTTGGCACGTAACAACTTCAAGGCCGCCGCAGAGTAAGGGCAGGGGACCATGGACACTTTCTTTTCGACTTACCTCTGGCCGGTTCTGGTCATGGTCGTTCAGTCGCTGCTGCTGATGGTGGCACTGCTGATCTACATCGCCTACGTCCTGCTGTTCGACCGCAAGATCTGGGCGGCGGTGCAGATGCGCCGTGGTCCGAACGTCGTCGGTCCCTGGGGCCTTTTCCAGTCCTTCGCCGACCTTTTGAAGTTCGTGCTGAAGGAACCGGTCATTCCCGCAGGCGCCAACAAGGGCGTGTTCCTGCTGGCGCCGCTCGT
Source organism: Allorhizobium borbori (assembly GCF_014196535.1). Classification (GTDB taxonomy): domain Bacteria; phylum Pseudomonadota; class Alphaproteobacteria; order Rhizobiales; family Rhizobiaceae; genus Ectorhizobium; species Ectorhizobium borbori. The sequence continues at coordinate 190,837 of NZ_JACIDU010000004.1, forward strand.
CGCCGTGACGCTGGCGCTCGCAACCTGGGCCGTTATTCCTCTGGCCGATGGCTGGGTGATCGCCAATATCAATGTCGGCATCCTCTACGTCTTCGCGATCTCGTCTCTTGAAGTCTACGGCATCATCATGGGTGGCTGGGCATCGAACTCGAAGTATCCGTTCCTCGGCGCGCTGCGCTCGGCGGCGCAGATGGTGTCCTATGAAGTGTCCATCGGCTTCGTCATCGTCACGGTTCTGCTCACGGTCGGTTCGCTGAACCTGACGGATATCGTCTACGCCCAGAAGGATGGTCTTGGAACGATGCTCGGCCTGCCGAACACCTTCCTCGACTGGAATTGGCTCGCCCTGTTCCCGATGTTCATCATCTTCTTCATCTCGGCGCTGGCTGAAACCAACCGTCCGCCCTTCGACCTTCCGGAAGCGGAATCGGAACTCGTGGCCGGCTTCATGGTGGAATATGGCTCCACGCCGTACATGATGTTCATGCTCGGCGAGTATGCGGCTATCGTGCTGATGTGCTCTCTGACGACGATCCTCTTCCTTGGCGGCTGGCTGCCTCCGGTTGACATCGCCATCCTGAACTGGGTGCCGGGTATCATCTGGTTCATCCTGAAGGCGACCATGGTCTTCTTCATGTTCGGTCTGGTGAAGGCTTTCGTGCCGCGCTACCGCTATGACCAGCTCATGCGTCTCGGCTGGAAGGTGTTCCTGCCGCTGTCGCTCGCCATGGTCGTCATCGTTGCATTCGTTCTCAAACTGACGGGGTGGGCATAATGGCCAGTCTCTCCCAGGCAATCAATTCGCTGTTCCTCAAGGAATTCGTCTCGGCCATCGGGCTGACGGTGAACTACTTCTTCCGCCCGAAGGCGACGGTGAACTATCCGTTTGAAAAAGGCCCGGTCAGCCCGCGCTTCCGCGGCGAGCACGCCCTGCGCCGTTATCCGAACGGTGAGGAACGCTGCATCGCCTGCAAGCTTTGCGAGGCCATCTGTCCCGCTCAGGCGATCACCATCGAAGCCGGTCCGCGCCGCAATGATGGCACTCGTCGCACGGTGCGTTACGACATCGACATGGTGAAGTGCATCTATTGCGGTTTCTGCCAGGAAGCTTGCCCGGTCGATGCCATCGTGGAAGGCCCGAACTTCGAGTTCGCAACCGAGACCCGCGAGGAACTTTACTACGACAAGGCGCGGCTTCTGGAGAATGGCGACCGCTGGGAGCGCGAAATCGCGCGCAACCTCGCACTCGACGCTCCGTATCGCTGATTCATGCATAAGAGACCGCGTGGGAAAGACGTTCCGCGCGGAAAGGAAAACAGGGGGCGCGGCTTCGACTAGACCGCGCAGTACCCCGAAGGGCAGGGAACCCGCCCGAGGGAAGACGAAAAGGCACCAACATGGGTCTGCAGGCTCTTTTTTTCTATATCTTCGCCTTTGTCGCGGTGGCGTCGGCGTTGATGGTGATTTCCGCGAAGAACCCGGTTCATTCCGTGCTGTTCCTCATCTTGACCTTCTTCAACGCCGCCGGCCTGTTTCTTCTGACGGGCGCAGAGTTTCTGGCGATGATCCTGCTGGTCGTCTATGTCGGCGCCGTGGCGGTTCTCTTCCTTTTCGTCGTCATGATGCTTGATGTCGATTTCGCGGAGTTGCGGTCGGGCGTGCTGAAATATGCGCCGGTCGGCTTCCTTGTCGGTGTCATTCTGGCGGTCGAACTGGTTGTCTTCGTCGGTGGCAACATCATTTCGCCGGAAGCGGGCAAGGCAATCACGATGCCGATCCCGGCTCTGACGGAACGCACCAACACGGCCGCCCTCGGCGACGTGCTCTATTCCAACTACATCTACTTCTTCCAGTTGTCCGGCCTCGTGCTGCTGGTGGCCATGATCGGCGCGATCGTGCTGACGCTCCGTCACCGGACCCATGTACGTCGTCAGGACATTGCAACCCAGGTTGCCCGGTCGCCGGAGACTGCCATCGAGGTGGTCAAGGTCAAGCCCGGTCAGGGCATCTGAGGCACAGAGCGAGGTCAAGGAACCACCACTATGGAAATCGGTCTCTCCCATTATCTGACGGTCGCCGCCGTCCTGTTCACGCTCGGTGTCTTCGGTATCTTCCTGAACCGCAAGAACGTCATCGTCATCCTGATGTCGGTCGAACTCATCCTGCTTTCGGTGAACCTCAACATGGTCGCCTTCTCGCACTTCCTGAACGACCTCGTCGGCCAGGTGTTTGCGCTGTTCATTCTGACTGTCGCTGCTGCTGAAGCCGCCATCGGTCTGGCGATCCTCGTCGTCTTCTATCGCAACCGCGGTTCGATTGCCGTGGAAGACGTCAACATGATGAAGGGCTGAGGCGGTCATGATCTACAAGCTTATCGTCTTTCTTCCGCTCCTCGGTGCGATCATCGCCGGCCTGTTCGGCAACCGGATCGGCGCGAAGGCATCGGAATACGTTACGTCCGGCCTGATGATCATCGTGGCGATCCTTTCGTGGATCGTGTTCGTGAATGTCGGTTTCGGCGCCCATGAAGGCGAAGGGGTGATCAAGGTCACCGTGCTGCGCTGGATCCAGGTGGGCGGCATCGATGTGGAGTGGGCGCTGCGTGTCGACACCCTGACGGCAGTGATGCTCGTCGTGGTCAATTCCGTTTCGACGCTGGTGCACCTCTATTCCATTGGTTACATGCACCACGATCCGCATCGTCCGCGGTTCTTCTCCTATCTCTCGCTCTTCACCTTCGCCATGCTCATGCTGGTGACCTCGGACAACATCGTGCAGATGTTCTTCGGCTGGGAAGGCGTGGGTCTGGCGTCTTACCTGCTGATCGGTTTCTGGTTCAAGAAGCCGTCGGCAACGGCTGCGTCCATGAAGGCCTTCATCGTCAACCGCGTCGGTGACTTCGGCTTTCTGCTCGGTATCGGTACGGTCTTCGTCCTGTTCGGTTCGCTGAACTACGAAACAATTTTCGCCGCAGCGCGCACCTATCTTGAAGGCGACAACGCCAACCAGGTTGTCATGAACCTCTTCGGGATGACACTGGATCGTTCGCATGCCGTCACCGCCGCCTGCATCCTGCTGTTCATCGGCGCCATGGGTAAGTCGGCGCAGTTCCTGCTCCACACTTGGCTTCCGGACGCCATGGAAGGCCCGACGCCGGTTTCGGCGCTCATTCACGCCGCAACCATGGTCACCGCTGGCGTTTTCCTCGTCGCCCGCATGTCGCCGCTGTTCGAACTGTCCCATGATGCACTGACCGTCGTCACCATCATCGGCGGCATCACGGCCTTCTTCGCCGCGACCGTGGGTCTGGTGCAGAACGACATCAAGCGCGTTATCGCCTATTCGACCTGTTCGCAGCTTGGTTACATGTTCGTGGCGCTCGGCGTCGGCGCCTATGGCGCGGCCGTGTTCCACCTCTTCACGCACGCCTTCTTCAAGGCGCTCCTGTTCCTTGGCGCGGGCTCGGTTATCCATGCCGTCGACGGCGAGCAGGACATGCGTCACATGGGTGGTCTGCGCAAGCATATCCCGATCACCTTCTGGGTGATGACGATCGGCACGATTGCGCTGACCGGTGTCGGGATTCCCGGTACCCTCATCGGCACCGCCGGCTTCTTCTCCAAGGATGCGATCATCGAGTCGGCCTTTGCTGCCCATGGCGGCGCTGCTCGCTTCGCCTTCGTGCTTCTCGTTGTCGCCGCTCTGTTCACGAGCTTCTACTCCTGGCGACTGGCCTTCCTCACCTTCTTCGGCAAGCCGCGCGCTTCCGCAGACGTGATGCACCATGTCCATGAATCGCCGCCGATCATGACCATCCCGTTCCTGCCGCTCGCCCTCGGTGCGCTGTTTGCGGGTGTGGTCTTCCACGGCGCCTTCATCGGCGAAGCCTATGAAGAGTTCTGGAAGGGCGCGCTGTTCACGGGTGCTGAAAACCATATCCTGCATGCGATGCACGACGTGCCGCTGTGGGTGAAGTGGAGCCCGTTCGCGGCCATGCTGGTCGGTTTCGTGACCGCCTGGTATTTCTACATCGCTTCGCCGGAAACGCCGAAGCGCCTCGCAGAAAGCTTCCGGCCGCTCTACCTGTTCCTCCTGAACAAGTGGTACTTCGACGAGCTCTACGACGTCCTGTTCGTTCGTTCGGCCAAGGCACTCGGCAAGTTCCTGTGGAAGAAGGGCGACGTCGCCGTGATCGATACCTACGGTCCGAACGGTGTTGCTGCCCGGGTTGTCGACGTGACCAACCGCGTCGTTCGTCTGCAGACCGGTTATCTTTATCATTATGCGTTTGCGATGCTGATCGGTGTCGCCGCGCTCGTTACCTGGATGATGCTTGGGGGTGCGAAGTAAATGACCGATTGGCCCATTCTCTCAACGGTCACGTTCCTACCGCTGGTCGGCGTGGCGCTGCTGCTCTTCACCCGTGAAGACGGTGCGTTCGGCCGCCGCAACATCCTGAACGTTGCCCTGCTGACGACGGTCTTCACTTTCCTCGTGTCGCTTTTCGTCTGGATTGGCTTCGACAACTCGAATGCCGGCTTCCAGATGGTCGAAAAGCACGACTGGCTCGGCACCGGTATCGCCTATCACGTCGGCGTGGACGGCATTTCGATGCTCTTCGTCATCCTGACGACGTTCCTTATGCCTTTCTGCGTGCTGGCAAGCTGGAACGCCATCGAGAAGCGTATCAAGGAATACATGATCGCCTTCCTCATCATGGAAACCATGATGATCGGCGTCTTTGTCGCGCTGGATACTGTGCTGTTCTACGTCTTCTTCGAGGCGACCCTCATCCCGATGTTCATCATCATCGGCGTGTGGGGCGGCAAGGATCGCGTCTACGCCAGCTACAAGTTCTTCCTCTATACGCTGCTCGGTTCGGTGCTGATGATGCTCGCCATCATGGCCATGTACTGGCAGGCCGGCACGACGGATGTGCCGACGCTGATGAAGTATTCCTTCCCGGCTGGCCTGCAGACTTGGTTGTGGCTTGCCTTCTTCGCTTCCTTCGCGGTGAAGATGCCGATGTGGCCGGTCCACACCTGGCTTCCGGATGCGCACGTTCAGGCACCGACGGCAGGCTCGGTCATTCTGGCCGGCGTCATGCTGAAGCTGGGCGGCTACGGCTTCCTGCGCTTCTCGCTGCCGATGTTCCCGCTGGCGTCCGATCTCTTTGCACCCTTCGTGTTCACGCTGTCGGTCATTGCCATCGTCTACACGTCGCTGGTCGCGCTGATGCAGGACGATATCAAGAAGCTGATCGCCTACTCGTCGGTCGCCCACATGGGTTATGTGACCATGGGTATCTTCGCGGCCAACAGCCAGGGTGTGCAGGGCGCCATCTTCCAGATGCTCTCGCATGGTATCGTCTCGGGCGCGCTCTTCCTCTGCGTCGGCGTCGTCTACGACCGTCTCCACACCCGCGAGATCGCGGCCTATGGCGGCCTCGTGAACAACATGCCGAAATATGCGGTTGCCTTCATGGTCTTCACCATGGCCAATGTCGGCCTTCCGGGCACGTCGGGCTTCATCGGTGAATTCCTGACGATTATCGGCGTGTTCCGTGTCAACACCTGGGTTGCGCTCTTTGCGGCCACGGGCGTCATCCTCTCGGCCTCCTACGCACTCTGGCTCTATCGCCGGGTCATTTTCGGTGCGCTCGAGAAGGATAGCCTCAAGGCGCTGCTCGACCTTTCCGGCCGGGAAAAGCTGATCCTCTATCCGCTGCTTGCCCTCACCATCTTCTTCGGGGTCTATCCGGCTCCGGTGTTCGATGCGACGGCCGCTTCGGTGGATCTGCTTCTCAACAACTACGAAGCGGCCCTCAAGACCGCTCAGCAAGTGGCGCTTTCGCTGAATTGACGACAGGACGTGATCATGACCGTTGAAACTCTTCTCGCAAGCCTCCATCTTGCCGTTCCTGAATTGATCCTGGCCGTCGGCGCGCTTGCGCTCCTGATGATCGGCGTGTTCAATGGCGACAAGTCCGCACCAACGGTGACGGGCCTTGCCGTGGCGCTCCTCATTGCCTCCGGCCTCTGGCTGCTGATTGCTTCGCCGGAAGGCGAGGCGTTCGGCGGCGCCTACCTCGCGGATCCCTTTGCGCGCTTCATGAAGGTGCTGGCGCTTATCGGCTCCATTGTCGCGATGATCATGACGGTCGGCAACGCCCGCTCGGAACATCTCGATCGCTTCGAATATCCGGTGCTTCTGCTGCTCGCGACCCTCGGCATCCTGCTGATGATCTCGGCGAATGACATGATCTCGCTTTACATGTCGCTCGAACTGCAGTCGCTGGCTCTCTATGTGATCGCCGCCATCAACCGCGACAGCCTGCGTTCGACGGAAGCCGGCCTCAAGTATTTCGTGCTGGGCGCTCTGTCCTCGGGCATGCTGCTTTACGGCATGTCGCTGGTCTACGGCTTCACGGGCAACACCGGCTTCGATGAGATCGCCAAGGTCCTGGCAGGTGAAACCCGCTCGCTCGGCGTTGTGATCGGTCTGGTCTTCGTGCTGACGGGCCTGTGCTTCAAGATTTCGGCCGTGCCGTTCCACATGTGGACGCCGGACGTCTATGAAGGGGCCCCGACACCGGTCACGGCCTTCCTGGCCGCTGCCCCGAAGATCGGCGCGATGGCGATCCTCGTTCGCGTCGTATCCGATGCCTTCCAGCCGGTGATTGCCGACTGGCAGCAGATCATCGTCTTCATCTCGCTTGCTTCCATGTTGCTCGGTTCCTTCGCAGCCATCGGTCAGAAGAACATCAAGCGCCTGATGGCCTATTCCTCCATCGGTCACATGGGTTATGCGCTGGTCGGTCTTGCCGCCGGCAACCAGTCGGGCGTCTCCGGCGTCATCATCTACATGACGGTCTATATGGTGATGACGCTCGGCACGTTTGCCTGCATCATCGCCATGCGCCGCAAGGAAGGTGAAACGGTCGAAGGTATCGACGATCTCGCCGGCCTGTCGCAGACCAACCCCTTCATGGCGGTCGCGCTGACGGCGTTGATGTTCTCGCTGGCCGGCATTCCGCCGCTGGCAGGCTTCTTCGGTAAGTACTTCGTCTTCCTGGCAGCAATCGAAGCCAAGCTCTACGCGCTGGCTATCATCGGTATCCTGTCTTCGGTCGTTGGTGCCTACTACTACCTGCGCGTCGTCAAGGTGATGTGGTTCGACGAACCGAAGGGCGAGTTCGACCGCGTATCCACGGAACTGCGTCTGGTCTTCGGCCTGTCCGGCCTGTTCGTCCTAGCCTACCTGTTCTTCGGTGGTCCGGTCGGTACCGCGGCTGAAGCAGCGGCCAAGTCGTTCTTTTGACCGGGTTGAACAAGGTGGGGCGGAAGTCGCTGTCTGGCTTCCGCCACGAAGCCATCGACGAGGTTGGCTCCACCAACGAGGAATGCCTTGCCCGGGCGCGGGCGGGGCAGGGCGGCGATCTCTGGATCACCGCCGCTCGCCAGACGGGCGGGCGTGCCCGGCGTGGACGGACCTGGGTATCCGAGCGCGGCAATCTCTATGCTTCCCTTCTTCTGATTGACCCGGCGCCGCTGCAGCGGCTCGGGTCATTGCCGCTTGCTGTTGCGGTTGCCTTGCGTTCGGCCGTTCGGCGTGTCTTGCCCGTCGGTGCTCCGCCGCTTGAGGTGAAATGGCCGAATGACCTGTTGATCGGCCGCAAGAAGATGAGCGGCATTCTCATAGAAGGCGAGTTTCTGCCGGATGGCCGGCACGCGGTGGTCGTCGGTATCGGCGTCAACGTGCGCTTCAAGCCGGATAATCCGCTTTATCCCGTCACCTGCCTTTTGGATGAGGGTGCAACGGTTTTCCCCGAGGAACTGTTCGCGCATCTGTTTGAAGCCATGGTAGACGTGTTAAACATATGGAACGAAGGCCTTGGTACCGCCGAGGTGACGGCACTCTGGCGCGATATGGCATGCGGCATTGGCGAGGCGATCACGGTAAATCTCTCGGATCGCGTTCTGCGGGGCCGCTTTGCCGGAATAGACGATCAGGGGCTTCTGCTGCTGGAAACGGATGACGGCCGTCGGGAAACGATTTCCGCCGGTGACGTCTTCTTTGGATGATTGGAAATGTGACTGTAATGGCGAAACAAGAAGAACTGGTGTTCCTGCCGCTGGGCGGCGTTGGCGAGATCGGCATGAATCTCGCGCTCTATGGTTACGGGACGCCGGGCAAACGCCAATGGATCATGGTCGATTGCGGCGTGACTTTCGCCGGGCCGGACCTGCCGGGTGTCGATCTGGTGCTGCCGGATATCCGCTTCCTGGCGGAGGAGCGCAAGAATCTCAAGGGCATCATCATCACCCACGCCCATGAGGACCATTACGGCGCGCTGAACGACCTCTGGCCCGGCCTCAATGTACCGGTTTACGCCAGCGCCTTTACAGCAGGTTTGCTGGAGGCCAAGCGTAATTACGAAGGAAGCCGCGCGGAAATTCCGGTTACACCCTTTAAGGCCGGCGACCGTATCAAGGTCGGACCGTTCGATATCGAAGCCATTGGCGTCAACCACTCGATCCCCGAACCCATGTCGCTGGTCATTCGCACCCCGCTCGGCAACGTGGTGCACACCGGTGACTGGAAAATCGATCTGGAGCCGACGCTTGGGCCGTTGACGGACGAGAAGCGTTTCCGCGAAGTCGGCGATGAAGGTGTGCTGGCACTGCTGTGCGACAGTACCAACTCCATGCGCGAAGGCGTTTCCCCCTCCGAACGCGAAGTGTCGGAAGGCTTGCGGGAAGTGATCGAGAAGGCGGAAGGTCGGGTTGCCATCACCACCTTCTCCTCCAATGTCGGACGTATCCGCTCGATTGCGGAAGCAGCGGAAGCCGCAGGCCGTGAGGTGCTTCTGCTTGGTTCCTCGCTAAAGCGTGTGGTGGCGGTTGCCTCGGAACTCGGCATGATGGACGGGCTGAAGCCCTTCATTGCGGAAGATGAATACGGTTACATTCCGCGAGACAAGGTGGTCGTGATCCTGACCGGCAGTCAGGGTGAGCCGCGGGCCGCACTCGCCAAGCTGGCGCGTGACGAGATGCGCAACGTGGCGCTGACGGCAGGCGACACAGTGGTCTTTTCCTCCCGCGCCATTCCCGGCAATGAAAAAGCCATTCTCGACATCAAGAACGGCCTGATTGAGCAGGGCGTGAAGGTGGTGACCGACAGCGACGCGCTGGTACATGTCTCCGGCCATCCGCGTCGCAGCGAACTCGTGCAAATGTATGAATGGGTGCGCCCGCAGATCCTCGTGCCCGTGCATGGTGAAGCCGCGCATCTGACGGCGCAGAAGGAGCTGGGGCTGAGCGCCGGCATTGCCGAGGTACCGCGCGTGCGCAATGGCGATATGCTGCGTCTTGCGCCCGGTCCGGCAGAAGTGATCGATCAGGCCCATTGCGGTCGCATCTATCGCGACGGCAAGCTCATCGGCGATTTCGACGAGATGGGCATCGGTGAGCGCCGCAAACTCTCCTATGTCGGCCATGTCGCGGTCAATGTCGTTCTGGATGAGCGTTATGATTTCCGCGATGACCCGATCGTCGTTCTGAACGGTTTGCCGACCTACGACGACGAAGGCGAGGACATGGCCGATACGGTCTATGACTGCGTTCTCGGCGCCATTGAAAGCATTCCGCGCGCGCGCCGCAAGGACCTCGACATGCTGCGTGAGGCCGTGCGTCGCGCCGTGCGCGCCACGGTGAACAACGCCTGGGGCAAGAAGCCGCTTGTGACGGTTTTCGTGACCAAAGTCTGAGAAGACACCGGCTCGCCCATAGGTATAGGAAGAGCCGAACGAAACGAAAGTCTTAAGGAGCTTGTCATGCTTGGACGTGTCAACCATGTGGCCATCGCCGTACCGGATCTCGCAGCCGCGACCGCAGCCTACAATACGACGCTCGGCGCGAAAGTGACGGCGCCGCAGGCCCTGCCGGAACATGGCGTGACAGTGGTTTTCGTCGAACTGCCGAACACCAAGATCGAATTGCTGGAGCCGCTCGGTGAAGGCTCGCCGATTGCTGCGTTCCTTGCGAAGAACGCATCCGGCGGCATTCATCACATCTGCTATGAAGTCGAGGACATCATTGCCGCCCGTGATGAGTTGAAGAAGAACGGCGCTCGCGTACTGGGCGATGGCGAACCGAAGATCGGTGCGCATAACAAGCCTGTCCTGTTCCTGCATCCGAAAGATTTCTTCGGCACGCTCATCGAGTTGGAACAGGTCTGAGCGTTTTCTCTTCAAGCCTGAATGTCAGGGCCGCTTTCCCTTGGGGAAGGCGGCTTTTTCACATCAGGCACCTTCATCCGACTGTCATGATTTGCGGTTAAGACGCGGCCAGCGGAAGATGGCTACCGCCTTGGGGGCGGTTGAGAAAGCAAAAAAAAACAAGGCCGAGAGGGCCTTGTTTTCAAGTATCGCGTGATCCTTTTCCGTCGCCGGGGCAGCGAATGAACGCGCCTAAGATCTGATCCTCCCAAGACTTGACCGCGAAGTTTGGCAGAAAATTTAAGCTCTCTGCCTTTTTTGTAAGCTAACGCTACCGTAGTCTCGGGCCGTTGTCACTGGAATTTTTTGCAAAAATGCTACAGTCGAACAAAAAAATCATGTTGACAAAAATGTCGCAACATTGTGGCTCGCTTTTGTGCCAGCCCTGCGACGGTTTTCGCGCCGGTGAAGGTGATTTGTTTGCCTTCGAATAAGCCGGGCACCGGCCTTGCCTAAATTTTAATCAGTAAGTCTTGTGGCTGCAGGCGCCGTTCAATCAGCGCAAACGCGCATGTGGGCAATGGTCGAAGGCCCTGCGGCTTCGGGTTTCCTTCTGTGGCCGAAACGTTTATGAACGCTTCCACAATCGTTCTTGGCTGCCCGATTCCCGCTCGCATGCGCGAATGGCAGGGCACAAAACTGGAAACCCCCATGCGCCTGTCTCGTTTCTTCCTGCCCATTCTAAAGGAAAACCCCAAGGAAGCGGAAATCGTCTCGCACCGCCTGATGTTGCGCGCGGGCATGATCCGTCAGCAGTCCCAGGGCATCTATTCCTGGCTGCCACTCGGCAAACGCGTGCTCGACAAAGTCTGCGACATCGTGCGTGAGGAGCAGAACCGAGCCGGCGCCCAGGAAATCCTGATGCCTACGCTGCAGACCGCCGAACTGTGGCAGGAAAGCGGTCGTTACAACGATTACGGTGAGGAGATGCTGCGCATCACCGATCGCAACAAGCGCGCCATGCTCTACGGCCCCACCAACGAAGAAATGGTGACGGACATTTTTCGGTCCTACGTCAAGAGCTACAAGGATCTGCCGCTCAATCTCTACCATATCCAGTGGAAATTCCGTGACGAGCGCCGCCCGCGCTTCGGCACCATGCGTTCGCGAGAATTCCTGATGAAGGATGCCTATTCCTTCGATCTTACCAAGGAAGACGCGATTCACTCCTACAACAAGATGTTCACGGCATACCTGCGCACCTTCGACCGTCTCGGTCTGCGCGCCATTCCGATGCGCGCCGATACCGGCCCGATCGGCGGCAATCACAGTCATGAATTCATCATTCTGGCCGAGACCGGCGAGTCTGAAGTTTTCTGCCACCGCGATTTCGTGAACTTTGATATTCCCGCCGATAGCACCGATTTCGATAGTGTCGATGGCCTGCAGTCGATCTTCGACAAGTGGACGTCGCTGTATGCTGCGACATCCGAAATGCACGATGAAGCGGCGTTCGACGCCATTCCGGAAGGCGATCGGCTATCTGCCCGCGGCATTGAGGTCGGTCATATCTTTTACTTCGGCACCAAATATTCCGCACCGATGGGTGCCAAGGTGCAGGGGCCGGATGGCAAGGAACACGAAGTGCAGATGGGCTCCTACGGTATCGGCCCGTCGCGCCTTGTTCCGGCCATCATCGAAGCTTCTCATGATGAGAACGGAATCATCTGGCCGGAATCGGTCGCTCCCTTCGATGTGGTGGTCATCAACATGAAGGTGGGTGACGCCGCCGTCGATGCGGCGAGCGGCCGGATTTACGAGGCGCTCTCCAACGCTGGCAAGGATGTTCTCTATGACGACCGTGACGAGCGTGCCGGTGCGAAGTTCGCTACCGCCGACCTGATCGGCGTGCCGTGGCAGGTGATCGCCGGACCGCGCGGCATTGCCAATGGCGAGGTTGAACTGAAGAACCGCCGGACGGGTGAACGCGTGACGCTGTCCGTAGAGGCCGCGATCAACAAGCTCGCTGGCTGAGGAAGGGTGTGAAGGCATGACGGAAGCGGATGCGGGCGCTGTTGCGGTGGCGGAAAAGAACAGGGCGGCACGTCCCTTTTCCACCTTCGAACGGATGGTGGCCTGGCGTTATCTGAGAGCGCGCCGCAAGGAGGCGTTCATTTCCGTCATCGCCGGCTTTTCCTTCGCCGGTATCATGCTGGGCGTTGCCACGCTCATCATCGTCATGGCGGTGATGAACGGGTTTCGCACCGAACTGATTTCGCGCATTCTCGGCATCAACGGTCATATCATCCTGCAGCCGATCGATTCTCCGCTGTCGGATTACCCCGAACTCGCCAAGAAGATTTCAGCCGTGCCCGGCGTTACCATGGCCATCCCCATGGTTGAAGGACAGGTCTTTGCCTCCGGCAAGGTGGGGGCGGGGACCGGCGCTATCGTGCGTGGCGTTCGGGCCGATGATCTGCTTAAGCTCAAGGAAGTCGCCGACAACGTCAAGGCGGGCGATCTGCTCGGCTATGCAGCGGGCGATGGTATCCTGATCGGCACGCGCATGGCAAACTCGCTGGGTGTGACTGCGGGCGACCAGATATCGCTTCTGGCTCCGGAAGGCGACGTGACCCCGATGGGCACGAACCCGCGCATCAAGAGCTACCGCATTTCGGGTGTCTTCGAGGTCGGTATGTCGGAATATGATTCCGGCATCATCTTCATGCCGCTGGAAGAATCCCAGCTCTATTTCAATGCCGATGGCATCGTCCAGCAGATCGAGATTTTCGTCACGCATCCCGATCTGGTCGATGATACGCGTGACGCCATCGAACAGGCGGTCGGTCGGCAGATATATCTGACCGATTGGCGACAGCGCAACCAGACGTTCTTTTCCGCCCTCCAGGTGGAACGCAACGTCATGTTCATGATCCTGACGCTGATCGTGCTGGTGGCCGCGCTCAACATCATTTCCGGCCTCATCATGCTGGTGAAGGACAAGAGCAGCGACATCGCCATTCTGCGCACCATGGGGGCCACCTCGGGTTCCGTCATGCGCATTTTCTTCATGACGGGGGCGGCGATCGGCATTGTCGGCACATTCGCCGGTTTCGTTCTGGGCGTGATCGTCTGTCTGAATGTGGAAAGCATCCGCCAATTTTTCACCTGGCTTTCCGGTACCGTCATCTTCGACCCCGAGCTTTATTTCCTCAGCCAGTTGCCGGCTGAAATGAATGTCGGCGAAACGGTTTCCGTCATCGTCATGGCGCTGAGCCTCTCCTTCCTCGCCACCATATTTCCGGCCTGGCGTGCGTCGCGCCTCGATCCGGTTCAAGCCCTGCGTTACGAATAGAAGCCGAGTTGCCGATGACCTCCGTTCCAGCGCTGAAACTCACCGGGATCGACCGCCATTACGGCGAGGGTGAAACGAAGCTTTCCATTCTGACAAAGGCCGATTTCGCGCTTTCGAGCGGTGAAATGGTGGCGCTCGTGGCGCCTTCGGGAACGGGCAAGTCCACCCTGTTGCACATCGCTGGCCTGTTGGAGCATCCGGATGGCGGCGAGGTCTATCTGAACGGCACTGCCTGCGGCCATCTTCCCGATGAGCGGCGCACGGCGATCCGGCGTACGGATATCGGTTTCGTCTACCAGTTTCATCACCTGCTGCCCGAATTCACCGCGCTCGAGAATGTGATGATGCCGCAGCTTATCGCCGGTCTGACGCGCAAGGAAGCGGCGGAACGCGCGGCAGCCCTGCTCGATTACATGCGGGTTGGGCACCGGGCCGATCACCGCCCGGGCGAACTCTCGGGCGGGGAACAGCAGCGTGTTGCCATTGCCCGCGCGGTGGCCAATGCGCCGCTTCTGCTTCTTGCGGATGAACCCACCGGAAATCTCGATCCGCAGACCGCGCATTATGTTTTCGATGCGCTCGAGGCACTTGTTCGCCAGTCCGGTCTGGGTGCCATGATTGCGACCCACAATCATGAACTTGCAGCGCGCATGGATCGCCGTGTGACGATCTCAGACGGCAAGATCGTCGAGCTCTGAAACTTCCTGACATCGCTGTTCACGAACCGCCGCCAAAAACGGCGAATGCATACCTGCGCCTTCTGCGCAAAAATCCTGTTGACAACGAAACATAATGAGAACAAAATAAAAACATAAGAGAACAGGAGATCGAAATGACTGCCCTTCTTCGTGACGTAGCCGCATTTGCCTCGATTCTCACCTTCATCGCCAGCGTGTCGGTTATCGCGCTTTCCATCTGACCGTCAGCCCGCATGCTCTGGACAGGACCGCTCTGAACGGGAAAACTGGGGAGCGAGTCTCAGGAAGGCTGTGTTCCTCTTGCAGACATCTTTCCAAGGGTTGAAAGACAAGGGTTGAAGGCGCTCCTCGCGGCTTCGCTCGAAAGTGGAGGTTCCGATGGCCGATCTCGGCAAGGCGCAAGCTGACGCAAAGCAGGCGAGCCCTGAATTCGTGCATTTGAGATTGCACTCGGCCTATTCGCTTCTCGAGGGGGCTCTGCCTCTGAAGAAGGTTCTCGGCAAGGCGGTTGCCGATAGCCAACCGGCCATTGCCATTACCGATACGAATAATCTCTTCGTTGCCCTTGAGTTTGCCCAGAAGGCCATTGATGATGGTCTTCAGCCGATTATCGGCTGTCAGCTTTCCATCGATATGGAAGATGACAGTGCCGACCGCCGTTCCGGCGGGCAGGGCCTTGCCAAGCTTCCGGCGATCGTTCTTCTGGCGGCGACAGCGGCGGGTTATGAACGACTGACAAGCTTGGTCAGCCGTGCCTATCTTGAGGGTGAGGGAGGAGGCGTCGTCAAAATTACGGCCACATGGCTGCGTGATGGCGACAATGACGGCCTGATAGCCCTGACCGGTGCGCTGAGCGGTCCGGTGGACATGGCCTTCAAGGAAGGGCATGCGTCGCTTGCCGAGAGCCGGCTTCTGTTTCTGAAGGAGATGTTCGGGGATCGGCTTTATGTCGAGTTGCAGCGTCACGGACGTTACGATCGGCGTCACGAAGCCCGAATGGTGGCGCTCGCCTACGAACACGATCTGCCGCTTGTCGCGACGAACGAGGCCTTCTTCCCGTCGCGCGGCGATTATGAGGCACATGACGCATTGATGGCGGTGGCGCATAACGCCATTGTTTCCGATGATACGCGTTTTCGCCTGACGCCGGATCATTATCTGAAAAGCCGCAAGGAGATGGCGGAGCTCTTCGCCGATCTGCCGGAGGCGCTGGAAAGTACGGTCGAGATTGCCCGCCGCTGCTCCTTTATCCTGAAGACCCGCAAACCGATCCTGCCGCGCTTCACTGGCGGCACCGGTGACACGGAAGAGGCCGAGCAGGCCGAGTCCGACGAATTGAAGCGGCAGGCGTGGGAGGGGCTTGAAGAGCGCATCCGTACGCTCGGCATCGCGCCCGGATACGAAGAGAAGGAATACCGGGATCGGCTCGAATTCGAGCTCATGATTATCGAACGTATGAAATTTCCGGGTTACTTCCTGATCGTTGCGGACTTCATCAAATGGGCCAAGAGTCAGGATATTCCAGTGGGGCCGGGGCGCGGCTCGGGTGCGGGCTCGCTTGTCGCCTATGCACTGACGATTACGGACGTTGATCCGTTGCGTTTCTCGCTGCTGTTCGAACGCTTCCTGAATCCGGAACGCGTTTCGATGCCTGACTTCGATATCGACTTCTGTCAGGATCGACGCGAAGAGGTGATCCGCTACGTTCAGCGAAAGTACGGGCGCGAGCAGGTGGCGCAGATCATCACTTTCGGTTCGTTGCAGGCCCGTGCGGCGTTACGCGACGTCGGCCGCGTGCTCGAAATGCCTTATGGTCAGGTCGACAAGATCTGCAAGCTGGTGCCGAACAACCCGGCCAATCCGACGCCCCTTTCGAAGGCCATCGAGGAAGAGCCGCGACTTCAGGAAGAGGCGGAGAAGGAACCGGTCGTCGCGCGGTTACTGGATATCGCCCAGAAGATCGAGGGTCTCTACCGGCATGCGTCGACGCATGCGGCGGGTATCGTGATCGGCGACCGTCCGCTCTCCCGGCTTGTGCCTATGTACCGAGACCCGCGGTCGGACATGCCGGTCACCCAGTTCAACATGAAGTGGGTCGAACAGGCCGGGCTGGTGAAGTTCGACTTCCTTGGCTTGAAGACGCTGACCGTGCTGAAGACGGCGGTGGATTTCATCGCGCGCAAGGGCATCGAGGTCAATCTGGCGGCGATACCGCTGGATGACAAGAAGACCTACGAAATGCTGTCGCGCGGCGAAACGGTCGGCGTGTTCCAAGTGGAAAGTGCCGGCATGCGCAAGGCGCTGATCGGCATGCGGCCCGACTGTATCGAGGACATTATCGCGCTCGTGGCGCTTTATCGTCCGGGTCCGATGGAAAACATTCCGGTCTATAATGCTCGCAAGCACGGTGAGGAGGAAATCGAATCGATCCATCCAAAGATCGATTACCTCCTCAAGGAGACACAGGGCGTTATCGTCTACCAGGAACAGGTGATGCAGATCGCTCAGGTTCTCTCCGGCTACTCGCTTGGCGAAGCCGATCTTCTGCGCCGTGCCATGGGCAAGAAGATCAAGGAGGAGATGGACAAGCAGCGTGAACGCTTCGTCGACGGCGCGATGAAAAACGGCGTTTCGAAGAACCAGGCGGATATCATCTTCGATCTGCTCGCCAAGTTCGCGAATTACGGCTTCAACAAGTCGCATGCCGCAGCCTATGCCATCGTGTCCTATCAGACGGCGTACCTGAAGGCGCATTATCCGGTCGAGTTTCTGGCGGCGACCATGACGCTTGATATGGCCAACACCGAAAAGCTGAACGACTTCCGGCAGGATGCGCAGCGGCTTGGGATCGAAATCGTGCCGCCATCCGTCCAGAGTTCATTCCGGCATTTCGAACCGGGCGAGAACAAGATTTTTTACGCGCTCGCGGCCGTGAAGGGCGTTGGTGAATCGGCGGTGGAACACATCGTTGCGGTGCGTGGCGACAAGCCCTTCGCCAGCATTGAGGATTTCTGCCAGCGCATCGACCCCAAACAGGTGAACCGACGCGTTCTCGAAAGCATGATGTATGCCGGTGCCTTCGATTGCTTCGGGCGCGATCGCGCCGAAATGGTCGGCGGGCTTGATCGCATTCTCGGTTTTGCGCAACGGGCGCAGGAAAACCGAGTCAGCGGCCAATCGGATATGTTCGGGATGGGTGGCGGGGGCAGTACCGGGCCTGAGGCCATCGTGTTGCCTGCATTCACGCCCTGGCTGCCATCAGAAAAGCTGATGCGTGAATTCGCCGTGCTTGGCTTCTACCTTTCGGCTCATCCGCTCGATTCCTACCGCAACATTCTGGCGAAGATGCGTGTGCAGACCTTTGCCGATTTCTCGGCGGCGGTAAAGCATGGTGCAACGGCCGGACGCCTTGCCGGCACGGTGACGTCGAAACAGGAACGCAAGACGCGGACCGGCAACAAGATGGGCATCGTCACCTTCTCGGATTCGTCGGGTCAGTATGAAGCCGTGCTGTTCTCCGAAGCCCTCAACCAGTATCGCGACCTGCTCGAACCCGGCCAGTCCCTGGTCATCACGGTTGCTGCCGACGAACGCCCGGAAGGGATCGGCCTTCGCATCCAGACGGCGCAGTCGCTGGAAGAGAAGTCGGTTCAGATGCAGAAGGAGCTTCGCGTCTATGCGCGTGATAGCAGCCCCCTCAAGGCGGTCGAAAAGCATTTGGGCGCCAAAGGGGATGGTGTCGTGTCTTTCATTCTGATCAAGGACGAAGGCCGGTGCGAGATCGAAGTCGGCCTGCCGGGCCGCTATCGGATTTCCCCGGAAATTGCCGCTGCGCTCAGGGCCTCGCCGGGCGTGCTGGATGTGGAACTGGTTTGACGCGTTCGCCCGGTATCTCAACGCTCCGGGTGAAGCGGCTGAATCGACTCCTGTTTTGGCAAGCGCATGTGGCCGCAAAACAAGTGGTGGTGATGGCCGGGGCGAACGGCGCGGCTGACCGCATCCCAGTTCAGGCTTGATTGCGGAGAAATTCCCGATTTATCAATGAGTTGACCTGATTGCATGAATCAATATCGCAATGCGGGTGTCAGCTCTTTCGGCCTGCCGCGTCTGGCTTTGTCAGCGTGATGAAGTCCGTTCCCTGTCCGGTCTCCGGCGAGATGCCGTTATCGGTAATGGTGATAGAGGAGCCCTTGCCGAGGCGGCGTTCAATACGTTCGCGCAGGTCGTCGGGGATATCGATGCGATCAAGAGTGTGACCTGCCGCATCCAGGTCGGTGGTATCGGCCCGTTGTGTTATGCCGAGCCGTTTCAGGGTGGCTTCAGGCAACCGGTTCTCCAGCGTCATCGCGGTCCAGTCTGCTGATCCCGTTTGGGCGTCAGCTTCCGTCGCGATGAAGAAATGGGTGCCGAGTTCCTTTTCAGGGTCACGAATGCTGACGGGCCCCTCGAAAAGCGGTTTGAAATTCTGGCGTACGAAAAGCTGACCGTTCGGGAAATCGGCCTTGCCCGCGGCGCTGTAAAGCGCTTGCAGGAACGCTGGGTCCAACACGGTTTTGCCCGCTGGCAGATCGTGCGCAAGCCGGAATTCTGCAATGGCGCGCAACGTGGCTTGTCCCGCGTGGCCATCCGGGATGCCGGCATCGAAGCCAAGCTGGTTGAGCAGGGTCTGCATGTCTAGAATGCGTTCGCGGTCGCCGCGCCGGGTGATGAGAATGCGGATCGGCTCTTCCTGCTCCCTTGGTGCAGCAACTGTGGTTTGCGGCAAGGTCGTCGTCTCGTTCATGGCGACCTCAACCGCCCGTTCGCCGGCCTGCGGACGCGTGGAACGCAGCGGCGTGTCGGTCAGAAGCAGTATGTCGGGTTGCGCCTGGCGGGGGATAAACAGGTTGTTATGGCTGATGTGGACGGGAACGACCGGGGCCTCGGAAATCACGACATGGACGCCCCGCGCTGTCATGCCGAAGAGTTCGCGGGCGAACTTTGCCGGAAGCCGGATACAGCCATGGGACGCCGGATAGTTTGGAACGCGACCTTCGTGCAACGCGATCCCCGACCAGGTGAGCCTCTGCATGAACGGCATGGGTGCGTTCGAATAGATGTTGGATTCGTGATACTTGCGCTTCTCCAGAATGGAGAACACGCCCGTTGGCGTGGAATGCCCCGCCTTGCCGGTGGATACGCGGGTGGTGGCAATCTCTGTCCCGTCACGATAGACGGCCAGCGATTGCTGCGCCTTCGAAACGACGATCTGGAGAATGCTGTCGTCGCCTGCCAGTGCGAGCGACGAAAACGCCACGCCCGGCAGAAGCGCCAGACAGAATACGAGACGCGAAACCATACGAAACTGTCCCTACGCAATACAATGCCGGCCAGTTTAGCCAGGAATGCTTAAGGAAGATTTTCGGGCGTTCGGGCCGGTCAGCGGCGCGGTCTTGTGTTTCCGAACGTGTAGCCTGTCTCGATGGCTTTGTTGCCGAATTTGTTGCGCAGAAGGTCCATTGCGCCTTCGGCGCGCGCGCGCCGGGTGGCCTGTTCGTCCACGAGATCGGGCGGGTCTGCCCGCGCTGGATCGGTGAGATCGCTGACGCCGATGCCGATCAGCCGAAAGGCGTCCGCGCCGGTTTCCTTTTCCAGAAGCGTGACGCCGGTGCGGAAAATGCGGTCGGCAAGCTGGGTCGGGTCTTCGAGACGGCGATTACGGGTGCGCTGTCGAAAATCGCCGGTCTTGAGTTTGAGGACAACGGTGTGCCCCGCCACGCCGGATTTCTTCAGGCGCGCCGCGACCTTTTCGCTGATGCGGCGCAACACGCGGACAAGCTCGTCATGGTTCGAAACGTCGTCGTCGAAGGTTGTTTCGGCGGAAATGCTGCGGGCTTCCTCATCCGGCTCCACACGCCGGTCGTCCTTCCCGCGCGAAAGACGGTAGAGGCGCTGGCCAAGCGTGCCGTAGCGGCGCATCAGATCGCCTTCTTCCATCGTCTGGAGTTGGCCGATGGTGCGGATGCCATCGGCTTCCAGTTGGGCGGCAAAGGCCTTGCCAACACCCCAGATAGAGGTGACGGAGCGTGGCGCCAGAAAGGACAGTGCTTCCGTTTCACCGATGACGGCAAAGCCACGTGGCTTCCTGAGATCCGAGGCGATCTTGGCGAGGAATTTGCAGTAGGACAGCCCGACCGAGACGGTGATACCGACTTCCGCCTCGATGCGCCTCGCAAGCCGCGCCAGTACCCTTGCGGGCGGCTCGTGATGCAGCAGTTCCGTGCCGGACAGGTCCAGGAAGGCTTCATCGATGGAAAGCGGCTGCACAAGCGGGGTGAGTTCCTGCATCATGGTGCGCACTTGCCGGCCGACGCGGGCATATTTGTCCATGTCGGGTTTGATGACGACCGCCTCCGGGCATGCCTCCAGTGCCTTGAACATGGGCATGGCCGAGCGCACGCCGTGGATACGGGCAATGTAACAGCAGGTGGAAACCACGCCACGCTTGCCACCGCCAATGATGACCGGCTTGTCGGCAAGAGTCGGATCGTCGCGTTTTTCAACGGAAGCGTAGAACGCGTCGCAATCGATATGGGCGATGGCAAGACGGTCAAGCTCGGCGTGATAGACCAAGCGCGGACTGCCGCAGCGTCCGCAACGCTTGCGCTCCTCGGATTGCGGGGTCAGACAATCCCGACAGAAGCCGGGCGGAGAGGGGATGCTGGTGCTCATGGCCCGCTGGAACATAAGTTGAACATCGCCACCTTATGCCGCTTGGTCAGCACCTGCAAGATGGGCTACGCGGATATGCAGCCTTGCGCCGTTCAAGGATGCGAGGCGAAATGGGTGTCGATCAGGCGCGCCGCTTCCTGCCAGTCGCAAAACCGGGCCAGATTTTCCGGTGCGCGCGGCGCATGGCGGTGGATTGGTGATTCGGGCAGCATGTGAAGAAGCAGGCTCTGCGGCGCATGTTCCGCGACGGATTGAAGATTGCGCACCATGTCGTCGGCAAAGACAAGCGGCAACGGGCGCCCCTTGTGCAACCGTTCGACCACCGGTCCCTTGGGGCTTTCGGTGGCAATCAGCGGATAGGGCAGGTCGAACCGATCGAGCAGGCGACGCCGCTGGGCGCTGTAGAGCGGCGGCATCGCCGTGAGGAAAACAATATCCGCCTTTCGCGCAAGCGTGTTCAGAACGCTTGTCGCTTCGGTGAAAGGTGTTTGCCAGACCTCTTGCTCGTCGAAGAAGCGCAGAATGGCGGCAGTCACGTCGGCCTCGGAGAGCGGTTCGCCGGTGGCCGTTGAGACGATGTTGCCGAAGAGGCGGAACGAGCGGGGCAAAAGCGCAAGCTCTTGGCCGGCGAGATAAGTCTCGAAGGGAGCAATGAACTGCAGCACGACATCATCGACATCGAACACGGCAAGCGGGCGGTCGCCAAGGTGGATGTGGGCGATGAGATCGTCTTCGCTCATGATAGGTCAGTATTGCCCTGAATCGAGGCCGCCGCCGTAAAGACGCTGCCAGGCATCAGCGATAGCTTCAGGTGCAACACCGGTTGCCGTTGCAAAACGCAGCAGATCAGGTTCATTGCCCATTATAAAGTCGAGAACGCCGCCGAGAAAGCCGCGATCACGGGCAGCATCGGCGATCTGCGTCATCTGCAAGCCGGACAGCGCCAGAAAGCGCGCCAGAAGATCCGGCTCTTCCGACAGCCAGGCAAGTACTGTCAGCGCCAGGATTTCGGGTTCGGCTTCGGCCGGACGGGGTTTTTTGAAGTTGCCGATCATGTACTTGCCGGAATTACCGTTTTCGAAACCAAATGAATGTACTGTCTGCCCGTGGGGACGCGCGATGCTGCGCGAGTGAAGGACATCAGGTATGCCCAAGCAGGTTTTGATTGTAGAGGACAACGAGCTTAATATGAAGCTCTTTCGCGACCTCATCGAGGCATCGGGCTATCGCACGATCCAGACCCGCAACGGCATGGAAGCCCTTGATCTTGCGCGCAAACATCGTCCCGATCTCATTCTCATGGATATTCAGCTTCCTGAAGTATCCGGCCTTGAAGTGACCAAATGGCTGAAGGAAGACGACGAACTGCATGTCATCCCCGTTATTGCCGTCACCGCCTTTGCGATGAAGGGCGACGAGGAGCGCATCCGGCAGGGCGGTTGCGAGGCCTATGTCTCCAAACCCATATCCGTTCCGAAATTCATCGAAACGATCAAGACTTATCTCGGAGACGCATGATGAGCGTCAAGGTAGGACCATGACGGCACGAATTCTGGTCGTAGACGACATTCCCGCAAACGTGAAACTGCTCGAAGCACGGCTTCTGGCAGAGTATTTCGATGTCCTGACGGCTGAAAATGGCTATCAGGCGCTCGAGCTTTGTGAATCGACACAGGTCGATGTCGTCCTGCTCGACATTATGATGCCGGGTATCGATGGCTTCGAGGTTTGCGAGCGGCTGAAGGCCAATCCACGCACCATGCATATTCCGGTCGTGATGGTCACGGCGCTCGACCAGCCGTCCGATCGCGTGCGTGGCCTGAAAGCCGGCGCTGATGATTTCCTGACCAAGCCTGTCAACGACCTTCAGCTCATCTCGCGCGTGAAGAGCCTCATGCGCTTGAAGACATTGAGCGATGAACTGCGCATCCGCGCCGAAACCGCCCGCAAGATGGGGGGCGAGGACGTGTTGAAGGCCTTCGAGGAGCGGCTGGACGAGGCAGCCCAGGTGCTTCTGGTCGATGGTCGCGGAACCTCCCAGGAACGTCTCATCAAGACCTTGAAGCCGGTAGCCAACGTCATGGCGATGTCGGACCCGCAAGCGGCGCTGTTCGAAGCGGCTGAGACGAACTTCGACCTTGTGATCGTCAACTCGAATTTCGAGGATTATGATCCCCTGCGTTTGTGTTCGCAGCTTCGCTCGCTTGAGCGCACCCGTTTTATTCCGATCCTGCTCGTCACGGAGCAGGGCAACGACGATATTGTCGTGCGCTCGCTCGATCTGGGCGTGAACGATTATATCTCCCGCCCCATCGATCCGAACGAACTGATTGCGCGCTGCCTCACGCAGATCAAGCGCAAGCGTTACAATGACCGTCTTCGGGCGAGCCTTGAACAGACGATCGAACTTGCCGTGACCGACCCGCTGACGGGTTTGAACAACCGCCGTTATCTGGATAACCATATCAAGACCTTGTTCGCGCGGGCCGCCGCCAGGGGACGGTCGCTCTCGATCTGCGTTGTCGATATCGACCGGTTCAAGAGCATCAATGATACCTATGGGCACGATGCCGGTGACGAGGTGCTGAAGCAGTTCTCGAGCCGCATTCGGGCGGCGGTGCGTGGCGCTGATCTGGCTTGTCGGTTTGGTGGCGAGGAATTCGTCGTCGTCATGCCGGATACCGATGCGCCATCGGCTGTGGCCATCGCGGAGCGGCTACGCATGGGCATCGAAGGCGAGACGTTCATCCTGCGGGGCAGGGAACAGCGTCTCACCATCACCGCCTCTCTCGGTATCGCTTCCATTGGCCCGGACGTTTGCACGCCCGAACAACTGTTCAAGCAGGCGGATCTGGCGCTTTATGAAGCGAAGAACCGCGGACGCAACATGGTTGTCGCGGCAGCAGCCTGATATCGGCCCGTTGGCAGAATCACTTTTATTGATGAAAAGCGGTTTTATCGGCAGTGAAAACCCGACTTATGGCAGCTTTGGTTGTGGATAATGTTGGTTTTGCCCCAGAACTCGTCAGAATGGCGGATTTCATTCGGGAAATGACGTTCTGATGAAAAAGTCAGTTTTCCGAGCCACGGAATCAATCCTGAAAAGTTACCCTCGATATATTGGCACGTATAGTTCGTGCCACCGTGCTTTCGCATAGGGTGCATCAAGTTGAAAAGACATCGCTTTCGCGCCCTGTTTTTCTGCGCGCGGGCTGTAAACTATTGAAATTGCCGGAATGGACACATTTTGCGCCGCAAGAAATTATGATATACTTTTAATAGTACGAATTCAAATCGGAAATATACTTAGAGAAAAAAGCCACGTTCTTTTGGGTACGATAGAAACGTGTCCCATTTTTAACCATGAGCAATGATTAATTTTTTCGAACGTTAAGAAAATGTTGATTTCTTTTTTGAAATGCGCGACTTTCTAGTCACACAACGTCTCGCATACGCGAGGTGTTCCAGTTACCCCATGATGCTCAGGTCCGCCGCATCTCCTGGGTCGTGGGGCTGGTCGGCTGGTTCGCAGATTATACATGGTTCCTCGTGCCATGATGCGCATCGGTCGACCCCTTATCAAGCGCCGCGCCTTCGGGTTGCGGCGCTTTTTCTTTGCGCAAGCGTCACCGCCGTATCGCCTGGTTCGCCATGCGGGCGGGGACCCGCCTGGCAGGCAAAGCAAAGGGCGCGGCCCGAAGGCGCACGCCCTTGGCGAATGTCCTAAGATCAGGAATTACTTGATCTTGGTTTCCTTGAACTCGACGTGCTTCTTGACGACCGGATCGTACTTCGTCTTGGTCATCTTGTCGGTCATGGTGCGGCTGTTCTTGGTCGTCACGTAGAAGAAACCCGTGTCGGCCGTCGAGAGCAGCTTGATCTTGATGGTCGTTGCTTTCGCCATGGTCGTTCTGCCTTTAGCTAAAAATGAAGCCGTGGACGGCGTGTGGTCCACGGCGAAATCTGGCCGGAAACTACAAATCGCGCCCAAAAAGTCAAGTCTGTTTTGGTCGGAAAAGCAAACGGCCCAAGGAAACCAGCACATACAGGGCAAAAAATCCGGCAATTGCCCATGCAAATCCGTGATTGCCACTTACATCCATGGCCGCGCCGATTCCCTGTGGCCCGCCCACCGTACCCATTGCGTAGCAGAAGACGAAGGCGGCGTTGGCGTTGGCGAGGTCCGAGCCCTTCAGGCGCGAACCCAGATGCGTCAGGCCGATCGTATAGAGACCGGAGACACTGCCGCCCCAGAAGAGCAGGGTAATGGCCATCAGAACCCAGCTCACGCTTAGCAGCGGCAGACAGAGGGCGCCGATGAGGCCAACCACGGCCATGGCCGCCAGAAGCGGCCTGCGGTCGTGCATGCGGTCAGAAATCATGCCGAGCGGGATCTGGAAAACCATGTTGCCGACGCCCATGACGGTGAGCAGCAGCGCGGCCTGCGTTTCCGTGAAGCCTTCGCGGGTGGCGTAGATGGGAAAGAGCGACAGGCCGCCGGCTTCCACGGCGCCAAACACGAAGGCGGCGACGGTCGCAGTCGGCACGAGCAGGATGTAGCGCAGGAAGTGGTGTTCGGAGCCTTCGCCGAGATCGGGGCTTTCGTTGCGGGCAAGGAAGATCGGGATGGCGGCGCAAAGGATGGCGCCGCCGGCAATCAGGAAGGGCACGATGCCCTCGCTGCCGGTCAGGGAGAAGATCAGCGGCCCCATGGCAAAGCCGATGGACAGCACGGTCGCGTAAATGCCGAGCACCAGTCCCCGGCGCGAGGGCGGAGCAGCGGCGTTGATCCAGAATTCGGAGAGAACGAAGAGCGTGGTGATCGCACCGTGGAAGAACAGGCGCAGCGGGAACCAGTACCAGAAGTTCTCCGCGTAATAGAAGCCCATGCCGCTGGCGGTAGCGATGACGACGGCCCAGAGCATCGTGGTGGCCACGCCGAACCGGTGGGCGAACCAGGTGGTCATGGGGGCGGCAATCATGGCGGCAATGCCGGCCATTGCGGAGTTCAGCCCGATCAGCGTGGAGGAGATGCCGCGCTTTTCCAGAATGATCGACAGGAGCGGCAACCCAAGACCGATCGCGATGCCGACGGCTGTGATAGCCGAGATGGCAGCCGCCAGGGAAGGCCAGTGGATACTTTCCGCATGCCCGTGATCGTCAGGCGTCTTCGCCTCATTCATTGCCTGAAATCCTCACAGGATGCTGCGCAGTGCACGACCGTGGAGCGTGCGATAGAAGGGAACCGGGTCTGGGACGGAAAGCGTCGGGCGCGTGGTCAGAAGCGTTCTCACATCCGTGAGTACGGAGCGGGTAATCTTCGGGATGTTGAGACTTGGATCGCCCTCGATGTCAAGCCAGCGCACGTCGTGCAACTCGTCCGAATCCCGTGCCATTGCGGGATCGACCGCCGCTTCGTCGGCGAATGCGACGAAGAACCGCGTATCGTAGCGTCGCACGCGGCCGGGCGGTGTGATGGCGCGTACCGCAAAGCGCAGGCACGACAGGTCGGGGGCCGCACCGGCTGGAACGAGCCCTGTCTCCTCCGTAAGCTCACGCAGGGCGGCCAGCGCCATGGCGCGTGCCCGGGCGGCGGAAAGCCGGGCAGGTGGCCCGATCCGGAGCTTTTCAAGGACGGACGGACGCAGATCGGCGGAAAAGGGCAGGGCATGATCGCCGGGGTCGCAGCGGCCACCGGGAAAGACATAGGATTCCGGCATGAAGACGTGGCGGCTCGAACGCTTGCCCATCAGAACGCGCCAGCGTTCGGCAGATCGGTCGATCAGCACGATCGCCGCCGCGTCCCGCGGTCGCAGATAGGCGCTTCTGCCGCCGGCATCCATTTCATTGGTGTCGATGGTGTTGTTGCCCTGCAAACCTGCCCCCCTTTGCAGTTGCCGCCGTTAGCGCCGCCCGCGCGGTGGCCTTGTGCCGGGCCGCTTCGGGCCGCCGCGACGGGCGGTCTTGTGGAACGAGCGCATGGCCGGCGGCATCTTGCGTCCTTCGCTCAGCATTTCAAAACGCAGAGCGCCAGCCAGCGGCAGCGCCTCCGCCAGCTTCACCTCGACGCTGTCGCCCAGCCGGTAGCCAAGGCCGGTTCGTTCGCCGGTCAGAGCCTGATGGGCTTCGTCATAGATGAAATAGTCCATGCCGAGTGTCGAAACCGGCACGAAGCCGTCTGCGCCATATTCCGGCAGGGCCACAAAGAGCCCGGCTTTGGTGACGCCGGACACACGGCCCTGGAAGCTTTCGCCGATGCGACCCGCCAGATGGTGGGCCACGAGACGGTTGACGGTATCGCGCTCGGCCGCCATGGCGCGGCGCTCGAAGGTGGAGATTTCGGCGGCGATATCGTCGAGCGCCGATTCTTCATCCGGTGTGATACCGCCTTCGCCCAATCCAAGAGAACCGACCAGCGCCCGATGCACGATCAGGTCGGCATAACGGCGAATCGGCGAGGTGAAGTGAGCGTATTTCATGAGGTTAAGGCCAAAATGGCCGATATTCTCCGGGCTGTAGACGGCCTGGCTTTGCGAGCGCAGCACCATTTCATTGACCATGGTCTGGTGCGGCGTTCCCTCGGCCTTCGCCAGAATGCCGTTGAAGGAGTTGGAGCGTACCTGTCCACCCTTGGCCATGGAAATGCCGAGCGTTGCCAGAAACTCGCGCAGGGTTTCCTGCTTGGCAAGCGAGGGCGCGTCGTGCACGCGGTAGATCAGTGGCTGACGCTTCTTCTCCAGCGTTTCGGCGGCGCAGACATTCGCCTGAATCATCATCTCTTCAATAAGCTTGTGCGCGTCGAGCCGTTCCGGCACGAACACCCGGTCGACGGTGCCATCCGGCTTCAGCAGGATCTTGCGCTCGGGCATGTCGAGTTCGAGCGGCTGGCGGCGGTCACGACCTGCCTTCATGATCGCATAGGCGGCCCACAGCGGCTTCAGGATGGGTTCGAGCAGTGGTCCGGTCTTGTCGTCGGGGTTGCCGTCGATTGCCGCCTGTGCCTGATTATAGGAGAGCTTAGCCGCACTCTTCATCATGACGCGGTGGAAGGTATGGCTGGCTTTGCGGCCTTCCTTCGAAAACACCATGCGCACCGCCATGGCCGGGCGGTCCTCGCCCTCGCGCAGCGAGCAGAGGTCGTTGGAAATGCGCTCCGGCAGCATCGGCACGACGCGATCCGGGAAATAGACGGAGTTGCCGCGCTTCAGGGCCTCGCGATCGAGCGGTGAGCCCGGCCGAATGTACCAGGACACGTCTGCAATCGCCACCGTCACGATCACGCCGCCCGGATTGTCGGGCGAGGGGTCCGGTTCGGCATAAACGGCGTCGTCATGGTCCTTGGCGTCCGCCGGGTCGATAGTGACGAGGGGGACGTGGCGCCAGTCCTCGCGGTTCTTCATCGGTGCCGGCTCGGCGGCTGCCGCCGCATCCATCACCGGCTGCGGGAAAATGTAGGGAATGCCGTGATCGTGGATGGCGATCATCGAGATCGCCTTTTCCGAATCGACCGAGCCGATGACGTTCAGCACCTTGGCGCGGGCAAGCCCGTAGCGCCCGCCGCGCGTCACTTCGACCGAAACGAGATCGCCGTTCTTCGCGTCACCGGTGAAATCCGGATCGATCGCCATTTCCTCGCCGCGCCGGTCGATGGGGATGAGACGGCCGGCACCGCCCGGCATGGGCCGGAAAACGCCGAGCGAGGCATTGCGGTTCTTGTCGATGATCTTGATGACCCGGGCCGTATAGGCCGGGCCGGAACGATCCTTCGACGGGAAGATCTTGGCGACGATCCGATCGCCGAGGCCGGCGGTCGGCACCTTGGCGCGGTCGCCGCGATTGGTGGACGATTGGCGGATCAGCACGGCGGGGGCCACGCCATTCTCTTCCGACCACTCCGCCGGGCGACCGATGAGTTCGCCATCCTTGTCGCGGGTGGTAATGTCGAGAACGGTGACGGGCGGCAGCGCGCCAGGGCGGATCAGCGACTTGCGGCTTTTCTGCAAAAGGCCTTCGCTTTCGAGATCGCGCAACAGATCCTTGAGTTCGACGCGGGCGTCTCCCTTCAGGCCGAACGCCTTGGAAATCTCGCGCTTGGACGCCTGTTCCGGATGGTCGGCGATGAAGCACAGCAGCACTTCGCGCGGCGGCACTACGCCATGAACGATCTCGTCCTTGCCGGCGGAGATGTCGGCATCCGCGCGGCCTTTGCGACCGGCCTTGCGATCGGTGCGGTGAAAAGGGTCGCGCGGTAGCTTGCTCACTGGTCGGTCTTCTTCTTTGTTGTGGCGGCCTTGGACTTGGCCGGGGCCTTCGCCTTGGCGGCGGCCTTGGGCTTGGCGGCCTTCTTGGCCTCACCATCCGCGCTGGCCGCCTTCTTGGCGGGGGATTTCGTGGCCGTTTTCGCCGGTGCGGCCTTGCCGCTCTTTTCGGTAATGAGCGCCAGCGCCTCCTCGACGGTCACGCTTTGCGGGTCCTTGCCACGGGGCAGGGTGGCATTCACCTTGCCCCAGTTGACATAGGGTCCATAACGCCCGTCGCGCACGGTGATTGCACCGCCGGAAGGGTGTTCACCCAGCTCCTTGAGTGCGGCAGCGGCCGTGCGGGCACGGCCCGGACCCTTGGACTGCTTTTCGGCCAGAACGGTGACGGCGCGGTTGAGGCCGATGGTGAACACGTCCTCGACCGATTCGAGATTGGCATAGGTGCCGTCATGCAGGATGAACGGTCCGTAACGTCCGATACCGGCGGAAATCATCTTGCCCGTTTCCGGGTGCTGGCCGATGTCGCGCGGCAGCGATATGAGCGCCATCGCCTTTTCGTAGTCGATATCCTCCACCTTCCAGCCGCGTGGCAGGGAGGAGCGTTTGGCTTCCTTGCCATCGCCGCGCTGCACGTAGGGTCCGAAGCGGCCGGAGCGCAGGGTGATTTCCTCGCCGGTCATCGGGTCGGTACCGAGCGCCTTCGGCTCGGTACCGATGGCCTCTGCTTCCGCGCCGCCTTCGTTGGAAAGCTGGCGGGTGTAGCTGCATTCCGGATAGTTCGAACAGCCGACAAACGCGCCGTACTTGCCGAGCTTCAGCGAAAGCTGACCGGTGCCGCAGACCTGACAGACGCGCGGATCGGACCCATCCTCACGTTTCGGGAAGACGAGCGGTGCAAGCGCGTCGTTCAGCGCATCAAGCACGTTGGTGACGCGCAGTTCTTTCGTATCCTCGATCTGCTGGAAGAAGTTCTGCCAGAATTCGCGCAGCACCTGCTTCCAGTCGAGTTCACCGGCGGAAATCTTGTCGAGCTTTTCCTCGAGATCGGCGGTGAAATCGTATTCGACATACTTCGTGAAGAAGTTTTCGAGGAACGACGTTACCAGCCGACCCTTGGTCTGCGGCATCAGCTTCCGCTTGTCGATGGTCACGTAATCACGGTCGCGCAGCGTGGCGAGCGTCGCGGCATAGGTCGAGGGGCGGCCGATGCCGAGTTCTTCCATCTTCTTGATGAGCGAGGCTTCGGAGTAACGCGGCGGCGGTTCGGTGAAATGCTGGGCGGCGTCGATCTTCTGCTTTGCCAGCGCTTCGGCCTGGTTGATCTGCGGCAGGCGTGCGCCGTCCTCGCTGTCGTCGCCCTGTTCGCCATCTTCCTTGGCGTCGGTATAGGCGGCAATGAAACCATCAAAGCGGATGACGGAGCCAACGGCGCGCAGGCCTGCCTTCTCGCCCTTGTTGTCGGCGAGGATTTCCACCGTGGTGCGCTCGATTTCGGCAGAGGCCATCTGGCTGGCGATGCCCCGCTTCCAGATGATGTCGTAAAGGCGATACTGGTCGCTATCGAGGAAGCGCTTCACCTGATCCGGCGTACGGGTGAAGTCCGTCGGGCGGATGGCCTCGTGGGCTTCCTGGGCGTTCTTGGCCTTGGTGGAATAGAAGCGCGGCTTTTCCGGCAGGTAGCGGTTACCGAACTGCTCGCCGATGGCGGAACGGGCGGCATCGATCGCTTCGGGCGCCATCTGCACGCCGTCGGTACGCATATAGGTAATAAGACCGACGGTTTCCCCGCCGATGTCGAAGCCTTCATAGAGCTTCTGGGCGATTTGCATGGTGCGGGAGGCGGAGAAGCCGAGCTTGGAGGAGGCGGCCTGCTGTAGCGTGGAGGTGGTGAAGGGTGGCGAGGGATTGCGCTTGACGGGCTTGGCCTCGACGGTATCGACCACATAGGTCGCTCCTTCGAGCAGCGTCTTGATGCGGTTGGCGTCGTTGCCGTTGGAAATGGAGTTGCGCTGCAGCTTCTTGCCGTCGGCAGAGACAAGCCGTGCCTCGAACTCGTCGCCGCGCGGGGTCTTGAGGAGGGCGGCAATCGTCCAGTATTCTTCCGAAACGAAACGCTCGATCTCGCTTTCGCGGTCACAGACGAGGCGAAGCGCGACCGACTGCACGCGGCCGGCCGAACGGGCGCCCGGCAGCTTGCGCCAAAGAACCGGCGACAGGTTGAACCCGACAAGATAGTCGAGGGCACGGCGGGCCAGATAGGCATCGACCAGCGGCTCGTCGATATCGCGTGGATTGGCCATGGCATCGAGCACGGCCTTTTTGGTGATGGCATTGAAGACGACACGCTTCACCGGCTTGTCGCCGATCACCCGCTTCTTCTTCAATACGTCGAGCACATGCCAGGAAATCGCTTCACCTTCGCGATCCGGGTCGGTCGCGAGAAACAGGGCGTCGGACGATTTGACCGCGTCCGCAATATCCTTGATTCGCTTCTGCGAGGCGCTGTCGACCTCCCAGACCATCTCGAAATCCTGGTCCGGAAGCACGGAACCGTCCTTGGCGGGCAGGTCTCGCACATGGCCGAAAGACGCCAGCACCTTATAGCCCGGACCGAGATATTTGTTGATTGTCTTGGCCTTGGCAGGCGATTCTACCACTACGACGTTCATACGTGCTTCTCTAAGGATACGGAACCGGGAGGGCGGGCTGCGTTCGACATGGCCGCAGGGTTGTAGCCGTGACAGTCTTCCGAAATGGACAGGGATTCGCCTGCGGTCAAGTGTTTTCCGCTATTTTCCCGTTCTCTAAACCTAACGCAACCAAAAAGAGTGGTATTGTAGATTGCAATTGGTGGTGTTTGCGCTATGCTTTTTATGTTGAGTATAAAGGGCGACTCTTGAGTTGCCTGCCAGCATACGGGCGAGAATTGACCATGGTTTCGAAGAAAACGGACGCCGAGACGAACAAGCAATCGGTGCGCGAAAACATCGCCTATATCCGCCAGATGCTCGGCGAACTGAGGCAGGTGGCGCGCGCCGAAGGTGCCGACATGCTCTGCTATCTCATCGAAATGGCCTATGAGGAGGCCGGCGATATCCAGTCCGGTCGTCGCGGGCTGTCAATCGGTCATGGAAAGCGAAACAAGACCCCCGGCGTGTCGCTGTAGGCGACCGGCCAGATCAAGCTCCAGAAGAATGAGATAGACCGCCTGGGCGGCAAGCCCCGTGTGTCGGATGATGTCATCGGTTTCCACCGGCGAGGCACCGAGCGAATCGATCACGCGGGCGCGGTCGCTGTCATCGGGCGGGGCGCTGCCGGGCCGCGCCGTTTCGTATTCCGGTTCCTCGGCGCGGGTGACGCTGAACAGGTCACGTCTTGTGAGCGGCGCAAGCGCGTCCAGAATATCGCCCGCTTCGGTCGTCAGAATGGCGCCGTCCTTGATGAGCCCGTTCGTGCCCTGACACCTCAGATCGAGCGGTGAGCCGGGCACGGCAAAAACGAGCCGCCCGAAATCGCCCGCCAGCCGCGCGGTGATCAGCGAGCCCGAACGTTTCGCGGCTTCGACAATGACGACGCCCAGCGCGATGCCGGCAATCAGCCGGTTGCGGCGGGGAAAATCCCGCGCGCGTGGTTCCCAGCCAAAGGGCATTTCGGAAACGGCCAGTCCATCACCGTTCCAGATTTCATCGAGCAGCCCGAAATTTTCCGGTGGGTAGGGGCGGTCGAGCCCGCCGGCCAGTGCGGCAATGGTGCCGGTTTGCAGGCTGGCCCGGTGGGCAGCCGCATCTATGCCACGGGCAAGACCGGAAACGATGGTGTAGCCGGCGCGTCCGCAATCGCGCGCCAGCATGGCGGCAAATTTCGCGCCATGGATGGAGGCATTGCGCGAGCCAACGATTCCAACGGCCGGCGGTGCGGTGACTTTCGTGTTGCCGCGAACAGCCAGAAGCGGAGGAGCGCCATCGATCTGGCGCAGCGCATCGGGGTAATCCGGTTCGCCTATGCCAACGAACCGTGCGCCGAAGCGCGTGGCGACCTCGATTTCACGCTCGGCTTCTTCCCGGCTTGCCACCCGGACCTGACGGGAGGAGCCACCCCGGCGGGACAGTTCCGGCAGCATGTCGAGTGCGGTTTCGGCGGAACCGAAATGATTGATGAGATCGCGGAAGGTGACGGGCCCGACATTGTCGGAACGAATGAGCCTCAGCCAGGCGATCCGTTGGCGGTCGGTCAGCGCTATGCCCTTGCGATGCGCGCCGACCGTTTCCATCCTACCCCTTCTGACCGATCTTGCTTTCGGTCCCGGCCAGAAGCCGCTTGATGTTATCCTTGTGCTTCACCCAGGAGATGATGGTCATGGCGGCCATCGTCATGGCAAAGGCGTGCTCGGGCAGTATCCACAATACAACCGGAATGACAAGTGTCGCAACCAGAGCGGATAGGGAGGAGTATTTCGTCAGCTTGGCGCAGCCGATCCAGATGACGGCGAAGACCAGTACGGTCCAGGGCATGACGCCCAGCAGAACGCCGATATACGTCGCCACACCCTTGCCGCCCTTGAAGCCCAGCCAGACCGGGAAGAGATGGCCGAGAAAGGCGAAGAAGCCTGCCACCAGGCCGGCCTCGAAGCCCCACACATATCGCGCGATCACCACCGCTGCCGTCGCCTTCAGGGCGTCGAGCAGCAGCGTGGCGGCGGCCAGCTTCTTGTTGCCGGTGCGCAGCACATTGGTTGCGCCGATATTGCCGGAGCCGATCTTGCGAACGTCACCCAGACCCGCAGCGCGCGTCAGGATGAGCCCGAAGGGAATGGTGCCGAGCAGATAACCGAGGACCGCCGCGAGCGCGGCAGTTCCGGCTGAAATGGTCCATGCGTCGAAAACGCCCATGGGAGGCCCTTTGGGTTAGAGGGTGAAGACCGGCTTGCCGGCGACATAGGTCGCCACCGCCCGGCCGCTGAAACGGGCATCCTCGAACGGCGTGTTCTTGGAGCGCGAGGTCAGCGCGTCGCGGGCCACGAGCCAGGGCTCATCGAGGTCAATCAGCGTAATGTCGGCCTTTGCGCCCGGCTTCAGCGTACCGGCGTCGAGGCCGAAGATCTGCGCGGGGCGGGTGGACATGGCGTCGATCAACCGCATCAGCGACACATGGCCGGCATGGTGCAGGCGAAGAGCCGCCGAAAGCAGGGTTTCGAGGCCGATCGCGCCTTCTTCCGCCTCCGGGAAGGGCAGGCGCTTGGTGTCGACATCCTGCGGATCGTGCGCGGAAACGATGATGTCGATTTCGCCCCGGTTCAGCGCCTCGACCATGGCGAAACGGTCGTCCTCAGCCCTGAGCGGCGGCGCCAGCTTGAAGAAGGTGCGATATTCGCCGATGTCGTTCTCGTTGAGCGTGAGGTTGTTGATCGATACGCCCGACGTGACCCTGGCGCCGCGTTCACGGGCAACCTTCACGGCCTCAGCCGATTCGGGCACTGAAATAAGGGCGGCGTGATATTTGCCGCCGGTCAGCGCCGCAATCCGCAGGTCCCGCTCCAGCGGAATGAGTTCGGCTTCCTTCGGAATGCCCGAAAGGCCGAGCCAGCTTGCAAACAGGCCTTCGTTCATGGCGCCGTTGCCGAGATATTTGTCGCGCGGGGCAAGCGAAATCACGGCGCCCAGTTCACGCGCGTAGCTCATGACCCGGCGCAGAACGAGCGAATCGGAAAGCGGCTTGCGGCCGTTGTCGAACGCGACAGCCCCGGCCTGCGACAGAAGACCGATCTCGGTCATCTCGACGCCGGCCAGCCCCTTGGTCAGCGCCGCTGCCGGATGCACGTTGACGATGGCCTGATCGCGCGCGGTCTTGCGCACGAATTCGACCAGCGCGATGTCATCAATGACAGGGTCGGTGTCGGGCATCATGATGAATGAGGTGACGCCGCCGGCCGCCGCCGCGCGGGCGGCGGAGGCGATGGTCTCGCGGTGTTCGGCACCGGGTTCGCCGACATGCACGCGGGCATCGACCAGGCCGGGCGTGGCCACGAGGCCCTTGCAGTCTCTGACGGTCGCGCCTTCGGGAGCGCCCTGGTTCAGCGCGGAGACCCCGGCTTCGACAATCACGCCGTCCTTGATGACGATCGAACCGGTTTCATCCAGGTTGCGGGAGGGATCGACGATCCGGACATTCTTGAGAATGGTGACGCCGCTCATGCGCGTTCTCCATTGTTCTGCGAAAGAAGAAGGGCTTCCATCACGGCCATGCGCACCGCCACGCCCATTTCCACCTGACGTTCGATAACGCTCTGCGGACCGTCCGCCACTTCCGAGGCGATTTCCACACCCCGGTTCATCGGGCCGGGATGCATGACGAGTGCGCCATCCTTGGCCGCTTTCAGCTTTTCGGCATCGAGACCGTAATAATGGAAGTATTCGCGCACCGAAGGTACGAACGAGCCGGACATGCGCTCGCGCTGGAGGCGCAGCATCATCACCACATCCGCGTCCTTCAGGCCCTCCTTCATGTCGTGATAGACCTCCACGCTCATGTCGCGGATGCCGGATGGCAGAAGCGTCGGCGGCGCGACGACACGCACCCGCGCGCCCATGGCGTTGAGCAGGATGATGTTGGAGCGGGCGACGCGCGAGTGCAGCACATCGCCGCAGATGGCAACCGTAATGCCTGACAGCGTGCCGAGCGCGCGGCGGATGGTGAGCGCATCGAGCAGCGCCTGCGTCGGGTGTTCGTGCTGGCCGTCGCCGGCATTGACGACGGAGCAGGAGACTTTCTGTGCGAGAAGGGCGGCGGCACCGCCGGAAGCGTGGCGAACCACCAGCACATCCGGGCGCATGGCGTTCAGCGTCATCGCGGTATCGATGAGCGTCTCGCCCTTCTTGACCGATGAATTGCCGACCGACATGTTCATCACGTCCGCGCCGAGGCGTTTGCCCGCGAGTTCGAAGGATGACTGCGTGCGGGTGGACGCCTCGAAGAACAGGTTGATCTGCGTGAGGCCCCTCAGCGTGGAGGTTTTCTTCTCCCGCTGCCGGCTGATCTTGACGGCTTCGTCAGCCTTGTCGAGAAGGAAGGTGATGTCCTCTTGAGTGAGGCCCTTGATGCCAAGCAGATGGCGGTGGGGAAAAAAGACCATATGACGGCCCTCCTGAGTGGTCCGCCTCTCTTAATCAGGGACGTGGACAAGGGCAAGTAATATGCTGTTAAGAGTTTGGTGCGGTCCCCTGCATTTTCGTGCTAGACGGGCTAAGACGCAGGAATGACCAATATGACCCGGACTGAAGACAAACTGGCCGATCTGAACCAGCCTCCGCTGTGGTCCGGCATCAACGCCTACCGCTCCGATCCGCTGATTGTCGACCTGACAAGCAGCCTCAACCGCAGCGTTCGCGATGAACTGGATACGCTGGGCCGCTACGTGACCTCGCATGAGGCGCAGGAACTGGCGCGCATGGCCAATGAAAGCGCACCGAAGCTGAGAACCCACGGCCCGCGCGGTGAACGTATCGACCAGGTGGAATTCCATCCTGCCTGGCATGCGCTCATGCGCCGCTCAATGGCGGCGGGCCTTCATTCCTCGGCGTGGGAAAGCAACACCGAATCGCGTGGTCGGGAGCATCTTGGCCGCGCAGCGCGCTTTTATCTCACCGCCCAGCTCGAATGCGGCCATCTGTGCCCGCTCACCATGACCAGCGCCTCCGTGGCTGCGATCATGGCGTCGAACCCGGTGCAGAAGGACTGGACGCCGCGCATCCTTGCCCGCAAATACGACAGCACCAACCGCCCGGCCCAGACCAAGAGTGCCGTGACCATCGGCATGGGCATGACGGAAAAACAGGGCGGCACGGATGTGCGCGCCAACCGCACCGCCGCCGAGCGGGTGGGCGAGGGCATCTATCGCCTGTCCGGCCACAAGTGGTTTCTCTCCGCGCCGATGAGCGATGCCTTCGTGATGCTGGCTCAGACCCGCGAGGGCATGGGCTGCTTTCTCGTGCCGCGCCTTCTCGAGGACGGCTCCTCCAACGGCCTGCATCTGCAACGCCTGAAGGACAAGCTCGGCAACCGCTCCAACGCCTCCGCCGAAGTCGAGTTTTCCGATGCTTTCGGCTATCTGCTCGGCAAGCCGGATGCCGGCATCGCCACCATTCTCGACATGGTGACGCTGACGCGCCTCGATTGCTCGCTGGCTTCCGCCGGCATCATGCGGGCCTCGCTGGCCGAGGCAGTTCATCATGCGCGCGGCCGCAGCGTGTTCGGCAAGATGCTGGTGGCGCAGCCGATCATGACCCGCGTTCTCGCCGATATGGCGCTGGACGTCGCCGCCGCCACGGTTCTTTCCTTCCGGCTGGCGTCGGCCTTTGACAAGGCCCGTATCAGCGCCGAGGATGCGGCCTACGCCCGCCTGATGACGCCGATCGTCAAATACTGGACGACCAAGATCGCACCCGCCCTCATCTATGAGGCGATGGAGGTGATCGGCGGTTCCGGCTATATCGAGGAACGCCCCATCGCTCGCCATTACCGGGAGGCGCCGGTGAACGCCATCTGGGAAGGTTCCGGCAACGTCATGGCGCTCGATGTACTGCGCGTCCTCGGGCGCGGCAAGGAACTGTTCGAAACGGTCTTTGCCGGTCTGGAGCGCGATCTCGGTTCCGCCGGGCGCAAGACTGTAGATGTGCTGCGCGCCGCCATGGCGTTGTGCGAGCGCGACGAGGGGGCTGCCCGTCTTCTGGTCGAGCAGATCGCGCTGGCCGCTGCCGCTGCCGAGCTTTATCGACTAGGGGCGGGGCGTATTGCCGATGCCTTCATCGAAACCCGTCTTGCGGGCGGATGGCGCTCGACCTACGGGATGCTCGATAGCCGCTTCGACGCCGGCTACATCGTCGATCTGCTTTACCCGCCGGCAAACTGACGCAGAGTCAGGCGCTGTCCTGAGGCAACCCGGATGAAACAGGCCCGCTTGCAGCGATGCAGGCGGGCCTTTCGTTATCCACACCTGCCGCCCGGCCGTTAACCATAGCCACGGGTTTCCGTTGCGGCAGGCGGGTTAACCGGGCATCTTGGCGTTAATGAATTGTTAACCATCATTCGACTGGACCCGGACATGCATGAAACGCTGTCGCACCGAGCGCCGTTGATCATCATGACGATGTTCTTCGCGGCGCTGGCCATGAACATCGCCGTGCCAGCCTTCGTGCTGGCGGCGATGGGTCTGATCCGTTGGATGATTCTGAGAGGCGGCGAGGGGCCGTTTCTCACTGGGAGGACCGCATGAAGTGGCTTCTTTTCCTCTGGGCCGGGCCGGTTGCGCTGCTCTTTGGCTGGTATTTCCTGTCGCTGAACGACATGAGCTTCGGCATCTTCATGCTGACCCGTGAAGCGCATGACCTGGTCTTCCGGATCTACGGCAATATTCTCGGCATCGATCCCGCGCTGTTGCCGCCAATGGTGCTGCGCGCCATTGCGGTGGACTCGCTGTTCGTTCTGGCGCTGGTGGCGTTCCGCCGTCGCCGGAAGATCGCGGCATGGTGGCGTGCACGCCACGCCGGGTCGGTTGACGAGCCGGTCGTGACCTCGCTGAACGACAACTTGCCGGTCGTTCCCGAACGCGTCCTGACGCGTTAATCCTGCCGTTGCATCGCCGTCAGGCGGTCCAGCGCGCCCTGTAGAATGAAGCTTGCGGCAGCGGAATCGATCCGCTCCTTGCGTTGGGCCCGTGAAACATCCATTTCCAGCAACGCCCGTTCGGCGGCGACGGTAGAAAGCCGCTCGTCCCAGTAGACGAAGGGAAGGTCGGTCTTTTCCGACATCGAGCGCACGAAAGCCCGCGTCGCCTGAACGCGCGGTCCCGCAGAACCATCCATGTTCATGGGCAGGCCGATCACGAAACCGGCGACCTTTTCCTTTTCCGCAAAAGCCAGCAGAAGCTCGGCATCCTTGGTGAACTTCACCCGCTTGAGAACCGGCCGCGGCGTTGCGAAACGTCGCGAAAGGTCCGACATCGCCAGCCCGATGGTCTTGGTGCCGAGGTCGAGCCCGGCAATAGCCTGACCGGGCTTCAGAAACGCGGCCAGTTCCTCTATGGTCAGCGTTGCCATCGGTGGCTCAGCGCTTGCGAACGAATTCGGTGCGCAGCACAAGGCCCTTTACCGCATCGTGCTTGCAGTCGATTTCTTCCGGATTGCCGGTGAGGCGGATCGACTTGATGACCGTGCCCTGCTTGAGCGTGGTCGAGGTGCCCTTGACCTTGAGATCCTTGATGAGCGTGACGGAATCGCCGTCTTCCAGCACGTTACCGGCGGCATCGCGCACTTCCGATGCCTTGGCGGCTTCGGCAGCCAGTTCGGAAGCCGGACGCCATTCGCCGCTCACTTCGTCGTAAACATAATCGTCGTCGGCCATGGTCAGCCTCCTTTTGCGCTCTGTGCGGTTGTCTGGCGCGTCCTATGTCATATATTCCGCGAGAATCCAAAGGGAGAGACCCATGAAAATCACCTGGCTCGGCCATTCTGCCTTCCGCATTGAGACCGCGCAGTCGAAAATCCTCATTGATCCCTTCCTGACCGGCAATCCCGGTTTTGCCGGTCTGGATCTCAAGGATGCGACTGCCGGCGTCACCCATATCCTTCTCACCCACGGCCACGGCGACCATGTGGGCGACGCCATCGCGCTGGCGAAGGAAAGCGGCGCGACGGTGCTGGCCAATGCGGATCTTGCGGCATGGATCGGCGCGAAGGGCGTCAGCCGGATCGAAATGGGCAATACCGGCGGCACGGTACACTTCGGCGATTTTACCGTGACGTTCACCAATGCGCTGCATTCCTCGGCGCAGATTACCGAAGACGGCGTGTCGCACGCGCTCGGCAATGCCAACGGCCTGATGCTGCATGTCGAGAATGGCCCCTCGGTTCTGCACATGGGCGACACCGACATCTTCTCCGACATGGGGCTCATCAACGAGTTGCACCAGCCGGATATCGGTATCGTTCCGATCGGCGATCGTTTCACCATGGGCGGTGCCGTGGCCGCACTCGCCTGCCAGCGCTATTTCAATTTCGCGACTGCCATCCCCTGCCACTACGGTTCCTTCCCGATCATCGATGCCACGCCGGAGAAGTTCGTGACCGGAATGGAAGGGGCAAAGACGAAGGTCGCCGCCCCGAAGGCAGGCGAGACGCTTTCCTTCTGATTACCGTTGCACGGCGCGGGCATGGACATTATAGCGGGTAGGAAACGTCCCATCCGGAGAATGCCATGTCCGTCGATCTCGCCACCGTGAAGCGCGTTGCGCGCCTTGCCCGCCTTGCCGTTACCGAAGAGGAGGCCGAGCGCATGACCGGCGAACTCAACGGCATTCTCGGCTTTGTCGAGCAACTCTCGGAGGTCAATGTCGAGGGTATCGAGCCCATGACCTCCGTGACCCCCATGCAGATGAAGAAGCGCGCCGATATCGTGAATGACGGTGACAAGGCAGACGATATCGTCGCCAATGCACCGTTGACCGACCGGAATTATTTCCTCGTCCCCAAGGTCGTTGAATAAACCGCCTTCGCCTTGCCCGCGCCCCTGATTTCGAAAGCCGTCCACCCATGACCGAACTGACCAGTCTCACCATTGCCGAAGCCCGCGACAAGCTGAAGGCGAAGGCATTTTCCGCCCTTGAACTGACCGAGGCCTATATCGCCGCTATCGATGACGCGAACGAGAAGATCAACGCCTATGTGGCCGTCACGCCGGAGAAGGCCCGCGAGATGGCGAAAGCCTCCGATGCCCGCATCGCTGCCGGCAAGGCGGGCGCACTGGAAGGCATTCCGGTTGGCGTCAAGGATCTCTTTGCCACCGAAGGCGTCCACACGCAGGCTTGCAGCCATGTTCTCGACGGCTTCAAGCCGAGGTATGAGTCGACCGTTACCCAGAACCTGTGGAACGATGGCGCCGTCATGCTCGGTAAGCTGAACATGGACGAATTCGCCATGGGTTCGTCCAACGAAACCTCCTATTACGGCAACGTCATCAACCCCTGGCGCGAGACCGGTTCAGATCGCGCGCTTGTTCCCGGCGGTTCCTCCGGCGGTTCGGCTGCGGCCGTTGCCGCGCATCTGTGCGCCGGCGCCACCGCCACCGATACCGGCGGCTCCATCCGTCAGCCTGCCGCTTTCACCGGTACGGTCGGTATCAAGCCGACCTATGGTCGCTGCTCGCGTTGGGGCATTGTCTCCTACGCCTCGTCGCTCGATCAGGCCGGCCCGATTGCTCGCGACGTGCGCGACGCCGCCATCCTTCTGAAGTCGATGGCCTCCGTCGATGCCAAGGACACGACCTCCGTCGATCTGCCGGTGCCGGATTACGAAGCCGCCATCGGCCAGTCGCTCAAGGGCCTGAAGATCGGTATCCCGAGGGAGTACCGCGTCGAAGGCATGCCGGAAGAAATCGAAAAGATGTGGAATCAGGGCATCGCTTGGCTGAAGGCGGCCGGTGCCGAGATCGTCGATATCTCCCTGCCGCACACCAAATACGCGTTGCCGGCCTATTACATCGTTGCCCCGGCGGAAGCCTCTTCCAACCTCGCCCGCTATGACGGCGTTCGCTACGGCCTGCGCGTTGACGGCAAGGATATTGCCGACATGTACGAGAAGACCCGCGCTGCGGGCTTCGGCATGGAAGTCAAGCGCCGCATCCTGATCGGTACCTATGTGCTGTCGGCCGGTTATTACGACGCCTATTACCTGAAGGCCCAGAAGGTGCGCACGCTCATCAAGCGCGACTTCGAAAATGTCTTCCATGACGGCGTCGATGCCGTTCTGGCGCCGATCACGCCTTCTTCCGCTTTCGCCATCGGCGATGAGGAACTGGCGGCCGATCCGGTCAAGATGTACCTGCAGGACGTGTTCACCATCACCGTCAACATGGCGGGGCTGCCGGGTCTGTCCGTGCCAGCCGGTCTGGACAGCAAGGGCCTGCCGCTCGGCCTTCAGCTCATCGGCAAGCCTTTCGAGGAAGAAACGCTGTTCAAGACGGCCTATGCCATCGAACAGGCGGCAGGCAAGTTCACGCCGGCCAAGTGGTGGTAAACCGACCTGATTGAACGAGAAACGGCGCCCATCGGGCGCCGTTTCCATTTTTCGCCTAGCGATTGTCGGGCTGGGCCCGAACCAGTTCGAGGCCACGCGAGGTGATGCGGTAGGGCTTGCCGCCGGATGAGGCGATGGCCCGCTTGCGCTTCAGCTTGCGGAAGGTGATGAGATCGAGCTGGCTGAAAATCCAGCCCTCCCGTGTATGTAGGAGAAGCCGCTCGATCTTGCGGTCTTCATTGCGGATGAGTTCGATATTGCCGCCCTGGGCGAGCAGGTGGAGAATGCGCTGTTCGGCGCTGGAGATGTCCATGGTTGTAAAGTCCGGATAGCGTCCTGAGGACGCATGAAAACGTATCCGATACCGCATTCGGCATCAGGGTCGATTTCAACAGGGCCCGGCACGCAAGCAGACTTGCGGGCAGGGCCTTTACCGGGACTCCGACAGACTGAACATCCACACTCCTTTGTGTGCACCCAAAGTATGGAGGTGCAACTGCAAGGTCAAGGCGACGTTTTGATGCACGATACGCTAACAGTAGTTATTGCTGGCAGAATCGTGATGCGGGTGTTTAAATTCGCAAACACAAGTCGGGGGTGCAATGATCACAGTCCGCAGTGCGCGACAGGATGAAGCCGCGGTTCTTGCCGAAATCGGCCTGAAGGCGTGGGAATCGGCGATGAGCACGATTGAAGACAGTTCCGTTTTACGGGATGCGGCGGAAGCGGCATTTCTGAGCTTCACCAGCCAGCACTGGCTGACGATAAGTGTCATTGAAGAGGACGGTGTCATTGCCGGCTGGGCGGCGCGGGAACGGTTGGACGAGACGGTGACCGACTTCTGGATCGACCCGCTCTGGCAAAGCCGGGGGCTTGGCACGGCGCTTCTTGCCTCTCTGGAAGCCGATATCCGCCATCAGGGCTTCGACACGGCGCGGCTGGAAACCCACGCCCGCAACGAGGCCATCGCCTTCTTCGAGAAGCACGGCTACACCATCCACTGGCTTACGGTGTCCTATTCGCCGAAACTGGACCGCGACGTCGAGACGGTCGGTCTTTCGAAGCGGCTGGACGACGGCGATGATGATGGATTGCACGGACGCCAAGCCACACTT
Source organism: Allorhizobium borbori (assembly GCF_014196535.1). GTDB lineage: Bacteria > Pseudomonadota > Alphaproteobacteria > Rhizobiales > Rhizobiaceae > Ectorhizobium > Ectorhizobium borbori. The sequence continues at coordinate 234,260 of NZ_JACIDU010000004.1, forward strand.
CAGTGAGAAAGCCTGACGATTATCCTGAATGCCGCGCCAATCCACGCGGATGGCGCGAAGAGCCAGAAGAGCGCCAGCGATAAATGGAGCAGGGCGATGGCAAGAAGTTGGGAACGAAAAGGCTCCTTGCGCGTCTTGTGACGAAAGATTTGCTGGGCGAGTACCGCGCCACTGCTCCCGCCGAGAAACGCGATCCAAAGAAGCGTCGATTCGCGGATGCGCCATTCGCCACGCATGGCGGCCTGTTTGTCCAGCCAGAAAGTCAGGAAGGCGATCAGGTTAAGAGCAAGCAACAGGAAGGCAACGTGTTCGTCGGACATGCCGTTGCCTAGCACGACGCGGTTGACAAAAGCTTGCGCCATGGCGGCAATTGCTCTACCTCAGCAGAATATCCCTTTCAGTCGAGACAAGAGCATACCATGACCCTCGTTGACGTTCGCACCCCCGACCCGAAACGCTTCATTCCCGGTGCCACCGGCGATTGGGAAGTCGTGATCGGTATGGAGGTTCACGCGCAGGTCACCAGCAATTCCAAGCTGTTTTCCGGCGCGTCGACCCTGTTCGGCAATGCGCCGAATGCGAATGTGTCGCTCGTCGATGCTGCCATGCCGGGCATGCTGCCGGTCATCAACGAGGAATGCGTGAAGCAGGCTGTGCGCACGGGTCTTGGCCTGAAGGCGCAGATCAACAAGCGTTCGATCTTCGACCGCAAGAACTACTTCTATCCCGACCTGCCGCAGGGCTATCAGATCTCGCAGTTCAAGGATCCGATCGTCGGCGAGGGCACGATCATCATTTCGTTGGGTCCGGATCGTCAGGGCAATTTCGAAGATATCGAAATCGGCATCGAGCGTCTGCATCTGGAGCAGGATGCGGGCAAATCCATGCACGACCAGCACCCCACCATGTCCTTCGTGGACCTGAACCGTTCGGGCGTGGCGCTGATGGAAATCGTTTCCAAGCCGGACATGCGCTCGTCTGACGAAGCCAAGGCCTATCTGACCAAGCTGCGCTCCATCGTGCGCTATCTCGGCACCTGCGACGGCAACATGGACGAGGGCTCCATGCGCGCCGACGTCAACGTTTCCGTGCGCCGCCCGGGTGGCGAATTCGGCACGCGCTGCGAAATCAAGAATGTCAACTCGATCCGCTTCGTCGGCATGGCCATCGAATACGAGGCCCGCCGCCAGATCGCCATTCTGGAGGATGGTGGCGAGATCGATCAGGAAACCCGTCTTTACGATCCTGGCAAGGGCGAGACGCGCTCCATGCGCTCCAAGGAGGATGCGCATGATTATCGCTACTTCCCCGATCCGGACCTCTTGCCGCTCGAATTCGATGACGCGTTCATCGAAGCGTTGAAGGCCGATCTTCCGGAACTGCCGGATGACAAGAAGGCGCGTCTGGTGGATAGCCTCGGTCTGTCCGTCTACGATGCTTCGGTTCTGGTTTCGGAAAAGGCGATTGCCGACTATTTCGAGGCCGTTGCCGAGGGACGTGATGCCAAGGCGGCGGCAAACTGGGTCATCAACGACCTCATGGGCGCTCTGAACAAGGCCGGAAAAGCCATTGAAGAGACTCCGGTTTCGCCCGCCCAGCTCGGTGGCATCATCGACCTCATCAAGGATGGCACCATCTCCGGCAAGATTGCCAAGGATCTGTTCGAGATCGTCTGGAACGAAGGCGGCGATCCGGCTGAACTCGTCGAAAGTCGCGGCATGAAGCAGGTGACGGACACCGGCGCCATCGAGAAGGCCGTGGACGACATCATCGCCGCAAACCCGGATCAGGTCGCCAAGGTCAAGGCCAAGCCGACACTCGCCGGCTGGTTCGTCGGTCAGGTGATGAAGGCCACCGGCGGCAAGGCCAATCCGCAGGCCGTTCAGGCGCTGGTCAAGGTCAAGCTCGGCATTGAGGAAGAGTGAGGGACAAGCGATGTTCTTTGTCCGCACAGCTTCCAGAAGTGACTTGGAAAAGGTGCGGGCATTGCTCGCGGCCTCGTTTCACGCCACCTATGACGACCTCTACGGGCCGAAAAAGGTGCAGGAACTGATCGACGCCTGGCACAGCACCGCCACGCTCGAAAAGCATCTGGAAGCCAAGGGCGCCGAGTTTCTCGTCGCCGACGACGGCAAGCGCATTGGCGGCATGGCCTATGCGCGCCGCAAGGACGACCGCCCCGAAACGGTCGTTCTGCACCAGCTCTATGTTCACCCGGATTGCCACCGGCAGGGGATCGGTCGGGATATCTTCGCCGAACTCGAAACCTGCTTTCCGGGTGTCGATCTGATGGAGCTTGAGGTGGAGCCGCGAAACACACAAGCCGTCGCCTTCTACTCCGCCCACGGCTTCGTGCCGGTGGAGGAGGTGGAGATCGAAAGCGGCCCTGCCAAGGGGCTGAAGGCGCTCATCATGCACAAGCCGCTCGAAACCTTCTGAGGCGACGATGACCGACAGGCTGCTGATTCGTATCGCGCAGGAAAAGGATGTTCCCGCGCTGGTCGCTATCTATGCCGCCGATGAATTCGGTCACGGCGACAGCACCGATCCCGCACTGTTGCCGGTCTATCAGGCGGCCTTCACCGCCATCACGGCATCCACGGCCGAAACGCTTTATGTCGCCGAAATCGGTGACGTCATCGTTGGCACGTTCCAGACGCTGTCGACCGTGACGCTGACCGGGCAGGGAACGCTGTCGATGATCGTCGAGGCCGTCCAGACCCATCCAGATCATCGTGGCAAGGGCATCGGCGCGAAGATGATGGCCTTCTGCATCGAGGATGCGCGCAAGCGCGGGGCGAAGATTATTCAACTGACGTCGAATGCCTCACGCACTGATGCGCATCGCTTCTACGAGCGGCTTGGCTTTGTCAAATCGCACGCCGGCTTCAAGATGAAACTGGCGTGAATTGAGGACCGGATTCCGCTTTGGAATCACTGGACAACGGGCCTTCGAGGCGGCATAAGCAAAGGGAAACATTCGCGTTGCGCGACTGCGTTGCGCCTTCGAGGACGGGATATGGCAAAGCTTCTCTTGCAGATTTTTACCTGGTGGAATGGCCAGACGATCGGCACGCGCTTCTTCACCTGGCGCAAGGGCACCAAGGTGGGTGAGGACGAGTTCGGCAACGTCTATTACGAAGGCCCCAAGACCACTTGGGGCGAGCCGCGTCGCTGGGTAATCTATAACGGTTACGCCGAGGCGAGCGCCATTCCGCCCGGCTGGCATGGCTGGATGCACTATCGCACCAACACGCCGCCCTCCAAGGAAAACTATGTCGCGCGCGACTGGCAGAAGCCGCATCGCGCCAACCCGACCGGTGGCCCGAATGCCTACCGTCCGGCGGGTTCGCTTGCCGTTCCGGGCGAGCGTCCGCGCGTGACCGGCGACTATGACGCCTGGACGCCCGGCAACTAATCCTTGCCATATTTGTCGGATAGACAAAAAAGAATGGCCGCCGGTAACGGCGGCCTTTGATTATCGAGACGAGGGCAAGATGAGCGCATTTTCCGGACGAACGGTGAAGCACACGGCGGGCGCGCTTGCACTGTCTCTTCTCTGTGCTCTGACATCGGCTATGCCTGCCAGCGCCGAACGGCTCACCAACCCGGTTGCCGTCTTTGCCGGTATCGACAAGATCACCGGTCGCATCACGTCCTTCGACGTCTATATCGATGAGACAGTGCAGTTCGGTGCACTGCAAGTGACGCCGAAGGTCTGCTATTCGCGCGATGACAGCGAAGCCCAGCGCATCGACGCTTTCGTGGAAGTCGATGAAATCACCCTCGACCGCAAGATCCGCCGCATCTTCACCGGCTGGATGTTTGCCGACAGCCCCGGCCTCAACGCCGTCGAGCATCCGATCTATGACGTGTGGCTGACCGGCTGCAAGCAGAAATCCGACGTTCCCGCGCCCGCGCCGTCGAACTGATCGCGACAGTTCTCAAAAATCGATATGCGGAGAGGTCATCGCCTGCTCTAGCAGCGCCAGATACTCATTCTTGGGAATATCGACGGCACCGAACGTATTGAGATGTTCGGTGGTAAACTGGGTGTCCAGCAGCGTGAAACCCCGTTCCCGCAACCGCTCCACCAGCGCCACGAGGCAGACCTTGGAGGCGTTCGTGCGGCGTGAGAACATGCTCTCGCCAAAGAAGGCCGAGCCGAGCGAAACGCCATAGAGCCCACCCACCAGTTCATCACCCTCATAGGCTTCGACACTGTGGGCATGCCCATAGCGATGGAGCGCGCAATAGAGTTCGTAGATCGTGCTGTTGATCCACGTACTCGGACGCTCCGGCGTCGCTTCGGCACAGGCGCGCATCACGGCCGGGAAGTCATGATCGAACCGGATTTCAAAGGGCCGTTTACGGATGAATTTCGCAAGGCTGTGGGAGACGTGAAAACCGTCATCGAGGGGCAAAATGCCCCGAAGCTCAGGGGAGACCCAGAAGATTTCCGGGTCATCCGCCGATTCCGCCATCGGAAACAGGCCGATGGAGTAGGCGCGCAGCAGGATGTCCGGGGTCAGTTCCTCCCGCCCGCTGCGCCGCCTTGCCATGGTCAGGCGTGATCGCCGGCCAGATAATGCTCCAGCCAGTGAATGTCGTAATTGCCTGTCTGGATATCCGGGTTCTTCACGAGGTCCTGGAACAGCGGCAGGGTGGTCTTGATGCCGTCCACGACGAACTCATCGAGAACGCGCGAAAGGCGCCTCAGGCATTCCTCGCGGGTCCGGCCATGCACGATCAGCTTGCCGATGAGGCTGTCGTAATAGGGCGGGATGCGATAGCCCTGATAGGCGCCGGAATCGACGCGCACGCCGAGACCGCCCGGCGTATGCCAAGTCTGGATCGTGCCCGGCGAGGGGACGAAGGTGCGCGGGTCTTCGGCATTGATGCGGCACTCAATGGCGTGGCCGTTGAAGACCACATCCTTCTGTTCCACCGAAATACCCTTGCCGGAAGCGACGTTGATCTGTTCATAGACCAGATCGATGCCGGTGATGGCTTCCGTGACCGGATGTTCCACCTGAAGACGGGTGTTCATTTCAATGAAATAGAACTCGCCGTTTTCGTACAGGAACTCGATGGTGCCAGCGCCGCGATACTTCAGCTTGCGCATGGCAGCGGCACAGACTTCGCCGATCTTCAGACGCTGTTCCTGCGTCAGGGCTGGGGAATTGGCCTCTTCCCAGACCTTCTGGTGGCGGCGCTGCAGCGAGCAGTCGCGTTCACCGAGGTGGATCGCGTTGCCTTCACCGTCGCCCAGAACCTGGATTTCGATGTGGCGCGGCTTTTCGAGGTACTTTTCCATGTAGACAGCGTCGTTACCGAAGGCGGCAGCCGCTTCGGAACGGGCCGTAGACACGGCTTCATCGAGATCGGCCTCGGTGCGGGCCACCTTCATGCCGCGGCCACCGCCGCCAGCGGTCGCCTTGATGAGCACCGGGAAACCGATGGACCGGGCGATTTCCATGGCGTTTTCCGGACGGACTTCGCCATCCGAGCCGGGAACGACCGGAATGCCCAGTTCGACGGCTGTCTGCTTGGCGGTGATCTTGTCACCCATCAGACGGATATGTTCGGCCGTCGGACCGATGAAGGTGATGCCGTGGGCATCGAGAATATCCGCGAACTTTGCGTTTTCCGAAAGGAAGCCGTAGCCCGGGTGGACCGCATCGGCGCCGGTGATTTCACAGGCGGCGACAATCTGGTGGATGTTGAGATAGCTGTCACGTGACGGCGGCGGGCCGATGCAGACGCTTTCGTCGGCGAGGCGCACATGCATGGCGTCGGCATCGGCTGTGGAATGGACGGCAACCGTCGCAATGCCCAGTTCCTTGCAGGCGCGCAGCACACGCAGCGCAATTTCGCCGCGGTTGGCTATGAGGATTTTCGAGACCATTGGCATTCCGCCTTACTCGATGATGACGAGCGGTTCGCCGAATTCGACCGGCTGGGCGTTCGCGACGAGGATGGCGGTCACCTTGCCGGCGCGGGGCGCCGGAATCTGGTTCATGGTCTTCATGGCTTCGACGATCAGAAGCGTCTGGCCTTCCTTCACCTGCGCGCCGATTTCGACAAAGTCGCGGGCGCCCGGAGCCGGAGCGAGATAGGCGGTGCCAACCATCGGCGAGGTCACGGCATTCGGATTGTCCTTGGCGGCAACCGGGGCAGGGGCGGCAGCGGGAGCCGCAGCAGCGGCTGCAACCGGTGCTGCCGGGGCCGGTGCATACACCGGTGCGGCGGCCTGAACGACGGTGGTGTTGCGGGACACGCGAATGCGCAGTTCGTCCTGTTCCACTTCGATTTCGGAAAGATCGGTATCGCGCAGGATGTTTGCGAGGTCGCGGATCAGCGACTGGTCGATGCCGGATTTCTTGTCAGCCATGAAATTCTCCCTGTTGTCTTATTATCCCGTAATGGAATGAAGCGCGGAGAGCGCCAGAGTGTAACTCGCAGGTCCGAAACCGCAGATCATGCCCTTGGCGGCGGGCGCGATCATCGAACGGTGGCGAAATTCCTCGCGAGCGTGAATATTGGAAATGTGAACTTCCACCACCGGCACCGAAATGGCGCGGATGGCGTCGTGAAGCGCAATCGAGGTGTGGGTATAGGCCCCGGCATTGATGGCAACACCGACAGCCTTGTCATTGGCTTCGTGCAGCCAGTCGACAAGGACGCCTTCGTGATTGGACTGTCGGAAGTCGATCTGGAATCCGAGTTCGCGACCCGCAGCGATACAATCCGCCTCGATGTCTTTCAGGGTCTTGCCGCCGTAAATGCCCGGCTCGCGCTTGCCCAACATGTTGAGGTTTGGGCCGTTCAGCACGAAGACTGTCTTCATCATCTGCTGTTCCGTTTCAATTCAGCGAACACCTATAGACCTCAAGGCCGCCAAGGGGAAGCCCCTAGCGGCCGGGCAAAATCTGTCCACAGAAGATGTCTTCAATCGATCTAATCCCGCGCTCAGCAGGTCGCCTTGCCGCAACTGCGGATATTGGCGATCTTCTGGTCAAACGCCTCGATGCCGTAGGCGCCCGGCAGCGTTTCGTCGCCGACGATATAGGCCGGCGTGCCGTTGAAACCGAGCTTCAAGGCCAGTTCGTGGGTTTCGGCCTGGGTCTGCGTGTTCGGGCTGTCCTTCATCGTCTGACGCAGCTTCGCCTCATCCACGCCGAGCGCCACGGCAGCGTCGATGGCCTTGGCCTCGTTGGTGCGGCTGCGAGAACCCATAAGGGCGAGGAAGAAGGCGCCATACTTGTCCGGCGAAACCTTGCGCACGGCATCGGACACGCGGTGAGCGGCATCGGAATCAGGCCCGAGGATCGGCCATTCCTTCAGCACGAAGCGGACATTCTTGTCCTTCTCCAGGATCTCGGTCATCGTGCCGAGACCCTGTTTGCAGTAGCCGCAATTGTAGTCATAGAATTCGACGATGGTGACATCGCCCTTGGGATTGCCAAGCACCAGATCGTTCGGCGACTGGAAGAGGGCGCTGCGGCTTTCATCCAGCACGGACTTTGCCTGCTGGGCGCGCATGTCGGCCACCTTTTTCTCAAGTGCATCCTGCACTTCGAGCATGATCTCCGGGTTCTCGATGAGATATTGCTTCACCAGTGCGCCGATTTCCTTCTTCTCGACATCGGTGAAGGCCTTGGCCGGCAGGGCGGGCAGAAACAGCGCCGTCGCCAGAAGCGGCGCAACAGCGAAGCGGGTGATTTTTCTCATGGGTCTTCCGATCTCTGTCCGAATCCAGTGTGCGGCAAATCTAGTGCAGTTACGAAACCGGCGGAACGGCAAAAAAACACAATTCCCCAGTGTCTCTCCATTGTGAAGACCGCGATAATGCGGCAATTGTCGGGCGAATTTCGTCCCACGGCGCCTGTCTCCAGCGGCTTGCGCCGTTTTTCAGTCTCGTCAGGAGAATTCCGTGATCAAGCCTTCCCTCCGTTCCGCCGTCGAGCCGTTTCACGCCATGGATGTGCTGGCTGAAGCCACCAAGGCACGGCAGGCGGGCCGTCCGGTCATATCGCTCGCCGTGGGTCAACCCTCAGCGCCGGCGCCGCGCGCTGCGCGGGAAGCCGCGCAGGCGGCCCTTGCCGACGGGCGGATCGGTTACACGGATGCGCTCGGCCTGCCGGAATTGCGCAAGGCGATTGCCGGCCATTATGCCCGCCGTCACGGCGTCGAGATCGATCCCGTCCGCATCGCGATCACGACCGGCTCGTCCGCCGGGTTCAATCTGGCTTTTCTCGGTCTTTTCGATGCGGGCGATCAGGTGGCGATCGCGCGCCCCGGCTATCCCGCCTACCGGGCCATCCTCGGTGCGCTCGGCCTGACGGTGATCGAGATCGAGGTCAATGAAGCAACGGGCTTCACCCTGACGCCGGAAAGCCTCGAGGCTGCCGAACGGGAGAGCGGCAAGCCGATCAGAGGCGTGCTTCTGGCAAGCCCGGCCAACCCGACCGGCACGGTGACGGGCAGGGCGCGCCTCAAGGCGCTGGCCGACTGGTGCCGGGCGCGCAACGCGGCTTTCATCTCGGACGAGATCTATCATGGATTGACTTTTTCCGGTGACGAGACGAGCGCGCTGGAACTGACCGATGAGGTCATCGTCATCAATTCCTTTTCCAAATATTATTGCATGACCGGCTGGCGCGTCGGCTGGATGGTGCTGCCTGAAAATCTCGTGCGCCCGCTCGAATGCCTGGCGCAGAGCCTGTATATTTCAGCACCGGAGCTGTCGCAGATTGCCGCGATTGCCGCGCTTGGGGCCGGCGAGGAACTGGACATCTACCGCCAGACCTACGCCGCAAACCGCGAGTTCCTGATCCGCTGTCTGCCGGAAATCGGCCTGCCATTGCTCTCGCCCATGGATGGCGCCTTCTACGCCTATGCGGATGTGAGCGCCTACACCAACGATTCCATGGCGTTTGCCAAACGCATGCTGGCCGAGATTTCAGTGGCGGCAACGCCGGGCCTCGACTTTGATCCGCTGGAAGGCAACCGGGCGCTGCGCCTTTCCTATGCCGGTTCGCAGGCCGAGATTGCCGAGGCCGTCAGCCGCATGGAAGGCTGGCTGAAGCGCTGATAAGACTCTGCATTCAATAGATTGGGCGCTTTTCCGGATTCAGTCTGGCAGGCTCTTGAATCAGTTTGTGAGGGAGGGGCGAATGTCGCGAAAAGGTCTTCTGGGTCTGTGGGTTGTGTCGGTCGCGGTTACCGTCGGAGCGATCCGCTGGAACACGGCGCATTATGCGGCAGATGCGGCTTCACCTTTCCTGACGGCCGTGATGATGGTGGCCCTGCTGGCCTGCCTGTTGCTGACCTTTCTGGTCATCGTTTGCGGGATGGCGGAGCTCACCGTCCACTTCATCGGCGCAGGCTGGCTTTCGCGCCTGACCGGGACGCCCTTTGCCGTCTTGCTGTGGGACGAGTTGCGGCCCGACCGCCGGAACCGGCGTTGATCTTCCCCTGAAACGAAAACGGCCGCCTCGAAAGGCGGCCGTTTCTCCATTTTCTTGCGAAATCCTCAGAGGAAGCCGCGGCGCTGCCACCAGCCGGCCTTCTTGGGCTTGTTCGGGTCGTCACCGTCCTCGCCTTCCGGGCGGTTCGATACGACGACCGGCGCTGAGGATGCGATGTTCTCACCGCGGTTGCCACGCGAAGCCTTCGCCTCTTCTGCCGGGGCTTCGGGCTCTGCTTCTGCCGCCGGCGCCACTTCGGTCACGACGCTAGCACCTTCGACCGCAGCTTCCGCGGCGACGTCCGGAGCGGCTTCTTCGAGGCTGGCCTCGATTGCAGCTTCAGCGACCGCTTCGATGATCGGCTCTTCGACCGGCGAAGCTACGGCCTTTGCCTTGCGGCTACGGCGTGCCTTCGGGGCGGGAACCTCGGATGTCGCGGACTCGATGGCTTCCTGTGCCGTTTCCGGCTCGACGGGGGTTTCCGAAACCGCCTCGACGATCTCGGCTTCCGTCACGATAACGGCCTCGGCGGCTTCGGCACCGTCGTCTTCGCCCTCGGCCTCGCCATTCTCGCCTTCGGCATCGCCAGAGGCTTCCTGGGTTGCGTCACCCTCTTCGCCGAAACGATTGCGACGGCCACCGCGCTTGCCGCGACGACGGCGCTTGCGCTTCTGGTTCTCGTCCTTCTCGGCGGCAATGGCGTCGGCTTCGCCGGAGGTTTCCTCGGCGTCGCCTTCTTCGGCGTCGTCGTCATCCTCTTCGTCGTCTTCGCCGCGGGCAACACCCTGCGTTTCGCCATTCGGCTGGCCGTTGCGGTTACGACGGCGGCGGCGACGCTTGCGCTTGCGGCCCTGCTGGTCGTCACCGGAAGCGGCGTCCTCGCTCGAAGCGCGGGCAGCGGCAGCCGGCACGACCGCCTCTTCTTCTTCCTCGTCGATTTCCTCGGGAACGTATTCGTCCTCTTCCTCGACAATGGTGATCGACTGCAACAGGCTTTCGATCTTCACCGGGTTTTCAACCGGCTCGCCCTTATCGATGGCGAAGTGCTGCGAACCGATTCCATCGTCCGTCTCGATCAGGATCGAGACACCGAAGCGGTTTTCGTAATCGACAATGGTCGAACGCTTGTGGTTGAGCAGGTAAAGCGCTGTTTCCGGCGTCGAACGCACGAGAATGTCGTGCGTGGTGTTCTTGAGCAGATATTCCTCGATGCCGCGCAGCACGTGCAGGGCAACGGAAGACTGCGAACGGACATGGCCCGTGCCGCCGCAATGCGAGCAGATCTGCGTGGTGGATTCGAGCACCGAGGCGCGGATGCGCTGGCGCGACATTTCCAGAAGGCCGAAATGCGAGATACGGCCGACCTGAATGCGGGCGCGGTCATTCTTCAGGCAATCCTTCAGCTTCTTCTCGACAGCGCGGTTGTTGCGCTTTTCTTCCATGTCGATGAAGTCGATGACGATGAGACCGGCAAGGTCGCGCAGGCGAAGCTGGCGGGCGACTTCTTCTGCGGCTTCCAGGTTCGTCTGGAGCGCGGTGTCCTCAATGGAGTGCTCGCGCGTCGAGCGGCCGGAGTTCACGTCGATGGCGACGAGCGCTTCCGTCTGGTTGATGATGAGGTAGCCGCCGGACTTCAACGTCACCTGCGGCTGCAGCATGCGGTCAAGCTGCGCCTCGATGCCGGAGCGCGAGAAGATCGGGTGAATGTCGCGATAGGGCTGAACCACCTTGGCGTGGCTCGGCATCAGCATCTTCATGAAGTCCTTCGCTTCACGATAGCCTTCCTCGCCGGCAACGATGACCTCGCCGATATCCTTGTTGTAGAGATCGCGGATCGAGCGCTTGATCAGCGAGCCTTCCTCGTAAACGAGGCAGGGGGCCGTGGAGTTCAGCGTCAGTGTGCGGACGTTTTCCCACAGGCGCATCAGATATTCGAAGTCGCGCTTGATCTCGACCTTGGTGCGGTTAGCGCCGGCGGTGCGCAGGATGACGCCCATGCCGAGCGGCACGTCCAGGCTGCGAGCCACTTCCTTCAGGCGCTTGCGGTCCTGCGGATTGGTGATCTTGCGCGAAATGCCGCCGCCGCGCGCCGTGTTCGGCATCAGGACCGAATAACGACCGGCGAGTGACAGATAGGTGGTGAGTGCAGCGCCCTTGTTGCCACGTTCTTCCTTGGCCACCTGCACCAGCAGGATCTGGCGGCGCTTGATGACTTCCTGAATGCGGTACTGCTTGCGCGGCTTGCGCACGACACGATCCGGAACTTCCTCCATCGCATCTTCGGCGCCGACTGATTCAATCACTTCCTTTTCGTGGTGATTGTCATCGTCGTCATCATCGTCGTCGCGACCACGGCCGAGATCGGCTTCTTCGGAAATCGAATCCGCATCGACTTCGGCAGCCATGACGCCACCATCGGTCTCATCGTCCGAACCCTCGGTAGCCTCTGCGGCCGGCGCATCGGCATCCGCCTTTTTGGCGCGGGCGCGGCTGCGGCGCGGCTTCTTCGGCTTGGCCGGGGCCTCTTCGGCGGCTTCCACCAGGGTTGCCTCTTCCGCGCCCAGTTCAACGCCGTCCTCGATGGAAACCGGGGCGTCGTCTTCCTTGATTTCGATCACGCCGGCTTCGACGGTATCGTCCTCGTCACGCTCGTCGCGATCCGCGCGGCGATGCTCTTCCGCTTCGGCGCGGAGCAGGGCCTGACGATCAGCAAGCGGGATCTGGTAGTAATCAGGATGGATTTCCGAAAACGCCAGAAAGCCGTGGCGGTTGCCACCGTAATCGACGAAAGCGGCCTGGAGCGAGGGTTCGACCCGCGTCACTTTTGCCAGATAGATATTGCCGCGCAGTTGTTTCTTATGCTGGGATTCGAAATCGAATTCTTCTATCCGATTGCCGCGTACAACGACGACGCGTGTCTCCTCCTCGTGGGAGGCGTCGATAAGCATTTTATCTGCCATTGAAATTCAGCTCCTCGGCAGGAGGAAACGACGACGGGCCGACCGCTGAAAGCGGGAGGCCCGTGAAGAACGTTTGCCGTCATGCCGGATAATGTGTGTCTCGCTGACCGGGGGAGCGTCGGGAACGGAAACGCAGCGGGCCGGATGCTAGACACCCAGTCATTCGCTGTTTCTGAACAAGTCCGCTTCGCCAACATCCAAGACCAAACGAGAAGTCGATTAACCTAGGCCCGTGGGGCCCGATGAAATGCTCCACAGGGAGCGATGGCGGTTGTCCGCCTTCATTTTTCCGGCCACCGCCGGCTTGCGATCGTGTTTCCGGTCAAAGTCTGTTGACGTCGGATGAGGGGTTGGGAGTTCGGCGCCAATTCCTCGTTTCGTTGGCAGCCTGCCGTATCCTCTATCCCGTCGGCACTTTAACCTTATCTCGCCTTTTATGTTTTATCCTCATGAAGTGCAAGGGAAAAGCCGATCCGCCATATTATTGATGGAATTGCGGACATTAACAGAATCGCGGCATTGCATGGGCTCGGCGGGCAGATTCGGGCATGGTTCATCGGCAAAACATCGTAAACGATGCTTCGCCGGCTCAGTTTTCGGTCGGGCCGCGCGCTTTTCGCCGTTGATGACGGAAAGGATGGGAATGCGAAAAAAATCGCTCGATGGCACGGCTTGCGCTCAGGGATGCGTCTCTGGCCGGGTTTGGCGATTCGCAACCTGCGTCGCCCTGGCGCTTGGCGCGTTCATGGTGTTTGAAATTGGGCCGTCGCGGGCACAGGGCGGGGCGGAGCTGGTGGCCTCGGCCGCGCGCATGCTCGGTGACAGGGTGAAGACCCGCGTCGTCTTCGAATTCGACCGTGAATTCTCCTTTTCAACGCACTACGTCACGCAGCCCGACCGCATTGTCATAGATCTTCCCGCAACACGCTTTTCGCTCGATCCCGCAAGCCTGAAGGGCGTCGGGCTTTTTCAGGACGTTCGCTATGGCGCCATGGATGCAGACACCGCGCGCATCGTGCTGACTGGTATCAAGCCTGTGCGCCTTTCCTCCGCGAGTGTCATGAAGAACGAGGACGGCAAGGGTTACCGTCTTGTGCTGGAAGCTGAGGCGACCGATGAGAAGGTCTATCGTGACCTGGTCGCCAAGCAGAGCTGGAGCCGGCCCGAGGACGAGAACCAAGCCGAAAACGCATCCTTTTCCGAATTGTTAGACACGGTAAAGCCCTCGACGGAGGAGTTCATCATTGCCGTGGACGCTGGCCATGGCGGCATCGATGCGGGTGCAACCGGAGCGACGACGGCCACAGCCGAAAAGGAAATCACGCTTGCCGCCGCCAGGGAACTCGTGGAGCGACTGAACCGGGAAACCGGCGTGCGGGCCTTTCTGACCCGCCAGAACGACGAGTTTCTGTCGCTTTCCGAGAGGGTGCATCTGGCGCGCAAGGGGCAGGCCAATCTATTCGTGTCGTTGCATGCCGACATGCTGAAGCAGAAGGACATTCGCGGCGCGACCGTCTACACGATTTCCGACAAGTCATCCGACCGTATGGCCGCCGACCTGGCCCAGCGTGAAAACCTGTCCGATGAACTGGCGGGCCTCAGCCTGCCCGACGGCCCATCGGATGTGGCTGATATTCTGCTCGATCTGACACGGCGCGAAACGCAGGCATTTTCCATCGAGATGGCGCGCTCTGTCGTGTCGTCGTTCGAAGGGCAGGTGGGGCTGATCAACAATCCTCACCGCTTTGCCGGTTTCCGCGTGCTGCAGGCGCATGACATTCCCTCCGTGCTGCTGGAGCTGGGTTTTCTGTCCAATCCGGAAGACGAGAAGCTGCTTCTGGATGCCGAATGGAGAAAAAAAGTGGCCGATCTCCTTGCTGTCGCAATTGCGCGCTATCGCAAGACAGCGGTCGCCGGGGGTGGTTGAGGTTACGTCTCGTGTCCGGCAGGCGTGGAAAACTGGGGACAGGGTGCCAGGTTGAGCGCTTTGAGTCCTATTTTGCCCACATTCACAATGTTGGAAGGGTAACCTTCTTCCAAAGTGATACGCGTCAGATTCGACTTTGGGTCTTCGCTCCGGCATATGGCTTGCCAACGGGGACGTGACGTGCAAAACGCCGCAACACGCGGTATGGGATGATACGCGCCGGTCAAGGGCGGGGAAACGGTAGCACTGCATGATCAGATTGATTGGATACTTCTTCGGGCTGGCCAGCGTTCTGTTTCTGGGCGCAGCCGCCGCAGTTGCCATTTATCTGGCCGGCGTGATGCGCGACCTGCCGGACTACGCGGTCCTGAGCGCCTATGCACCGCCGGTGACGACGCGCGTTCATGCCGGTAACGGTGAATTGATGGCGGAGTATGCCAAGGAAAAGCGCCTGTTCCTGCCGATCCAGGCCATTCCGGATCGCGTCAAGGCTGCCTTTATCGCCGCCGAAGACAAGAACTTCTACACGCATCCGGGTGTCGACCCCTATGGTCTGGCGCGCGCCGTGGTCAACAACCTTCAGAACATCGGCTCTGACCGCCGTCCCGAGGGCGCATCCACCATCACGCAGCAGGTGGCCAAGAACTTCCTGCTGACCGCCGACCAGACGATGTCGCGCAAGGTGAAGGAGGCAATCCTCTCCTTCCGCATCGAGAAAGCCTATTCGAAGGACAAGATCCTCGAACTCTATCTGAACGAAATCTTCTTCGGCCAGAACGCCTACGGCATCGCCAGCGCTGCGCTCACCTACTTCAACAAGTCCGTGACCGAACTGACCATTGCCGAAACCGCTTACCTCGCCGGTCTGCCGAAGGGGCCGAACAACTACCACCCGTTCCGCAAGACCGACGCGGCCATCGCGCGTCGCAACTACGTGATCGACCGAATGGCCGAGGACGGCTACATCACGGTTGACGAGGCGACAGACGCCAAGAAGCAGGATCTCGGCGTCAACATGCGCCGCGGTGGCGCCTATCTCATGGCATCCGATTACTTTGCCGAGGAGGTTCGCCGCCAGATTATCGATCGCTACGGTGAAAAGGCGCTGTATGAAGGTGGCCTTTCCGTGCGCACGTCGCTTGATCCCCGTATTCAGGTGGCTGCCCGCAAGGTGCTTCAGGATGGTCTGGTCGATTACGACGAACGCCGCGGCTTCCGCGGTCCGGTCACCCGCCTCGACGGTGTGAAGGAGTGGGGCGAGGCGCTTGCCGAAGTGTCGGGTCTGCGCGACGTGCCGGAATGGCAGCTCGCGACAGTGCTCGATGCAACGCCAGAGGGCGTACAGATCGGTCTTCAGCCGTCGCGCGACGGCAGCGGTCGCGTCGTAGCCGAGCGAACGACCGGCACCATCGCGCCGGATGCCATGCGCTGGGCCTTCCGTTCCGCAACCGGTGCCTACAAGACCGCGAAGTCGCCCGAGGGCGTCCTGTCGCGCGGCGATGTCATCTATGTCGAGCAGGTCGGCGGCAAGACGTCGCGTCAGTGGCGCCTGCGCCAGCCTCCGAAGGTGCAGGGCGGCCTCGTGGCCATGGACCCGCATACCGGCCGTGTCCTGGCGATTGCCGGCGGCTTCTCCTACGCGCAGTCGGAGTTCAACCGCGCCACGCAGGCCATGCGCCAGCCCGGTTCCTCCTTCAAGCCCTTCGTCTACGCTGCGGCGCTCGACAATGGTTATACACCCGCCTCAGTCATCATGGACGCACCGATCGAGATCGTCTCCGGCGGCAAGGTGTGGAAGCCGGAAAACTATGGTGGCGGTTCGGCCGGCCCCTCGACCTTGCGTCTTGGCATCGAGAAATCGCGCAACCTGATGACCGTGCGTCTCGCCGATGACATGGGCATGAGCCTCGTTGCCGAATACGCCGAACGCTTCGGCATTTACGACAAGATGCTGCCGGTGCTCGCCATGTCGCTGGGTTCCGGTGAAACGACGGTCATGCGCATGGTTTCGGCCTATGCCGTTCTCGCCAATGGCGGCAAGCAGATCAAGCCGACACTGATCGACCGCATTCAGGACCGTTACGGCAAGACCATCTTCCGCCACGAGGAGCGCACCTGTGAAGGCTGCAATGCGCCGAGTTGGAGCGGGCAGGACGAGCCGCAGATCGTGGATAACCGCGAGCAGGTTCTCGATCCGATGACCGCCTACCAGATCACCTCGATGATGGAAGGCGTGGTCAAGCGCGGTACGGCGGCCGGCAAGGTCAATCTCGACCGCGACGTGGCCGGCAAGACCGGTACGACCAATGACGAAAAGGACGCCTGGTTCGTCGGCTACACGCCGGATCTCGTTGCCGGTCTCTATATCGGTTACGATACGCCCACGCCGCTCGGCCGTGGTGGTACAGGTGGTGCGCTGTCTGCGCCGCTGTTCAACAACTTCATGCAGGAAGCCGTGAAGGGCACGCCACCGTCGAAGTTCATCGTGCCGGAAGGCATGGTCATGATCCCGGTCAACCGCAAGACGGGCATGCAGGCATCGGAAGGCGACCCGGACATGATCATGGAAGCATTCAAGCCCGGCACCGGCCCGGCCGACAGCTTCTCGGTGATCGGCATGGAAGGCACGATGGCACCGGAGGAAATTCTCCGCACCTCGCCGCAGGCCCAGCAGGCCGTACAGTCCGGTTCCGGCGGCCTCTTCTGATTGGCCTCCGGTTTCTCGCGAAGATCGACAGAACCGCCACGGTCATGCCGTGGCGGTTTTCGTTTGGCGTCATGAAACGTCGATCTTTCTGAAAACCCTCTGTCACACATGGCGGATAAGTCCGGCGGGTCCACTTCAATCGGATGTGAGGAACCCCCCGATGTTGAAACGCGCCATTATGACCTCCGTTGCGCTTGCCGCACTCAGCCTGTCGGCTGCCGCCGAGGAGAAGGCCTTCCCGTCAAAACTTGCCGGCCATGTCTATCTGCCGGCCCTTTCGCTCATTGCCCCGCCGGCCGATGCGCCGCGTGATGCCTGGATTTCCGGCAAGTTCACCGGCAAGGCCCGCAACGACAAGCCGATGACCGTGCCGGGCGACGTCGGCAAGGCCTATGGCAGCCACCTGACGGGCATTTCGCTGCCGTTTATCGGCCAGCCCATGCAGGGCATGTCCGGTTTCGCCATGAACCGTGCAGAGGACGGCAGCGTCTTCACGTTGACGGATAACGGTTACGGCGCCAAGCTGAACAGCCCGGATGCGCTGTTGTTCTTTCATCGCATGAAGCCCGACTTCGCCGCCGGCAAGATCGAGCGCGCCGAGACCGTGTTTCTGCGTGATCCCGACCGCAAGGTTCCTTTCCGCATTGCCTATGAGGGTACGGACAGCCGCTATCTGACGGGTGCCGATTTCGACCCGGAAAGCATCCAGTATCTCAACGGCGAAATCTGGATCGGGGACGAGTTCGGGCCCTATATCATTCGCGCGAAGGCGGATGGCCGTATCGTGGCCGTTTATCCGACCCTGTTGGACGGCAAGGCCCTGACCGGTCCGGATACGCCCGGCACCGTCGTTCCCGCAGTTCCGGGCAAGGATTTCCGGGTGCAGCGTTCCGGCGGCTATGAAGGCATGGCGCTTCAGCCCGGAACCAACCTGCTCTGGGGCATGCTCGAAAAGCCACTGCTTGGCGACGACGGCAAGCCGGAAGGTGATTACCTGCGGGTCATAACCTTCGATACCGGCAAGGCCGAGTGGACCGGCCAGAGCTTCAAGTTCAAGCTGGCCGAAGGTGCCGCCGCCATCGGTGATTTCAACTTCATAGACGCCACGCGCGCGCTGGTGATTGAGCGTGACAATGGCGAGGGCGATGCCAGCCTTGCCTGTGCAGCGGATGCGCAGGACAAGTCTGCATGCTATCCGGTTTCCGCCAAGGTCAAGCACATCGTTCTGGTCGATACGTCCAGGATCGATGCCGACGGCTTCATTCACCGCATCGGTTATATCGACCTGATGGACGTGAACGATCCGGACGGCAAGGCGCTCAAGTCTGTGACCGGTCGTGAGCCGAACGGCAGGTTCACTTTCCCCTTCTTTACGATTGAAGATGTGATGCGCGTCGATGACACCCACATCATGATCGCCAACGACAACAACCTGCCATTTTCCGGCGGGCGGGAAATCGGCAAGGCCGCCAATAACGAGTTCATTCTGCTCGAAACCGGTGATTTCCTGAACGCGAAGTGATCGCCCTTCGACCGCTTTGAAGGAACTGAGGATACGGGCGGGGGTTTACATCCTCGCCCGTCGCTTTTATGCACGGGGCGTTTTCCGACGACAGGAAGAATGGAACCATGCGAGCTGAAATCGTAAACGTAACCGACGAAATCAAGCAGGCCATAAGCCTGCTGAGGAGGCATCTTTGACTGGGATCAGGCGGTAAGACGACTGGACTGGTTGAATAACAAGGCAGAGGACCCGAACCTCTGGAATAATGCTTCCGAAGCCCAGAAGCTGATGCGCGAGCGGCAGCAACTGGAAGAGTCGATCTCCGGCGTGCGTTCGCTCGAACAGCAGTTGAACGACAATGTCGAACTGATCGAGATGGGCGAGGAAGAGGGTGACGCCGACATCGTCACCGACGCCGAGAATGCACTGAAGGCGCTGCGCGCCGAAGCAAACCGCCGCCAGGTGGAAGCCATGCTCTCCGGCGAGGCTGACGCGAATGACACCTATGTGGAAGTGCATTCGGGCGCAGGCGGCACGGAAAGCCAGGACTGGGCGAACATGCTTTTGCGCATGTACACCCGCTGGGCGGAGCGGTCCGGCTTCAAGGTCGAACTGCTCGAGGTGAGCGATGGCGAAGAGGCCGGCATCAAGTCCGCGACGATCCTCGTCAAGGGCCACAATGCCTACGGCTGGATGAAGACCGAATCGGGCGTGCATCGCCTGGTGCGTATTTCGCCCTACGATTCGAACGCGCGCCGCCACACCTCGTTCTCGTCCATCTGGGTCTACCCGGTGGTCGATGACTCGATCCAGATCGAGGTCAACGAGAGCGATTGCCGTATCGACACCTACCGGTCGTCGGGCGCGGGTGGTCAGCACGTCAACACCACCGACTCGGCCGTGCGTATCACGCATATTCCGAGCGGCATCGTCGTGGCCTGCCAGCAGGAACGTTCGCAGCACAAGAACCGCGCCAAGGCCTGGGACATGCTGCGCGCCCGCCTTTATGAAGCAGAGCTGAAGAAGCGCGAGGAGGCCGCCAACGCCGAAGCCGCGTCGAAGACGGATATCGGCTGGGGTCATCAGATCCGGTCCTACGTGCTTCAGCCCTATCAGCTCGTGAAGGACCTGCGCACCGGTGTGGAAAGCACCGCGCCGGGTGATGTGCTGGATGGCGACCTGAACGAGTTCATGGAAGCGGCACTTGCCCACCGCATCAGCGGCAAGGCGGACGCAGCCGTCGCCGACATCGATTGAGTTCGAACGGTTTGACGAGACAAGAGCCCGGCCATCGCGCCGGGCTTTTTCGTCGCCGGAGTCGTGTCGCAGTCACATCGTCAAAAGCGCGATGCTGGTCTGGCTGACAAGTTCGCCGATGACGAAGACCATTATTGCCGCGAATATCGTGCCCGGCCAACCGAATTGCGCACGCCGGCGGAAAAAGACCATTTCGGCAAAGAGCAGCCACAGGATGGCGACCCCAAGCGCGCCCACGGCCCATACGTCACCACGGCCAGCAAGAATGAGGCAAGGGGAGGTGACGAGGGCGTAGGGCGCCATGATATAGCATTGTTGCGCGAAAGGCAGCCGGAGCGTGTCACGGTTGATGCTTCCAGGCGTAAAGAGATCGTAGATGACTGCGCCGGTGATGGGGAAGAATGTGAAGATCACCATGCGGAAGAGCAGCAGCGCCATCAGGCTTTCGGTAATCGCCTTTCCCATGCGTGAACTGGAGATGGCGGCCACCTCCTGCGGCGTAAGCGGCACGAAGAGAGCGCCGATGGCAAGCGATACGAGCAGGAAAAGCGCTGGCCGCATTGCATTCGCATAGGCTTCCTTTTCGTCCTTGAGGCTTTCGGTCGCCACATAGTCCATCATCCGGCCGGGATTGATGATGACCTTGATGACGGTGAGCGGGTAGAAGAGAACCCACAGCATGAGTTCATAGGCGAACTGCTCGATCGCTCTTGTCGCATTCAGAAAGTCCATACCACCCCCGTCAGCCGCGATAAGCCGAACCCGCGTGACCTGCCGCCTCAGTTGGTCGCCCGTTCAACCCGGATTTCGCCGAGGTCATCAATCAGCACGGTCCAGGTTTCCGGTTCGCGCTGGGCCGGGTCGGTCTTCAGAAACACGCTGGCGAAAAGGCCCGGCTGCGTGGTGACGCCGTTCGAACTTTCCGGACGAATATCGGTCACATAGGGCCGGAGTGCCGAAAGCTCTTCCAGCTCGACGCTTTCGACCAGAGCAAGGCCGGTGTCGGATACCGCAACCTGTTGCAGATAGACCTTGGCCGTGCGGTCTGGCTGGCGCAGTGCGATGAGCTTGTAATAGCCCTTGCGAGGCCGGCTGTCTTGCGCGACATCCGCCGGCGATTCCTCCCAGAATCCGCTGCTCGTTGCAAAAATCGCCTCGACCGGTACGCTTTCGATATCCGCTGCCCGCACTGGCAGGGTGAGCATCACGAGGCTTGCAGCCAGAAATCCGGATGTCATGCGCTGCATTGGCGTCTCCATGGGAGGCTCAGGTTGCGAACTGTTCCGCGAGAATGCGATCGGACCAGGAGCGGTTGGGGTCGGACAGGATGCGAGCCGTCGTTTCGCGCGATTGTTCGATGCGAACCTTGAGGACCGATTTGACCTCGGTGTGATCGGCAACAGCGTTGACGGGGCGCTTGCCGGGTTCGAGGATCTGGATATCCACAACCGCGGTTTCAGGCAGCAGCGCGCCACGCCAACGCCGCGGACGAAACGCGCTGACCGGCGTCATGGCCAGAAGTCGCGATTCCAGTGGCAGGATAGGGCCATGAGCGGAAAGATTATAGGCGGTTGACCCAACGGGGGTGGCGACCATCAGGCCATCGCAGATGAGTTCCTCAAGCCGCACGGTGCCATCAACCTCGACCCGCAGCTTGGCGGCCTGATAGGACTGACGAAACAGCGACACTTCGTTGATGGCGAGCGCAGAGCGCAGAATCCCTTCGCTGTCCTCCGTAATCATCCGCAGAGGATGGAACTTGTTTTCCACGGAGGCGGCGATGCGTTCAATGAGATCGGTCGTGCGGTATTCGTTCATCAGAAAGCCGACGGAGCCGCGGTTCATGCCGTAAACGCTTTGGCCGCTGTTCATTGTGGCATGCAGCGTCTGCAACATGAAGCCATCGCCGCCAAGCACGACGATCACATCGGCTTCATAGAAAGAGGCGTCGCCATATAGACGGACCAGTTCCTCACGCGCTTCCTGTGCCTCCGGCACAGCGGAGGCCACGAACGAGATGGTCTGGAACGGCTGGGGCATGCCTTCGGTCCTGCAAACTGAATGGGTCGGTTATAGGCGAAAGAGGCGAAGTCTCAAGCCGTTTTACTCATATAGGGTTCGCCTGCGTCATTTGAGCGACGCAGCCTGCCCATCAATTTTCCCTTTACACAGCGGCAGAATATGCTACTTGCCAACCCAAGTGCCCTTGTAGCTCAGTTGGTAGAGCACCTGATTTGTAATCAGGGGGTCGCGGGTTCGAATCCTGCCGGGGGCACCATAAATTCCCAGTTGAAATGAGAGATTTAGCAGGCGCTGGCGATTGGGCTGGCGGACGTGCTTGCCGTCGTACATTCAAGGGTAAATGCTGAAAGCGGCTTTGCGCCGAATTTATAGAGCTAACCTTCTCGTATTGGCTTTTCTCACCGCTGGTTTGCGGTTGAAATTTGTCAATAATCGCTCACATGCGCGTGGCACATCTCTCTGAATTCGAAATAAATTATTGATTTTTGAATTATTGCATTTTTTTAAAATGAAGATATTTGCGTTTTGATGAATTTGTATCAATTTATACTCTATATTTTTGTGTCGATGTGATTTTTATTTTGAATAATACATTGTCTTTGCGCCGACCGGGTCGCACGGCGGCGGGTCGATGATACCGGCTGTGAACTTGACGTTTCTCAGGTAAAATATCGGCATATCGGACTGTGTTTTGATTTCGATCAAAGTTGACCGGTAGTGAGTTCTCCTATGATCAGGGCAACCACCAAACAGGAGGAAACATGTCCAATACCCCGCACACTCTCGGTGAAGAATTCCCCGACCAGCTTGACGCCATCCACGCCCTCAAGGTTTCGGATGCACGTTTTGCCAAGGTTCTCGAGGAATATGACGATGTGAACGACCAGATTCACCGGTCTGAAACGCGCGTGGATATGCTTTCGGAAGAAGCCGAAAGTGCCCTTCGCCGTCGCCGTCTGGCGCTCAAGGATGCGATTGCCCAGGCGCTGTCCGCCGCGAAGTAATCCGCTTTCCCATCGACTGCAGAGCAACGCGGATAGCCTCCGCGTTGCTTTTCTGTTTTGGGTGATCAGCCTTCCTCGCTGTCGAGACGGACGGCGGTCTGGATCTCGTCAAGCAGATCGGGCAGGGCGCTTTGCACCCGGTTCCAGCTTGGCATGAAGGGTGTTGCATCCGGCTGGTCAAGAAAGACATTGCCGGCTTCCAGAACATTGGCCGCGAAAAGCTCGACCGCCTGCTCTTCGCGATGCCGGTCTGTCGTCAGGCCGTTCATGCGCGAATCATTATGGTAGATTTCCACGAGATCGAGCGCCGTGCGGTAATAGGTTGCCTTCAGGGAGCGCAGCGATTCCTGGCTGAACACCACGCCATCGGTGGCAAGCTTGCGGAACAACGCCTTGGCGATATCGGTGGACATGCGAGAAAGCCCGGTTGAAGCATCCTCGGGTGAAAGCGGCTGATGCTTGTGGTCATAGGTGTCGGCAATGTCCACCTGGCAGATCGACTGATTCGAATAGTTCCGCCACAGCTCCGAAAGCACACCGATTTCCAGCCCCCAGTCGGAGGGGATGCGCAGATCGGCGAGCACATGCGCGCGCATCGCAAACTCGCCCGCCAGCGGATAGCGGAAAGCCTTGAGATAATCGATATAGGGGTGGTGGCCGTAGACGCGCTCCAGACTGAGCAAAAGCGGCGTAACCAGCAGGCGCGAGACGCGGCCGTTCAGTGTGCGCCGCGCGACGCGTGGATAATAGCCCTTGGAAAAGAGGAAGCGGAAATCCGGATGCGTGACGGGATAAACGAGGCGGGCGAGCATTTCGCGGGAGTAGGTGGTGATGTCGCAATCATGCAGAGCCACCACGCCGGCATTGCGCGCACCCAATACATAGCCGATGCAGAACCACACATTGCGGCCCTTGCCCGGCTGGTCGGGTGAAAGGCTGGCGGCTTTCAGCTTTTCATCCACCGCGCGCAATCTTGGTCCGTCGTTCCATAGAATGCTGTGGCGGTGGGGCAGACGGGCAAAATAGGCCTTGGCGTACCGATACTGATCCCGGTCGGCCTGATCGAGCCCGATGACGATGTGCGAGAGATAGGGAACAAGGCTCAGTTCATCGACGATGTTTTCCAACGCCGGCGCCTCCAGTTCGGAAAAAAGCGAAGGCAGGATGAGTGTGATGGGGCGTGTCTGGGCGAAATGGGCGAGTTCTCGCTCGATTTCGGCGATCGGTCTTTCCCTGAGATTGTGAAGGGTGGCCACGACGCCGTTCTGGTGGAAATCCGCCATGCAAATCGTCCTTTCTTCTTCGCGCCGCAGCGCTGCCTGAATTGCTCCATCCGGAAGATCGACCCGGTTCGGGCCTGTGAGTTGGTATCGATGTCAGAGTGTGCCTGCATCAATACAGGCAAGGCAGACCAGCATGACCTCGTTCCAGCCGGCCGGGCCGGCCAATGTGGAACGCAGGATCGCGCCATTCCGTTCCCGTTCGGTGACGGGCAGGGGGTTGTGATGCGGGTTGGCGATGATGATGCCGCGGTCTGCTGCTTTCAGCATGGCCAGATCGTTCGGCGCATCGCCAAGCGCGATGGTGAAGACGGGCTCTCCGCGGGCTTTTGCAAATGCCCCGGCGACACGCATCATGGCGTCTGCCTTCGAACCATGCGGCATGATGGTGAAGAAGCGTCCGCCCTGAATGGCGGTGAACCCTTCCTGCTCCATCAACGCGATAAACTCATGCCGCTCCTCTTCGGATCCCAGCCACAGGCCGGGTTCGGAAAAGCGCCGTTGCCGGGCAAGGCGGGCATTTTCATGTGGCAAGCCCGTCTGTCGGGAAACCTCTTCGACGCTCCATTCGCCAAAGCCGCTGAAACGGTCCGATAGAGAGGCGGGCAGGGAGCCGAGGGCTTGTCTGATTCGCGCATAAACCGGCGCGTCGTTCACTGAATCATCGCCGAATCGCGCGATCCCGGCTCCATTCTCCACGATCATCGGTGTATCGAGGCCGAGTGCATTAGCAATCGGACGCATCTCTGCCTCTGTTTTGGATGAGGCAAGGATGAGTGGGATAGACCGTTCGCGCAACAAGCCGATGGCCGGAAGCGCCGCGTCGAACCGATAGGTGTGGTGATCGAGCAGCGTTCCGTCGAGATCTGTGAAGACGGCAATCATGCCCTCATCTTGTCAGATGAAGCTTGGCTGCGTAAAGCGAAATGGCGCAGGCATTGGAGACATTGAGCGATTTGATGGCGCCCGGCATATCCAGTCGTGCGAGCGCGCTGACGGTTTCACGGGTCTTCTGGCGCAGTCCCTTGCCTTCGGAACCCAGCACAAGCGCGATCTTGTCGCCCTTGAAGGTGGTTTCGAGTGGCTGCGGCCCTTCCGAATCAAGGCCGATGGAATAGAAGCCGAGCTTGTGCAGTTCGTTCAGCGTATCCGCCAGATTACCAGCCTGAATGTAGGGAATGAGTTCCAGCGCACCGGAGGCGGATTTGGCAAGAACGCCGGATTCCGTCGGGCTGTGACGCTGCGTCGTGATGACGGCACCGGCATCGAAGGCGACGGCAGAACGCATGATCGCGCCGACATTATGCGGATCGGTGACCTGATCGAGCACCAGAAGCAACGGGCTATCCTTCAGCGCATCGAGGCGACGAACGGGCAGGGGCCGGGTTTCCAGCATCACGCCCTGATGGATGGCGTCGGGTCCAAGAACCTTGTCGATCTCCTGTGGCGAGACGATTTCCACAGGAAAGCCGATATCTGCGCCTTCCTCAATCCCGAGCCTGGCGAG
Organism: Allorhizobium borbori; assembly: GCF_014196535.1. Taxonomy (GTDB): domain Bacteria; phylum Pseudomonadota; class Alphaproteobacteria; order Rhizobiales; family Rhizobiaceae; genus Ectorhizobium; species Ectorhizobium borbori. Next base: position 259,901 of record NZ_JACIDU010000004.1, read on the forward strand.
CGCGTTGCGCGTTACCGAAAGTTTCACCAGTTTGCGGGCGGGATTGTCCAGTGCAGCGCGCACGGTGTGCAGACCGTAGAGCAAGACCTGATCCGGCTGAAGCTGCGGCGGTTTGAAATTACTGTCCCGGGACGATTTTCCCCATTTTCCCTGCTGCGGCGTGGGGATTTCTCCCCGCTCGCGCTTGGAATCGCGCACGGCGCGGCGCAGCGTCGCATAGTGGGTGTCACGGGCGGAACGGTCGTTGTCGTTATCTTTGCTCATGCGCCTCTTATAGCTAGTCCCGCAGGCGGGGCATAGGGTCGACCCGGAATAGCCCCGGCTGTGGACGAAATATTTTTCGCGAATTTTCTGAAATCGGCGTGTTGACATCACGCCGTGGGGCCGTCATATAGCCGCCCAGATCACGAGGCGCTTCAAACGCTTCGGGGTCGCAAGGATGTCGATCCGGTCGGATACTGGAGGGATGCCCGAGTGGTTAAAGGGGACGGACTGTAAATCCGTTGGCTCAGCCTACGTTGGTTCAAATCCAACTCCCTCCACCATCCGTCATCGGATCGATCATACCCCCGCGGGTATAGCTCAATGGTAGAGCAGCAGCCTTCCAAGCTGAATACGCGGGTTCGATTCCCGCTACCCGCTCCATCCTCAAACATCGTTTTCCGGCTTCGGCACCATCAGCGTGGTGTGCGTTTCCCTGCCGCGTAGTTGTTCGCGGGAAAACACGCGCCAGCTACCTTCTGCCTTGGCTGCCTTTACGACATCCCCGGATGCGAGGAGACAGACATTGGCCGGTCGGGTTGCCGCCTCGATTCGCGCCGCGACATTCACCGGGTCGCCGATGACCGTGAATTCTCGCCGATCCTCGTTGCCGATGACGCCGCAAAAAACCTCGCCATAGTGAATGCCAACACCGACGGAGTAGCGTTCCGCTTCCGGTCGTGTCTCCTGCAACTCGGCAATCATGCGAACGATATCGAGGCCGCATTGCAGGCCGTGGGCGGCATCCGCCCCGTTCATTTCAGGGACGCCGAACAGCACCAGGGCACCATCGCCGATGAATTTGTCGATCATGCCGCCATTGCGGCGGGCGGCTTCCTGAACGACCGTGCGGAAGGAGGCGATGATCTCCGAGACGGCGAAGGGGTCGAGCCGCTCAGCCATGCGGGTCGAATCGCGCATGTCGGCGAAGAGGATCGCAACCGTTTGACGCCGGCCCTTTGCCTGTTCATCGCCCGATGTCACCAGCGGCACGATCTCCGCCGGCAGGAAGCGCACCAGCGCCGCCTTCGACAGGGCTTCCGATTCGACCCGCATCAGAAGCGACCGGCTGCGCCGCATGATGGAAACCGTCGCCCCGCCAATCGCCAGAATCAGTAGGAGACGCGTCACGGTCGGTGCGATACCGGCCAGGTGTTCCGGTTCGGCGGTTGCGGTGGCGAGGCTATCCGCCGGCGCCTCGGGTGAGAGCAGGATGACCGCCACCAGCGCGACGATGAACAGCAGTGTCGAGGTGAGCTGAATACCGGGGTGGTAGCGCATGGCGCCGGTGGCAAGCAGCACCGGTATCGTCCAGGCCGTCGGGGTCGCAAATACCCAAACGCCGGAAAGGCCGCTGAACTGGAGAGAAAGATAGCAGATGGCTGCCACCATGGCCGCATCGAACACCGCCAGAAGATACTGTGCCCATACGCCGTAGCGGTTCCTCGCGATGAGAACGAGGGTTGTAACACCACTGAAGAGCAGCATGGCCAGAAGCAGCAGGCTCTGGATGCGGATCCCGCCGTGATGGTCAGGCCCGAGGGACAGGAAACGCACCACATGCGGAATCGTCATGACGAGCGCCGCGTAGATGCGCAGCCGCGCCAGCGTGCTTTCGGCGCCGATTTCGGCGGCCCGGAGAGCCGCTCCCAATGCCGTTTCCTTCGTTTGCGACTGAGCCATGATATCTCTTTTGTGAAACAATACGTCGTGGCGACCCTATCCTGAAGCAGCGCTGACCGGCAATTCGTCGGGCTGCCTCCTGCCGTCGCAGGGCAGGTGATTTTCCTCCGGCGATGCAGGTGTCACAAAATCCTCGCATACGCGGTGTTAAGGGCAAACGCCCGTCGCGCGCTTTAAGGCTTGCGCATTGCTTGCGAAAGCCTTAAAGGGCCAGACCAAACCGGTTCGCCGGGTCAACCACCTTACGGATCATAGGAAAAGTATTCATATGGCAAAGAGCAAGTTTGAGCGGACGAAGCCGCACGTTAACATTGGTACGATCGGGCACGTTGACCACGGCAAGACGTCGCTGACGGCAGCGATCACGAAGTTCTTCGGCGAGTTCAAGGCATACGACCAGATCGATGCCGCTCCGGAAGAAAAGGCCCGTGGTATCACGATCTCGACGGCTCACGTCGAGTATGAGACGGCCAACCGTCACTATGCGCACGTTGACTGCCCCGGCCACGCCGACTACGTCAAGAACATGATCACCGGTGCAGCGCAGATGGACGGCGCGATCTTGGTTTGCTCGGCTGCTGACGGCCCGATGCCGCAGACCCGCGAGCACATCCTGCTCGCCCGTCAGGTTGGCGTTCCGGCTATCGTTGTGTTCCTGAACAAGGTCGACCAGGTTGACGATCCGGAACTTCTGGAACTCGTCGAACTCGAAGTTCGCGAACTTCTTTCGTCCTACGACTTCCCGGGCGACGATATCCCGATCATCAAGGGCTCTGCTCTTGCTGCTCTGGAAGACTCGGACAAGAAGATCGGCGAAGACGCGATCCGCGAACTGATGGCCGCTGTCGACGCCTACATCCCGACGCCTGAGCGTCCGATCGACCAGCCGTTCCTGATGCCGATCGAAGACGTGTTCTCGATCTCTGGCCGTGGTACGGTTGTGACCGGCCGCGTCGAGCGCGGTATCGTCAAGGTTGGTGAAGAAGTCGAAATCGTCGGCATCCGTCCGACGTCGAAGACGACGGTGACCGGCGTTGAAATGTTCCGCAAGCTGCTCGACCAGGGCCAGGCCGGCGACAACATCGGTGCACTGGTTCGCGGCGTTACCCGTGACGGCGTCGAGCGTGGTCAGATCCTGTGCAAGCCGGGTTCTGTGAAGCCGCACAAGAAGTTCATGGCTGAAGCCTACATCCTGACGAAGGAAGAAGGCGGCCGTCATACGCCGTTCTTCACGAACTACCGTCCGCAGTTCTACTTCCGTACGACGGACGTGACGGGCATCGTGACGCTGCCGGAAGGCACGGAAATGGTTATGCCGGGCGACAACGTGACCGTTGCCGTTGAGCTGATCGTTCCGATCGCGATGGAAGAAAAGCTGCGCTTCGCTATCCGCGAAGGCGGCCGTACCGTCGGCGCCGGCATCGTCGCATCCATCATCGAGTAATCGGTGATTGGGCGAGGCCTCTGGCCTTGCCCTGAGACGGCTTCGTCATCTGAATGGAAAAGGCCCTGCCAGAAATGGCGGGGCCTTTTCTCGTTGATGCAAGACGCCCATTAAAAAACCCCGCAGGGGCGGGGTCGTGTCAGGGCGGGGTGCTCGTCGATGCGGCGTGCGGGGGGGGGGTAGGAGGGAGGTCAGGCCGTGTCGGAGGACCGGCGGCAACAGCCGCTCTTGTCGCGAATGCGGCCGGTCACGCAGCCGTAAATTTCGACATTGGCTCCTTCCTCAATGTCGACGTCGCCAGCGACAATGCCGCGCAGAACGACCCGAGCGCCCTTCTGGACGCGAAGATAGCCGCCGACGAGGCCGCGGATGAAGAAGGTGGCTCCGGGCCGCACGGTGGCACCGACATCAATCTGTCCGCCAAGCTCCACCGTATCCCGAACAATGAGTGGGCCTGCGATTCTTCCGTTCAAGACGTCCATACCAACATTCCCCTTATTTATTTTTGAGTAACCATAGTAGCGCGCTTTCAGGGTTTGCCAAGCGTTTCGATTTGCGTCGGTCAAATCGTCACAGCGTTAGGTTAATGTCAGTGATCCCGGGAAAAGTGGGGGGACGATGAAAAAACTGACAAATCGGTCTTGCCAACGGCGAAAAGCCGCCGTAAAGGAGCGCCATGTTCGCAACGGGCGGTGCAAACTGCTTCGTCAACGCGATAGGGGTATAGCTCAGTTGGTAGAGCGGCGGTCTCCAAAACCGCAGGTCGGGGGTTCGAGCCCCTCTGCCCCTGCCACTTCATCGCGGTAACTCGCTGACGAGTGGCCATGAAAAGCGAGGCGCCCTCTTGTGTAAAACAGAATCGGCGTTTATGTAGGGTTAAACAGACACGCGGTGCGTGGGGCTGAGCTAGTCAGCTTTACGCGCCGTAATGGCGTGGGCGGTCAATGGCATCCAAGGTAAATCCATTTGCGTTTCTGCAGCAGGTTCGCTCCGAAACGGCAAAAGTGACGTGGCCCTCGCGCCGCGAGACGGTGATCTCGACGGCCATGGTTCTGTTCATGGTTGTTCTGGCGGCATTGTTCTTCTTTGCTGCCGACCAGCTCATTGGCTGGCTGATCAGCCTCGTCCTCAGTGTTGGCAAGTAATCGGGTGGAATGAACATGGCCGCGCGCTGGTATATCGTCCACGCTTACTCCAATTTTGAAAAAAAGGTGGCAGAGTCCATCGAGGAGAAGGCGAAGCAGAAGGGTCTCGAGCATCTGTTCGAAAAGATCCTGGTTCCGACCGAGAAGGTCGTGGAAGTACGACGCGGCCGAAAGGTCGATTCCGAGCGCAAGTTCTTCCCCGGTTATGTTCTCGTTCGCGCACAGCTGACGGATGAGGTGTTTCACCTTATCAAGAACACGCCGAAGGTCACGGGTTTCCTTGGTTCCGACAATAAGCCGGTTCCGATTCCCGACAGTGAGGCTGATCGTATCCTTGGCCAGGTTCAGGCCGGTGTTGAGCGTCCCAAGTCTTCCGTCTCCTTCGAGATCGGTGAGCAGGTTCGCGTTTCCGACGGTCCGTTTGCTTCGTTCAACGGCACTGTTCAGGATGTGGACGAAGAGCGTTCGCGCCTGAAAGTCGAAGTTTCCATTTTTGGCCGCGCTACGCCGGTCGAACTCGAATACGGTCAGGTCGAAAAGATCTGACCGGAGGGGCATTGCCCCGACCGCGTGGGAGCAAGGTGACCTAAGCCGGGTCATGTGAGCGAACCACGCAACCGCAGCCGCCGGGTCCGCCCGGCAATTCATGGGCCGGAAATCCGGTCCGCATACGAAAGGCAGAGAGAAATGGCTAAGAAAGTTGCAGGCCAGCTCAAGCTGCAGGTGAAGGCCGGCTCGGCAAACCCGTCGCCGCCCATCGGTCCTGCGCTCGGTCAGCGTGGCATTAACATCATGGAATTCTGCAAGGCGTTCAATGCCGCCACGCAGGAAATGGAAAAGGGTATGCCGATTCCGGTCGTCATCACCTATTACCAGGACAAGTCCTTCACGTTCGCGATGAAGAAGCCGCCGGTCACTTACTTCCTGAAGAAGGAAGCGAAGATCCAGAGCGGTTCCAAGACTCCTGGCAAGGGCGCCAAGGCCGGCTCGATCACCCGTGATCAGGTTCGCGCTATCGCCGAAGCCAAGATGAAGGATCTGAACGCCGCCGACGTGGAAGGCGCAATGGCAATGGTCGAGGGCTCTGCCCGCTCCATGGGCCTGGAAGTGGTGGGTTGATCATGGCCAAGCTTGCAAAGCGTATTCAGAAGATCCGCGAAGGCATTGATGCCGAGAAGTTCTATGGCCTTTCTGAGGCTGTGACCCTCGTCAAGGAACGTGCTGTCGCCAAGTTCGACGAAACCATCGAAGTCGCCATGAACCTCGGCGTTGATCCGCGTCACGCTGACCAGATGGTTCGCGGCGTCGTCAACCTGCCGAACGGCACGGGCCGCGACGTTCGCGTCGCCGTCTTCGCTCGCGGCGTCAAGGCTGACGAAGCCAAGGCAGCCGGTGCAGACATCGTCGGTGCGGAAGACCTGCTCGAAATCGTCCAGGGCGGCAAGATCGACTTCGATCGCTGCATCGCAACCCCGGACCTGATGCCGCTCGTCGGCCGTCTCGGCAAGGTTCTCGGCCCGCGCGGCCTGATGCCGAACCCGAAGGTCGGTACCGTGACCATGGACGTCACCGGTGCGGTCAAGGCTTCGAAGGGCGGCGCTGTCGAGTTCCGCGTCGAGAAGGCTGGTATCATCCATGCCGGTATCGGCAAGGCCTCATTCGATGCCAAGGCTCTCGAAGAGAACATCCGTGCATTTGCCGATGCCGTCGTCAAGGCGAAGCCGGCCGGCGCGAAGGGTAACTACGTCAAGCGCGTAGCGATCTCTTCCACGCAGGGCCCGGGCGTCAAGATCGACCCGGCAACGATCAACGCTGCTTGATCGCAAGAATTCAGGGGTTTTCGATAAGGCCCCTCCAAAGCATTCCCGGCCTCACAAGGGCCGGGAGTAAATCCGGGTAAAACCGGATTTCCTGTCCGAGATTGCAGGTGGTCAGACCTTAATCAGTTTGCCTGCATGAGACGGGTAAGATCCAGATTTCGATGCTCAGGCATCCCAATCGGTTCGAGCCTTGTGAGCCTTGTGCCTAACGTCGGATGACGTGAGCGCGAGGGGGCAGGATCCTCAAGCGTCGCTCGGGGTCCTCTTTTCGAAGATGGCCCCTTGAGGCAAAGGCAAACCCGACAGGGGGGTGGTTACCTTCCTGTCTACTGGAGACAGACAGTGGAAAGAGCGGAAAAACGCGAATTCGTCACGGAACTGAACGAAGTCTTCAAGGCTTCCGGTTCGGTTGTCGTGGCCCACTATGCCGGTGTCACCGTTGCGCAGATGAACGACTTCCGTTCCAAGATGCGTACCGCTGGCGGCACCGTCAAGGTCGCGAAGAACCGCCTGGCCAAGATCGCTCTTCAGGGCACGGAAGCCGAAGGTATGTCGGACCTTTTCAAGGGTCAGACCCTCATTGCCTACAGCAATGATCCCATCACGGCTCCGAAGATCGTCATGGAATTCGCCAAGACCAACGACAAGCTCGTGGTTCTCGGTGGCGCCATGGGATCGACCACGTTGAACGCAGATGCAGTCAAGTCGCTTGCGACCCTGCCTTCGCTCGACGAGCTGCGCGCAAAGCTGCTGGGCCTTCTCGTTGCCCCGGCGACCCGCGTTGCAACGGTCACCGCAGCACCGGCAAGCCAGCTTGCTCGCGTGTTCGCGGCCTATGCCAAGAAGGACGAAGCCGCTTAAGGCGGTTTTTCGCTGTTGAAATCAAACCGGTTCGAACCGATATATTAAGGAACTAAGACAATGGCTGATCTCGCAAAGATCGTTGAAGAACTCTCCACCCTGACCGTTCTGGAAGCTGCTGAGCTGTCCAAGCTTCTCGAAGAAGCTTGGGGCGTTTCTGCCGCTGCTCCGGTTGCTGTGGCTGCTGTTGCTGGTGGCGGCGCTGCTGCTCCGGCTGAAGAAGAAAAGACCGAGTTCGACGTTATCCTGGTTGACGCTGGCGCCAACAAGATCAACGTCATCAAGGAAGTCCGCGCTATCACGGGTCTCGGCCTGAAGGAAGCCAAGGATCTCGTCGAAGGCGCTCCGAAGCCGGTCAAGGAAGCCGTTTCCAAGGCTGAAGCTGCTGACCTCAAGAAGAAGCTTGAAGAAGCTGGCGCTAAGGTCGACGTCAAGTAATGACGTTACCGGGGAAGGGCGAAAGCCCTTCCCCAACTCCATTTCTGTCAACTTATTACCCAAGAGCCACCTGAAAGCGGCTTTTGGGTAATGGGTTCTCAAGAGGATGGTTCTGATTCGGTGTCCCCGGCAATCCGGCCGGCCGCACCGCGGATGAACGAGATTGATGACCCATGACTTGACGGAGCCGACTGGCCAGCGGCCTCCGTCTGTTGCAGGCCCGGATGCAAACTTTTGAAGGAGCGACGATGGCTCAGACCCTTTCGTTCAACGGTCGCAGGCGCGTACGCAAGTTTTTTGGAAAAATCCCCGAAGTCGCGGAAATGCCGAACCTCATCGAGGTTCAAAAGGCTTCCTATGACCAGTTTTTGATGGTCGAGGAGCCGAAGGGCGGTCGTCCTGATGAAGGACTGCAGTCAGTCTTCAAGTCCGTTTTCCCGATCACCGATTTTTCCGGCGCCTCGATGCTCGAATTCGTGTCCTACGAGTTCGACCCGCCGAAGTTCGACGTGGATGAATGCCGCCAGCGCGATCTCACCTATGCTGCCCCGCTGAAGGTGACGCTGCGCCTTATCGTGTTTGATATCGATGAGGATACGGGTGCGAAGTCCATCAAGGACATAAAGGAGCAGTCCGTCTACATGGGCGACATGCCGCTGATGACGATGAACGGCACGTTCATTGTCAACGGTACGGAGCGCGTGATCGTTTCGCAGATGCACCGTTCGCCGGGCGTGTTCTTCGACCACGACAAGGGCAAGAGCCATTCGTCGGGCAAGCTGCTGTTCGCTGCCCGCGTCATTCCCTATCGCGGTTCCTGGCTCGACATCGAATTCGACGCCAAGGATATCGTGTTCGCCCGTATCGACCGTCGTCGCAAGATTCCGGTGACGTCGCTGCTGATGGCGCTGGGCATGGACGGCGAAGAAATTCTGTCGACCTTCTACACGAAATCCACCTACGAGCGTGATGGTGAGGGCTGGCGCGTTCCGTTCAACCCGCAGGCGCTCAAGGGCACCAAGATCGTCGCCGACCTGATCGACGCCGACACGGGTGAAGTCGTCATCGAAGCCGGCAAGAAGCTGACCCCGCGTCTGCTCCGCCAGCTTCAGGACAAGGGCCTCAAGGCTCTGAAGGCCACCAACGACGAACTTTACGGCAACTATCTCGCCGAAGACATCGTCAACTACGCGACGGGTGAAATCTACCTCGAAGCCGGTGACGAAATCGACGAGAAGACGCTTCCGATCATCCTGTCGAACGGCTTCACGGAAATTCCGGTTCTCGGCATCGACCACGTCAATGTCGGCGCCTACATCCGTAACACCCTGTCTGCCGACAAGAACGAAAACCGTCAGGACGCCCTGTTCGATATCTACCGCGTCATGCGTCCCGGTGAACCGCCGACCATGGAATCGGCTGAAGCCATGTTCCAGTCGCTGTTCTTCGACGCCGAGCGTTACGACCTCTCGGCTGTCGGTCGCGTCAAGATGAACATGCGCCTTGATCTGGATTGCCCGGATACGGTTCGTGTTCTGCGCAAGGAAGACATCCTGGCTGTGGTCAAGATGCTCGTCGAACTGCGCGACGGCAAGGGCGAGATCGACGACATCGACAACCTCGGAAACCGCCGTGTGCGTTCTGTCGGCGAACTCATGGAGAACCAGTACCGTCTGGGTCTGCTGCGCATGGAACGCGCCATCAAGGAGCGTATGTCGTCGATCGAGATCGACACGGTCATGCCGCAGGATCTCATCAACGCCAAGCCGGCGGCCGCTGCTGTTCGCGAATTCTTCGGTTCCTCGCAGCTTTCGCAGTTCATGGACCAGGTGAACCCGCTTTCGGAAATCACCCACAAGCGTCGTCTTTCGGCTCTTGGCCCGGGTGGTCTGACGCGCGAACGCGCCGGCTTCGAAGTCCGCGACGTGCATCCGACCCACTACGGCCGTATTTGCCCGATCGAAACGCCGGAAGGTCCGAACATCGGCCTGATCAACTCGCTGGCCACGTTTGCCCGCGTGAACAAGTATGGCTTCATCGAATCGCCGTACCGCAAGATCATCGACGGCAAGGTGACGAACGACGTGCTGTACCTCTCCGCCATGGAGGAGGCCAAGTACTACGTCGCCCAGGCAAACGCCGAAATGACGCCGGAGGGCGAATTCGCTGAAGAATTCGTCGTTTGCCGTCATGCCGGTGAAGTGATGCTCGCACCGCGCGACACCATCAACCTGATGGACGTGTCGCCGAAGCAGCTCGTGTCCGTCGCGGCAGCGCTCATTCCGTTCCTCGAGAACGACGACGCCAACCGCGCGCTCATGGGCTCGAACATGCAGCGTCAGGCCGTGCCGCTCCTGCGTGCCGAAGCTCCGTTCGTGGGCACCGGCATGGAGCCGATCGTCGCGCGTGACTCCGGTGCTGCCATTGCGGCTCGCCGCGGCGGTATCGTCGACCAGGTCGACGCGACCCGTATCGTTATCCGCGCCACCGAAGACCTCGATCCGTCGAAGTCGGGCGTCGATATCTACCGCCTGATGAAGTTCCAGCGTTCGAACCAGAACACCTGCGTCAACCAGCGCCCGCTGGTCAACGTCGGTGACATCCTGAACAAGGGCGACATCATCGCTGACGGTCCGTCGACGGATCTGGGTGACCTGGCTCTCGGCCGCAACGCGCTCGTCGCGTTCATGCCGTGGAACGGCTACAACTACGAAGACTCCATCCTTCTGTCCGAGCGTATCGTGGCCGAAGACGTCTTCACCTCGATCCATATCGAGGAGTTCGAAGTCAACGCCCGCGACACCAAGCTTGGTCCGGAAGAAATCACGCGTGACATTCCGAACGTTTCGGAAGAAGCGCTGAAGAACCTCGACGAAGCCGGTATCGTCTATATCGGTGCTGAAGTTCAGCCGGGCGACATTCTCGTCGGCAAGATTACCCCGAAGGGCGAAAGCCCGATGACGCCGGAAGAAAAGCTTCTACGCGCCATCTTCGGTGAAAAGGCCTCCGACGTTCGCGACACCTCCATGCGCATGCCTCCTGGCACGTTCGGCACGGTCGTGGAAGTCCGCGTGTTCAACCGTCACGGCGTCGAAAAGGACGAGCGTGCGATGGCTATCGAACGCGAGGAAATCGAACGTCTGGCCAAGGACCGCGACGACGAACAGGCTATTCTGGACCGTAACGTCTACAGCCGTCTCATGGACATGCTGCGCGGTCAGGTCGCTGTGGCCGGCCCGAAGAGCTTCAAGAAGGGCACTGAGCTTTCCAACGCCGTCGTCTCCGAATATCCCCGCTCGCAGTGGTGGATGTTCGCCGTCGAGGACGAGAAGGTCCAGGGCGAGATCGAAGCACTCCGCGGCCAGTACGACCAGTCGAAGTCGCGCCTTGAGCAGCGCTTCATGGACAAGGTCGAGAAGGTCCAGCGCGGCGATGAAATGCCTCCGGGCGTCATGAAGATGGTCAAGGTCTTCGTCGCTGTTAAGCGCAAGATCCAGCCGGGCGACAAGATGGCCGGCCGTCACGGCAACAAGGGTGTCGTTTCGCGCATTCTGCCGATCGAGGACATGCCGTTCCTTGAGGACGGTACCCATGCCGATATCGTGCTGAACCCGCTCGGCGTGCCTTCGCGCATGAACGTCGGCCAGATTCTTGAGACGCATCTTGCCTGGGCTTGCGCCGGCATGGGGCGCAAGATCGGCCAGCTTCTCGAGGACTACAAGAAGACGCAGGACATCGCTCCGCTGAAGAAGGAACTGACCGAGGTCTACGCTTCTGACGCCAAGGATGAAGTTTCACGCTTCGATGACCAGTCCCTGGTCAAGCTTGCCGAAGAAGCCAAGCGCGGCGTTTCCATCGCGACGCCTGTCTTCGACGGTGCGCACGAGCCGGATATCGCTTCGTTGCTGGAACGTGCCGGCCTGCATCCGTCGGGTCAGTCGGTCCTGTACGATGGCCGTACCGGTGAGCCCTTCGACCGCAAGGTCACGATGGGTTACATGTACATGATCAAGCTCAACCACCTGGTTGACGACAAGATCCATGCACGCTCCATCGGTCCGTACTCGCTCGTGACGCAGCAGCCGCTGGGCGGCAAGGCCCAGTTCGGCGGTCAGCGCTTCGGGGAAATGGAAGTCTGGGCGCTGGAAGCTTACGGTGCAGCCTACACGCTGCAGGAAATGCTCACCGTGAAGTCGGACGACGTCGCGGGCCGCACCAAGGTGTACGAAGCCATCGTTCGTGGCGACGACACCTTTGAGGCGGGCATTCCGGAAAGCTTCAACGTTCTGGTCAAGGAAATGCGTTCGCTCGGTCTTTCGGTCGAGCTGGAGAATTCCAAGGCCGAAGACGTTTCCACGGCTGGCGAACTGCCCGACGCGGCGGAATAACAGAACAGAAAGGCGCGCGCCCACTCCGGCGCGCGCTTCACCCGTCAAGGGCAGGGGCGACGGTCCCGGTTCGAAGGCGGGAAGTTTTGCCGCAATTTGCGGTTACATTCGTTTTAGAGCGCCGGTCTGGCTCCCGGGTATCAGCCGGACCAGAGCGCCAATCTCGGGCCAATGGCCCTTAAGGAGACAGGCATGAACCAAGAGGTCATGAATCTTTTCAACCCGCAGGTGCCGGCACAGCACTTCGATTCCATCCGGATTTCGATTGCCTCTCCGGAGAAGATTCTTTCCTGGTCCTACGGCGAGATCAAGAAGCCGGAGACGATCAACTACCGTACGTTCAAGCCGGAGCGCGACGGTCTGTTCTGCGCCCGCATCTTCGGGCCGATCAAGGACTATGAATGCTTGTGCGGTAAGTACAAGCGCATGAAGTACAAGGGCATCATCTGCGAAAAGTGCGGCGTTGAAGTCACGCTGTCGCGCGTTCGCCGCGAGCGTATGGGCCATATCGAGCTGGCTGCGCCCGTTGCCCATATCTGGTTCCTGAAGTCGCTTCCCTCGCGCATTTCGACCCTGCTCGACATGACGCTGAAGGATGTCGAGCGCGTTCTCTATTTCGAGAACTACATCGTGACCGAACCGGGCCTGACCGCGCTCAAGGAAAACCAGCTTCTTTCCGAAGAAGAATACATGATTGCCGTCGATGAATATGGTGAAGACCAGTTCACGGCGATGATCGGCGCGGAAGCCATCTATGAAATGCTGGCCTCGATGAATCTTGAGCGCATTGCCGGCGAACTGCGCACGGATCTGGCGGATACCACGTCCGATCTGAAGCAGAAGAAGCTGATGAAGCGCCTGAAGATCGTGGAAAACTTCATCGAATCCGGCAACCGTCCGGAATGGATGATCATGAAGGTCGTACCGGTGATCCCGCCGGATCTGCGTCCGCTGGTGCCGCTGGATGGCGGCCGCTTCGCGACGTCGGATCTGAACGATCTCTATCGCCGCGTCATCAACCGTAACAACCGTCTGAAGCGCCTCATCGAGCTTCGCGCGCCGGGCATCATCATCCGTAACGAAAAGCGCATGCTTCAGGAATCCGTTGACGCCCTGTTCGACAACGGTCGCCGTGGCCGCGTCATCACGGGTGCGAACAAGCGTCCGCTGAAGTCGCTGTCCGACATGCTCAAGGGCAAGCAGGGCCGCTTCCGCCAGAACCTTCTCGGCAAGCGCGTCGACTATTCCGGCCGTTCGGTCATCGTGACCGGCCCGGAACTGAAGCTGCACCAGTGCGGCCTGCCGAAGAAGATGGCGCTCGAACTGTTCAAGCCGTTCATCTACGCCCGTCTCGACGCCAAGGGTTACTCCTCGACCGTCAAGCAGGCCAAGAAGCTGGTTGAAAAGGAAAAGCCGGAAGTCTGGGATATCCTCGACGAGGTCATCCGCGAGCATCCGGTTCTCCTGAACCGCGCGCCGACGCTGCACCGCCTGGGCATCCAGGCCTTCGAACCGACGCTGGTCGAAGGCAAGGCCATCCAGTTGCATCCGCTCGTCTGCACGGCCTTCAACGCCGACTTCGACGGCGACCAGATGGCTGTTCACGTCCCGCTGTCGCTTGAAGCCCAGCTTGAAGCGCGCGTGCTCATGATGTCGACCAACAACATCCTGCACCCGGCAAACGGCGCACCGATCATCGTGCCGTCGCAGGACATGGTTCTCGGCCTCTACTACCTCTCGATCGTGAACCAGAACGAACCGGGCGAAGGCATGGCCTTCTCCGACATGGGCGAACTGCATCACGCGCTCGAGAACAAGGTCGTGACGCTGCACGCCAAGATCCGTGGCCGTTTCAAGTCGGTCGACGAACAGGGCAATGCCTATTCGAAGATCTACGAAACGACGCCGGGCCGCATGATCATCGGCGAGCTTCTGCCGAAGAATGGCAAGATCACCTTCGATATCTGCAACCAGGAAATGACCAAGAAGAACATCTCCAAGATGATCGACACGGTCTACCGCCATTGCGGCCAGAAGGAGACGGTCATTTTCTGCGACCGCATCATGGCTCTCGGCTTCAAGCATGCGTGCAGCGCCGGCATTTCGTTCGGCAAGGACGACATGATCATTCCGGATTCGAAGGCGAAGATCGTCGGCGACACGGAAGCGCTGGTGAAGGAATACGAACAGCAGTACAACGACGGTCTGATCACCCAGGGTGAGAAGTACAACAAGGTCGTCGACGCCTGGGGCAAGGCCACCGAAAAGGTCGCCGAAGAAATGATGGCGCGCATTAAGGCTGTGGAATTCGATCCGGCAACGGGTCGCCAGAAGCCGATGAACTCCATCTATATGATGTCCCACTCGGGCGCCCGCGGTTCGCCGAACCAGATGCGTCAGCTTGGCGGCATGCGTGGCCTAATGGCCAAGCCGTCGGGTGAAATCATCGAGACGCCGATCATCTCGAACTTCAAGGAAGGCCTGACCGTGAACGAGTACTTCAACTCGTCGCACGGTGCCCGTAAGGGGCTGGCCGACACGGCTCTGAAGACGGCAAACTCCGGCTACCTGACCCGTCGTCTCGTCGACGTCGCGCAGGACTGCATCGTCACGCATGTCGACTGCGGCACGGATACCGGCCTCACCATGACCGCCATCGTCGATGCTGGTCAGGTCGTGGCTTCGCTCGGCGCCCGTATCCTCGGCCGCACGGCGCTTGACGACATCGACAACCCGGTCACCGGCGAGAACATCGTCAAGGCCGGCACGATGATCCTTGAGCCCGATGTCATCGAGATCGAAAAGGCCGGCATCCAGTCCGTCCGCATTCGCTCGGCGCTGACCTGCGAAATCCAGACGGGCGTCTGCGGCGTCTGCTACGGTCGCGACCTTGCACGCGGTACGCCGGTCAACATGGGCGAGGCGGTGGGCGTTATCGCGGCTCAGTCGATCGGTGAACCGGGTACCCAGCTCACCATGCGTACCTTCCACCTTGGCGGTACGGCAAACGTGGTCGACCAGTCGTTCCTTGAGGCATCGTATGAAGGTACGGTTGCGATCAAGAACCGCAACATCATCCGCAATTCGGAAGGTGTTCTGGTGGCGATGGGTCGTAACATGGCCGTCACCATTCTGGACGAACGCGGTGTCGAGCGCTCCTCGCAGCGCGTTGCCTACGGCTCGAAGATCTTCGTCGATGACGGCGACAAGGTGAAGCGCGGCCAGCGTCTCGCCGAATGGGACCCCTACACCCGTCCGATGATGACGGAAGTGGAAGGTACCGTTCACTTCGAAGACGTGGTCGATGGTCTCTCGGTTCTGGAATCCACCGACGAATCCACGGGTATCACCAAGCGTCAGGTTATTGACTGGCGTTCGACCCCGCGCGGTTCGGACCTGAAGCCGGCGATCGTCATCAAGGATGCGTCCGGCGCTGTTGCCAAGCTTTCGCGTGGTGGCGAAGCCCGCTTCCAGCTCTCGGTCGAAGCCATTCTCTCGGTCGAGCCGGGCCAGAAGGTCAGCCAGGGTGACGTGCTTGCGCGTTCGCCGCTGGAAAGCGCCAAGACGAAGGACATCACCGGTGGTCTGCCGCGCGTTGCCGAACTCTTCGAAGCCCGTCGTCCGAAGGATCACGCTGTCATCGCCGAAATCGATGGCACGATCCGTCTCGGCCGCGACTACAAGAACAAGCGTCGCGTCATCATCGAGCCGGCGGAAGACGGTGTGGAGCCGGTCGAATACCTGATCCCGAAGGGCAAGCCCTTCCACCTTCAGGAAGGCGACTATATCGAAAAGGGTGAATACATCCTCGACGGTAATCCGGCCCCGCACGACATTCTGGCAATCAAGGGCGTGGAGGCACTCGCTTCCTACCTCGTGAACGAAATCCAGGAAGTCTACCGTCTGCAGGGCGTGGTCATCAACGACAAGCACATCGAAGTGATTGTTCGCCAGATGCTCCAGAAGGTCGAAGTCACCGATGCTGGCGATAGCCATTACATCGTTGGCGACAACGTCGACCGTATCGAACTGGACGACCTGAACGAGCGTCTGATCGAAGAAGGCAAGAAGCCGGCCTACGGCGATCCGGTCCTCCTCGGTATCACGAAGGCTTCGCTGCAGACCCCGTCCTTCATCTCGGCCGCATCCTTCCAGGAAACGACCAAGGTGCTGACGGAAGCCGCGATTGCCGGCAAGACCGACACGCTGCAGGGTCTGAAGGAAAACGTCATCGTCGGCCGTCTGATCCCGGCCGGTACGGGCGGCACGATGACCCAGATCCGCCGTATCGCAACGGCGCGCGACGAGATGATTCTCGACGAGCGTCGCAAGTCGACCGGTGCTTCGGTTGCAACCCCCATGCTGCAGGAACTGTCCGGCGGCGATGCGGTTCCGGCTGGCGAATAAGCCCGCTTCGGATAAGTGAATGAAAAGCCCGGCCTTATGGCCGGGCTTTTTGCGTTTCAAGCGGGACAAGGCTGTGAAGCATTACCCCGGCGCTATGGCTAAAAAGGCCCAATACCCGGCAAAAGTGCCAGATTTGCGCTTTGATAAATCGGCAAAGACAGAAAGTTGCACGGGAATTCATTGAAAAAATCAATTAATAGGACCGTTTGTTGATCTGGCGCAAGGGGATTGTTTGCAACGGTTCTAGGCTGGGTTCGTAACGAGAGTTCAACGAACGGAGGCCGTTATGAAATCTCTCCTCACTACCATGGCCGCACTGCTGGTTGCCGGTGTCGCGACTGCCGCTTTTGCGGCGGACCCGACCCCGGTGGATTTGCGCAAGTCGGCTCTGGAACTCTTCAAGCCGCTACCGTCGACGGTACCGGCCGTGAAGGACAACCCCATCACGGCAGAAAAGATTGCACTCGGCAAAGCGCTGTTCTTCGATCCGCGCATGTCGGCGTCGGGTGTCTTCTCCTGCTACTCCTGCCATAACCTGACGACCGGCGGGGATGACAATCTGGAAACCTCGATCGGCCATGGCTGGCAGAAGGGGCCACGTAACGCGCCCACCGTGTTCAATGCCGTGTTCAACGTTGCGCAGTTCTGGGACGGTCGCGCGGATGACCTGAAGGCGCAGGCCAAGGGGCCGGTTCAGGCCGGTGTCGAAATGGCCAATACGCCCGTCAATGTGGTCGCCACACTGAAGTCGATGCCGCAATACGTCACCTGGTTCAAGGCGGCCTTCCCGGGCGACGCTGATCCGGTGACCTTCGACAATTTCGCGAGGGCGATCGAGGCCTTCGAGGCAACGCTGGTGACGCCGGCGCCGTTTGATGCGTTCCTGAACGGGGACGACGCTGCCCTGTCCAAGGAGGCGCAGGCCGGTCTGAACCTGTTCATGGATAAGGGCTGTGCCTCCTGCCACAACGGTATCAACGTTGGCGGCGAAGGCTACTATCCCTTCGGGCTGGTGGAAAAGCCCGGTGCGGACGTGTTGCCGGAAGGAGACAAGGGCCGCTTTGCCGTGACGGCCACCGCGGACGACTCCTACGTCTTCCGCGCCGGCCCGCTGCGCAACATCGCGCTGACGGCACCCTACTTCCATTCGGGTAAGGTGTGGGATCTGAAGCAGGCCGTCGAGGTCATGGCCCAGTCACAGCTCGGCGAGAAGGTCACGGACGATGAGGCGACCAAGATCGTCGCCTTCCTCGACTCACTGACCGGCAAGGCCCCGGAAATCGCATTGCCTGTCCTGCCGGCAGAAACGGTTTCGACGCCGCGTCCGTCTGGTCAGGTCAACAAGTAAGGGGCGGGCCTGAAACGCGCCGGGTGGCGTCTCTCCCCTAAGTCACCGGACGCGGACGGTTCCCCCAACCCGTCATATGGCAAGCCGGCAGGCCGCCCGGGCAACCGGGCGGCTTTGCCGTCGTCTCAGGCATCGTCGATCACCGGGTTGCCAGGTCTGGCGCTGACATAGCGCGCACGTCCGGCCCGCTTCGCTTCATAAAGGAAGACATCCGCCTCTTTCATCGTCGCTTCCAGCGAGCGGCTCTTGTCGTGTTGGGCAACGCCGATGCTGACCGTGATGCCGAGCGGATGATCGGCAACGGTCGCGCACTGCGCCCTGACTGTTTTGCCGATGGTATCGGCCATGGCCTCGGCTACCGTCAGCGAGCAGGCGGGCAGGAAGATGGCGAATTCTTCGCCGCCCAGCCGTCCGACGATCCCTTGACCGGCCAATGCCACCGATATTGCACTTGCGATCGCTTGCAGTGCTTCATCCCCGATATCGTGACCGTGGGTGTCGTTTATTGCCTTGAAGTGATCGGCATCCACCATCAGAAAGGCGCCGCCGCGGGGCAGGGCCGCGCGCACCGAATCGAGGAAATAACCGCGTGACAAGAGCCCGGTCAGCCGGTCGAATTTCACGTGGTTGTTCACCTGATCGACTGTCGCGGTCATCAAGTAGAGCAAGTAGAGAACAATGAATGAAAGCGGCGGTGCGATGATGAGGGGAATGGCGGTCGCAAGCGCAAGCGCAAAATAGAGCGGCGGACCGCCGATGCCAAACACGAAATGAAGGCTGACATAAACAACCGCGACGGGGACCGCGATGGTGAAGAGAGTGCAGAGCAGGGTCAGCAGCACCACCTGCCGAACTGACTGCACCCTCACGAGGCCAAGAAGCTGAATGACTGATTCCTTCATGCTTCCAGCCTAAGGGCTTCCGGTTAAGAAAGCTGGTTTCGGCTTGTTGCCCGGCTCAGCCGAAGCGAATGATAGACACTTCGCCCTGTAGCGCGCCCTGATAGGCGGAGGCATGCGGCTCTTCTTCAGGTGTGCCCATGAGGACGCCGATCTGGTCGAGATCCGCCTCGAGGAAACCTTCCTCCGACAGTGCGTTGAGTGCTTCGCGAACAGCGGTGTCCTCATCGGGCGCCGACATCAGGATGTGCAGGTCCACGCCTTCGGAGCCTTCGGCTTCGTAACCCTTGGCGATGATGATGAACACCATCGGGCCATCATTGGCATTGTCATTGTCGGCTTCGGTGATCATCTGGAAATCCTGCTGTTA
Organism: Allorhizobium borbori; assembly: GCF_014196535.1. Classification (GTDB taxonomy): domain Bacteria; phylum Pseudomonadota; class Alphaproteobacteria; order Rhizobiales; family Rhizobiaceae; genus Ectorhizobium; species Ectorhizobium borbori. The sequence goes on from NZ_JACIDU010000004.1 coordinate 278,965, forward strand.
ACATATTCAAGGGAATCGAACCGGGCCGGCCGTTGCGCTTCCTCGCCCGATTCTTTAATTTGGTTTTATGAAAAGCCCAAATCTTTCTTGTCGGCATCGTGGAATTGGCGGTGAATAGACGGGCAGGGGCCGTATATGGGGTCTGCCGAAGCGTGCGGGGCATAATCTTGGCCTGCGGACTTGACGCGCGGGCGGTAAAACAGTAAACGCCGCACATCAAAATCCGTCTGAGGCTATGGCTTTTCAGGACCAAGCGTCCCAGCCTTTGTTTCAAGCAGGATTTTCGCACGTGGAAATACGAATGCCATACGCATGACGTAGACAATACGTCCTCTGTTTTTATGGTCCTTCCGCAGAAAAGCGGCAGGGCCATATTTTGCGCATGAGAAAATAGGCGTGTGGCAACGGATGCCGGTCAAGGCCGTCAGCCGTGAAGAATTTGCCGGAAACGGCGAAAAGTGGGGCCCGCAAGGGTATTGTGACAAGATTTTGCAAGGGATGGTTATATGCCTACCGTAAACCAGCTGATCCGTAAGCCGCGCCAGGCGCAGGTAAAGCGCAACAAGGTTCCTGCCCTGCAGGAAAATCCGCAGAAGCGTGGCGTTTGCACGCGCGTTTACACGACGACCCCGAAGAAGCCGAACTCGGCTCTGCGTAAGGTTGCCAAGATCCGTCTGACCAATGGCTTCGAAGTCATCGGCTACATTCCCGGTGAAGGCCATAACCTGCAGGAGCACTCCGTGGTCATGATCCGCGGAGGCCGCGTCAAGGACTTGCCGGGCGTTCGCTACCACATCATCCGCGGCGTTCTCGATACCCAGGGTGTCAAGAACCGTAAGCAGCGCCGTTCGAAGTACGGTGCGAAGCGTCCGAAGTAATTCGGCCTGAATCCATTCCGGCGCCGCGCGAGGTTCTCCGCGTGATAAGGTGCCAATAACGTATGAGAGACAACGAATATGTCCCGTCGCCATAGTGCAGAAAAGCGTGAGATCAATCCGGACCCGAAGTTCGGCGATCTGATCGTCACGAAGTTCATGAATGCCATCATGCTCCACGGCAAGAAGTCCGTCGCCGAAACGATCGTTTACGGTGCCTTCGATGCCGTTCAGACCAAGACGAAGCAGGAACCCCTGGGCGTCTTCCATCAGGCTCTCGAGAACGTCGCCCCCCACGTCGAAGTTCGTTCTCGCCGCGTTGGTGGCGCCACCTACCAGGTTCCGGTCGACGTCCGTCCGGAGCGTCGTCAGGCTCTCGCCATCCGCTGGCTGATTGCCGCCGCTCGCAAGCGCAACGAAACGACGATGGTCGAGCGTCTCAGCGGTGAGCTGATGGATGCCGCCAACAACCGTGGTTCCGCTGTCAAGAAGCGCGAAGACACGCACAAGATGGCTGACGCGAACCGCGCGTTCTCGCACTATCGCTGGTAATCCAACGATCTCGAAAGGCAGTCCATTCCATGGCTCGCGAATATAAAATCGAAGACTACCGCAATTTCGGTATCATGGCGCACATCGACGCCGGCAAGACGACGACGACTGAGCGCATCCTGTACTACACGGGCAAGTCGCACAAGATCGGCGAAGTTCATGACGGCGCTGCGACCATGGACTGGATGGAGCAGGAGCAGGAACGCGGCATCACCATCACGTCCGCTGCGACGACGACCTTCTGGAAGGGTCGCGACGGCAAGATGCGCCGCTTCAACATCATCGACACCCCCGGCCACGTTGACTTCACCATCGAAGTCGAGCGTTCGCTGCGCGTGCTCGACGGTGCTGTTGCCCTCCTCGACGCCAACGCCGGCGTTGAGCCGCAGACGGAAACCGTCTGGCGTCAGGCAGACAAGTACAACGTTCCGCGCATGATCTTCTGCAACAAGATGGACAAGACCGGCGCGGACTTCTACCGCTCGGTCGAGATGATCAAGACGCGCCTCGGCGCGACGGCTGTCGTATGCCAGCTTCCGATCGGCGCAGAAACCGAGTTCAAGGGCGTTGTCGACCTCATCGAGATGAATGCTCTGGTGTGGCGCGATGAGTCCCTCGGCGCTGCCTGGGACGTTGTCGAGATCCCGGCTGACCTGAAGGAAAAGGCTGAAGAGTGGCGCGAGCGTCTGATCGAGACCGTTGTCGAGATCGACGAAGAAGCCATGGAAGCCTATCTCGAAGGCAACTATCCGGACAACGACAAGATCCGTGCCCTGATCCGTCGCGGCACGATCGACGTGAAGTTCTTCCCGATGTTCTGCGGCTCGGCCTTCAAGAACAAGGGCGTTCAGCCGCTTCTCGACGCCGTTGTGGAATACCTGCCGTCGCCGGCAGACATTCCGGCCATCAAGGGCATCGACGTCAAGACGGAAGCTGAAATCGAGCGTCACGCCGACGACAACGAGCCGCTTTCCATGCTGGCGTTCAAGATCATGAACGACCCCTTCGTCGGTTCGCTGACCTTCTGCCGCATCTACTCGGGCAAGCTCGAGAAGGGCATGGGCGTCATGAACACGGTCAAGGAAAAGCGCGAGCGCGTCGGCCGCATGCTGCAGATGCACTCCAACTCGCGTGAAGACATCGAAGAAGCCTTTGCTGGTGACATCGTTGCGCTGGCCGGCCTCAAGGAAACCACCACGGGCGACACGCTTTGCGATCCCCTGAAGCCGGTTATCCTCGAGCGCATGGAATTCCCGGAGCCGGTTATCCAGATCGCGATCGAGCCGAAGTCCAAGGGCGACCAGGAAAAGATGGGCCTCGCGCTCAACCGTCTGGCTGCCGAAGACCCGTCCTTCCGCGTCAAGTCCGACGAAGAATCCGGCCAGACGATCATCGCTGGCATGGGCGAACTTCACCTTGACATTCTCGTCGACCGTATGCGTCGCGAGTTCAAGGTTGAAGCCACCGTTGGTGCTCCGCAGGTTGCCTATCGTGAAACCATCACGAAGAAGCACGAGGAAGACTACACCCACAAGAAGCAGTCGGGTGGTACCGGTCAGTTCGCACGCGTCAAGCTCGTGTTCGAACCGAACCCGGACGGCGACGATTTCGTCTTCGAATCCAAGATCGTCGGCGGTGCTGTTCCGAAGGAATACATCCCGGGCGTTCAGAAGGGTATCGAAAGCGTTCTGTCGTCTGGTCCGCTCGCAGGCTTCCCGATGCTCGGCGTGAAGGCCACGCTTATCGACGGCGCCTTCCACGATGTCGACTCGTCGGTTCTCGCCTTCGAAATCGCTTCGCGCGCCTGCTTCCGTGAAGCAGCCAAGAAGGCCGGTGCCCAGCTCCTCGAGCCGATGATGAAGGTTGAAGTCGTGACGCCGGAAGACTATGTCGGCGACGTCATCGGCGACCTGAACTCCCGCCGTGGTCAGATCCAGGGCCAGGAAAGCCGCGGTATCGCGGTTGTCATCAACGCCCATGTTCCGCTTGCGAACATGTTCAAGTACGTCGATAACCTGCGCTCCATGTCGCAGGGTCGCGCCCAGTACTCGATGGTGTTTGACCACTACTCACCGGTGCCGACCAACGTCGCCGCTGAAATCCAGGCCAAGTACTCCGGTCAGAAGTGACCGGAGCCCACCTGGGCTTCAAGATAAACACATTTGGCAATTACCCCCGCAAGGGGACAGATTGGAGAGCCGATAATGGCAAAGAGCAAGTTTGAGCGGACGAAGCCGCACGTTAACATTGGTACGATCGGGCACGTTGACCACGGCAAGACGTCGCTGACGGCAGCGATCACGAAGTTCTTCGGCGAGTTCAAGGCATACGACCAGATCGATGCCGCTCCGGAAGAAAAGGCCCGTGGTATCACGATCTCGACGGCTCACGTCGAGTATGAGACGGCCAACCGTCACTATGCGCACGTTGACTGCCCCGGCCACGCCGACTACGTCAAGAACATGATCACCGGTGCAGCGCAGATGGACGGCGCGATCTTGGTTTGCTCGGCTGCTGACGGCCCGATGCCGCAGACCCGCGAGCACATCCTGCTCGCCCGTCAGGTTGGCGTTCCGGCTATCGTTGTGTTCCTGAACAAGGTCGACCAGGTTGACGATCCGGAACTTCTGGAACTCGTCGAACTCGAAGTTCGCGAACTTCTTTCGTCCTACGACTTCCCGGGCGACGATATCCCGATCATCAAGGGCTCTGCTCTTGCTGCTCTGGAAGACTCGGACAAGAAGATCGGCGAAGACGCGATCCGCGAACTGATGGCCGCTGTCGACGCCTACATCCCGACGCCTGAGCGTCCGATCGACCAGCCGTTCCTGATGCCGATCGAAGACGTGTTCTCGATCTCTGGCCGTGGTACGGTTGTGACCGGCCGCGTCGAGCGCGGTATCGTCAAGGTTGGTGAAGAAGTCGAAATCGTCGGCATCCGTCCGACGTCGAAGACGACGGTGACCGGCGTTGAAATGTTCCGCAAGCTGCTCGACCAGGGCCAGGCCGGCGACAACATCGGTGCACTGGTTCGCGGCGTTACCCGTGACGGCGTCGAGCGTGGTCAGATCCTGTGCAAGCCGGGTTCTGTGAAGCCGCACAAGAAGTTCATGGCTGAAGCCTACATCCTGACGAAGGAAGAAGGCGGCCGTCATACGCCGTTCTTCACGAACTACCGTCCGCAGTTCTACTTCCGTACGACGGACGTGACGGGCATCGTGACGCTGCCGGAAGGCACGGAAATGGTTATGCCGGGCGACAACGTGACCGTTGCCGTTGAGCTGATCGTTCCGATCGCGATGGAAGAAAAGCTGCGCTTCGCTATCCGCGAAGGTGGCCGTACCGTCGGCGCCGGCATCGTCGCATCCATCATCGAGTAATCCACTCGGGTTGGGAACGGCGTCTTTGAACGCCGTTCCCGGATCAATTTGTTGGTCGAAGCATGCGGTTATGCCGTGTGCCTCTCGAATTGGCGGTAGCACGTAAAAAAAACGTGCTGCCGTAGGCGTTCGGTGATTGCATCGGACGCCGATTCCGTATATGTGGCGGGTCGTTTTACAGATACCGACAGCGAACTGATTTGTTTGCTGTGATCTTTGAAGCTGTAGCACCCGGATAACGAATGACGAACCGCCTCGTCAGAGGCATTCGCTTAACAAGAACAAGGACAAGTCGAATGAACGGCCAGAATATCCGCATCCGCCTCAAGGCGTTTGATCACCGGATTCTTGACGCCTCCACGCGGGAAATCGTTTCGACGGCCAAGCGCACGGGTGCTTCGGTCCGCGGTCCGGTGCCGCTGCCCACGCGCATCGAGAAGTTTACCGTCAACCGCTCGCCCCACGTGGACAAGAAGAGCCGCGAACAGTTCGAAATGCGCACCCATAAGCGTCTTCTCGACATCGTTGATCCGACCCCGCAGACCGTCGATGCTCTGATGAAGCTCGATCTGGCTGCTGGCGTTGACGTCGAAATCAAGCTCTAAGGCTCTGCCTTGCGTCTTCGGATGCGGGGTGATTGCTGCTGCTTGATGGTAAGTAGTCCGGCTCAGGCCGAAACAACAAGGAAGGTACGTGGGGCAATCCCAGCGTCTTCCAGAAACAGGAGACCGGAAAGCCGGATGGCTTGACGGGAACTCTTCAACAAAGAGGCATGCAGGGATTTATCCCGGCAAGGACTCCCAAGAGGAACGAACCATGCGTTCAGGTGTGATTGCACAGAAAGTAGGGATGACCCGCGTCTATAACGACGCTGGTGAGCACATCCCGGTAACAGTTTTGCGGCTGGACAACGTTCAGGTTGTTGCTCAGCGCACCGTCGAAAAGAATGGCTACACGGCTGTTCAGGTTGGTGCCGGCGCCGCCAAGGTCAAGAACACGTCGAAGGCCGAGCGTGGCCATTTCGCCGTCGCCCAGGTTGAGCCGAAGGCCAAGCTGGTCGAATTCCGCGTATCCGAAGACAATCTCATCGATGTTGGCGCCGAACTGACGGCCGCTCACTTCGTCGCCGGCCAGCTCGTCGACGTGACGGGCACGACGATCGGTAAGGGTTTTGCTGGTGCCATGAAGCGCCACAACTTCGGTGGTCTTCGCGCCACGCACGGCGTGTCCGTGTCTCACCGCTCACATGGTTCGACCGGTTCCAACCAGGATCCGGGTCGCGTCTGGAAGGGTAAGCGCATGGCTGGTCACATGGGCCAGACTCGCGTAACCACCCAGAACCTCGAAGTCGTCTCTACCGACGAGGACCGTGGTCTCATTCTCGTCAAGGGCGCTGTCCCCGGCTCCAAGGGTGCCTGGATCGTCGTTCGTGACGCCGTCAAGGCCGCTGCTCCGGAAAGCGCTCCGCGCCCGGCCGGCCTGCGCGCAGCATCGAAGTAAGGGAGCCGAACAATGGATCTCACCGTCAAAACGCTTGAGGGGAAGGACGCCGGCACCATTTCGCTGTCGGACGCCGTTTTCGGTCTCGAACCCCGTGAAGACATCATTGCCCGCGTCGTTCGCTGGCAGCTCGCCAAGAAGCAGCAGGGCACCCACAAGACCAAGGGTCGCGCTGAAGTTTCCCGCACCGGTTCCAAGATGTACAAGCAGAAGGGTACGGGTCGCGCTCGTCACCATTCGGCTCGTGCTCCGCAGTTCCGCGGCGGTGGCAAGGCCCACGGCCCGGTCGTTCGCAGCCACGCTTTCGACCTTCCCAAGAAGGTTCGCGCGCTCGGCCTGCGCCACGCTCTTTCTGCCAAGCTCCGCGCTGAAAGCCTGATCATCGTTGACGATCTCGCTGCCGCCGAAGCCAAGACCAAGCTGCTCGCTGGCAACTTCGAGACGCTCGGCCTCACCAACGCGCTGATCATCGGCGGTGCTGAAGTTGACACCAACTTCGCGCTCGCTGCCAAGAACATCCCGAATGTCGATGTTCTGCCTGTTCAGGGCATCAACGTTTACGACATTCTGCGCCGTGGCACGCTGGTGCTCTCCAAGGCTGCGGTTGAAGCTCTGGAGGAGCGGTTCAAATGACTGATCTTCGCCACTACGACGTGATCGTCTCTCCGTCGATCACTGAAAAGTCCACGCTGGTGTCTGAACAGAACCAGGTCGTGTTCAACGTCGCCAAGGGCGCTTCCAAGCCGGAAATCAAGGCTGCTGTCGAAGCTCTCTTCGGTGTCAAGGTCAAGGCCGTCAACACGCTCGTCCGCAAGGGCAAGATCAAGCGTTTCCGCGGTTTCGCCGGCAAGCAGAAGGACGTCAAGAAGGCCGTCGTGACGCTCGCCGAAGGCCAGTCGATCGATATCTCCACCGGTCTTTGACGGCTAGCCTGAAGGGAATAGAAAAATGGCATTGAAAAGCTTCAATCCGACGACCCCGAGCCAGCGCCAGCTCGTCATTGTTGACCGTTCGGGTCTGTACAAGGGCAAGCCTGTCAAGGCGCTGACGGAAGGTCTCTCCAAGAGCGGTGGCCGTAACAACTACGGTCGCATCACTGCTCGCTTCATCGGTGGTGGTCACAAGCGCACCTACCGTCTTGTCGATTTCAAGCGTCGCAAGTTTGAAGTCGAAGGCACGGTTGAGCGTCTGGAGTACGACCCGAACCGCACCGCCTTCATCGCTCTCGTGACCTACACGGACGGCGAACAGGCCTACATCCTGGCTCCGCAGCGTCTTGCTGCCGGCGACAAGGTCATCTCCTCGGAGAAGGCTGTCGACGTCAAGCCGGGCAACACCATGCCGCTGCAGTACATCCCGGTTGGCTCCATCGTTCACAACGTTGAACTGAAGCCAGCCAAGGGTGGTCAGATCGCCCGTTCGGCAGGCACCTATGTCCAGCTCGTCGGCCGTGATGCCGGCATGGCCATTCTTCGTCTCAACTCGGGTGAACAGCGCCTTGTGCACGGTTCGTGCCTCGCCACGATCGGCGCGGTTTCGAACGCCGATCACGCTAACATCAACGACGGCAAGGCCGGTCGCACCCGCTGGCGCGGCAAGACCCCGCATAACCGCGGTGTCGTCATGAACCCGGTCGACCACCCGCACGGTGGTGGTGAAGGCCGCACCTCCGGTGGTCGCCACCCGGTTTCCCCGTGGGGTAAGCCCACCAAGGGCAAGCGGACTCGCTCGAACAAGTCGACCGACAAGTTCATCATGCGCTCGCGCCACCTGAAGAAGAAGTAAGAGAGGTAGTCAGAAATGGCTCGTTCAGTATGGAAAGGCCCGTTTGTTGACGGATATCTTCTCACGAAGGCTGAGAAGGTGCGCGAAGGCGGGCGTAGTGAAGTCATCAAGATCTGGAGCCGTCGCTCCACGATCCTGCCGCAGTTCGTCGGTCTGACGTTCGGCGTCTACAATGGCTCCAAGCACGTTCCGGTCAGCGTCAACGAAGACATGGTCGGTCACAAGTTCGGCGAATTCGCTCCCACCCGTACCTATTACGGTCACGGCGCGGACAAGAAGGCGAAGAGGAAGTAATCATGGGCAAGGCAAAAACCGAACGCCGGCTCAACGACAACGAAGCACAGGCTGTGGCCCGTACGCTTCGCGTCAGCCCGCAGAAGCTCAACCTGGTTGCCGCGCTCATCCGCGGCATGAAGGTCGAACGCGCTCTCGCCGAGCTGGAATTCTCGCGCAAGCGTATCGCCGGCACGGTCAAGAAGACCCTGGAATCGGCCATCGCCAACGCGGAAAACAACCATGACCTCGACGTCGACAGCCTGATCGTTGCCGAGGCCTACGTTGGCAAGTCCATCGTCATGAAGCGTTTCCACGCTCGTGGCCGTGGTCGTGCATCGCGTGTCGAGAAGCCCTTCGCGCACCTGACGATCGTCGTCCGCGAAGTTCAGGAAAAAGGGGAGGCTGCATAATGGGCCAGAAAATTAATCCGATCGGTTTCCGTCTCGGCATTAACCGCACCTGGGACAGCCGTTGGTTCGCCGATAACGCGGAATACGGCCAGCTTCTTCACGAAGACCTGAAGATCCGCGCTTTCGTTCAGAAGGAACTGAAGCAGGCCGGTATCGCCAAGGTGGTCATCGAGCGTCCGCACAAGAAGTGCCGCGTCACGATCCACTCGGCTCGTCCGGGTCTCATCATCGGCAAGAAGGGCGCCGACATCGAAAAGCTTCGCAAGAAGCTGGCCGAAATGACGTCCTCCGAAACGCACCTCAACATTGTTGAAGTGCGCAAGCCGGAAACCGACGCTACGCTGGTCGCACAGTCGATCGCCCAGCAGCTCGAGCGTCGCGTGGCTTTCCGCCGTGCTATGAAGCGTGCCGTTCAGTCGGCCATGCGTCTCGGCGCCGAAGGCATCAAGATCACCTGCGGCGGTCGTCTCGGCGGTGCTGAAATCGCTCGTACCGAATGGTACCGCGAAGGTCGCGTTCCGTTGCACACGCTGCGTGCGGACATCGACTACGGCACGGCCGAAGCCGAAACCGCTTACGGTATCTGCGGCATCAAGGTCTGGGTCTTCAAGGGCGAAATCCTTGAGCACGATCCGATGGCTTCTGAACGTCGTGCACTCGAAGGCGACGCGTCCGGCTCCAACAATCGTGAACGTGGCGAGCGCCGCCGCGAGAACGCCTAATTGACGCTGGCGAAAGATAAGCTCGGAGAAGTAAGAAAATGTTGCAGCCAAAGCGTACAAAGTATCGCAAGCAGTTCAAGGGTCGCATCAAGGGTGTGGCCAAGGGCGGCTTCGACCTCGCCTTCGGTGAATTCGGTCTGAAGGCTCAGGAACCCAACCGCGTCAACGCACGCGAGATCGAAGCGGCTCGCCGCGCGATCACGCGTTACATGAAGCGTGCAGGCCGCGTCTGGATCCGCGTATTCCCCGACGTTCCGGTTACGGCGAAGCCGACCGAAGTTCGTATGGGTAAGGGTAAGGGTTCAGTCGAATACTGGGCTTGCAAGGTCAAGCCCGGCCGTATGATGTTCGAGATCGACGGTGTGAGCGAGGAAATCGCCCGTGAGGCTCTGCGCCTCGGCGCTGCCAAGCTCTCGGTCAAGACGCGCTTCGTTCAGCGCATCGCAGAGTAAGGGAAAGAGCCAATGAAAGCCGCAGACGTTCGCGCACTGAGCGCAGACCAGCTGAAGGAAGAGCTCGCCAAGCTGAAGAAGGAGCAGTTCAACCTGCGCTTCCAGAAGGCCACCGGCCAGCTCGAAAAGACCTCGCGGATTACCGAAGTTCGCAAGGACATCGCCCGCATCAAGACCATTGCCCGCCAGAAGGCGGCCGAAGCCAAGGCCTGAGGACCAATACGATGCCGAAAAGAATTCTGCAGGGTGTCGTCGTAAGCGACAAGAATGAAAAGACTGTCGTGGTCCGCGTTGAGCGTCGTTTCGCTCACCCGCTGCTTCAGAAGACCGTTCGCCGGTCCAAGAAGTACAAGGCCCATGACGAAAACAACCAGTACAAGGTTGGTGATGTCGTTTCCATCCAGGAATGCGCGCCGATCTCCAAGGACAAGCGCTGGACGGTTATTGCCGCCCAGGCCTGATCATACGGATTTTCCGTAAATGCCCGGTCCCGGATGCCTGAAAAGGTGTCCGGGATTGTGCGTTGAGAAGATAAGGTCTTCAGGAGGAGTAAGAATCTTCCGGCGGGCCTTGTACTTTTTGGAAATATCTATATGAAGCACGCGACTGGAGCGGAAGGAAGTCCGGAATCGGGCCTCCTGCCGCTTCCATGCTGTTCCAATTCCGTGAAGACGGTATGAACGGCGTGAAACTGAACCTTAGTCAATAAGCCGGGATAGGGGGTTCTGAACCCAACCAGCCTGGTAACAACAAGAAGGCGACCTGACATGATTCAGATGCAAACAAACCTCGACGTGGCGGATAATTCCGGCGCACGTCGTGTCATGTGCATCAAGGTGCTGGGCGGCTCCAAGCGCAAGTACGCTTCGATCGGCGACATCATTGTCGTTTCGATCAAGGAAGCCATCCCGCGCGGCCGCGTTAAGAAGGGTGATGTGATGAAGGCGGTTGTCGTTCGCACCGCCAAGGACATCCGTCGTCCGGATGGCAGCGTCATTCGTTTCGATAACAATGCAGCCGTTCTTATCGACAACAAGAAAGAGCCGATCGGCACCCGTATCTTCGGACCGGTTCCGCGCGAACTTCGCGCCAAGAACCATATGAAGATCATCTCGCTGGCTCCGGAAGTGCTGTAAGGAGCTATAGCGATGCAAAAGATCCGTAAAGGCGACAAGGTCGTCGTAATCACCGGCAAGGACAAGGGCCGTCAGGGCGAAGTCCTGCAGGTTCTCCCGAAGGAAGATCGCGCGGTTGTCCGTGGCGTCAACGTCGTCAAGCGCCACCAGCGCCAGACGCAGACGCAGGAAGCCGGCATCATCGCCAAGGAGGCCTCTGTTCATCTTTCCAACCTTGCTATCGTCGACAAGGACGGTAAGCCGACCCGCGTCGGTTTCCAGGTTGTGGATGGCAAGAAGGTCCGCGTGGCCAAGCGTTCGGGAGAAGTGATCGATGGCTGAGGTAAAGTACGAACCGCGGCTGAAGAAGGAATACGTTTCGCGTATTCGCGCCAAGCTGCAGGAAACCTATTCGTACAGCAACGAGATGCAGATCCCGAAGCTGACGAAGATCGTTATCAACATGGGTGTGGGCGAAGCTACGGCTGACTCCAAGAAGCCGACCGTTGCTGCTGCCGACCTGGCTGCTATCGCCGGTCAGAAGCCGGTCATCACCCGTGCACGCAACTCCATCGCGGGCTTCAAGGTTCGTGAAGGTATGCCGATCGGCGCCAAGGTGACGCTGCGCGGCGCTCGCATGTATGAATTCCTGGATCGTCTGGTCAACATCGCGCTTCCGCGCGTTCGCGACTTCCGCGGTCTCAATCCCAAGAGCTTTGACGGCCGTGGCAACTTCGCCATGGGGATTAAGGAGCACATTGTGTTCCCTGAGATCAACTACGACAAGGTTGATCAGATGTGGGGCATGGACATCATCGTTTGCACGACGGCAACGACCGACGACGAAGCTCGGACTCTTCTGAAAGAGTTCAACTTCCCGTTCCGCACGTAACCGTAACGACGAGCGTAGAAGAGGAACTTCAATATGGCGAAAACAAGCGCAGTTGAAAAGAACAAGCGCCGCCGCAAGACCGTCGCCGCACAGGCTGGCAAGCGTGCCAAGCTGAAGGCGATCATCATGGACCAGTCCCTGCCGATCGAAGATCGGTTCAAGGCTACCCTGAAGCTGGCAGAACTGCCGCGCGATGGCTCCAAGACCCGCATCCGCAATCGTTGCGAAGTGACGGGCCGTCCGCGCGCATACTATCGCAAGCTCAAGATGTCGCGTATCGCGCTTCGTGAGCTGGGCAACTTCGGCAAGGTGCCGGGCGTTGTGAAGTCGAGCTGGTAAGGAGACGGGAACATGACCATGACTGATCCGTTGGGCGATATGCTCACCCGTATCCGCAATGGCGCCGCTCGTCGCAAGTCGACGGTGTCCACGCCGGCCTCCAAGCTCCGCGCCCGCGTTCTCGATGTGCTGCAGGCCGAGGGTTATATCCGCGGTTACAGCGAAATCGATTCGGGCAACGGCAAGGCCGAGCTGCAGATCGAACTGAAGTACTACGAAGGCGCGTCGGTGATCCGTGAGATCGGCCGCGTGTCCAAGCCGGGCCGCCGAGTTTATGTCTCGGTCAAGTCCATTCCGCAGGTCGCGAACGGTCTCGGTATCACCATCCTTTCGACTCCGAAGGGTGTGATGGCCGATCACCAGGCTCGTGAACAGAATGTTGGCGGTGAGGTTCTCTGCTCGGTCTTCTAAGATCGGACAGAGGAACTCCATAACGAACAGACAGGATTAAAACATGTCTCGTATCGGTAAAAAGCCCGTTCAGGTTCCTGCTGGTGTGACGGCCTCTGTCGAAGGACAGAAGGTCACGGCCAAGGGCCCGAAGGGCGAACTTTTCTTCGTCGCTAATGACGAAATCGCGCTCGCGCTGGAAGACAACGCTGTCTCGGTCACCCCGGTGAACCAGACGAAGGACGCTCGGTCGAAGTGGGGCATGTCCCGCACGATGATCGAGAACATCTTCAAGGGCGTTAAGGACGGTTTCGAGCGCAAGCTTGAAATCAACGGCGTTGGTTACCGTGCCGCCATGCAGGGCAAGAACCTGCAGCTCGCGCTCGGTTTCAGCCACGACGTGGTCTACGAACCGCCGCAGGGCATCACCATTGCTGTGCCGAAGCCGACGGAAATCGTCGTCACCGGCATCAACAAGCAGCAGGTTGGCCAGGTTGCGGCCGAAATTCGCGAATTCCGCGGCCCCGAACCCTACAAGGGCAAGGGCGTCAAGTATGCGGAAGAGCGGATCGTCCGCAAGGAAGGCAAGAAGAAGTAAGGATCACGCGAAATGGCTAGCAGGAAAGAAGTACTTTCGAAGCGCGCGAGCCGCGTGCGCCGCCAGCTCAAGGCGGTCGCAAATGGCCGTCCGCGCCTGTCGGTTCATCGCTCGTCGAAGAACATCTACGCTCAGATCATTGATGACGTCGCCGGCCGCACGCTTGCTGCTGCTTCGACGCTCGATCAGGGTCTGCGCTCGGAGCTGAAGACCGGCGCCGACACCTCTGCCGCCGCCGCCGTTGGCAAGCTCGTCGCTGAGCGTGCTGTGGCTGCCGGCGTCAAGGAAGTCGTATTCGACCGTGGCGCCTTCATCTATCACGGTCGCGTCAAGGCACTCGCCGACGCTGCCCGCGAAGGCGGCCTGAGCTTCTAAGCTTTATGTCGACCGCGTGTCGGTTTTCATAAAACTTTGGTTGAAAATGTCGGCCCGGACTGATATCCGGGCCGTCGTCTTGGGTGAATAACCCATGATCGGACCGCACGTTCTCCGGAAACGGCGAGCGGGGCGGGTATTATTGTGTCCGCCGATTGCACCCGGAAAAGAAAAAGGAAGAGGACAATGGCACAGAAAGAAAGGGCTCCGCGCGAAGATCGCGGTAGCCGTGAAGAGCGCGACAGCGAGTTCGTTGACAAGCTGGTCGCAATTAACCGCGTCGCCAAGGTGGTGAAGGGCGGTCGTCGTTTCGGTTTCGCCGCTCTCGTCGTCGTTGGCGACCAGAAGGGCCGTGTTGGCTTTGGTCATGGCAAGGCACGCGAAGTGCCGGAAGCCATCCGCAAGGCAACCGAAGCCGCCAAGCGCGATCTGATCTTCGTTCCGCTTCGCGATGGCCGCACGCTGCACCACGATGTCAATGGCCGTCACGGCGCTGGCAAGGTTCTGCTTCGCGCTGCCAAGGCTGGTACCGGTATCATCGCCGGTGGCCCGATGCGCGCTGTGTTCGAAACGCTCGGCGTCAATGACGTCGTCGCCAAGTCGACCGGTTCGTCCAACCCGTACAACATGGTTCGCGCCACGTTCGATGCTCTGAAGCACCAGGTCCATCCCAAGGACATCGCTGCTCAGCGCGGCATCAAGTACGCCACCCTTCAGGCTCGTCGCGCTGACGCCGGCGTTGCTTCCGAAGAATAATAGGAGGCAGGGATGACCAAGAAGACGATCACTGTCGAACAGATCGGTAGCCCGATTCGCCGTCCGAACGTTCAGCGCCAGACGCTGATCGGCCTCGGCCTCAACAAGATGCACCGTACCCGTACGCTGGAAGACACGCCCGCCGTTCGCGGCATGATTCGTGCCGTTCAGCACCTCGTTCGCGTCGTCGACGAGAAGTGACACGGAGGAACATGTCATGAAACTGAATGAAATCAAGGACAACGAAGGCGCTTCCAAGGACCGCATCCGCGTTGGTCGCGGTATCGGCTCTGGCAAGGGCAAGACCGGTGGTCGCGGCGTGAAGGGTCAGAAGGCTCGTTCGGGCGTCGCGGTCAACGGCTTCGAAGGCGGTCAGATGCCCATCTACCGTCGTCTACCGAAGCGCGGCTTCAACAACATCTTCGCTTCGGAGTATGTCGTTGTCGCTCTCGGTCGCATCCAGACGGCAATCGAAGCCGGCAAGCTGGACGCTACGAAGACGATCGATGCTGCTGCTCTCAAGGCCGCTGGCGTTATCCGTCGCGCCAAGGATGGCGTTCGCGTTCTTTCGGACGGCGAACTGAAGTCGAAGGTCACGATCGAAGTTGCCGGCGCCTCCAAGGCCGCCGTCGAGAAGATCGAAAAGGCCGGCGGCTCCATCAAGCTGCTCGAAGCAGCCGCGTCTGCAGAATAATTGTCGATACGAACCGCCCGGTACTTCACACCGGGCGGTTTTTCTCCCATATGGGAGGCCTCACGTCCTCTCAGCGAGGGCATCGCGGGTTTCATCTTTCGGGTGAGCCGCATATCGTGAAGGGTGGGGCGTCTGCGTTTTCCGCGATTTGCCTATTCCCTCAGAAAACAGAATATTGCTTCCGGACTAGGCCGGCCTTATCGCGCCGCCGGAATGGGACAGGCGGAGAATCGCATGGCGTCAGCAGCGGAACAGTTGGCCTCGAACCTGAATTTTGCCACCTTCGCGAAAGCTGAGGATCTGAAGAAGCGCCTTTGGTTTACCCTGGCCGCTCTCCTCGTTTACCGTCTTGGCACGCATATTCCCCTGCCGGGCCTGAATCCTGAGGCGTTCGCCCAGGCCTTCAAGTCGCAGGCAGGTGGCATTCTTGGCCTTTTCAATATGTTTGCCGGCGGCGCCGTTGAGCGTATGGCGATTTTCGCCCTCGGCATCATGCCCTACATTTCGGCCTCCATCATCGTCCAGCTCATGACTTCGGTCGTGCCTTCACTGGAATCGCTGAAGAAGGAAGGTGAGGCGGGTCGCAAGATCATCAACCAGTACACCCGCTACGGCACGGTGATTCTCGGTACGCTGCAGGCCTATGGCATTGCCGTCGGTCTCGAGAGCGGCAATGGTCTTGTAAATGACCCCGGCCTGTTCTTCCGTCTTTCGACGGTCCTGACTCTGTTGGGCGGTACGATGTTCCTGATGTGGCTCGGCGAGCAGATCACGTCGCGCGGTATCGGTAACGGTATCTCGCTGATCATCTATGCCGGTATTGCCGCAGGCCTGCCGAAGGCGCTGGCCGGTACGCTGGAACTCGGTCGCACGGGCGCTTTGTCCACACCGCTTATCCTTACGGTTCTGGTCGTCGCCATCGTCGTCATCGCGCTCATCGTATTCGTCGAACGGGCACAGCGTCGTCTGGTGATCCAGTATCCGAAGCGTCAGGTCGGTAACCGCATGTTTCAGGGCGATACCTCGCACCTGCCGCTCAAGCTGAATACCGCCGGTGTGATTCCCGCGATCTTTGCATCTTCGCTGCTGCTTCTGCCGGCGACGGCTGCCGGCTTCGCAAACAGCAGCGAACTTCCCGCCTGGGTTACGACGATCATCTCGTCGCTTGGTCACGGTCAGCCGCTGTTCATGGCGTTCTATGCTGCGCTGATTGCGTTCTTTGCTTTCTTCTACACGGCTATCGTCTTCAATCCGAAAGACACGGCCGACAATCTGAAAAAGCATGGCGGCTTTATTCCCGGTATCCGGCCGGGCGAGCGCACCGCGCAATATATCGACTACGTGCTGACCCGTATCACGGTCATCGGTGCGATCTATCTCGTTTTCGTCTGCATCCTGCCTGAAATCCTCGTTGCGCGTACGGGCGTTCCGCTGGCTCTCGGTGGTACTTCGCTTCTGATCATGGTGAGCGTCACCCTGGACACCGTTGCGCAGATCCAGGGGCATCTTATTGCCCAGCAGTATGAAGGCCTGATCAAGAAGTCCAAGCTGCGTGGAGGGAAGAGGGGACGATGAGACTGATTCTTTTAGGGCCTCCGGGCGCCGGCAAGGGAACCCAGGCGCAACGCATTGTCGAGCACCACGGCATTCCGCAGCTCTCGACGGGTGATATGCTGCGTGCGGCGATCGCTGCTCAAACCGAGATCGGCAAGAAGGCAAAAGCGGTGATGGATGCGGGCAAGCTCGTGTCTGACGACATTGTCATCGGGATCGTCGCTGATCGGATCGAGCAGCCGGATTGCGCCAAGGGGTTCATCCTCGATGGCTTCCCCCGCACGCTCGTTCAGGCGGACGCTACGGACGCAATGTTGAAGGCCAAGGGTCTTGATATCTCTGCCGTTGTGGAAATCGTCGTCGATGACGAAGTTCTCGCCGACCGAATCGCTGGCCGATATACCTGTGCCCAGTGTGGTGCCGGTTATCACGACACGAATCTGAAGCCGAAGGTGGAGGGTGTGTGCGACCGTTGCGGTTCGACTCACTTCAAGCGCCGGCCGGACGATAATCGCGAGACGGTCGTCGCGCGCTTGCAGACCTACTACAAGGAAACGTCGCCGCTCGTTGGCTATTATTACGCCAAGGGCATGCTTCAGACGGTGGACGGCATGGCCGACATTGATGAAGTGACGAACGCCATCGAAGCCATTCTGGCCAAGGTGTAACGGGCTGGCGCTTCGGCGCCCGTTCTGCCGGTTTGTGCCGGTATTCAAGAATCTTAAGCGGGCCCGTTGCTTTTTCGCCCTGATTCCGCTAAAGACCGCGCCAACTCGTTATCTGCAGACGATCGGCGCGGATGTCCCAAGAAGAGATATCCGGGTTCGGTCGTTTTGTTGCGGACGAATTCGATTTAAAACCCGGCGGCCTTGCGGCCGTCAGAACAGAAGCACCTTTTGCCGCAGGGCAACCGGAAGCAAGGAGAATAGGCGTGGCACGTATCGCTGGCGTCAATATCCCGACTGCGAAGCGCGTCGTTATCGCTCTTCGTTATATCCACGGGATCGGTCCGAAATTCGCTCAGGAAATCATCGAGAAGGTTGGTATTCCTTCCGATAAGCGCGTTCATCAGCTCACCGACGCTGAAGTTCTCGCGATCCGCGAAACCATTGACCGCGATTACCAGGTCGAAGGTGACCTGCGTCGCGAGACCTCTATGAACATCAAGCGTCTGATGGACCTGGGCTGCTACCGCGGCCTGCGCCATCGTCGCGGCCTGCCGGTGCGCGGTCAGCGTACCCACACGAACGCCCGCACCCGCAAGGGTCCGGCCAAGGCGATCGCTGGCAAGAAGAAGTAATTTCCGGTTTTCGGAAATTCACAGAGAGGCTGGCTTGTGCCGGCCTCTTTGAGCGTTTTCAGGATGTTGTTTCTGGAGCGTATCGAGTTTGGCGGGCTGTTCGGTCCGCTGTGGTAATGGAATTGGTGAGGGGCCCTTCGGTCGTTCACCGGTGTAGCCGCTGGTATTACGGCGGTGAAGAGATCTGTGAAAGGTAAGACTATGGTCAAGGAAGCCACCCGCGTTCGCCGTCGCGAACGTAAAAACATCACCTCCGGCGTTGCTCACGTCAACTCCTCGTTCAACAACACCATGATCACGATCACGGACGCACAGGGCAACGCGATTGCCTGGTCGTCCGCTGGTGCCAAGGGCTTCAAGGGCTCGCGCAAGTCCACGCCGTTCGCGGCGCAGATTGCTGCCGAAGACTGCGCCAAGAAGGCTCAGGAACACGGCATGAAGTCGCTTGAGGTTGAAGTCTGCGGTCCGGGTTCGGGTCGTGAGTCCGCTCTGCGCGCGCTCCAGGCTGCCGGTTTCCTCATCACGTCCATCCGCGACGTGACGCCGATCCCGCACAATGGTTGCCGTCCGCGCAAGAAGCGCCGCGTCTAATCCTTTCCCTGTTCAACGCCTGTGAGCGTTGCCTGTCTGGATAAGGACAAGGGCGCTCCTCCGGGCGCTTCGCATGACAGCCGTCACGATTGGATGGTGCGGCAATTGGAAGGTAAAGCGACATGATTCAGAAAAACTGGCAGGAACTCATCAAGCCGAGCAAGGTGGAATTCACCTCTTCGGGCCGTACCAAGGCAACGCTCGTTGCTGAGCCGCTTGAACGCGGCTTCGGTCTGACGCTCGGCAACGCGCTGCGTCGCGTTCTGCTGTCCTCCCTGCGCGGTGCGGCTGTGACCGCCGTGCAGATCGACGGCGTACTGCATGAATTCTCCTCCATCCCCGGCGTTCGCGAGGATGTGACGGATATCGTGCTCAACATCAAGGAAATCGCCATCAAGATGGATGGCGATGATCCGAAGCGCATGGTCGTTCGCAAGCAGGGCCCCGGCCCGGTCTATGCGGGTGACATCCAGACGGTTGGCGACATCGAAATCCTCAACCCGAACCATGTGATCTGCACGCTCGACGAGGGCGCCGAGATCCGCATGGAATTCACGGTCAATAACGGCAAGGGTTATGTCCCGGCAGAGCGTAATCGCGCCGAAGACGCCCCCATCGGTCTGATCCCGGTCGATAGCCTTTATTCGCCGATCAAGAAGGTGTCCTACAAGGTGGAAAACACCCGCGAAGGACAGGTTCTTGACTATGACAAGCTGACGATGACCATCGAGACCGATGGTTCCGTCACGGGTGAAGATGCCGTCGCTTTCGCAGCGCGCATCCTTCAGGACCAGCTCTCCGTGTTCGTCAACTTCGACGAGCCGCAGAAGGAAGCCGAAGAGGAAGCTGTTACCGAACTGGCGTTCAACCCCGCGCTTCTCAAGAAGGTGGACGAACTGGAACTTTCGGTCCGTTCGGCCAACTGCCTCAAGAACGACAACATCGTCTATATCGGCGACCTCATTCAGAAGACCGAAGCAGAAATGCTCCGCACTCCGAATTTCGGCCGCAAGTCGCTCAACGAAATCAAGGAAGTTCTCGCTTCCATGGGCCTGCACCTCGGCATGGAAGTGCCCGCATGGCCGCCTGAGAACATCGAAGATCTCGCGAAGCGCTACGAAGACCAGTATTAACCGTTAAAGACGCAGGGAAGCCTGCACTCATAAGGAGCCAAGCTCATGCGCCACCAGAATTCCGGCCGTAAGCTCAACCGTACCGCCAGCCACCGTAAGGCGATGTTCGCCAACATGGCTGCCTCGCTCATCACCCATGAGCAGATCGTGACCACCCTGCCGAAGGCGAAGGATCTGCGTCCGATCGTCGAAAAGCTCGTGACCCTCGGCAAGCGCGGCGACCTGCACGCTCGTCGTCAGGCCATCGCGCAGATCAAGGACGAAGCTGCCGTTCGCAAGCTGTTCGACGCGATCGCAACCCGTTACGCCACCCGCAACGGCGGCTACCTTCGCATCATGAAGGCTGGTTTCCGTCATGGCGATAACGCTGCCGTCGCCGTCATCGAGTTCGTTGAACGCGACGTCAACGCCAAGGGCGCCGCCGACAAGGCTCGCGTCGCTGCGGAAGCCGAAGCTGCCGAAGCTGCCTGATCGCAGTACGGATCGATTTTGGAAAAGGCCGGAAGGGTTCTCCTTCCGGCCTTTTTGCGTTTTGCCGGTTCTGACGAAAGTCCGTAAGGTCGGTATGCCATTCCGTTATTGTGCCAGTTTGTGTTCTCTAAACATGAACAGTGTGGTCGTCTCTTTTGTCGATTCAAGCGATTTAAACTTGACCTAGGTCAAAGGCGACCCGGTCACCGGGCGTATGGTTTTGACATTCAACAAGACCATAAGTGGATGAAAGTCATGAGCGACAAAAATGTTTTCGACAATGCGCCTGACACATTGATCATCCCGGCGCTTTCGCCGGTTTATGAAAGGTTCGCACAGCCGCTCGCGTGGACGGTGTTCCGCATCGCGGTCGGTGCCATTCTGGTTTTGGAGGGATGGCCGAAAATTCTGGCCCCGTTGGGGCAAGTGGGCTTCGTGGAAGCCATGGGGTTTTATCCGGGTTGGCTTTGGTCGCCCATGCTCGCGATTGTGCAGTTTTTCGGTGGTATTCTTCTTGTTTTCGGGTTGCTGACGCGTCCGGTTGCACTGGCCAATGGCGTCATGCTGGGTGTGACGCTTTATTTCCACATCAGCCACACGTTCGGTCACGTGTTTCTGACACCGGAAGGCGTCGAGGCGCTTAAGGCGGGCAGTGCCTTTTTCACGGATGCTGCCAGATTCAGGCTGGCGGATGGTGGGGCGAAATTCCTTGAACTCGTGCAGGGCAAGGCCGAATACGCTTCACTTTACTGGATGGGCGGCGCATTCCTCTACGCGGCCTTTGGCGGTGGCTACTTCTCGCTGGACCGCCTGCTGCTGAAGAAGCTGTTCTGAAAGCCGCATCTCAGGCAATCGAAAGCGGCTGCGCGAACGGTGTGGCCGCTTTTTCAACGGCTCGCCTGGCGAAGACGACGGCGCGCCTCCAATAGCCGCGGCCGGACCAGGCGATAGCCGAGCAGCAGGGCCGTCACCAGCAGATAGAAGGCGGGTTCACCGGTCACCACTTTCAATGAAAGTGCATAGTGCAGTACCGCGACGATGAGGATCGGATAGACCAGCTTGTGCAGCCGGTTCCAGTCGCTGCCCAGCCTACGGATCGACCAGCGGTTGGAGGTGAACGCCAACGGAATCAGCATGACGAGGCCAGCCATTCCGAGAGTGATGTAGGGCCGCTTCACAATATCGGCAAGGATCGTTGAAAACATCAGGCCACGATCCAGCGTGAGGTAGACGGTGAAGTGGGCAAGCACATAGTAGAAAGCGAGAAGCCCGAGTGCGCGCCGGTAGGCGATGAGGTTCACGCCGGCGAGTTCGCGCAGTGGCGTCACCGCCAGCCCGAGACAGAGGAAGCGCAGCGCCCAGAGCCCCAGCATATGTTCGAAGATGCGAACAGGATCACCGGGAATCTGGCCGGTTGCGCCCTGATAAAAGCCCCAGAGGCCCGGTATGAGCCCCATGGCGTAAAGCGCCCAGATCGTGGCCTCCCGGGTGCGCGGCGAAAGCTTGGGCAGTGGCATCAGTAGAACTTTCTGAGGTCCATGCCAGCATAAAGACTGGCGACTTCGTCAGCATAGCCGTTGAAGGGCAGGGTGGGGCGCTGTTCCGAGCCGCCGAAAAACGAGCCGCCGCCGATGCGCCGTTCCGTCGCCTGGCTCCAGCGCGGATGATCGACCTCGGGGTTCACGTTGGCATAGAAGCCGTATTCATTGGCCTGCAACGTGTTCCAGCTATTCGGCGGCTGCTTGTCGGTGAGCGTGATCTTCACGATCGATTTGATGCCCTTGAAGCCGTATTTCCACGGCACGACGAGGCGGATCGGTGCACCGTTCGGGTTCTTCAGCGTTTCCCCGTAAAGGCCGACGGCAAGCAGGGTGAGGGGATGACGCGCCTCATCCAGCCTCAACCCCTCCACATAGGGCCAAGGCATCGGCTGGAAATAGCCTTTCTGCCCCGGCATTTCCTCCGGCCGCACGACAGTCTCGAAAGCGACGTATTTCGCCGAGCCGAGCGGTTCGACCTTGTCGAGCAGAGCCGCGAGCGGAAACCCGTCCCAGGGAATGACCATCGACCACGCCTCGACGCAGCGCATGCGGTAGATGCGCTCTTCCAGCGGAATGTCGGCAATCAGCTTGTCGAGATCGAAGGTCTGCGGCTTCGCCACCATGCCGCCCACCTCAAGCGTCCAGGGGCGCGGTTTGAATTTGGCGGAGTTGCTGGCCGGGTCACCCTTGTTGGTGCCGAATTCATAGAAGTTGTTATAGGAAGTGACCGTATCCTTCGGCGTCTGCGGCTCGGTCGTGCCATAGGGGCCGGGCTTGACAGTGAGCTTCTCGGCAAGGGCAGGAAGCGCGGGCAGCAGGGCGGCGCCACCCGCCGCCGCCATGAAGCTGCGCCGGTTGAGATAGGTGCCCTTCGGCGTGATTTCCGAGGAAGGGATACGCGGCGGACGATAGGCGGACATTTCGATCTCCCGTAGAGAAGCGGTTTCCCTTCGCTATACGTAGCGCGAAGCCGATTTGTTTCACAGGTTATTCGCCGCCCACGATTTTGTGAACGTCTTTGCAGCCCGTGTCGGATGTGCGAGAGTTCAAATGGCCTTTGCGGGCCGTACCGGATTGGCCTGTCGTGATAGTGACACCTTGAGCCGATTGCGGTAGGAACCCTGCAAACAAAGGGTTTCACGCTGCCTCTGGAGGAGTGCAGGCGTCCAGGCCCGACACGATCGAGGAAAACACCATGCCTGTCTATCGTTCGAGAACCACCACCCACGGCCGCAACATGGCCGGTGCACGCGGCCTGTGGCGCGCGACCGGCATGAAGGATGGCGATTTTGGCAAGCCGATCATCGCTGTCGTCAATTCCTTCACCCAGTTCGTGCCGGGCCATGTGCATCTGAAGGATCTTGGTCAGCTCGTCGCCCGCGAAATCGAGGCCGCCGGCGGTGTTGCCAAGGAGTTCAACACCATCGCGGTGGATGACGGCATCGCCATGGGCCATGATGGCATGCTCTATTCGCTGCCTTCGCGCGAACTGATCGCCGACAGTGTGGAATACATGGTCAACGCGCATTGCGCCGACGCCATGGTCTGCATCTCCAACTGCGACAAGATCACCCCCGGCATGCTGATGGCGTCGTTGCGTCTCAATATTCCGTCGATCTTCGTCTCCGGCGGCCCGATGGAAGCCGGCAAGGTCGTCCTGCACGGCAAGAAGCACGCGCTCGATCTGGTCGACGCCATGGTCGCCGCCGCCGATGACAAGGTGTCCGATGAAGACGTGAAGGCCATCGAACGCGCCGCCTGTCCGACCTGCGGTTCCTGCTCGGGCATGTTCACGGCCAATTCCATGAACTGCCTGACGGAAGCGCTCGGCCTGTCCCTGCCGGGTAACGGCTCGACGCTTGCCACTCATGCCGATCGCCGTCGCCTCTTCGTCGAGGCCGGCCATCTGGTCGTCGATCTCGCCCGCCGTTACTACGAGCAAGACGACGCTACGGTTCTGCCGCGCTCGATCGCCAACAAGGCGGCCTTCGAGAACGCCATGGCGCTCGATATTGCGATGGGTGGTTCGACCAACACGGTCCTGCATATTCTGGCCGCTGCCCATGAGGCCGGCGTCGATTTCACCATGGATGACATCGATCACCTGTCGCGCAAGGTGCCGTGCCTCTCAAAGGTCGCGCCGGCCAAGAGCGACGTCCATATGGAAGACGTGCACCGGGCAGGCGGCATCATGCGTATTCTGGGTGAACTGGAGCGCGGCGGTCTGCTGAACCGTGATTGCTACACCGTTCATGCCCCGACGCTGGGTGACGCTATCGACCGCTGGGACATCACCCGCACCAATCTCGAAAGCGTTCGCACCTTCTTCAAGGCCGCACCCGGTGGCGTGCCGACGCAGGTCGCCTTCAGCCAGGAATCCCGCTGGGAGGAGCTTGATACGGACGGCGTTTCGGGCATCATCCGTTCGGTCGAAACGCCGTTCTCCAAGGATGGCGGTCTGGCCGTTCTCAAGGGCAATATTGCGCTCGATGGCTGCATCGTTAAGACGGCAGGCGTTGATGAAAGCATCCTGAAGTTCACCGGCCCGGCCAAGGTCTATGAAAGCCAGGACGCCGCCGTGAAGGCAATCCTTTCCAACGAGGTGGTGGCCGGCGATGTCGTTGTCATCCGCTACGAGGGACCGAAGGGCGGACCTGGCATGCAGGAAATGCTCTACCCGACCAGCTATCTGAAGTCGAAGGGTCTGGGTAAGGCCTGCGCACTCATCACCGATGGTCGCTTCTCCGGCGGCACCTCCGGCCTTTCCATTGGTCATGCCTCGCCGGAAGCGGCGAATGGCGGCGCCATCGGTCTGGTGCGCGAAGGCGATATCATCGAGATCGACATTCCGAACCGGACCATCAACCTCGCGGTTTCGGCTGAAGAACTGGTGAAGCGTCGTGTCGAGCAGGATGCCTTCGGCTGGAAGCCGGCGCAGCCGCGCAAGCGTAACGTGACGCTGGCGTTGAAAGCTTATGCCGCGTTTGCATCCAGCGCCGACAAGGGTGCGGTCAGGATCCTGCCGGAGTAATCCTCCGGTTGGGCCTCAACCTGAAGCCGTCGCGCATGTTGAGCAACAGGAGAGCGATGTTGACGGCTCCAGCCGTCAACTCCAGCGCCTGGACCGCGTAGAAGGTTGTACCGAAATCGCCGGCGAGGGCGAGTGAGCGTAAAACAAAACAGCTTGGTACGAGGACGATGACCCCGTTGACGGCTATGATCGGCATACGTCGCTTCTTGGCGGCAATGGCGGGATTTTTCCACTTTACGCCAAGCTTCATGCCGCTCATCCCGGCCGTGATCAGCGCGGGGATGAGAATGAAAAGGCCGTAGGGGATCGCGGTTTTGACTGCGATGATGGCATCCGGACGGCCCGAAAGCTCCGAAAGCACTGTCTGTTGATTGCCACTGAGAACTGACCCGGCGTTTCCACCGAGAATTGACCCGCGTGTTAGGTATGTTTCGGGTCTGCGGTCGTGGTCAAGTTCCTC
>NZ_JACIDU010000005.1:0-80125 GCF_014196535.1 Allorhizobium borbori
GCCGACGGCATCCGCATCGATTTCCCGATCTCCCGCCAGGATATCGCCGAAATGACCGGCACGACGCTGCACACCGTCTCTCGCATTTTCAGCGCATGGGAGGCGAAGGGGCTGGTGGAAGGTGGACGGCAGAAGCTTCTGGTGCGCGATGTACCGGGCCTTGAAGCCCTCGCCAGAACCCGCCGCGACAATTCCTGACAGATTGACTCCGCTCTTTGCGAACCGACAAAGAAGCCGACGGGTATTGGCGGTATCTCCTCATGCAAAGGGAACGGGATGTTCCCGCTGTTCAGGAGAACGATGATGAAAATCCGCTATGCCTTTCTCGCCGCCGCTGTTCTTGCCATGGCTGGCCCGGTCGCGGCCGCTGATTTCGAGGTCCACATGCTCAACAAGGGCAAGGAGGGCGCCATGGTATTCGAACCTGCCGGGTTGAAGATTGCGGCAGGTGACAGCATCACCTTCATTCCCACGGACAAGGGTCACAGCGCCGAACTGATCGACGGCATGGCACCGGAAGGGGCTGCCAAATTCAAGGGCGCGCTCAACGAGACCATCAAGGTGACCTTCGACAAGGCCGGTGCCTATGGCGTGAAATGCACGCCGCATCTTGGCATGGGCATGGTTGCTGCCATCCTTGTAGGTGACGGCGCCCCCGCCAATCTGGAGGCCTTCAACGCCGTCAAACTGCCGCCCAAGGCTCGGGAGCGTATGAATGCGGCTCTTGCCTCGGCTAAGTGAACGATAACGGCAAATGGCGCGACGTCCCCCCTTGAGCGCCAATTGCCCCGTCGCCGTTCTCCCCGGTGCGGTGACAACAAAAGTCCATCCGGTCCGCCGGGTGGGCTTTTTTGTTTGGGCTGTGTTGCAAAGATTTCAACTGGCAACGAAATCCCCAGCCCCACTTTGTCAAGCGGTCTGACTTTCGAGATTCTGGGTGAGCGTTGCGGCTCTGTTGCAAAAGATCGATTGAAGGCTGAGATAGCCCCGACAATTTTCGGCGAGACGTTTGATGAGCGATTTCAAGTGGCGGCATTTTCAGGGCGAGGTCATCTTGTGGGCAGTGCGCTGGTATTGCCGCTATGGGGAAGCTATCGCGATCTTGAACAAATGATGGGCGGACGAGGTGTAGGCGTCGATCATTCCACGATCTATCGCTGGGTCCAGAAATACGCGCCGGAGATTGAGAAACGCTTGCGTTGGCATTGGCGCCGGCCGCAATCGACGAGCTGGCGAGTCGATGAGACCTATGTGAAGGTCCGAGGCAAGTGGAAATATCTGTACCGCGCCGTCGACAAGTTCGACAATACGATCGAATTCGATCTCTCGCCGACACGCAACGCCAAGGCAGCGAAGCGATTTCTAGGCAAAACCCTGAATGGCCTGAAGGATTGGGAAAAGCCAACCGTCATCAACACCGACAAGGCACCGACCTACGGTATAGCGATCTCTGAGCTGAAAGCCGAAGGCAAATGCCCAAAGGAACTGGTGCACCGGCAGGTCAAATACCTGAACAATGTCGTTGAGGCCGATCACGGCAAGCTGAAACAGCTGATCAAGCCGGTCAGAGGTTTCAAGACGTTGAAGACAGCCTACGCGACGATCAAGGGTTTCGAGGTGACGTGGGCTCTATGCAAGGGCCAGGCCGCGATATTCAACTTGACCGGCGACGTCCGTGGAAAGGCTCGCATCGTTGAACGAGCCTTCGGGGTCGTGCCCAGCGCCCTTACCGAAGTTGTGGCAATCCTAGCCCAGAACCTCGATGCAAAAGCCGCGTGACCGAGGCGTAGGAAGCCCGCTTTGCGACCAATCAGAATTCTTGCAACAGAGCCGGGCAGTGAAGGCTGGCGAATTGGAGAAACAAACATGTGAAGTTTGCGGAAGCCAAGTGGTAGACGCTAGTCATGACAAATATGATCAGCCACAAAAAGTACCTGGCTGTGCAGACTACATCATACCCGTCTACACCACCGCAGCGAGGATATGTTCCCATATCCGCTTTCGAGATAGCTCGTAACAAAATTCTCTTATGTTCTCAAGCTGGTAAGATTCCCAAATGCGGATCGTTGGTTCAAATCGCCTTCAAGGCGAATAGTGTCGGCAGAAAACGCCGACTGGAAATCGTCATTCAATTGCATTACTGTCGCTCGAAGAAAGGGAGATAGCCGTGGCTGCAAACGCACTCGTCCAAACACGTATTGATGCTGAAGTTCGAGATCGTGCCTCTGCCGTGCTTGAAAGCATGGGCCTCACGGTATCTGATGCCGTTCGTATCCTGCTCACCCGGACTGCTAATGAGGGGGCTTTGCCCCTTGAGCTGCTTTCGGGTAGTGAAGCGCATGACGCTTGGTTTCGGACCAAGGTGCTCGAAGCATTGAACGATACTCGGCCGGATTTATCAGACGAAGAAGTTGAGGCGCATTTTTCCGAACGTCGAGCAGCAGCACGTCTTAAAGCTGGTGTGCCCAAATCGTGAAACTTACTTGGTCCGCATTTGCGTTATCGGATCGCGACGCAATCTTCACGTACATCGAGGCAGATCATCCTGCGGCCGCCGTTCTGATCGATGAGAGGATCGTCGTGGCTACCCGTCGTCTACTCGATTTTCCTGCCAGTGGTCGTGTGGGCAGAATTGCCGGGACACGCGAACTTTTCATCAATGGGACGCCTTACGTTGCGGCTTATGCCATTACCGAGACGACAGTGCGAATTCTTCGCGTGCTTCATGGCGCGCAGGAATGTGAGAGCGGCGGTGCAAAAGTCGGCCACGGTAGCGGCGGCATAATGCTGCCGCGGGCGGAGTAAAATCCGGCCACCTATTTCCTTTCTGCAATGAGCGCAGGAGGGACAGGGGATCTACACCGTGGAACTATATCTGAAGGTTCGCCTGGCTGTTTCGGAAGGGATGAGCCGGCGTCAGGCAGCAAAGCATTTCAACATATCGCGCGACAGCGTTGCCAAGATGGTGGCCTATTCGACGCCACCGGGCTATCAGCGGCGATCACCGATCCGACGGCCGAAGCTGGATGCGTTCGTTTCGACGATCGACCATTGGCTCGACGAAGACCTGAAGGTGCCGCGCAAGCAGCGCCATACGGCCAGGCGGGTGTTCGACCGTCTCCGTGACGAGTGCGGCTTCACTGGCGGCTACACGATCATCAAGGATTACATACGCGAGCGGGATCAGCGCCGGCAGGAGGTGTTCGTGCCGCTGTCGCATCCGCCGGGCCACGCGCAGGCCGATTTCGGCGAGGCTACGGTGATCATCGGCGGCGTCGAGCAAAAGGCCCGCTTCTTCGTGCTCGATCTACCGCATAGCGATGGCTGCTATGTGCGCGCTTATCCTGCGGCGGTGGCCGAGGCCTGGGTGGATGGCCACATCCACGCGTTTTCCTTCTTCGGGGCCGTGCCGCAGTCGATCGTCTATGACAACGACCGTTGCCTTGTGGCAAAGATTCTGCCCGACGGTACGCGCAAGCGGGCGGCGCTGTTCAGCGGCTTCCTGTCCCACTACCTGATCCGGGATCGCTACGGCCGTCCGGGGAAAGGCAATGATAAAGGGAATGTCGAAGGCCTCGTGGGTTACGCCCGGCGCAACTTCATGGTGCCGATCCCGCAGTTTCCGACATGGGATGCGTTCAACACCTTTCTGGAAGAGCAATGCCGCAAACGCCAGAGCGACAGGCTACGCGGCGAGAGTGAGACGATCGGGGAACGATTGCAGCGGGATCTCGCGGCCATGCGTGCGTTGCCACCATCGCCCTTCGATGCCTGCGACCAGGCGAGTGCGAAAGTCACGGCTCAATCGCTGGTCCGCTACAAGACCAACGACTATTCCGTGCCGGTCGCCTACGGCCATCAGGATGTCTGGGTCCGGGGCTATGTCGACGAGGTGGTGATCGGCTGCCGCGGCGAGATCATCGCGCGCCATCCCCGGTGCTGGGAGCGTGAGGACGTCGTCTTCGATCCTGTGCATTACCTGCCGCTGATCGAACAGAAGATCAATTCGCTGGATCAGGCCGCACCCCTCCAGGGCTGGGATCTGCCTCAAGAGTTCGCCACGCTGCGCCGGCTGATGGAGGGCCGCATGGCCAAGCATGGCCGGCGGGAATACGTGCAGGTTCTCCGTCTGCTGGAGAGCTTCGAGCTTGCCGACCTTCACGTAGCGGTAAAGCAGGCCCTCCAGCTCGGCGCCATCGGCTTCGACGCGGTCAAGCATCTGATCCTGTGCCGTGTGGAGCGCCGGCCGCCGCGGTTGGACCTGGCGATCTATCCCTACCTTCCACGGGCGACGGTCGAGACGACCTCGGCGAACGCCTACATGCGCCTCCTGTCATCGGATGCTGGAGAAGCGGCATGAGCACAGAAGCACCAGAGATCCTTCTCGCGCACTATCTCAAGGTCCTGAAGCTGCCGACCTTCCAGCGCGAGCACCAGAAGCTGGCCCGGCTATGCGCCACCGAAGGCGTCGATCATGTCGGCTACCTGTTCCGGCTTGCCGAGCGGGAGATGATCGAACGCGATCGCCGCAAGGTCGAGCGCCGCATCAAGGCGGCCAAATTCCCCGCCGTCAAAAGTTTGGACAGCTTCGACTTCGCCGCCATCCCCAAGCTCAACAGGATGCAGGTGCTGGAACTGGCGCGCTGCGAATGGATCGAGCGAAGGGAGAATGTCATCGCTCTCGGCCCCAGTGGAACCGGCAAGACGCATGTGGCTCTCGGCCTTGGTCTGGCCGCATGCCAGAAAGGCCTGTCCGTCGGCTTCACCACGGCGGCCGCGCTGGTGAGCGAGATGATGGAGGCGCGCGAAGAGCGGCGTCTCATCCGGTTCCAGAAGCAGATGGTTGCCTACCAGCTTCTCATCATCGATGAGCTGGGCTTCGTGCCGCTCTCCAAGACCGGCGCGGAATTGCTGTTCGAGCTGATCTCACAACGATACGAGCGAGGCGCGACCCTGATCACCAGCAACCTTCCCTTCGACGAATGGACGGAGACGCTCGGATCAGAGCGCCTGACCGGCGCGCTGCTCGATCGTATCACCCATCACGTCAGCATCCTTGAGATGAATGGCGACAGCTATCGTCTCGCCCAAAGCCGCGCCCGAAAGGCCGGCTAATACCCCTCGAAAAATCGCAACGCGCGCATGAGACCCCCGCTCGGGCTACGCCCTCCCGGCCGTCTCATGCGGGCGCCACAAGTGGCCGACTTTTACGCCGCCCCGTGGCCGGTTTTTACGCCGCCGTTGACAGATTGCCCCGTCAACCTACTACGAGAACGTCGCCAAGCGCCTGGACGTGGATCGCCTGTCGACCCGCGCCCGCAGCGATATCGGCCTGAAGATCGAGATACGCCGGGTGTTCAATGAGAACTTCCAGGTCTATGGCGTGCGCAAGGTCTGGCGGCAATTGCAGCGGGAGGGCTTCGACATCGCCCGCTGCACTGTCGCTCGGCTTATGAGGGTGATGGGGCTGCAAGGCATCATTCGTGGCAAACCGATCCGCACGACGATCAGTGACAAGACCGGCCCATGCCCGCTCGACCGGGTGAACCGGCACTTCTTCGCGCCTGCGCCGAACATGCTCTGGCTTTCTGATTTCACGTATGTTGCGACCTGGCAGGGCTTCGTTTACGTCGCGTTCGTAATCGATGCCTTTGCTCGCCGCATCGTCGGTTGGCGGGCAAGTCGGACTGCCCATGCGGGTTTCGTTCTCGATGCACTCGATCAGGCGCTTCATGATCGGCGGCCCGTGCACCGTGGTGGACTGGTCCACCATTCCGACCGCGGATCGCAATATGTGTCCATTCTCTATTCCGAACGGCTAGCGGAAGCGGGCATCGAGCCGTCTGTCGGAAGTGTCGGCGACAGCTATGACAACGCTCTCGCCGAAACGATCAATGGTCTTTACAAGGCCGAGGTCATCCATCGGCGAGGACCGTGGCGAACCTTCGAAGCCGTGGAGTTCGCCACTTTGGAATGGGTCGACTGGTTCAATAACCGCCGCCTTCTGGAGCCCATCGGCAACATACCGCCAGCCGAAGCCGAAGAACGATATTACGCCATGCTGGACGCACCGGCCGTGGCCGCTTAACTTAAATGAAATGGCCTCCGGCAAACCCGGCGCGGTTCATCGAGACTAAAAGCTTCGTCGAGTCAGGGCCACGCTTCAGCGCCCGAATCCCATTCCTTGAACGAGCATAGTGGGCAGATACACTTCAGTAGCTATTAAAAGACAGGTTCTGCTTGTTGCCGACAAGCGCGCCTTTTCCTTGATGGGATTCGAACAGTCACGGCAAAAGGGCGTTGATCAGATTTGGCCGGGGGCAGCCCTACGACAAAACTAAGTCTTGTCGAATAATATCGGCATGCATTGTCAAATTATCACGACGGTCTTGTCTCCAGCTTCGGAACCGCCTCGAGCAGCATCTTCGTATAGGCGTGCCGGGGCGTGGTGAAGACTTGCGTTGCAGTTCCTTGCTCGACGATCTCGCCATGACGCATCACCACGACGCGGTCGCACAGGTGATGCACGACCGAAAGGTCGTGGCTGATGAACAGTAGCGTGATGTTGAGAGCGCGCCGCAGCTCCATCAAAAGGTTGATGACCTGCGCCTGGATCGAGACATCGAGCGAGGCGACCGGCTCGTCACAGATGATGACTTCCGGCTGCATAGCCAGCGCTCGCGCGATAGCGATGCGCTGGCGCTGGCCGCCCGAGAACTGGTGTGGATAGCGATCGGCCAGCGCCGGATCGAAGGCAACGGCACGCAGCCAACGATTGACATAGTCGCGAGCATTGGCGCGCGTGCAGAAACCATGAGCAATCGGCCCTTCGGCCACCGACTGGAAGATGGTGCGGCGCGGATCGAGCGAGGCGAAGGGATCCTGGAAAATCATTTGCACATGGGTGCCAAGCTTGCCCGTTGCCGAGCGCACCGGCTTGCCACCGACGCTGACCGTACCGGAGGTCGGCGGATAGATACCGCACAAGATGCGTCCAAGCGTCGATTTACCGGAACCGGATTCGCCGACGAGGCCGAGAATCTCCCCGCGAGCGATGGTCAGGTTCGCCGATATTACCGCATGAACAGGGCCGGGCTCTCGCAACAGGCCCCAGCGTATGCCGAGACCGCGCAGAAAACCGATGCGTCGGGCAAAAATCTTCTCGATCGCCTCCGCCTTTACGAAGGCTTCATCGGGCGCAGCGCCGAGCGCGGTGCCACCAAGCCCGCTCAGGTCCATGGGACCGGCCGCCTCGGTCGCGGCAGATGCCAGCGGCTTGCCGGGCATCGAACGAGAGGGTAGCGCATCCAGCAGCCCCTGCGTATAGGGATGCTGCGGATTGTGCAGCACCTGCCTCGCAGGGCCGCTCTCGACGATCTTGCCCCGCCGCATCACTGCGATGGTGTCGGCGATCGAGGAGACGGTGGCGAGGTCGTGGCTCACCCAGATCAACGAAGTCCCCATCTCCGCCACCAGCGCCTTCACCATGATCAGAATCTCGGCCTGCACCGAGACGTCGAGCGCGGTAGTCGGCTCATCGGCGATGACGAGCTGCGGCCGGTGCAGCAGGGCAATGGCGATGGCCACGCGCTGGCGCATGCCGCCGGAAAACTCGTGCGGATACTGGTCCACCTTGCTTTCGGGATCGACGATCTTGACCTTGGCCAGAGCCTCGACCGCACGACGGCGGACTTCGGCATCCGAAACCTGCTCATGCGCCCGGATCGCCATCCCAATCTGGTCGATGATCCGCACGACAGGGTTCAGCGTCATCATCGGATCCTGGAACACCATGGAGATGTCCTTGCCCCGGAGCTTGCGCAGTTCCTTGCCATCAAGCCCGACCAGCTCGCGCCCGTTGAAGCGGATGGAGCTGCCCTCCTGGATGCGGCCGGTCTCGTCCAGGAGACCGATGAGCGAGAAGCCGGTGATGGACTTGCCCGAGCCGCTCTCTCCGACCAACCCCATAACCTCGCCGCGCTTCAGCGTGAAGGAGATGTCGTCCACCGATTTGACGGTGCCCTTGTCGGTCTCGAAATAGGTCCGCAGGCTACGGACATCCAGAAGTTCGCTCATTTGCGCAGCCTCGGATTGAGCTGATCCCTGATCTGGTCGCCGACCAGATTGATCGCCATGATGAGGATGATGAGGGCGATGCCGGGATAGATCGCGATCCAGTAGCGCCCCGACATCAGATATTGGAAGCCGTTGGCGATCAGCATGCCGAGCGACGGTTCCGTCGGCGGCAGGCCGACGCCCAGGAAAGACAGGGTCGCTTCCAGCGAGATCGCCGAGGCGATCTGCACCGTGGCGACCACGATCAGCGGCGGCAGCGAATTGGGCAGGATATGCCGGCTGATGACGAACCAGCCGCTCATCGGCACCGAAAGGGCGGCCTGCACATAGTCCTTCTGCCGCTCGGCGGCAGCGGCGCCATGGGCGGTCCGCACGAAATAGGCGTATTGCGCGAAGACCAGCGCGAGGATGAGCTGCGATTTGCCCTGCCCGAGGATCGCGGCCACGACGAAGGCCAGCAGGATCGCTGGGAAGGAGAGCTGGATATCGACGATGCGCATGATCATCGTCTCCGTGCGCCCACCGACATAGGCGGCAAAGCAGCCCACCACCGCGCCGATCGAAAAGGCGATGGCGCCAGCGACCAATCCCATCTGCAGGGAAATTCGCAGGCCATAGACGATACCCGAAAGCAGGTCGCGCCCCTGGCTGTCGGTACCGAGCAGGTGCAAGATGCCTGTCGAGCCGACATAACCCGGGGGGCGGCGCGCATCGCGCAGCACCAGCGACTTCAGGTCATAGGGATCCTGCGGCACGAGAAACGGCGCGAAAACGGCCATGAGGATGATGGCGATCACGACGCCGAGAGCCACGACCGCGACCTTGTTGCGCCGGAAGGTGTGCCAGAATTCGGACAGCGGCGAGACGGATTTCACCGCGTGGGCTTCCATCGACATGTCAGCGCCTCCCCTGCCGCAGGCGCGGATCGAGCGCCGCATAGGCGAGATCCACGCAAAGATTGATGACCACGAACAGCGCCGAGACGAGCATCAGGTAGGCGACCATGACGGGCCGGTCGAGCGAGGTGATGGAATCGACGATCAGCTTGCCGAGCCCCGGCCAGGAGAAGATCGTTTCGGTGACCAGCGCAAAGGCGAGCGTCGAGCCCAGTTCCAGGCCGAACACTGTCACCAGCGGAATCGAGATCAGTTTGAGCACATGGCGGCGCAGGATCGTGCTTTCCGAGATGCCGGCCGCACGCGCAAACTTGATCGTGTCGGTGAGCATCACTTCGCGGGTGCCGGACGCGGCCAGCCGGCACATCATCGACAGCTTGAACAGCGAGAGGTTGATGGCCGGCAGAATGAGATGCGACCAGCCATTCAACGTCAGGAAGGAAAACGGGATGCCGAAAAGCTCCGTCGTCTGCCCGCGCCCGCCCGCCGGCAGCACGCCGAGTTGCACGGCGAAGACCATGATCAGCATCAGGCCGATCCAGAAGGTCGGCACCGAGAAGCCGAGGATCGACACGGCCATGATGGCCTTGGCGATGTAGCTGTCGGGCCTGTAACCGGCATAGATGCCGAGCGGAATGCCGACGAGGGAAGCGAACAATACCGCGATCAGCGTTAGTTCCAACGTTGCCGGCAGGCGCTGGGCGATCAGCGTGACGACCGGCATGTTGAAGACGAAGGAGCGCCCGAGGTCGCCGGTCAGCAAACGTTGGAGGAACTGGAAATACTGCTCCCACAGGGGAAGATCGAGTCCGTATTGCTGGATGACCTGCTGACGCATCTCCTGCGTCACGTCGGGCGAGATCAGCACGTCGACCGGATTGCCGATGACGTAGACGCCCGTGAAGACGAGCATGGACATGATCAGGAGCACGAAGAGTGCCTGTCCCAATCTGCGAAGAATGAAAGATGCCATATCTCCTCCCGGTCGATCCGCAATGGGGCGAAGCGCTCCCCGCGATATCAGTGCCAGCCGCGCTCGATCTCGTGACGGGTTTCCTCGACGCCGACCTGCCAGACCTGCAACATGTCAGCATCCGGGCGCTGGAAGACGCCGTGATAGTTACCCTCCGCGATACGCTCGCGCTTGCGGCCCGCATCGACGCGCGACGTGGCGGCGAAATCGATCCGTTCCTTCTGGAAATTGGGGATCGGCGCGCCTTCGAGGCGGGTCCAGGGGAAATTTTCCATCCAGCTCGCATGCGAAGCGGCAGGATCGATCTCCTGCACCTTCGCCATGGTCATCGGCGCACGCCACCAGTCATGCAGCTTGACCGAGGTGTCGCGGTTGCGGTTCATCCATTCACTGATGACCGGGTTGACCGGTGTGTTTCCGCCATGACCGTTGACGATGAGGATCCGTCGGAAGCCGGAACGGTAGAGGCTATCGAGCATATCCTCGAAGATACCGATATAGGTGCGTAGCGAGAGCGTTACCGTACCGGGGAAATCAGCAAAACCCGATGCCATGCCATAGGGCAGACACGGGAAGACCGGCACGCCGAGCGGCTCGGCGGCTTCCACCGAAATCCGCTCGGCCAGGATCATGTCGGTGGCGAGGCTCAGATAGGCATGCTGCTCGATCGAACCGATCGGCAGGACGCAGCGATCATCTTCCTTCACTCGTTCCTCGACCTGGCTCCAATGCATATCCTGAATGCGCATTTTCCCTCTTTCTTTGCTTGCGGCCACACCTTCGGCGGACCGCTCGCGCCCGTCTATCGACGAGAGCTCACATCCTCAAATTAGTTCTATATGGATCGATTTTTTGGATTGACGCAAGGTCTAAACCGCAAATAAAGTTCCATTCGAGATCAAAATCTATTTTGTACGGGATGGACGAAATGGACGAGGCAATGCGTCAAGCGCTGTTCGAGGGACGAGCCGGCCAAGAGGAGCCGCTCGTCTCACCCGGCACTAAGGTCGACACGATCATGCATGCCAAACTGTGGGATAATCCGTGCTGGTTCTCGTTCCGGCTGAACTATCTCGCGCTTCATTTCAACAATCCGGTCTATGGCTACATCCAGCAGCAGCTAGGCCTGCTGCGCCCCGAATTCGTTGTGTTGTGGTCGCTGTATCTAGGCGGAAACTCGACGTTGACGGATGTGGTGCGGTCTTCGGGTTTTCCGAAGAACACACTGAGCCGGGCTGCAAACAAGCTGACCCGCCTCGCGATGATCGACCGCGAAATCGACCAGGACGACCAGCGCCGCATCACACTCGGCCTCACCGACAAGGGTCGCGAGGCGGTGGAACTCACCAAAGGCATGATGATCGAGCACGAGCGCCGCATGCTGGAATGTCTCAGCCCCGCAGAACGGCTGAACCTTTCGGAAATCATGACCAAGCTCGTCACCGCCTCCGGCGAGTGGCCGCAGATGCTCGACGGCAATCAGTCCGACGATACCCTTTGATCCACCCTTTGCCTTTCCGGCTGGCGCCGGACGGAGGCAGGTTGGCCAACAACCTATCAACGAGAGAGGAACCCCAATGATACTGAAATCCATGCTCCGCGCAGCCTTGGTGGCCACCATGCTGTCTTCGCCCATCGCCGCGCTTGCCGCCGACCTGGTGATCGCGACGAAGAACGGCCCGGCCTCGATGGACCCGCACTTCACCGCGACCTCGGCCAATGCCGAAGCCACCAAGCACATTTTCGACACCCTGCTGCGCTCCGGCAACAATCTGGAAATCCTGCCGTCGCTGGCAACGAGTTGGCAGGCGCTGGACGACACGACCTGGGAGTTCAAGTTGCGTCAGGGCGTGAAGTTCCATGACGGCTCCGACTTCACCGCCGAGGACGTGAAGTTCTCCATCGAGCGCATCCCGAACGTCACCGGCCCGAACCCGTCGACCATCTATGTCCGCCGTGTCGCCAGCGTCGAGATCGTCGACGACTATACGCTGCGCGTGAAGACCAACGGCCCGGCCCCGACGCTGCCGAACGATTTCATCCGCCTGTTCATCGTTTCCCACAAGGCCGCGGCCGATTACTCGACCAAGGACAGCTCCGCCGAGGGCTTCAACATGGGCAAGGCGACCATCGGCACCGGCCCGTACAAGTTCGTCAGCTGGGCGCCGACGCAGGACCTGGTGCTGGAAAAATTCGACGGCTACTGGGACGGCGCACAGCCGTGGGACAAGGTCATCCGCAAGGAAATCCCGAATGACGCCGCCCGCGTCGCCCAGCTGAAGGCTGGCCAGGTCGATCTCATCTCCAAGGTGCCGGCGACCGACCTTGCCAGCATCGAGTCCGATTCCGCCCTGCAGGTAATCAAGACGGAATCGATCTACATCCCCTACCTGGAATTCGATTTCCGTGCGGACTCACCGCAGGTCTGGGACAATACCGGCAAGAAGCTCGATAAGAACCCCTTCCTCGACCCGAAGGTACGCGAAGCCTTCGATCTCGCGCTCGACCGCGAGACCATCGTGGAATTCGCGCTCGAGGGCATGGGCGTCGTCTCCACGCAGCTCGTGAGCTCGAATATCTTCGGCTACAACAAGGCGATCGCCGCTCCGGCCTTCGACGTCGAAAAGGCGCTCAAGCTGATGGCCGAAGCCGGTTATCCTGACGGTTTCAAGGTCGCGCTCAGCTATGCCAACGACCGCATGCCGACCGAGCTCGGCCCGACCGTCGCCCAGCTTCTCGCCGCGATCAACGTGACGGTCGATGTCCAGGGCGTGCCGGCCGCGGTGTTCAACCCGGCCAAGACGCGCGGCGAATACTCGCTCTACATGGCCTCCTGGGGCACGCTGACGGGCGAGGCCAACTACATGCTGTCGTCGCTCATGCACACCAATGATGCGGAGA
Source organism: Allorhizobium borbori (assembly GCF_014196535.1). Taxonomy (GTDB): domain Bacteria; phylum Pseudomonadota; class Alphaproteobacteria; order Rhizobiales; family Rhizobiaceae; genus Ectorhizobium; species Ectorhizobium borbori. The sequence goes on from NZ_JACIDU010000005.1 coordinate 12,847, forward strand.
AATCGCTCGGCGCCTTCAACGTTCGCGGCTATTCCAACCCGCAGATGGACAAGCTGATCGAGGATGCCGCCGTCGAGATGGACGAAGCCAAGCGCCGTACACTGCTCGAGGAAGCCAATATGCTGGTTTCGACCGACCGCCCCGACCTGCCGCTGGCGACCAACCTTTCCGCCTGGGGTGCCAAGGCCGACAAGGTGAGCTACGATCCGCGCTCGGACGAGGATACGCTGGCCATGGACGTCCATCCCAAGCGATAAGCCCGGCAACAAACCCTAAGGGCACCGGCTGCTGCTGGTGCCCTTTCTCATGATGATCGGAGATTTCCCATGACGAAATTCGCCCTTGCCATCCATGGCGGCTGCGGCGTGATGGCCAAGCTGGACCTCAGCGAAGCGGAGTGGATCGCAGCCCGGCGGGACCTCGGGCGGGCACTGGAGGCCGGCTATGCGGTTCTCAAGCGCGGCGGACGCGCCATCGACGCCGTGCAAGCCGCCGTCCTCGTCATGGAGGACAGTCCGCATTTCAACGCGGGCCATGGCGCGGCGCTGAACGAAAACGGCATTCATGAACTGGATGCCTCCATCATGGACGGGGAGACGCTGGCGGCCGGTGCGGTCTGCGCCTCGCGCCATATCCGCAATCCGGTGGTTGCGGCGCGCGCCGTTCTCGAACACGGCGATGCCGTGCTCCTTGCCGGCTCCGCCGCCGATCGCTTCGCCGAGGCGAAGGGCCTGGCGGTCGAGGAACAGGCCTATTTCACCACCGAACGGCGCAAGCAGGCGTTGGCTGCGATGAAGGCCCATGTCGCGGCCGGCACGCAGGTCGCCGCCAGCGAATCCGAAAAGCACGGCACCGTGGGCGCGGTCGCACTCGACCAGCACGGCCATCTCGCCGCCGCCACCTCGACGGGCGGCTATAACAACAAGCCCGACGGCCGGGTGGGCGACAGCCCTGTCATCGGCGCCGGCACCTATGCGCGTGACGGTGTCTGCGCCGTCTCCGGCACTGGCAAGGGCGAGTTCTTCATCCGCCACGTCGTCGGCCACGAGATCGCCGCGCGCATGACCTATCTCGGCGAGAACGTCGAGACCGCCTCTGCCAAGGTCATCATGGAAGACCTGAAGCCGCACAATATCGGCGCCGGTCTCGTCGCCGTCGGTGTCGACGGCTCGGTCGCCGCACCCTACAATACCGACGGCATGTTCCGCGGTTGGGTCACGGACACGGGTAAGTTCTTCGTCGCCTCACATGACGACGTCATGTCCTATCCATAAGAACGCTTTACGAACGTATAGGTCTGCACCGGCAACAAATAGAAATCCAGGCTTTGGAGAAAGCCGACATCGCTCCGCTGGTATGGGTCGATTTACTCGGCTGGCAAAGAAGCTGCCATTCTTGCGTGCCATGGAGGACGCGAGAAACACGAATTGTTGCCTCAACTCGACAAGGAGGAGACCACGACTTGCCGCACCGGAGAAGCACTATTGCTCTCGGGAAAAATGCTGACTGCACGCGATCCCGCACATAAACGGATGGTCGCTCTCACCGATACCGGCCATCCTCTTTCTGTGAATCTGCGCGGACGCGTCATTTATTGTGTCGATCCCGTTCGCGCGGTCCGTGACGAAGCCGCCGGTCCGGACTTCATTGTCCGGCATGCCCAGGGTAAAACGTTTTGTAGGCAGCAGCGGATCGGCGAGCATCTCGCCCAAGCAACACACGTCGTCTGGACGACCGGCGCAGCCTTTGTGCCGGAGCAACAATTTCAGGAATTCCTTTAGACGGCAAAGAACCTCAAAGACGCGAGCGCTTAGCCGAAAATATGTGTTGATACGAAGCCGGCAATGCTTGTCAGATATGGCATCTCCGACTTGCCTCTTCGTCAAAGCATCACTCGCTGACAACAAGGCGAACCGATCCGTATCTGCTTCGCGGAAATCCGCTGTTCGCAGGCACCTGTGATGCGGTTCGCCGTATTGACGCCTCGTGGGCTCTTGATTGGATTTGAACCAGCGGCGCTTTATTCGGATGGGTTAAGCGCTTGATAGCACGTATTTTCCGACTTTCGCTTTATCGAAATCAGGCGCTGTTAAAGCAAGTCGGAAATGGAGGTCGTTCACTCGCTTAGGGCGCTCAACATCCCGTTGAATATACGATTCTAGTGAACGACACTTGACTTGTTCACCATTTTAGTTGATTCAACAGCGTGATGAAAGCAGTCAATTCAGTGAACGTCGAACGATTTGCACCCCAGGTGGTCGAGGATTTCCTGACCGGCGTGCCCAACCTGCAGATAATCAGCATCGAACGGGATTCTTTCAATTCCGGTCGCTGGAGCGCCGATATCAAGGTAAAGGCGCAATTTGCAGGCAAACCCCTGAACATCGTAATCGAAGTCAAAGCCACTGGGCAGCCGCAAATAGTGAGGAATGCCGCTCAGAACCTGCAGCGGTATTTACAGAATGTGTTGATTGCCACTGAGAACTGACCCGGCGTTTCCACCGAGAATTGACCCGCCTATTAGGTATGTTTCGGGTCTGCGGTCGTGGTCAAGTTCCTCGTTTTCTCCTTTGTCGTTTTGGTGTCGTGCGCGGAGCTGTTTTTGAAGCGGAAGCTGTCGTTTCCGGTCTCAAGGATGTGGCAATGATGGGTAAGCCGATCGAGCAATGCCGTGGTCATCTTGGCATCGCCGAATACACTGGCCCATTCGCTGAAGCTGAGGTTTGTCGTGATGACGACGCTGGTTCGCTCGTAGAGTTTGCTCAGCAGATGGAAGAGCATCGCACCGCCTGATGCACTGAACGGCAAGTAACCGAGCTCGTCGAGGATCACGAGATCGGAATGGACGAGCCGATTGGCGATCTTGCCGGACCGTCCTTGCGCCTTCTCTTGCTCCAGCGCGTTGACCAGTTCGACGGTCGAGAAGAACCGAACCCGTTTGTGGTGATGCTCGATGGCCTGGACGCCGATCGCTGTGGCGATGTGCGTTTTGCCCGTGCCGGGTCCGCCGACCAGAACGATGTTATTGGCGTCGTCGAGGAAGTCGCAGCGATGAAGCTGTTGCACGAGCGCCTCGTTGATCTCGCTGCTGGTAAAGTCGAAGCCATTCAGATCACGGTATGCGGGAAAGCGAGCGGTCTTGAGCTGATATGCTGTCGACCGCACCTCCCGTTCGGCTGTTTCCGCTTTCAAGAGCTGCGACAGGATCGGAACGGCAGCCTCGAACGCCGGCGATCCTTGCTCAGTCAGCTCGCCGACGGCTTGTGCCATGCCGTGCATCTTCAGTTGCCGCAGCATGATGACGATTGCACCGCTCGCTGGATTATGACGCATTGCGGGTCTCCGTCTTTCTCAGGGCATCGTATCGTTCGACATTGGCCTTCGGCTCGTTGGTGAGCGTCAGGGCCTGAGGCGCGTCGATGGTCGGTGGTGTGAAGGAGGATTTGCCGTCGACGAGGCGATGCAGCAGGTTCAGCACGTGCGTCTTGGTCGGAACACCGGACTTCAGCGCCATGTCGACCGCCGACAGGACGGCCTGTTCATCGTGTTGAAGGACGAGTGCCAGGATATCGACCATCTCCCGGTCGCCACCCGGCTTCTTCAGCAGGTATTGCTGCAAGGCGCGGAATGCATCGGGGAGTTCGGCGAACGGTGCGCCATTGCGAAGCGCACCCGGCTTTCGCTGCACCACCGCCAGATAGTGCCGCCAGTCGTAGATCGTCTGCCCTGGCCGGTCGTGGGAACGATCAATGACGCGACGATGCTCGCAAATGATCTGTCCTTCTGCGGCGACCACAACACGGTCTGGGTAAACCCTTAGACTCACCGGCCGATTGGCGAAGGACGCCGGGACGCTGTAGCGATTGCGCTCCAGATGCACGAGGCAGGTCGGAGAAACGCGCTTGGTGTATTCGACAAACCCATCGAACGGCCGAGTAATGGGCATGAGCGCGCGAGCTTCTTCCGCCCATATGTCGGCAATGGTGCCGCGCATCTGACCGTGCGGGGTCTGTGCCCAGAAGTCCTTGCAGCGTTGCTCGAGCCAGTCGTTCAAAGCGTCAAGCGATGGAAACCGCGGAACGGGTTGAAAGAACCGATGACGCGCATCTTGAACGTTCTTCTCGACTTGTCCCTTCTCCCAGCCTGAAGCCGGATTGCAAAACTCGGGTTCAAACAGGTAGTGGCTGGCCATTGCCTGGAATCGGACGTTGACGTCACGCTCTTTGCCGCGGCCGACCTTGTCGATCACGGTGCGCATATTGTCGTAGATGCCACGACCGGGGACGCCCCCGAACACGCGGAATGCATGATTGTGGGCATCGAACAGCATCTCGTGTGTCTGCAGGAGATAGGCTCGGACGATGAAGGCGCGGCTGTAGCTCAGCTTCGTATGCGCCACCTGTAGTTTGGTGCGCTCATTGCCAATGATGGCCCAGTCTTCCGACCAGTCGAACTGGAAGGCTTCACCGGGGGCGAACGCCAAGGGCACATACGTCCCGCGGCCCGTCGTCTGCAATTCCCTTTGACGATCATCACGCCATTCCCGAGCGAAGGCCGCCACTCGGTTATAGGAACCCTCGTAACCAAGGCTCACCAGATCAGCATGCAACTGCTTCATCGTCCGCTTCTGTTTGCGGTTCTTCTTGGATTCCGTCTTCAGCCAGGCAGACAACCGATCTGCAAACGGATCAAGCTTGCTCGGCCGCTCCGGGACCTTGAACTTCGGTTCCACACCATCAAGGCGCAGGTATTTGCGGATGGTATTCCGGGATAGGCCGGTCCTGCGGCAAATCTCCCGGATCGATTGATGCTCTCGAAAATGCCAGCGTCGGATCACGCTCAATAACGCCATGTCGATCACTCCATAGCCCTCGCTGAAAACATGCGAGGGAAGGTTGGAACATGGGTCAATTCTCAATGGAAATATCAGGCCACGCCGGGTCAGTTCTCAGTGGAAATCAACAGCCTATCATCGAAAAGCGGCTGCGCCAGTTTCGCCGGCCGCATTGTGGTTCATTCAGGATTGACGAGACCTACGTCAAGATCCGGGGCAAGTGGCGTTACCTGTACCGCGCCATCGACAAGCACGGCAACCCGGTCGACTTCTTGCTCACGGCTAAGCGCGATCTCGACGCCGCTAAACGCTTCTTCCGCAAGATGCTCAAGGATGAGCAGTTGCTATCGCCGGGGAAGATCGGGACCGATGGCGCCAGTACATTTCCTTCTGCGATGAAAGCAGCCGTCGATGATGGGCTTTTGCATCCGAACCCGGTCCATTATGTCACCAAGCATCTGCAGCAAGGCATCGAAAGCGATCACTTCCGAGTGAAGAAGAACATGCCTAAGATCGGCGGTTTACAGTCATTCAAAACGGCTCGCCGGACGATCGCCGGGTTCGAAGCGATGTTGTGGCTGCGCAAAGGCTTCGGATTTTCCGGCGAGTGGACCGTCAACGATCAAAACGATCTGCTCGGGCGCCTCTTCGGACTTCAAAAGGTTAACAAAGCGTGAAAGCTGGGTGATTATCGGCTCAACGCGTCCTATCGCCAGCTTTGCGACACGCCCCATCAGGATGGCCCGGTGACGGACGTCCCGCAGGCTGTCGGTCCTGCAGGTCGCAACGAGGCGTGCCAGCTCATAGCCGGTGACGGCCTTGGCGCTGTTGCTTTTCCTTGAGCGCGGCACGGCGCGCACGGCAAGGCGGAACACCGGCTTGAGGGCTGGGGAGGCGAAGGCCCCCTGAAGCCCGCGCGATTTCGTCAGCGTGGATCAGTTCGACAGCCGACGCCGCAGGGTGTCGGCGGCTTGTAGCTGGAGGCGCGCAAGAAGCCCTGGAGGCACAGCCTGTCCTCGACCTCGGCCGGCATGCCGTGCTGCTGATCCGTCAGGCGCCTTTGCGCATCCCACAGGTGATAGGCGACTTACTGAAATGCCTGTTCGCGACTTTGTGAAACCCGCACATCGTCGCAGCGCGCAGTTCTCCATGGTGAATAGCGGCCTGCGCACCGCTGCGAGAACGCTTCAACTTCGCGCCGTGAAGTTGATGTTAACCAGAGTTTTTACAGCGCGATTAATTCGGGCGTCTTATTATTGTCCGACCCGGAGATAACAATATCCATGCAGAGTTTGGCGCGATTGAAATGGCTCTCCAATGTGGCGCTTGCCGCACTCGTTTCTCTTTGTTTCGGGGGACTTGTAGCCGGCACCCTTTTTTGGGCCGCTGCTCGATCGGATGAAGTGGCGGGAACCCGACAGCGTGATCTTGCCAAGTTGATAGTCTCCAAGGCCCAGATCGGGGTCGCCCATGACCAGGAAAGTGCAACGGTTTGGGATGACGCGGTCCGGGAGGTCAGCGCAGGTAATCTTGAGTGGATTGATACCAATCTCGGACAGTGGATGCACACCTATTTTGGCCATGACGTTGCTCTTGTCACCGCCGCTGATGGGAAGCCTATCTATCAATTTAGCGCGTCTTCAGACGAAGTCGTATCGCCTGAGCAAATTCAGGCAGCCTACCAGCCGCTGGCTGAAACTCTACGTCAACGTCTGGCAGCCGAAGCTACCGAGGGCGTGAATGATCGTGTCCTGACGATCGGTGAAAGCGATATCACCCAAATCAACGGTCATCCGGCCATTGTCAGTGTCAAACCGATCGTGTCTGATACCGGCGATATTGAGCAGACGCCGGGACAGCAAAATCTTCATATTGCCATCCGCTATCTCGATGGGAGCTTTCCCTTAGAGGTTGGAAATGAATATCAGTTTTCCGAGATGACATACGAGTCCGTCTGGACACGAACCGGTGATCGAGCGTTCATACCGCTTGAAATGCGCTCCGGAGGTGTTGTCGGATATCTGACCTGGCGACCGTTCCAGCCGGGGAGGAGTGTCTTGCACGCCACGCTGCCTACGGTCGGCGTGATCATGGCGTTGATTTTTATCGCGACAATCGTGGTGACGAACGCCATCAGAAGGCGTTCGGATAAGCTTTCGGAAAGCCGACAGCAACTCAGTCATCTGGCTTTGCACGACCCGTTGACTGGACTTGCGAACCGCACGCAGTTTAGCAAGGCTCTTGAGCGGTGCCTGAGCTCGGCGTCGGAAGATCAGAGCACCTCGGTCCTATTTGTCGATCTTGATCGCTTCAAAGCGGTCAATGACACTTTTGGCCATCCCGTCGGCGACCGTTTGCTGACACTTGTCGCCGAGCGCATGCGCGAGATCATTCCATCGGCGTTGATTGCACGGATCGGAGGCGACGAGTTTAATATCCTGCTTCAAAACACCGATGAACAGGCCATTGTGGATGCCTGCGGACGGATCGTCAAAAACCTGCATGAGCCGTTTATGATTGACGGGCGTCATATTTCGATCGGAGCCAGTGTTGGCGCTTCCTCCACGAACGGTGCGATTGATCCGTTTGAACTGACCAGACAAGCCGACATCGCGCTGTATCATGCGAAGGCGGCCGGCAGGAACACTTACGCGCTGTTCGGCGAACATATGGATGAGCTGTTGCGCACGCGCCGGGCATTAGAGCAGGACTTGCGCTTGGCACTCAGGGAGGGAACGACGATCGAAGCCGTTTTCCAGCCTGTTTTTGCTTCCGATACGGGCGAACTCACTTCCATGGAGGCTCTTGCCCGGTGGAACCACAAAAAACTGGGCCCGATTGCGCCTGACATATTCATTCCGTTGGCTGAGGAGACGGGCCTGATCGCGGATATCGGCCAGATTATCCTTGATGACACTTGTCGATGCCTAGTGGATGCCCCGTCCACAGTCTCAATTGCTGTCAATGTCTCGGCTATCGAGCTGGCGTCGCCGTCTTTTCCGCTTCGGGTCTTGTCCACGCTCGAGAGCTGGGAGATCGATCCCTCGCGACTTGAGCTCGAGATTACCGAAAGCGTCGCTGTTGAAAAGAGGGGGGCTGTTGAAAGTAATATTGCGTCGCTTAGAGGCGCTGGCGTCCGATTTGCGATCGATGATTTCGGCACTGGCTATTCGTCTTTTGCGCGAATCCGAACATTGGAAATCGATAGAATGAAGATCGACAGGTCGTTCATTCAGGACATGGAGCAAAGTGGAAACAAGGAACTTGTGTCGGCCATGATTGCGATGGCCCATGCAAGAGGGATGAAGATCACAGCAGAAGGTGTCGAAACGCTTTCTCAGTGCCAGGCGCTGAAGGCACTAAGATGTGACAATCTCCAAGGCTACCTGCTTTCCAAACCCTTGTCGCGCGATATGGCGCTGTCAAAGATTGGTTCAGATACGTCGGAAACGTTGGGGCCTATTGCCAAGGCATGACGAAATGATGCCAGCGTTTTTTGGTCAAGAAGCCGAAGGCACGCGGGGCATAACCGACGGCCTTCTCTACGTGACCTTTATCGGTGCCCTTCCCAGGACCCGCCATAGCGATGCTGGGTCAGGTGGTGGGATAGGAAATCGTTGAACAAGCGCCGCCCGCTTGCGGGTGCCGTCGGGACGGATCCTCGCTGCCAGGCGGCAGTCATTATCGTAGACGAGTGATTGCGGCACGGCCCCGAAGCCGGCGAATGTATCGATGTGGCCATCCACCCGAGCAACGGTCGTCGCGTTTGGGTGGACACCGACGACTGCCAATCGGAGGGGCGGCCTCAGCTTTGTCTATTTTTTTAACAAAATCATATGTTTATTGTATGTATGCGCAGGAGTACCATTCGGTGCTATTTCACACCATGGGCTTCACCGGCAAGAATCCGTTGGCATCGTGGCGCATGGGTGAAACAGAATGTTGCATCGCGGCAATGTGTGCATTGACGAAAAATGTCCCGACGATCAGGTTGCCTTTAAGTCATACGAAACAGCAGGGACATATGAAACCTTCCGACAAAATATCCACCCAGTTACCGCCCCACGCTGCCGATGGATTCATGGGGCGCGTGGATGAAGTGGAAAAACTGCTACAAGCAATCGCGAACACCCAGCGTGTGAAAATCCTGACGACGCTAAAGACGGGGGAGCGTTCAGTGGGCGCATTGGCAGAGGAGTTAAATATGTCTGATTCCGTTACCTCCCAACATTTGAAGAAGCTTAAAGAAGCTCGGTTGGTGTCCAGCCGCCGAAATGGTAAAGAAAGATACTATTCTGTGACCGTAAATTGTAAATCTCAGGCTGTGTTCCATGCGCTGGATGCTATCGCTGACGGGGTAAGTATATGATACAGGAAGTCACGATTTATTTTTAGTTTTTGACGATCGAATGCAGAACGGAAGCCGATCGAATCGGAAACATTGGTGTTATTTTATGGTGCTTAGTTTATTGCTCTTATATCATCAATAATATGCCATACGGTAGAGCATGTGCGGAGCAGGTGCAGTCCTGCATGGCTTGATAGATCCCAAAGATTGGCCAAAGATGTCGAAAAGTCCATCGCCTCATCAGAGGCATGGGTCTTGATTGAACATACACGCCTGATGACCCGACGGCTTGCAAGGTGTCGATATCATTGAACGCTTTTCGGGTTCGATTCTCAAACCATCCCATTCAGGTTCAGGAGAGCGTGCAATAGAACCCGGAGGTACTCTCGTTGAACGAGGTCAAGGACAATCGGGTAAACATCACACAGTTCAATAATATCAGCCTTTTGCACGGCCGAACAACTCAGTTGTTGCTATTACCCTGTGATGCGTGGCTTGCCGGCAATCTTGTAAAAGAGGGCGTTCATGGCTGCGCTCAGATCGCTACCGAGGCCAACCTCGAAATAGAGCCCGTCGGAGGCGCATTCTTTCATCTTGGTGGCGATTTCTGCCTGGAACGGCTTGATCCAGTAATTGTACCAGCCGTTCTTCGGAAGAGGCAGATAGGTGGTGTAGAGAACGGCGATCTTCACCCCCTGCGCCTTCATCGGCGTGCAGAACTTGGTGTCGATCGGCTCCTGGCAACGGGTTCCTGTGGTCTGCTTCGTGCAACCGGAGGACTTGGCACTGTCCCCAACGCCATCCGCGACCAGGAAGAGAACCTTCTCACGGTCGGTTTTCGAAGATCCCTTGCCACCGTTGCCGACAATCGACTTGATGTTGTTCAGCGCCAGATCAAAGCTTGTCGTCTGGTCGTTGTTGTAACCCTGATAGGGAATGGTCATCAGATCGACGGCATTGGCCATCGTCTTGACGGCGGCCAGATCGGTCGATGGTGTTGAGATGGTTGTCAGGCCCATCGTCTCTGCCTTGGCGCCGAATGTGTAGACGGCCATGCGGAACTGTTCGTCGGAAACGCGCGTTGCCGCCGCGGTATCCGTCAGTGTCTGCGTTGCCTGGCGCACGACATCGATACGCATCTTTACGCCAAGCGACTTGGCCAACGTGTAATTGTTCGTGGTGTCTGTCGTGTGGCAGGCGAAGGCACAGGTGTCGCTGGTGTTTTTCTCCATGGTCTCAATGCCGGCTTCCGTGGCGGCGACGCCCATCGAGGGTGTGTTGTCGATGAGGATATGGAAGTCGACGAAATGATTGTCCGGCGAGACGGCTGACGAACTGCCGGTGACGTCGATCTTGCTGACATTGATGATGCTGAGGAAACTTGTCGGCACGTTCAGGGTGAAGTTGACTTTCGAAACAATGTCGGTGGATTGACGAGCGACAGAGATGCCGACGTTCTCTACCAGTGCCTGCTCGGAGGGCGTGAGCTGCGCATTGAAAAGCTTCAGCGCTTCCTCGGCACCCAGAGCGACTTCGCCATCGCCCGACATGGCCAGCGCTGCTGCCATTGTTGACGATTTCTGCGACAGAACGCCAACCGCTGCCGCGTCCGCAGCGTTCTGATAGGCTTCACGGCGTTCCAGCGCGTAGGTGTAATCGACCGCAATTCCGACACACGCGATCATCGGTACCGCCAGAAGTGCGGTCATGATGCCGAAATTCCCTGAGCGTGAACGGAGAAATGAACTTGTGATGTTGGACACGATGGTTCTCAGACTTAAGCTCTAACGCGAGCTTCCGAAAGCAGGCCTCATGCCGGGTATATTTCATCTCAGATATCCAAGAATACATCACAAAGCATGAACATCAGCCTAAGTGGGACGGTAAATGAACTACTATCTGATGATACCGCTGGAAAGCGTGGCAGAGTCTGAGTTTTCGGCCCGCAGTCGGCGAGCGCTCATTCGCATCATGAATGAGGTCATGCAGCCAGGCGAGGGACGTGTAGTCCCCGATCAACAGGATGCCCGCGTGGTTTTTGAGCGCACCGTAGGAAAGCATTCGCGGTATCCTTTCTATTATGTCCAAAGGGTGCCGTCAGACTCCCCACGGATCAACAATGTCGATTCCAAAGCCTTCAAAATCCTTGGTGTTGCGCGTCGCAAGCGTCAACTGGTGAGCAACGGCAGTGGCTGCAATCAGCCCGTGCATCGAGGCGAGCCCACGACCGCTTCGCTTGGCAAGCGCCATGAGATCGCCCCAGGCCGAGGCGACAGGCCCCTCCACCGGAATAATCCTGTTTTCGAAGCGTTGAGGCAGATCATATGTGAGCCATTCGTCCAGGGCGCCGCGCTTTCGCCCAGCATCCATCAGCGCGACACCGCGGCGAATTTCAGCGATCGACACGATGCTGATGAACGTACGGTCTTCGTCCAGCCCGTGAAGCCACTTAAGAACAGCTTCATCCGGGCGAGGTTTCGTAACTTCCGACAGAACGTTCGTATCGAGGAGCAGCCTCATAACGACAAGTCACGTGGTTCGTCGTGCTGCCGTTCAAGATCCAGATCCGCGCCGCGCAGAGGCGATGCCAACAGAAATTCCGCGAGCGATCCCCTGCGCCCAGTTTTCCGCTGCCATTCTTCCGCGGAAACGACGACCACGCACGGCTTTCCGTTGCGGGTAATTGTCTGAGGCGCCAATTGCGCACGTTCCATAACTTCCGAGAGCTTTGCCTTCGCGCCAGCGACCGTCCAGCTCATATCTTCGTGCGTTGATGCTTGCAGCGTCTCACCTATAACCAAAATGACTATCGTGACTATAATGCGCAAACGGTCCTGCTGCAAGCGCTTGGCGGGAAAGGGGAGGGGACAGCTAAAGTCCGGATGCCTTGGTCAGATTTACCCGGAAGCGGTCGCGCCTTCGCTGGTACCGGCGAGTCATCTCTGCTGACGCATGCCCCAGCTGTTTCTGGACATAGCGTTCATCGACGTCGGCCGAGGAGGCGAGGCCCGCTCTCAGCGAATGTCCGGAGAACTTTAAGACGCGCTCGATCTCGCTGAGATCGCCGCGAACGCCTGCCGCCATCGCGGCCCTTTTCACAAGCCGAGCAACCTCCTTGTCGTTCAGCCGCTCTGACCCGACAGCTTTTCCTTGCCCCGTCACCCGACGAAACAGGGGGCCATGAGCCAGCTTGGCGAACTTGATCCAGGTCTCGATTGCGGCGACCGGGCAGGTCGCATCGGCCGAACCGCGGCCAACCTCGACCTCTCGCCATCCGGTCTTACCGCGCAGGGTAATAAGCATGCCCTTGTCGAGGATTTCGATCCAGCCGCGGCCGTCTTCGGTCTGGTTGGCCTTCAAATCAAGACCAACGATCTCTGAACGCCGAAGACCGCCAGCAAAGCCGACGAGCAACATGGCCCGATCCCGCAGGCCGCGCAGAGAGCCGCGATCAAGCGTCTCGACCATGGCGATGATGTCTTCAGCCCTGACCGCTTCCTTCTGGACGGGTGGCTTGGCGTGGCTGTTGCGAATGCCGGCCATCACGGTGGCTATATGCCGGTCCTTGCGATCGAGCGAGAGTCCACGCTGGGCATAGTTCCAGGAGAGCGATGAGAGGCGCCGTTCGATGGTCGAGACTGAGTTCGCCTTTCCGCCCCGTTCAGCCGTGCCGGAAGCGCAGGCGGTGATATAAAGCCCGACGGTTTGAGGATGCGGAGGAAGAGGAGCCAGGTTTGACCGCCGGCACCACGCCGAAAAGTGCTTCCAGTCTGCGGCGTAGGCTTTGCGGGTATTCGCAGAACTCGCGGCTTCAACGTATCCCCGGGCGCGATCGGCAAGGCTGGTAAGATGCGCTGGCGTCGGATCCTGATCAGTAGGGGAGGGGAGGGCGCCGTCACCCAACACCTCCGGCGTGGAAACATCATGCCTGGTCACCGTGCTGAGAGATGGCGCTGAGGTCTCCTCGACGTCATTTTCGGTGTTTTGCTCGATGATTTGGGCCATTTTTCTATAATGGGCATAACGTCCGATAATGCAAGATTATCGGACATTTTCTCTCGCCGACATGCCGTGCGGTTTTCTGCGTTTATGCTGGTATAAACCGCGCGCATAATCTATGCTCCGTCTCATGGATTCGCTTGCCCCTATCGCTCCAACGATCCCGAGCTGGTCGCCCCGTCTGCCGGGCTGGGCGCGGCCGCGGACACACGACCTCAGCGAATCCGACGCCGCCTTCGCGGCCGGTACAGCTCTGAAATCCCTCGACGATTTGATCCGCGCCGACCCACCATGGATCGGCTGCTGGCGCGATCGCCTCGCGTTAAAATCCGCCGTCGTCGCCGACCGAATGCTCGGTCGCAGCGAGGAAGAAACCGCAATCCGCGACGCGGTTTTGCTGACGTCTGTAGGCGACGATCCCGGTCCGGCCGGCAAGCTGTTTTTGGCCATACGAATGCTGGCGCGCCAATCCGGGACGGTCACAACACCGTACGTTAAGGAGCTTGCTGCACTGCTCGGGATGAAGTGGGACGGCGGCCTTGCCTCCGTCCCTGAGATGGTCGATTCTGCAAATCAGTCCGAGCGAGCAGCACCCTTCGCGGTGGCGGACCTGATAACGGCGATCTCTGCCGCTCGCCCGGACGCCGAGGTGATGGCGCTTGGGCTGGGCGAGGTCATGCTGGCCCACAAGCTGAAATGGCCAAAGTCAGTGCCGCTGCTGCTGCCCGAGCGCTTCGGGTCCGCCTTCCGCACCATCGGCGGTCGCGGTCGCGTCCAACCGGGAGAGCCGGCGTATCCGAAAGCCATCTGTCTGGCGCTGGTCGCCGGCGTCGATGCGGCGCTGCGGTCTGCCGCCGAGATCGATCGTCGCGCTGCGCAGTTGCTGGCGGTAGCGCCGAAGGTCCGGACCAAGGGCGCCGAGCCGGTGATCCGCAAATTGCTGACCGAAGATGCCGTGCCGGCGTCGGCGCCGGGCTCAAAACTGTCGCGCTGGGCGGCCAACCGGCTTTTCGAGCGACTTGAAAGTCTTGAGGCGGTGCGCGAACTGTCCGGCCGCTCCTCCTTCCGGATCTTTGGATTGTGATGATTACGGGAGCAAGCGCACCTAGAACCCGACGTCAGGCCAAGCAGGGGCAGTACGAGGTCCTTTATGATCGTGAGCTAGAGGACCTGCCGGCGGAACTGCGCTGGCGGGAATGGATGATGCGGGTCGAGGCGGTGATCTTTGCCTCGGCCGAGCCGGTCAGCCGCGAGACGCTTGCGCGGGTGGTCGGAAAAGATTGCAGCATCGACTCTCTCATCGACGACCTCGCTGAGGAATTGCGGGACCGGCCGTACGAACTGGTGTCGGTCGCCGGTGGCTGGCAGCACCGGACCCGTCCGCGGTTCGCCGGGACGATCCGCGCTTCGTCGGCGCCGACAAGGCCAGGGGCGGCGGCACTGTCGGAATTCGAGGCGATGGTACTGATGGCGGTGGGATATTTCCAGCCCGTGACGCGCGGGGAGCTGTCGAAGATCTTTGGCAAGGAAGTAAGCCGCGATGTCATTAGTAATTTACGTGGGGCGGGTTTCATTGGATCCGGGCCGCGCAGCCCGACGCCGGGGGCACCCTATACCTATGTGACGACGCAGCACTTTCTCTCGGCGTTCGGAATGGAAACGCTGCGCGACCTGCCGAACATCGAAGCCCTTGAAGATGCCGGCCTGCTGAGCCGACATGCGGTTCAAAATGAAATCGCGGCCTCGGAAGGCGGCGAGAGCGAAGCGGATGAAGAATAGTGTTTTTCCAGAAGTGTCTCGTCGGTCGGCGCACTAATGCGCGCATTGCGGCATTCCGTTCGATGGACCGGCCATCGCGGAATAAGCGATGTGGTGGCGTCTGCAGACGAAGTGCAATATCAGACCAAGAGCACCTGCAATTCAGGTAGCGCTGGGGCAATGACGTTGATGAAGTCGCGATCGGAGGTCACGATCGTGTAATTCCGTTCGATGGCCTGTGCGGTGATCCAGAGATCGTTTTCGTCAATCTGAAGCATTTCGCTCGTCACCCGATCGGTCCACATTTCTACCCATCTTGGGGCACGGCGTGCGAGATCAAGCCTCTGCTGCGCCACGCTGGCTTTGACATGCGCGAAAGCCGCCGCAGTATGTCGATCAATATTTGCCAAGGGGTGTTCCTCGGCCCGCTCGATGCAGGCTTCGATATGGGTGAGGGGCCGACCTACGGCCTGTGAGAGCGCTAGACCGAAGCGAAGCTCGGCGATCGTGACAGCTGAGACGAGCTGAGATGCACCGGATTCGAGATTTTCGATGGCTTGCCTGACAGAAGTATGGTTCGGTCTGTGGGCGTCGTAGAGAACCGAAACGAGGTTGGTGTCTAGGAGATAGGTTTCCATCTAGCGCACGAACCGCCTTAGGATATCGACCTCGTCTTTCGGCGCTGGCTCGAACGCCTTTGTCGCCCACGGTCCGCGGTTGGCTTGTACGAGCGGCCCACGATATTCGTGAAGCGGAACAAACGCCTTGAAGTTTTCTGGCAGCCAACCACCAAAACCATGTCCGGTACGACGCTCGCTTTCATGACCCCGAAAATACTCCAGCAGTCGTCGCTCGATGCGAGGCGGAAGATCGTAGGCTTTCAGTACCTGCGCATCGATGTCTATCAACAGGCTGGCAAGATGATCGAGGGTCGCTATGCTGACAAGCCCGGCTTGATCAGCCACGTTTCGCTCGCTTTTGTAGGTGTGGACCGCATCCACGATTGCTCGATAGTCAGTCGTCTTCGGAACGGGAAGGCGTTTCAGAAGCTCGTTCGTGAAATGTTGATTTGACGCTCTTTCCGCGACAAATGCATTGGTAAGAGGTCCGTTTAAGATTGCCTCGAGAGCTTCGCCAGGCAAATCCGTCGCCTCCGTCCATATGCCGAAGAAGGCTTGCGATGCAACCAGCCCAGATGTGTCGTAAGCTGCGGCAATCCTCCAGGGCCCACGAGACAAGCGAGCGACATTTGTCAGAACCTTGGGCAGGTGCCAAGGTCTTGAAAGAGGCGCTAATCTGTAGGCACTTTCCTCGCGCACATCGAGGAAACTTATGGACTTAATGCCAAATTGGACAAGTGAGTCAGCGGGCTTGAACACGCCTCGCGCATACCCCCGTCGCGGCTCCTCGCAGCGCCCATCGTCTTGCGACACCCACTGCAAGCCCCGGTAAATCTCAGCCTTTGAGCCCAGATGGGGGTATCGATCGACATACTCCCAAAGTTCATCGAGTGCACCGACCCACAGACCGCCGTCGCTTACGAGCTTCTGTCGCCGACGTTCGGCGGTCACGACACCGCTGGAGAGGAAGGCGAGGCGATCACGATCTTCTACCACCGTCGAGACGAGCTTCGACGGTGTGACGCTGTCATCGGGGCGCCGATCACTCGCCACGAGAAGGGCCGTCTCAAAGCCAGCCTGCTGGAACGTCCTATCCGGTAGTGACGTTAGCTCTATATTTCCGTAGAGGTCCGCAATTTTCTGCCTCAGTTCTGCATATTGCTTTTGGCGCAGAAACCCCTGCGGAAGGACAAATCCGATCGCTGGTGGTTTCGAATCTAAAACCGTCCGCAGTACGGCCATGGGCTTCGAAAGCGATCGTGTCGCGATCTCGGGATATTGAGTCCGCTCGGCGAGGTCGAAGTCCTCCCAAGGGGGATTACACAACACGATCGTGGCGCTGGCTAGCTCCTCGGCGAGGCTTTTGCCCTCAAAGAGATCCTTTGTAGCGATCTTCCATCCGTTTGCGTTGGGGTAGTCCGCAAGGATCAATGAAAGTGTTGCGACCTCGCAAGCGAAGGAATCGATTTCGGCGCCACGGACGCGTGGCACCAGAAACGCGTGCCGTTGTTCTGCGGACCAGTCGCTCGGAAGATAATCTCGCAGACGTCGTAGGGCTGCCACCAACAACGTTCCTGCCCCTGTGAATGGCTCGAAGATTGACAAGGTCGGCAAATCAAACCGAGATAAATCGAGCTTACTTACCAAGAATTCGGCTACTTGTCGTGGCGTCGAATGGGTCCCGAAGCGCTTTCGCGTATCAGTTGTTACGAGGGTGTTCTCGTACACAAAGGCAAGGCTGTCGGATGAGATGTTCCTGAAGCTGATCGCCTGTCTCAGCAACTGCCAAGCAGCGTCAACGGAAGTCTTAGGCAGCTCGTCAATGCCGGTCTCTGAAAACTTGCCCAGCCCATAATAGGCTTCAATCCCAGCGAGCACGTCGCCGACGGGAGCATCAGCCCACGAAGCTGCAGCCGGATGTTGGCGGTCCGCCAATATTTTGGCTGCAAGCAAACGGAAGGTCACCCTGAAGGCGCCGATTTCCTGATCGGAGCTGAGATCATTGAGCAGGGCTCGAATGACATCCTCAAGAAGGCGAGCAAGCTTGAGCTCTACCTCGTGCTCAATGGCCGGGATGAGGCCAAGGTCCACAAAATCGAGCTGGTAAGCGGCTTGGTTCTGGCCGAGCGATTTTGCACGGTGTACGGACAGAGGGCTCCATTCTTGCGCATGACGCCGGAAGAGTTCGCTCAGCCCACTGATTGAGACACGTTCGATGAGGCGCGGACCTCCCTCGGCCCCAACGCGCCACACGCCAACATCTGACGGGCCGATCGAAAAAAGGATTGGTGCGCCTAATGATCGTCGCCGAGCAATCTCGACTTCGCTCACATCACCGGAGATAACACCAAAAGCGGCAGACCTATAGGACTCCGGGACTTGCGTGAATGCAGCTAATTCCACATGGCGCTGCTCGCCTCCAGCGGAGAGCACGTCGGCGAATTTATAGTCGCGGATGATGGCCTCGGTGGAATAGCCGAGCTTTAGGAGTTCGCTTTCTATGGACAGGAGAGCGCTCATGGCGCGGCCCCCTTCGATATCGTTGCATGGCGTCTTTGAGCGATATGTGAGACACTAATCGCCGGAAACAATGGGAGCTGGTCGTTCGGGGCAACCTGTTCAAAACCTTCCGACAACGCCTGGAGGTGAGGGTCGAGCCGCAGCAAAATAAGATCAAGCTCCAGCGGCGCCAATTCACTTGGCCCAAGTAGCTGGCAGCGACCGTCATCCGAAACCGCAAGTGTGGAACCCCATAGAGAGGGAAAAGATCTTCCGTCAAGGTAGTTGCGAACTGCGGCCAGGAGATCGCGGTGCGCTTGGAGTTCGACGTGAAAGCGGCTGCGCAGCACCACGGCCAACCGCAGCAGCAGCACCGTCTGCCATGAGAACTGTGCTTCGCTTCCTCGTTTTTGGGCTGGCACATCGGGCACGATCAAAGCGCGCCGAACTGTCCATTCTCGCAGTTGATCTGATGTCAGCCCAGTAAGTCGAAGCACATCTCTGGATTTCGCGAAGCGCATCACCCCTCCAAATCGGGTATGATACCCATTCTTTCCTAAAGTTTGGGTATCATACCCGAACTGCTTCGTCCAGTGGCCTGTAGGCTGGTGTATCCGCTTCCGGTTATGTCTCCCGGGCCGGGCTTGTCGGTTGGCACTTAACCGTGAGAATGCGGTCGTTTCGATATGGCTTGGCGGCATCGTCAACTTAACGGAATGTGGAATTTGATGTGGGAATGACGGGCCATGACAGACCGTGATCCACTCTATCGCCGACATCGCTTTCCCGCTGACGTCATTGCCCACGCCGTGTGGCTCTATTTCCGTTTCCCTTTGAGCCTGCGCATGGTCGAAGACCTGCTGGCTGCCCGCGGAATCATTGTCTCGCACCAAACCGTCCGGCTGTGGGCGGAGAAATTTGGCCGCACCTTTGCCAACGAGATCCGTCGTCGATCATCCGGTCGGCTTGGGGACAAGTGGCACCTTGATGAGGCCGTTGTTTCAATCCGTGGCAAGAAGCATTGGCTGTGGCGCGCAGTTGATCAGGACGGCTTCGTGTTGGAGGTTCTCGTTCAAAGCCGCCGAAATGCCAAGGCCGCCAAGCGACTGATGCGCAAGCTCTTGAAGGGTCAGGGACGGACGCCCCGTGTGATCATCACCGA
Source organism: Allorhizobium borbori (assembly GCF_014196535.1). Classification (GTDB taxonomy): domain Bacteria; phylum Pseudomonadota; class Alphaproteobacteria; order Rhizobiales; family Rhizobiaceae; genus Ectorhizobium; species Ectorhizobium borbori. The sequence goes on from NZ_JACIDU010000005.1 coordinate 32,067, forward strand.
TAAGCTGCGATCCTACGGCGCAGCAAGGCGAGAGATCATGCCGGATGTCGAACATCGCTCCCACAAAGGGTTGAATAATCGGGCGGAGAATTCTCACCAGCCAGTCCGGCGGCGAGAGCGGATCATGAAGCGCTTCAAATCGCAGCGACATCTACAATGCTTCATCTCTATCCACGATCCGATCGCCAACCTGTTTCACATCCCGCGCCACGACATAACCTCGGGCCATCATCGCGAACTGCGCGCAGAGGCGATGAGCCTGTGGGCGAAAATTGCCCGAGCATGAGAAGTATCTGCGGACAGCCTCTTTCGCTGGCCCTTTGTCCCTTAAGTTTACGATGCCGGCCGCCGCCATCCAGGCCTTCAGCGCCTCGACCGGTCGGTCGGTCAGATAGACGACTTCAATGAGTGCCAGACTTTTCGCAATAAGGCCAGCCCTGTCTACAGTGCCTTCTTAATCTGTCGCGATTGGATGGAAAATAATAATCCAGTTCACTTGATTTGGGCTATTAATTAGGCTATCCAATCTAGGCCGGAACTTAACGGAAGGCCCACCCAAAAATAGCTCCAGTTTCCCGACTGAAGCCTATCGGTCGTCGTGCATAAGTTAAATTGGGAGTTAGAGGAGACGTTCGCCAAATTAATGTGTGCCGCAAGACCTTGGCGCCGCCTGACACCCGCCGGATGGCAATCCCGCCTGAACCGCTGACGAAATTCTGAAGATGCTGTGGGCGTGATTTGCTAGGTCACCGTCCACTGGAGATTGGATAATATGGCTCTCGAAAACCTGACGCCGAGCGACGAAGAAATCAAGTCTGCTCCAAATCCTAACTATCTTGATGGAGACTACCTGAAGGGCGTTCTTGAGATGACGTTCCGCGACGGCAATCCTGTCGCTGAAAAGCTGGTCGAGGAAATCTTCTCGTCGCGGCAGATCGAGTCCATCTACCTCGTCGGTGCAGGCGGCTCGAACTCCTACATTGAGCCGGTTAAGTATATCCTCGATAAGTATTGTGACCTTCGCGTCGAGCGCATCAATTCCACGGAATTTGAAACGCGTCGTCCGAAACCGGTCAACGAGAAAGCCGTCGTGCTCTTCACCTCGCACAATGGCGAGACGGAAGACACCGTGGTGGCTGCCCAGTGGGCAAAGACCACCGGCGCAATCACCGTGGCACTGACCGCCGGCCATGAAAGCGGCCTAGTTGAGGCCTGTGACCACCTGCTCCCCTACAGCAAGGAGCTGCCGGGCATGCCGAAGACGATGGTTGCCTATCTCTTCGCTGCGCATTTCTTGAAGCGAAGCGGCAGTCCGGTTGGTGCCCAGCTGATCGCCGATCTTGAAGCGATGCCCGCAAAGCTGCACGATATCAAGAATGCTGAGCGCGACCGCGGTATTGAGCTAGCGCACAAGTACAAGGACGAGAACATCTACTACGTCCTGTCAAGCGGTATCCTTTCGGCCCTGAACTACCAGTATTCGATCTGCATCTTCAACGAGATGCTGTGGCTTGATGCATCCGATATCCACACCGGCGAATTCCGTCATGGTCCGTACGAAGTGGCCGATGCGGACATGGCTTATGTCTTCCTGATGGACGGAGGCGACAACCGCAAGCTCGATGAGCGGGCGCTGAAGTTCACCCAGCGCGTCACCGACAAAATCATCACGTTTGATGCCGGCAAGTACAACAACGTATCGCCGCTGCTGTCGCCCTTCGTTATCGGCGTCACCTGGTACTGGTTCGCTCACACTCTGTCCGTCCTGCGCGAGCATCCGCTTAGCGTTCGCCGTTACATGTGGAAGGTCGCATATTGATAACGACGACCGTCGCCATCATGGCTTTGGTCTGAGGAGGAGGCCGGATGCTTGAAGTGAAGAACCTGTCCATCGGTTTCAGAACCCATGCAGGGCTCAAATCGGCTGTTCGAAACATCGACTTCACGGTCAGGCCCGGCGAAATCGTTGGTCTGGTCGGTGAAAGCGGCAGCGGCAAAACCATCACGTCTCTTGGCGTGATGGGGCTGTTGCCGCCGAATGCCGTTGTGACCGGCGGCGAAGTTTTGGTGGATGGCGTCGATATCTTGAAGCTTTCGGCGGCAGAGCTGCGCAAGCTGCGCGGCCGTCATGTTGCCATGGTCTTCCAGGATCCGATGGCTTCGCTCGATCCAATCTTCACCTGCGGCGACCAGATCGTCGAGGCGATTCTGCTTCATGAGCCGATCGGCCGCGCTAACGCATGCAAGAAGGCCCGCGAACTTCTGGAAAAGGTCCGCATTCCCGATCCCGATCGGGCCATGCGTTCCTATCCGCACGAACTGTCCGGAGGTCAGTGCCAGCGTATCATGATCGCCATGGCAGTGGCCTGCAAACCTCGCATCATCATCGCCGACGAGCCAACGACGGCGCTCGACGTGACTGTGCAGAAACAGGTGCTGGAGCTGTTACGGGCTCTCAATAAGGAGGTTGGCGCGGCAGTTCTGCTGATAACCCACGATCTCGGCGTCATCTACGAAGTCGCCGACCGCGTCGTGGTCATGTATGCCGGCAACAAGATGGAGGAGGCGACGACAGCCGACCTCTTCGCTGCGCCTCAGAACGACTATTCTCGTGCGTTGATCGATTCCATGCCCTCGCCGGGCAAGTACGAGGACCGCCTTCCGGTCATCGAGCGCGATGCAGACGGCAATATTCGCAGCGTCCGGCCCGAGCCGAAAGTCAAAGCCTCTCCCGTACCCGTTGCGATTAAGGACGAGACGCCTATTCTCGAACTGCGTGACCTCTGCAAATCTTACTGGGTGAAGCCTTCACCGCTGTCCACACCCGTCGAAATGCGGGCCGTCGATCAGGTCAGTCTGACGATTGCGCCGCGCACGACACTTGGCCTTGTCGGCGAATCCGGCTGCGGCAAGAGCACGTTGTCACGCGTCGTCATGCGGCTCTTGGAGCCAAGCGCGGGCCAGATTCTATTCAAGGGCAAGGACATAGCAAAGCTGCCAGAATCACAGATGCGGCCCTTCCGCCGCGAACTGGCAATGGTGTTCCAGAACCCCTATGGTTCGCTCAACCCACGTCATTCAGTCGCCGATCTGGTTGAAGCACCCATGGCGATCTTCTCCGACGGTGATTCCGCTTCGCGCCAGGAACGTGTCCGCACGCTGATCGAGGCCGTGGGCCTGCCTACGACGGCTGCGCAAAAGTATCCACACGAGTTTTCCGGGGGCCAGCGGCAGCGCATCGCCATTGCACGTGCGCTTGCTCTGAAGCCTTCGCTCGTCATATGTGATGAAGCTGTCTCGGCGCTCGACGTGTCCGTCCAGGCACAGGTGCTCAACCTGCTGAAGGATCTGCAGGCAGAGTTCGACCTCACCTATCTGTTCATCTCGCACGATCTTTCCGTCGTCGAGCATGTCAGCGATACCGTTGCAGTGATGCAGAAGGGCAAGGTCGTGGAATGCGGCACAGCCTCCGCCATCTTCAGCAATCCTCAGGAACCCTATACCCGCATGCTGCTGGAAGCCGTGCCAACCATCGGTACCCCGCGCTGCGAAAAGGAGGGCGCATGAGCGCTTCGATTGCCGGAGCCTTGCTCCTTATCTGTCGCAAGCTACTGACCGCCCTTATCCAGCTCTGGGTCGTTGCAACGCTGATCTTTTCGGTCATGTACATCATGCCGGGCGATCCGGTTCTGCTGCTTCTCGGCGCGGACAGCAACCCGTCACCGGAAGCAATCGCCTCCATGCGTGCACAGCTCGGCCTCGACCAGCCGGCTGTTTCGCAGTATTTCGTATGGCTCTGGAACGCATTGCATCTCGATTTCGGAAAGTCGCTGACCAACGGGTATCCGGTCTCCAACTACGTGATGCAGAACCTGCCGCGCACGCTGGAGCTGGCCTTCGTCGCGATCATCATCGCAGCACTAGTCGGCGTACCGCTCGGTGTTGCGGCAGCCCTCAAGCGTGGCAGCACGCGAGACACCGTTTTGACCTCGATTGCGACGCTCGGTATTTCGGTGCCCGTATATATCGTCGGTACGCTCCTGGTGCTCGTGTTCAGCCTCAAGCTCGGCTGGCTGCCGGCAAGCGGCTATACGGATATCGCTCGCAATGTCGTCGAGCATTTCCGCAAGCTGGCACTTCCGGCGATCGCGCTCGGTCTCGGACTAGCCGCGTCGATCGCGCGCATGACACGCTCCTCCGTGCTTGAAATCCTGGGCCGCGACTTCGTTCGCGCGCTGCGCGCTAAGGGCATGTCCGAGCGGCGGATCATCTGGCAGCATGTCCTGCGCAACGCTGCCATTCCAATCGTTACTATCATTGGCCTGCAGCTCGGTAACCTGATGGGTGGCACCGTTCTGGTGGAGGCCATGTTCAACTGGCCGGGCCTGAGTACGCTGCTGGTCGGAGCCGTTTCGGCCCGCAACTACCCGCTCGTCCAAGGCTCAATGCTGGCTATCGCCGCCGCATTCATCCTCATCAATCTGCTCGTGGAACTGCTCTACAGCCTGCTTGATCCGCGCATCCGGAGGAAACGCTCTTGATCTTAGCAGCCATACGTAGCCAGCCGGCATTCCTCGCCGGGATCATCTTCATCGGCCTTGTCATCTTCATCGGCATTTTCGGCAGCTGGCTTGCGCCCCAGGATCCGTTCCTGCTGCATCCCGATAAAGTCAATCAGGCTGGTTCGGCCGCCCACTGGCTCGGCACTGACGAGTTTGGCCGCGATCTCTTGAGCCGCCTCCTGATCGGCGTCCAACCGACCCTGATGGTAGCGATCGGTGCCACCGCGATCGCTGGATTCTTCGGGACGTTCGTCGGCATAGCTGGCGCTTATGGCCGACCGCTCGCCTCTTTCCTGATCATGCGCGGTATTGACGTCATGCTGAGCTTCCCGCCAATCCTTCTGGCGCTGCTCGCCGTCGGCTTCTGGGAAAGTGGCGTGCTCAGCCTCGCGGTCGTCATCGGCGTTCTCTACATCCCGCATTTTGCGCGGGTCGCGCATGCCGCCACATTGCAGGTGACGCGCATGGAATTCATGGAGGCCGAGCGTGCGATGGGCGCGTCCACCTGGCGCGTCGTATTTACAGCCATCCTGCCGAACATCCTGTCGCCTCTCGTCGTCCAGGCGACGCTGACGGTCGCGGCTGCAATCCTGCTGGAATCCGGCCTAAGCTTCCTCGGTCTTGGTATCGTGCCCCCTGAACCCTCCTGGGGGCAGATGATCGGCACAGCACGCGGTTATCTCGGTCAGAACCCGATGTACGTCATCTGGCCGTCCCTTCTTCTCGCATTGACTGTCCTCGCCATCAACGTGGTGGGCGACCGGCTGCGGGACATACTCGATCCACGTCTCAGGGAGGAATAACTAGACATGGTCATCTCGCATCGACATTCAGAAACAAAAAAGGGGTACAATATGAAAAGAGGAATGTTCTGGACTGCCTTGGCGCTCGCAACGAGCGTTTTCGCTCAGCAGGCGTTTGCGGAGGGGTCACTTTATTTCGGCCTTTCCGGTGAACCGTCGACGCTGGAGAGCACGATCAACGCTGGCGCTCCGGCCCGCACGATCCGTCTAGCCATCCACCGCGGCCTATTCAACTACGGCCCGGACGGCAAGCTTTCCTCCGAATTGGCGGAAGGCTATGAAGTAACGCCGGACGCGCTTATCTATACGTTCAAACTGCGCGATGCGAAGTTCCATGACGGCTCCGCCGTTACCTCGGCAGACGTCAAGGCGTCGATCGAGCGCATGACTGCCAAGGACAGCAAGGCCACCTACCGCAACGAACTCGGCGTCATCCAGACTATCGAGACACCGGATACGAAGACCGTCAAGTTGGTTCTTTCCAAGCCCTTCGTACCGCTCGTGCATTATCTGGCACTGCCAGAATCGGCGATCATTCCGGCTGCCTGGATCAAGGCACATGGCACTGATCCGAATGCAGCTCCGGTCGGCGCCGGCCCGTTCAAATTCACTAACTGGGAACGCGGCCGCGAGCTGACTGTCGAGAAGTTCGACAGCTATTACAAGCAAGGCAAGCCGCATCTGGATGATGTCCACTACGTCTTTTACGGCGACGAGAACACCCGCGTGAACGCGCTGAAGTCTGGCGATGTTGATATCATCGACTACGTGCCGTGGAAGGATGCGGCATCGATCGAGAGCAGCTCCGACCTGAAGCTAGCCAGCACGACCGGTCCTTTCATGATGCTGCAGTTCAACACCAAATTCGAGCCGTTCTCCAAGCCGGAAGTACGCCAAGCCATCTCCTATGCGATCGACCGTTCAACAGTGATCAACACCGCGTTTAGCGGTCGCGGCACGCCGCTCTTCGGCATCGCCATCCCGGAGGGCTACATGGGCTACTCCAAGGAGAAGGCCAATTTCTTTAAGCATGATCCGGCCAAGGCGAAGGAACTGCTAGCCAAGGCAGGTTATCCGGACGGGTTTGAAGTCCGCCTGCTTGCCACCTCGCAGTACGGCTTCCACAACAACACTGCCATTGCCGTGCAGGCGGAGCTTGCCAAGATCGGGATCAAGGTGAAGCTGGACCTGCCTGACTGGTCTGGCCGCATGGCGAAAAATAACGCTGGCGACTACGACTTCCTTGTTGCGGGAACCGCAGGCGATATCGCCGACCCGGATTGGCTGAGTAACTTCTTCTACGGCGGGACGCAGCTTGTTCGCCTCAACAACTCGGCGTACTTCGACGACAAGGCCATCAACGATCTGCTTGACAAAGGCCGAGTGACTCTTGATCCGGTCGAGCGCGAGAAGATTTACGGCCAGTTCGTCGATCGTGCTCTCGAACAGTCGCCGTTCGTCTACATGATGTGGCGCGACCAGAGCTTCGGCCTCAACAAAAAGGTCACGGGCTTTACCAACCTTCCGGGCTTCCTGACCTTCCAGTCTGGCATCACGGTCGAGAACGTCGAACTGAAGTAATCCAATTGGCGGCGGTTGACCGTCGCCAATCCTCCCAAGAACGTGAAAAGCCCCTTTGCCTTTCGCTAAGGGGCTTTTTGTTTTCTTACGCTCGCTATTTGGTAGCGCTGAGCCAGCCGCCCTCTGCGCTGCTCGTGCCAAAGGCCACGACCTTAGGATTATTCACAGAACGCATATATTCAACAGTTGTGCCATCCTCAGACTTCACCCACAGTCGATAGGCAAGAGCCGCAGAATTAACTGGGATATCGAGCAACTTGCTTTCCAGCTCGCTCGTCGTCTCGACGCTGATGATGCGGTCAGCATTAATCGTGTCAATCTCGTATCGTTCCTTGAAAAGCCTGTAGAGAGACTGACCGGCAATCAAGTCCTCGGCCGCAAGGCCTGGGACCAGTCGGGCAGGGATGTGACTGGTCTCGACGCTGAAGGGCTTGTTGTCAATGCTCCAGAGGCGCCGGATTACGACAACGTCCTGCCCCTCCTCAATGCCGAGCCTATCGGCTAATTGACTGTTTGCGGTCGACAGCTGGAAATACAGTAGCTTGTTGCTCGGCGCTTTTCCATGGTTCTGGATCAGTCTGTCGATGCCGACGGACCGATAGATGTCCGCCGGTCGCACGAAGGTTGGCGCTGCAACACGCGTCCCCCCCGTACCGTTGCTTTCCAGCAAGCCTTCAGAAACCAGATTGCTGACGGCTTTACGAACGGTCAGCCGGTTCACATGCAGCAAATCGGCAAGATCGCGCTCCGAAGGAATCCGATCTCCCGAGCCGAACTCTCCTGAAGACAACATTCTTCGAATATGATCTTCAACTTTCTGATAACGGAGTTTACGAGCCCCGCTCAACTCTTCGTCTGCCATTGCCGCCCTGACGCCATTGTTTGAGGCATTGGATCCGCCCGAATGATCCATTGGAGATATAGCGTCCCATTCGCTTCTGCAACAACCCATCGGCCTCGGGAGTCCTTTCTGGCAGAAACTTTGCCTGATAACTGATAAAGCAGTTGTGCTGGGCTATAATCTGGATTAGAAACTGGATCATTAACTCAGCCTTGGAGGATGGGGTGGGCACCTCGGTTACATCTCGAATATTATGCGTCGGCGACAACACCGTCGACATTTTCGTCGATCGCAAGACCATGTATCCAGGCGGGAACGCCGTGAATGTCGCTGTCGGCGTCCGGCGCCTCGGTGCTCAGAGCCATTATATTGGCTGCATAAGTGAGGACCGATATGGTGAATTGGTCTACCAGTCGCTCAAAGACGAGGGGGTTGATCTTTCGCTCTGCCGTCGCGCATCCGGTCCAAGCCCGAAGGCCCTTATCGGCCATCGCGGGAACGACCGTTACTTTATCGGCTCCATGCCTGGCGTGCGCGCCGATTACGAACTGGGCGATCCAGATTACGCGCTGATGGCGAAAGTCGATATCGTCCACACCAGCTTCTATAGCGGCTTGGACGACAAGCTGGACCAGATGGCTAAGGCGTCGAACATTCTGGCTTACGACTTTTCCAACAAGTGGCTTGATCGTCATCTGGAGCAGTCCGCTCGGTTTATCGATATTGCCTTCATATCCGCGCCGGCACGCGACGAGGCCGCTTGCGTCGAGTTGATGGGACGGTGGACCGATGCCGGGGCAAAACTCGTCGTAATGACGCGTGGTGAATGCGGCTCCCTGGCAATGAAGGGCGGCAAGGCTTACCGGCAGGGTATCGTTGCCGCGGAAGTTGTCGATACGCTTGGCGCCGGCGACGGGTTCATCGCGGGGTTCCTGACGTCCTATGCCGGTGATGCGGATATCCAGGCGGCATTGGCCATGGGTGCGCAGTCCGCCGCGCGTGCTTGCCAACAGATGGGGGGCTACGGCTATGCAGCCGAGCACCCCTGGGAAATCCCGGACCTGCCGTCGGCAGGCCATAAGGAACGCTGATGTAGCGACCATTTGGACCGAACATAAGAAAATCTATCAAATGTCGGCGACGAGCAGAAGCCGGTAGTCTGAAATCCCGAAGTAAAGAGACGTGTCGTGAGCTGGATCATTGGTGTCGATGTTGGCGGAACATTTACCGACTTTTTCGCCTATAACGAAAAAGTCGGTACAAGCCGCTTTTGGAAACGTCCCTCAACCCCATTCAATCCGGCGGAGGCGATCATCGAGGGCCTGTTTGAGCTGAGCAAGGCGCATGACGTGCCGCTCACCGAAGTAACCCGCCTCTGCCATGGCAGCACGGTCGCCACAAATGCGCTGATCCAGCGCACTGGCGCCGATGTTTCGTTGGTGACCACCAAGGGCTTCCGCGACGTGCTTGAAATCGCCCGCCAGACCCGTCCCATTGTCAATGACATGCAGCAGGACCAGCCGGACCCGCTGGTTCCCCGCGAGCGTCGTCTGGAAGTCGCGGAACGTGTTCTTTCCGACGGCACGGTGCGCAGCCCTGTCGATCAGAACGATCTGCAGACCGTGATCAAGGCGATCAAGGCATCCGGTACGCCGGCCGTCGCAGTCTGCTTCCTGTTCTCCTACCTGCGTCCAGACCACGAAGAGGAAGTCGGCCGCGCCATCCGCGAAGCGCTTCCCGGCGTTTCCGTTTCGCTCTCCAGCGAAGTGCAGCCGGAATTCCGCGAGTTCGAGCGCTTTACCACGACTGTCGTGAATGCCTATCTACAGCCGAAGCTCGAGCACTACATTTCCACCCTGCTCGATAACGTCACGCAGGTTCTGCCGAACGCGCTGGTCGGCATCAACCAGTCGAGCGGCGGCCTGATGTCGCTCGATACGGCTCGCTCCTTCCCGGTCCGCATGGCGCTGTCTGGCCCGGCGGCCGGCATTGTCGGTGCGGTGGAAATCTCTAAAGAATCCAACCGACCGAATGTCATCACCATCGACATCGGCGGTACCAGTGCGGATGTCGCATTGATCCGTGATCACGCTGTTGAACTCTCTCACGGGCGCGACGTGGATGGCTTCCCGATCCGCTTGCCGATGATCGATATAACCACGGTTGGCGCTGGCGGCGGTTCGATCGCTTGGTTCGACGTTGACGGTTTTTTCAAGGTGGGTCCTCAGAGCGCCGGCGCGGTGCCCGGTCCAGCCTGCTATAAGCGCGGCGGCACGCTGCCGACGGTTTCCGACGCGAACCTCGTGCTCGGACGGTTGTCCGATGCCCTTCTCAACGGTACCATGACGTTGGACCGAACTCTCGCCGAACAAGCCATCCGCACGGTAGCGGAGCCCATGGGGAAAACAATCGAGGAAACGGCGCTGGGCATTCTCGAAATCATGACAGTCAACATGGTGCGCGCCATCCGTACCTTGTCCGTTGAGCGCGGCCACGATCCACGCGATTTTACTTTGATGCCGTTCGGCGGCGCCGGTGCGCTTCACGCTCGCGACGTGGCGGTTGCCCTCGGCATGAAAGAAGTTCTGGTGCCCTTCGCACCGGGCATCGTCTGCGCCCAGGGTCTGACCGACGCTCCGCTGCAGGAGAACTACATGGTCACGAGCCTGTTTGACTGCTCTGCCGAGACCGCCGGCCGCCTCGCTACGGAGATTGAAGCGCTCACGAAACAGGCGTTAGAATGGTTCGAGCGCGAAAATACGCTGGCGGAACGCCGTCTTGTGATCTACTCCGCCGACGTGCGTTTCCGCGGCCAGAACTTTGAACTCGGTATCGAAGTCGCTCGACGCGTCGGTAATGCTCCGGTCGAGATCGCATCGGTCGATGTCATCCTGGAGCGCTTCTACGAGGCGCACGAACGGTCCTACGGCTTCGCAAACCGTCAAGCGCCGGTCGAGATTGTCAACTGCCGCGCCATTGCCAGCGCCTCGCTCGGCGTACCAAGACCGCCTCGCGACGAGGCCAGCGGAACGCGCAGGCCGAAGGCACCCGCACACCGCGATGTCTTTTACGAGAAGGCGAAACCCGTCAGGACGCCGGTCTTCAATCGCGCAGACCTGCATGCGGGCGACGTGATTGATGGTCCCGCAATTATCGACCAGTTCGACGCGACCACAGTTATCTATCCGGGCGATATCGCCCGCGTCGATGCACACCGGAACATTCTCATCGAAATCGGCAGCGCCCAATGACCAAGCTCGTTCACGACCCCATTACGCTCGAAATCCTGTCGAACGCGTTGCGTTCGATTGCCGATGAAACCTTCATTGCGCTGCAGAAGAGCGCATATTCAACGAACATTAAGGAACGGCACGACCACTCCACGGCACTGTTCGATGCGAAGGGAAGGCTAATTGTCCAGTCGCAAAAATCGCTGCCGCTGCATGTCGGAGCGATCTCCGGGACGATCAAGGCACTGATCGGAAAGTTCAAAGATGATGTTCACCCGGGAGACGTCTTCGTCGGCAACGACCCCTATGCCGCCGGAGGTTCTCATCTCCCGGACATTTGTGTCATCGCGCCAGTCTTCCACAGCGGCCGCCTCGTCGCCTTCAGCGCTTGCACCGCGCACCACGCTGATATCGGCGGATCGAATGTCGGCGGCGCCAGCGGCGGCCTGACAGAAATCTTTCAGGAAGGTTTCCGTCTTCCCATGGTGCGGCTTTTCTCCAGAGGCACGTTACAGGCTGACCTATTCGAGGTTATGCTCCTTAATGTGCGTGGCGAAGAAGAGCGCAAGGGCGACTATTATGCACAGTTCGCAGCCATTTCGCTTGGTTCCAAGCGTCTCACGGAAATATGCGACCGCTACTCCGCCGACTTTGTCGAAGGGGCTTTCCAGGAAATCATTCGACGTACTCACGATCGCATGAATCGTGCCCTCGCGCTTATCCCAGACGGCGAATATTACTTCGACGACGTAATGGACGATGATGGCGTCAACGCGACCAACCTTCGGATCGCCTTGACAATCACAAAGAACGACGAGGGTACAGTATTCGACTTCACCGGCACTGCTCCTCAAACCCCCGGGAACATCAATTCGCCGCTGAACGATACGATCTCGACCGTGATCTTCGCTCTCAAATGCATTCTCGATCCTGCAATTCCCAGCAATCACGGCGTGCTTAGCGCCGTGAAGGTGATCGCGCCCGAGGGCTCGCTGGTCAATCCGAAATTCCCGGCCGCAGTCACCAATCGTTCAGCAACGGACCAGCGGGTGGTGGATGTTATTATAGGGGCGCTTGCCAAGGCGCTGCCAGATCAAGTCGTCGGAGCATCCAATGGTTCCAACACCGGCATCTACATTTACGGCAAAGATCCGCGCACAGGTCGTGACTACTATTTCTTCGAAACCATGGGCGGCGGCTTCGGCGGTCGTGCTTCGAAGGACGGCAAGGATGCTGTGCAGGTATATATGACCAACACCGCCAACACACCGATCGAAGCGATCGAACGGGAATTCCCGCTTCTTGTCGAGGAATATTCAATCGTCAGCGACAGCGGAGGCGCAGGCAAGTACCGCGGTGGTTGCGGCTTAAAACGCGTCATACGCCCTCGCTTCGGCGACTGCACTTTCGGCGGCACGGGCGAACGCTTTTCACATAAGCCTTGGGGTATCTTCGGCGGCTTCGAAGGCGAAAGTGGCAAGTTTGCCATTGTGTCGGAAGACGGTACGGAAAAACGCCTGCCCAACAAGATTCCGAAGACGTCGGTTTCGCCGAAGGAGCAGATCGTGGTGCAGACTGCCGGTTCCGGCGGTTATGGGCGGCCAGAAGAACGGGCTGCCTATCTCATTGACGCCGACCGGCGTAGCGGGAAATTCTCCGCAGACTACGTCAAGCGACACTACGGTCGCTGAGAGGGGATGCCTGTTGCAAGCTGTTGCATGAAGCAGCTACTGGGAAAGTGCGACACCTAACGATCAGTTGTGATCCGTCAACAAAGGAGGTGACCTTTGTTGACGGATCGTGCGCTGAATAAGTTTACGATATGGCAACGCGCGCCTGCCGCAAATCTTCGTTGCATAACGGTATGTTGACCACGGGCGTGAAATTTGCTGCTCCGAAAATTGCGGAGTGAGCCATGATTATGAATACCATTGCCATTGCCATTGCCATTGCCATTGCCGAGAAGCTGAAGCGCCAGTCGAAGGACGATTTTGTGTGGGTCTCAACCGTGCGCGGCGGTTTTCTGAAAGGGCTTCAGCCGGCCTTTCGGGCGCGGCTTTGGGCGAGACGGTAGCTGTCGCCGTTCATTTCAAGGATGTTGGCGTGGTGGGTGATGCGATCAAGCAAGGCGCCGTTCAGACGCTCCGATCCTAAGGTCTCCGTCCATTCGTCGAAAGTCAGATTGCTGGTGAGTGATGAGTTTCTTGTTTGTCTACCGCCGAATAGCCGCCTATGCAGACCTGAGCGCCTTGCGCATGGCTTCGACGCATTGGTTTAGCGGCGGGGTGGGGTCGATGTTATATTTCGAGTTGGTCAGTTCCACCGTCAGAGACCCGTCATAGTTCTCTTTCCGCAGAAAGGTGACCAGCTTGTCGAGGTCGATAACGCCATCACCCCAGGCAAGGTGGCTACCACCAGCGTCGGAATCGGTAAAGTGCACATGCGCAACGCGACCGGCGAGATGGGTGAAGTAATCTTCGGGCGTCTCATGCGTCATTATCGCGCCGGCAACGTCGTATACCGCGTGAAGCGCGCGGCTGCCTAGTTTGTCCATCAGCTCCCGGATTTCCCCCGCCGAGCGAATGATATTTGCGAATGGATCCGGCAGCGCCTCCATCCAGAGATCGATGCCGAGTTTCTGCGCGCGACCGCAAAGAATCCCCATGGAATCGATGCAGCGTTCCAGTGCCTGCTCCACGGGTTCGTCGCGATAGCCACCACCTGCCGTTACCAGAAGGGCTGGTGCCCCGCATTCGATGGCAAATTCCATCGACTCCAGAAAATAGCGCACGGAGCGGTCGCGCAACTCCGGTTCTTTCGCAGAGATGTTGATCGGGTAGATGCATTGCTCCGGTGTGAAAGCGACGATGTCGAGACCCATTCCACGGACTTTCTGCCCCAGCGTCCGCGCATCGGCCAGCGTTTTATCGCCGATATAGAAATGCGGCGCGGCGGCCCAAAGTTCGATGCGCGAGACCCCGGTATCACACACATCGGCTAGAAACCTGTCCAGCGTGTGCCGCACGTAGTGGAAATTCATTACGCTTATGCTGCGCTCATCAATTGCCATTATCTAATCTCCATATACCAATGCGACGGATCGTCGTTCACAAGAATGTCGCTATTCACTTTGCGCTTCGGTGTGCCGCGTCGTTGCGGATTGAGATGTCCGAAATCTGAATTCGGTTATCGTTTTTTCGTTGAAACCGGCAATTTGCGTCGCCACTTCTTCTGGGCCCGATCCAAGATGGGGCTGCAAGCCCTGCGGCCGTTTCCAGATGACAACGGCCGAGATCCGGTTCCCAGCCGACGGAAAGGCGGCTTCGGAGGATGTCTGCGGGTGTACTGGCGTGTTCGTTCATGACGGCGTGAGCCACCGACGCTTCGGTGACCTGATCCATATCCGGCAGTGGCGGCGATGGGGCGTCGCGCGGACGCGGCGAGCCGGAAGGCTTCAGCCGGCGCGCAACGGCGCGTGTGACCCGTCGCCCAGCGTCCCGATGGCTCATCAGCAGGCCATCGGTAAAGGTGAAGACATTCGGCAGGCCTTCATCGATGAGGTCGTGCTCGCGAACGGCAGGCACAGAACTCTTGCTGTCCGGAGCAAGGCTGCGCCGCCTGACACCCGCCCAGGCATAGAGGACATCCTTCCGTTTCAATCCGAAACCTGGAAACAGGCGGCCGAACTGATCGAGTATGGTGGCGATTTTCGCCTCGCTGGCGCGAAACCCTTCGAGACCGCCATCCGATTGCGAATCCCACGGGCCGATATAATGAAGCTGGCCCCAGGGGATCAGATAGAACGGCGCTCCCGTTGCGGTTACGGTCTTGAAAGCTATGCCGCGCAGCCTTTCCGGCAGGCGCACGACAATATTCGTACCTTTTTCGCCGGTGTTTTTGCGGATATGCGGTGCACCGGCCAGAGCCGTGATCTCATCGATCCAGACACCGGCACAATTGACAACCGCGCGAGCCAGAACGTCGCGCGACCGGCCAGTGGCCTTCAGCGTCATCCGCCAGAGTTCGCCCTCGCGTGCGAGACCGGTTACGGCGATATGGTTCAACGCCTCGATGCCGATCGCACGAGCCTTCATGACCGTCTTGACCACTATGCGCTCCGGCCAGTGATACTGGTATTCAGTGAAATTCATTGTACCGCGAATGTCTTCGAGCCCGGCCATGCCCTGAAGAGCCGGATGAGTCCGTGCCTCTTTGGCCGAAAGGGTGTTAAGATTGAGCGGCACCGCGCCTCCGTCACTCGCTGCCATCAAAAGGAAAGCAAGCTTTGCCTTCCATCGCGGAATCGCGTTTCCTGGCATCAGCGGAATGATGAAGGTTACGGGCCTTACCCGTTCCGGCGCCACACGCACGAACTCTGCCCGTCCCCGCATCGAGCGGCGCATGAGGCTGAGGCACTCGATCTCGTCAAACGGTCGTGCCAGAAAGGCTGCGATTGATCCGCTGGCGGCGGAAAGATAACCGAGCCCGCAATGCTGCACCCGCGACGTCCTGCTGGAAGTGCCCGCACCATAATGGTCGCGTTCGACCAGAAGTGTGCGATAGCCTGCCGCAACCAGATGCT
Organism: Allorhizobium borbori; assembly: GCF_014196535.1. Taxonomy (GTDB): domain Bacteria; phylum Pseudomonadota; class Alphaproteobacteria; order Rhizobiales; family Rhizobiaceae; genus Ectorhizobium; species Ectorhizobium borbori. Next base: position 47,666 of record NZ_JACIDU010000005.1, read on the forward strand.
GGCCGGCCGCGGCGGCAATGATGCCTCCGCCCACAACCACGGTGTCGTAAATCATCTGGGTCACGCTTAATTCCCACAGGTGAATTCCAACGAGGTCTTCCAAAGCGCATCCACATCGTCGTGGATGCGCTTTGGCGCTTTACGCAGCAGCCAGAACCCGCGCCAGAAACGCCTGGGTGCGCTCGTGCTGCGGGCGCGTCAGGACGTCTGCCGGCCGGCCTTGCTCCACGATCACTCCCCCATCCATGAAGATCAGGTGGTCAGCAACGTCTCGCGCAAAACCCATTTCATGGGTGACGACGACCATGGTCATGCCATCGTCTGCAAGCTGGCGCATGACAGCGAGAACCTCGCCTACAAGCTCCGGATCGAGTGCCGAGGTCGGCTCATCGAACAGCATGACGTCCGGCTTCATTGCCAGAGAGCGGGCAATGGCGGCGCGCTGCTGCTGCCCGCCGGAGAGTTGGGCGGGATAGTAAGTCGCCCGCTCCTTCATGCCGACGCGATCCAGAAGCACCATAGCCTCCCCCACCGCCGCACCACGGGACATACGCTTGACCAGAACCGGAGCCTCAATCACATTTTCAAGAACGGTCCTGTGCGGGAAGAGGTGAAAGCCCTGAAACACCATGCCCATACGTTGTCGTTGACGGGCAAGCTCGTTGAAACTCATCTCATAGAGCTTGTCGCCTTTCCAGCGCACACCGACAGGTTCCCCGTTCAGGAAGATCGCGCCGCCCGTAGGCCTCTCGAGATAGTTCAGGCAGCGCAGCAGCGTGCTCTTGCCGGAGCCGGACGGGCCGACGATGCAGGTTACGTCGCCACGCATGACCGCGACATCAATCCCGCTCAACACCTCATGTGTGCCGAAACTCTTGCGCAGCTTCTCGACCTTCAGCAGAGGCTCGACGGTTGTCTGGTCCTTCATCACAAAGCCTCCTGCTGACGTTTGAACAGGCGAGCGGGCAAAAGCCCGCCTGCTTTCTTTGCACCCGTACGGTGTTCGGACTTCAAGCGGTGCTCGACGGCATGCTCGATAACCGTCAGCACTGTCGTCAGGACGAGATACCAGATGGTCGCGACCAACAGTAGCGGCACAGTCTGATAGGTGCGTGCATAGACCATCTGGGCGGAATAAAGCAGGTCGGGCAATGCCAGCACGGAGACGAGCGACGTGAATTTCAGCATCGAGATTGTATCGTTGCCGATGGGCGGAATAACGATGCGCAGCGCTTGCGGTAGCACGATGCGGTGAAGCGTCTGACCACGCGTCATGCCGAGCGTTGCGGCGGCTTCCGTCTGGCCCGCGTTCACGGCCTGTATGCCGGCACGTATCATTTCGGCGGCATAGGCGCTTTCGGTAAAGGCGAGGCCCATGATGGCAGCACTGAACGGCGTGATGAGCTGGTTGGTGTTCCAGGAGACAAGCTTCGGCCCGTCGAAAGGAATGCCGATCGAAATCTCCGGCAAAAGCAGCGCCAGATTGTACCAGAAGATCATCTGAACCAACGGCGGCACACCGCGGAAGAACCAGATCCAGCCCCAGCTCACGGCTTGAAACACGCGGCTGGTCGACAGGCGCATGATGGCAAGAACGATACCGATCCCAAGACCGAGCACCATGGCAAGGACCGTCAGCAGCAGCGTCATGCCGAGGCCGGAAAGGATAGCAGAGTTGAACATGTATTTGGCGACCACGCCCCACTGCATGTTCTTGTTGGTAACGAGCACCTGCAGGAACACTATGGCAAGGATGGTCAGAGCCACGCCGCCGATCCAGTGGCCTATTTTAGGCACCGCGATGGGCTTCAAGTCGTGGATCGAGGGACGCTCCGGCGATTTTTCAGACATCTTTATTCCTTGCTGCCGATCCTGAGCTGTCTGCTTCGGCCCGGATGACATTCCGGGCCGGGATACGCTTTTGCAGCCGGCGAAACTGCATCAGAGATCAACTGGGTTTTCTTCCGTGATCAGCAGTGCCTTGCTCAGCATGCCACTGTCGTTCAGGCCCCACTTGGCCATGATCTTCTCGTAGGTGCCGTCGTCGATCATCGATTGAATAGCGTCCGTCAGGACCTGGCCGAGCGGATCGCCCTTGCGCACGCCGATGCAGCTGTTGACAGGCGATAGAACAAGTTCCGAAACCTTTAGATCGCCAGTCTGCGTCGCCATGTAGCTGAGCTTGACCGAGCCGCCGACGGTGGCTTCGGCGCGATTGGAACGAACGGCGAGTTCAGCCTGCGCCTGCGTGGCGTGCATCTGCATGACGACCGGCTTGTCCTTGCATTCATTGGCGTTGAGCTTTTCAAGGAGACCGATATCCCAGGAACCATTCATAACCGCTATCGTCAGGCCGCAGGCATCGGAGGCGGACTTGACGGCGAGCTTGCTGTTTGCCGGGTAAGCGAACGAGGTGCCGATCCGCCGCTGGGAAACGAAATCAAGCGTCTTCAGCCGCTCGGCGGTCGTGCCGAAGGAGGAGAAGCCGGCGTCGAAACGCTTGGACTGAATCCCCGGAATGGTCGCATCGAAGCTCGTACCCTCGAAAGTGAAGGGAACGCCGAGACGTACTTCCATCTCCTTGGCGAGGTCCACGCTCCAGCCCTTGAGCTGGCCATCGGCATCAAGATACTCATCGGGCGCCCAGTCGTTGAAGACCGCAGCCTTGATGCCATTATCCTTGTATTCCTGCGGCAGTGCTTCGCGCAGAGCGGGAATGACGTCCGCGAATGCGCTCACCGCCGCCAATGCGCTCAGGACACACCCGGCCAGAATGGATTTGAACATGACAGCCTCCTTGTTATGCGAAACCCGGCGGGTCCGCGATTGCGTTCTCCGGTTCCCCTTGCAATCAATTAGAGAACGTTCTCACATATGAGGCACGGCGAACATCCATACGTCAAGCGTCATCTTTCAGATGATCGGCTTTACGGAGCGTTGAAAACCACTGTCGATCTGCTAAAGCCAAAAAACAGCTACCGTTTTCTTCCGACCAAACATGATAAAATTCTCATTCCGGCAGAACAAAAGATGAGAGGAATTGCCAGTTGGCTCCTAAAAGCAAGGCGACGATCACCGATGTCGCGCGTGCAGCAGGCGTTTCCACGGCGACCGCGGGGCGCGTGCTGGGCGGTTACGGCTATACCAGTGACGACAAGAAAGAACAGGTGCTAAAGGCCGCCCAGAAGCTGGGCTATCGGCCCAATGCGCTGGCGCGCAGCCTCATTACCGGCAAGACCCGAACAATCGGCGTCGTGGCCGGCGATATTCAGAATCCGTTCTACGCTTCGGTTCTGCGCGGTATTTCCAACGTCGCGGAAGCCAATGGTTTCGGGCTGCTGATCACCAATAGCGACGAGTCGCAGTCCAAGGAGGTTCACTCGGTGGAGCTTCTGGCACAGAAGCAGGTGGACGGGTTGATCGTCACCCCCAGCGACACGCGCAAGGCGCGGCACCTGCACAATCTGCGAGGCATGGGCGTGCCGCTCGTTCTGATCGACCGTGCTGTCGCCGGTCTGATGGTGGATCGCGTGGCGACCGACAATATCGCCGCTGCCGAACAGGCCGTGCGCTATCTGATTGCCGCCGGTCACCGGCGGATCGGCATTGTTGCGGAACTCGTCGATCAGGAGAACGACGGACTGGACGGATTCCTGGCGCGTGCTGTCGCGGGAGATCCGATCGAAAGCGAAACGCTTTATCCAAGTTGGCAGCGCCTTCTTGGTTATGTCCGTGCGCACCGGATTGAAGGCTTGCCAGTGGACCCACGCCTGACGATACGGGCGGGAGGCTATTCTGCCAGCGCCGCTCAGGCTGCGCTCCCCCGACTGATGAAAGTACCCGGCCCGCCGACGGCTCTGTTCACGACGGACGGCACCATGTCCGAAGGCGCCATGCGAGGGCTCTCCGAGTTGAAGCTTTCAATTCCACAGGACCTCTCGATCATCTGCTTCGACGATCTTGACTGGATGAGCTTTCATCGCCCCGGCATCACCACCATTGCACAGCCGCGCCTCGCCATGGGCGAGGCCGCTGCGCGGATGCTACTGGAGCGCATTCACGGCGAGGATTATCCACCACGCACGGTGCTTATGCCCGCCGAGTTGATTGAACGCGGCTCTGTCGCACCATTGTGATCGCCGCCACCATGGCAACGACCTTCCGGTGAGGTCGCACCCACATCATGGAGCAGTTGCGTCGTGCGTCGCCATAAGTGCCGCGACGGTGAATAGATCGAGATGGGCGCCGCCGACGTTTTTGTAGATGGTGATCTCGTCTTCGGAAATCCGGCCCGGATGCCTTGCCTGCGCCAGATCGAACATATCGGCCGTGACAGCATCCCAGCCGAGGATGCCGGATGCGACCGGTTGCGCCAGATCGCCGGCACCTTCCATGCCGCGCCGGGTGTCGACGAAAATCGTTCCACGCTGCATGGCTTCGTCGTCGGCTTCCCGAAGCGTCGTCATGTATGCCCCGATCAGGTCGAGATGCGCGCCGGGCCGCAACAAGGCGCCTTTGACCAGCGGGGTATCCGACATCGTGACGCACGAAATGATATCGGCCTCGCTGACCGCCTGATCGAGATCAGTTGCAACCGCGGCATTCAGTCCATCGGCCTTCAGCCCCGCCACCACCGCCTCGGCGCGTGCCCGAGTGCGGTTCCACACCAGAACACGATCGACCGACGGACGCGCCGCCGTATGGGCGTGGGCGACGTGAGGGGCAAGGGCACCTGCTCCGACCACGAGCAATGTCCGGGCGTCATGGCGGGCCAGGAGGCTAGACCCGAGTGCGGAATCTCCAGCCGTCTTGCGGGCTGTCATGGCCGCCCCGTCGGCCACCATACGCGGTGCGCCTGTCGCACCGTCAAATGCGGCGACGAGGCCCTGCACGGAAGGCTGCGGCGGCTGAAGATCGGCATTGCCGGGAAAGACACCGACCATTTTCACGCCGATCAGACCTCCGGGAATCCAGCCCGGCAATGTTACGAACTGGTTGCCGCTGCCACGCGGGTCGGATTGCAGCACGACATCGGAGGCAGGCATTTCGCCCAGGTGAGCGATGCGAAGTGCTTCGATCAGCAGGGGCCAGGCAAGGGTGGCGTGAACGGCATCGGCATCGAAAACAAGCATTAGGAAACTTTCAGCTTCTCATCGTGAATGTCACGAGGTGGCAAGGTGTCACAAGTCTCGAGAAGGAAATCGGCCGGTCACCGGCCTCGAAAACGGTCTTCTCGATCCGGTAGACGGGTTGCGAGGATGGAATGGCAAGGATCTGTGCTTCCTCGCGGGTGGCGAAACCGACATCGAACTGTCGCTCGGCGCCGGCTGGCTGGATGTGCATGCGCTCGCGCAGCGTAGTGAAGAAGGAACCTCCGTCGCGAACCGGCTGGATAACGCCTTCCAGTCGTTCGGCATCGAACCACAGCGTCTCCAGCGTCATGGGGCGGCCATCCACTTCGAGCACGCGCTCGAAGCGGGCAAGCCGCGCCGCCGCAAGGCGTCCGCCAGCGGCGGCGGCATTGTCGTCTATCCCGAAGGACAGAATGCGATGGCTACTCCTGCGGCCAAGACCACTCATCGTTTCCGTGAAGCCGGAAAGGGTCACCAGTGTCTGGCGAACCTTGCGCGGTGCGACGAGCGTGCCTCTGCCTTGTTGCCGAACGAGGTGTCCTTCGGCACAAAGCTCCGAGATCGCGCGGCGGAGCGTGATACGGCTGACACCATGCGCCGCGCAAAGTTCAGGCTCGGCGGGCAGGAACCCGCCTTCGCCAAGAACACCGGATTCGATATCCGCCAGAACTGCACGTCGCACCCGCTCATAGAGCGGTATCAGCTGTTCATGCTCGTCCATCAGCCATCCGTGTCAGTAGGAGATCTTCTTCATGTAGCGTCGTGCTTCCAGCATTTCGTGCTTGCGCAGTTCGGCGATCTTGTAAGCGAAACGCCAGAGAGTGTCGAAGAAAATGAGCGGGACGACATTGCCACGGAATTGCGGATAGATACCGTCGAGATCGAGCTTTTCAGCATCGAGAACAAGAATCTTCTGCGCCGAGCCGAAGCGGTGGAGGAAGGTATCCGCCCGGTCTTCAAGCGCACGGGTGCTGTCGCAGCCCTTCATGAGAATAAAGGCGCGGTCCTTGTCGAGTACTTCGAACGGGCCATGGAAGAACTCGTTCGCATGGATCGCCTGGCTGTTGATCCACTGCATTTCCATCAGCACGCAGATGGAGAAGGAATAGGCCGCGCCGTAGCTGGCGCCGCTGGCGACGGTGTAGACGACGTTCTCTTTGGCAAAACGCGGGGCGTAATCGTCGAAAAGCGGCGCGAAGACAAGCTGTGCCTTGTCGATTGCGGCCTGAAGCGCGGCAAGGCTTTCGATCAGTGGCTCGGTCAGGTTTTCGCCGCCGGTGAGCGCAACGACGCCCATGACAAGCTGGTAGATGCGGGAATAGTTGCTGTTGACGGCATCGATCGGAACGCCGGTCGTGTAGGGGGCCTCGAAGCCGACGACATGATCGCAGGCATTTGCGAGCGGCGAACCCGGCTCGACCGTCAGGCCGATCGTGGTCGCACCCTTTGAACGCGCAAATTCGGCGGCGGCCGTCGTTTCCTTCGTCGTGCCGGTCATCGAGCACAGGATAACCAGCGAGCCGGGACCGAGCAGTTTTGGTGCGCGGGCAACGAATTCGGCGGCGTTATAGACATCCGAAGCAATCGCCGCATGCTGATCCAGCAGGAATTTTGCGGGATGCATGATGGAAAGCGAACCGCCGCAGGCAACGAAGAAGACGTGGTGGATTGCGCTCGCGTCAAGGGCACCAAGGGCTGCAAGCACCCCTTTGTCGAAAGTGGATGGCAAGGTCATTTTGAAGCCTTTCTCGATATGACGTTATAATACGTATTATTTTTTTTGCCGGGACGTGTCAAGCGCAATTGACAGGCTTGAAAAAATTGTGCGAACGTTCTCTTAAATGAGCAAGAGGGATGGGAACGAGCATGACAAACGAACCATTCGTTCTGGCGTTCGGCGACAACGTCGTCGATTGCTACAGTGACGAAAAGGTCATGTATCCGGGTGGAAACTGCGTCAATCTCGCAGCGTTTGCCCGTCGTGCCGGTGCACGCTCCGCCTATGCCGGAGCCGTTGCCGACGACGCAGCCGGACGTGCGATCCGCGATGCGCTGGCCAGAGAAGGGGTTGACGTTTCACGCCTCCGCTTTCTGCCGGGCGCGACCGCCTATTGCGTGATTGAGCTTCAGGATGGCGACCGTGTGTTCGCAGGGGCCAATCTCGGTGTTTCGATTATCGCGCCCGAGACGGCCGATCTTGAGTTCGCCCGCCAGGTCGACGCGCTGCATACCGGCCGTTCGAGCCATATCGATGCGTGGATACCGTTGATCGCCGGGCTGACGCGCGTTTCCTACGATTTTGCGACGATCCGCGACAGGGCTCACATCGCACCGCTGGCGAAGCATTGCTTTCTTGCCGCCTTTTCCGGTGGTGATCTCGGGCGCGACGATGCCCTCGCGCTTGCTGAATTCACCCGTGATGCTGGCGCGCAATGGGTTCTAGTGACGCTCGGCGACCGTGGTGCGTTACTGCTCGGTGCCTGCGGGCTGAGCGTTGTACCCGCTGCCATTGTCGCGCCGGTCGATACGCTCGGAGCAGGCGATAGCTTCATTGCGCGCACGCTGGTCGGACTTCTGCGCGCGGAAGCGCCGGAGGAAGCCCTCGCCGCTGCCGCGCAGACGGCTGCCCTCACCTGCCTCGCCAAGGGCGGCTTCGGCCATGAAAGTCCCATGGACGTCGATATTTCGACCGCCATGACAATTGATGAAATCTATCGCACGACGAAACCGGCCCCCAGTCCGGTGGATGCCTGAAACGTGCGCTGGAACGCCATGCCCAGGGAAGGGCCTGGCGTCATGCCTGCCAGCGCAAGACCTGCACTGGTTCGAGATACAATGACAACAACAAACCCTGATCAGAGGAGGGGCAACATGACCACTTTGAAGACGACGCGCCGCGGTGCAATCGCTGGCGGACTGTTCCTTGCATCGGCTCTCCTGTCGGCCCCGGCCGTCGCCGAGAACGTGACGATACGCATCGCGACCGTCAACGCGCCGACCAGCGAATCCTACAAGGGTGCGATGGCCGCTGCCGAACGCGTCAAGACGCGGACCGAAGGCCGTGTCTCGTTCCAGGGCTTCCCCTCGGGCCAGCTTGGCAGCACGACCGACTCCATCGAGCAGGCGAGCCAGGGTCAACCCGTCATGACCTTCACCTCCGCCTCGTTCCTGTCGACGTTCGGCGTGCCGGAGCTTTCCGTCGTTGAAGGCCCCTTCATGGTTTCCAGCACGGATGAAGCCGAAAACATTGCGTTTTCCCCGCTAATGCAGGGCTTCTACGACCGTCTTGCGAAGGACGCAGGCATTCGCCCTGTGGCGCTGAACTGGTTTGACGGTCCGCGCCATATGATCGGCGACAAGGGCTATCCGGCGCCGACGGACCTCAAGGGCGTCAAGATGCGTGTTCCCCCCGTCGAAAGCTGGCTGAAGACCTTCCAGCCTCTCGGCGTCGTCGCCACCACTGTCGAAGCGGGCGAAGTCTATTCGGCGCTTTCCCAGGGTGTTGTCACGGCTGCAGAAAGCCCGCTGACCGGCCTTCGTGCCTCGGGCTGGCAGGAAGTCGTCAAGCACATCACGCTGACCGGTCACTTCAATCTCTTCACCGGATGGGTGATGAGCGAGGCGGTTTACGCGAAGCTGAGCGACGGCGACCGCGCCATTCTGATGGAAGAGTTCAAAACCGGCGGTCAGGACCTGACGAAGCTGTCGGCCAAGCTCGAAGGCGAAATCCGCACGGCGTTCGAAGCACAGGGCGTGACCTTCCACACCGCCGACATCGAGGCCTATCGCAAGGCCACGGCCGGATACTATACGAGCTTCCCGAAGTGGCCTGCGGGTCTCTTCGAACAGGTTCGCGCGGCGGCGGTGGCCAAGTAAAGGGCCGGTTGGTAATCTGAAGGAAGGGCGGAGGCGCTTGCACGCCTTCGCCGCCACCCACGGATTTTGGGAGCGTTCAATGCGTAGTCTGATCCGCCTTTTCGGCGTCGCGCTTCCGGCGGTGACGACCGGAGCGATCGTCCTCGTGGTTTTCGCGGATGTCATCGCCCGCAATTTCTTTCAAGCTCCCATTCCCTGGGCACATGATCTCGCAGTCGTGATGATGGCGGTCACGGTCTGGTTCGGTCTTGCGGGCGCCTGCATGTCCGACCAGATGTTCGGCATCGCCACCGTCGTGGAGCGGTCGCCGCCGCGCTTGCAGATGGCCGCGATGGTTGCCGCCGATCTGTTGACGATCCTGATCGCCGCCGCCGTTGTGCGGGCCGCCTATGCACAGATCTCCACCGCCCGCTTCACGACGTTTCTGGCGCTCGGTTGGCCGAAATGGATCATCGCGGCCTTCATTGCCGCCGGCATGATCATGATCATCATCGTGCGCCTTCTTGATATCGTTGCCCGCCTGCGTGGGGAGAAGAATTTCCAATGACCCTGACCGCTATCGCCTTCGTCGTTCTACTGCTGCTCGGGCTGCCGATCGGTTTCGTCATGCTCGGCGCCTCGATGATCTACTTTGTCCAGAACCCGATGATGGCGAGCATCGTCGCGCAGCGGATGGGTTCGGCGCTTGAATCTTTCCCGCTGTTGGCCGTGCCGTTGTTCGTGGTCGCGGGCTGCGCCATGGCGCGCGGCGGCATTGCCGACCGGCTTTACGGCTTTGCCGAAACGCTCGTCGGTCACTGGAAGGGCGGGCTGGCACAGATCGCAGTGGTGAACTCGTTGTTCATGGGTGCCATGTCCGGTTCCGCCAATGCGGATGCCGCCATCGACGCGCGGACCATTGTGCCGGTAATGCGTCAGCACGGCTATACCAACGCCTATGGTTCGGTGGTCAGTGCCGCATCGGCCCTGATCGCGCCGATCATGCCGCCATCCATCGCGCTGATCGTTTACGGTCTTCTGACCGACACCTCCATTGGACGCCTGTTCATGGGTGGCGTCATCCCGGCCTTCTTCATTGCCGCCGCGCTGATGCTGACCGTGCGCTGGTGCGCGCGCCGCCATGGGCATACGCAGGCCCGTACGGAAAGTGCAAAACCGCGTGAAATCTGGACCAAGGGTCATGCCGCGCTCTGGGCGCTGGCCATGCCGGTCCTTTTGCTGTTCGGCTTGAGAACCGGCTTTTTCACGCCGACGGAACTCGGTGCATTCGCCGCGCTTTACGCATTTTTCGTCGGCGCCGTCATCTACAAGGGCCTGTCCTTTTCCGACAGCTACGACCTGCTTCGTGAATCGGCGCTAACGACGGCGGGCGTCATGTTCATCGTCGCTTCCGCCTCGGTCTTCTCGCTGATCCTCAGCCTGGAACAACTGCCGCAGATGCTGGTGTCGCAACTGCTCGGCATTTCGGAAAACAAATATGTCGTTCTGATCGTCATCAACATCGCGCTGCTTGTTCTCGGTACGATTTTCGAGGGATTGGCGATCATCATCATCCTGGGCCCGTTTCTGCTCGATGTGGCGACCAGTCTCGGCATCGACCCCGTTCATCTCGGCGTCGTGCTGGTCTTCAACACGGCCATCGGCTCGGTCACGCCGCCCATCGGCACGGTGATGTTCACGGTCTGCTCAATCACCAAATGCTCCATCGAGGATTTCTCAAAGGAATTCCTGCCGTTTCTCGCAGTCCTTGTCGGTCTTCTGCTGCTCTTCACGCTGGTGCCGCCAATCATCACATTCCTGCCAAACGTGCTGATGTAAGGTGGTGTGCGGCCAGCTACATGTCGGACGTGCTCAAGGGGCGCGCAAGTTGATGTAATGAGCTGGTCAAGTGAAAAATTCCAGTTCCAAATGGTCCAATTTGGCTAGCGGTTGGCCAACTGTTCGCCATGAGCACGCTTCAACGTGAATTTCTGGAGGGCGCGACGGCCCTGATCGCGGCAGGCGTGCTGGTCTATGTGACCCACTGGATGTTCCGCAAGGCCCATGTGGGGGACTGGGTTGCCGAAATCGGTCGGAGGACTAGCGCCGTCACAAGATCAGGCCAAATCACAAATATGTTTGGTGGTTTGACGGTCTTCGGACTAGCTTTCCTCGTGGTCTTCCGTGAGGGGTTCGAGACAGTTCTTTTTTATGAAGCTCTCTTGGCGGATGCCCCGGCAATGCCGGTGCTTGGGGGACTTGTGCTCGGTGCCGTTCTGGCCATGACGTCCGCCTACCTCATACTTGGTCTGGAGAAGAGGTTGCCGGTGACGGCATTTTTCAGAGTTACCGGCGGATTGTTGGCGCTGATGAGTATCACGCTGGTTGGCAGTGGTATCCGTGGATTGCAGACGGCTGCCTTGATGCCGGCGACCCCTGTTCCGTGGTTTCCCGACCACGCCTGGCTTCAACTCTATCTGGGCATCTATCCAGTCTCGGAGGCATTGTTGTCGCAGGCAATAGTGGCGGGGGGGCTACTACTATCAGCCGGATGGCTCTTGCGACGTCGTGCAAAGCCAGTGTCTCAGCCGGAGTTACCTTTGGGTTAGGCGGCTCTCATGCGGCGTGTGAGAACGATGATCCTGTAACGCATATATTGACGCGCTTGCTCAAAATGCCTCCGATGGCGTTGCTTGCCTATAATCGCATTGCCGAGGACATCAATTGCTCCGCAACACGTCGGATGCTAACCGGCGCAGTGATCCTGGAGGTCAGCGATCCAGTAAATGCCGTGCAAAAGGAGTGTCACGAAATCGCAGGCTGGCAGGTGGACCGCCTGGTTGACGGTCAGGATTGTCTGACGATGTTGATCGTCACGAGTTGATAGTTGAGCATTCGGACAGGAAACAGCATCGCCCAGACGAGCCGAAAGCATATTGTATGGTCGCTCAAACAGCGGCAACTGGCTCTCAGCCCCCGGCTCAACGGCTTAGAGATGCCTACCTGAAGCTCATTTCAGACAGGTTGCCTATCCCAAGCTTTGGCCACCTTAGCGCATACGATCGATCGAAAAACAAAGAAGATTTAAATGTCCGGGTAACCGCAGGCTTGACATTAGCGCCTGCGCCTCTTAGTTAGTTATTAATCACTAACTAAGAGGCGCATTCTGATGCGAAAGTCAGCGCAAGAGCGCAAGGCAGAGATACTGGCGACTGCGCTGCGGCTGGCGGACGAACTGGGCCCCGACCGGCTGACGACTGCCGCTATTGCTGAGGCAGTCGGCCTGACTCAACCTGGGATCTTTCGCCATTTCCCGACGAAGCAGGCGCTGTGGCAGGCGGTGGCGGCGGACATCAGCGGTAGGCTGAAGGTGGCGTGGGACGAGGCGCTTGCCTCCTGCGCCACGCCGGAAGGCAGGATCGCGGCGCTTGTTCAGGCGCAACTGAATCTCATCGAAGCCAATCCCGCCATTCCGGCCATCCTGTTCTCCCGCGAGCTGCGAGTCGAGAACGATGCCCTTCGCCAGGTTTTCGTCGGCTTGATGACGGCGTTCCACGGCATCCTTGCTGGCGAGCTGGCGCGTGCGCGCGAAGCGGGCACTATCCGCCCGGATCTCGATCCGGCGGATGGTGCAGTGCTGTTGATTTCGCTCATCCAGGGGCTGGCGATGCGCTGGTCGCTGGGCGCGCGCGGCTTTGCCCTGCGACCGGAGGGCGCGCGGCTGCTGGCCGTGCAGATGGCTTTGTTTGTGAATTCAGCGACAGAAGGGAAGCAGTCATGATGGGCGGAAAGATCCGGGCCCTTTTGGTGGCCATGGCGGTCATCGCGGTGATTGGCATCGCCTATGTTTTTCTGACCAAGCGGCCGCTCGCCGTTCCAGTCGCCGCAGTCGAGCCGAACGTTCCGGTGCGGGTATACGGGCTCGGTACGGTTGAGGCGCGGATTGTGTCGAAGATCGGGTTCGAGGTCGGCGGGGCGCTGGCCGACCTGTCGGTCGACAGCGGCGACGTCGTGGTGCGCGGCCAGGTTCTGGCGCGCCTGCATCGGGATGCGCAACAGGCGCGGGTGGCCCGGGCGCAGGCGGGGATTGCCGCGGCGGCGGCGAACACCCGCAAGGCCGAGGCCAATGTCGAGAAGGCTCGGGCGGTGCTTGCGCAACGCCAGGCGGACGACACGCGCCAGCAGGAATTGGCCGGTAGAAATGCAATTTCTCGCCAGACTGCGGAGGAAGCGAAACGCGATGTCGAGGTTGCGGCTGCCGAACTCACCGTCGCGCAGACGGAGGTGGATGTGTTCAGATCGCAGGAGGTCGACGCCGGCGCGGCGCTGGATTACGAAACCGCCGTGCTGAAGCAGCATGTTCTGCAAGCGCCGTTCGATGCGGTGGTCGTCGCACGTCACGCGGAAGCAGGCGCCGTGGTGCGGGCCGGCGACGCGATCTACACCCTGATGGATCCGAAGACCGTGTGGACGCTGGCCTATATCGATGAGGAGCGCGCAGGCGCGCTGGCCGTCGGGCAGGTCGCCGAGGTTCAGCTGCGGTCCATGCCGCATGAGGTCTACACCGGCACGGTGGCGCGGATCGGCATCGAGAGCGACCGTGCCAACGAGGAGCGCCGCGTCTGGATCACCTGCGGCAAATGTCCGCCGCAGGCCTTTCTCGGGGAACAGGCCGAGGTACGGATCACGGTCGACCAACTGCCGGAGGCGCTGCTGGTGCCGGAGGCGGCGATCAGCGGCTTCGACGGCCATCAGGGACGCGTGTTCGTCGTCGTCGACGGCAAGCTCGCGCAGGTGCCGGTGACGTTCGGTCATCGCACGGAAGACGCCCGGGTCGAGATCGTGGCGGGCTTGCCGGAGGGCGCCCGCGTCGTCACGACCGCCGCCAAGGGCCTTGTCGAGGGACGCGCGGCACGCATCCTTGAGGAGGCGAGGCCATGAACCTTGCCTATCGCGATGTCCGTCACAACCTGTTTCGCTTCGTGCTGACCTGTCTTGGCCTCAGCCTGCTGATGGCGGTGGTTCTGGCGATGATGGGGATCTACAACGGCCTTGTGGCCGATGCGCTGAACATCGTCAGGGCGCCGCAGGCCGATCTCTGGGTGGTGGAAGCGGGCCGCCAGGGACCCTTCGCCGAGTCCTCCAAGATACCCGGCGAGACGCGCGATGCCGTGGCCCGCCTGCACGGGGTGAGCGATGCCGGCAGTATCACCTACCAGACCGTCGAAGCCGCCTTTGCCGGCAAGACGCTTCGGCTCTACATCATCGGCTACGAGCGCGGCCACCCCGGCGGCCCGGATGCCATGGTGGAGGGGCGCGGCATCGGGCGGAGCCACTTCGAGGCGGTCGCGGATCGCAAGTCCGGCCTCCAGGTCGGCGACCGGATCGCGCTTGGCCGCAACCGGTTCGAAGTCGTCGGGCTTGTCGAGGATGCGATGAACTCCGGCGGCGATCCCGTCCTCTACGTCACGCTTTCCGATGCGCAGACGCTGCAATCGCAGCTCGCACCGCCTGCCGCCCGCGTGCAGTCGGTGCGAGGCGCAACGGGGGAGAGCGGGGATACGGTGGCCGCCGTCATCGCCCGCGTCGACGCCAATGCCGATGTCGATTCCGTGGCGCGCACCGTGCGCCAGTGGAAACACCTCTCGGCCATGACGCAGGCCGAACAGGAGGACCTGCTGGTCCGCTCCGTCGTCGACCGGGCGCGCAGGCAGATCGGCCTGTTTCTCGGCATCCTGCTGACGGTCTCCGCCGTCGTCATCGCGCTCATCATCTACACCATGACCATGGAGAAGCTGAAACAGATCGCGACGTTGAAGCTGATCGGCGCGCCCGACCGCACCATTATCGGGCTGATCGTCCAGCAATCGATCGCGCTCGGCGCCGTCGGCTGGAGCTTCGGCCTGATGCTGATCCTGCTGATCAAGGACTATTTCCCCCGCCGCGTCCTGCTGGAGCCGATCAATGCGGCTGCTCTTGCCGGCATCATCCTGGTTGTCTGCATTTTGGCCAGCGGTCTTGGCATTCGCGCCGCGCTCAGGGTCGATCCCGCGACCGCGATCGGAGGCTGACGCCATGGCTGATCCGCAAGGCCGCCTCATCATCGACCTCAAGGCCATCTCCAAACACTACGGCGCGGGGGAGACGCGTGTCGATGCCCTGCGCGGCGTCGACCTCGAGGTTCGCTCCGGCGAGGTCGTGGCGCTGCTCGGGCCGTCCGGATCGGGCAAGACCACGCTGCTCAACATCATCGGCTGCATCATCGACCCGACCGAGGGGCGGGTATGGCTGGACGGGGAGCCGGTCTACGAAAACCGCTGGCTGAGGGACGACCTCAGGCGCCTGCGGCTCGACAAGATCGGGTTCATCTTCCAGTTCCACAACCTCTTGCCCTTCCTCGACGCCAAGGACAATGTTGCCCTCGTGCTGCAACTGGCGGGCAAGTCGGCCGGGGAGGCAAGGCGCCGGGCGATCGAACTCTTGGACTATCTGGAAGTCGGAAACCGCAGGGACGCCATGCCGGCGCTGCTGTCGGGCGGCGAGGCGCAGCGCGTGGCGATTGCCCGGGCGCTCGCCAACAGCCCGCGCATCATTCTTGCCGACGAACCGACCGCGGCGCTCGATTCCAAGCGGGCCGGGATCGTCATGGACCTGCTGCGCAAGCTCGCCGCCGAGCAGGACGCCTGCATCGTGGCGGTGACCCATGACGAAAAGATCTACGACCGTTTCGATCGGCTTTTCCATCTGCGCGATGGTCGGCTGGAAGACCAGGAAGGGAGCAAGGCATGAACACGATTTTGCGAGGCGGCTGGGGGCTGAAGGCGGCAGGCGCTATCGGTCTGGCCTTTGGTCTGTTGACGATCTTCTCGGGAGGTACGGCGCTGTTCGGCGGCGAGGCCGCACGGGCGGCCGTCGGCAATGCCGTGCCTTTCGTATTGTGGTTTAATTTCATCGCCGGCTTTTTCTACGTTCTGGCCGGCATGGGGCTCCTGCTGAAACGGCGCTCGGCGGTCTGGCTGTCCGTGGCGATTGCTGTGGCGACGGCTCTGGTGCTTGCAGCCTTCGGTCTGCATGTCGCAGGCGGGGGCCTTTACGAGATGCGCACCGTCGGGGCGATGCTGTTGCGCTTGGCGGTATGGACGACCATCGCCACTGTGTCGTGGCGATCGATGCGTCCGTAGCCAAACTCGAGCAGCCGTCACTTAAGTTTGGGGCAATTGCGGTTCGCCGTCGTCGATCAGCGGCGAGGGCCGGGCATAGTCGGTTAGCTTGCCGATATCGACGATGTCGATCTGCAGTCCCTTGATGTTCACGCCATGGGCCGCCAAGGCCGAAAATCCGCGCGACAGGTTTTCCGCCGTCATGCCGAGATAGGCGGCCAGGATGCGCTTTTCGTACGGGATGGTCAGACGCCCTTCGCCACCCTGGCTGCGCTCCTCCCGGAGCAGCCAGTTGGCCAGCCGTTCCGTGCCGCTGCGCAGCTTCTGGTTCTTAAGTTCCTTGACCGTGCGCCGGTAGGCGCTGGCCAGTTCGAACACCACCGCCTTCATGAAATCGTGATCCTCTACCAGCAGTTCGCGAATGAGGTTGGCGGGGATCATCAGGATACGGGCAAGCGTCAGCGTTCTGGCGGACTGCAGACAGATGTCGTTGTTGAGTACGGCTGCAAGGATGAACAGATTTACAGGTCCGAGAATTTCAATTACCGTTTCGTCACCAGTTGCAGACGACGACATTTCAGCTTTTCGATATCTTCGGCGCGCATTGCGTGGATCCTGCCTCGTTGCCGCGGATATCATTCCATGAGACGAAAAATGTCAAATGGACAGTCAACATAAGTAAAAACGAGGCGCGAAATAAGTAAGGATGAAATACTTCCAAAGACAAATGAGAAAAACATCGTAAAACAGCAATGCTGTTGACCCAGATCAATAAAAACAATCCGCGACTGGTCTCATATTGTTTGCAAATACGTGTAATCCGAACCAGGAGCATGGTTATGCCAAACGCATTGGATGGCAATCCGCAGGGGCAGAAGACGGCTTTGGCGATGAGTACCGTCGCCTTCACTGTCTGTTTCGCCGTATGGACGATCTTTGCAATCATAGGCATCCAGATCCGCCAGGATCTAGGCCTCTCTGAAACCCAGTTTGGCCTGCTGGTCGGCACGCCGATCCTTACCGGCTCGCTGATTCGCGTCGTGCTCGGCATCTGGACGGACCGGTACGGGGGCCGGGTGGTCTTCGTCGCCACCATGCTGGCGGCCGCCCTGGCGACCTTCTTCCTGACCTTCGCCACGACCTATCCGCAGATGCTGATCGCAGCGCTCGGCGTGGGGATCGCCGGCGGATCCTTCGCCGTCGGCGTGGCCTATGTGTCGCGCTGGTATCCGCCGGAAAAGCAGGGCACGGCGCTTGGCATCTTCGGCGCTGGCAATGTCGGTTCGGCCGTCACCAAGTTCTTCGCCCCGCTGGTGCTCGTCGCCTTCGGGTGGCACGCCGTGGCGCAGGTCTGGGCCGGCGCGCTCGTGGTCATGGCGATCGTTTTCTGGTTCGCCACCAAGGATGATCCGGTCCTCGTCGAACGTCGCCGCACGGGCGAAAAGCCCAAGAGCACCTGGATGGAGCTCGAGCCGCTCAAGAACGTTCAGGTCTGGCGCTTCTCGCTCTACTATTTCTTCGTTTTCGGCGGCTTTGTCGCGCTCGCGCTGTGGCTGCCGCAATACCTGATCAAGGTCTATAACGTCGATATCCGCTCGGCCGGCATGATCGCCGCCTTCTTCTCCGTCCCCGCCAGTCTGTTTCGCGCCTATGGCGGACATCTTTCGGATGTCTACGGCGCGCGCCGGGTCATGTACTGGACCTTCCTCGTTTCGATTGTCGCGACCTTCATCCTGTCCTATCCTCCGACCGACTACGTCGTTCAGGGCGTGAACGGCCCGATTGCATTCCATGCGGAAATGGGTGTCGTCGGCTTTACGGTCACGATCTTCATCCTCGGCTTTTTCATGGCGCTCGGCAAGGCCGCGGTGTTCAAACACATTCCGGTCTACTACCCCGGCAATGTCGGCTCGGTCGGCGGGCTGGTGGGCATGATCGGCGGTCTTGGTGGCTTCATTCTGCCAATCGTGTTTGGCGTGCTCCTCGATCTGACGGGACTTTGGACGAGCTGTTTCATGCTTCTGTTCCTGATCGTGCTCGGCTCGCTGACATGGATGCATATCTCCGTCCGTCAGATGGAGCAGGAAGTCGCCGGCGAGAAGCTCGGCGAACTGCCGCCTTTCCCGGAAATGCAGGGCATGGAAAAGCGCAGCCGCAAGGCGGCCAAGGAAAGCACTTCCGTGCTGACCGACTGGCGTCCGGAAGACAAGGTCTTCTGGGGGGAGAAGGGTCGCAAGATCGCACGCCGCAACCTGTGGCTCTCGATCCCGGCATTGCTCCTGTCCTTCGCTATCTGGCAGGTCTGGTCGGTCGTCGTTGCCAAGCTGCCGCTGGTCGGCTTCACCTTCACCACCGACCAGTTGTTCTGGCTGGCGGCGCTGCCGGGGCTTTCGGGCGCAACGCTCAGGATCTTCTACTCCTTCATGGTGCCGGTCTTCGGAGGGCGCCTGTGGACGACGCTCACCACCTGGTCGCTGATCATCCCGGCGCTCGGTATCGGCTATGCAGTACAGAACCCCGACACGCCCTATGCGATCCTGCTGCTTCTGGCGCTGCTCTGCGGCTTCGGCGGCGGTAACTTCGCCTCGTCGATGGCCAACATCTCCTTCTTCTTCCCCAAGGCGGAGAAGGGCAATGCGCTGGCCCTCAATGCCGGTCTCGGCAACCTCGGCGTCAGCGTCGTGCAGTTCGTGGTGCCGCTTACGATCACCGCGGGCATCTTCGGCGGCCTTGGCGGCGACCCGGCCATGGTCAAGTCCGCGACGGGCGAGGCCCCTCTCTGGCTGCAGAATGCCGGCTTCTTCTTCGTGCCCTTCATCATCCTTGCTGCGCTCGGCAACTGGTTTGGCATGAACGACATTGCATCCGCCAAGGCCTCGTTCGCCGAACAGGCCGTGATCTTCCAGCGCAAGCACAACTGGATCATGTGCTGGCTCTACACGGGCACGTTCGGTTCCTTCATCGGCTATTCCGCAGGCTTCCCGCTTTTGACCAAGACGTTGTTCCCGGACGTCAATGTGCTGCAGTTCGCCTTCCTCGGTCCGCTGGTCGGCGCGCTGTCGCGCTCCGGCACAGGCTGGCTCGCCGACAAGTACGGCGGCGCGCGGGTCACCTTCTGGGCCTTCGTCCTGATGATGATCGGCGTCTCCGGCGTGTTGTGGTTCATCGGCGTCAAGGAACAGCCGAATGCCTTCTGGGGCTTCTTCGCCTCCTTCCTGCTGCTGTTCTTCGCAACCGGCGTCGGCAATGCGTCCACCTTCCAGATGATCCCGGCGATCATGGGCAAGGAAATGGGACGACTGATGCCGAAGGCAACGCCGGAGCAGTGCCGCCTGCAGGCCGAGAAGGAATCGGCGGCCATCACCGGCTTCACCTCGGCGATCGCCGCCTTCGGGGCCTTCTTCATCCCCAAGGGTTACGGCACCTCGATCGCCATGACCGGCGGGCCGGAAGCGGCACTCTGGGCCTTCCTGATCTTCTACGTCACCTGCCTGGCCATCACCTGGGCCGTCTACACCCGCAAGGGCGGACTGCTCCATGACGTCGAGCGAGGTCGGGCCAGCCCGGCCGCAGCCACAGCCTGAATTTGGAGGACAACACCATGAGCCATCTCCTCGATCGCCTGAACTTCCTGGCGCGCAAGAATGCCGATACCTTCTCGGACGGCCACGGCGTCACCACGACCGAGAACCGGGACTGGGAGGACGCCTATCGCAAGCGCTGGCAGCACGACAAGATCGTGCGCTCTACGCACGGCGTGAACTGCACGGGTTCCTGTTCGTGGAAAATTTATGTCAAGGGTGGGATCGTCACTTGGGAAACTCAACAGACCGACTATCCCCGCACCCGGCCGGACCTTCCCAACCATGAACCGCGCGGCTGTGCGCGTGGCGCCAGCTACAGCTGGTACATGTACTCGGCCAACCGGGTGAAATATCCGCTGATCCGCTCGCGCCTTCTCAAGCTGTGGCGCAAGGAACGCGCCATAAAGACGCCGATCGGCGCCTGGGCGGCGATCCAGGAAAACCCGGAAAAGCGCGCCGACTATATGAAAATGCGTGGCCTCGGCGGCTTCGTGCGCGCCACCTGGGACGAGGTCAACGAGATCATCGCCGCAGCGAACGCCTATACGGTCAAGACCTATGGTCCGGACCGGGTGGTCGGGTTCTCGCCGATCCCGGCCATGTCCATGGTCTCCTATGCGGCCGGTTCGCGCTACCTGTCGCTGCTCGGCGGGGTCTGTCTGTCCTTCTACGACTGGTACTGCGATCTGCCGCCGGCCTCGCCGATGACCTGGGGCGAGCAGACCGACGTTCCGGAATCGGCCGACTGGTACAATTCCGGCTTCCTGATCCTGTGGGGCTCCAACGTTCCCCAGACCCGCACGCCCGACGCCCATTTCTACACCGAGGCGCGCTACAAGGGCGCCAAGTCGGTCGTGGTGTCACCCGACTATTCGGAAGCGGCGAAATTCTCCGATCTCTGGCTGCATCCGAAACAGGGCACCGACGCGGCACTCGCCATGGCGATGGGGCATGTCATCCTGCGCGAATTCCATCTCGACCGGCAGGCCGACTATTTCGAGGACTACTGTCGCCGCTATACCGACATGCCGATGCTGGTCAAACTGGTCGGCAAGGACGGTCATTACATCGCCGATCGCTTCGTCCGTGCCTCCGACTTCACCGGCGCGCTCGACGAGACCAACAATCCGGAATGGAAGACGGTCGCGGTCGATGCGAGGACCAAACAGTTCGTCTCGCCGGGCGGCTCGATCGGCTATCGCTGGGGCGAGCAGGGCAAGTGGAACCTCGAGGCGAAGGACGGCAAGGGCGCCGACGTCGAACTCGCCATGAGCTTCATCCTCGACGGCGACCACGACACGGTCGCCAATGTCGGCTTCCCCTATTTCGGCAACCGCGAGCACGATTACTTCGAAGGGACCGACCATGCGAGCGTGCTGGTGCGCAAGGTGCCGGCCCGCAAGGTCAAGCTCGCCGACGGCGAGGTGCTGGTGGCGACCGTGTTCGACCTGTTCGTCGCCAATTACGGCCTCGATCGCGGGCTCGACGATCCGAACTCGGCCAAGTCCTACCAGGAAAACCTGCCCTATACGCCGGCCTGGGCCGAGAAGATCACCGGCGTTCCGCGCGACCAGATCATCGCGGTCGCGCGCGAATTCGCCAGCAATGCCGAAAAGACCAATGGCCGCTCCATGGTCATCCTCGGTGCCGGTCTGAACCACTGGTACCACATGGACATGAACTATCGCGGCATCATCAACATGCTGGTGATGTGCGGTTGCGTCGGCCAGTCCGGCGGCGGGTGGAGCCATTATGTCGGACAGGAGAAGCTTCGGCCGCAGACCGGCTGGACAGCGCTCGCCTTCGCGCTCGACTGGCACCGGCCGCCACGCCACATGAACGGCACCTCGTTCTTCTACGCCCACACCGACCAGTGGCGCTACGAGACGCTGAAGGTCGACGAGATCCTCTCGCCGACCGCGCCGGAAGGACCCTGGGACGCGACGCTGATCGACTACAACATTCGCGCCGAGCGCATGGGCTGGCTGCCGTCGGCGCCGCAGCTCAAGACCAATCCGCTGAAGGTGTCGAAGGATGCGGCCGCCGCCGGCAAGGAAGCCAAGGACTATGTCGCCGAGCAGCTGAAGGCCGGCACGCTGTCCATGTCCTGCGAGGACCCCGACGACAAGGCCAACTGGCCGCGCAACCTCTTCGTCTGGCGCTCCAACCTGCTCGGCTCGTCGGGCAAGGGGCACGAGTATTTCCTCAAGCACCTGCTCGGCACCAAGCACGGCGTGCTCGGCAAGGATCTCGGCGAGGAAGGGCGCCAGGCCACCAGGGAAGCCGTCTGGCATGAAGAGGCGCCGGAAGGAAAACTCGATCTTCTGGTCACGCTCGACTTCCGCATGTCGACCACCTGCGTCTATTCCGACATCGTGCTTCCGACGGCCACCTGGTACGAGAAGAACGACCTCAACACGTCCGACATGCATCCGTTCATCCACCCGCTGTCGAGTGCGGCGGATCCGGCCTGGGATGCACGCAGCGACTGGGACATCTTCAAGGGCATTGCCAGGAAATTCTCCGAAGTGGCGCCCGAAGTCCTCGGCGTGGAGAAGGACGTCGTCCTCGTGCCGACGCTGCACGACACGGCGGGCGAACTCGCCCAGCCCTTCGACGTCAAGGACTGGAAGAAGGGCGAGATCGAGCCCATTCCCGGCAGGACCATGCCGACGGTCGCGGTCATCGAGCGCGACTATCCCAACCTCTACAAGAAGTTCACTTCGGTCGGCACGCTGCTCGACACGATCGGCAATGGCGGCAAGGGCATCGCCTGGAACACCGGGCACGAGGTCGACCTGCTCGCCCGCCTGAACGGCGTGGTACAGGAGGAGGGCGTCACCAGGGGCCGGCCGCGGATCGAGAGCGACATCGACGCGACCGAGGTCATCCTGTCGCTCGCCCCGGAAACCAACGGCGAAGTCGCCGTGAAGGCCTGGGCGGCGCTGTCGAAGTTCACCGGTCGCGACCACACCCACCTCGCCATCCCGAAGGAGGACGAGAAGATCCGCTTCCGCGACGTGGTCGCCCAGCCGCGCAAGATCATCTCCTCGCCGACCTGGTCAGGTCTGGAATCGGAGAAGGTCTGCTACAATGCCGGCTATACAAACGTGCACGAACTGATCCCGTGGCGCACGCTGACCGGCCGCCAGCAGCTCTATCAGGATCACTTGTGGATGCGGGCCTTCGGCGAAGGTTTCTGCGTCTACCGGCCGCCGATCGACACCAAGACGGTCAATCCGGCGATCGAGGCCAAGTCGGACGGCAAGCCGCATCTGGTGCTGAACTTCATCACGCCGCATCAGAAGTGGGGCATCCACTCCACCTATAGCGACAACCTGATGATGCTGACGCTCAATCGCGGCGGCCCGGTGGTGTGGATTTCCGAGCCCGACGCCAAGCGGGCCGGCCTTGCCGACAATGACTGGGTCGAGGTCTACAACGCCAACGGCGCCATCGTCGCCCGGGCGGTGGTCTCGCAGCGCATGAAGGACGGGACGATCTTCATGTATCACGCCCAGGAAAAGATCGTGAACACGCCCGGTTCGCCGATCACCGGCCAGCGCGGCGGCATCCACAATTCGGTCACCCGCGTCATCACCAAGCCGACCCACATGATCGGCGGCTACGCCCATCAGTCCTACGGCTTCAACTATTACGGCACGGTCGGCGCCAACCGCGACGAATTCGTCGTGGTGCGCAAGCTCGACACGGTGGACTGGCTGGAAGGGCCGCACACCGAAAGCGTCGCATACAACAAGGAGGCGGCAGAATGAAAATCCGCGCGCAGATTGGCATGGTCCTGAACCTCGACAAGTGCATCGGGTGTCACACCTGCTCGGTCACCTGCAAGAACGTCTGGACCAATCGCGAGGGCGTCGAATACGCCTGGTTCAACAATGTTGAGACCAAGCCCGGCATCGGTTTCCCGAAGGAATGGGAGAACCAGAAGAAGTGGAACGGCGGCTGGGTGAGGAAGTCGAACGGCAAGATCGAGCCGAAGATGGGTGCCAAGTGGCGCATCCTCGCCAAGATCTTCGCCAATCCCGACCTGCCGGAAATCGACGACTACTACGAACCCTTCGACTTCGACTACGGCCACCTGCAGACGGCCGGCGAAAGTCGCGCCATGCCGACGGCGCGGCCGCGCTCGATGATCACGGGCGAGCGCATGGAGAAGATCGAATGGGGCCCGAACTGGGAGGAAATCCTCGGCGGCGAGTTCGACAAGCGCTCGAAGGACTATAATTTCGAAGGCATCCAGAAGGAGATCTACGGCCAATTCGAGAACACCTTCATGATGTACCTGCCGAGGCTGTGCGAGCACTGCCTCAACCCGACCTGTGCGGCGGCCTGCCCGTCGGGGGCGATCTACAAGCGCGAGGATGACGGCATCGTCCTGATCGACCAGGAAAAATGCCGGGGCTGGCGCATGTGCGTCTCCGGCTGTCCCTACAAGAAGATCTACTACAACTGGAGCTCGGGCAAATCCGAGAAGTGCATCTTCTGCTATCCTCGCATCGAGGCCGGCCATCCGACCGTTTGCTCGGAAACCTGCGTCGGGCGCATCCGCTATCTCGGCGTCATCCTTTACGATGCCGACCGGATCTCGGAGGCCGCATCCACGGCGAATGAGCAGGACCTATACGAGGAACAGCTCAAAATCTTCCTCGATCCCAACGATCCTGCCGTCATCGAGCAGGCGCGCAAGGATGGCATTCCGGATGCCTGGCTGGAAGCGGCGAAACGGTCGCCGGTCTACAAGATGGCGATGGACTGGAAGATCGCTTTCCCGCTCCACCCGGAATACCGCACGCTGCCGATGGTCTGGTACATCCCGCCGCTTTCGCCGCTGCAGTCGGCGGCCCAATCGGGCAAGCTCGGCATGGACGGTCCGCTGCCGGATGTCCGGTCGCTGCGCATCCCGGTTCGCTATCTCGCCAACCTGCTGACGGCGGGCAAGGAGGCCCCCGTGGTCTCGGCGCTGGAGCGCATGCTCGCCATGCGCGCCTACATGCGCGCCAAGACGATCGACGGGGTCATCGACACGTCGATCGCCGCCAAGGTCGGCATGAGTGCCGAGATGATCGAGGAAATGTATCACATCATGGCGATCGCCAACTACGAGGACCGCTTCGTCATTCCGACCACGCATCGCGAGGTGACCGAGGACGCCTATGACGTTCGTGGCTCCTGTGGCTTCTCCTTCGGCAATGGCTGCTCGGGCGGCACGTCGGACAGCGACCTCTTCGGTGCCAAGCGCCGCAAGGTGGTCCAGACCCCGACCGATCTCTTCAAGGAGCGCGTCTGATGCACAAGGCACTGAAAGCAATATCGTTGTTGCTCAGCTATCCGACCGAGGAACTCATCGCGGGGGCGCCGGAGCTCAAGACGGCGCTTGACGCTGATGACGCGATCTCCCGGGAGGTCAGGCTGCTGCTTGGCCGCCTGATCGACGATCTCGCTGGACAGGACCTCTACGACGCTCAGGAGCGCTACGTGTACCTGTTCGACCGTAGCCGGTCGCTCTCGCTGAACCTGTTCGAGCACGTGCATGGCGAAAGCCGCGACCGTGGGCAGGCCATGGTCGACCTGAAGACCATGTACGAGGACCAGGGCTTCGAAATCGACGCAAAGGAATTGCCGGACTATCTGCCGCTGTTCCTCGAATTCCTTGCTACCCTGACAACGGAAGAGGTCGATGACCTCCTCGCCCAGACCGGCCATATCACGGCGGCGATCGGCGAGCGGCTGCGGAAACGGGAATCGATCTATTCCAACGCCTTTGCTGCTCTCGGCCTCGTGTCGAAAAGCAAGCCGGACCAGAAGCTCCTGAAGGAGCTTCTGGACGGCGCCGAGGACGATCCGAACGACCTCGAAGCGATGGACCGCATCTGGGAGGACGAGGTCGTCACTTTCGGTGGCAATGCGGGTGACAACAGCTGCGGCCCTGACCGGCTGCGCACACAGATGAGGGCGGCGGCGCGCAAGCCGAACGATCCCTTGAACACGATACCGGTTTAGGAGGGCAGGACATGTCTGACTTTTTCAATTCACTCTTGTTCGGCATCTACCCATACATCGCGCTCGTGGTGCTGATCCTCGGCTCGATCATCCGCTATGACCGCGAGCCCTACACCTGGCGCTCGGGGTCGAGTCAGCTCTTGCGTCGCAGACAGCTAATCTGGGGCTCGGTACTCTTCCATCTCGGCGTGCTGTTCATCTTCGCAGGCCACTTAGTCGGCCTGCTGACGCCGATCGTGATCTTCGACACGCTTGGCATCAGCCACAGCGCCAAACAGACGCTGGCGGTGGTTGCCGGCGGCATTGCCGGTACCATGGCGATCGTCGGCGCGACGTTTCTCGTCCATCGCCGGCTATTCGATCCGCGCGTGAGGGCATCGTCGAGCACGACCGACACGCTGATCATCATCCTGCTTTGGGTCCAGCTCTTCCTTGGGCTCTCGACCATCCCGACCTCGCTTGCCCATCTCGACGGCCATGAAATGGTGAAGTTTATGAACTGGGCCCAGGGTATCTTCACCTTCAACCCGGAAGCAGCCTCCTACGTCGCCGACGCGGCGCTGGTGTTCAAGCTGCACCTCTTCCTCGGCCTGACGATCTTCCTGCTCTTCCCGTTCACCCGGCTGGTTCACATGCTGAGCGCGCCGGTGCGCTATCTCTGGCGCCCGGGCTATCAGGTCGTGCGGCAGCGGAACGGCAGTTCCGTCAATCGCGCTCCGGCGGAGTAAGCCCATGGTCACGCTCTGCAACAATACGGACAAGGGTTCGACCGCTTCCGAAGTATCCGGGAAGAAGGACAGCTATTCGACCTACCAGGAACCGGATACCCGCATTCCGCCCAAGGCCCGCCCGGTACTCGACGCTGTGTCAGTCAACGGCGTGGAAATCGTCGAAAGCGAGATCCTCGCCGAGGCGCAGAACCATCCGGCAGAAAACCCGGGGGCGGCACTTCTGGCGGCCGCAAGGGCGCTAGTCGTGCGTGAACTCCTTCTGCAACGGGCGGTCGAACTGAACCTTGCGCCTGTGCGAGAGGAAACGGCGGATGGGCGTCATGAAACCGACGAGGACGCAGCCATCCGGATGCTGATCGAGAGAGAGGTGGCTGTTCCATCGGCCACGGCGGAGGAATGCCTGCGTTTCTACGAGAACAACCGGGCGAAATTCCGCAGCGAACCGATCTTCGAGGCAAGCCATATCCTGATCGCCGCCGATCCAGCGGACGCGCGCGCCCGCGATGCGGCCCGCAACGACGCGGCGCGGCTGGCGGCGGTGTTGATGGAGCATCCGAGCGAGTTTGCAACAATGGCGCGAACCCATTCGGCCTGTCCCTCGGCCGCACAGGGCGGCAATCTCGGCCAGCTGACCCGTGGCAGCACGGTTGCGGAGTTCGAGCGTTGCCTTGCCCGGATGGAAGAGGGCCAGATTACCTCCGCACCGGTCGAAAGCCGGTTCGGCTTCCACATCATCCGGCTGGAACGGCGGATCGATGGTGACCAACTGCCGTTCGACTTCGTGCAGGGCCGGATCGCCGGTTGGCTCGAAGCCTCCGCCTGGTCGAAAGCCGTGTCGCAGTTCATCGCCATCCTGGCCGCCGATGCCACCATCACCGGGATCGAGGTGCTCGGTGCCGACGGACCGTTGATGCAGTGACGCAATGGCGATGACGCAAATGCGTGGCAAGGCGAAGCGGGCAAGGCCCCTGCATGTTTCGCCAAACCTTGCCGCGCATCCCGGAAGGGACGTCATGCCCCGGAGTAACGTGATGCTTTCTGATCTCTTCGACCACAATGTCCGCTGGGCGGCGGCGAAACGCACGGAAGACCCCGATTATTTCGACAGGCTGTCGGCCCTGCAGAGGCCGGAATATTTGTGGATCGGCTGCTCCGACAGCCGGGTTCCCGCCAATGTCATCACCGGGCTCAAGCCCGGCGAGGTCTTCGTCCATCGCAATGTCGCGAACCTCGTCCACCGGGCCGACCTCAACCTGCTGTCGGTGGTGGAATTTGCCGTGGAGACCCTCGAGGTCAAGCACATCATCGTCTGCGGGCACTATGGCTGCGGCGGGATCCGCTCCGCCATGGATGGGCAGCGGCACGGCATCATCGATCACTGGCTGCAGCCGATCCGCGACGTGGCGGAAGCGAACTGCGCGGAGCTAGCGGGGATTGACGAGACGGAAGAGAAGCTGAATCGGCTCTGCGAACTGACGGTCGCCTCGCAGGTGGCCAGTCTGTCGCAGACACCGATCCTGCAATCAGCCTGGAAGCGGGGGCGTCCGCTCATGATCCACGGCTGGATCTATGGCCTGAAGGATGGTCTGCTCCGCGACCTTAAATGCGATTGCGACAGAAGCATCGCGGCGTTTCGATGCGACGAGGCGAACGCGCCGCGCTTTGCGCGAGATGGAAAGGTGCCTCATGCCTGTCAATCCTAGAGCCGCCCGCAACTGTGACGTTCAGCCGTCCGGCTCAAACCTGATGTCCGTGGAGACAGCTATCGAAGTCGCGGTCGGAATGGCAAAGCCGATCACCGGGGCGCAAGAGGTCGCCCTCCGGTTCGCCCGAGGCCGGATACTCGCGGCGGATCTGCACGCGCCACAGGCCATGCCGGCTTTCGATAATTCCGCCATGGACGGCTTCGCAGTGCGACTTCAGGATATTCCGGGAACGGGACCTTGGCGATTGCCGGTCACGGGCACGATCGCGGCCGGCTCTGCCCTGGGGCTGGCCGGAGCTGTTGTCGGCGCGGCCTTGCGTATCTTCACCGGCGCGCCGGTTCCCGCGCTCTGTGATGCCGTGGTGATGCAGGAAAACTGCGACGATCAGGGCGAACACGTCCTGATTTTTAGCCGCCCGGCGATGGGCGAGAACATACGTCGCGCGGGCGAGGACATCGGCGCCGGCGCCCTTCTTGCAAGCCGCGGCACGATAATCGAGGCACGCCATGTCGGGCTTCTCGCGGGCAATGGCCATGCTTCGGTTCAGGTGAGACGTCGCCCGCGGATCGCAGTGCTGTCCACCGGCGATGAACTTGTCGATGCGGGCAAGGGCAACGCAAGGATCCATGACGCCAATCGGCCCATGCTGCTTGCATTGTGCGAAGGGCTCGGTGCGGAGGTCACGGATCTCGGCATCTGTGCCGACGATCTAGGTGCCATCACCGGACTGCTGCGCGCGAACGCGACGCAATTTGACATGATCCTCACCTCGGGCGCGGCTTCGGTTGGAGGCCGGGACTTCGTTCGACCGGCCCTTCAGGCGGCCGGCGGGTCCGTGGAAGCCTGCCGGGTGGCCCTGAAGCCCGGAAAGCCTGTCTTTTTCGGTCGACTCGGCGATGCCTTGCTGACCGGGCTGCCCGGCAATCCGCTGTCGGCCTATACGGGATTCCAGCTCTTTGTCGCCCGGCAGATTGCCGCGATGCTGGGCTTTTCGCGAGGTGAAATGTCGGTCGAGAAGGCAGTGGCCGGCTTCGGCTGGAAGCGGAAGGCAGGTCGCGCGGAATATCTGCCGGCGCGTATCGTCGCGCATGATGCTTCCGGACGCCCGATCGTCGAGCGCCTCGGCCACGGCGGCTCCGCCTCGTTGATGCCGCTTTCCCAGGCCGACGGCGTCGCCGTTCTCGATGCGTCGTCAATCGAAGGCGCATGCGGTACGCCCATTCCCTGGTTCCCCTTTTGCAGGCGCGAATTCGCTTGGAGGAGCATATGATCGATTTCGCTATACCGCTCCAGGCCGCCATTCGGGTCGAAAAGGACCGGCCGGTCGACGATATCTTCGGGGCGGTGGCCGAGCTGTTGCGGGCCGAAGGGCTGGTTGTCGCCGGCTTCCTTCAATGGGAACGCACTGACGACGGCGCGTGCTGCGGCCGGATCGAGCTGGAGGATCTGGCCAGCGGTGAGCGGCATGTGATATCGCAGGCGCTGGGTCCGAGTGCGCGCGGTTGCCGGCTCGATCCGCAGGCCCTGGCCGACGTGGCTGGGCGCCTCCTGTCCGGTCTGGAGAACGATCCGGATCTCTTGATCCTCAACCGCTTCGGCAAAGGCGAGGCCGAGGGGCAGGGCTTTCGTGCCGTGATGGAGGAGGCCTGCGCGCGGGGCATTCCGGTGCTGATCGCGGTGCGGGAAAGCTATGTCGAGGCCTGGGAGCGGTTTGCGGGAGATCTCGGGCTCCTCCTTCCACCCGACCGGGGCCTGGTTGTCGACTGGGTCCGTCGGGCGGTTGCGGCGGCCGGGAGACTTCGCGATGCGGCATGAACAGCATATCGCGACCGGCACGGAAGCACCACAGTCTCCCCTGGTCGATCGGTTCGGCCGGCAGGTCACCTATCTTCGGCTTTCAGTGACGGATCGCTGCGATCTCCGCTGCACCTACTGCATGGCCGAACACATGACATTCCTGCCGCGCCAGGATGTCCTGTCCCTGGAGGAGCTGTACCGGCTGGCTCGAGTCTTCATCCGTGGGGGCGTGCGCAAGATCCGGTTGACGGGCGGAGAGCCGCTGGTGCGCAAGAATATCCTTCAGCTGTTCAGTCTGCTCGCGCCGCATCTCGACGGCGGCGAGCTCGATGAGGTGACGCTGACCACTAACGGCACGCTGCTCTCGCGTTATGCCGAAGCCCTGTTTGCAACAGGTGTGCGCCGCGTCAACGTCTCGCTCGACAGTCTCGATGCCGGCAGATATGCACGGATAACCCGGTGGGGCCGGCTGGATTCGGTTCTGAAGGGTATCGACGCAGCGCTTTCCGCCGGTCTCAAGGTCAAACTCAACGCGGTTGCCATGCGGGGTGACTTCGAAAGCGAAGTGGACGATCTCATCGGCTTCGCGCATGGGCGAGGCATGGACCTCACGTTGATCGAGGAGATGCCGCTTGGGCAGACCGGACACGATCGCAGCCAGAGCTTCCTGCCCCTTGATCATCTGCGCCGGTCGATTGGCGGGCGGTGGACGCTTGTTCCGATCGATGATCGGACCGGAGGTCCGGCCCGCTATGTTCGCGTTGCCGAAACCGGCGGGCGGCTCGGCTTCATCACGCCGCTATCATGCGATTTCTGTGCAAGCTGCAATCGGGTGCGGGTGAGCTGCACCGGCGATCTCTTCACCTGCATGGGGAGCGAGGGGATGGTCGGGCTTCGCCAGGCGTTGCGCGGCGAGGATCCGGAGGCAACCATTGGTGGCCTGATCCGGGATGCGCTTGGTCGCAAGCCGAAGGGACATTCGTTCGAAATCTCGCGCCAAGCCGTCAGCGGTATCGCGCGCCATATGTCGGTTCTAGGAGGATAGAAATGCAGATTGCCATCGTTACCGTATCGGATCGCGCCAGCTGCGGAGAATATGACGATCTATCGGGTCCATTGATCGAGACATGGCTGGCGCGCGCGATCACGTCGCCCTACAAGCTGACGAAGCGGATCATCCCGGATGGATTCGTCTCCGTTCGCGATGAACTGATCGATCTCTGCGACCAGCATCGCTTCGACCTGATCCTGACGACTGGAGGCACGGGCCCGGCAGCACGGGACGAAACGCCGGAAGCCATGCGGGCAGTACTGATCAAGGAGCTACCGGGCTTCGGCGAGCTGCTGCGCCGCGTCAGCCTGGACCAGACGCCGACGGCCATCCTGTCGCGCCAGACGGCCGGGACAAGAGGACATTCGCTGATCATCAACCTACCGGGCAATCCGGCCTCGATCCAGGTCTGCCTAGACACCATATTCTCGGCGGTGCCCTACTGTCTCGATTTGATCGGAGCCGGTCGGATCGAGACGGATCCGAATATCATCAAGGCTCACCGACCGGCACGATAGGGCTTTGCGGTCTTGTCGAGCGGTTCGGTGTTGACTCAATCGTTACCAAGCAGTGCTCTCCAATCAGTGCGACAAATATTGATTTTTCGATCCCCCGCACCGGAAGTTCCATAAATCATATTACGCCATATTCTCTAAAGCGTTGGCAGATTCCATTTTCAAATGCAACGAGGACAATAATCGCCATGGTTTCAGATGCTATGAGGGCGGACACCGGCCGACCCTCGAGTCATAATGCGGCGTCCTCAATTAGGGAGCCGATCATGTCATTTACTAGTGATACTATCCTTGTTGCGCTCGAACTCAGTAATTCTCTGTGGCTTGTCGGAACCCGACAGGCGGGTGCCCGGGTCAGCCAAATGCACCGTGTTAGTGCCGGCGATACAGCTATGCTGATGCGCTTACTGGATGAACTGCAGGCAAGCGGGCGAGGCCAAGGTACCCCGTCGCCCATTGCTGTTTGCTTCGAGGCGGGACGCGATGGGTTCTGGCTGCACCGTCTGCTGACAGCCCAAGGTATTACAGCGTATGTGGTGGAACCGACAAGCATTCTGGTGAACCGAAGGGCGAAACGGGCAAAGACCGATCGTCTCGATGCTGAAGGAATGTTGCGTGTTCTCGCCGCCTATATCGCCGGAGACACCCAGATATGCAGCATGGTGCAGGTGCCCACTCCCGATGAGGAGGATGGCAAAAGGGTGCACAGGGAGCGAGAATATCTTGTGCAGGAGCAAACGCGGATCGAAAATCGCATATCTGCTCTCCTTGTCACCCAAGGTATCCGTTCGCGGCCATCACTGCGTAGCTGGGGTCAGAACAAGAGCAGTCCGAAATCGTACGCTAAGGACGAACGGAATGAGAACTTACGCGGCGTTCCTTAGCCTAGCCGGAAAGCGGAGCGA
>NZ_JACIDU010000005.1:80224-248266 GCF_014196535.1 Allorhizobium borbori
TCCACAGAGATCGGATGTTGCACATCGGATCTACGGCATCGTTCCGGTTTCGTTCGACCTTAGCGTACGATTTCGGACTGCTCTTGTTCCGACCCCCCTGCGGCGGTTCCGAACCGCGCTTAACGTGCGGTTCGGCGGCATCGCCGTGCCATCTATCACCGCATCCATACGCGGAAATGGTGCTTTGGCTCTTGAGAGGGAGCAAGCGGAAATGGCTCGGATAAACATTTAACGTTTCTAATATGTGTTCTGACTATGTGGTGACAACACGGTGACGGCGTGGTTGGTATGATGCACAAACAATCCGGCAATGATGTTGCCGTGATCGCGGTACGCTGTTAGCATGATCCAGCAAGAATGAAGCCACGATGATGGCGAGAATTCAGCTTGTGGTTACGATATGGTAACTGCCTTGCGGTAATGATGGATGAAAGAACCGGAAAGGAAGACGCATCCATGCCAGTTATTGTTTTGTGCTCAACAAAGGGCGGCGTCGGAAAATCGACCACGGCGCTGGTCTTGTCGCAGTTTTTCAGCGCCGCCGACCGTGCCGTGACGCTGATCGACGCCGACCCGAACCAGCCACTCGCCACCTGGGCGAAGCGATCCGGAGAAAGAGTGCCGGCGAACTTGACCGTGATCGGCGGCATCACCGAGGAAACAATCATCGACGCGATTGATGATGCGGCGACCAGGACAGCTTATGTGATTGTCGATCTCGAAGGATCGGCAAACCTGACGGCGGCTTCCGCCATCAGCCGCGCCGATCTTGTCCTGATACCGATGCGCGGCAAGCAACTCGATGCGGACCAGGTGGGGAAGGTGGTCGCGCTGGTAGACCGTGCCGCGAAGCTTTCGCGC
Source organism: Allorhizobium borbori (assembly GCF_014196535.1). Taxonomy (GTDB): domain Bacteria; phylum Pseudomonadota; class Alphaproteobacteria; order Rhizobiales; family Rhizobiaceae; genus Ectorhizobium; species Ectorhizobium borbori. Next base: position 81,086 of record NZ_JACIDU010000005.1, read on the forward strand.
CGGGCGATCGATTACCGCGTCGTCTTCTCGATGGCCACGGCGCTGAACACCAAAGAGCAGCGCCATATTTTCCAGACGCTCGAAGCGAAGGGAATTCCCGTTCTGCCGGCGCGCTTGATGGAAAAGGCCGCATTCTCGGCCATGTTCCAGATCGGCGGGACCATCTTCGACTTGACGGATGAGGATGTTTCAAACCCGAAATCGGCAATCGCCAACGCAAAAGAATTGGCTGTTGCCGTCGCTAACGTTCTGACAGGGAAGGGGAGGGAAGCCGCATGAGCCGAGAACGCGCAGGACTTGAAGGCCTCGACATTGAAATTCCGGATTTCGAACCACGCCCAGCGCCGCCAGCCCCAGCGCGCGCCGTCATCGAGCAGGCTGGAAAGCAACTCGGCTTCACAGCCAGACACGCACCGGAACCAAAGGCATCAGCCCCGCAGCAAGAAGCACCACGCTTTGATGCCCGTAGCCTACGCCGCACCAACCGAACAGCGAAAATCAACATCGCCACGACGGAAGAAACGCGGACCCGCTTCTGGATGCTCGCCCAGCGCATCGGAACGACATCAGGCGAGGACGCACTGGCCGCGATGATGGACGCCCTTGAGCGCGCACTTGAACATTAACAGCACTTAGGTATGGATATGGTGAAATCGTAATCTTTTCTATTAATACAAATAGCTTGCGTCATACGTCTATTTTTTGTTTAATTTCCTGCTGTATTTTTGTGATAACATAATAAATTCTTTTGACGTTAAACTAACTGATGAGAAGAATCTGCTGTTTATTAAAACGTTTGCAGTTTTATAATCTATATTTTCTTCTGCTGATTTTAATTTTACATCAATTATAGTGTTTCTTGCCACGTCTCTGACTTCTATAAAATAGTCTATGACATTTTTACTATTAAATCCGCCAAAAGGCTCACCCCCTTCTCTGCTTTTAAGAAGAAAGTATCTTGTATGATTTGCCGCAGGAATTCCAAGATAAGTCCAAATCAATAATATTGTGAAATTTTCAAACCTTACAATTCGCGAGTTAGCATATTTTATTTTTCTATTAAAAAGAATATTTTTGGGCCCGACGAATACGGAAAAAAACAGCGTAAATAAATCTGAATATTGACCCAAATTTATTATTCTGCCTGTTCCGCTCTTTAGGTCGTATGAATGGTGCTTCATACTGCTAAACAATCGAGCGTGGAGAGGGACAAACCTTTTTTCCTTTTTTATCGCCGTAGTTACAGTAACGCCCTTTCTATATTCATCGCCCTCAAGTGTACGATGATTGTTGATTATGTTAATTCCATTTTCGCTTTTAGCGCTTGTGTGAACTGTGTATCTCCATTCTTTGACCTCTTGTCCAAGATCATTGCTACCATCATCAAATGGTTTTGGGTTAGTGCCATCATACTGCTTTGCATAAAGGTTAACGATGAGATCACCACTAGGCTGTTCTGCAATTGACATTAGGCATCTCAGATTTCCATTGTCATTTATTACAATTCTTGTGGAGTTAGACTTTTTAGCCATAAAGCATCTCATTTGCTCAAGACGTGGAGCATTCAAAAATCATCTGGACTCTTGAACATCTAGAAAAGCGTACATGGGTGCGACCAATAATTGCAATAATGTTGGAGGCTCTCTGATTGGGACAAGGTGCTCGGATTGTATCCTACAATCAAAAAAGACCACGTATGCGATTTAGTCGGACGGCTGGAAACGAGGGTGCAAGAGACTCTCTGGATCGCTCCAAAGGGCCGTTTTCTCTTTCCAATGAACCGAACAAAGCCACGTTTTTTGTTTTCATTTCTAACCATCGATAAGGGGTACTTATCGATAGCAAGACCCGACGCCGGCCACCATATGCCGCGACGGAAGCAAACGCCGGATTAGCTACCGCAACGCACCTGACCGTCAGCAATGACAAACGCTTGCGGTTCACCATCCATCCCTAAAAGAGACTGCTGGATTGCTCCAGCGGGCTTTTCGTTTGCACGGTTCATCCTGATCGAAAGACCTCACTTGCCCCCTATTGACTCCCCGCCTAACCGGAACATAATTAGAACACTGGTGCTGGCGGGCACCAATTGCCAACAACATGCGGCTGACAAACACTCTGAAAGCGAGAGAACAATGACGCATGCCATCAAACAGGAACCCGAAGCCGATCCGGTCGAGCACGCGCTCGCTTGGCACGATGGCGACGCCCGCGCAGCGATCCGTACCTTGCTGGATGATTGCGCGCACTTGCGCCAGCAGCTCGCGATTGCCAAAGCCGCCATGGGCCACGGCTATACCCGTGGATGGCTGCCGAGCGAGGAGCGCGAGTGAGATGCGCCACCGTCGCGGCATTGACCTGACGGCAGCCAACACCAATCTGGACCCGAGGCCCAGCGGCCTGCATGTCCACGTCCCCGCCCGTCACCACTCGGCGGCGCTGGCCGACCTGCCGGCGTGGTATCGGCTAGGGGCCAAGTGTCCCGTGTGCCGGCACATGGGCTGGCTCGATCGATGGGACATAGCCAGGCGCTACGGGCGGCTACGTCCGGTTATATCGCTGGAACCATTTTTGCGTTGCACCGGATGCGGCAACCGCGCCGCCAATGACTTTGTTGTCGGGAAGCTTGCGCGATGACGAAGCAATATCCGTACTCGCCATCCACATTCGGAGATCTTGCAGACGACGGCTATCAGCTCACGGTCTACTGCGGACCCTGCCAGCGTCAAGTCGCGATGGACCTCGCAAAGTTCCCGAGAGATCAGAGCTACCTCAACCGCCGTTACACCTGCGCGCAATGCGGAAGGGCGGGCCAAGGCGTGCTGTCACCCGGCAACTGTGTCGAGTACAGGAGATAGAAAGCACCAAACGCAAAAAGCCCGCCGGATTGCTCCAGCGGGCTTTTTGTCGGTTGCACCCCGCCATCAGGCAGCAGCGAAATATGCTTTCGCCACATCCCGAACGGCTGACGCAGCGAGGCCGGCCATCAGCGCATAAGCGCCGCCATTGTAATGCAAGCGGTCAGCCGGGTTCGTAAAGCCGTCAAGCGCTGCCCGATCATGTGACCCAAAAATGAGATCGGTGCGAATAACAGGGCAACCATTTGCAGCCCCAAGCGCGACATAGAGCGCAACGAGCTGCGCATAGGTGTAGCTACCCTCTTCTTCCACTGCTGGCGGCGGCGGAATGACAAGGATCACCTTGCCGCCCCCGGACGTCGCCTTTGTGATGATCGCTTGCAGATTGGCCTGCGAGGTGGCTAGCGGCAGAAGCGGCCCCGCTGCACGCAGATCATTGATACCGAGCGAGATCAGGCAAACATCCGGCGCATAAGCTGTGATCGCACTGAACGGACGCCACGGAAAAGATGCGTCTGTCCAGTCCGCCGAGGTCGATCCACGAATGCCCATGTTCATGATGATGAATTGCTTGACGGCGCTGTCATAGGCAACCATCGGCGCGGCTTGAATCGTACCGCCTACCCAATTGAGCTTGGCCGTGTGAAGGCCACGCGCCACATTAACAACCCGCTTCGTCAGAGCGGCAGCGCCAGCCGCCGAAAAGGCCGTTGCGGCACCATCGTCAACCGCGTAACTACCACTGCCCCCTGACGAGTTTGTCACATGGTAGAATTCAATCGTGTCGATGGCCGTCGAAGACGCAAAGGCGAGGGCGGCGCCGGCAGCCGTGGCTTGCAGGAGATAACCGCCCGGGCCAGCACCCGCCCCCACTGTCCAGCCACCAAGCGAAACACGCGGATCGTATTCGGCCAGCGTGCCCCCCGTGTTTTTTGCCTCGCCCCAGCTTTCAGCGCTGGCTGGAAAACCCATGCCGATAAGCGCAGTCTTGAGCAGCGTCGGCCACGACATAGCACGCGCGCCACCCATCTGTACTGGACCGAAGCCGCTTCCGCGTCCAGCCACGAGGCTATCGCCGATGACCAGAATGCGGACGATCCGCGACAGTACAAAGGGCAGGGCACCGAGGTAGCCGTATTTCGAGAGCAGGCGGAAGAGAGACGCAGCCGCAACCGCTTCTTCAGCAGCTGTCGGCAAGGCGGGCGCAGATGGCCCCAGATCGATTTTAGCCATTGTTTGAAACCGCTACATAAGCCGAGTTGATCGCAATCGGCTGGCCGTTGATCAGAATGGTGAAGGCCGGAACCAGGACGGCAGAGGCCAAAGAGGAGGGAGCGGCAGCCCGTTGAATGGGAGGCTCAAGAACACCCCGGATTATAGGAGGCTTAAGCACGGAACACCCCGCAAGCCCCGCCTTCAGCGCGCGAAAAGCGATAGGTACCGGGTCCGGAGATCGTCACGACATTGCCGCCACCGATCTGTTCCAGGCGACCCACGTTCTGATATGCACCGGCATCATCTTTGAGACCGATATAGACAAGCGCCCCGAAGGCTGCGCCCTTGAGCGCGACGGTAATCGGCTCACCGGCCACAACCGTTACATCACCCGAATTTACCGCCGTATCCGCGACGGGAAGAATTTCAGTTGCAGCCATTGCCGCCCCCATATTTTCGGTCAAACCATTTGGTGAAAAGCACTTCCGCACCGCGCGGGCCGAGATAGGCGAGGCCGGCGACGAGCGCGGTCGAGGAAGGCGAAGGGAGGCCGATCCATGCGGCGACGCTTTCGCCAAAGATCGCCATCCCGAAGGCGATGGGCAGTTCATAGACCAGCTCAGGCCCGAAGAACCGCCGCTCACCCTTGCGCACGCGACCGACATGCCACATCAGCCGTGCGAAGAGGACGCCGAGGCCGTTCAACAACGCCCCGCCGCCCCATGCCTCGATTGCAGCGGAAAGGGTCTGGTATTTGTCGGACATCACCGCCCCCCGCCATGCTGGCCGCATTCCTGCCGCGTCCAGACGCCGCCGGCGCAAAGCCCGACCGCCGTCCTGTCGATCCGCCGCTGATCTTCCGCCGTCGCCCCGCGTGCGCCAATCAGGTCAGTCCCGACGATCCGCCGCAGCGCTGCGGCACTGCCCGGCCCCGAAGTCCCACATCCCGACAGGGCAAGCATCAAACCGCCCGCGAGCATCATCCGCATTTTCCGCCGCTGCATTGTCGCGCGCCCTCACATCATCGAGCGCCCTTTTCGTCGCCCGCCAGTCCACGAGAAAGATGACGGCGGCAATCAGCGCCACCGCCGCAAGCGCCATCACAGCGCCGCCAGAAACCCTGATCATGCCGCCCCCCGATTGATCGACCAGCGACCGCTGGCGAACATGCCGACGACGACACCGCCGATGGTCAGCAGCGCCAGGCCGAACAGAAGCGAATAGAGATTGTCCATGCCGCCCAGCAGCGGCGCGATCACACCGGATGCAATCGTGCCACCGCCAGCGAGATAGGCGCTCACGCTCTGGCCTGCCGGCTTGTCGTCAGGCATGGCAAGCGCGGGCAGCGCATCAACGGGCGCGGCATCCTGCGAAGCCGCCTTCAGCGCGCCGAGAATGGCTGCGTAGTGCGAGGCAATAAGCTTTGCCTTGTCGGTCCCATTGATGATGCGGCGCGCGCCCTCCGGATCGTCATCCATGACGTTGAAAAAGTCGTCGAGTTTGCGCCCGGTAAACAGCCCGGCAATCATACCCTCGACCAGGATGCGCGCGGCAATCTCGATATCCATAGCCAGCGCCGGGGCGGCGACCAGATCGACGCCGACCAGGCGCGAAGCCCGCTCATAATTCTTTCGGTGCGTGAGCTGGACGAAGCCGCGCCCCAGCCAGCTTTTTCCGTCCTTGTCGAGACGCCAGTAAGGCGACTTCACCTGCGGCAACCGACCAGCAGCATAGGCGCGGTCGAGGATCGCAATCGCCTTTGCATCGGTCGGGGCCAGCGTCTCGCGCACCGGCAGCATCGTGGCGGCGGTTTCATGGAAGGCCGTCGCCAGAATGTAGGCGAGAAAGCGCAGGTCCGTGAGGCCGGTTGCCTCCCAGACCTTCAGAATGATTTCGACGCCGCGCACCTGCGCAGTGGTCAAGCGACCACCAAAGGGCGAGCGCCGCAGATACGCAAACAGCGTCGTGCGGTTCATGGATAACTCCAGATTTTGGAATGAAAGAATTTGGCCAGAGGCCTGGCATCACTCGCGGGCGTAAGTCGCCCGGATGTTGAGTACCGAACAAGCGGCACTGGACGTTGCGACAATCGTGCCGTCGGTATTGATGATGACACGAACGAGACTGGTCGTATTGCCAGCATCACCGAGCAGGATGATAGTCTGCGCAGGCTTCAGCGATGCAGGCAATGTCGCAATGGCCGTGCCAGACAGGGTCTGGGATGTGAAGGTGGCACCCAAAGCCAGCGTGATCTGGCCCTGAGAGTCTGACGAGAAGGAGGACGTGTTAGCCAGCGTCATACCCGCCGCCGCAATACTGGACGGGAGCAGCGTGCGCCCTGCCTTTTTGGTGGTTTCAGGTGCCAGCGCATCCAGAGCCGCACGGGCCATCGCATAAGCGTCGAGGTGGTATCCGCCATCGGTCTGGTGGATGTTGTCGCGCAATATCTGATCGTAAGCCAGCGGATCGCTACCCTTGTAGCTCCCCAGGACATGGCCCATCGAAGAGATGTTATCTGCCTCAAAGACCAGCCCGGAGGATGCATATTTGGCGGCGATTGACTGCTGCAATGCAGCTCTGTAAGCCGCACCGAAATAATAGTTCGATGTGGCTTGCCCCGATCCACCACCGAGAGCCTGGCTGTAGAACATGGCAGGAACCGCCACGACAACCGGGACACCAGCCGCGATGAAGATATCCATGATAGCCTCCATGTTGCTGATGTAAGTCAGCCGACTGGTTGCGGCCTGGATATCGTTAGCGCCGACACGAATAAACGCGCAGGTTGGCAGATTGCCATTGCTATCGTTGATGCCATTGGTTTGCAGATCGCTCAGCACATCCGCCGAACTCCAACCGCCGACAGCCCTGTTTGTCAGCCTCTCAACGCGGATCCCCATCGATCCCTCGATTAGCTGCCGTAGCATCCATGGCCAACCACCATAAATATCAGCAACAGTGCTATCACCATGGCACAACAGACGTTGCTGGCCGACACCGAACAGGCTCTTGCTCTTGAGTAGACGCCAGCCGAGCAAAGTAGGCGTGGTCGTCGTATTATAGACACCAAAGCCGATATGCGTGATTGGCGCGATCGTTTGCACGACCTTGACGCGTACGCCGTTGATAAGGACGGCAAAGGCAAACGGGTTGATTGCCTGTATGCCCCACAATGCCCATTGCGGCTTCTGACTGTCGTGGGTCGCAGCGCCAGGGATTGTCACGGCGCTGGTGACAGCCGCCACGCCGGTCGCCTTGTAACCGATGTTGAGAGCATTTGTTTCCCGATCTGCCCAGAACACGTAGTGACCGCCCGTTGTCCTGATGGCCGCCGCGCGGAGGTAAGCATCCGCATCGCCACTGAACGAGACATCAACCTGCTCAGCCCATCGCGTCTCGCGGAACGAGATGCGGAAGCGGTTAAGCGCCTCCACAGGCCATTGCACCGTGCCGGCTGTCGTGGTCGGCGTAGCCGCAGCCCACGTATCGCCAGCAGGCCACGCGATGTATTGATGGACGAGATCAGAGGCAGGATTGAGCAAAACCGAGCGTGGGCGGGAAAGATTACCTTCTCCGAGGAAAAACGGTTTCTGGCCGAGGGGGAGCAGGTATTCCGGATTAAGCCACATCTCGACATCGGTACCAGTCGAAGTGTCAATTACGCGCGTGCGGCGGATCACCTTGGGGTGATTGACGGCACCGGGATTTTCTCCCGGAGACTGCGGGCGCGAGAACGCGCCTTTGAGTGTGACGCCGGGCTCAACATCCAGATAGAGTCCATTGACCGGGAGAATGCCGCCGGTGAAGAGGTAGACCCCCGTCGCACTGACGCGCGGGAACACGATACGCCCACCGGCAGGAATGAGGGATGCCGCCGCCTGCATGGCGCTGGTATTATTGGTGGCATTGTCATCCTTGCCACCGAGGGCGGCCATGTTGACCTCGTCGGAGACTTCCCACCATGCACCATCGGCCGACTGAGTGCGGCCGCTGGTTGCCGGACCTGCGCCGACCTTCTTCAGAAACGCCCGGCCGCCATCGCCAACGGCGGCCCGGCCATTGACAATAATTCCAGAAATCCCGCCGGGGATAGTCAGGCCGGAAATCCCGCCAAACGTGCCGTAGATCGGAACGTTACCCTGGCTGACGGCATCGGAGGCATAACCTTCAGCAATATCGCGCGCGGCTTCCGCCGCATTCTTGGCCGACTCTGCCGCATCGGCATAATCCTGCGCTGCAGCTTCAGGAAGTTCTCGATTGAACACCCATGCCGACCCGTTATGGATATAGATGCCCGCATCGACCCCGGCATAGACGATGCCGACATCGCCAGATGCCCCGTGCACGGCCTCGAGGGCCGCCTTCGTCGCTTTTGCCGCAACCGCTCCCGCCGCGACAACGATTGCATCGATCGCAGCCGCCACGGCATCCGTGAATGGAAAAATGTCCACCGTATCAGGCTTATAAAAGCCAGATCCAGAAGCGCCATCAATATTGTATTTGCGCCAGGCCATACGACCAAGCTGCCGAACACTCGCCATGATAAACTCCAATGTCAGGAAACGATTGCGCCGTCAGGGCCGCTGAGGGGGCCGGCAATACCGGAAATATTCAGGGGGCAGGCATAGATATCGAAAGAGCCCGCCACAGATGTGATTGGGAGGGCGTATGAAATTCCCGTAGCCACCGCGAATCTGCCAACTTCATGAATGGCAGGATCGAGCGCTTCTCCAGAGGGAGCCCTGAAGATAGCGACGGTAGCAAGATGCGCATCATTTACAGATCCGAAGGCGGCAACGAACTGCCCGGATCCACCAGAAGCGGAAAATGATGCGAGCGCCTGCGGCGCGACCGTATCAACAACAACAGTTACGGGGACTGTCGAATATTGCCAGTCGAAGGTTTTCCCGCTGGCAACATTGCGGATGCGCCAATCATAAGACCCGCCGTCAGCCACGGGCGAAAATTTGGCAGTGTCAGCCGATTGCGTCACTACCGCAGCACTCCACTCCGCCGCATCGGCTGGTGAAACCTCGACATCGTGCGAGTAGCTGTCTGGCACCGTTGCGCCACCCGTTCCCACCCATGAAAATTTCAGGAAGGGCGCCGAGTTGGCCTGCAATTCGACCGATACAGTTACGGCCAAACCAACATCATCCACGTAGGAAGGCAGCTCGGGCGGAACGACGATATCAGCCTGTTCATCTGTTGATGCGATCCAGTCTTCCGCACCATCCCTGAAGATCACGAAAGGTGCCGAAACCGTCATGGACTCGCCATCATAGTCAATAGAGCCATTGACGCACGCCACCCGCTCGAACGTCTCTTCCGGCGACAGATCAAGCGTGAAGACATAGTCTTCCATCAGGTCAAGCGCCTGCGGCCCCGCCGTCAACGACCCCGAAAATTCCGGATTCATTTCGTAGACCCGCAGTTTGCCCAGGCGCTGCGCCTGCGAGGAAGACGGGCACAGCAGCACCTCAAGGGGCGTCGAATATTCAACGCCATCCTCCTCGATAAGATCGAAGTGACGCCAGATGACTTCGTTCGCCTTCCAGTTCAGCGCCGGATCAACGTATGTCACCTTGATCATGTTCGAGAGCTTTTGCAGGCCTCGCCCACCCTCGATCTGCACGGTCAAATGGTCACCATTGCGCGCCCGCAGCGCAATGCCGGGAACCGATCGCATCTTGCGTTGCACGGTCATACGGCCCTGTCGGTCCATGAACACATCGGCATTGCATACATCTGCAATGGCCTTGATCCGCCCTTCGTTTTCGCCATCGAGCGAAATCAGTCCGGCACAGCGATAGCGCCGCTCTGTTCCGCCAGCCTTGAGCGCCACCAGCTCATCGCAATGCACTGCAAATTCGGAAAACGATGACAAGGACAATTCGTCAACGTCAGAAGGTGTCAGGCCGTAAACGTCCATCACTTCCGTTAACAGGCAGCATCCGGCATTGTCGGAAAATCCGGTGATCCCGGCTCTCGGATCATAGACTTCCGCAAAGCCGTCGATCACGACTTGCAGGCCGGGTAGGTTGTTCGGATACACATCCTGCAATTTTTCCTGCGGCACCTGCTCCACGATCTGCAAGACCATCGCGCAATTGCGATGGCGGAAAGGCGTAAGCGGCGTGTTCAGCTCCGGAAAGGCCGTCAGAAGAGCTGCGAATGGCCCGTCCGTTGATGTTCCAAGCGTCGTTAGGATCTGGACACGCGAGCGACCGCCAACCTGATATTGCGCTTCCTGCACAAAGCCGCTGGCATCGAGCGTGACCGGCTTCTTGTCCAGCCGAAACGAGACATAGCCGGCAATCGGACCTTCGCAGATATAGTGCAGGACGTAGCTTTTCTCGCCGCGTCGAAAACCGAATACGATCACCGATCCCGTCAGATATCGCCCGTAGATTTTGCGCCGTGGCGAAATTTCCTGCTTGATATTGGACTGCACATCGGAAGGCTTTGGCGTTGCGGGCTTAGGCATCAAAGCCATTTGCAGGCCAATCGCCGCAGCCGCGACAAGACCATAACCGATGGCCAGACCCAACGCGTTTGCAATTACTACAGATACGCCTGCATTGATAAGCGCCCCGGCTATAACAACGCCAATCGCCTGCGGCGATCGGTAGACTTGCGGACCCAGAGGCCATTCGAAGAAAAAGCGCGGCTTCATGAAAAACCAACATCCCAAACGATGATTTCAGTTCGAGGGCGCACAAACCGGATACCGCCCTCACCCGCCCGGATGACCCACATGGTCCCCGTGCAGATCATTCCCAGATGCCAGCCATCAACCGCCATCTGTCCCACATCACCACGCCGCGCCGCACTCCCCATGCGCGGCGGGCCGAGAAGATCGCACCAGGCCGAAACAGCACCGCCGCGCTCGCCGAGAAGGATGCGCGCCTCATTTTCGTTGCTGTAGCGATTGCGCCAGGGCAGGCCCGCGCCGGGCCAGCCAATCCGTTCCACCCAGCCAGCCAAAAAAAGCTGGCAATCACCATTGCGACGGCTGGACCATTCAAAGGGGTGATTGCGCTCTTCCGAAAGATAGTCGTCGAGAGCGTCAGTTTCGCGCATCATAGAGGTTCAAGGTCTGATCGACCATCTTCTGAACATAGATGAAGCCGGTATTTCCGGGGTCACGCGTCTGTTGATCGCTATGCGTAACCATCAGATTGGCCGAGCGGCGGCGGCGGGAAAAGCGGTCTTCAAGAAGCAGTGTGATCTTGCGGGAGGTCGCCCCCTCTTTCACCATCCGCAGCCGGTCACCTATGCCGGTATAGATGTGAAACCGACTGTCGAGCGGGCGAAGCCCTTCATAGAACTGCCCCCAGAAGCGGAATTTCCGCCCCTTGATCTGGCGCTGTTCCTCTTCGAAGAAATATTCACGAATCGTGGCATCATCGGCCACCAACGCACAGGATACCTGCCGCGAAGCCCCGATCCGCGAAGCGCCGAGGCCGGAAACCGTCGCCATGCCTTGCAGCCCAAGCCACTTGATGCCCTCAAGAGCACCCGCCGCAGACCGCGAATAAAGAACGCCGCCGCCATTGTGGACATACATGGTTCCGCTCAAAAACTGCATTTCAAGCAAAACGGCGCAATGCACGACATGACCGCGCGCATTGGCCTTGATCACTTCGGAAAACATCAATCGAAATCCTTGGCGAGACGCGTCAAATCCTCTTCGAATTCGAGCGTGAATGTCCCGTGCTTGGCATTCCGAAAAACACCATCCCCCGGAATGTCTGTCGTGCAGACGCCGACGAAAACCGGCGCAAGTGAAACAACCGTGCCCGCTGGCGCATCCAGCCGCAGCCCCGGTGAAAGCTTCAGGCGGTTGACGCCGCCTTCGAGCCATGAACCGGCGATCATGTAGCAAAATTCGTCAATGCTGATGACGACGCCGGCCGGCAGTTCTTGCGATGACGCCACGAATATATGGTTTTCCGTGGCCGTCACGCTGGAAACTGTCACGACTTCCAGCGTCGGAACGGCATGGCCGACACCCGTCGCATACATTGCATCCGTGGCAAACGGCACACCGTCAGGCCATGCTTTTCGCGCCGCTTTCGTTGCCATGGCCAACGGCCCGTCGAGGCCATAAAGGTCAGGAATCCGAATGCGGATCAGGTTGCGGTCACCCTCAAGATTGGCAATCAGTGCCCGCAGTGTCCGCACCTTGTCGAGATCGTGCGAGATGCGAATGCCATCCATCACCACCTTGAACGCCGCCCCGGAAAACCCGAGCGATCGCCGCATGCCGTTGGTGGCGTCATGCGGCGATCGATTGCGGTAAAGCGGCACAACGCCCACATTTGAAGGCGTCAGAACCCGCAATGGGTATTCGAGCAATACCGTCATCTGCCGCGTTCCGATGCTTCATTCATGCGGTTGTAGAAGCTGTTCGTCAGAACAACGTCATACTGACCGACAGTGTTTCTGGCCTGCCGCTGCGATACGCTTTCAACGAACGGCATGAGATTGCCGTTATTGTCAGCGGAAACACCCACGGTCACATCGACCGCCTGTCCGGCGCTGCGGCTGGCAGGTGTCGGGATTTCGCGCAGGCTGCGCAACGGGATTTGCGGGATAGACGCGCCGGTTACATAGCCGCCGGATGAAAACCCTTTCAGGTTTTTCCGCACGGCATCGAGAGCCGAAGGCCCACCGGCAGCTTTCACGGATGCCTGATCGAAGACATATTCGCCCTTGTGCACGACACCGGCAGGCGCATATTTCCCGCCGTCGCCCGTATAGCCGCCCCCGGAAAACTTGAGGCCGAACAAGCCACCGAAGGCAGAAAGAATTCCACCCCCTGACGTGCCGACCCCGAAAAGCGAATTGAGGCTCATATCCAGCATCTTGTCGCCAATCTTTCCGAGTGCGTTCGACAAAGCTTCCGCCGCCGATTTCCCGCTTCGCAGGTCAGAAATAAACCCGGACGTGATATCCTTGGCCGAGTTCTTGAAGTCAGCAACGGAATTGACAAGCTTGTCCTGCCCTTCCGTCAGCTTGGCCCGCTCGACTTCCGCATTCGCATAGCCTGCCGCAAGTTCATCGATCTTGGCCGCAAGTTCCGGCGTGACGACGATTCCGGCTTGCTGGACAGCGTTCAGAATGTCCTGCTTTTCGGAGGCGAAGGCAGCGGCGTAGCCGTAATCATTGACCAGAGGATTGAGGCCGGAAAGCGCTTCCGTTTCCGCTTTCATCATGGCAATGCGCTGGCCGCGCTGATCAAGATCGGCCTGCACATCAACACCGGCCTGCGCAGCCGGCGGCGCGTCGGAAATGTAAAGCGCAGCTTCACTGTTCCGGCGAACCCGGTTTATCCCGCCATTATCCCCACCAAGACCCTTGATCGCGGCGTAGACCTGCTCCTGACTGCCGCTCTTGATCGCCGCAACAATCCTGTCAGGGAGCGAACCGTAATTGTAAGCGATGGAAGTCAGGACGGCCTGTTGATTGGTCGACATGCTGTCAAAGGTGCTGCCGCCGATTTTCGAACGGACACCAGCCTGAAACTCACTAACCCGCCGCGCCAGATCGCGGTTTGCGTCAGCAACAGAGACGGTAATGCCCTGCGTGACCTTCTGGACAGACCCGTCATCGAGCGTGACCGTATCCGAGCCATAGCCGACGCGGTACGCATTCACATCCCAATATGGCTTGGCCCTGAAGCCTTCATATTGCTTGATGAGGTCAGACGCGCTACCCACCGAGGCGGAATTCGCCTGCGCTACTTCCCGATCATTTATGTTTGCGATGGCCTGAAGCCTCGCCGCCGCCTCACTTAGCGCAGTGCCGGCCTTTTGCGCACGCTCCATGACCGCAGCCGTTTCAGTGTCAATCTTCTTTTGCGCTTCCGACTTTCGGGCGTCAGCCGTTTCCTTGTCGAGAAAGGTCTGTATGTCCCGCTGCGTCTTGGCCGCATCCGTGCGCGTCGTCGCAAAGCGGTCCATTGGGTTTGTGGACGGACCCACCGCCCCTGCTTTCTGGATATCTTCCGCGTAGCGCTTCAGGTCTCGCATTTGCGGGAGGATTTCCCGAAGAAGCTTGAGGTATTTGTCCATCCCTCCCGAAGCGTCGATCTTGGATATTTCGTCCAGACGATTTCCAATCTCTTCGAGAGATATCTTTCCAGCCTCGGCTTGCGCAATCAGGTCAGTGAGTTCACTGGCGGCCTGCTTTGTCGATGACTTTGCCGAGCTGCGCGGACCATTGATTGCGGAAAGCGCCGACTTCACATCACCGAGGCTACTCGTCCCGCCGAAGATACTTCCCCAGGACCTTTCCTGCATGTGGTCCAGTTCGTCATTGATTTCCTTCAACTTGGCGCGCACTTCATCAGCAGCCAGCTTTTTGATGGATTCCGACGTTTTGTCGATCGTCGAAGACAACGTTCCGGATGAAATCCCAAGTTCGTCCATTTCGCCCCGCAGACGCGCGGTACGCTCTGACGCGTCGACGGCCTGCTGCCCGAAATACATTGCAGCACCAGCAGCAGCCGTGCCGAGCAAAGCGCCAACCGGACCAAGGGCCGCGCCAAGACCACCAAAAGCTTGCACGAGACCAACCGACTTAACCTTCCTGAAGGCGGCGATCAGATCGAGAACACCCTTCGCGCCGAGGCCAAGTTGGGTAATCATGCCCGTCAAGGACCGGCCAAGCATGCCGCCGGCAAGCAGGCCGGCAAATAGCAAGGTAGCGTCGGCAACCTGATCAAAATTGTCTGCTAGAGCATTAAGGCCAGCCACCAGGCGCTGCGACGCACCAAGGCTGGAATCCGTCTCACCGATATATTTGGTCAGCGCATTGCGGACTTTCGTGATCCCTTGATCAATGGTCTGTGTTGAACCAGCCGCCATGGCTGCAACAGCGGGCATACCCTTGAGAAACGCCTGAAAGAACTGCTGTCCGGAAACCTTCCCGTCATTTACAAGCTGCTTGAGCTTGTTGACGGAACCGCCTGCCTCGTCCAGCCCGTTCGCAACGGCGATCAGGATCGGTCGTGCGCCTTCATTGACAGAATTGAACTCTTCAGCCTGTACGCGGGCAGAACCCAGAAGCTGCCCGAGCTGCGTCAGCGCACCACTGGCGGATTCAGCCGATGCGCCCGCTACGCGCAGCGCAATACCGACACCATCCGAGAATTTCAGCAGGTCTGACTGACTGGCGCCGAGATTGTCGGATGCCTGCGCAGCTTTGCCAAACAGATCGGCCATCGCGCCAATCGGCGCGGCATTGCGTTGCGCAGACTGGTAAAGCTGATCGAGAACGGCAGCCTGCTGTTTCCCGGTGACGCCAGCGACAGCTAGGCTATTTTTCGCGCTTGTCCAGGCATCCGCATAGGCCAGCACCTCACGCGTTGCAAGCGCGGCACCAATGCCTGCCAGTGGCGCTGTGATATTACGGGCCATGCTGGCACCAAGGCGATTGAGGCCGGCATTCGTAGCCATCCACGATGCCTCAACCTTTCGCGCTGCGGCGGCATTGGCCCCATAGAGCTTTTGCAGATCCTTGTTGTACGACCCAAGTTCCATGCGCATGACAGTGCGCAGTTCATCAATGGTTGCCATTTTTACGGGTATCCTGATAGTAGGCTTCCAGATGAAGCGGGGTGACTTGGATGGCTACAAGGCGATTGACGATTCTATGGGTAGCAGCATGGGCGGTACTTTCTACGCAGACATCCGATGCACAAACGCCATCAACTGAAGACCAGGTAGCAACCTGCGAAGCCATCCTTCATGGACGACAAGAAAGCACTGAGTGCGCAAGGATTTTTCCCAAGAAAGGCCGATGCTGCATCCAATATGATGCCGAGCGCCTAGCGAAAATATGCGAAAAAATGCCTACAGTGGCAGGCGCTCTTAATTGCTTCCTAGAAATCAACGAGGCTGGTTTCAGAAAATCTGATTTGCTCCCTGAAAGCCAACCGGGCCTTGCTGATCAATATGCGAAACAATGGAAGATAAATTCACTTCGCATCTGCTCAGAAGAAAAAAGCGCCAAATCAGCGATTGCATGCGCCAATCTTCAGAAGAGCGGGATAAGGACTGTTTTTGAGCAGAAGAATACTACCATCAATGGCAGCGCAGTTATCGCTGACCCAATAGTCAGTTTTTGCCGAAAGGCATTTGGAGATTATTGGGAGGGTGTCGAACAGTGCGTGAGGGATCAGAGGGCAGCAAAGCGAAGAATGGGGCTTTAACCAGCGCCACCCTTCACCTTCCGCACCATAGCAAGGTGCTCTTCCCAGCTTGGCGGCTCTGCCTCCTCCTCTGCGCCGTTCGCTTTCCTCCAGCCATCCTGACAGGCCGAAAACTCGAACAGCGACATGGCATCGACAATGACCGGGGCGAAGCCCATGGCTGCGCCCCAGCCATAAATAGCCGAAAAGACTAGCCGCCCGTCGCTGTCTCCGTCATCTTCCCGGCTTCGTCTTTTTTTGACGGTTCTTCCTCGTCGCCGTTGAGCGCATGCCAAAGCACCTGTGCTGCAACAGCGATATGCGGTTTCCAGTCGCCGCCCTCATCGACTACCTTCATCAGATGGAAGTAGGCTTCCGCCTGCGGCATGCCGCCGCCGATGAGGCCGAGGCGTATGACCTCGCGCACCTCATCAACGCGCCAGTCCCCGCCGATCTGCCGCACGAGCGCAAACAGGTTAAGCGCAGACTGGTAATCAGGATCGGCCTCGCCAAGCTCGAAATCGGTCGGGCGTGGACGCCGCAAGAATTCGGCCTGCGGCTGGAAAGACATGAGGCGGGCCAGAATGGTGGCCGGCCCCGCCTTGCAGGCGTCCTGCAATTCGCGCAGCTCGCCAATCGCGAGGCGAAACTTGCGCTTCACCCCGCCAAACGGAAGTTCGATGAACTTGGACATTACGCCGCCGGCACCCACGTCACTTCACCGTCACTCTGAAGTGCGACGGTAGCGGTGACATAGCCCTTGCCTTCCTTGGCAATACCGAGCGAAGTCATGACGTAATTGCCCGCGAAGTAGCCGCCACCCAGTACAGCAGTCAGGCCAGCGAGATTGACGCGCACCGGAAACGACTCGCCGGCCAACATCTTTTCGCGCAGGACACCGTAGGACACCGGGTCCATCGTACCGGCCCCGTTGATGCCGGCCGAAAGCGTATCGACCGAACGCAGGACCCAGTTCGGCTTTTCCGGATTGGCGCAGTCAGGTGCAGACCCATCATTCGTCGTCGCCTCAATCGTGAAATCGCGCGACGAATTGATGGTGCAGTTGTGCGACCAGGTCGCGGGCTCTTCCCCATCCGAAAACTGGATAAGCATCTGTTTCGTAACAGGCATTGTCGCTTCCTCTTTTTGGAGATTTGCCGTTTACGCCGGCTGCGTTTCGACCACGATGGAAAGCCGCGCGCGATAGTGCGGCGGACCTGCCGTGTAATTGATCGTTTCGACGCGGATGCGGTCGACGACATGACCGTCAACCGTCAAGGCCGCGTCATTTTCATGCAGGAAATCGCGGATCGCTTTCGCGGTTTCCTTGGCCTTGATGTAGGCCTGTGCATCCGCCCAGATATCCACCTGCAAGGTGCTTTCTGTCCGGTCGGAACAGTCTTCATCAATGGGTACTTCGTACCCTTCCCATACCTGCCCATAGGGATAGGCCGCATTATCCGGAATTTTGCTGTAAAACCGATCTTCCGCCGCCGTATCGAGCGCGCGAAAGGTAGCCACAAGCGCTTTCTGTAATGCCAGATTGGGACTTGTCATTTTGCCCCCGTCGCCTGCTTGAGCGCCCGCCGGACACCTGCCCTTACACGCTTGCGCACCGCACCTTTCTTGGCCTTGTATCCCGGCCAGAAAAACGGCTCCGGGGCGGTGTCTGACGTGCCAAGCTCGACGCCTAGGGCATAGTCGTAGTCGCCCGCATTGCCCTTTTCAGACTTGCGGACGGCCTTCGTTGTCAGAGGCCCACCGGCCTTGATTTCAACGCCAATCGTTCCGTCTTCCAGCGCTTCCGTGCGGATTGTTTCCCGCAGCCTGCCGCTATCGACAGGGCAAAGCGCACGCTGGAGCATGTTGACCTCGCGTCCCGCAAGCATGAGATCGGCCTGCGCACGCTTTTTGACAGCCTCCGGAATGCGGGAAAGCCTGCGCTTCAGCCGCTCAAGACCAATCACTTTCGACTTCATGGCGCAGCCTTTCCATCGACAGACAAGGCCTTCCGTGGGCTGGCGCATGAAACGGCCTTGCCCTTTGCCTTTGCACTCTCAGCGCATCGCCGCGTGACGTTGAGCGTCATTCCGGCCTTATAGGCAATCGTCACCTGCGGCGACGGCCACCAATCGAAATCTTCCGTGAATTTGACCCACGCCATGGTTCACCTCACGCCGGAACGCCGGTTTGCACGATGAGATAGACCCAAGCCGGATCGGCCAAGGCATCGACGGAGAGGATTGCAAAGACACCGGCAGCATCGCGCGCGTTGCGCATTCGCCAATCCGTCTTGATAGCGCGAGCCGCAGCACAAGACCGGATGGCAACCTTGTAGCTTTCGCGGCCTTGCAGCCTTGCCGCTACAACTGCCTCGCTTCCGCCCGCGTAGATAAAAGCTGCACGGCAGGAATACTGTTCCTGCCATCCATTTTCTGTGCCGCCATACCCGTCGTCGGACACAATCGGCGCATCAAAGGCAACACGCTCGCGCAGGTCACCGGCACTTCGTTCGCGTTTTGCCATGTCATGCACCCCGCCGGAAATTGACCAGCATCGAATCCATTTCCGACCAGCCATCAACCGCCAAGTTTTCAGGGTTCCGGTAGCGGGTGACGACACGCAACAGGATGGCGTCCCGCAGATCGGCGGGAAGCACCTCATAACCGGCCAGCATGGTGACGGTAATCAGCTCACCGAACTTGCTACGCGGGAAGGCCGTTCCATGCACCGGAACAATGGCACTCTCCAGACCGTTGACCCGCAGGCTGTAGCGCGCAGGGTCAAGCGTCTGATCATCGCCCGACGTGTCGAAATAGCTAATCGACTGAATAGCACCGGCAGAAAGCGGGCCATCTGGAAGGCGAACAAAGTCTGCAAAACTATTGCAGCGGCACGTCAGAACCTGCCGCCGCAAACGGATATTGCAATAGCGCTCGACATGCGCTGTTGCCTCTTCGATCATGCTGGAAAGCACAGCATCATCGTCTTCGAAATCGATCCGAAGCCGCGACTTGGCGACCGAAAGAGCAACGGGCAAGGCCGAACCGTCAACAGGAACAGCCGTCGCCGCGTACCACATCAGGACGCCGCCTTTTTGCTGGCCTTTGCGGAAGCGTTAACGGCTTCATCTTCCGTGGTAGCGATAGCCTCGAACTTGCCAATAGAACCGCCCGCCGCGATCACGGCAACCTGATCCGTCAGAGCCTTCATCACGTCCTTGAGTGCCGAGGACTCTTCAGCCTTGGCGCGCAGACCGGAAATCTCGTCATTGGCAGCGGCAAGAGCCTTTTCAAGAGCATCCACCTTTATGCGCAGATCGGAAACATCATCACCGACGCCATCGACCGCCGTGCCAAGCATTTCGACGCGCTCAGCCAGTTCGATGCGACCGGTTTCCAGATTGTCCAGCGCCTCAACCGAGGCAGCAGCCTTGAACGGCTCAGCCAGTTTGGCTTCAATCAGGCGATCGGCTTCCCCTTCGGAAAAACGTTCAGTCACCTCACCGGCAACAAGCGAAAACGTTGCGCCGGCCATGCTGGTAAGCATTTTGATTTTCATGAGTTTAAAGCCCCATTGGAAAGGGACCGGCGCACAAGCGCCGGCCATGCTCATCAGGCCGGAAATCAGGCGGCGGTTTTCATGGCCTTGATCGCGTTGGCGTCACCGATTTCGCCATCGAAGCGGATCAAGCCGGCAATGCCGACCTGCGGCCAGAAGCGTTCCCGCAGCACGCCGACGACGGGCGCACCGACCTTGCGGACGAAATACTTGGAGAAATCACCGAACAGCATGATGCGCTTGTTGGCGGCAATCGTGTCCATGTGCTGGTTGATGGCGTAGCGCCGCCCGTTGATCGTGTCCGGCTTGCCGTTGATCACATCGCCCTTCTGCCAAAGGAAATTCCCGTCGCCGTCCTTCAGCTTGCGGGCCACCGCAACCGTGTTGTCATGCAGCATGTACATGCAGCGCGGCGAGGCGCGGTAAGCCGGATCGACGGAATGTTCCAGCTCGATGATGTTTTCCCAGGTGAAAGCCGCCTGCGCTGCCGTCGTCACGCCGAGGCCCGCAGCCGTGGCAACACCGTTCGGCGTATCAACGCCACTGCCAACGGTCAGGCGGCGGTTGGCGATGCGGCCAAGGCGTTCCCCGATAAGCTGGCCCAGCAGCGATTCCATGTTGAAAATGGAGTCAGCGTCGAGTTCGAACGACCACTTGATGAAGGGCGTAGCGAAGGAATAGGCCGCCAGAAGCTTCTGGCCGAATTCCACGTCACCGCTGCCATCGTTCAGAAGGTCATCGCCTTCCGCGTGGCTGGCGGCCTCTTCACCGGTATCATCGACGGTAGGAACCGTCATCGGATTGCCCGAAGCCGTCGAAAGCACCGTGCAGATGTTTTCGTCGTACATCGGCCCCCACATCTTCATCGCAATGATGATCTGGTTGGCAAGTTCGGTCGGCACGGTGTAGCCGCCGGCTGCGGCAACGCTTGCCATCTGGGTGCGCGTTTCGAACTTGGCCGCACCGCTACGCAGAACCGCCCGTTCTTCCGCCGAAAGGTCATTCGGCGAAACGCCGCAAACGACCTTGGCGAAAACCGAGCGGTATTCGATGCTGCCGCCGGTCGGATCATCGACACCGGGAGCCGCCGGCGTATCGCGCAGCGGACGCTGTTTCGCGCGCTGTTCTTCCTGCCTCTTTTCGAGTTCGATCAGATTTTCTTCCCGCTCGATAAGGGCTTGCAGTCGGTCATGCTCAGCCATGGCCGCATCATGTGCGGCCTCAAGCTCCTTGGCGCGCGTTTCGTCGGTCGTGGCGGCGATACCGTCCAGACGCTCACGCGCTTCTGTAACCAGACGCATCTGTTTTTCCCGCAGTTCCCGCAGTTTCTGGGACATGCAACAATCTCCAATTTTTGAGTGTGAAAAGCGCAGCGTTATTTGCGCAGCGCGAGGTCAAGACCCACCTTCATGCGCAGCCTTATGGCGGGCACAAAGTGGCGATGCTCGATTTCCGCGCGGGCGCTTTCGAGCGACCGCAGGGCAATCGATGTGCCCGCATAGGCGGGAGCGGAAACGACGGAAACCTCAACAAGATCAACGTCGATGATTGTTCGAAGCGGCGGCTCCACCGAGAAATCCCATTCCTCGTGGACGATGTTGAAACCGAACGACATCCCGGAAATGTCGCCGCGCGCGATCAATGTCAGCACGTCGCGTCCGTCCGTCGTGTCGGGCAGGTCGATTTCAACGGACAGCCCCTTCGCGTCTTCCGCCAGTCGCAGCGTGCCGGAAGTTGTGCGCCCCAGAAGCCGCCCCGAGTCATGGCCGAAAAGCGCCAGCACATCATCCGTGCGCAGGGACCGCGAGAACGCACCGCGCGCAATGACTTCCCGGTAAATTCCGGCAATATCGGCAACTTCACCGAAGATGGCGGCATACCCAGCCACCGTCATGCGCTCGCCATCCGCCCGCGTCTCGACCTTGCGAACGAGCGAACGAATTTGCTTTTCAGACCTGTTCGGCATCGCTTGAACCACTTTCGTCTGTGAGAGGGGGCCCGCCATTATGGCCGATGGGAGCAGCATGCGTGCCAATCGGCTGCGTACCGCTTTGCATGTGCAGGCGATCCGCCGCAGGATCGTCATTGCGCGCCCGGCCTTCGATTTCGCGGCCTTCGTTGGGCGTCAGAAGTGCGGCGTTGATACCGGCAGCAAGACCTTGAATTCGGCTTAGGAAGTCGCCGCGCATCAACCCGTCGAGATTGTGGCTGACATACCGGCCAGCATCGAAGCGCCCGAACACTTTCAGGCTCATTTCGCCTTCGAAGGCCGTGGCCCATTGCGAAATGAGGTGCTTGACCAGGTAAAGGTCATTTTGCTCGACGTTGGAGAACGTCGCCCGCGACAGGTCTTGCAGGAAGTTCGGCGGAATCTGGTAGGCGCGTGCGATTTCCTGAACTTGATACAGCCGCGCTTCCGTCATCTGACCCTTGGCAGGGTCATAGCCGATCTGGGAAAGCTTGTAGCCCGGTGGAAGCTGGATCAATGGCAAGTTATCGTCACGCGCCGCATCGATCGAACGCTTGACGTCATCGCGCGCCCGCTTCATCGCCTCGCCGCCAACAGGAAGCGGCCCTTCCAGCGCCAGCGGTGGAACGCCACCGCCGGCAAAGAAATTCGACGCATAGTCATTCATCGCCAGCGAAAGCTGGATGGCCTTTTCCGCCATGGCGATAGGGCCACGATGCTGAACCATGTTGCGTTTCAGCATGAATGGAATGTCGATCACATCCGAAGACGGATATTCACGGCCTTCCCACGAATAGAAGAGCCGGCCACCACGCCGCCGAACCGAACAGGAACCGGGATCAATAGGCCAAAGGCCGACAACATCAGAGCCGCCCCGCTCGATCCACGCCAGGCCGCGCCCGCCGGTAAACACCTGTTCCCAGAAGTAGCGACGAAACTTCGATGTATCCATTTCGTCATTGGGATACTTCTCGATTGTCTGCGCCGTTTTACCCTTCATGCGGACAGGGCTTCCCTTCCGCGTGGCATAGGCATGCAGCGGCAGACTTGCCAGCGTTCGGCTCAGAAACAAGACAGCCGCTTGCACGGCAGGAACGCGAAGGGCAGATTCCGGCGTGACAGACGGAAGACTTCCGCCGCCAACCCCGAAAAACTGAAGGAAGTTCTCAGCGGAAACCGGAACCCGCTCGCTCTCAAGGGAGGCCGAGCGCGTTTCCCGCGTTTTTGCTTTGGAAGCCATTATCCACCCATTGAAAAGTTTGGGTCATCCCAGGGCGACGCGATCCGCACCCGCTCGCGGCAAAGGGCAATGCCCACCGACATGGCCTGTGACACCATGCCGTCGATGCGCCCGAAGGCGTTTTCCTTGTCGAACATGCGATGGCCGGTGCGGTTTTCAGCGTAGACAACGCTGGCCGCGCAGTGATCAAGCATCGGATTGTTCAGGATCTGCAACCGCTCTTCGTAGATCGCGTTTTCGAGCATGTTGATGCTGTGAGGCATCCACAGATAGATTTCCTGTTCGCCTTCCGGCGCGTCAGGAAGCTTGTCGATCACACGTTTCTGGAAGCCCTGCGGATGGATCGTCATCCGTGACGAAATGTCGGAATCGGGCAAATGCTCTTGCAACTGCTCAAGTCCGTATTGGTCACAACCGATTTCAAGCGGCGCATATTTGGCGCAGATCGATGCAATGGCATCGGCAAGCCATGAATATCGCAGCCGTTCGCCGGGCACCGCCTCGATGTGACCGGCATCGCGCCAAAGATCATAGGGCGCTTGGTCCGTTTTTGCGCGCTCCAGCAGCGTATCGGCAGGAGTCCAGAACCATGTTTTTGACGCCAGACGCTCAGCATCCTTTGTCCGGTCGAGAACCCATGTCAGCGTGAAGGCCGTGAAATCGCGGGTGCGTGACAGGTCAAGGCCACCGTAACAGCCGACGCCAGAGGAAAGCAGCGCATCCAGATCGATTTTAGACTGGCAGGCCGTCCACTTTTCGCGCTTGATCGCCGCCCGAACCGATTGCGTCCATTCGCAAAAGTGCAAACGTGCAATGCCGTTGCGCTTTCCCGGCATCAAGCGAGCCTGATCGACAACGCCTTTAAGATACTTATGCGTTACCGTGACACCTAAAAGCGGGTTCGCCTTCACCCAACAAGACGGATCGTTTTCCCAATCGTCGCCATCATCGAGTGAGCAGACAAAAGCGAACGTCGTATCATCCTGCTTGATCCCCGCCGCAACCTCGATTGCATGCTTATGCTCTTCCCAGCAGACAGACTGCCTGTCGGAACCGGAGTTTGTTGCCATGACAAGTAACGGCTGCTCACGAAACTTGAAGCCGCGTTCCAGCATGTCGATGGTGTCGCGGTTCGGGTGTTCATGAACCTCATCGCACAGTGCACCGTGTGGCCGAGGGCCAGACTGCGCCTTGTCCGACGAGATCGGCTTGAAAATCCGCTTGTCGGTACGATTCTTCCGGCTGCGATAGGTCAACTGCCATACCGGGTTCTTGCCGGATTGAGAAATGCGAGAGGAGAGCTGCGGCGACTGATCGACCATCGACACCGCATCGCTAAACAGGACTTGCGCCTGTTCCTTTTTGGCAGCGGCGGCATAGATTTCAGCCCCCGGCTCACCATCCGCGACCATCATCATGAGGCCGATACCGCCCAGCAGCGGCGACTTTCCGTTACCCTTGCCCTCTTCATCATAGAAGCGCCGGAACCGACGAAGGCCAGTTTCCGCCCACTTCCACCCGAACAGTGATCCGATGCGAAACTTTTGACTTGGATGAAGCTGAAACGGCACCCCCTGAAACTGCCCGCCGTTCAGAAACAGCTTTGTCTCAAACCAGTCGATGCGCTTTTTCGCTTCCGCCAGATCGAAGACCAGGCCACGCGCTGGACCGTCGCGAAGGTCGAGAAGATGGCGACGGCAGGCATTGCGGACATGCGGCCCAGCAACAATGTCGCCCCGAACCACATCCGCCGCCCAGGCTGTCACCGGGTCCGAATCGTAATCGCTGGCCGGCACTTCAACATCAGTCGAAGCCGTCGCCATCGGCAAAATCGAATCCAAGCTGGCCGCCCCCCTGCAAACCACGTTCGGCGGATGGCGTCATTCCGAAGTCGCTTGCAAGCGCCCTGATCTGCCGCCATGTCTCGTTAAGTTGGCTCACTTCCGGCCTGCTCTTGAGCTGCTTCCCGTTGCGGGTCATTGTCTCGTAGGTTTCGCCACCCTCGCGCACATCGAGGCGCAACCGTTCGTGTCGGTCGATGGTGTGGCAAAGCAGTTCGAACATATAAACGTTCGTATCGTTCAGCCTGTTTTTCCGTGGATCACAGAGCGCCGGCGCAAGGCGATCCCAGATCGCCCGAACGGTAAACGGCATGTCATCGGGCCGAAGCTCGACAGAACGGGCCAGCGCCCGCGCCTCAAAATTCGATCCGCCACCGTCTTCCGGCTTGAGCGGAACAACGTTTTCACTCGAAGGTTTCCGCCCTTTCATAGCTAAATACCTCTAATCATGTGGCTTTTTGTCTCTAATTTCCCAATTCCACACAGAAATGACAGACGCCGGTGCGCGAGGTGGATGGGTCTAGAGATCGAACCCACCCCCCCATGGGGAGGAGGGCGGATGGCCGAGGCATCGGTTCAGCGGTTCGCGGGGTGCGATGGATCGATGGGCCAACCGTCTTCGCCAACCGCCGTCGAGAAGCCGCGAAGTTCTTCCGCCTGCTTCGTCGCGTCGTGGTGTGGTTTGCAAAGGCTTTGGAAAGGCCCGTTCCAAAACTTGTCTGGATCGCCGTTATGCCGCTCAACGTGGTCGCACACTTCCGCCACTTCGATCTTGCCTTGCAAGCGGCAGTAACGGCACAGCGGCTCAATGGCGAGTTGGTGCTTGCGGATGGCCTTCCATCGGGCGAGGCCATACCAGCCACGCCAGGCGCGCGCCTCTTCCGACCGTCGATCAAATTTCCCCATACTCTTTAAACGAAAAAAGCCGACCATCTGGCCGGCTCATCAATCATCTAGGCATAGCTTGCGCACTGGCCTTGAAACGCTTTCCCGTGGTTCTGGGAGCGCAAGGCGGGGCCGGGGGAGAACAATCCACATCGGGCATCAAGCGCCCCGGTCAACCCATTATGCGGCAAAGAATCGATATGCCGCTCTCAATGTCCGATTCGTTACTTCCCAATGCGGATTGAGTCAATATCCAGCTCGACGGGCGTTGCCCGACCGAATATCTCAACGTCAACCTTCACCTTGTCGCCCTTGCCGACCAGCGCGCGCACCACAGCCTTGAACGAAGCGAACGGCCCGTGCGTCACAGTCACATGGCAGTCACGCCACCATGAACCGTCATCATCGCCTTGATCTTTCAGCCGTTTCGCCACGCTCAGCCGCAACCGTTCCATGATCCTTTCAGGCATGAGCGTGGGCACGCCGTCATGGCCCATCAGCCCCGAAAGGCGAGACGCTGACAGCAGTCCAACGAAGGCTTCATTCGTCGGGATAACCCGCACAAACAGATAACCGCGAAATAGAGGCGTGTGGATAACTTGCGCCTTAAGCCCGCGCCGAGGTGGTCGCCGCTTCTTTTCCATCGGGCACCAGCACTCAATCCCCAGCGCTGAAAGATCGTCATAAATGCGGGCTTCCGTGCCCGGACGGCAGACGGCAACAATCCAGCGGGCCATTTTTTCGAAGCCCGGAACATCCTTGCACGCCATCCCCACAAGCCCCATCCGCGCACGCCGCTCCGCATCCGCCATCATCCGCCCATTACGTCCGTTCATGGAAAACCCCCGCTGCCTGCACTTCGAAAGCGGCAAGAGCTGCCGCCACGGCCTCATCAAGATCGCCGTCCAGACTGGCGACACGCGGGAAAAACAGCCCTTTCCCGATAGGCGATGGAAGCGGCCAGTCCCGCGCTTCCGCAAGCCGCGCCCATGCTGCGAAAAGCAGGCTTTCGGTCGCCACCCAGACGAAGAGATCGCCAAGCGGCTCGACATGGGCAGGGCAGAAGAACGAACGTTTTTCATGCCACAACGAAACCATGCGATTGGCGGCAGGCCACCCGAACTTGCGGCGCTTCTCGCGCACAAGCTGTTCGCGGGTCCGCGACCCGTCCGCAATCATCTTTTCCTCAAGGCCGGTAAAGGTCACGGCGCTGACAGCCGGTTGCAGCAATCGCCAGAAATAGCAGGCCATCCAGAGCGGCCCCTTAAACGCCGCCTTCACCTGCACGCCGTCGCTTTCCCAAATCCGCCGCCTCAGCGCCGTTTCAGGCCCGCAAAGTTTGGTCTTGTCTCGCACCGTCCGCAAGTATCTAGGCGTCAGCACAAGCGCTGCCTCGCGCTGCGCATCCGTCAGGCCCCGCCACAGCCGCAAAGCCGCAATGCCGTCTTTCTTCCGTGATCTTCGCGGCCACAGCGCGGCCCACTTGCGAAACTGGCCGTCGATTTTCCGCCTGTCCGGTTCGGCAATCTCGCGCACGCCTGCGCGCGCAGATGGAGAGATTCTTGGAGTGGTATTATCTTGGGTCAATGGCTGACCCACCTTTGCACTGTCAATTGACCCACCTTCGACCATGGTTTCGGCCTCCGTCGTTTCGAGGGGATAAGCGTGAGATTGTTCGTCGGGCCAGCGCGCATAATAGGATTTGCGCCGCCATTTTTGCCCGTGCAGACCAGCCGAGCCGATGGGCAGGACGGAAACCCATCCCGCCGCCGCTGCAAGCTCCAGATGATGACGAACTGTGTTCTTGGAAAGCGACGTGGCTTCGCAAAGGTCTTTGATGGATGGAAAGCAGGAATCGCCATCCTCATCCATAAAATAGCTCAGCTTTGAAAGGACGTGCTTTGTCGAAGCTGAAAACGCGGAATTGGCAACCGCACGCCGCCATTTCCACACGCGGGAAACCGGCTTTTTCATTCGCTACCATCCCGTTCCGGAACATAGGCCTTCTGCCGCAGCATTGCCCGGCATTCCTCAAGGAGTTCAATATGATGCGACTTCAATTCGCCGCGATCATCCCGAACGGCATTCAGTGCGGAATGACGCACGTCGAGACAGTCAAGACCAAGCCGAAAACGTGCCGACAGCAGAACTGCCCGAATGGCCGAGTAATCGCGCGCAATCATCCCGTCAGAGGCATCGAGAAGCCAAAGCGCCCGGTCCTGATCCCGGTCAAAGTCTGCAAGAATATCGACGGTTGGGAGAAATCCGCTCATGCCGCCCGCCTTTCATCCCGCGCCAGATGGCCAGCATTCGCCGCCACAAGCGCCCGCGCAACCGGTGGCGAAACGCTGTTGCCAACGCAGGAAACCTGAACCGATTTCGAGAAGGGAACCCACACCGGCCCACCATCCGGGCCAGTGCAGGAATGGTCGTAATGCCCATCAA
Source organism: Allorhizobium borbori (assembly GCF_014196535.1). Taxonomy (GTDB): domain Bacteria; phylum Pseudomonadota; class Alphaproteobacteria; order Rhizobiales; family Rhizobiaceae; genus Ectorhizobium; species Ectorhizobium borbori. The sequence continues at coordinate 109,299 of NZ_JACIDU010000005.1, forward strand.
TGCGGTAATCGCGCGGAAAGCCCTGCATGCTGTAAAGCTCACGCGGCGTGAGCATCCGCATGCCGATATCGACCACGACAAAGGTCACGCCGTTGACTTCCAACGTCACAAACTCGCGATCATCCCAGAAGCCGTAAGACCGAAGGAACGCAGCCACGGCACGCGCCCGCTCTTCCTGCGCCGCCGTGAAGGGCGGAACGTCAATCGTCGCCTCGATGTGGCCGAAGCGATCACGCGTCGTCAGCGTCCGTCCCGGCTCATCCTCACGCGATCCATCGCCCGTGCCATAGTATGACTGGAGATAAGGCGTCACGAGCTGCGACTTGCCGCCGCCATCCGCCATCACTGTCCGGCCCGGTCCATCCAGCGCGTGGCCAGTCCCCGTGCCAAACTGCCGGGCGATATAGGCCGAGACAACGCTTTGATGGGAACCGGTTTGCGTGATAGTCGAAAGCGGCGCGGTCACTTCCCGCCCCGGATTAACACCACCCTCACGCCGGGAATCGTTGTTCTGTTGCGCCATATGCGCAAAGAAAACAGAGTTCTGATCCTTTCGGCTGGCCGTGACCGTATGAAGCGGCCCGTCAGCAGCGCGGCACGAACCGCCATGCTGCGCGGCGGTCAGAACGGGAGCAATCAATCCATGCCTGTTCTCTGTCGTGATGACCCGCACAGGTTCATCAATGGGTGCCGCCCGCGTTTGACCACCCTGCCCCGGACCATAGAACGCGGAAAGATGGGGCGAAACCAATGCCTTTTCCCCGCGATGCGCGCCGGTAATCGTATTGATCGGGCAATCCAGCGGCTCGATCCGCCCGCCATGTGTCAGGTTGACGAGGAACGGCCTATCCGCCCGCAGCACATAACGGTCGAAGCCGCGCGCAATGCGATGCATGGTGTTGTCAGCCAAAGGCCGTAGCGCCCGCAGCCCCCACTTGGCGAAAATTTCGTCAGCACTGTCGAAGATCGACGGGCACGGAATGGACCAGTCGATAGAATTGGCACACCATTCATAGGGCAGCTTGCGGCCCGCGATCACATCCGGATCGTCCGGCTTGCCGTGCGTCGGTTTCGGCCAGACGATCTTTTTGCCATCGAAACGCATGATGACAAAAAGCCGCTTGCGGATCGTCTCCGCACCATAATCGCAGGCCCGCAGTTCACGGCTTTCGATCTTCGCGCCGAGACTGCGCAGCTTGCGACACCATTTCTGATAGGTTTCGCCCTTGCGTTCAGGATCGGGCATCAGGCCCTTTTCCGTCATCTTGAGCGGCCCGTAATCCTTGAACTCCTCGACATTCTCCATGATGACGAGATCGACCTTGCCGCCGGATTTCTGGATACGCTCGATCCAGCCGGGAATGATCCAGCAGAGGTCGCGGATATTGCGCTCGACGGGTTTGCCGCCCTTGGCCTTCGAGAAATGCTTGCAATCCGGCGAGAACCACGCCAGCCCGATGTGCTTTCCCGCCAGATAGTCGAGCGGATCAACCTTGTAGACGTTTTCCGAAAGATGCAGCGTCTCAGGATGATTGACGGCATGCAGCGCCAACGCCGCTGCATTGTGGTTGATGGCAATGTCTGGCGAACGGCCCAGCGCCATTTCGATCCCAGTCGAAGCGCCGCCGCCGCCTGCGAAACTGTCGATAATGATCGGTTCCCCCTGCGGGACATTCGGTGCGGAGAGGCCAGCCAGGAGCGTACCGGCGAGAAGGGTTTCACGAAACATCACGCCGCACCCCGCGAAAATTCCCGCTCCAGCGCCGACGCCGCCACCCGGCTAGGGGCCGGGCATTGGTCGCGGTTGCTCACCTCAATTTCAGCATCGCCAAACGTCGAAAAAACAGCGCTGCATTCAAACCGCACACGCGCCGATTTCTCTTCCGTGCCCCAGCGCGTGAAATCCGCCTTAGCAGACCCACACACCGGGCAGTTGCTCAAAAGGGCCAGCACATCGGCCCGCAGCATTGGTTCAGCCATGGGCCACCTCTTCTTTCCCGTTCTCGGCGGCCTCAAAGCCCCAGAATTCCCAATCGCCATTCAGCCGCACGTCGCCAGCCGCAAGGCTTTCGCGCCGGTTGAATAGCTCCAGTTTCTTGAGGCCCTTGAACTGCCGTTCGATCTGTTCGGCAAACCACACCGGCTTGCGGCTGTGTTCGGTCTTGCGTTCGGAATAGAGGCTTGGCGGGTTCTCGCCGGGCACGGGCGCAATCGAGATCGGCCCGCGCTTGCCAATCAAAAGCAGCTCGTGGCAATCGCGCACATGCCGCCCCATGCCGGGGTCAACCTTGTCCCAGACCATGCAGGTCACATAGGTAAAGCCCCATGCCTCAAGCACTTCGATCCCGTGATGCACGCGGTTCGCAGGCACCCAAAGGAAGCATTCCGCCGAGGCCGTCGCGGGACTTTTGTCGCCCGCGCACAGCGCCTTGATTTCATCGAGCGACATGGCCGGATATTTCAGGCCCTTGTCCTGCCCCGTTTCATCGCTCCAGGCTTCCTGTTGCCACGGCGGATCGGCATAAATCACAGGGAAGGCCGCACGCGGCATTTCACCGGCCACGCGTCGCCCGTGGGCGGAAATGGCAGCGAGCAGACCCACGCGCGTTTCCCGGCTCACCCGCATCTGTTCCGTGCGGATCGCCTTTGCCACCTTTTTCAGTTCCGGCACATCGCGGGTCGGCGGCATGAACATTGTCCGCATGGAACGCGACCGACCATCGCGCCCCACGGTTTTTTCCAACTGGGGAATTTCCCCAGTTGAAGCCATGTCCTTGCGCACCGCCGAAACGGTCTTGTGATCGACACCCACCGCCGAGGCAATCGCCCGGCTCGACTTGGCAGGCGAAGCCTTAAGCCAAGCCTGAACGGCCTTTTTCTTTTCCGCCTGCGAAAGCTGGCGACGGTTGACGTTCAGCGAAAGGGCGTGCGCCCGCTTTTCATCCTCGCTCAACCCCTTGCGGATAAAGCGCGGCGGATCGGTAATGCCGAGTTCTTGGCAAATCGCGGCCCGGTGATGACCATCGAGAACAGCGCCCTTTTCGTCGTACTCGATAGGAACCAGAACGCCACGGACGGCAATGTCCGCTTTCAGCGCGGCATAATCCTCGTCGGAAAGTGGCGGCATGACCTGATAAGGCCCATCAACGGAAGGCCGCGCGGCGATAACCTCCACCGCCGTCATTCCACACCCCCAATCCCGCACAAATGCCGGTCCACAATCGCAATCGCGGTCACAACCCGCTCCACCGGCAACCGGCGCAACAGGCGGGCAGCAACCAGCGGAGAAACCCCGGAATGGCTGTCGGCCAGCGCCGAGCGAACATCTTTCGGAAGGCTGTCGAAAACGCCCATCACTCGCACCTCGCAAGCCGGTCGAGATAGGCATTGCCCCGGTCGGTCAGCTCCAGGCGCTTGTTGCTGCCCCCCGCCGCCATCCGCACAAACCCACGGCAGCGCAAAAGCGCGCCGAGCCGGGCCGTATAATTGCGGCTCATGTCGCGGCGAAGGTAAAGCCGCCCACCGCGCGCCCGCAGTTCCCACATCAGCCGCCGCGCTTCCGGTATGAGCGGACGAAAATCGAACCCGAAAAGCTCGGAAGAAAGAGGAGCCATCACGCACCCCCGTCGCGGTCAGCCGCCGCCTTGGCAAGCGCGCCGTCACAGGCCGCAATGCCCTTTTCCGCCATGTCCTTCACATCGACGAACTCGCGGCGAATGGACTGGAGTTCCGCAGGCGTGCGCGTGCCGTCCGCATCGGCATCGACAAAGGCCATGGTCAGGTGCGAAAGCTCGACCATAAGCCCGGCCTTTGCGGTATCGAGGCAACCGCCGACCAACAGGCCACCCTCGCCCGAAACCATGTCAGCCCCGATATTGGCAGCAGCAGCGCGGGAAACCACGGCCCGCTCAACATCGGTTTCCAGCACCATCACGGCCCAAAGCGGCATCAGCGCACCGTCTTCAAGATTGAACCATGTGCCGACAAGCGAGGGTGAAACCTCCAGCACCATAGCCGTGCGCTGAATACCGCCCGCCCGCTTGATAAGATCGCGCTGCGCGCCCTTGACCGCGAAAAACCACGGCTGCTTTTTGATGTCTTCTTTCTTCATGGCCCAAACTCCAGATGTGCGGAAACGCAACTGGAAATTTCAGAGAAATTTCCAATCGTAACCAAAAGTGGAAAAACGTATGAAGGGCGGGAGTCCGCTAAATCACGGAGGCCCGCATGAACTGCAAAAGAGAACAGCGCCGGAGTGCATCGGTTGACACCGAACCGACCCCGTTGCACCCCGGCGCACAGCGGGCGGCAGGGAGGAGACCGCGCCCGGCTGGAACTGAAACAGGAAACGCGCCACCATCAGCGGCACCTCAGAATGCGCCGCGAGCGCGTGCCGCGACGAAGCCGCAGGGCCAGCAGAGCGAAAAGCACCATGCCGCCCACGATGGCGAACACGAAATACGCAATGATCAACAGGAGAGCCGCGGCAACGAGGTTTGCAGTCATTCCGAAATTGCCCTTTCCAGGTTCTCGAACATGGCATCAAACCGCTCGGCGGTAAGCGGACGCATCACCCCTTCCGGCCACTCACAACCATCCGGCCAATGTTCATCCAGCCACAGAATGGCGCGCTCCAAACGTCGCGCGCCTACATCCTTGCCCGCCCGCAGCGCTTTCAAGCGCTTCCCATCACTGAATAACTGACTGGATAGCGTTGCTTCTGCGATGCCGACATGGCCGCAGTAGGTATCCACCAGAGCAAAGAGAGCGTTCAACGTGTTCATGGTCGGTAACATGAGGGATATTTCCCTCATTGACAAGGGAAATGTCCCTCTCGCGGTCAGAAACCAGCCAAGGGATAATTCCCGTATGGAAAAATCCGCTACCGCTGCAATCTTGTCGCGCATCGAAAAACGCCGGAAAGCCCTGAAACTTTCCGCGAGGAAGATTTCCATTGCCGCAGGTTATGGGCCTGATCTGATTCGCGACTGGCGCGGGCCGAAGTCACCGCAACCCCGCCTAGATTCATTGGAAGCCGTCGCTCGCGTTCTCGGCGTGACGGCTGGATGGCTTGCATTTGGGGAGGACGGTGAAGCGCCTGAAGCGAAAACAGTTCCCGTCATCTCATGGGTTGCTGCTGGTAGCTTCACAGACGCTTTTCCGTATGGCGACGTTGAAGATGCTCGCCGAATTCCGACAGATATCGACCACTCAGACCACTGTTTTGCCCTTGAAGTTCATGGCGACAGCATGGACTTGATCGCGCCGGATCGCTCAATCATCATCGTTGATCCGACCAGTCGGGAACTCCTTTCGAAGAAATATTATGTGTTCCGCCAGGGCGATGAAGTGACGTTCAAGCAGTTCCTTTCGAACCCGGATCGGCTGCACCCGTTCTCATCGAACCGCGATCATGAAGCCATGCCGGTAACGGAAGAAACATCCGTAGTGGGCCGGGTTATCCGCGTGATAGTGGACGTTTCATAACTCCAAAAAATTACCATTGATTGCGCGAGCAATTTGGTAATGCACGAATCATTCGTGCATACCGGCTGACCTCGTCAGATACGCGATGCGGGAAATATCCCTTTATTGGCGTTGACAAGGGATATTTCCCGCATAATGATGGCGACGCATCCAACCCGGAGAACGTCACCATGCACAAGACCAACCAGAAAGCCGACGACAAGATCATTCGCGACATGGCCGATACCATGCGCCGCTATGGCGAAGGCATGCCGCGCGAAACGCTGCTGCTGCACTTCACCCAGGAAGAGGTTTCCCGCTTCGAAACGAAGGCCCGCGATCTGGCCATGCAGCTCTCCAGCCGCGCCGCCGCCTGATCCGCTTCCGTGTCTGGCCCGCCTGCAAGGGGCCAGCATCGGAAACGGATGATCGTTTCACGAAGAAAGGACACCCCATGACAACCACCATCACCGTCAAGGCAAATCACGGCTGGCCCGTGCTTGTCTCGCTCCTGAACCCCGAAACTGGCGACCCCTACCAGCCCGCCACGCGCATCGAGCCGGACCAGGAGCGTATTTATCACGCCACCGGCACGACGGACGTGCACATTCATGAAGTGCAGCCCGACGAATGCGTCCATAGCCGCCCCTATTTTGAATATTCGTTGGGTGAAATCGTTAAGTTCGATGGCTCTAGCCGTCGTGGTCGCGTCATTGGCCGCACTGAAATGATCGGCAGCGCCGCCAGCTATTACGTTCGCCACTTCAACACCTTCGGCGATATCCAGAAGGACTGGTTTTCCGCCCACGATCTGGCCCACGTTGATGGCAAAGACTCGCGCGATACCGTCGATATGACGGAGAAGGTTTCAACCTTTCCCGACGCTGCCTGATCCGCGATCCGTTCCGGCTTCTGCCCTGACCGCATGCGGGGCAGTTGCCCGAACGGATGAAGGAACACCGAACATGACCAGCACCAACGCGGGCCACCGGGAAAACCGGAACGCCGCCACCAATTATCGCGTCCATTTTGTAGGCGGGGCCACCGTCACCCTCAAGGCGGCCAATCATCTTAAGGCCGAACAGGACGCCATTCGCCTGCATGCTGGCATGGTGCGCAAGGTCGTATTTCTGGGAAAGGCCGGACAATGAACGACGAACCGAAATCAACAGGCGCACGCCGTCGCCGCGCGGCCTATCGCCTAGGCGTCGAGGCAGGCCGTCGCACCGGCCAGATCGAGGCCATCAACAAGCTGGCCGAGGTTGCAAGCGCCGTCGCCTTTCAGGCCGGAGAACCCGCAAACGAAATCGCAGGCCTGATCCTGTCCGGCATCGCCACCAAACCCGCGCTGATAGAGCGCTTCATGGCCGAGGGTTCGGAACTCATCATAGACGGCACGCTCATCCCGACCTTCGCCGGCATTCAGGGCACCCTCACCTATCGCGCCCTGAACGGCGAAATCGTCCATCCGGATGAACGTCGAAACCGCCTGCCCCGCGCGGCAACAAAATCGGAAGCCAGCAAATGACCAGCGCCGTCACCAAATATCTGCCATCCGCTTGGCTGGACGAAATGAACCCGGAACCGCAGGCCGACCCGACCGCCTTCCTGAATAAATGTGCAGAGCCGGGATACTACCTCATGGAACCGGTTGACGACCCCGAAGATTGGGACAGCACCGCCTACCATGTACAACTCCAGCCCGGCCAGGTCGTGCCCTTTCTCGCGCACCGGCAATACGGAATGCACATCATGACCGTGGCCGAGGATGGCAGCGCCGACGCGCCAACCGTGCCCGCTGACGCCAATTGCTTTTGCATCGGACTGGATTGGGAAGACACGTTTTCCGAGAGCATTGCAGAACTCGCCAAACACTGCACAGAAGACGACTTAGGTCAGGATGGCGTTGCCATTCAGGCATGGTTCTGGAGCGACACCGAAACCCATTTCCGCCTTGTCGAACAGGATGGAAATGCAGTTTTCGAACCATGCGCGGGGCCGAACTGACCATGACGAAAAAAACGAAAGACGAATGGAAGTTCGGGATTGTCTATGCCGGCATCGAAATCGATTGCCAGCGCGGCTTTGCCAGACAGCACGTCAAGAGCATTGGGTTTGCCGCATTTTGCAAAACCGAAGACGACTTTGCTGCCGCGATAACGACAGCGGTCAATGAGTTTAGCAGCGCAACTGTCATCGATCTGACCGACCCCAAGAAAGTTGCGGCAATGCTCCAGGCCGGCTGGATGGCTGCGAGCCGCTCTATTCCATCCTCACCGCCGCAAATAGATGCCCCGTGCCGCGATTTGATAGAAATAAAGGAACAAGGCGAATGACCATCACCCTTTGGAAGCCTGAACCGAACACCATCACGCACCAGGCGCTTGGCAAGCTGGCCGAGGAAGCCGCCGAACTGGCAAAGACCTGCATTCGCGCGCTCATTCAGGGGCTGGACGAAACCAACCCGGCCACCGGCAAGACCAACCGCGAAGAGATCGCGGACGAGATTGCGGATGTAACCGCCGCAACCATCTTTGTCTATGATGTCACCGGCATTGACTACGATACCAACCGCGCCCGCGCAAAGCTGGAAGGCTTCAGGGAATGGACCGCCTTGCTGCATGCGGATGCGGAGGCAATCGCCGCGAATAGCTTCGATAAGGCTGACTGGTTTTATCGTGCTATGGACCCCGACGACAGCGGACAGACGCCGCACGAAGCCATTTCGAAATCATGCTTCGGGCACTTCACCGTTTGCGAAATTGCCAGCTCATTCACTGGCCCGACGCGATACGGCTTCACTGCCCCCATTCCCGAAAGCGACGAAGACGAGTTCCTGCATTTCGAAACCGAGGCCGAGGCCATCGCCGCCGCCAAAGAGCGCGCCGAGCTGCTGGACCAGATCGCCGCAAGTGAGGCCGAGGACTGACCATGACCACCAACCCGCTAGACCCTCACACCCTTGACCGCCTTGTTTCATGGCTGGAGCCTTGGGGCGAGAACACGCCCCACAAGGAAGCCGCTGACGCCATCAAGGCACTACGCGAGCGCGTTGCACAGCTTGAGCACACGGCCCATTACCAGACCCTCAAACTGACGCTTGACACCAGCGCCCTGAAACTACCGACCACCGAACAGCTTGTGGCCCAGCTCCAGACCGACCGCACGACACACAGCGTCCCCATGTTCGGCCCCTACGGCTACCTTTGCGGTCACGTCTGCCTTGACGAAGAACACCACAGTTACGAGCAAGACCCCATCACCCCGACCGATGAATATTGGTCGATCCCGCTTTTTACCATGGCCCCGCCACCGGCACCAGGCCGCTACCCTGCCCCGACCGCCAACATGGCCGTGGCACTTGCCGCAATAGCTGCCGAGCGCCGCCGCCAGATCGAGGAAGAAGGCTTCACCGCCGAGCATGATGACAAGTACACGAGCGGCGCACTCTCACTTGCTGCCGCCTGCTATTGCTTGGATGCTGACATGGCGGATGACGGCCCTGAAATCCGCTTTGCCGCCGCTGATATCTGGCCGTGGCCCGATCATTGGTGGAAGCCAAGCGCCGACCCCCGCGTCAACCTTATCAAAGCCGGAGCGCTGATCGTGGCCGAGCTGGAGCGCCTCGCAAGAGCCGAGGCCGTCGAGCTGTTTGCATGGTGCAAGGAGGCCGCAAAGGATGCGAGTTCTTGAGAAATCCAGAGGCTATTTTAGGGGAACCCACAAGGGCGCGACCATCGAGATAGAGCGCACCACTCTCTTCCTACCCCATCGATTTTACATCACCGTGACATGGAAGGATGGCGGAAAACTCTATGATGGCTTCGCGCCTCCGGAAATAACAACGATGCGCGAAGCCAAACGCGACGCCATTCGCGGGGCCTGCCTGTGATGAAGATCGCATAAACGGCCTTATGACTCAGACCGATCGCGCCCAGGGCACGCCAAAGCCGCGCGGTTATGGTCAACAGAAAGTAAATGCGTTGCCTTGCAGAATCGGACAAGAGTCCCGCAAACTTCACAAGACCCGACTCATTTGCATCCACAACGAGGTTTTTGACCACCAAAGGGCACGAACGAAAAAACCCCGCCGGTTGGCGCCGGCAGGGTTTTGGACTTAGCAGCGCTGTCTTCGACAACACCCTGAGAAAGTGATTCGAAGATAGTCCACAGATTTTCAATCCGCAAGAGTCAACCTCTTGCGGGAACGATGATTTTTTGCCTGCGAGTCCCTGCCCGTCCAACAGAAGGACGAAGGACAATGTTTTCCATTGGTGCACTGGCACTCAAGGCGACGGGCAAGCGCACGGGCGCACCCATCCACCGCTATTCAAAGCCGCTTGGAAAATGCGAAGCGGGCTTCTGGAGGCGCGTGGATAAGCGCGAAGTCTGGAAGATCGTAGACGCCGCCGAGGCCTACGACCTCGCCAACAAGGCCCCCGGCGCACGCAAAGGCCCGCTTGGCAGCATCGCAATCAAGGTGCTGAAGGCACTGGCCCGCTTTGTCGATTACCGCACGGGCCGCCTCGATCCGTCGCTCGATACGATCATGCACCATGCGCGTTGCTCGCGTGACAGCGCCGTGCGCGCGCTCGACGCCTTGCGCCGTCACGGCTTCGTGGATTGGCTTCGCCGCTTTGTGCCGGCCGAGACAGCGCCGGGCGAGAAAGGCCCGCAGGTGAAGCAGGCAAGCAACGCCTACCGCCTTTCCTTGCCCGCCCGCGCTATGGCGCTGCTGACCCGCCACAAGCGCGCCCCTGCCCCCGTCCCGGTGGACGAGGAAGAGCGCCAGGCCGAGAAGGCACGGCAGGAGGAGGACTTTACCGGCCTCTCAGGCAAGACGGACGCGGAGCTGCTCCAGATGACGCACAGCATCGACCAGGTTGCCGCCGCATCGGCCCGCACTGAAATCAGGCTTCGCAGTCTTCGGAAGAAACGCGAGTCTGATTATCAAACTGAATCCGCCCCCAATCTTATTTATTATATGGAATGAGAAGCGGACGCCGCTGTTCGGGCCTCTGACGAGGCCCTGCGGGGTCAGAACAAGAGCAGTCCGAAATCGTACGCTAAGGACGAACGGAATGAGAACTTACGCGGCGTTCCTTAGCCTAGCCGGAAAGCGGAGCGATCGAAATCCGTTCGGCATCTGATGTTCGGCATCCCATGTGTAGATGCCGGTAAGGTTGATATGTTCCCAACTGAGCGGCGATATGTGTTTCAATAGAGTATTAGGAATGTCTCGCCCCGCTCGTTTCAGCTGTGTGACCGCGCGATCAAGATAAACCGTATTCCAGTGCACGATCGCACTGACGACGAGATTGAGCCCCGAGGCGCGGAAAGCTTGGCTTTCGAACGACCGGTCACGGATCTCGCCTCGCTCGTGGAAGAACACAGCGCGTTTCAGCTTATGGGCGGCCTCTCCCCTGTTGAGACCGGCTTGGCATCTCCGCCGCAATGCCGGACTTGAGTACCATTCGATCATGAAGAGCGACCTTTCGATACGGCCGAGTTCGCGGAGCGCCCTCGCGAGATGGCTTTGCTTCGGAGATGCGGACAGCTTCTTCAGGATCGTAGACGGTACCACGGACCGCGTCGTGATCGACGCCGCGAGATGCAGCAGATCGTCCCAATGGTCGAGAATCAGGGCGGTGTTGATCGGCGCCCCGATATGGTTCGACAGGGTTGGATATGCATCGCTCCTCTCGAACGTGTGGAACTTCCGGTCTTTGAGATTGCGCAGTCGCGGTGAGAACCGCTTTCCGATCAAGGCGAACAGCCCGAAGATATGATCACTGGCACCGCCCGTGTCGGTAAAGTGTTCCTGAATGTCGAGCACCGTGTCCTGGTCGAAGAGCCCATCGAGCACATAGGCCGCCTCGCTTTCGGTCGGACTGATGGGCAAAATGCCGAAGTAGCCGTACTGATCTGATAGATGGCTATAGAATTTCGTCCCGGGTTCGCTGCCGTAGTGCAAATTGATGTCGCCGCGCTTTGCGGCTCGGTCACTCGCACGAAAAAATTGGCCATCTGACGATGACGTTGTGCCATTGCCCCAAAGGCGGGAATGCGGATGCTGGGTGTGGACATCGGTGATGCACGCTTGCGCCGCGCGGTAGGTCTCCGATCGGGCATGGAATGTGCGCATCCACCCAATCTGGTGAGCGCTGATCCCCTTGGATGCGCCCGCCATTCGCTTTGGGCCGAGGTTCGTCGCATCGGCCAGTACACCAGCGAGCATGGCAGAGACATTTTTCGGGATGTCGCCGGTACGAACATGCGTGAAGTGATCCGCAAAGCCGGTCCATTCATGCACTTCCCTTAACAAGTCGGGAACCTCGACCAACGGATACATATCGCTGATCTCGGCATTCAGTTCCTCTGCTGCCACGGGGACTTCGCCGACGGTTGGTGTGACGATCAACGTTCCGGCCTCAAGACGAACTCCTTCGAGCTTTCCGGATCGTGCTCTGTGCGCAAGACGCTGCAGGTTGAACTCGAGCATCTGGCACGCTTCAGCAAGCCACTGCGCGCCGTCGCCTTGGACCCCCAAACCGAGACGATCTTCTTCCTTCATCGTGATGAATGTCGACCGCGGCATCAGATGCTCGTCAATCGGCCGGAAAGATCGGCTGCCGTCGACCCAAATGTCCGCAGATCTAAGCCGGTCTCGCAAAGCCGCTAGCGTGGCGATCTCGTAGAGACGGCGATCAGGTTTCCCTTGTTCGAAGATAAGCCGTCGATCAGTTTGGCTGAGATGGGTGAGCGGCACGCGATCAGGGAGTGTCCGCCGCTTCTCGGCATAAAGCCGTTTCAGCAGCGCAATTGCCGCCAGAAGCGGGTCGTGGCGATGCGCCGAGCGAAACGTGAAGGCCTGAAGAAATGCACCAATGTATTTGTGGACGGTCGCGTATTGTTCGGCTGCCACGGTCAACGGCGGTGCCTCGTTGTCGTCGACCATCGACTCAAGCTCAGGCTTCATCCGAAGCAACCGGTCCCAACCGACTTTTTGGTCGAGAACATCCAATGCGTTCCGACCATGGTCGTTGGCGGACTGTAGTGCGGTGATCGTATCTAGAAACATGCGCAGCGCTTTGGCGGTATTCGCCCTGCAGTCCATCTGTCGCTGCTTCTTTCGATTGTTGGCTTGCGAGAACAATTTACCCATCAGCTTGATGAACATCGTCACCGCATCGTCCGTGAGCTTCTGGCAAAGCTTGATGACTTGGGCCACGATCAGAGCGTGGCGACGGCTGGCGTTGAAGTCGTTGGCAAGCCAAGCCGGCGTTGCGTTGCCCTCCCGGATCATCTGGTCCCACCGTCCGGATGACACGCGCGCCTGCAGTTCCGGATCGATCTCCAGCCGCCGCAGAAAGGCTATCCGCTCGGTCAGCCCGACGAGGTTCGACGCGGCCGGCGCTTCTGGTGCCGAACGCAGCCAATGAAAGCGGGTCTGGCCGATCGACGGGTCAACCTCTAACAGCCTATCCAGTGATTGAAGCCTATCGAGTGGGATGTCTTCAATCAGGGTTCTTTCTGCTCGCCGCCGGGCTATGGCACGGCCGGCAAGGCCGATGCGTTCGATCGTGTCGATCGCCGGCAGAAGAGCGCCGCGTTCGCGAAACGCGGCGACAGTCGAACTGGCTATCGCAGCACCGTCGTCGGACAAGGTCGCCGCTTGAATTGCCGCCAATAGCGCGGCGCGGCGATCTTGCAGCGTCGCGCTTCTCGTATCCAGATACACCATTAGCCGCGCCATATGATCCCGACGGGTTTCTTCGCGGCGTGCATAGAGGGCAAATTCGTCTGGAGCGGCGCCGATCTGATCAGCAACATACTTCAGCATGGCGCGAGGCGGAGTTTCTTCTGCTCCAAGCACTCGACCCGGGTATCGCATTAGACATAGCTGGATGGCGAAGCCGAGCCGATTGTGATTACGTCTCCGCAGTTCAATCTCCAGGCGATCCGCCAATGACAACGAATAGTGTCGGATTAGGTTATCCTCGTCGACTGGTATGTCGACAAGCTTCCGGCGATCTTGATCTTTAAGAAGCTTGCGCTTTGCCATCGCCCGACTCCATTGATGAGCAATCTGCTCGAAGCGTTGTCGAGTCGGGCCGGACAGAGAAATCAAAATTGGCGCATGTCGGTGGCAATCCACAGAGATCGGATGTTGCACATCGGATCTACGGCATCGTTCCGGTTTCGTTCGACCTTAGCGTACGATTTCGGACTGCTCTTGTTCCGACCCCAGCACGGCTGCATCCTCGGCATGAAAGCCATCCAACCTCTCTGTCAGGAACCGGACCACCTGGCGTTTGGAGATCGCGACACCAACGTCGTTCAGAAACGTCGTCATTCGCCGCGTCGTGACCTGCCCATGCACATGCAGCATCAGACAAAACCGCCGCAGATTGGGCCCAAACCCGCCTCGTATCCCCGCAGGCAGCGGCGCGATGATGGTGTCTCCCTCCGGCGTCCCCCAGCATTCCCGCCGGTAACGAACCACCTCGACCCTGAGCACCAGATCCCGGACAAAACAGTCCTTGTAGCCCTTGAAGCGCGATCCCGGCGGTACACTGACAGGCAGCACCTCTTCACGCGTTACCCGCTTTGTATCGTTCTTCGGCCCGCGCGGCCGGGGTGCCGGATCCTGGCCGGTGAGCATCTTGTCACCCGTTGCCTTTTCCATCCCCGACGGTCTGAAGGGTGGGCGCGGCGGCAGGTTTTTCAGCCGCGCAATCTCGTCACGCAGAGTTGGTTGTCGACCTTCAGTCGGGTGTTTTCCAGCCTGAGCTGATCGTTCTCATCCGCAAGCCTCTGGTTTTCGGTCTCGAGCTTTTCAATCCGGGCGTCTGCCCGATCAGCGCGCTCCACCAGACCGGTCACGAGCTCTCGCAACGCTTTCAGCGAAAGCGTGTCGGCATGCTCAACCATGGGAAGGCGCCGCTTCGTCATGAAAGAAGAATCTCATGATTTGCAGAAAACAGGAATCCCTCCTGCCACCGGATTTGCTCCAGGTACTGATGCGGCCAGCTTTCGACGCTGGCACCGCGCTCACCCATCTCGACGAGCGCATCGCCCGTTCACCGGTCGGCGCAGGCTTCCTGGAGCGCTCCCACTTTGTCGACGCCTGTGCGTCGCTGTGGATCGATGGCGAACTCGTCCATCTCGAGGACCTCGTCCTCCACGACGCGTTTCGCGATATCCGCACCCCGACCCACGAACTGACCATCGCCCGCGACGTTCTTCGCACCCGCCGGCGGATGTCCGGGCAGTCGCCGGACTGGGCACTTTCGGCCGAGGGTATTCGCACGTTGCGGCAAACCGCAGAAATCACGCCGGTCGGGCCTGATGAGGCGGAGGCGGTCGGCACCATCAGGCGCGTGGTCGCGACCGAACAGGAAGGGGAGGGGGAGGATGACGACGACGTCGGAAATCTCCCCGGTATCGATTACGCCGCCATCGATGCGGTGCTCGCCCGATCGGAGGCTGCTATCGAAAGTGCCAAACGACCTGGCCGTGGCAGCATTCAAGATAAAGATCCGATGATTTACGATCTCGACTGGGACGAGGATGCCCGGCTCGACGAATGGCGCGGCGTGCTGCGGCAGGCGGAACACCTGCCGGCAGTACTTCAGGCTATCGTTGCCCTCGATGCCTGGAACGAGCTTTCCGTCCTGCAGCATGCGCCCTGGCTTGGTCGGCTGCTTGCTGCATCAATCCTACGGGAAGCTGGCATCACCACCGGCGCGCATCTCGCCGCCATCAATCTTGGCCTGAAAACCATTCCCGTCGATCGGCGCCGGCATCGCGACCGGGAAACCCGGCTGCTTGCCATCGCCCACGGCTTCTTGGCGGCCGCAGAGATCGGCATGAAAGAGCATGACCGCCTGGCGTTGGCTCGTCAGATGATGGAACGCAAACTGGCGGGAAGACGAACGTCGTCAAAGCTGCCGGAACTGGTCGAGCTGGTCATGGCGAAGCCGTTGGTGTCGGCCGGGATGGTGGCGAAAACGCTCGACATGACGCCGCAGGCGGCGCGGCGGATCGTTTTGGAACTGGGCCTACGCGAGATGACCGGGAGGGGGAGGTTTCGGGCGTGG
This sequence comes from Allorhizobium borbori, assembly GCF_014196535.1. Taxonomy (GTDB): domain Bacteria; phylum Pseudomonadota; class Alphaproteobacteria; order Rhizobiales; family Rhizobiaceae; genus Ectorhizobium; species Ectorhizobium borbori. The sequence goes on from NZ_JACIDU010000005.1 coordinate 124,868, forward strand.
GGGATATTGTGAATGCCGCGCACGCACTGCGGCATCCGTGTCCCGCGCTTACTAGGCGCACAACTACCACCATGGAACGGTCAAGCCGCGTTTACCGCTGCGACAAATTGGTCAGGGAACGGGGCGGTCCTGATAGCGTGTCACCTGTGCCGTGACATACTCGGCTTTGTGAAGCATCTGATTAAGATTCGGAATGCCGCCGGAATTGAAATCGACGGTGCTAGGCAGCGTTCCAGCATCGTCGCCCAAAACCCACCCCCCCTGGTGTCCACCCCATTCTCGCTTTCCTTAAGGCGCTCTGATTCTGCCGAACTGTCGCATGGCCGAAAGCAGGCGCGACAGCCGCCAAATTCGACCATGCGGCATAATCCCGCTTACGGCATGATGAGGAATTTCGTGTACGGACGTGCGATTGAACATTGTCGTCTGCGCCTTTGCAGCCTGTTGCCGCGACGTAAAGTCGTGAAGGCGGGTAGGTATTTACGAAGTGGCGCCTTCAGAGATTGAGGATGAGGCTTTCAGGCGCTTTAACCCGCCTCAGGAGCAGGCGTGTTGCCGGTCATCATGGTCGTGGTCAGGTTTCCTTGTCTGGTTTACCCTGACGTCACCGCGCTATGTGGTTCTCTCGTCGTATTTCTGACGACGAGATGCGTTGCAATCATGTGTCGCAGATCGGCGTGTTTGCTGGTTTGCAGCATTTCGAGCAGCAGGGCTATCGCGGCTTGTCCGGCCTCGGAAGACTGGCTTGAAATAGAGGTCAACGCTGGATAGGTGACTGAGCCGAGCACATCGTCACAGCCGATCAGGCTGAAGTCGGCTGGAACCGAAATTCCCCGTTCAGCCAGCCCGGTCAACACGCCCTGGGCTGTGAGATCGTCAAAGGCGATTCCGGCTGTTGCGCCGGTTGCCAACATGGCTTCGACCGCCTTGCGGCCCGATTCAAAATCCGGGCGCAGTGTGGGAACCGTTGCGGTTTCAACGCCGAGGGCAAGAGCGGTTTTATCGAATGCTTCCTGTCTCTGGCGGTTGGACCATGAAACCGGTGGGCCGCTGATATAGACCATCTTGCGGTGATGCAGTTTCGCAAGATGCGTGACGGCTTCCGCAACGCCCACCGAACTGTCGATAAGCACGCTGGAGATGCCGGGAATATCACGATTGATCAGGACGAGGGGCAGTTTCTCGGCATGGGCCCAGATACGCTCATCGGAGAGACGGGGAGAGGCGAGTATAAGCCCCTCGACCTGGCCTGTGAAACGACCGATGAGCTGATCCTCCTTCTCTCCGTTTTCTTCGGTGTTGCCGAGAAAGATACAGAAATTGGCACTATCCGCCTGCATCTGCGCAGCCCGGATCATGGGCGGGAAGAACGGATTGGCAATATCGGGCACTATGAGGGCGATGTTGCCATACCGCCCCGTGCTGAGTGCGCGGGCGGTATGGTTGGGGCGATAGCCGAGTTGATCGGCCGCCGCCATGATTCGGTTGACTGTTTCGGGACTGAGCATTTCGGGCCGGGTGAACGCACGAGAAACGCTTGATCTGGCCACGCCGGCGGCGTCCGCCACCTGGCTGATCGTTACGCCTTTGATGTGTTTGCTCATGCAGCTTCGTTCGCTTTCCCGATCGGCGAGGAGCGCCGGATACATCTTGCTGTCATCGTCTGCCGCAACAGGTCAGAGGACATACGGGCATGGCCCGCTTTCTCCTGAAGCAGAGGAACAGTTCCGCCTGTACCCACATTACGGCTTTGATTTTATCGCCTAGCACAAATCTCACATATTCATCAATTCCGGTAAAATGCAGTTTTGATACTTGACATGCAACCGGTTGCATGAAAACTTTTTGCCATGAAAGGCCCGAGCGGACAAGCGGCTTCCGAAGTCGTCGGGTTTTAAACCTTGCAGTGGAGAAAAGCCTTGACGTCCCAAGATCCCAGCCGTCCCGAACCGGTTGCCTGCCGCACCTTTGGCCGGCTTTCTGTCGAAGCTTTTGCAACACGAGCTCAGATGGGAGCCGCTGCCGCGGGCGACGTGGCGGGTGCTTTGATCGAGCGTCTGAAAGAGCGCGGTGCTGTGCGGATGATTTTCGCGGCAGCACCCAGCCAGTCCGAGATGCTGTCTTGTCTTTGCGCCACGCCGGGTATCGACTGGTCGCGTGTGACTGCGTTTCACATGGACGAATATATTGGTCTTCCCCCCGCATCTCCTGCTCGTTTTTCCAATTGGCTGGAGCAGAACCTCTTTGCCAAAGTGGGTTTTGCTGCCGTTCATAAATTGCAGCCGGATGCTGACGCTGCGGCGGAAGCCGTTCGCTACACGACCCTTTTGAACGAGGCGCCGATCGATTTCGTATGCTTCGGCATCGGCGAAAACGGCCATGTTGCTTTTAATGATCCGCCCGTCGCCGATTTCGATGACCCGGAGGACGTCAAGATTGTCGAGCTTGACGAGGTTTGCCGCACGCAGCAGGTGAATGACGGGTGTTTTCCCGATTTCGATGCGGTGCCGTCACGGGCGCTGACGTTGACTGTTCCACGTTTGTTGCGGGCAGATCGCATGTTCTGCGTCGTGCCTGGCTCCACCAAGCGTGCAGCCGTGCGTGACACGCTTTATGGCCCCGTCGATACGGCTTGCCCGGCCAGCATCCTGAGAGAGCGTGGCACTTGCACGCTTTATATTGACAAGGATTCCAACCCCGATGTCTGACACGATCCGGATTGACGCCGACGCTTTGTGCGAAGGCTATTTTGCTTCGACGCAGGATTTGATGCGCCGGGTTCTTGCTGAAGAGGCGTCCGCACTCGATGCAGCCGCTGCGAAACTGGCTGATCAGGTTGCCGGCGACAGGTTGATTCACATTTTCGGGCCGGGCGGGCATTCCAATCTTGCTTCGCAGGAAGTGTTCTTCCGCGCAGGTGGCCTGATGCATGTCAGCGCCATTCTTGACGAGGGAACCCTGCTCTCTAACGGAGCCTTGCGCTCCATGGCCATAGAGCGCCTGCCTGGATACGGGAAGATTGTCATCGCCGACCAGCGCCTTGACGAGCACTCGCTTCTTATTCTGGTCAATGCCTATGGTATCAATGCGGCCCTGATCGATGCCGCGCTGGAAGCGCGGCGGCGTGGCGCCTTTATTATTGGTGTCAGTTCCCGCCAGCATGCCGCAGGAACCGCGCCGGATCATCCGGCACGTCACCCAACGCGCCAGAACCTGCATGACATCGTGGATATCGCCATCGACACCAAGGTGCCGATCGGCGATGCGGTGGTGCAGATGCCGGGAATGACTGAGAATATTTCAGCGATTTCCACCTTTGCCAACGCCTTTACGCTCAATTGTCTCGTTATCCGCACCGTTGCCAAACTCGTGGAACGCGGTATCGAGCCGCCGGTGTGGCGCAGCGGAAATGCTCCGGGTGGCGATGAAGCCAATGGCCGCTTCATCTCGCGCTTTCAGGGGCGGGTAAAGGCGCTCTGACCATGAGGATCGAAGGCAGAGACCCGCAGACAGGAAAGGGCATGGCGGTCGAAATCGCCAACGGGCTGATTGTGTCCGTTGAGGCGCACGGCACGGCAGCGCCCCATTACCTCGCTTCCGGCCTGATTGACCTTCAGGTCAATGGCTTTCGCGGTATTGACCTGAATGATGGTGCGTTGACGCCCGATGCCGTTCTGAAGCTGTGCAGGGAACTGGCAAGCGTCGGCGTTACGACCTGGCAACCGACGCTTATCACTGCAGCCGAAAGCTCCATCGTTGCCGCACTTGCGGCGATTGCCGGCGCCCGCGACCAGTATGCGCTGGCAAGCGAGATGATTGCAGGCGTTCATGTTGAAGGTCCATCTATCTCGCTGATGGATGGACCGCGCGGTGCGCACCCAGTCGAGCATGTCCGCGGCCCGGAAATTGCCGAATTCGAGCGGTGGCAGCTGGCTTCCGGCGATCTGGTGACGATGGTTACGCTTGCACCGGAGCATTCAGGCAGCACCGATTATATCCGTGCCCTTTCCGAGCGTGGCGTTCATGTGGCCATCGGCCACACGGCGGCGACGCCGGAGGAAATTCATGCGGCTGCTTCAGCGGGAGCATGCGTTTCGACCCATCTCGGCAACGGAGCGGCGGCGCTGTTGCCACGCCATCCGAACTTCATATGGGCGCAGATGGCCGATGACCGGTTGACCGCCGGGCTGATTGCCGATGGCTGGCATCTGCCAGCCGATACATTCAAGGCGATGTTGTGCGCCAAGGGTGAGGAGCGGGTTGTACTTGTGTCCGACACCGTGGCGTTGGCGGGAATGCCTGCAGGCCGTTACGACCAGCCGGTTGGCGGTGCCGTGGAGGTTTCGCCTGAAGGACGTATCAGCGTGGCTGGAACGCCTTATCTTGCTGGCGCGAGCCTGCCCCTCTGCGCCAACGTGGCCATTGCCGCGCAAATGGCTTCCCTGCCGCTGGGCCGGGCGTTGAAGCTCGCAACGGTCAACCCCGGCCGGTTTGTGGGCGGGCGCGGCGTTCTTGAAGCAGGAGCAAGGGCAGACCTTATCCTGTTCGACTGGAACGAAGGCGATGCTGCGCTCATCGTTCAGGAAACGCTGGTGGCCGGAGAAAGGGTGTTCCCATGATCGACGCAGGCGCAGCCATCGTGGATATCACGCCGCCACCGGGCATGGTCATGGCGGGCTTTGCCGCCCGGAGCGATACCGCGCGCGGGTTTCATGACCGGTTGACTGCGCGCGCCGTGGTCATCGGCGATACGGCGGTCGTTGTGGCCGACGTGATCGGCATCGATGCGGCCATGAGCCTGCGGATTCGCGAGCGCTGTGCGCTTTCGGCCGAACGTGTCGTGGTGTCGGCGCTTCATACGCATGGCGGACCGGCTTCCATGGCCGGCCGGCTTGGCGGGGCCGCAGATCCGGCCTATCTTGAGCGCCTTGAGGACGCTTGCGTTGCGGCTATCGATAAAGCCGCGTGTGAACGCCGCCCGGCAATGCTTTCGGCAGGCTATGGTTCTGATCCCGATATAGCGCGAAACAGACGCCATTCGGGGGGTATCGTCGATCGGTCCCTGCCCGTTCTGCACCTCACGGACATGCAGGGTGCGACGATTGCGGTTCTGGTTTCCTACGCATGCCACCCGGTTGTTCTCGGAGCCGACAATCTCCTGTGGACCGCGGATTACCCGCACTTCACGCGTGAGGCACTCGAAAGAGCCTTTCCCGGATCGGTTGCCGTGTTCATGACGGGATGCGTCGGGGATGCCAATACCGGGCACTCCGCACATGCGTCAATCTCGCTTGCGGCCAATCCGGAGCGGACCTTCGCTGCTGCCGAACGGATTGGCGAAAAGATCGCCGCTGCGGCGCTTGCCGCACCTGCCCGGCAGATTGCAGGGGGAGTGTCCGTTCACAATGGTGCGGTGACGCTCGGGTTTGAGCGGCGGGAGACGGAGCCGCTACCGGTCCTTGCCAGCCGGTGGGAAGGGGAGGCCGTTACTGCCGATCCGGCCCGGCGGAGTCTCCTGCTTTATTGGGCTGACTGGGCGCGTCGCGTCGGGCCGCTTGCCGCTGACGGATTGACCACACGCGTTACCGTTTTCGAATGGGGCGGTGTTCTTCTGGTTGCCTTGCCTGGCGAGATATTCGCGGAAACTGCGCTCGCCATTCGTGCTGCTGCTGGCGATGCACCGGTCTTCACGATTGCCTTTGCCGACGACAATCCCGGCTACATCCCACCCGCCAGCGAATATGCGTTCGGCGGCTACGAAGTGGATGAGGCGCACCGCTACTACGGCATGCCGATGAGCTTTGCCGCAGGCTCCGCCGAGACACTTTGCGAGAAGGCCACGACCCTGATCCGAGAGGGCTCCGCGACGAATTCCTAAACGGCTGGACCTCGGGAACCCAGCCGTCACTCCTGCCCGAACCATGGACGAAAAGCAAAAGAAGGGAACGCACATAATGAACATGCAATCCAGCAGAACCAAAGCTCCAGCCCGCGCAACGCTCATCGCAGGCGTATGCGGCGCCTTTTTCATGTCGGCCATGGCTTCGGCATCGGCCGAGACGCTGACGGTGTGGAGCGGTTATCCGGAAATGGCGCCGTTTTACGAGCATGTTGCCGAGGGCCTGAAAAAGAAGCATCCAGACCTGCAGGTGAAGGTCGAGGCCATTGCCCTGCGCGAGCATGAAAAGCGCGTTGCGCTGGGCCTGTCGTCCGGCGGCAGCGACATCACGGTGATCGAGCTTGCCGGCTCAACGGCTACTCGTTACCTCGAAAACGAGCTTCTGCCAAAAGCTCCGGACGATGTGGCCTCCTTTGTGAAGGATCCGCAGAATTTCGGCACATTCTTCTCCGATACCGCAAGTTATGATGGCACCGTTTACGGCATGCCGCTGTTCCGCGGGCAGGGCGCGCTCTATTACAATACCGAGATGTTTGCCGCAGCCGGTCTGACTGAACCTCCGAAAACGATGGATGAATATTCGGAATATGCCTCCAAGCTCGTGCAGCGCGATGCTTCAGGCAAGGCAACGGTCTCCGGCTGGAGCATGCGCCTTTCCGGTGGTGGTCAGGGTATTGCCGAAAAATTCTGGGTCAACCTGCATCAGTATGGCGGTGCGCTGCTTGAAACGGATGGCCACGGCAAGTGGAAAGCCGGGTTTGCCAACGAAGCTGGCCGGAAGACGCTGAAACAGTATCTCGACAACATTTTCGTTGCCAAGACCGTTTCGCCGGAAATGCCGGCAGACGCGGATGCCTTCGAACGCGGCCAGACCGCCATGTTCATCCGGGAATCCTGGGTTATCGGCGATATCGCCAAGAAGGCCCCGAACCTGAAATATGCGACGGCTCCTCTGCCCAAGGGTTCGATCGGCTTGCCGACGAACCTTTATGTCGCGGGTGAAGAAGGCAAGACACAGATCGGTTGGGAATTCGCCAAGGCTACGAACGAGCCCGAAAATCTTGTCTGGCTGCTGAAGAATGTCGGCTGGCTGCCGAACCGTTCGAACGTCGATTATTCGAGCGTTACGAAGGAACAGCCGGCCTTTGCCGCATTCGTGGACTACCCGAAGGACTACAGCTTCTTCACCCTGCCGTCGATTGGCCCGGTTGAAGAGATTCTGACGCGCGTAGCTGCCCAGCTCGTCATCGCTTTCGGCGATGCCTCGCTTGCCGGTGACGATGCAAAGATCGATGCTTTCCTTGCGAAGACCGCTGACGAGGTGAATACCATCCTCACCCGCGAAGGCCTTCTGGCGAAATAATTGCGGTTCCGCATCAACCGTATCGCCCGCAATCTGAAGGTTGCGGGCGTCTTCCGGGGAAGGTGATATGCTGAAGAGAAAAAGATGGACATTCGCGATGATGGCCATACTGCCGACGTTGGCGATCTTCGCCTATGTCCGGCTTTATCCTATCGTCGACACGTTGCGTCTCAGCTTTTATAAATGGGACATCCTTTCCAAAAGGAAGCCCTTCATCGGGCTTGAGAATTTCAGGGAATTGATGGGTGATCATCTTTTCCAGTCCGCGCTCATAAACACCACGATCATCGCCTTCGGCGTGCTCATCATAACGATCCCGGCTGCGCTGGTGATCGCGGCGCTGATCTTTTATCGTACCCGGTCGCGGCTTTCCGGCTTTTATGAAACGGCAGTCTTCATTCCCCATGTCGTTTCACTCGTACCGGCAGCAATGGCCTGGAAATGGATATTTGATGCCCGGCTTGGCCCGCTCAATGCAGCCCTGTCCTTTTTCGGCGTTGAACCGCAGGCATGGCTTTTCGATCCTGTTCTCTCGGTGATCTGCATCATCGTGCTCTGCTCCTGGCAAGCGCTCGGATATGCCGTTCTCATTTATCTCGTCGGTTTCAAGAACCTGCCGGTTTCGCTGTATGAGGCAGCCAGGCTGGACGGCGCATCCGGTCCGCAGAGCTTCTGGCATCTGTCGGTTCCCATGCTCAAGCCGATCACGCTTTATGTTTCGGTCGTAACGCTCATTTCCGGCTTCAACGTCTATGCCCAGGCCTTCATTCTTGCTTCGGATGCGCAGGGCGCTCCGGGCAGGCAGGTCCGGGTTCTGGTTCTCGATATGCTCGAAAACAGTTTCCGCAATTATCGCGTCGGCTATGCGGCGTCCGAGGCTGTCGTGCTCCTGGCCATCGTTCTGCTCCTGACGCTTGTCCAGTTCGGTCTGCTCCGGGAAAAAGGAAAAGCGTGATGACCATATCCTCCGACCACAATGCAGCCGAACACGGCGAAGGCCGCAGCCTTCGCCGCAAGAAACAGATTGTCGATGTCTCGATCGATGTGTTTCTGTTCGTCGTCTCCATTCTCATGCTTCTGCCGCTTGTCTTTCTTGTCGCAAACGCCTTCAAGACACCGGCCGAAATGCTGGCATGGCCGCCCACGATCATTCCGCGCGACCCGACGCTGGAAAATTTCTCCGCCGTTCTCGGTGAAACTCCGTTGCTGCGGTGGATTGGTAACAGTCTGTCATTTGCAGTTATGTCTATGATCGCAATCGTCGCGACCTCGGCAATCGCAGGGTATATCTTCGGGAAGTTCCGCTTCCGGTCGATGAATGTGATCTTTGCACTGTTTCTGGCTACAGCCGTCGTGCCGTTCGAAGTCTATATGATCCCGCTCTATTTTCAGGTGAAGGCGCTTGGCCTGCTGAACTCCACATGGGGGCTGCTGATCGGTTATCTGGTCATGAGCTTTGGTATATTCCTGATCCGCCAGAACGTGATCCATGCGGTTCCCGATGAACTGCTGGAAGCTGCGCGGATCGATGGCGCCGGTGAATTCTGGATTTTCCTTCATATCGTTCTACCGCTTCTGCGCGGGCCGCTCGGCGCGCTCAGCGTGCTGGCCTTCTTTCAGGCATGGACGGCCTTTGCCTGGCCGATGATCATCGCCACGACCCAGTCGAGTTATACGATCGAAGTGGGGCTGGCGCTTTTCCAGACCGGCTTTACCGTCGATCTCGGTCGCCTGAGCGCGGCGTCCGCGACAGTTCTCATTCCATCCATTCTCCTGTTTGTCATCCTCCGCCGCAACTTTGTGCAGGGCGTGGCCAGCACAGGCATGAAGGAGTAACCGATGGCCACGGATTTCTACACGCAGAAGCGAACCGGCTATGCTGCCGTCAACGCGGGAACGCTGTACTGGATGTTGCAGCGGCCATCGCTGGCCGGGGGATTTCTCAATACCAAGACGAACAGCCTGACGCTTGCCGATTACGATGCAAAGGACGGGGTACGCGGACCGGACTACACTTACGGGTGGATTCAGGGACGCGGGCTCGAGGCGCTGGTGGCGCATGCGGCCTTTTTTCAGGATGAATTGCCGCCGTTTGCCAGGAAACTCGATGATTCCGCCAAGCGGCTATATGTCCTGCTCAGCGCACTTCAGCGACACGATGGGCACGCCTATTTCTGCTATGATGCTGCTTTCCAGCCCGTTTATGCCGACCAGAATGGTGTGATTGCCGGGCAGGTCCGGCCTGCCGAGGTTTACACCTACACGGATGCATTCGTTGCAAAGGGACTTGTGGCTGCCGCAAGCCGGTTCGGTTTTCCGGATCTGGATGCTCACCTTGGTTATTTCGATGCAGTGATTGCCGCTATTGAAGATGGGCGCTTCCAGATGGACGAACGCCGTCCGCTCGGCGCTCAGGCACTGTCGGAGCAAGCGGACGATTTCGGACCACGCATGATCCTGCTCGGAGCCGCCGCTATGCTCAAGCGGGCCGGTCACCATGCCCATCTGGCCTTTGCCGATCGCTTCATAGACTACGTTCTGGACCGATATTTCGATGAGGGTGAGGGGCTGCTGCGCAATGTGCCTGGCGGCGATTCCTGCAATCTCGGTCACGGTATCGAGTTTGTCGGCTTTGCCCTCGACTATCTCGATAAAGATGCCGACCCGGCGCTCATCGCCAGGCTTGAACGCATTCTGGTTTGCTCATTTCACAAGGGCTTTGTCGGGCCGGGAATTGCCCTCAATATTTCCATTGCATCCGGCCAGCCGCTCAGCCCGTTCTGTCCGTGGTGGTCGCTGCCCGAAACAATCAGGGCGGCGGCGCTTGCGTATGAGCGGACGGGAAGCGTGGCAAGCCTTGACGTGTGGAAGGCGGCTGATGCGGCTTTCTTCGAAACCTATTGGCGCGGTACGCCACCTGTTGCCTACCAGACCATGACAAAAGACGGGCCTGTGGATTTCGTACCGGCCACGCCGGACCTCGATCCGGCCTATCATACCGGGGTCAGCCTGCTGGCGGCCATCGGCGTGGCAGAGAGACTGTCGCGCAATCCTTTTTCTGTCGAACAATCGGGACAAGTCCATGGCATCCGTTGAAATCCAGAATGTCCGCAAGGCTTACGGCGACGTCGAGACCATCAAAGGCGTTTCGATCGATGTACCGGATGGCTCATTCGTTGCCCTCGTTGGCCCGTCCGGCTGCGGCAAATCCACTCTTCTGAGAATGATAGCCGGGCTTGAGGAGATCAGCGGCGGTACCATCCGGATCGATAGCCGGGTGGTAAACGACGTGGAACCCAAGCATCGCGATATCGCGATGGTGTTTCAGAATTACGCCCTTTATCCGCATATGACGATTGCGGAAAACATGGGCTTTTCCCTGCGTCTCGCCAAGCGCCCGAAACCGGAAATTGCTGAACGTGTAGCCGACGCTGCCCGTATTCTTGGCCTTGCGGATTATCTTGACCGTTATCCCAAGCAGCTTTCCGGCGGGCAGCGGCAGCGCGTTGCCATGGGGCGTGCCATCGTGCGCAATCCCAAGGTATTTCTGTTTGATGAACCGCTGTCGAACCTGGATGCCCAGTTGCGCGTCCAGATGCGGGCGGAGTTGAAGGACATCCACGCACGCATCCGAACGACGACGGTTTATGTCACCCACGACCAGATCGAGGCCATGACAATGGCCGACCGGATTGTCGTCATGCGTGCGGGTGTCATCGAACAGATCGGTGCGCCTCTAGATCTTTACGACCGCCCCGCCAACACCTTCGTTGCCGGGTTCATCGGTTCTCCGTCCATGAACTTTCTTAACGGTGTCATTTCAGATGACCGCCAATCTGTCGTGACTGGGGATGGTGTGGTGTTGCCGCTTGCATCTCCGGCTGCCGCAGAGGCCGGTCGTCCGGTGGTCTACGGAATTCGGCCGGAACATCTTTCCGCGGGAAGCGCAGATGCGCCGCTTTCCCTGGCGATCACGACGGTCGAACCGACCGGCTCCGAAACCTTCCTGCTTGGAAGCATCGGTGAGCAGAAAGTGTCGGCACAATTGCGCGAACGTATCGTTACGAAGCCGGGCGATCAGTTGCCGCTGACGCTTATGCCTTCGAATGCGCATCTGTTCGACGCAAAAACGGGTCTCAGGATCGAGTAACTCCCGGAGAATAATGATGAACATCGTGCGTCTCGGACCGGAAGCGCTGGCCACGCTTCCGGCGGATGTCCTTCGTCCGACCTATGATCGCCGTGGTGTGACGGCGGGGATCGTGCATCTCGGAGCAGGTGCCTTTCACCGGGCGCACCAGGCCGTGTTCATCGACGATTGTATTGCTGCAGGTGATGCCGGATGGGGCATTGTTGCTGCCTCCCTGCGAAGCCCCGATACGGGTGATGCGCTGAAGCCGCAGCGGGGCCTCTACACCGTTGCCGAACGTGATGGAGCCAACGAGATGCTGCGCGTGGTCGGCTCGGTTCTCGATGTCCTGACCGCGTCGCAGGCGCCCGATGCGCTTCTTGCCCGCATGGTTGACCCGCGGACACGTCTCGTGACATTGACGATTACCGAAAAAGCCTATTTGCGCGATGCGAACGGTGATCTCGACACGGCGCATCCCGATATTCTGTCGGATGTGGCGACGCCGGGCAGGCCACGAACTGCGCATGGTTTTCTGGTAGAAGCGCTTGCGCGGCGGTGGAAATCAGGGATCGCACCATTCACCGTCCTCAGTTGCGATAACCTGCCGGCCAACGGCCGCGTGCTGCACCGGCTCCTCATTGAGTTCGCCCGGCTGCGCTCGGTAGACCTGGCGGATTACATCGAAAAAGATGTTGCGTGCCCCTCCTGCATGGTTGACCGCATCGTGCCCGCAACGACCGATGCGGATCGCGCAAGGATTTCCGCGCGTCTTGGCGTTGCCGACGCCTGGCCGCTGGTCACCGAACTCTTCCGGCAGTGGGTCATCGAGGACCATTTTCCGCTTGGGCGTCCCGATTGGGAGCGTTTCGGCGTGACCATGGTCGATGACGTCGCTCCCTACGAAACCATGAAGCTGCGTTTGCTTAATGGCGCACATTCCGCGATTGCCTATCTCGGTCTTCTGTGCGGCAAGGCGACGGTTGCGGATGCATTCGCCGATCCGTCGATTCAAGGCTTCATTCAAGGGCTCTGGACTGATCTTGTGCCGACACTTGAAAGCGCCGACGCACTGGGGCCTGAAGATTACACCCGCAAGCTCGCCGCGCGTTTCGCCAACACCGCTTTGAAACACCGGACCGCGCAGATCGCGAACGACGGATCGCAGAAATTGCCGCAGCGGATTGTCGCGGCCACCTTGCAGAGGCTGGCAGCCGGCAAGGTATGCGGGCGTTTGGCGCTTGTACTTGCCGCATGGGTCGAGGCGCTCGGCTCAAGTGACGTTGAGGGCTTTACCGACCCTCTGGACGGGCGGTTCCGCAGGGAAAGCCTGAGCGAAATGCCACCGCAGGCGGCTGTGGAGCTTGTGTTCGACGCTGCCGGCATTGCCCGTGGTGCGGCTGAGAAGGGGCACCTCATCGATATGGTTGCCTGCACCTTGCAGCAATTGCGTGCGGAGGGTGTTTACGCGCTTCTCCTGCGCCTCAATAACGAGGATCAAGGAAAATGAAACAGACATGGCGCTGGTTCGGGCCGGTCGACACGGTGACATTGAACCATGTGAAGCAGGCTGGTGCGACTGGTGTGGTTACCGCGCTTCATCATCTGAACGATGGCCGTGCATGGCCGTTGGATGAGGTTCTGAAAAGAAAGGCCGTCGTCGAGGCGGCGGGCCTTGAATGGTCTGTTGTCGAAAGCATTATAGTGCATGAGGACATCAAGACGCGCACTGGCCGGTTCCGCGAATTGATCGATAACTACAAGGCTTCCATTCGCGCCGTCGCCAAAGCCGGAATACGAACGGTCTGCTATAATTTCATGGCGATTACCGACTGGACCCGGACGGATCTAGAATATCCTATGCCCCATGGCGGCACAGCGCTGCGTTTCGATGTGGTGGAGTTCTGCGCCTATGATGTTTTCCTTCTCAAGCGTCCGGGCGCCGAAGCCGATCATCCTGCCGAGAGGGTGGAGCGCGCACGGGTACGATTGGCGCAGATGGGCGAAAGCGATCTGGCCAGGCTGGAACGCAATCTTATCGAGTGGGTGCCGGCCCGTGAGTTTGTTTATGATCGGCAAAGCCTGAACCATATGCTCGATATCTATCGGGAACTGTCTGAAGATGGCTTCCGGAGCAACCTCGTGGCCTTCCTCAAGGAAATCGTGCCCGTGGCCGAAGAGCATGGCGTCAAGCTCGCCATTCATCCCGATGACCCGCCGTTCCCGCTATTTGGCTTGCCGCGTGTCGTCTGCAACGCCGATGATTTCCGGCATGTGCTGAATGCGGCCAAATCCCCATCGAATGGTGTGACGCTCTGCACCGGGTCGCTTGGCGCCAATCCGCAGAACGACCTTGTTGCAATGGCCAAGGAATTTGCCGCCGATATCCATTTTGCTCATCTGCGCAACGTGACAAGGGAAGGTGATGGTTCCTTCCACGAGGCAGAACACCTTGCCGGCAATACGGATATGGTGCGGGTTACGCAGGCGTTGATGGAGGAAGAACGGCGGCGCACCGCGCAGGGGCGATCGGATCACGAAATTCCCATGCGTCCCGATCATGGCCATGCCATCGTGGATGACATCGGCAAGCAGGTTAATCCGGGCTATTCCTGCATTGGCCGGTTGAAAGGGCTAGCCGAGTTGCGTGGCATCATGACGACGATAGACACGCTTTTGCCTGTAACTGGAGCAAATCTTGTGGCAGGAGAGGTTCCTGTTTTCTGCAAATCATGAAATTCTTCCTTCATGGCGAAGCTCCGCCTGCCCATGGCTGAGGATGCCGACGCGCTTTCGCTGAAGGCGTTGCGAGAGCTTGTGACTGGTCTGGTGGAGCGGGCTGACATCTGGATCGGAAAGCTGGAGGCCGAAAACCAAAAGCTCCGCGATGAACATGATCAACTCAGGACCGAGAACATCCGGATGAAGGTCGACAAACGGCGATGTCACGTTAACCTGAGTTCCGATGCACGGGAGACGCTCTGCCTTCGGGATTGTCTTCAGGCCACGCCGCGAGCGGCAGCCTTCCATTCTGCGATCGCCAGGATGCGTTAGCTCGACTTTGGAATGCGGAGCGTTGTGAGCGGGGTGGGACAAAGAGGTTACGGACAGCGGAGAAAACGGAGACGAAGCGTTGAAGACCTCCCGTAGATCGGAAGCCTTGCATCATCCGCTCCCGTTTTCGCAGCGGCACATGAAAATTCTCGGCATCGTAAAGTTAACGACCGAGAAGCCAAGTCGTGACGCCTGCCGTATACACCGCTCATGCCCGAGCGATCATCGCCCACAGGTTCATAACCGCTGCGCGCAGTTGGCGATGATGGCTGGATGGGATGTCGTGGCGCGGGATGTGGAATAGGTTGGCAATCTGATCATGGATGGAAACGAAGCGTTGCAAATGCCGCTTTGACTTGAAGCGCTTTATGATCCGCTCTCGCCGTCGGACTGGCTGGTGGGAATTCTCGGCCCGATTGTTCAGACCTTTGTGGGAGCGGTGCTCGACACTGGGCATGACCTCTCGTTTTGCGGCGTCATAAGATCGGAGCTTGTCGGTGATCATCACGCGCGGCGCACGGCCTTGTCCCTTCAACAGCTTGCGCATCAGGCGCTTGGCAGCCTTGGCGTCGCGACGGCTTTGCACCAGAACCTCCAGGACGAAACCGTCCTGATCCACGGCACGCCATAGCCAATGCTTCTTGCCCATGATCAAAATAACGACCTCATCAAGGTGCCACTTGTCACCGAGCCGGCCGGATGAGCGGCGGCGGATCTCGTTAGCAAAGGTACGACCAAATTTCTCTGCCCATAGTCGGACAGTTTGATGGGAGACAATGATGCCGCGCGCCGCCAACAAATCCTCGACCATCCGTAAGCTCAGCGGAAAGCGGAAATAGAGCCACACCGCGTGGGCAATGACCTCAGCGGGAAAACGGTGGCGGTGGTAGAGCGGATCACGGTCGGTCATGCCCATTCATCGCATATACAATTCCAAGTCCGGTTAACTTTACGATGCCGCTGAAACGTAATTTGTCTCGGCCCTGAGATCGAGATCTGTTACCGAGGCTCGTGTCGAAGGCGTCCTTGGGAATGAGGCATATCGGAGAGGTCGACAGTGCCGGTGATCGTGATCGGAAATAAATTCTCCAACCAATGGGATCCGGACTGCATTGAGCGATTTTAAAAGTTTCTTGGCGAGCGACGCAGGCGCGTCCGCCCGATATCAAGCACGACGCGGGCGGCGGATCCACATCAGCATCGATGATATCGAGCCTCAGTCGAAAAAGATGTCATTCGCCGACCGAGCGGCTTTTCAGACGGCAGTTGCCGAAGATCTCACGTCGATCAAACGCAGCACGTTCCGGGGCGACATAGCGCTCAAGCTGGACCTTGCAACCGCCGGCAAGACTCCACCGCATGCACATACGATCGCCAAAAACTTCCTGGACCTTCTTGGCACCCGAATGGCCGGCGTCAAATGGCCGAAAAAGAGCCTCCTCTATGCCGATGATAGCCAGATCCAGGCGCTATCAGTCTCGTGTCGTCACGGCGAGGACAACCCCAGCATTCGTATCGAGGCAAGGCCTTTTGCGGCGATGCTCGACGATCTGGAACTCGCGGGCAAGGCTCTCCAATCCACAGAAAGCATGGAGTCCTACTATGAGCGGGATCGCGAAAGTGAGTGGATAGAGACGTTTCGCGATCTCGTTCATGACGAGAAAGCCCAACGCAAATCCCTCGGCGACAAAATGTACGAGGCATATCGGGATATGGTGCGTTGGAGCGCCCAGCGTGCGCTACTCCGACGGAGCGGCGTAGACATCCCAGTCTTAGGGTGGATGTATGGCCTCCCGCGGGGGATACCGACGGGGTTCGACAATACGATGTGGGCCGGGCTGGTTGGCGATTCCAAACTCCGGCTTCAGGTCGGCGAATTGCCAATTACCAGCGGCGGCTCAACGGTGTTCAAACAAAGCGTGTCGGCCGAGATCGCCACCTTCAAGAACCGCTGGGATTGGATAATCAATCCGCTCGTAGTCGCTGTGGCACTCGAAGTCGTTGTGAGACCGAACCCCAAGACGCCGCCAACAGTCCTCCATGACCTCGACAACATAGTGCGGGATTATCTCATCCCCGGAATCGTCCCCGCCTTTGGCACGGTGTCCGACCAGCGATGGACGATCGACTTTGCAGCGCTACGGGAACGCGACCCAAAGCTTGCCAATGCTTGGGGACCAAACCCGACACCGCCAGTTGGAACGAAGAACGGCGTGACACGCTACGAGGTCTGGCGCTTACCGCCCGTCGCTGGCGAGCCGGGTTTCGTCAGCGTCGCCCTTGTCTCCGACATCGACGCCGAGGGCGACCTGATGCAGCAAATGGACGACCACATCAGCAAATGGCAAGACAGTTTGTCTGACGATGGCCGGTATCCCTGGCAGAGGCGGAGACGCTGGTAGATCACCACACCTAGCGCTCCAGACTTACGCGCAGTCTTCGCGCGCGCTCCTGGAACGCGCTTTCGCCGCCTTCCAGGATGTCGCATACCGCTTTCCTGATAGAGGCGTTTTCCAAGCCTCCCGACGTGTATGTGATCGGCGGCAAAGCGCCGTGCGGATGCGGAATCACGCAATAAAGACAATTGTTTGATCAGGTCCTCACCGTAGAGCATTTCCGGCGATCCCTGTTCACCGGAAATGCTCTAGATCCTGGTTACTGTTTGACGACGATACGTGCCTTGTAGGGGACGCGCTGGTAAAGGTCGATCACATCCTGGTTGATTAGGCGCACACAACCGGAAGACACGGCTTTACCGATGGAGGACCATTCCTTCGTGCCGTGCAAACGGTAAAGCGTGTCCTGGCCATCCTTGAAGATATAAAGCGCGCGGGCGCCAAGGGGGTTGGACGGGCCGGGCTCCTGGCCGCCGTTCTCGACCGAATACTTTGCAAGTTCCGGCTGGCGGGCGATCATTTCCGCTGGCGGCTTCCAGCGCGGCCATTTCTGACGCCATTGGATCACACCTTCGCCTTCCCAGGCAAAGCCGGCGCGGCCGAGGCCCACGCCGTAGCGCATGGCCGTGCCGCCCGGTTCGATGACGTAGAGGAACTTGGAGGGTGTATCAACGACGATGGTCCCAGCAGGCTCGCCTGTCGTGTTTTCGACTCGCTGCCGGTAGAACTTGGGATCGATCTGCTTGAAGGGAACGGCTGGCAGCTGATGGCCCTCGTCCTCCAGCGCGGCATAGCGCAAGGCCATTTCGGCTTCGCTCGGCGGACCGAGCGGGCGGCGGGCGACCAGAGGCGTTGGCGCGTTTTGGCTCGCCGTCGTGGTACATCCTGCCAGCGCCGCCGTCAGGGACACGGCCCCGATCAGCAGGCCGCGGCGACCGATGTGAGTTTGTTCAAGCTTCATGTTTTGTCCCCGTCATTGGCACTGTCGACTGATTTAGGAATAGGTTTTGGGCCGCTCCGGCAGGCGGCGAACATGTCCAGCCCGGCGTTATAAACGCTCGTCGAAACGTTCATCATGCCGAGCAGGCTGGAAAAAAGGTTATCGTGGGACAGTTCTTTCGAACGTTCCTGCCGCAGACAGGCGGTATCGACGCCCATGCCGCTGGCGAAATCCGGATCGAGCCAGGTGAGCATCGGAACACGGGTCTGTTCATCCGGCGCCATGAAATACGGCGTTCCATGGAGATAAAGACCGTTTTCGCCGAGCGATTCACCGTGGTCGGAAACGTAGAGCATGCCCGTGGCCAGCCTGTCGCGCTTTGCCTTCAGGCGATCGATGATCCCGGAGAGGATGTAATCCGTATAAAGAATGGCATTGTCGTAGGCGTTGACGATTTCCTGATCCTGACATTTCGAAAGCTCTGTCGTCGTGCATTCGGGCAGGAACTTGCGGAATTGCGCGGGGTATCGCTTGTAATAGGCCGGCCCGTGATTGCCGAGTTGGTGAAAGACCAGAACGCTGTCTTCCTTCACGGAGTTCAGCCATTCATCGATCTTTTCAAAGGCGATTTCATCGTCACAGGTGCCGTCTTCGCAAAAGCGCGGATCGGTGGAATTGTAGATGTCGATGAAGCGCACCCGGTCCGCGACGCCCTTGCTGCCGGTGTTGTTCTCCAGCCACGTCACGTCAAGTCCTGCCCGCTGGAGCACATCGACGACGGTTTCACGCGCCATTCCCGCCTCGCGGGTATAGCCCGAGCGCTTGAGATCGGAAAACATGCAGGGCAGGGAGACAACGGTTGCCGTACCGCAACTGGAAACATTCGGAAAATAGATGACGTCCTGTTGTTTCAAGAGCGGATTGGTTTCCCGTGCGTAGCCGCCAAGCGAGAAGCTCGCGCCTCTGGCGGTCTCGCCGACGACGATGATCGCGACGCGCGGTTTGGTTTGCCCGTTTGCGGCTGTGCTCACGCTCGCATCGGTGCCCAACGGTTTGGCGACGATACGGGCTTCATTGCCGCTTGCGAGCGCGACCTTGATCGTGCTCACCAACGGCGTGACGGGGTTGAGCGTCTTCACCAGATCGCGGTTGTTGCGCACGATGGCCGAAAACGGCTTGTAGTAGATCCCCGCGACAAGAACGGCCGTCACGAGGCAGCCGAACACAATCCCCGCGTTCCAGGCCGCCGTCCGGCGTGCCGAGGGGAAGCGAACGCGAAGCCGGGCGATCAGGAGGCATGGCAGCAGCACGCCGAGCACAATCCGCCACACGAACCCCGCCGTCAGCAGATCGCCTGCCTCGTCGGGGGTCGTTTCGATCACGTTTCGCACCATTTCGGTGTCGATCAGGACGCCGAGCGAGTCGATGAACCAGGAGGCTCCTCCCGCAATGGCGATCAGAAGGAAAAGCACGGGCTTGAAGACCGGCCTGAACGCGGCGATGGACGTTATGGCCGTGAGAAGGGCCAGAACGCCGAGCGCGAGCGCGATCAGCGGACCGGGCGCGCCGGAAAGGTAAAGGCTGGCTTTGGTCCAGAAGGTCTTGTTCGCAAAGACAAGCAGATAAAGCGCCGTAAGGAACGACAGCAACCGCCAATCGATTTGCCATCGGGGCATCGCCTTAAACAGCACGCATCGCTCCCCTGTCGCCGGGCACCGGGACGTCATCGGTTGTTATGGAGGGCTTCATCATTCGTGACCCGTTTCAGTCTTTGACGGCTTCTCTGGGTTTCCAGTTCCGGGGCGCGCTGTAGGGATCCGCCAGCGCGGCCTCGGGCCGGCTGACCGGATAGGAAATGCCTGAAACGCTCTTGGCCATCTTCGTCGCGCCCTGATTCTTCAAGATGGAGCGAAAGCTCGGGTGCATGCCGCCATCCACGTAGGACAAGGCCGCCACGGACCGGCTTTCGGACGACGCCTCGTCCACTTTCCGTCGCTCCGCCTCAAGCTGCGCAACGAGGGCGGGTGCGTTCTGGGTCGTGCCCGGTGGGCAGGCCGCCAGCGGGCTCGCCGGTTCGTTTCCCTGAAAATCCATGTTGAAGACATAACGACGGCCGCAGGCGGAGACCTTCGGCTGGCGGCGGGTCAGCGCGAAAAGATCATAGCCTTCCTTGAGCGTGCGCCAGAACGGCATATTGGGATCGTCCCGATGCTGGGCCATGTTTTTCGCGGTCATGCGAAAGGGAAAAGCCTGCACCTGAAAGCGTTCCTGTCCCCCTTTGAGGGCCGCCTGAACGATCGCGTAGATCTCGCCAACCCCCTGGTCGGTCATCGCATAGCAGCCCGAGGACGAGCAGGCGCCGTGCACCATCAGCGCATCGCCCGTGTAGCCGAGCGCGGATTCCAGCCGGTTGGGATAGCCGAGATTGAAGGAGACATAATATTGCGACTTCGGATTCAGCATGCCCGCCGAGACATGGTAGAAACCTTCGGGCGCCTGACGGTCGCCGTCGCTGGTTTTCGGCCCGAGCTTCCCGGACCAGCGGCACATCGGATAGGTCTTGAACAGAGCGTAGTTGCCGGTTTTGTCCACTTTCCAGACTTCCAGCTCGCTTTCCTGCTTGAATATGCGCACAAGCACCGGCGCGTCCGGTGTCATCGCTTTTTTCGCCATCTCCGCCGTGACAGCCGACGAAAGCTTGGGAGGCTCGCTGGACACGTCTGACAGCATCATGTCGCTGGCCACGCACCCTGTCAGCAGCATGCAGACGGCCATGGTCATCACCGGCGCAAGAAGCCGGCGCACCCGAAGAGACTGTCTGTTCAAAAAGGACGACGCGATCATGCGACCTGCTTATTCCTGGCCATTGCCATCGTGGTTGTGGCCGTCGCCGCTATCGGCTGGCATCGGCACATCCGGCACGAGCTTTTCGATTTTCGCCGAGGTGCGAAGGCGGGCAACAATGCTTTGAATCGCAGCCGATTCGAGCGACTGTCTGATCCGCGGCGCCAGTTCCTCGAACGACGGAGGCGGGGCGTTGCGGACTTCATCCAGGCGAACGACATGGAAGCCGAACGGCGTCTGGATCGGCGCCTTGGCCACTTCGCCCGGTTTCATGCCCGCAACGGCGGATGCTATTTCCGCCGGCAATGCCTCTTTCTTGAGAAAACTAAGGCTGCCGCCTTCGCGCCCCGAGACGGTATCGGCCGAGGACTCCTTCGCCAGTGTTTCGAAAGCCTGGCCGGACGCCAGGGCGGTGCTCACCTTGTCAGCCTCTTCGCGGGTTTTCAGGAGGATATGGCTCAGCCGGATTTCCTGGACGGGCGCGATGGCCTTGACCTGCTTGTCGTAGAAGGCGCGAACGCTTTCATCCGTAACGGCCTTGTCGACCTCCTGGGAAAGATACGCCGACCGCAGGGCCTGCTCGGCCAGAAAATTCAGTTGCCGCTGATAGTCCGCCTGTTTCTCGATGCCTTGGCGGCGCGCTTCGGCAGCGAGGAGCTTGATGTCGATCATGGCATCGACCATCGCCGAGGTCCGTGCTGCGGTGGGGGCGTCGGGCGAAGGGTTGCCGAAGAAGGCTGCCGCGAAGGCCACGTCGGAGGTGGTGATCTCGACGCCGTTTACCCGGGCAGCAATTGGGCCTGCCGCCTCCTGAGCAGATGCCGCGGTTGCTGCGATGCAGATGACCCCAACGCTGAAGAGTGCCTTGCTGATCATTTTCCGGCCTCCGCCAGAAGGGGTGCCAGAATGGATCGGAATTTTTCCAGAGGGATGACACCCTCGTACTTGACGCCATTCACGAAGAAGGTCGGCGTCGAACTGACACCCAGTTCACGGCCCGTCGCCGCAACCTTGTTGATCTTGTCCAGAAGCGCCTGATCAGAAAGACAGGTTTCCATGGTCGCCTTGTCGAGGCCGGTCAGGGAGAGCGCGGAGAGGAAGCCCTGGGTTCCATCCGCCGCGCGCGCCCAAACGGACTGGCTGCGAAACAGAAGGTCCACTGTTGCATACCACTTGTCGTCACCCATGCACCGGGCCAGCATGAAGGCCGCTGTCGCACGCGGGTCGAACGGGAATTCGCGAATGATGAAGCGGACCTTGCCGGTATCGACGAACTCCTTCTTGACGTCCGGCCAGACATTCAGATGAAAATTCGCGCAGTGGCCGCAGGTCATCGAGGCGTATTCAACCACCGTCACCGGAGCGTCGGCCGCACCGAAGACCTGTTCGGTCAGTGGTCCCGGATTTGTCAGGGCAGGGGGAATCTCGGCAGCCTTGGCCGGCCCGCCCAGAATCCACAATGCGCCAATACCCGTGGCGGCTCCCATTACGATCTGTCTGCGCTGCATAGTCTCTCCTGCCTGCAAATCGCGGCGACCTTAAAAGCTCTAGCCACTTGAGCTGCAAGAGAGGTGGCGCGAAAAAAAATCACATTGCGTTGAACGCCCTACAATAAATCTTGTGTTCCTTTTTTGACTCGCGATGACATAACGTCGGAGCAGGAGGTGCCATGTTTTCTTTTTTCAAAAAGATCCTTGCCTTCGGTTTTTTCTCATTTAGTGGCGGTAGCTTCGTATGGCTTATATTTGTCGGGCTGTGTTGGGTTGTTGGCCATAGCGATCTGGAGGCTCTCACAATGCCCGTTGCTACGCTTGTTCTGGGCATTGCCATTGGCGCAGAAGGTGTTTTTTCTTTTTTCCCGTCGAGGCGCCGTTAACCCGGCTCTTTCTGTTTGGGACCGCTAGTCATAAAGTCCCCTATTCCATGATGATGTGGAATTGGCGCAAGATCAGGTGTTGTTTTATTTAAGGGCACCTTAATTGTGACGTCGTTGCTGAATTGAATATTAGCGACTGTCTTGCTGGCAGGGGAGTCGGTGCTAGCGCGCAGAAAAAAGGTGTCTGGCCCCATAAATAGTTCGGTGCGTTTCGGAATTCCGATGTACGCTTGTTGCAACGCCATTGCCTGGTAGCCTGAAAAGTCGGCGGTTCGGCGAATAACAGTCATGTCCCGATATCCGGGAATGACTACGTTTTTGATGCGTGCGTCGTTTGCGAGCGCATTGTAGATCGTCAGGTAAATATCGACTTGGTTCTTCCCTGCAACTGGGACGAATTGAGCGTGTTCGACGGTGATGCCCTGCGGATCTGGGGCGTGGCTTGCGTTGTTCGCCTTTGCTTGACCAGAAACAAGAAGCAGGACGAGGCCAAGCGTCGCCGTTGTCGAGTGTCGAGCCGGCGCTTCCATGGCGGCCCGGTTAACCGTCTTTTTGTGGCAGTTCATTTTCATGCGGATCTCCTTGAAACTGCCCGCTTTTACCACGCCACCCATTTGTGTCGGTTCATATGCCCGTGAAGAAAGACAGGAAAGTGGTCCACTTCGCAGGATGTTTGCCTGAAGATTGGCGCATGTGGCCAGATTAGTTCAGAAGCCTGATGCTGGCAGGGCTACGCGTTTCACCCTCAGCAGATAGAGAGAGCTTCGCCGCTACAGGTCGGGTGAAATTCTTTGCCAGCACATGGACTGTTTTGTGGGTGTTCAAAAATCGGCCCGTGTCCTCGATCTGGTCCTGCCGGTTGAACGCCCATTCGGTGCTGCCCTCCTCAAGGGCAGGGGAATTTACGAAGCCAGGCCCGTTGCCATCATCGATCTCACTAGAGGCTGTTCCTTGCGCAGTGGCGCTTTCGCCTGATGGAAGGGCTATTCTGCCTCCTGATTGTGCGCCAGTCGATGCGGGATGTGGCGAAAGAAATACATCCGATGTCGAGCCGATGGCCTTAGCAGGCGTAAGCAAGGCAACATCGACAGGCGCTTGCCTGCCTTCATCGAATTGTGCCCTCGACAAGAGCCGAGGGACTGGGATTGTCGCAAGAACGGCCGGTTTCTCAGTCGAGGGGCGTGTCGCATCGCTTGTAAGGATGGTCGAGATCGCTTGCTCCGCTGGCTTTTCGGTTTTTGGCAACATCGCCGTCAGAACGGGCGAAGCCTCTCGTTCCGCGCTACCCTTGGCGGAGAATTTTCCAGCGATCAGCGTTCCTCCGGGGGCGATGCGCTGACGGTATTCTGCAACCGCCTGTTCATAGCCGGGCAAGGGTCTGCCATCGGCGGGAATGTGAAGCGTTTTGCCATCGGGGAAAAGCCGGACGAGTTCCTGACGGCTCATGCGCGGCCAGGCCCGAACGCGCGCCACGTCGAGATGAACGAACGGCGAGCCTGAGGTTGGGTAGTAACCCACTCCGCCAACCTGAAACTTCATCGCCGTTTCGCGAAGCGTCTTCAGCGGAACACCCGGGATGAAGAAGTCCATGGCTTTGCCAAGTCGGTGCTGGCTGGTCTTGGCCACGCCCCGTGTCGTGCTGCGCAGCATTTCGTTCGTTTCGGGCGATCGGTAGGCGGACACGACGTTGATGTAGCCTGTTGCGCCCACGCTTCTGTAGACCTCCCATACGAGATCAAAAAGCATGGGGTCTATCTCTGTCGGTTCGTTGCGACGCCAGTCCCGCAATACGCGGTTCAACGATTGCAAACCCTTCGGGTCATAGCGACCGTTTCGCTTGAATACGATTTCCGCCTTTTCGCCCGTATGAATGAACTGGATTTTCAGGCTGCGTGTGTCCGGGGAGGCTGCTGTTGCAAGAGTGCTAAGTGATAGAAAACCCAGACAAAGCGCTGCCGCGTGAACGAGCCTGTGCTTGATGCGCAACGGCTTGGATCCTGTTTTGTCTGAAGACGACATACGCAAACTCTTGAAATCCGTGGGTTCAACATCCTGCCGACGTGACGTTTGGGAAGCTAAGTAAGGCTATCACGCGGTCCGTAACGGTGCTTCGGGAACCGATAGAAGCGCCGTTATGATTAACGAACTCTAAGCAAGCATCGTTTCCAGATGATTAACTGCGCGGGATCGGTACCGCTGCATTGCGCACTTTTACCTGCAAGCCCATCTCCAAATTTTCTGCTTGCACCTCTAGTGACTGGAGGTTCTAGGGTGGCGCTAATTGATAAGGATCACGTCATGAGTTCATCATTTAAAAGCAAATTCCGGGTCGATGGTATGGATTGCGCATCCTGCGCTGCCAAAATCGATACTGCCGTGCGCCGACTGCCGGGTGTGGAGGACGTGTCTGTGTCCGTCACCGCCGGTACGATGACCGTCATACATGACGAGACGAGTGACCTCGATGCCATCGGTATAAAGGTCGGAAAGTTGGGGTACAGCGTTTCGCGGATCGCTCCGAAGAGCAATCCGCAATCCGAACGGCCGCATAGTCACCGGCCGTCTTGTAATCATGACCACAAGCATGAACACGGTCATGACCATGACCATGACCATGACCATGACCATGACCATGAAGGTGGCGCGAAGGCCGCTGCGCACGATGGCGATCCATGCGATTGCGGCGTGGATCATCATCATAATGACAGCCACGATCATCTCGCGCATGAGCACCATCACGGTGGTGCGGGTACGGGTGCTCACGACCACGCGCATGAGGTTGCTGCGACGTCGGATGAAACGGCGCTGTATGGCGATGGTTCGAACAGGACGCGTTTTCTTGTCGGCGGCATGGATTGCGCGTCCTGTGCCTCGAAGATCGATACCGCCGTTCGTCGCGTGCCGGGCGTGGAGGACGTTTCCGTTTCGGTGACGGCCGGCACGATGACCGTCCGGCACAACGCTTCCGTTTCCTTGGCCGACGTGCAAAAAAAGGTCTCGGGTCTCGGCTACAGCATTTCGCAGGCGGCTCCTCGCGGCGATACGCCGGCTCAAGCATCTGGAAACACTGATGGAAAAGGCTCCGATGCCACGGGTGAGATCGAAGGTCTGCATGGCCACGATATCGGTCCGGCACAGGGGGCCTGGTGGAAAAGCAAAAAGGGGCGTCTGACCATCCTGGCGGGGGCAGCCCTTGTGGCGGCCTATGCGGTGGGGCATCTGATGCCTGAAATTTCGCTTTATGCGTTTGCCGCCGCCATGCTTGTCGGACTTGTACCGATCGCACGGCGGGCTGTCATGGCTGCGGTGTCAGGCACGCCGTTTTCAATTGAAATGTTGATGACGATCGCCGCAATCGGCGCTCTGGTCATCAATGCGACGGAAGAAGCCGCCGCCGTCGTTTTCCTCTTCCTCGTCGGCGAACTGCTCGAAGGCGTTGCCGCAGGCAAGGCGCGCGACAGCATCAAGGCGCTTGCCGCGTTGGTTCCCAAGGTTGCGCTGCTGGAAGAAGCGGGCAAGATCAGGGAAGTTCCGGCTGAATCCCTTCAGGTCGGATCGACGATCCTTGTGCGGCCGGGCGACCGGATCTCCGCCGATGGTCTGATCGTCGAGGGCGAAAGCGCGATTGACGAAGCCCCTGTTACGGGCGAGAGCGTTCCCGTGCGCAAGGCGGTGGGAGACACCGTCTTCGCGGGCACAGTCAATGGCGATGCAGCGCTGAGGGTCGAGGTCACCGCAGCCGCCGAGGACAACACCATTGCGCGCGTCGTAAGACTTGTGGAGGAGGCGCAGGAATCGAAGGCGCCGACGGAGCGCTTCATCGATCGTTTCTCGAAATATTACACGCCGGGTGTGGTCGTCGTCGCCGCGCTGGTTGCGCTTCTGCCGCCGCTTCTGGCCGGCGGTGATTGGTCCGAGTGGGTTTACAAGGGACTGGCTATCCTTCTCATCGGTTGCCCCTGTGCACTGGTGATCTCGACGCCTGCCGCCATTGCCGCATCGCTTTCGGCCGGGGCGCGTCGCGGCCTGCTGATGAAGGGCGGCGCTGTTCTGGAGGGCCTCGGCAAGCTGACGGCGGTCGCCTTTGACAAGACCGGAACGCTCACCGAAGGTAAGCCCAAAGTGACGGACATCGTCTCTTTCGGGCGCTCCGAGGAAGAGCTCCTGCGGCTGGCGGCGGCCCTCGAAACGGGGTCAAGCCATCCTCTGGCCATTGCCATTCTGACGGCGGCCAAATCCGAGAGCATCGACATTCCCGCAGCAACGGACGCCAAGGCTCTGGGCGGCAAAGGAGTGACCGCGACTGTCGAGGAGAAGCGTCTGTTCCTCGGCTCTCCCAAGGCCGCTGCCGAACAGGCGCCCCTACCGGGAGAGGCGCTCAACACCATCGCCGCGCTCAATGATCGGGGAAAGACGGTTTCCGTTCTCATCGTGGACGGGGTTGCTGCCGGCGCCATTGCCATGCGCGATGAACCTCGTGCCGATGCGCAAGCTGGCCTCAAGGCACTTTCGGATGCTGGCGTGAAGATCGTCATGCTGACGGGCGACAACAGCCGGACGGCGACGGCGATCGGCGCTCAGTTGGGCATCGAAGTTCGTGCGGAACTCATGCCGCAGGACAAGCAGCGCATCGTGGGCGAGCTGAAGTCCAAAGGCTTTGTCGTGGGCAAGGTCGGCGACGGGATCAACGATGCGCCGGCCCTGGCCGCTGCCGATGTCGGTATCGCGATGGGCGGCGGCACTGATGTGGCATTGGAAACGGCGGACGCCGCTGTTCTCCATGGACGCGTTAGCGACGTGGCGGCAATGATCGCGCTCTCGAAGAGGACAATGCGCAACATCTTGCAGAACATCGCCATGTCCCTCGGTCTAAAGGCCGTGTTTCTGGTGACAACGATTCTGGGTATTACCGGATTGTGGCCTGCGATCCTCGCTGATACGGGCGCTACCGTTCTTGTGACCATGAACGCGCTGCGTCTGCTGAGGACGACAAAATGAGCGAACACAGAATGCTCCGTCGTATTGTCTTCGGAACAGTCATGCTCCTGGTCGCTTTATCTGTTGTTTTCGGGATGATCGGAGCTATCAGTATTTTGAACATGCCAGCGAAACCCGCAGTTGAAGGCGTTGGTTGAAAATTTTAGCCGGGTGAAGCCTTGTTATTTACTGGAGTAAATTTGTGTCTGTCCGACGCCGAAATATGAGCTTGGCCATGGCCGTATTGTTGGCTGCATTGGTGGTAGACCAGGCAACCAAGTGGATCATCATAAACTGGGTCATGGTTCCGCCTCGCGTTATCCCGATCACCGGTTTCTTCAATCTGGTTTTGGGGTGGAACACGGGCGTTAGCTTTGGCATGTTCAGTACGAGTTCCGTTTGGGCGCTGGTTTTTTTGTCGGCGGTGATCATGGTCGCACTCTTCATGTGGCTGACCAGGGCGCAGTCGACACTCCAAGCGGCGGCAATTGGTCTTATATTGGGCGGAGCGACAGGGAATGTCATCGATCGTCTGATCATCGGCGGCGTAACGGACTTTCTGGACTTTTACGTCGGCGATTGGCATTGGCCATCGTTCAACACAGCCGATATATTTATCGTTTGTGGTGCCGCTTTATTGCTTCTGGTCGACTTTCGATCATCGGCAAAGCCTGTCCGACATCAGCGCCCATGAGACAGAATTGGTTTAATTGAGAAGAGAGGATTTTCGGCTCATCGTAGCTCACTCAAAGGAAGCGAAGATGAGACAGAAAACCGGGCCGCAGACATCGTCGGCCGAGAAGACGATCAAGGATATCCGCCGTGCCACGCGCAAGCACCATTCAGCCGAGGATAAAATCCGCATAGTGCTTGAAGGGCTGCGTGGCGAAGACAGCATCGCTGCGATCTGCCGCCGTGAGGGGATCGCCGAGAGCTTGTATTATAGCTGGTCAAAGGAATTCCTCGAAGCGGGCAAGAAGCGGCTCGCAGGCGATACCGCTCGCTCTGCGACCAGTGACGAGGTCAAGGCGCTGCGCCGTGAAAGCCGCGACCTGAAAGAGGCGCTGGCTGATCTTACCCTGGAAAACCGCCTGCTCAAAAAAGCATGATCGCGGATGGGGCCGACGACGAATGAGATATCCCGCCACCGAAAAGCTTGAGATCATCCGGTTGGTCGAGCAGTCGCACTTGTCGGTCAGGCAAACCCTCGACCGGCTCGGCATTCCAAGGCCAACCTTCTACCGCTGGTATGATCGTTTCCTTACCCACGGCGTAGAAGGCCTTGAGGACCGGACGTCTGCGCCATCACGGGTGTGGAACCGCATTCCCGACGATATCAGGGATCGCATTATCGAAATGGCGCTGGACCACGCCGATCTGTCACCGCGCGAGCTGGCGGTGAAGTTCACCGACACGGAAAGCTATTTCGTATCAGAGGCTTCGGTCTACCGTCTGCTCAAGGCTCATGACCTGATCACCTCGCCAGCCTATATCGTCATCAAGGCCAATGACGAGTTCAAGGACAAAACCACCCGCCCGAACGAGATGTGGCAAACCGACTTCACCTACCTGAAGGTCATCGGCTGGGGATGGTTTTACCTATCGACCATCCTCGACGACTTCTCGCGTTACATCATCGCGTGGAAATTATGCACCAGCATGAAAGTCGATGACGTCACCGACACGCTCGACCTGGCACTGGCCGCCTCAGGCTGCGACAAGGTCAAGGTCGAACATCGGCCGCGCCTGCTGTCCGACAACGGTCCGTGTTACGTCGCCTCCGATCTCGGCGAATGGCTGGAGAAGTACAAGATCGATCAGGTCCACGGCGCTCCCGGACACCCGCAAACCCAGGGTAAGATCGAGCGTTGGCACCAGGCGCTCAAGAACCGCATCCTGCTGGAAAACTACTTCTTCCAGGAAGACCTGGAAGCCCAGATCGCGGCCTTCGTCGAGCATTACAATCATCGCCGATACCACGAGAGCCTCGATAATCTCACCCCGGCCGACGTCTACTTCGGACGCAGCCAGACCATCCTGCTCGAGCGCGAAAGGATCAAACGAGACACGATCAAACAGCGCCGCTTGAACCACCAGGCCAAAGCGGCTTAAATCAAAACGCAAACCGAGCCGGACACTCCATTCTTCCAAAGCCCAAAAAGTCTCAAATCATTCGACGACGGACAGGCAAAGCCGTCCTGAGCCGACGGGGCTGCCACGGGTTCCTGCGTCGGTCACGTCTCCACGTTGGCGAACCCGGATATTATTTTCAGCAGGTGGTTTGGTCGTAAGTGCGCGGAGCTTCGAGAGCCGCATCCATATTGCGTTCGGCCAACACCGTCCTGACTGGTCGTTCGCGGGCTGTCGGATGTTGCAAGCGGGAGTTGTCACGTTATCGAGCGGTGATCAAACTATGGCCATGGCTCTCTGAGATCAGGCAACCGCGCCCGTCACGGCCTTCCAATGCGCTATTGCGCGGATACGGTGAAGGTGAGTGGCCAGGGCGGATCGATTGTGACGCGGGGTGACGAAGAGATTTCGGAGCGCCGAGAAGATCGAGATGAACCGCTGCAAGCTGCCGGCTGATCGGAAACCCTGCATCGTGCGTTCCCGTTTTCGCAGCGGCAGATGAGAATTTTCCGCTCGATTGTTGAGACCCTTGTGGGACCTGTGCTCGACAGCCGGCAAGAGCGGAGCTTGTCGGTGATGATCCGTTTGGGCGGCATGCCTGTTTTCTTCAGTAGCCTGATCAGGAATCGTCTCGCGGCTTTCGTATCGCGCCGGCTTTGAACGATCTCATCGAGAACATAGCCGTCCTGGTCAACCGCACGCCAAAGCCAGTGTTTGCGGCCAGCGATGGTAACCACCACCTCGTCCAAATGCCAGATGTCCCGGCGCGACGGTCGCCGGCGACGGATTCGCTTCGCGTAGGCCGGTCCGAATTTCCGGCCCCATCGGCGGATCGTTTCATAGGAGACGACGATCCCGCGCTCCAGCAGCAATTCCTCGACCAGGCGCAGGCTCAGCGGAAACCGAAAGTACAACCAGACCGCATAGGCAATGATCTGTTGCGGGAAACGGTGACGCTTATAACTGATGGCGGAATTCTTCATCCCGCCATCTCTACGCCCCACTCACTGACAGCAGGTTTATGTGACAACACCGGTCGTTCTTATCATTGGAATGGCCCCATTAGTTGAGCTGGACATCGTGTATTCCGTTGGAAGTCGGCCCCGTTGATCCGTAGGCGGTGACGGGGAGAATGACGGTGTGGCCGGTGCTGGCTCTCAGGAGTTCGGCTTCGATGCCGTAGACGTCGCGAAGGGCCTGTTCATGGATGACCTCCGCGAACGAGCCGGAACCGGCAACCTGCCCCTGGTCGAGCAGCATGATCGTGTCGGCATGACGAGCGGCAAGGTTGAGATCGTGAATGGCAATAACGACCAGCGCACCGCTACGCCCCACATACGCTCGTAACCGGTCGAACACCTGTAACTGGTGACGAATGTCGAGCGCGCTCGTTGCCTCGTCGAGCAAGACTAGCTTTGGCTCGCGCAGAAGACGCTGGGTCAGAAGCACGAGTTGCTGTTGACCACCCGAAAGTGATTGCATGTTGCGTCGCGCAAGATGAGCGATACCAAAATCTTCTAGGATACCAAGTGCCTGGTCCAGATGCGTGGTTGCGACCCGCCAGCCAAGCTGTTCGTGGCGACCGAGCAGCACGGTTTCGATGACGCTGAGGTCAGCGCGTACCTGAGCCTGCTGGGGCATGTAGCCGATCTCGCGAAGGCGGATTGGCAGCCCCTGCCATCGGATCGTGCCTGAAAAGGGGATCAGTGTTGCGATGGCGTTGATGAGCGTGGACTTGCCGGCGCCGTTCGGACCGACCAGCCCGACGATCTGGCCACGACCCAGCCGAACATTGATATCGCGCAGGATGGAGGTGCCGCTCCGGGTGACTCTGACGGTATCGAGCCTGAGGACCATGGTTACACCGCACCTTTCCCGCCACGACGGATGATGATGGCAAAGAGGATCGGCACGCCGGCGACGGCAGTGATGATGCCGACCGGGATGACCGCACCGGGCGAGATGAACTTGCCGAAGACCGAAGCGCCGATCAGAATGATGGCGCCGGTCAAGGCCGATAGCGGCAGGGCGAAACGGTGATCCTCGCCCACAAGCGTTCGGGCCGCATGTGGAGCGATAAGGCCGATGAAACCGATCGTCCCGACGAAGGCGACGGCTGCTGCCGTCAGCAACGCCACCAGCAGGAAGGTACGCCGTCGCAAGGCCTCGACCGACAAACCGAGGCTGAGCGCATTGGCGTCACCGAGTCTCAGCGTCGTCAACGCCCAGGTGTCGCGCAGAACGAAAGGCAGGCAGGCGAAAAGGATTGTTCCCGTCACCGCAACGCTGGTCCAGGTGGATTTCAGCAGGCTGCCGAACAGCCAGAACACGATCTGTTGCAGCACCTCCGGCGAGGCGAGAAATTGCAGCAGCGATTGCACGGACTGGAAGAAGAACAGAACAGCGATACCACCGAGCACTAGAATTTCAGGCGTTGCGCTGCGAAGCCGGGCGATGAGATAGACAAGCCCACAGGCGACCAGCGTCATGGAAAAAGCCATGATGGGCACCACGAGGTAGCCGGGCAGGGGAATGAGGCCGCCAAACATGATCGCGAGAGCAGCTCCGAAACCGGCGGCCGCCGAAAAGCCGAGTGTGAAGGGGCTGGCCAGCGGATTGCCCAGAATGGTCTGCATCTGCAGGCCGGCAAGACCGAGACATGCACCGACCAAGACACCCATCAGCGTTTGCGGCATGCGCAATTGCCACAGAATGGTCGCAACCGCCCGGTCCGCACCGTTCGGCCCGGCCACAAGCCCGTGCCAGACATCCGCGAGTGGCATGCCGGATGGTCCCGTTGTGAGATCCAGGGTCATCAGAAGAAGAAGGCAAAGGCCAGCGGCGAGGATTGCTCCTAACCGCCGGGCAGATGCGCGACGATAACCGTCGCGCATCGCGTCTGCCGAAACAGCCGTGTCTGTCATTGTGCCTCGGCCTTGTAGGGCAGCACGAAGACGCCTTCAGCCTTGATCGGCAGCCAGGTGTCATAATAGTCACGGATGTTCTTTGCCGGGTCGACGTCCTTGAAGGCTGCGGGATAGAGCTGCTTGGCAATGTACTGCGCGTAGACATAATCCGACAGCGTTCGTGCGCCACCATGATAGAGGGCATGGACACCGCCATCCTTGACGGCGGGCAGGTCGCTCCAGCCGGGACGGGCGACATAGGCGCTCATGCGTTCACGGGCCAGCGCCGGATCAGCGCCAAAGCCGACGATGACGGCCTGCGGCTTGTTCAGCCACTCGGAGCCGGCGAGTAAGATCAGGTCAGGCTTCTGGGCCAGCACATATTCGGGGCTGAGTGGCCCCCAGTTGCCGATCTGGCCCTTGGCAATGTTCTGGCCGCCGAGCTTGTCGATCAAAGCGCCCCACATGCTCGAACCATAGGAGTTGCCGACTTCGGTCGCACCCTTTTGGGCGAGCTCGACATAGACCTTTCGGGTGGTCGGACCTGCCGTCTTGATGCGGGCGTCGATATCCTCGAAGGCGTGCTTGTAGTTGTCGGCGAGTTTTTCTGCCCGCGCCTCGGTCCCGAGAAGCTTGCCGAGCGCAAGCGTCGAGGCGATATGCTTTTCAACGGTCTGGGCGTTGTAATCGAGGGTAACAATCGGAATGCCGGCGGCTTCGATCTGCTTGATGCCTTCGCCGAGCGCATCGTAGTTCCAGGCGGCGAGGATCAACAGATCCGGCTTGGCGGCAATGACCTTCTCAATGGAAAATGTGTTGTCTTCCGTATTGCCGACATCCGGGATCGAGGCGAGCTTCGGCAGCGCTTTTTCGTAGGCCGCGAACTGGTTCGGGCGCCAGTCCTTCCACGTGGAAAGCGACAGCGCCACGACCTTGTCGAGCGCGCCGGGGCCGCCGATGGCAAGATAATCTTCGTAATAGAAGCCGAGCACGATGCGTTCCGGCACCTTGGGGACGGTTACCGTCCGGCCCTTTACATCGGTAACGGTGATATCGGCGAAGGCCTGCGCGGCAAGCGAAAGCAGACCGAAAGCCGTGGCGAGAAGTAGTTTCTTCATGGTGATTCCTCAGGATTCGCGAGCCTATTCAGCTCGGCATCGTGTTTTTGAAAAAGGAGAGGGCGCATGGCCGCGATGATCCGCTGTTGTGCGGAGGCGTTACGCGACGGAAGGCGGTGTGTTGTCCGGTCGTGCGGTTAAGATGACGCGGGCCTCAAGGCACGGCGTTACACGCAAGCACACGCAGACCAGCCTCAGAGCGAAGACCGGTTCAAGCGGTGTAGCTGGAAAAGGGTGGCGCACGGGGTGCGCTGTTCGGCGGAAAAAGCTGCCGGTACGTCGCTTCATGGCGAAGAGGCACGACGTGAGCCAGCGGTGTCGCGATGCGCTCGCCGGTGGTTGCCGGCGGTGGCGGCAGCAGGATCGATGCGCTGAGCCGGCAGGCCTCGCAGCCAGAACCTGGCGCGAAATCATGCGAATGCGCTTTGCCGTCATCATCTTGGCCAGGAAGGCAAAGAACGGGAAGTGTCCCATCCGGCAGGATGTATTCAGCGACGTCACCAGCGGGAACGGAGGCCGCAAAAACGACGGGAGGTTTGTGAGCCAAGCCAATGCAAAGCAGGGCAATCGCGCAAAGCACGCGCACCCAAGCCTCCCATGTCCTTAGCCGTCTTGCCATCCGTCACCTCTCGTGACGTTGACAGATAAAGGCGAAAACATGGCGGCACAAGCCGTCGGGAGAGATGAAGCCGTTTTGCCGCATGCTTGTCTGGGCAGCCTACCCCCGCCAGGAAGCAGCGAGGTCTTCTGCCTTTCGCCTGAAATCAGCGGCCATGTCGATCATAGCTTGTTTCACATCAACCGGTGCGGTCTCCATCGAGCCGGCGTTAAACGGGGGATCTGGGTCGTACTCTCCCATAAGCTGGGTGCATTCGGCGTAGATCTGGCCACGCAGTTCAGCGACCATCGACAGCCCGAAATCCAGCCCCGCAGTGACGCCGGCCCCGGTAATTCGGTTCCGATCCCGCACGACACGGGCATCCGTCGGGATTGCGCCAAAGCCGGCCAAGGCATCCCGGCATGACCAGTGCGAGGTCGCCTTGTAGCCATTGAGCAAACCGGCAGCACCGAGGATAAGCGAGCCTGAGCAGACACTGGTGACGTATTGCGCTCTCTTCCCCCGGTCTGACATGAAGGCAAGCGTTTCTGGGTCTCTTGCCGCTGAAAGTGTGCCCTCTGTGCCGCCCGGCGCGAACACCACGGTCAGATCGCGCGGGCAAGTTTCGAACGTTGCATCGGGCACGATGGTCAGCCCCGCGTCGCTGGTCACAGGCTCAAGTGACTTGGCGACGATATGAATTTTGGCTCCCATCAGAGAACCGAACATGCAATGCGGCCCGATGAGATCCATGACGGTCATGCCTGGATAGACCAGCATTGCGATCTCTTCATTTTCCATCCAGGGAACCTTGCTCATGTCGCGGTCCGTACCCCGGCCACTGTCGGGGAGCGGATGCTCCGCTGTTTGAGCCGCAGCCATACTAGGTGCAAAGGGTGCGAGCAGCGTGAGAAGGGAGGCCGTGCGGCGGGTTATGCCAGCCATGAACTGTTCCTTTCTGATAAAAATCCATAATCCCGGACAGTGTGCTTTTGAACGGGAACGGAAGCCGCCAATACGGGCGGCTCCCTTCGTGTTCAGTCCTTCTTCTGCATGGCGCCGTGATCATGCTTCATCGGCGCATCGCCGCCCTTGGCGGGGCCGGCGGGCGGGCCGACGGTGAACTCGACTTCAACCGGGCCGGCCTTTTCGAAGACGAGGGTGGCCTTGACCTTGTCGCCCTCCTTGAAGGGGTCCGCGACCTTCATGAACATGACGTGCAGCCCGCCGGGTTTCAGTTCCACGGTGGCACCGGCGGGCACGGCTATACCGCCGGGGAGTTCGCGCATCTTCATGACGTCGTTCTCGATCGCCATTTCATGCAGCTGGATGATGCCGGCACGGTCGGACGTTGCGGAAACCAGGCGGTCGTCGGTCTTGCCGTGGTTGATGATTTTCAGGAAACCGCCGCCGACCTGTGCGCCGGGCACCATGGCGCGCGAGTTGGGATGGACGATCTCCAGATCGCCGACCTTGAACTCGTGTGCCAGGAGCGGTGAGGCCATAAGCGCGAAGCCGAAGGCGATTGCATTGATCAGTTTTCTCATCATTTTCCTCCATGGGGCTGGTTGGTGAGGTTAAAGGGTCGGTCGGCAGCCCATGACCGGCCGGTAAACAGGTCGTGCGGATCAGAGGCCGAGCCTTGCGGCGGCTGTCTCAGCCGCCGCCTTTGCCGCGGCATCCATGCCTTTGCGGCGTTCGCGAGCTGCGACGGTGCGCTCCGGCCCGGCCTGCTGCGGCGTGCCGTTGGCAAAGGGCGGTTCGGGCGCATATTCGATGGTGAGCTGCACGGCGCGGGCGGCTTCCTCGCCGCCGATTTCAGCGGCAAGCGCCAGCGCGAAGTCGATGCCCGCTGTGACGCCGCCGCCGGTCATGCGGTTGCGGTCGCGTATCACGCGCCCCTCGACATGATGCGCGCCCATCAGCGGCAGCAGATCGGCGACGGTCCAGTGGGAGGTCGCGTCATACCCCTTCAGCAATCCGGCGGCGGCAAGCGCCAGTGTGCCGGTGCAGACGCCCGTTACCCATTTTGCGCGCGATCCGCGATCGGCAAGAAAGGCGCGGACCTGCGCATCGTTCATGCAGTCGATCGTTCCCATGATGCCACCGGGTACGAAGAGAACGTCGAGGTCCGCCGGGCATTCCGCGAAGGTCTGCGTGGCGGCGAGGGGAATGCCGACATCCGTCGAGACCGGGTTCCTGTCTTTCCAGACGAGTTGCACGTCGAAGCGCATGATGCGGAAAACGGTCATGGGGCCGATCAGGTCGAGCGCGACCATTTTCGGATAGATCAGCATGGCGATCTTCGGCGCATCCGGTGGAATGGCCATCATGCCCTTGCGTGGGGCCTCGGATGGCGCGGTGGCGTTGTCTGCAAGGGCGGGCAGGCTTCCGGTCGCCGCCAGCAGCGTGGTGAGCGTCAGGAGCGAACGTCGGTCGATATCCTGTGGCATGGAAACATCCTTTCTCGTGGATCAGAATTCGAATGTCGTGGAAACGAGGAAGGTGCGTGGGGCGCCGCGCGCTATGCCTGAGGCCTGTCCTGAGGCGGCAGACGCCCAGTAATCGCGATCGAACAGGTTTTCGACACCGGCGCGCAGCGTGATTGGCTTGCCGTTGTCGCGTTCATGGACGTAGCGTGCGCCCACATCGACCCGAGTCCAGCCGTCGATTTCCTGCGTGTTGGTCGCATTGACGAACTGCCTGCCGGTGTTGATGACGCGCGCCGAAAGCGTCAGCTTCTCGATGAAGGGTGTGTCCCATTCCAGTCCGGCATTGATCTGGTAATCAGGAACACCGATTGCCTTGCGATCATCGTTGGCGCCGTTTTGGGTCTTTGTCTGGCGACCGTCGATCAGCATGATGCCGCCAAGAATGCGAACGCCGTCGATGGGCTCACCGGAAACGTTGAATTCAACGCTCTGGTTGCGCTGTTCCCCGTCATAGGAAAAAACGTTGCTCACGGGATCGGTCAGGCTGTTCGGTTGGGTGATGCGAAATGCGCCGAGCGATGCGGTCCATGGGCCGAGATCGAGTTTCACGCCGGCTTCGATCTGGCGCGCCACGACCGGCGCGAAGACTTCCCCGGCATTGGCCGCTGTCGAAGGGGCGGTCGAGCCTTGCTGGAGGGCCTCCACGTAATTGGCATAGAGGCTGACATTCTCGAATGGCTTTATGACCAGGCCCGCGGCGGGCGAAATTTTCTGGTCGTCATAGGCGGAGGTGACGAGGCCGGTTGCTGCGGCATAATTGGTGTTCTCCACCTTCTGCCATCGTGCGCCGAGGGTCAGGAGAACCCGGTCGTCGGCCATGCTCATCGTATCGGCCAGCGCCAGGCTGGTGTAACGATGCGCGGCCGTCCGGTGGATGTCGTCGAGGTCGACAATTCCGGCAAGGCTCGGGGTGGCGACAGTCACCGGGTTGAAGATGTTCGAACTGAAGGATCCGAGCGTCGTGCGCGTGGCCTTCAGGTTCTGGTTCCAGCGGGCGAGCGCCAGCGTCAGATTATGTTCGACCGGCCCTGTTTCAGCCCTGCCGCGTATCCCGGCCTGTGCGGAATAGTGGATGCCATTCGATGGAAACGAATAGGCATTGCCGGTGTAGTCGCCATTGGTCTTCAGATTGGTCGGCTGGACGTAGATGCCGGTCGTTTCCGTGCCGCTGATACCGAAGGCGCCGAAAACCGTCCAGTCGTCGGCCAGGTCGTATTCGGCGCGGATCGTACCATAGGCATCTTTCGTTCTTACCCAGCTCCACGGCTGGGTAAGGCTGACCGTGGAAGAGGGCCGGGGAATGTCGGTTACACCGTTGGCGAGCGTCGCACTCCAGTCGGGAGAATCGATCTTCTGGCTTTGCAGTCCAAAGTCGCCGTAAAGACGAAAGCCTTCCCCCTCGTAATCGAGACTGAGGGCGGCGGCTCCCAACCGTTCCGACACGTCGTCCACGGCAAGGTCGCCGCCCCGAACGAGGCCGTTGAACCGCATGCCGAATTCCTTGTTGTCTCCGTAGCGGCGGCTGTAATCGAGATGCGTTGCGAATTCCCCGTCAGATACATAGCTTGTCGTGATCGAGGTCACCGGTTCGTTACCGGCGCGCTTTGGCACGATATTGATCGCACCTCCGATGGAACCGCCCAGCGATATGCCGTTCACAAAGGTGTCCGGCCCTTTCAGGATTTCGACGCGTTCGGCGAATTCCGCCGGATAGCGCTGCTTGGGCGCGATGCCGTAAAGCCCGTCAAAGCCCATATTATAGGAAAAGAGGTTAAAGCCGCGGATGGAATAGACGTCGCGATAACTGGAGCGTGGAAAGATCGCGCGAACGGAGGGATCGCTGGCGGCGACATCGGCGATGCTGCGCGCCTGCGTGTCGGCGATCAGCCTGGCGGTATAGGCGGTGACGTTGAAGGGTGTGCTCATGGCGTCGCGGTTGCCGAGCACGCCGAGCCCGCTCCCGGTTGCGACCTGTCCGCCCGGTGCGGCGGGCAGCAGGCGGCTTGTCTTGTTCGGAGCGGGTACGCCTGCCTGTCCTGACTGGACGACAATGGTTTCGAGCGTTGTGTCTGCCGTGTCTTCGGCAAGAGCCGGGGCGGTTGCCATCAACAGCGGCAGGGTGGTGAACGCCTTGAAGCGTGTGCGGATCATGATTGTTCCTGTGCTTATCGAGTGCGAAAGCTTGATGCTCATGGTGCCGGGTTTTTGAGATAGGCGATCAGGTCTGCGATCTCTTCCGGGCTCTTGAGGCCGGCAAAGGCCATGCGTGTGCCTTTGACAAGATCCTTGGGCTTGGGAAGGTACTGGCCGAGCAGAGCCTCGTCCCAGACCTTGCCGGCGGCCCCAAACTCAATCATTCCCGGCGAATATTTGAAGCCGTCTACGGTCGCGACATTGCGACCGATGAGGTTATGGAGGCTTGGGCCAACCTTGTTCTTGTCTTCGGTCGCCGTGTGGCAGGCGGAACATTGCTTCTTGAACACAGCAGCACCCTCTACCGCATCGCCATCGGCAAGCGCGGGCATGGAAAAAGCGGTGGTGACGGCAAGAGCGATCAGCGGAATGCGCATGGTTTCGGTTCCTTTCGGTTGTCGGTGAGATCGAAGGGGGCGATCACGCCCCGTCTTCCCTGA
Source organism: Allorhizobium borbori (assembly GCF_014196535.1). GTDB lineage: Bacteria > Pseudomonadota > Alphaproteobacteria > Rhizobiales > Rhizobiaceae > Ectorhizobium > Ectorhizobium borbori. The sequence goes on from NZ_JACIDU010000005.1 coordinate 164,223, forward strand.
TGAGCTTGCGGATTTTCTCGACGGCCGAGGCGGCATCCTCGCGATAGGCAATAGTGCCGCGAAACCGGCCCTGCGAGTCGAGCAGCAGGACGGAGGCGGTGTGGTCCATCGTGTAGTCACCGTCGTCCGTCGGCACCTTGGCGAAATAGATCCGCCAGCTTTTGGCAACCTTGGACATTTCGGCGAGATCGCCGGTGATACCGGTGACCCTGTCCGTGAAGGCCGCGGCATAGCTGTGCATCAGTTCCGGGCTGTCGCGCTCCGGATCGACCGAGAAGAAGAAAGCTTTGACGTTTTTCGCCTCAGGACCCAGCGTTTCGAACCAGCCCGCCATTTCGTAGAGCGTCGTCGGGCAAACTTCGGGGCAGCGGGTAAATCCGAAATACACAAGCGAGGGATGGCCTTCGAGTGCCTTTTCGGTGATTGGCTGACCGAGGTCGTCGGTTAGCGAGAATGGCGTGCCGTAGCTCACCACCATTTCCGGTCTGGTCTGCCACATATAGACGATCAGGCCCGTCAGCAGAGCCATGACGAGGACGAGACTGGCGATGACGATCCGCATCGGGTTTGCTTTTTGCGCCATGAACACATCTCCTTCATTGCGTCGGGATAGCCGGGGGACAGATACGTCCCCCGGCCGGTTTCAGCTGAGCGCCCGCTTCAGCGGCGGAACGCGCCGAAAGAGGACAAGATCGAGGAGGAGAACGGTGACAAGGACGGCGCCGGTCAGCGGGAAAAGCAAGGAGACGCCGACCATGATGAGCGCGCCGGTCTTCCAGAGCGGTCCGGGTTCGGAAACGACCGGTGCGAATAGTCTGACTGTTGCGCCTTTTGGACGCCGCTTCCACCACATTACGATGCCGCTGACCGACAGGAAGATGACCGACAGACAGAATGCCGTGACCAGCGTGACATTCCACCAGCCCATGTCGCCCTCGTGGAAGGCGATCCCAACGGCCATCGCTTTGCCGGCTGCGCCATAGTCGCTGAAGCCGACGTCCGCGAGAACCTTGCCGGTGTAGCGGTCGAGATGAACGGTGCGGTCCGACGTCGGATCGGCAGCATCATTGCTCATCGTATCCCGCGCAATGGTCCAGACACCTGTTTCTCCGGCCGGAAAGCCCAACTGGAAGCGCCCGTCGAAGCCGATCGAACGGGCGAAGCCCACGACACTGTCCAGATCGACCGGCGTGCCGGCGGTAATGCCTGCCTGACCGGCGGCAGAGCCGGAGGCCGGCATCGGCGTCTGTTCGAGGGTCCAGGGAACTTCCTTGATGCCACCGTGGTTCATGCTTGCATGGGTGGTGTCGGAAAGTGGCACGTTATCCCACTTTTCCGCCGGAAAGGTGCTCCAGGCCTGGGTGAATTTGTCGCCCCAGATTCCGGCCCAGCTCAGACCGGACAGCAGGAAGGCAAGAAGGATGAGCGAGGCATAAAAACCCACCGTCAGATGCAGGGATTTCCACAACTGTCGGCCCTTGTGGGCGAACTGCGGCACAAGCACGCTTGAAAAGCTGGCGCCATCGCGCGGCCACCAGAGATAAAGTCCGGTTATGATGAGGACGATCCCGAAGCCTGCGGCAATCTCGATCAAGCGGTCTCCGAGATCGCCGATCAGCAGGGTGCCGTGGATCTTGTTGGCGAGGTCGTAAAGCGCATTGCGCCGCTCCCAGCTTCCGAGAACCGCGCCGTTGAAAGGATCGACTGCCACCATCGTTGACTGGTCGTTGTGATTGACGCGGAAGATCGCTGGTTGATCGGACGAGCGCGGGGCGATGTATTGCTTCAGCGTCCCGTCGGCAATGGTCGCCAGGGCGGCATTTGCTTGTTGCGAGACGGCAATCTCCGTCTGGCCCGGCGTGACAGCATAATACTTTTCGCCATCGCGGCCGACGAGAACGGATGACCAGAGCATGATCAGGCCGGTAACAGCCAGCATGACAAGGAAGGGCGCGACATAAAGACCGGCGTAGAAATGCCAGCGCCAGGCAGTGAAATAAAACCGGCGGGAGAGCGCGGACGCTGGCTTCGTGGTCGAAGCGTCAGTGACGATAGTCATCGGCGTGAACCTTTGGGAGAGCTGTAATTGCTTCCTGAATGTTCCTGTCCGGCAGCAAGTGCCGAGAGGCCATTCGGGTCGGTGATGGAAACCAGTTCGGGTGAGCGGAAATCGATCAGGCCCGATCGCTTGAACCGGTTCAGGCAGCGGCTGACGGTTTCGAGTGTAAGGCCCAGCCAGTCGGCAAGGTCGGCGCGCGTCAGATAGAGGATGAAGCCGATGGCGCGCGTTGGCCTGATCGACGGCTTTGCGAATTGCGCAGCAAGATCGAGAAGCGCGGTCGCGACGCGTTCCCGCGCCGTCTTGCGGCCAAGAAGTATGGCATGGTCCATAGACCGTTGCAGCATGATGCGGATTTCGGCCGCGATGCGATCCGCATTTCGCCAATCCGCTGTGACCGGTTCAAGGCGTGTATGCGTGATCGTAATCGATGAGCACGCATGGGCATCCGCGATCCCCGGTCCGAGGATGCGTCCGGGGCCGAGAATGTCGAGAATCTGGCGGCGGCCGTCTGAAAGTGATCGGTAGAGAGCAACGCAACCCTCCACGATTTCGAGGAATGACGGACCGCTGGCGTGCGAAAGGCCGGCACGCGGCGTGAGCGAAACCGACTTAGCATAAAAAGTCCCGGGCTTACCGAATTGTGCGGAAATACCCTTCGGTATATCCGTTGTCGGCAACCCCGCAAAGGGTACGGAAAGCATGGTGAATTATCCGGCGGAACGCCGGACAGGGATCGCTTTCACGTTCCTGTTCCGGCGCAGGCTAAAAAACAGTTACGCCGGAGCGCAACTGCGGTTCAGGCAATCAGGCCGGAAAGTGGTGGGCCGCGAGGGCTGGCATTGGGAGGAAAAAGCTGGCGATAGAACGCCTCGATACGCGGCGGGAGCAGAACGGCAAGCGTGGAGCGTATCCGCTCGCCCGCTGTCTCGGGCGGGGAAGGCAGGATGGTAGAAGCGCTGAGCCGGCATGCTTCACAACCCGATCCCAGGCCATGTGAATGGGATTTTCCGTCGTCAGCCTGACCAGGAAGGCAGAGAACGGGGAACGTTCCATCAGGCAGTATGTATTGTGAAAGGTCCTCGGCAGGGATCGCAGGAGCTGCAAGGACTGGCGGTTTATGGGCAAATCCTACGCAAAAGAGCGCCACTGCGCACAAAATACGCAGCCAAGCCCCCCAGTCCGCCGGTTTGCCCCAAATCCTCATCGCCAATGGATAACCCTGAATTCCGGTTGGCGCAATGTGGTCGGCTTTCGCTATCGTGGATACGTGATTGAGAAGATCTTAGCTGCCGTCGAAAAGTTCCAATGGTTGCCAAGTTCAACTGCCCGCGACGAGCATCAGTCAACCCAATGGTCGCCAAGAGCGTCCATTCCCATGACTTTGCACCCAAAAACCTCCAATCCGTTCATTGCCTGCCCTCGCGGGGTGATCCGTTTGGAATGTTAGTGCATGCTCGGTCTGCTGGCCACGGCCGGTGTGAAGCCGGTCCGTTCTGTCGCTGCGTCAGGTGCTTTTGGCCTATAGCTCAGCTATGAATGAGGATGATCTGACGGCGGTTGAGGTTCCGCAATGGATCTGCCAAATTGAACGTCATCAAGCGCGCGTTCCAGAGCTTCGATGCAAACAGGATCCAAGGCCGATCGCTGCGATAATCTGGTTTCAGAGCCTTGTTCCTACGCGGGCACTTTCCGGCAATAATTCCAAAAAGTTCCATAATTCATATTACGTCATATTCTCTTGTAGCCGCAAAGTTAAAGTGTCCTGTTTCTGCAAAGTTGGAATGTCACACTTCCCAGGTCTGAATGACGTCTGGGAGATTGCAGATGGGATTGATAGCGATGAGCGAGCGCGATCTGCAGCGGATCGAGATTTTATCGAAGGTGGTCGCCGGCCGGATGACGTTGGTGTCGGCGGCGCATGTGCTTGATCTGAGCGAGCGCCAGGTGCGTCGACTGCTGGAGCGAATACGGACTGGCGGCGCGGCGTCGATGCGGCACAAGGCGATTGGGCGACCATCGAACAATCGGATTAGCGACGGCGTTCGGGATTATGCGATGACGCTGGTTCGCGAACGTTATGCGGATTTTGGTCCGACGTTGGCGACGGAGAAGCTTACCGAGCGCGATGGTCTGTGTGTGTCGCGCGAGACGGTGCGCGGTTGGATGTCGGAGGCCGGGCTATGGTTGTCACGCAAGCAGCGGCGGACGTTTCATCAGCCTCGGTTGCGACGTGAGGCTTATGGCGAACTGGTGCAGATCGATGGGTCGGAGCACCGCTGGTTCGAGGATCGCGGACCGCCCTGCTCGCTGCTGGTGTTTGTCGATGATGCGACCGGTAGGCTGATGCAGCTTCGCTTTGTACGCTCGGAAAGTGCCTTCACCTATTTCGAGGCGCTGGAGCTCTATCTCAATCGTCATGGCGCACCGATAGCCTTCTATTCCGACAAACATTCGGTGTTTCGGGTGGCGAAAAAGGATGCCAGGGGTGGCCAGGGCATGACCCAGTTCGGGCGTGCGCTTTGCGAGTTAAATATCGAGATTCTTTGTGCAAACTCGAGCCAAGCCAAAGGTCGAGTTGAGCGGATGAACCGGACGCTGCAGGATCGGTTGGTCAAGGAACTGCGGCTGGCAGGGATCGCCACCATGGAGGCGGGCAATGCATTTCTGCCTGGCTTCATCGATGACTACAATGCGCGCTTTGCGGTCACCCCTGCCCGTTCGGAAGACCTGCACCGGCCGCTGAATCTGGCGCCGGATCGGCTATCCGAGATCCTGTGCAAGCGTGAGCAGCGTTATGTGGGATCGCAACTGACGTTCTCGTTCGAGCGCCAGCGGATCATGCTGGAGGAGAGCGACGTAACGCGTGGCCTGGTCGGCCGTTATGTCGAGACTTATGCCTATGCGGATGGCCGGCTGGACGTACGTTGGAAAGGCCATTGCCTGCCCTATCAGGTGTTCGACAAGGACCAGCGGGTGACGCATGCGGCGATCACCGAGAACAAGCGGCTGGGGGATATTTTGGCTTATATCAAGGAGCGCCAGGATCAGCAGGAAAAGCCGGTCGTGAAGAGCAACAGCGACAAAAACGGCTACAAGCCACGCGGACGCAAGCCAGGTCCACGAAGAGATTACATGAATGATCCGGCCGTCATTGCTCGGCGGGAAAAAGCGCTGTCACGGCAGCAGGCTGCGGAATGAGGTGTCTCAAGGCTAAAGCCGAAGGGACGTATCTACCACCCGCGCCCGACCACGCTTGCAACCCCGACCAGCCGCATGCTCGGGCGCTGATCAGCGTGCGGTTGATGGGCCTGTGACATTCTAACTTTGCACAGCCGCGGACATTCCAACTCATCCGCCACATCTCTAAAGCGTTGTAATAGCAGTAGAATTCACCAGTTTTGACGTGGTCTGTCGTCATCTTAGCACAAGTCTCAGCCAGCAGCTTGTCAACCTCCAGACCGAAGAACGTGTGCTGTCAGATTGGGGCACCAGAAGCATTCCAATCCCGCTTCTTGTGACGGCGTCCTGGATCAGGTCCGGATCTCCGTCGATCAACCCGTAAAGGGTCGGCTGGCAAGCTGCCGCCGCTCCGTCTTCGTCTCCGCGGTGATCGCGACCGTCCCTGTTCCTTTGAGGAGCCATCAGCGGGAATTGGCCCGCTTCCGATGGAGCACCTTAAAATGGCACACGATCTTTCCCTCGCCCAGTCTCACGCCTTCCACCTCTGCAATAACCTGATGGTCCCCATCACTCTGTTCAAATCCGGCGACGAATTCGGCGTCCTTCCGTCCGACGAACTCGATGACGAAGACGATCTTGAGATCGTGCATGAATATGCGCCGTTCTAGATTATGCTCAGCTCGCGAGCAGCCGCCCGGACGAGCGGGCGGCTGCCGGCAGACAAGCATCACATAATCAGAGCGATTGCAGGAAGTGCATGAGTTTGTCAGGCGGCCGATAGCGTACGCCAGTCGCGGTGACCGGCTGAAGTCGGCTGAGTGCCACCTCCTTCATTGCAAGATCGGCCTCCATATAGATATGCGTTGTGCTTGTATCCTCGTGCCCGAGCCAAAGCGCGATCACGGTGAGGTCGACGCCGGACTGCAGCAGGTGCATTGCGGTCGTATGCCGGAAGGTATGTGGCGATATCGCTTTCGCCATGACCGACGGGACTTCCTGGCCCGCAGCTTCAACGGCGAAGTCGAGGCGTTGCCTTACGCTGGAGCGAGATAGCCGACCGCCAGAACTATTGGGAAAGAGATACGCGTCCGGCCGACGATCACGGAGATCTTGCATCCATCGCTTCAGCGAACGTGCGGTTTCAGTCCAAAGCGGCACGCTTCGGCGCTTCCGCCCTTTTCCATGCAGGTGAACGACCGGTGCGGTCTCCAGAATGACACTGCCGACCTGAAGGTCGATGGCCTCGGACACGCGCGCGCCGGTGTTGTAGAGAAACGCGAACAGCGCCCGGTCCCGGCGACCGGCCCAGGTTTTTGGATCAGGTGCATTGATGATCGCGTGAACTTCGGGCCGGGTGAGATAGCCGAGCACAGGCTTATCGTGCCGCTTCTGTGGGACGGCGAGGCTGCGCTCAATCACCGCCAAGGCGGTTAGATCCTCGTGTGCGGCATATTTGAGGAATACGCGGATGGCGGAGAGGCGGGCGTTTCTGCTCCTGACGCTATTGGCCCGTTCACGCTCAAGGTGGTCCAAGAAGGCCAGGATTAGGTCGGCGTTGAGGTCGGGCAAGGTCACGTCAGTCGGGGATTTCCCGATCCGCTTCTCCGCGAAGGCCAGCAGTAGCTTGAACGTATCCCGATAGGCCGCGACCGTGCAGGGGCTCACCGCTCGTTGCTGGCGCAGATGATCCACGAAGAAGCGCTGCAGCAGGGTTGGAAAGGAAGGTGTTATATCAGTCATCGAGGTCGCCTCCGACGGTAGCCGCATCTTCGAAGCGGTTGCCGGCAATCGCCATGAGCTCGGGCACACTCTCGATATACCAATAGGTATCGCGCAAATTGACGTGCCCGACATAAGTGGACAACATCATCATCGCGGCATCGATCTCGGCTCCACTCTGCTGCCAGAGGATAAGCCGGCGACATATGAAGCTGTGGCGAAGGTCATGGATGCGCACGAACGGATGGCCACCGCGCGGCCGGATCCCCAATCTCTGGGTAATCCGGAACCAGGCATGCCAGGCGTTCATGTAGGTCAGCATCTTGCCGGACAGTTCGCTCAAGAAGACCGGATCGGTCGGGCTGGATGGGAACATCGCGTTTCGTCGATCAAGAAAGTTTTCGAGCGCGGCAACAGAGGTCGGGTGGAGGGCGACAAGGCGCTGACGACCATATTTCGCTTCGCGGACTAAAATCTGCGCCGCTTCAAGATCCAGATCGCGGAGCAGGAGACTGAGCGCCTCTGATATCCGCAGCCCGGTCGCGGCCAGCAGCCCGACCAGGGCGGGCATCATGAGCGTCCCAGCGGCCTGAACGCGGCGGATATGATGCGCCTCGGCGATGATGGCCGTGATCTCTTCGATAGTGAAGATATGCGGGGCAAGCCGACGTTTCGTCCGACCGAAGGGATTGGTGGCTGGGAAAGTGGTTTCGCCATACTCCGCCGCGAGAAAGTTGGCGAATGGCCTCAACACCTCCAGGCGTTTTGCCCAGGTGAAGGGGTCGGCAATGGTCGCGTTGGCCTTCGCCCAGCGGAGCGCGATATCGGAAGAGAGGGTGCCTTCGTGTCCTTTGTCGTCGGCATACCGGGCAAAGGAGATGATCTGCCTCCCCGAAGTTTTCAGCTTAAAGCCAAGGCTTCGGCGATATGCGAGGTAGGTCTCGGCGCGAGAGAGCATAGTGACTGATCTGATCATGCGCACGCTCCCGGCCAAGGAAGGGCCACGGCCGCCAACCTGTTTTGATCCACGCGAGCATAGCCCGCCGTCGTCACCACGCTCCTGTGCCGCATCACGTCCGCAACCTGCTTCATCGGCACGGCGCCGTTGACCAGGCGGCTCGCAATCGTGTGGCGGAAGATATGGATTCGTGTGCAGTCCCAGCCCAATCGCTCGTAAACTGCATAAACCGATCGCTGCACCGCGCGCGGGGTGATCGGCTCTCCGATAGGCGCTACATGCCGGACGAAGATCTCCCTGCGTTGCGTGGCTTGCCTCTCGCGGACGAGATAGTCGGCGATCGCTTCACCGGTCGCGAATGGGAGCGGCATAGGGTCAGACCGGCGTGACTTGGTGGATGGCACCCGGATCAGCCCTTTCTCCCAGTCGATGTCATCGAGCGTCAGGCGAGTTATCTCAATTGACCGCATTCCCAGGTCGGCCAGACATCTTACGATGGCATGAACTCTTTTTCGGGTTTGGCCGATTTCCGCCGAGACCTCCAACAATTGCTCCAACTCCGCAGGGCTGAAGCCTGTTTGAAGTTTGGTCGGGCTTCTCATCGCCGGCGCTGGTATGGCTCTCTTCAGGCGACGAACGTCATCGCCCATCAGCGTTCGATATCGCAGATAGCATCTGACCGAGCCCGCATAGCTACGAATGGTGGCAGGCTTCCATCTGCTCTCGCCGAGCACGAACTGTCGGATGTGCAAGGGGGTCAGGTCGGCCATATCGGCACGGCCGTCTCTTATACTGCCAACGAGAAGTCGCCGGACGATATTGATATGCTTGCGGCGTGAAGCCTCGGACAAACCCCAAACTCCGGCTAGCATGGCGTCGAATGCCAGGACTTCGCGAGCAATCGCCGACAGGTTCGCGGGTGGGATCAGGCGCAGCGCCCTCATTTTCACCGCGAGGTTCAAAGCGTATCGCATCGCCTTCACCCCCGTGCGCATTTTCCAGAAGCAGGAGCAGCCATTCTGGTGCTCAGCAAGGAACGCCTCGATGTGATCGGTGCTAAAGCGGCCCATGGCGACATCACGGGCGGCCAGCCAATAGCCAAAGTGGAGGACGACGGCGGTATATTGGCGCCGGCGCGCGGCCTCATAATCATGGCGCTCACAATGGTCTTGGACCATCCGGGCGAGCGGCGACAGAATGTTTCCGGGGTCTTCGGTTCGAAGACGGAGGTGTAGTGGGGTCGGCAATTGCGTTCTCCTGTTCTGTTGAGAGTTGCAATTGCCAGGTTGCCTTCGTTTCGCTGCCCGACGCTGAGGACTGCGGCTCAGCGAGCCGATTATGTGCAGTTGAAAAGCGGAAATGCCCTGCCAGACAGGGCGTTTGAGCATGAGGTGACCATAAGTCACCACGGCGCATATTCGTGCTTATGCGGAGGTGAGCATAAGCACGAGTATTTCCCGCACGGCTCTCATTGAGAGCCGCCTTTCTCTGCCGCTGGCGACCTGTCGGCCGCAAGGGAAGCTGCGCCGCAGCGCTCTGCTGCAACTTTTGTCAGTTGCGCATTGCGCCCTTGCCCCCTCCGCTCGTCGCGGCGGGACAGAGGTGGCCCGCAGATTGCGGGAATGAAGAAGGGGCGGCTGCGAGGCGGCCGTGGAAAATATGAAACGAGAAGAATTAGAGGCGCTGCGCGCTAGGGTCAGTTGCGAAGCCCTACTGGAGCAGGCTGGATACGAAGTCGATCTGAAAGAAAGCACGCGTCGTGCCGTCAAATACCGGCATGGTGGCGACATCATTATTGTGACCCATGACGGACGAGGCTGGTTCAATCCGCTGGGTGACGAGAAGGGTGACGTCTTTCGTCTCGCGATGTTTCTGGAAAAGGCCACGTTCCCAGCTGCCGCGGAAGCTGTCGCAGCGCTTGTCGGGTTTCACCTCTCCCGCCCGCAATGGAACCCGGCGCAGCCTATGATGTCAGGTGAGGTCATTGGTGATCGTTGGCGACGCCGGCGGGCGCCTTGGTCTGGGTCGGGCGCGTGGCGCTATCTGTGCTGGGCACGTTGGATCCCGGCGACAATTGTGCGGCAGGCAATTCAGGAGGGTGTCCTCCGCGAAGGACCCTTTGGGAGCATGTGGGCGGCCCATGTCGATAGCAAGGGCTGCCTCGTCGGTTGGGAAGAGCGTGGATCCGACTGGCGGGGATTTTCTACCGGCGGCTCGAAGGTTCTTTTCCGCTTCGGTCCAGACGATGCTTCCCGCCTTTGCGTTACCGAGGCAGCGATCGACGCGATGAGCCTCGCAGCGCTCGAGGGTTCGCGCGAGGGCACACTCTATCTCAGCACCGGCGGCGGGTGGTCTTCGGCAACAGATGCCGCGCTCTGCGAACTCGCCGTGCGGCTGGGACTGACCCTGGTGGCTGCGACGGATGCCAATCCCCAAGGAGACATCTACGCAGAGCGATTGCGTGCGCTCGCCGAGGCGTCCGGCTGCGACTGGCAGAGGCTACGTCCGCCCGCGGACGACTGGAACGAGGTTCTGAAAGCCAAGGAAAAGGAGAGACGGGAAAAGAGAATGGAGACGAAGATGAGGCCTGCCGCATGCGCGCCGGCCGCATCAAGGGAGGCTTCGCCCGGCAAGAGCCGGCCCTTGACGAGCCCGGACGCGAGGCCGGCTGCTCGGCAGGGGTCATGAAGGACTGAAGAGGATGGTGAGGTCGAAACGACAGTGCTGCCTTCGGTCCCCAAACCCCGAAAGGATCAAGCCGATGACCTCGATATCCCTCCCCCGCAAAGTGTTTCAGGGTGTGGCCAAACGTGCCGACATGTTCCGGATGTTCGACCGGCACGCCAAGCACCCAGATCGTTTTAAAAGTGCTCAGTCCGCCACCTATGCCGGCGAATGGTTCGAGATCGACGAGATCTCCTACGGCTATATGTTCGACATCCTTCCACCCCTCTGGATGCGTGGACCGATATTTGCGATGCGTGAGTTCATGACGGGTTCCGTGACCTCGGTCTTCTATGCGATCCGGATCGATGACGCCGTCCGCTATTTCCACACGTACTGCGACCTGTCAGATCCGAACGCGGTCGAGGCCATGCGCTCCTCGATCCTTGATCGCGAAACCCGACCCGTTCGAGCGATGAGCCGAGAGGAACGGCTCGAGCACATCTGGAGCACCACCGCGGACGACTATCGCGGTTATGCCGGCCCCCGCTGGCCGAAGCCGGTGCAAGGCCATCGCACGGTCATGCTCTATGGCGGCAAGGAAGGGACGTTCCTGAAGCTGCTCGATACGCTCAGTGACGACGAAATCGCGGCCAAGCTGCCGGTGCATCTGCGCCACCTCCCCACGGTCTTGGCGGCCTAAGCCAGAACCAATCCCCACAATCCGAGCGCTTCAGCCGGTCGAATCCTCGACCGGACGATTACGCACGGACGCTTTTAGAAGGAACTTTTCATGAGCAATGATCCCTTTACCTTCGACATGTTCGGCAGCTCTGCCCTGTCCTCCGGGCTCAGGCTTGGTGTGACCGCGTTTGGCGGTTTCTCTCCCGATGCTGCCAATGATGATGACCCGGATCCCACTCCGCCTGCACCAGCCCCTGCCCTCCCCGTCATTGCCGCGCCTGCTCGGCGAGCAGGGTCTCAAGCAAACTTCTATCTTGACGATGACCGCAAGTTGGGTGCCACCTGGAAGGATCGCGCCCGCGCGAATGTCGCGGCGATCCTCGTCGCCGACGGCATTGCCAAGCAGGACCGGCCGGCAACACTCACGGAACAGGCGCAGCTGATCCGCTTCACCGGCTTCGGCGCCGGCGATCTGGCCAGTGGTATGTTCCGCCGGCCTGGCGAGGTCGATTTCCGGGAGGGTTGGGATGAGCTCGGCTCTTCGCTCGAAACCGCGGTCTCTGAGGCTGACTATGCGTCGCTCGCCCGCTGCACTCAGTATGCGCATTTCACGCCCGAGTTCATCATCAGGGCGATCTGGACGGGGATCCAGAAACTCGGCTGGCGCGGCGGCCGGGTGCTGGAGCCCGGAATTGGGACTGGCCTGTTTCCGGCTCTTATGCCGGAGCGCTATCGTGACGCCGCCTATGTTACCGGTGTAGAGCTCGATCCGGTCACTGCCCGCGTCGTCCGTCTCCTTCAGCCAAAGGCCCGGATCATCAATGGCGACTTCGCCCGCACCGATCTGGCGCCGATCTACGATCTCGCCATCGGCAACCCGCCCTTCTCCGATCGCACAGTCCGTTCGGATCGCGCCTACCGATCGCTTGGGCTGCGCCTGCACGATTACTTCATCGTCCGGTCGATCGATCTCCTGAAGCCCGGCGCCCTTGCCGCCTTCGTGACTTCACACGGCACGATGGACAAGGTCGATACGACGGCCCGTAAGCATATCGCCAGATCGGCCAACTTGATCGCGGCGCTCCGGTTGCCCGAGGGCAGCTTTCGCCGCGACGCCGGCACGGATGTCGTCGTCGATATCCTTTTCTTCCGCAAGCGCAAGCTCGGTGAACCGGAGGGCGACCAGCTGTGGCTGGATGTCGACGACGTTCGGCCAGCGAGCGACGACGAAGGAGCAATCCGCATCAACGGGTGGTTTGCTAGCTATCCGGATTTCGTGCTCGGCACCCACGCGCTGACGTCAGGACCGTTCGGCGAAACCTATACATGCCGGCCACACGGCGGCGAGGATCTCGAAACCGCCCTTTCCGCTGCTATCGATCTCCTGCCCACCGATCTCTACGACGGCGAGCCGACACCCATAGATATCGATCTGGAGGACGAGCTTGGCGAGATCGTCGATCTGCAGTCGAAAGGAGGCCCCGTTCGCGAGGGCAGCTTCTTCCTCGATCAGTCGAACGGCCTGATGCAGATGCTCGATGGATCGGCCGTGCCTGTCACGGTCCGAAAGGGGCGTACTGGTGATGGGATCTCGGAAAAGCATATCCGGATCATTTCGAAGTTGATCCCGATCCGTGATGCCGTGCGCGAGGTGTTGAAGGCGCAGGAGACCGCTCGGCCCTGGCGTGACCTTCAGGTGCGGCTCCGTATCGCCTGGTCGAGCTTCGTCCGCGATTTCGGACCGGTCAACCATACGACCGTTTCCATTCAGGAAGACGCGGAGACCGGCGAGATCAAGGAAACCCACCGCCAGCCGAACCTGGCACCTTTCCGCGACGATCCGGATTGCTGGCTGGTCGCCTCGATCGAGGAATACGATCTGGAGACCGACACGGCGAAGCCCGGTCCGATTTTTTCCGAACGGGTGATCGCGCCGCCGTCTGCGCCGACGATCACCTCCCCTGCAGATTCGCTTGCGGTCGTGCTGAATGAACGCGGCCATGTCGATATCGACCATATCGCCGAGCTGCTCCACAGCGATCCCGCTGATGTGGTCGACGAATTGGGCGAGGCCATCTTCCGCGACCCGGCCGATGGATCATGGCAGACAGCGGACGGATATCTCTCGGGTGCGGTTCGCACCAAGCTCGCGGCAGCGCAGGCTGCAGCCGAGCTCGATCCGACCTATGAGCGTAATGTCCGCGCATTGACCGATGTCCAGCCGGCCGATCTTCGCCCCTCCGACATCACCGCGCGTCTCGGCGCGCCATGGATCCCGGGCGCCGATGTCGTCGCCTTCGTGAAGGAGAAGATGGACGCCGATATCCGCATCCATCATATGCCGGAGCTCGGCTCCTGGACGGTGGAGGCGCGGCAACTCGGCTATAGTGCCGCCGGGACATCGGAATGGGGCACCAGCCGCCGCCATGCCGGCGATCTGCTTGCCGATGCGCTGAACAGCCGGGTGCCGCAGATCTTTGACGTCTTCAAGGGTGTCGATGGCGAGCGCCGCGTGCTCAATGTCGTTGATACCGAGGCCGCCCGCGACAAGCTGCAGAGGATCAAGCAGGCGTTTCAGGACTGGGTCTGGACCGATCCCGATCGCACCGATCGGCTGGCCCGCGACTACAACGACCGCTTCAACAACATCGCGCCGCGCAAATTCGACGGTTCCCATCTTAAACTTCCCGGCGCCTCAGGCGCCTTCGTTCTTTATGGGCATCAGAAACGCGGCATCTGGCGGATCATCGCCGATGGCTCGACCTACCTCGCCCATGCCGTCGGCGCCGGCAAGACGATGACCATGGCCGCCGCCATCATGGAACAGCGCCGGCTCGGCCTGATCGCCAAGGCGATGCTCGTCGTGCCCGGCCATTGCCTGGCGCAGGCGGCCCGCGAATTCCTCGCCCTCTATCCCAATGCCCGCATTCTCGTCGCCGACGAGACCAACTTCACAAAGGATAAGCGCGCCCGTTTCCTGTCACGCGCTGCGACGGCGACCTGGGATGCGATCATCATCACGCATTCGGCCTTCCGGTTTATCGCCGTGCCGTCTGCCTTCGAACAGGAGATGATCCAGGACGAGCTTCAGCTCTATGAGGACCTGCTGACCAAGGTCGATAGCGAGGACCGCGTCTCGCGCAAGCGCCTCGAGCGGCTGAAAGAAGGTCTGCAGGAGCGCCTCGAAGGCCTCGCCACACGCAAGGATGACCTGCTGACAATGTCGGAGATTGGTGTCGATCAGATCGTCGTCGACGAGGCGCAGGAGTTCCGAAAGCTGTCCTTCGCCACCAACATGTCGACGCTGAAGGGTATCGATCCCAACGGTTCGCAACGCGCCTGGGATCTCTATGTGAAATCCCGCTATATCGAGACGCGGAACCCGGGCCGTGCGCTGGTCCTCGCGTCCGGCACGCCGATCACCAACACGCTCGGAGAAATGTTCTCGATCCAGCGCCTGCTCGGCCGCGAGGCACTTGCGGAACGTGGATTGCATGAGTTCGACGCCTGGGCGTCGTGCTTCGGCGACACGACGACCGAGCTCGAGATCCAGCCGTCCGGCAAGTACAAGCCCGTCAGCCGCTTCGCGAGCTTCGTCAACGTGCCCGAGCTCATCGCCATGTTCCGGACCTTTGCCGACGTCGTCATGCCGGACGATCTTCGCCAATATGTGAAGGTGCCAAACATCTCGACTGGCCGGCGTCAGATCCTGACGGCCAAGCCGACGGCGCTCTTCAAAACCTATCAGCAGATGCTCGATGGCCGTATAAAGGCGATCGAAAGGCGCGAAGGGCCGGCCAAGCCCGGCGACGACATCCTGCTGTCGGTCATCACCGATGGCCGCCATGCGGCAATCGACCTGCGCTTCGTCATGCCGGCGGCCGAGAACGAGGCGGACAACAAGCTCAGTCTGCTTGTGCGCAATGCTCATCGGATCTGGATGGAGACCAGTGAGGCCATCTATCGCCGCCCTGATGGCAAGGATTTCGACCTGCCCGGCGCCGCTCAGATGATCTTTTCCGATCTCGGCACGGTCAATGTGGAAAAGTCCCGAGGCTTTTCCGCCTATCGCTTTATTCGAGACGAGCTGGTCCGGCTCGGTGTGCCGCCATCACAGATCGCCTTCATGCAGGATTTTAAGAAGACCGAGGCCAAGCAGAGGTTGTTTGGCGATGTACGAGCTGGAAAAGTCCGCTTCCTGATTGGCTCCTCGGAGACGATGGGTACTGGCGTCAACGCCCAGCTTCGGCTGAAGGCGCTCCACCATCTCGATGTCCCGTGGCTGCCATCGCAGATCGAACAGCGGGAGGGTCGGATCGTCCGTCAGGGTAATCAGCACGACGAGGTCGATATTTTCGCCTATGCCACGGAGGGTTCACTCGATGCCAGCATGTGGCAGAACAACGAGCGGAAAGCCCGGTTCATATCAGCTGCGCTTTCCGGCGATACGTCGATCCGGCGCCTGGAAGACGTCGGAGAAGGGGCAGCCAACCAGTTTGCCATGGCCAAGGCCATTGCCTCAGGCGACGAACGTTTGATGCAAAAGGCCGGACTGGAGGCCGATATCGCCCGGCTCGAACGACTGCGCGCAGCCCACGAGGATGACCAATATGCCGTGCGCCGGCAGATGCGCGAAGCCGAGCGCGAGATCGAGGTCTCGACCCGGCGCATCGAGGAGATAGGCCAGGACATTGTACGCCTCCGACCAACCGGTGGCGACGCCTTCACCATGACGGTGCTCGGCCAGGACCATACCGAACGCAAGGAGGCCGGCCGCGCGCTGATGAAGGAGATCCTCACGCTTCTGCAGCTGCAGCAAGAGGGCGAGGTGCATCTGGCGACGATGGGTGGCTTCGATCTCGTCTACGAGGGTGAGCGCTTCGGCAAAAGCGATGGTTATCGCTACCAGACGCTGCTTCAGCGGACCGGCGCGGAGTACGAGATCGATCTGGCGATCACGGTCACGCCGCTCGGTGCCATATCCCGACTTGAGCATGGCCTCGACGGTTTCGAAGAGGAACTGCACCAGTATCGTCGGCGTCTCGAAGAGGCTGAGCGCCGTCTGCGTTCTTATCAGTCGCGCATCGGCGGTGCATTCCAGTTTGGCGATGAGCTCGGCGCTAAAAAGAAGCAACTTCGCGACGTCGAGGAGCAACTGGCGGCCTCCGCTATCGCTGATGCAGAAACGATTGCTGCATAAGAAGGCAAGCCCAGCCTGGCCCAGCGGCCGGGCTCCAGTCCCGTCGCTGCAATGATGGGGTCGAGACTTGTAATTTCTCGACCTCATCCATATCTGACAATTACTTCCCGTTCAGATGATGTCCTGCACATGGCGCTTGGCCATGGCTTTCGGCGTCGTCCGGGTTAGACAAAGGGCGCTCCCCTCGCGGGTCGAGCGCCCTTTTTGCGTTTTCGCTTCTTGGAAAGGTCCCGGGGCGCCATTCGCGCCGCAGTCTGCGCGGACCGGTCTTTCCATAGAGTAACGAAGGAGAAGAAGGAGGAAATGAACCGATCGCTGATCGGTCCTCCTGCCGACGCGGTTGCTCAACCGCCACCTGCGCCATCCCGGCCACTCGCCCTTCGCAGGGCTGTCAGCCCCGCTTGTTCCTCGCAGCAGGGATGCTCGGTTGCAGTTGCGTCAGTCCGGCCGATCGGCGGTCCGGGAGATGTCTTCGAGAAAAATGAAGACAGGAAGGGCTGGCAAGGCGCCGGTCCGCAACTCCCACGGAAGGATAACACCATGCAAATCATCAAAGTTGACCCACGCGCCCTGAAAGAAAACCCAGACCGGATGCGCCAGTCGAAGTCTTCGCTACAAGCCGATGCGCTGATGCTGGCGACGATCAAGGCCGTCGGCATCGTGCAGCCGCCGGTGGTCGCGCCTGAAGCGGATGGCGGTAACGGCTACATCATCGACGCCGGGCACCGTAGGGTGCGCCTCGCGATTGCCGCCGGCCTGGAAGAAATCGAAATTCTCGTGGCAGACGCCGCGAACGATAACGGCGCGATGCGCTCGATGGTCGAAAACAGCGTCCGCGAACCGCTCAATCCTGTCGATCAGTGGCGCGGCATCGAGCGTCTCGTAGCGCTCGGTTGGACCGAGGAAGCGATCGCGGTCGCGCTCGCCCTTCCTGTTCGCCAGATCCGCAAGCTGCGCCTCCTTGCAAATGTCCTGCCGGCCATGCTCGAGCAAATGGCGCTGGGGGACATGCCAAACGAGCAGCAGCTGCGTGTGATCGCGGCCGCCGGCCAGGTCGACCAGAAGGAAGTCTGGAAGGCGCATAGGCCGAAGAAGGGAGACACCGCGCCTTGGTGGCAGATCGCCAACGCCCTGACCAAGAGGCGCATGTACGCCAAGGATGCAAGCTTTGGCGACGATCTGGCTCAGGCCTACGGGATCGAGTGGGTGGAGGATCTCTTCGCACCAGCCGATCAGGATGGCCGCTACACCATGAATGTCGAGGGCTTCCTCGGCGCCCAGCATGAATGGATGACCGGCAATCTGCCGAAGCGCGGTGGGATCGTCGAGGTCAATAGCTGGGGCCAGCCGGAATTGCCGAAGAAGGCGAGCCAGGTATACGGCAAGCCGTCCAAATCCGACCACGCGGCGCTCTATCTCGATCGCGACGGCAAGGTGCAGACGGTACACTACCGATTGCCGGAGGCCGCTAAGCCAAAGGGGCCCGACGGCGATGGCTCTATCGGCGGGACTGACGATGGCGACGTTACCGCCACCCCGAAGGTTCGGCCCGACGTCACCCAGAAGGGCCATGACATGATCGGCGATTTCCGCACCGATGCCCTGCACGACGCGCTCGGCCGCGCGCCGATCGAAGATGACATGCTGATGGCGCTGATGGTGCTGGCGTTTGCTGGCCAGAATGTACGCGTCGACTCTGGCGCGGACGGGACCTTCTACGGCGGGAAACGCTTTTCGCGCCACGTCGTGGGCTTGTTTGACGAGCATGGCAAGCTCGCCTTCGATCAGGATACGCTTCGGGTTGCCGTCCGCTCCGTGTTGGTCGACGTACTTTCGTGCCGCCGCGGCATGTCGAACAGCGGTATGATTGCGCGCATCGCCGGCGATGCGATCGGCGCCGACGAGTTCCTTCCGAACATGGGTTCGGAGGATTTTCTCTTGTGCTTGTCGCGCCAGGCGCTGGAAGCGTCTTGCGCCGAGGCATCTGTTCAGCCGCGGCAGAAGGTGCGCGAAACCCGTGCAGCACTCATCGAGCACTTCGCAACTCAGCACTTCGTCCATCCCGCCGGCCGCTTCGCCCCGCCGGCCGACGAGCTGCTCGACTGGATCCGCGCAGGTGCTGCCACGGACGTCATCGGCTCGAGCGGGCACGAGGATGACGACGGTCACGGCGAGGACATCGGTGAGGAGCAGGAAGGCCACACCGACGTAGAAGGGCATCACGACGATCCGCAGGGCACCGATCTGGGCTCGGAGGACGAGCACGATCAGGATTTTGATCAGAGGGCGGCAGCATGACCGTCGCCCTCCAGTCGAACATTGCAGCACCCACCCCCGATCTTTCGGGGGTGGAGCTTGCCACCAGCGCGGACGGCTTGCCCGTCGCCCGCATCGATGACCTGGTCCTCGCCATGGTCACGGCGCCGAGCGGCTTTGCCTTCCTTGCGAGCGCAGTCTTCGTTCGCCGGCCGCTCTCCGAGCTGACCCGCGCCGACTTCATCGGGCATGATGGCCGAGTGGCCGGCGAGGCCGAGTTCCGGGCGCGTGTCGCCGAGACGGCCGGTCATAAATGTGATCTGGCGAAGTTGAACCGCGTCCAGACCCGCATGTCGGCAAGCACGCCCTGGGGTGGCTCGCAGATGGCGGTCATTTATGCCGACGGTGTCGTCGCCCACAGTACGGCCGGCCACGGAGGCCTCCATCTTTCTCCCGCTCGCAATGCCAAAGTCCATCCGCTGCTGCGGAAGGACAGCCCTTGGTACGAGGAAGATTGCGAATGGGCGATCGTGGCGCTCAGCTTTCCGGAGCTGTTCACCGGCTACGAGCGGTCCACTGCCGAAAAGACCATCCGCAATACATGGCCGGATGAATGGGAGGCGATCCACGGCTCCAAGCTGGCCGACGGTGAAAGTTGGGCCAGGGATCGTCGGACCTTCGATGAACGTCATTCTGCTGACCACGTCGTCGTATCGGCGATCTTCTCCGATCAGCACCCGGAGATGACCGAGGTCGTAGCGGTCGTCGGCGGTGACAGGAGATCTGGCGACGATGGGCGTAGGTTCCTGGTCCCGAGCATCGAGTATGCCGGGCGCGGCCGGTTCGGATTCGTCATCGATCCCGTCCGCCATGCTGAGTATCATGGGCCATCCTCCTTCATCGGCTGGCGAAAGCGGGGGGATGGGTCATGATCGACGTCTTCGTTCCAAAACTTCTGGCGCAGGCAATCGGCGCTCGGCGTGAGACCCAGCGGCATCTTGATTGTCTGAACCGGCAGATTGCGGCGCGCGCCGGACGGCAGGCGATTACGATGAAGGTCCGGAGCCGGGGGCGACGCCGAAGCGGTCCACGGCACTACCATCGGGAGCTTGTCGAGCGGCTTGTCTTCGAAAGGTGGGGCGAACTC
The DNA here is from genome assembly GCF_014196535.1 of Allorhizobium borbori. Classification (GTDB taxonomy): domain Bacteria; phylum Pseudomonadota; class Alphaproteobacteria; order Rhizobiales; family Rhizobiaceae; genus Ectorhizobium; species Ectorhizobium borbori. Next base: position 184,093 of record NZ_JACIDU010000005.1, read on the forward strand.
GACGGACTTGACCGCAGGCTGGCGGCGCAAGAGCAAGTTACCGACGAAATCGAGCATTGCGATCACCCGCTCGCGCAATAGTCACCATGACGGTCGGTCCCAGTGTGGAGGCTGGCGGGTGTCAAACTACCGTGCCGCAATGATGTGTGTCGGTGTGGCGGGCTTGGCGATGTCGTCCCATTACGGCTTGCTCCTGATGTCGGCCCCGTGCCGGACTGCCCTTCTTTTCGCTGCGGTCTGAACCGGCGTCCGGTCGTTTCAAGGCCGCTTTCGCGCCGCGGGGCGGCCGACCCAGCCTCTCTGCGCGAGGGCAGGCTCGCGGTCTGCTCAGGTCAAGACCTGCTGGCCTGCAACCCTGCCCTGCTGGTTCAGCCGGATCGGACCTGTGAAGCCGCCCGTCCCTTGCCGGTTCTGGTCGTCCGCATCGAAGGGCAGACCGGCACGGGGCCGGAACCGCTTCGGAAGCCACGGAAGGAACAGACATGGCCAAGCCCTCAACCCCCAACCGCTCCAATCCTCGGTCGACGCAATCCCGCCGCGGCACCACCCTCGAAATGGTCCGCCTCTCCTGCCCTGACGCCACGCAGGCGCAGAAGATCGCCGAGAGCTTCGGCACGGCAGTCGTCGACAGCGATGGCATTCGCAGCCTCCACGAGCGGCTGATCGTCGAGACCGCCGAAAGCCTTTCCGAGGGCCTTGGCGAAAAAGCGATGCAGATCCACCTCCAGCGCATCGTCGGAGCATTCGTCGGATCCGCGCATGGCGCCGGACAGTTCTACTCCCGCGCCGTCACGGAGGCGCGTGATGCTACCGCCAAGGCATCGAATGATCTCCGCGACGAGGATCTCGACGGTCCGGTCGGCTATGACAGCGGCGCCCAGCGCAAGCGGGAGTTCGCCGCCGACATGGGTGTCCAGTCCCACGCGCTGCGCATGGCGGCCGAAGGGGCTGTGGCCGCCTACGAACAGGTGGTCGGTGAGAGCTGGAAGCCGTTCGACCGGCCGGTCGAGAACCCCGGCGCGTCGCTCGACCGCAAGGCGGCCGAAGCACAGATGGCTGCTCTCGGATGACACCATCGGCGGGGGCAACGCCCCGCCCACTCTCTCTTACCCGAAAGGCCGGGCCTGCAGGCTCCGGCCTTTTCTTGTGTCGAAAATGAAGGCTGAAGACGTGCCTGTCGCGGCCCGTCCCGCTCGGCGGTCCTGCAGGAGCCGGGCGCCCTTGCAACGGCTTCGCCGTCCTCCACGCTGTTGCGGCCGTTCCGGTGCATGGGCGCACCATCGGCCCCTGACCTCGGACCTCCGTGACGGGCCGCGATAGGCGCGGTCCTGAGAAAAGGAGAAGAAGGCATGACAAAAAAAGCGGAATCTGAGCGTGTCGACATCTACACGCGGATCACAGATCGGATCGTCGAGGATCTCGAACAGGGCGTGCGTCCCTGGATGAAACCATGGAGCGCCGCCAATACCGATGGGCGGATCACCCGGCCGGTGAGACACAGCGGCCTGCCCTATTCGGGCATGAACGTGCTGCTCCTCTGGTCGGAGCAGATGTCTCGCGGCTTCTCTTCCTCGATGTGGATGACCTTCAAGCACGCCCTGGAACTGGGCGGGTCCGTGCGGAAAGGCGAAACGGGCTCGACGGTCGTCTTCGCCAGCCGCTTCACCAAGTCGGTGGCCGACGGAAACGGCAATGATGTCGATCGGGAAATCCCGTTCCTGAAGGCATATTCGGTGTTCAATAGTGCGCCGTAACGGCGAAAGTATGGGAGTGTCACGATGAGTGAATGAGCTTGCTGGGATAGCTCATGCCTGCCGAACTCACCTCGATCGGCAACGATTGTGACTCCGAAAGGAGCGGGGAACAATAGCATGTTCGGAAAAGGCCCAAAGCATCAAAGTCGTTTGCGATGCGGCGGGTCAGGGCAAGATGTGTATGGTGAAAGCTGTATTGCCTGAACCCTAGTTTGCAGCGGCCTACAACCGGAGCGGTGTCGTAGAACGACTGACACGGCACACCGAATGGACAGAGGACAGGGTGTTGAGGTCCTCCAACCCCGATATCGGGAAAGCCAGCCCATTCGGCGCATCCTCCATCGGAGGGGTAAGTGAACGAACGGGGCACCTAACCACATCGTATCTCCCGCTTTCGTAATTACGGGATGCCCTAAGCAGGCATCGGCTCTGCTGATGACCTGTATGGGTACGGAGCCGTCATAGTACTCAAATGCCCGGAGTAATGACCGGGACAGCCGAAATCATCGGATGGTCGAGAATATAAGCTCAGGGCAACTTGGGCGAAAATTCTGCGGATCAGGGGAAGGACGGCAGCGACTACGATCCAAAACCTTGCGAAGAGGTGTGCTAATGCTGCCAGATACTATCAAAAGGGCTGTTGGATCGCTCCCGATCATTGTTAGGTCGGGTCGGCGGGTCAATGGGCTCTATCGCCTTATGAAGGCTCCGCTCCTTTGGGAGCAAGCCTACCATAAAATCGCACAGAACAAGGGTGCGATGACGCCGGGCGTTGACGGACAGACCTTTGACGGCTTCACGTCGGAAAAGATACGTTCGATCATCGAGCGGCTGGCGAACGGGACCTATCGTCCGCAACCAGTACGTCGGGTGTACATTCCCAAAGCCAACGGCAAGAAAAGGCCGCTTGGCGTGCCGACGACGGAAGACCGCTTGGTCCAGGAGGTTGTTCGAATTCTTCTGGAGCAAATCTATGAGCCGCTGTTCTCGCAGCACTCTCATGGATTCAGACCGAACCGATCCTGTCATACTGCGCTGGAGAACATCCGTGCGGTGTGGACAGGGGTGAAATGGCTGGTCGATGTCGATGTGGTCGGATACTTCGACAACATTGATCACGACGTCCTCATTGGCTTGCTTGAAAAACGTATCCACGACAGCCGATTCATCGGCTTGATCCGTGGAATGTTGAAAGCGGGCTATATGGAGGATTGGGTTTATCACCGAACCTACAGCGGCACCCCACAGGGCGGTATTGTCTCCCCTATACTGGCAAACATCTACCTCCATGAACTCGACGAGTACATGGAATCGAAGGTCACAGCCTACCATAGGGGCGGGAAACGTGTTCCATCGGTCGAAGGCCGACGGATCATGAATCGTCTGACGCGGCTTCGTAAGCAAGTGGATCAGCTTCGTCTTGATCGAGGCGATGATGATGCAGAGATCAAATCCAAATTGGAGGAGATCAGTCGGCTGAAGGCGGAACGTTTGACTGTGCCCGCCACCGACGCATTCGATCCGAATTACAAGCGGCTCCGCTACTGCCGTTATGCTGATGACTTCTTGATCGGCATAATTGGCAGCAAAGACGATGCGCGACAGATCATGGAAGAGGTGAGGACATTCCTCTCCAAAAACCTGAAACTGAGCGTATCGGATGAGAAGAGCGGCATCCGCAAGGCTTCGGACGGAGCGCGTTTCCTTGGATACGATGTCAGGACATCGACCAACCGCAATCCGCACAAGGCGACCTTTTATGGTCGTCCAGCACTGCGGCGAGGGTTGGCAGATCGTTTGAAGCTGAATGTCCCAAGGGAAAAGGTGGTCCGGTTTGTCAATGGCAAAGGATGGGGCGACTACGATGCCTTTCGTCCTCGCCACCGTCCCGCTTTGACATTGGCGAGTGACGTCGAAATTGTCATGGCCTACAACGCTGAATGGAGAGGCTTCGCAAATTACTATGCGCTTGCCGATGATGTGAAACGCAAGCTCAATAAGGGCGGGTACTTTGCCCTGATGAGCTGCGTCAAAACCATCGCAGCAAAGCACAAAACGTCTGCGAGGGAAATCTTCTCCAAGATGCGCCGAGGGCAAGACTTCTTCGTTCGCTTCCAAGTCGGAGAGGAACCCCGAGAGATCAAGATCTGGCAGCTGAAGGACCTGAAGTGCGAACCGCGAAAATGGGGTGACATTGATCGCCCACAATCATCAAAGTTCGTGTTCAGCAGGACAGAAATGGTCGAACGCCTCAACGCGCAGAAATGTACCAGATGCGGTCGAACAGATCTTCCATGTGAAATCCATCATGTCAGAAAGATCGCGGAAATGGAGAAAGCAGGGCTTGCCCGGTACATGCCGGCGGCACGATTACGCAAGCGCATTGTGCTTTGCCAGCCCTGCCATCGCTCCGTCCATGCTGCTGGCCAAGTTGACCAACGACGAGATGGAACACGTAGTCGTGGAGAGCCGGATGCGCTGAAAGGTGCAAGTCCGGTTCGGAGGGGGGCTGAGCCGCGTCCTCATTGAGGCGCCGCCAGCCTACCCTACTCGAGCAGATCGATGGTTTGCCTGACACCTATTATGCCCCGCCAGCAAAGGTACGGGATCCTGTCGAGCGCATCGAGAGCGCCGATCGCTTCTTCAAAGCGACGGGCGCAGTCATCCGCCACGGCGGCAACCAGGCCTACTACTCGCCGGTCATGGACTATATCCAGATGCCGCCCTTCGAGGCGTTTCGCGATGCTGCCGGATACGCGGCCGTCCTCAGCCATGAGGCGACACATAATGCCGTGATCCGTATTATGCCGCATCTCTTTGAGAACCCGCGGCCTGCAAGGTGATCGCGTCAATCGCGTTCGGCATAATCTTCGTGGCTCCAACAACAAGGAGCACACGAAAGATGCCTGCAATTCTGAACACCTGCATCGAGCCCTACCTGGACTCGTTTACCCAGCGTCTCGTCGCCGCCGATTATAAGGCGCCGACCATCAAAGAGTACCGGTCGATCATTCGAAGGCTTGGCCAGGTGATGGATGCGGAAGGGGTAAAGCCTTCAAAACTCACGCTAGACACGGCCGATCGGCTAGGACGGACTTTGCCGCGTAGGTATTACCAGAGTGTCCGCCCTCACAAACTCGCACATCGGTTTGCCCAGCATCTGATCGACATCGGAGTGGTAGAGGCCACGGCGCCAACCCAAGCGCAGATCGCGCGGGCCGACTTGTTGGCAAGGTTCGAAACCTATCTCGTCAAACAACGAGGTCTCAGCCAGCGGACGATCTATCACTCGCTGCGCTTTGCCAACCGTTTCCTCGACTACCGCTTCGGAGAAACGACGATCGATATCGGTTGCTTGCGTCCCGCCGATGCGATCGGGTTCGTGGAGCATGCCCTGGCAAGTGCGCGCCGCGACAAAACGATTGGAACGCATGTTCGGACTTTCCTCCAATATCTGTTTGCATGTGGAGCCACGTCGACCAATCTGGCGCTGAGCGTGCCGAAAACGGCAAAGTCGTGGAGCCCGCGACTGCCAAGACATCTGTCGCCAGATGGTGTTGAAGCGGTCCTGGCCAATGTGCGCAACAATCCAAGGCACGGCGCACGGGACTATGCGATGCTGCTGCTGATGGCCCGGCTCGGGTTGAGAGCAGTCGAGGTCATGGCAATCCAACTCGACGACATCGATTGGCGCGCGGGCGAACTTATGGTGCGCGGCAAGGGCAAGCTGCACGACCGGTTACCGATCTCGATGGAGGTCGGCGATGCGCTCAGCCGCTACCTTCGCGAAGAGAGAGGCCCGGCGACATGCCGCGCGATGTTTGTCACCCATCGCGCGCCGCATCGACCGTTCAGAGATAGCCAGATCGTCAACAACGTCCTCAAAGAGGCATTGAGGGCAACCGGCCAGAAGCCGGTGACACCCTATGTGGGATCGCACCTGCTCCGCCATAGTCTTGCGACCCAATTGGTGAACACGGGGGCTTCGCTGGATGAAATCGGCGACGTGTTGCGACACCGATCACGAACATCGACGATGATCTATGCACGCCTCGACATTGAAGGCTTGCGATCGATCGCACAGCCTTGGCCAGTGGCGGGATGTGTGTGATGAGCCTCACCATCCAACTCGACCGCTATCTGAGTGTCAGGCGCAGCCTGGGCTATGATCTTGGCACCGCTGCTCGCATCCTTCGTCGCTTCACCCGGTTCGCTGACCGCGAGGGCGCCACACATGTCGACACGGCGTTGTTCCTGCGTTGGCACGCCACCCTGGCTGAGGCCTGTTCCTCGACCAGAGGAGCGAGGCTGACTGCTGTACGTCTGTTTGCACAGTGGCTCAGCAGCTTCGATCCAGCTCATGAGGTGCCCAGCAGAGGACTGTTACCAAGCTCGATCCGACGGTCGCGTCCACACATTTACAGCGACGATGAAATCAGAACAATCATCGCTGCCGCCAAAGAACTGCCGTCGGTCTACGGTCTGCGAGGCCTGACCTGCTCCACTCTGTTCGGGCTCATCGCGGTTACTGGTCTTCGTATCAGCGAGGCGTTGGCGCTTGACCGGGATGACATCGACACATTGAACGGTGTGCTGCGGGTACGGCAGGGCAAGCTTGGCAAAGAGCGCTTGCTACCGCTCCATCTCAGCGTCGTCACGCACCTGATCGATTATCTTGTCGAACGGGACCGGCTAATAGGCCATCCTGTCGCGCCGCTGTTCGTCACCGACAAAGCTTCACGGCTCACCGACTGCGGGGCCCGATACAGCTTTGCGCGGGCATGTCAGGACGCCGGGCTCAGAACCCATCAACCACACTGCAAACATGGACGGGGACCGCGCGTTCACGATCTTCGCCACAGCTTCGCGGTGAAGACGATGGTCCAGTGGTACCGTACCGGCAAAGACCCGGCACGCGAGATGATCCGGCTGACTACCTATCTCGGTCACGGCAGTCCTGCCAACACGTATTGGTATCTGGAAGCAGTGCCAGAATTGCTCGGTCTGGCAATGGCGCGAGCGACATCCGGCGATGGGGAGACACGTCGATGAGTGTTACCACCTTGCCTTCTCTAATCCAGCGCTTCTTCACTGACCGGCTACGCATCCAGTTGGAAGCGAGCCCCCATACGATTGCCGGTTACCGGGATACGTTCCGACTTTTGTTGCGGTACGCAAGTGCACGACACGGCAAGCCGCCGGTCAAGTTGTTGATCGAGGATATTGACGCCGATCTGGTTGCCGACTTCCTCGTCTATACGGAGACCGCCCGAGGCAACAGCGCACGCAGCAGGAACACCAGGCTCGCCGCGATCAGATCCTTCTTCCGCTATGTCGCGATAATCGACCCGACTTGGCTGCTGCAATGCCAGCGCATCCTCGCCATGCCGAACAAGCGCTATGTGCGGCGGGAGGTGACGTTCCTCGACACCAATGAAATCGCTGCCTTGCTGGCAGCGCCTGACCGGAAGACATGGGCGGGGCGACGCGACCATGCCCTGTTGTTACTCGCGGTACAAACCGGGCTCAGGGCCTCCGAGCTGGTCGGTCTCAAGTGTGCTGACGTGGTGCTCGGATCCGGCGCACATATCCGCTGCATGGGAAAGGGCAGGAAGGAGCGCGCCACCCCGCTTCGCCGTGAAACGGCCAAGCTCCTGGCCGCTTGGATCGGGGACGGTGACAAGGGCAGGCCGCTATTCCCATCGATCAGAGGGGAGCCGCTGAGCCACGATGCCCTTGAGCATCTCGTGCGCAAACATTGCCTGACGGCATCACGCACGTGCCCCAGCATTGGCTGCAAGCGGGTTACGCCGCATACGCTGCGCCACAGTACGGCGATGGACCTGCTCCATCACGGCGTCGATCCTGCCGTGATCGCGCTCTGGCTTGGTCACGAAAACGTCGAGACTACCCAGATCTACATCCATGCCGACATGCGAATGAAGGAAAAGGCGCTTGCCCGCGTCGCGGCCCCGGCCACGCCTTCGGGGCGGTTCAGGCCAGACGATAACCTACTCGCCTTCCTAGAAGGGCTCTGATTATCCCGAACAGCCGCATGGCCGAAACCAGGCTAACAGGGCTCCAACGGAGGCCATGCGGCATAATCCGGATCGCGGCATTATGCCCGTTATGCCGATATCGGCATAAGACCCACTGGACAGCGGCTGAACATCGGGTCGGACGTGATCTTTCTCGATATGCCAAGGACCGGACGGATCGCGCCCGCGAAGAACTTATCGCGGAACTCGGCAGCTGCTTCCTCTGCGCCGATCTTGGCATCGCGCCGGAGCTCGAGCCACGGCCGGATCACGCATCCTATCTGCAATCGTGGCTATCGGTCCTTGCCTACGACAAGCGGGCGATCTTCCAGGCGGCGGCCCATGCGCAGCGCGCTGTGAGCTTCCTGCATTCCTTGCAGCCGGAAGCGGATTTGAGGGCTGCGGCCTGACGCTCAGGCGCGGTCGGCACCACCGGTAGCGGCCGTGTCATCCATGTCGCGCTGGTCTTGAAGACCTTGTGCAATATCAGCATCCAGCCCTCCCCAGATCGACGGTTTTGCAACGTCGGGCTTTGGTTTGCGGGACGGTTTGCGCTCAATGATAAACGGCTTGGTCTGCTGACGCATTGTTCTTCCAGGCTGCGATTCGCGTGTGCACGATATCGCACGCCGCATAGCGGGCAAGCCGGCCAATGTTTACGGTGTAGCGTTTCCCCAACTCAAGCATGCGGCGACGGCGGTGCGAGTGCGGCGATGGAACGGATGCCATTCGTGCCCAGGGCAAATCCGGTGGAACGCCATTGCCATATCCCTTCACGTCAGAGTTTCCGGCAACCCATCTGCGGGCTCGATGTGGCATGTCTGACCGGAGACCGGCTGCGCCTCGATCGTCTTCCCGCAACGACAAGGCACAGATTTCTTACCCCGGATCCCTCACGGGTTCCTCCTCTCCCACTAACAAATCTGCGACTTGTCGCCCTCCATTTCATTGCGGCCCAATCGCCACCCCAGCGCGCGAGCGCGATGGGGACCCCGGCTGGGTGCGGTCCGATCGTCACCGGTCTTTGCGACAGCCATCGAGGCCGCGATGGGCGCGGCCCGAACACGAAAAAAGGAATACGACAATGGCAACCATCGGCACCTTCACCTCCACCGAAACCGGCTTCACCGGCTCCATCCGCACGCTCGCCCTCAACGTCAAGGCACGCATCGCCCGGGTCGAGAACCCCTCCGACAAGGGCCCGCAGTTCCGCGTCTATGCCGGGAGCGTTGAACTGGGCGCGGCCTGGCAGAAGACCTCCGGTGAGGGCCGCGACTACCTCTCGGTCAAGCTCGACGATCCGAGCTTCCCGGCTCCCATCTACGCAACGCTCGCCGAGGTGGAAGGCGAGGATGGCCTCCAGCTCATCTGGTCCCGCCCGAACCGGGACTGATTGACATCACGAGGCTCCGCCACCGGCGGGGCCTTCTCGTCTCCGGAGAACCAAAGCCGGACCCGGCATCGAGCTAGGTCCGGCTTTTTGGTGGCATACGGTAGGTGGGGAAGCTGCTCAGAACGAGCGATCCTACCAAGCGGGCATCGCGGCCTCAAGGATGAGCGGTTCCCCCAATTTACTCCACCCGCCCGGTGGGCAGCCTCCGTAAATCGGCTCCCCCACTCCCCGGCTCTGCCGGTCGCTTGCGCGATCCCTGACCCCGCCATCCCCTCTCGGACTCGTCGGTCACCTTTCACAAACGTCAAGGAGACGAAGATGACCTACGAACTCGAAATCCAGATCGAAGAACTGCGGGCCGAGCTGCGCAACGCTGTCGATGGCGCCGAGCGCCGTCAGATCCAGGCCGAGCTCGAAATCGCCCAGGCTGAACTGGCCATCGCGGCTGCCGAGATGGAGGGCCTTGTCGAAGCCGAGCCGCCTTTCTGAGGTGGCTGGTGTCGCCCGCTATCGTCGTGGTTGATCTGCTTCAGGTTCCTGTCGATCCCATTTCATCGACATTGGGAATGATGCGGATCGTGCGTCCCGCCGCAACCTGATGCCGGCAGAATTTTCCCCACCTTCGGTTCCTCGCGCAGCAAAATTCTGAGGCCCTCAGGTCCTCCGCTGCGCTTCGGCCGTGGCCGGTGCAGCCCTCCTTCCCGATCCGCAATTCATCCCCGCGACGAAACGCAATCGACAGGAGATACCATATGCAACAGCTCGCCAAATTCCTCCAAGCCACAGGCCGCCGCCTTCACATACTCGCGAAGGTGATCTGTCACTTCTTCCGCAAGGGCAAGCTCGGCATGAAGATCGCGATCAAGGTCCCGTTCTTCGTCGAGGTCGAAATCATTTTCGAGACCGACTGGAACCGACGGCGCTAAGCGCCCTGCCGGCCCGGTTCGCCGGGCCGGGATCTCCAGCTCAGCACCATGGTTCTCTCCGGCCGCTCCACGTCCGGGCGAGACCTTCCGAGACCAGAATATCGCCGAGACTGCGACCGTCACGAACCAGCACGCGAAGCTTGCGCCCATACCGGTCTGTGTCACGTCCCGGCCATCCTCTGAGTTCGAAAGGTCCCCCGTTGATGAGTTCAAGCATTCTGGCCGTGGCGCGGTTGCCAAGGGCGAGCTCCGATGAGCATCTCGGTTCGCTCACCTCGGGCGTGTCGATATCCGCGATACGGATCTTCTGGCCATCCAGCCAGATTGTATCTCCGTCAACGACGCATGCCTGGCGCGTTCCGGTGGCACAATTTTGGAAGGCCACGCTTACCTTCGACCTGGTGTCGGTCGCGTAAGCCTTTCCAGCAATCGCAACGTGGACAACTGATGGCAGTGCGACCATCGCCATGAGGACCAATTTCATGAAGTCAGGCATTCGCATATGAGCCAGAATGTCTGCCTTGTCTTTCATGCCTGTTCCTCAAATTCCGGCGTCATCTATCAGGTATCGGCGCATGATTGACGGACAGTTGCTGCATAGCCGCGGCGCCGCTTCTGCCGGAGGAGATCGAGGAACAGGGCCACTGCCTCTTGCTCCGTTTTAAAATGATGGCTCATTGACTGGCCTTTCGTTCCGATACGTCCCCAACGCCGCATCAGGCAAGCTTCTCCAAACAGGTTAGGCTCGATGGCCATCGCATAGAAACGGGCCATGTTTTTCGTGGAGTCCGTTCTCTCGACATAGAGGTGGTAGGGTTGAGTGACCATACCGACATGATCGTGTTTTCAGGATTCGCCGTCCAACGAGAGTTGTGAATCGTTCGGGCGTGATCGATTCAAATTCGTGATGTGGAGAAGCTAGCGAGTTTGGGCGGTCCGCCTTCGGCGTACGGCTCTATTCGCCGAAGCGAACGAAGCCCGCGAGCGGTCTTCGCCCAGTCGGGTTACGATCCTCCCGCAAACGGTGAGATCGGCTGCTTTGCGCGTCCGAAAGCGGATGTCTCATTTGGCGATGAGCAACATCGTCGGATCTGGCGTACATGCATCCAGTCGCGAGGTTCTCTCTTAGGTCGTCACCGCTCCCCATCGCTAACTCGCGCTTGTCCTGTCAGAATGCTTGTGAAAGAGAACCCGACGAACCAACTACGAGAGAAGCAAATGGAAGACGCTATCCAAATCGACACCCGTGGCGACTTTGGCCTCTGGGCGATCGAGGTGGCCAAGCAGATCGTTGCTGATCAGGGTTTCGAACTTGCGCGTGCTGCTCGTGACGGCTCTGAGGAAGATGTCCGCGTGGCTGGCAACGATCTTGGCCAAGCCATCACCAACGCGATGATGGAGGTGTTCGACGGACTGACTGACGCGGTCTCTGAAGAGTAGATGGCTTTCTTAAGCGGAATGCCTCGGTCGGGGGCAGTCGGTCCCGGCTTCCGCTGACGCGGCGCCATGCTAAGCCTCCTACGGCTGCCCGATATCCGACCGAAGCATGACGAGAATTCCCGAAATCACGCCCTACCGGTCGTCGCTTCTCTAATCGGCGGGCTGAGGTCAAGCTCTATCCCGTCTATCCGTTAGCCAAGAAAGCAAGGGTTCGTCCGCAGTCGGCCCGAAGCGGTCATCTTCACCAGAGAGACTACTGATGCATCTTCGCGCCTTTCGTAATTTTATCGACAGTCTTTTTATCTGCGCGCAATGCGACCCCGACAAGTTTGGCGTCGTCTGGTGAGAATTGTGAAAAAACCTCTCTGTTGGCGACATCATGGCCAGTCGCAAACATCTCTTCGATATAGGCTGAGACAGTTACCTCACGTTCCAAAGCTCGTTTGTGAATGGTGCGGAGCTGCTCTTGATCAGACGAGAGCACGACCACCGGTTGGACGGACATCGGATTGTAGACATTACCCGCTCTATCCCGATATATTTCGCCAATAATCGTCGGTGATTGGGCAATGATACCGCTCATCAGAAAGGCGGTAACGTTCAGCTTCTGCCAGGTGGCGAGGTCATCGCGCAAAACGATTGCGATCTTGGTGTCAAACATGTTTGGAAACTCCAGTCAGGGATTTGAGAAAAGCGAACCATTATCGCCAGAGCTTACCTTCGGTATTGAACGTTTGTGCAAAGGCGAGTTCCAGAACGGTCTGCGGGTAACCAGTGACGGAGGTGGCATCGAGCGGATCGAAGCGCGTTTTCGCGGCAACGGGTTTTCACCGCATCGACATGACACCTATGCATTAGGTCTGACCCTCCATGGCGTGCAGACGTTTCGTTATCGCGGCGCTGATCGCTTCAGTAGCCCTGGCAAGGTTATTGTTCTGCACCCCGATGAAGTCCACGATGGCGCTGCCGGGACGGCAGATGGCTTAATTTATCGAATGGTCTATCTGCCGCCGGAATTAATCGGTTCTGTTCACGCGCATACTAGATCACTTCCATTCGTTCCCGATCCGGTCGTTACGAATGAGGACCTATGGCACGCGCTGGCCACCATTCTGTATGATCTCGACCACGGACCGGACGAGCTGGCTTTGGATGATGCCATCGCACGGATTTCAGTGATTCTCTCGATTGAGGCCGGAGCACCTGCTAAGCCCGTGACGAAGATTGCCCGGATCGCTATTCTCCGGGCACGTGACTACCTTACAAGTCATAGCGATGAAACCATCCGTTCGGAAACCCTAGAGGCACTGACAGGGCTTGATCGCTATTCTCTGGCGCGGCAGTTTCGTCTTTTGCTTGGCACGAGCCCTCACCGCTACGTTATGATGCGCCGCCTAGACCGCGCAAAACTGTTAATGGAAGCTGGTGTCGGTTTGGCACGAGTAGCTGCAGAATGCCAGTTCTCAGACCAAGCACATCTTACACGCCAATTTCGCAGCGCCTTCGGGATGACACCCGGCAGGTGGCTTGCGATGCGCGCCGACCGGCACATTCGATTATCAAACCCGGCTTAGCAGCAAGGTCCGCTAATGGCGCTTTCCAGCCGAAAGCGTTGCTCTACAGGAGCAGGTGTTATCTGCGTCCGGCTGATGCAGCTTTCAACGTCTTTTCGTGGCCCGCGCTTCTCTCCGGGATCGGCATTCAGCCCTCCCATGATGGGTTCCAGTAGATGAAGTGGTCCAATCTATGCTGCATCCTGATGACGGATCATCGGTATAAGCGACGCCGCGAACTCACATCACCATCGTCCGCGAAGGACGTTTTCCGCTGCTACACGGAACCTTGGATTCGAATGTCTCTCTCGCCTCTATAGCCGATCGTCATGCCGCGACCGTTGAGACACTGTCCTCCCTTGTCCAGCGGAACTCGGTGCCATCCACCCACATGCGATGCATGACAACGGCGAGGCGGCGGGCCAGTGCGACCTTGGCTTTCTTGCTGCCATGGCGCTTGGCGATGTTCATGGCCCATGCCTTCAGCCAGCACCATTTCACCACGCGCGTCATCATCGACTGGGCGGCCTCATAGAGCAGTCGCCGCATCATGGCGTCCCCGCGTAGAGAGACATGGCCAACCCGGCTCATTTCGCCGGACTGTTTCAGGACAGGGGTGAGGCCCAATATCGCTCCGACTGATCGCGAATGACGAAACCTGCTGGGAATATCGATCGTCGAGACATAAGCGAGCGAGACGATCGGCCCAACGCCAGGCACCGTCATTAGCCGCCTGCAAACGTCGTCCTGTTTCGCCTCGGCCAGAACCCTCTTCTCCAGTTTGGCAAGACCTTCTCGCAACTTGCGCCGTCCGGCGAGCAATGGCTCCATGATTTCCGCTAGCTCAGTGTCGTGTTCGACAAGTTCGAGTATCCTTCTCTCGAACGTGCCGCCAGAGACATGGCCGACCTTCAGTCCGAAGTTGCGCAGGAGCCCGCGCATTTCGTTCTCCAGGTCGATCGCCTTCTCCTGCAGCAACGATCGGGCCGTCAGCAAGGCGCGACGCTTCTGGCTGGTAAGCGTCTTCACATGCACGTCCTTGAACAGGCCGACCCGCATCATGTGGGCGATGCCGCGTGCATCGTTCCTGTCGCTCTTGTTCTGTTGCAGGGCATCCAGGAAAGCTTTGGTGTGCCGCGTCTCGATGCAGAAGATGGGCAAGCCCGCTCCTGCCAGCCCTTCAAACAGCCATTGGGACAAGGGGCCCGCCTCAACGCCTACCCTTTCCAAGCTAAAAGAGGGATCGCTGAGGATCGCGACAAGGTCCTCCGGGTGAGATGCCACCTTCCGTTCGCGGCATACTTTCCCGCTTTCATCTACGATACAGATGCTCGTTTCTTTGACCGAGACATCGAGGCCGGCATAATGTTTCATGGCTGCGCTCCTCTGCATGATGGTTGTGCCTGTTCCGACAGGCGACTGTATCATCGGCAGTGCGGTGCAGCCCCTGGCTCCCTACGGATGGGATGGGGCACGAAGCCGATTAGCCCATCTATGCTGATTTCTCCGATGCTCTTCATTCTGTATGTGCAGGCGCGTCGCGCCGCAGAAACCTGCTTCGCTCCACGCAAGCGGTCATATCTTTCCGCCGGAACCAGATGGCGCGGCCGCATCGCAGCGGTGCGTTGCCGGCCGTGAACACGATCTGCTCATCCGCCCTCATGCGCAGCACTTCGTGTGGCTGGATAAGCGGCCGGGCTGCCAGCTGTTTCGACCGGGTCCGCGACGACCCGCGCGACTGGAAGCTTCGGCTGACCTGATCGATCTCGACCGTCGTCATGCCGCAGCGACGAGAGATATAGTCGGCGGTTTCCGGATCGTTGATGGCGGCAAAGCTGATCCAGCTTGCGCTCTCGAACCACTTGCTGGAGGCGTCGCGCCCACCATAGGTTTCCCGCAACTGGCCGATCGACTGATAGATCATCGTCAGCGTGATCCCATACTTGCGACCGGCGTCACGCGCTGTCTCCAGGATGCGCATGTAGCCGAGACGGGCGACCTCATCGAGTAGGAAGAGGGCGCGCCCTTCCATTGCGCCATCCCGATTGTAGATCGCGTTTAGAAACGAACCGATCACGACGCGCGCCAACCCACTATGGGTCTCTAGCGTCTTCAGGTCGATGTTGATGAACACGTCGGTCTTTCCCGACGCGATGTCCTCAGTGCGAAAAGTCGAACCTGAGACCAGCGCCGCATAGTTCTGATATGACAGCCAGTGGGTCTCCTTGATGGCATTCGCATAGACACCGGAAAAGGTTTCCGGCGTCATGTTGACGAATGCGGCGACGTTCTCTTTCACGAAGTCCGATCCCGAATTGTCGTAGATATCCTGCAGACGCTGTCGCAGTTTCGGCTCGGGTTCGGACAGGTTTTCGCGGACCTGACGGAGCGTCTGCTTTTCCTTCGGTGTATGTCCGGACAGGCAGACATCAGCGATGATCGCTGTCAGGAGCTGAAGGCCGGAAGCGCGGAAGAAGTCGTCGCGGACACCGCTTGCGCGACCGCTGTCACTCATGATCCATGAGGCGACCGAGGCGATATCCTCCTCCTTCGTGCCGCCATATTGGCCGACCCAGTCAAGGGCGTTGAAGCCCGTTGCGGGTTTGCGCGGATCGAGAATCCTGACACGCCGGCCCGCGCCTTCACGATGTTTCGAGACCATGGGCGCGACCTCGTTGGAGGGATCGAGCACGATGAGGGATCCGCCCCACTTCAACGCCGTAGGGATCGTTACCGAGGTCGTTTTGTAACCGCCCGATCCCGCAAAGACGATGCCATGCGAGGAACCGAACGATCCGTCGAAGCAGAGCAACGGGGATTTGCCGCCGGCGCCCCAGGTCTCGTTGTTATCGGCACGGAACGAGACGGCGGCGACACCGTCTCGGTCGACGCGATACCGCTCGCCGATCACGATGCCGCCCGCGTCCGAGAAGAGCTTCTCCGCTTCGGCAAGTTTCATCCAGTCGGCCTCGCCGTGCAGGGCACGCTTGCCGATGATCCGTTTTGGTGTTGCCCGGGCGAAGGCGGCGTTACCGACCATCGCCACGCGCATTGCGAAGAAGCCGGACATCAACGCAGCGGCCGCGCCAATCATTGTCGAAGGATCGAGATAGGAAAGCGCGGATTTTCCCGCCGGCACCTGGGACGATAGTGCTGCAAGCCGGATGCCCTCTCGCAGGCAAGCCGTCAGGATGACGGCCGCGTTTCCGATAGCAGCCCCAGCCCCTGCAGAACGGATGCGCGCCGATCCGGCTGTTGCAAATAACAAAATCAGGCCGAGCCCAGCCGCCGCCATGTAGGGTGCCGCTACCCCAGCCCGTCCCAACGCGAGCTTTGCCGCCTCGGTCTTTCCGAACGCGGAAAGCCATGTCTCCATCCCCGTCATCGCGCGCACCGTGGCTACCATCATGACTGCGGGCAGAATGACAAGAATGATCCTATTCGCCTTCATCGCCGAACGCCTCCGCCCCGATCGCTGTCAGTCGGGATCGCTCGCTATCGTCGGACTTCAGCCGCATCTGCAGGTCGATCAGGGCACCGAGCAGAAGCGCTCGCTTCTCGAAGCGAAGGCCGGCTTTGACGATCAGGCCGCCAAGCTCGATCTTGTCGCGCGTGTCCTTCTTCCGGGCATCGGACGATATGGTCTTACTCATGCGCTCAAGCCTCAGGAGTGCCGCCCGAAGCCGCGCCAGACGCGAGCGCTTCGGACTGCCCGCTGCTCGTGCTGCTCTCCCCTGCCCCTTTCCGTCCGCTCGTGCCGACCTTGCCTCCGCGAAAGCGTTTCGCCAGTTCCTCGAACGCTGCCTGGAGCTCGGTCTCCTCGATTTCGATTTCGCCAAGGCCTGCCCGCAGTGCGACGCGACCGATACGCTCTGCCTCTTTTGTTTCCGCGTGCTTGAGCTGCTCCTGGAGCTTGGCGATTTCTTCGCGGATCTTGGAGGATGGTTTCTTCATCTCTGGATTGTCCTCTGATGCTGCTTTTCGTGGTTGACGCAGCCAGAGTCGTTCAGATCGGCGTGCCGATCTACTAACAGAAATGCGAGTAGGCGGAGCCTACGCTTTTGAGCATCATCCCGACCGTTCGAAGGGCGGATCCGAAGGGCGCAATTATACGTCGCTGATGCGACGCTCTGCTTTTGCCCCCTGCCGGAGGCCTTTCGCTCCTCACGAACACGTTGATTTTGTTCGATCCAAGGAGCGTTTTCTGCAATGGCCGTCCCGCATTTTTCAGTCAGCATCGTCGCCCGCGGCTCCGGCCGAAGCGCCGTGCTGTCGGCGGCCTACCGGCATTGCGCCAAGATGGACTATGAGCGGGAAGCAAGGACGATCGACTACACCCGCAAGCAGGGCCTGTTGCATGAGGAGTTTGTCATCCCCACGAATGCCCCTGAATGGCTGCAATCATTGATTGCCGATCGATCCGTCTCGGGAGCCTCGGAAGCCTTCTGGAACAAGGTCGAGGAGTTCGAGAAGCGATCGGATGCGCAGCTCGCCAAGGATGTCACCATCGCCCTGCCGATAGAGCTTTCAGCCGAGCAGAACATCGATCTCGTTCAGGAATTCGTTGCCAGGCACATCACAGTCCAAGGCATGGTTGCCGACTGGGTTTTCCATGACGCGCCGGGCAATCCGCATATCCATTTGATGACGACGTTGCGACCGCTGACCGAGGTCGGTTTCGGTTCGAAAAAGGTGGCCGTCACGGGACCGGACGGCAAAGCGCTGCGAAACGATAGCGGCAAGATCGTCTACGAGCTTTGGGCCGGTGGCCTAGAAAACTTCAATGCGTTTCGTGACGGCTGGTTCGCCTGCCAGAACCGGCACCTGGCGCTTGCCGGCCTGGACATCAGGATCGATGGCCGGTCCTTTGAGAAGCAGGGAATTGAGCTGACGCCCACCATCCATCTTGGTGTTGGCACGAAGGCGATCGAGCGGAAGGCGGTCGGTGCGGAAGAGAAGGCTGCGCTCGAACGGCTGGAGCTGCAGGAAGAGCGGCGAGCCGAGAATGCCCGCCGGATTCAGCGTAGTCCGGAGATCGTGCTGGACCTAATCACGCGGGAGAAGAGCGTGTTCGACGAACGCGATGTCGCCAAGATCCTGCATCGCTATATCGATGATGCCGGTCTCTTCCAAAGTCTGATGGCGCGCATCCTGCAGAACCCCGAAACCCTCCGGCTCGATCGCGAGTGTCTGGACTTCACGACGGGTGTTCGCGCACCGGCTAAATACACGACACGCGAACTGATCCGGCTCGAAGCCGAGATGGCGAGCAGGGCGATTTGGCTCTCGCAGCGGTCTTCGCATGGCGTCCGGCAGCCCGTGCTTGAGGCGACGTTCGCGCGTCACGAAAGGCTGTCCGACGAGCAGAAGGCTGCCATCGAACATGTAGCCGGTGATGAGCGGATTGCAGCCGTGATCGGCCGCGCGGGCGCTGGCAAGACAACGATGATGAGGGCGGCGCGCGAGGCGTGGGAAGCGGCCGGCTATCGCGTCGTCGGTGGTGCGCTTGCCGGCAAGGCGGCTGAAGGTCTGGAGAAGGAAGCGGGCATCGTCTCCCGTACCCTGTCGTCCTGGGAACTCCGCTGGAATCAGGGTCGCGGGCAGCTCGACGACAAGACGGTTTTCGTTCTGGACGAGGCTGGCATGGTGTCGTCGCGGCAAATGGCGACATTCGTCGAAGCTGTTACCAAAGCTGGCGCCAAGTTCGTGCTTGTCGGCGATCATGAGCAGCTTCAGCCGATCGAGGCGGGTGCTGCCTTCCGCGCCATTGCCGATCGCATCGGCTATGCCGAACTCGAAACCATCTATCGCCAGCGTGAGCAATGGATGCGCGACGCTTCGCTCGATCTCGCGCGTGGCAATGTCGGCAAAGCCCTCGCAGCCTATCAGTCCAACGGCAAGATGATCGGCTCAGAGCTGAAGGCCGATGCGGTCACCAACCTCATCTCGGACTGGAACCGCGAATACGATCCTGCCAAGTCCACATTGATCCTTGCGCACCTGCGCCGTGACGTCCGCATGCTGAATGAGCTGGCGCGCACGAAACTGATCGAGCGCGGCATCATCGAGCACGGTTCGCCGTTCAAGACCGCCGACGGTGTCAGAAGCTTTGCAGCCGGTGACCAAATCGTCTTCCTGAAAAACGAAGGGGCAATCGGCGTCAAGAACGGCATGCTGGGCAAGGTGGTGGAAGCTGCGCCCGGTCGTATCGTCGCTGTCATCGGCGATGGTGAGCACCTGCGCCAGGTCACCATTGAACAGCGCTTCTACAACAATGTCGATCATGGTTATGCCACCACGGTGCACAAGAGCCAGGGTGCGACCGTTGACCGGGTCAAGGTGCTCGCGTCCCTGTCTCTCGATCGCCACCTCACCTATGTTGCGATGACACGCCACCGCGAAGATGTCGGCGTCTATTACGGCCACCGATCCTTTACCAGGGCAGGCGGTCTGGTCGAGATTTTGTCGCGCAGGAATTCCAAGGAAACGACGCTCGATTACGCTGGCGGCAGCATCTACCGCCAGGCACTCCGCTTTGCCGAAGCGCGCGGTCTTCACATCGTCAACGTCGCCAGAACGGTTGCGCGCGATCGTCTCGAATGGACGGTCCGGCAGAAGCAGAAGCTTGTCGATCTCGCCGGCCGGCTTGCAGCCCTCGGCGCCAGGCTCGGTTTCGCAACGTCGACGGCTAGCACCGTTCCCACTGCAGCAAAGGAGGCAAAGCCCATGGTGGCCGGTATCACCACATTCCCGAAATCGATCGACCAAGCCGTCGAGGATAAACTCGCCGCAGACCCGGCGCTCAAGAAGCAATGGGAAGAAGTCTCGATGCGCTTCCATCACGTCTACGCGCAGCCGGAAGTAGCATTCAAGGCAGCGAACGTCGATGCGATGCTGCGCGACCAGTCGGCCGCGGAAAAGACGATCGCCAGAATTGCCAACGAGCCAGAAACCTTCGGTGCCCTCAAGGGCAAGACGGGTCTACTCGCAAGCCGCGGCGACAAGGTCGACCGGGACCGGGCGCTTAAAAATGTGACGCCGCTCGCCGACAGCATCAGCGATTATCTCCGCCAGCGTGGCGATGCCGAGCGGCGAAATCACGCCGAGGAACTGGCGGTGCGTAGACAAGTCGCCCTGGAGATCCCTGCCCTCTCTGCCAATGCGAAGAGCGTGCTGGAACGCGTCCGCGATGCCATCGACAGAAACGACCTGCACTCTGGGCACGAATATGCGCTTGCCGACAAGATGGTGAAGGCTGAACTGGAAGGTTTCGCGAAGGCGGTCACTGAACGTTTCGGAGAAAGGACCTTCCTGCCCCTGGCTGCGAAGGATGTCACCGGCGAGGCGTTCCAGCGCGTCACATCAGGCATGAATGCTGCGCAGAAGAGCGAGGTGCAGCAGGCCTGGAACACGATGCGGACGGTCCAGCAACTGAACGCCCATGAGCGCAGTGTGACGGCACTCAAGCAGGCTGAGACACTGCGTCAGACGAAATCTCAGGGGCTCCCCCTCAGATGAAGATGCGTCATCGACACAGAGTGCTACGGCGCATGAAACGGCTTATCTGGTTCTATCGGATCTCCAGCGTCAGTCTGTTCGCACTTGGCTTCATCGTCCTGCTTGGAGGACAGGGCTTCAGGGTCAATCTCACACCCAGTGAACCGCTGGGCCTCTGGCGGATCGTCAAACCCGATCGTCCGATTCTGGTCGGCGATCTGGTCTTCATTTGCCCACCAAACACCGACGCGATGCGCAAGGCGCGGGCGCGTGGATATCTGCGTTTCGGCCGATGCGCCGGCCGCGTGGCGCCGCTGATCAAGACGGTTGTGGCGACATCCGGACAGATGATCGAGATCCATGACGTTGTCCGGGTCGATAGTCGTCCGCTTCCTCACTCGCGCGTTGCGCCGTTGGACGGCAAAGGGCGAAAGATGGAGCGGTACGACGGGGGTGTCATTCCGCCCGGAACGGTCTTCCTGCATTCCCCGTTTTCGGGATCGTTCGATAGCCGGTATTTTGGTCCTTTGCCAATGGATGGAATCCTCGGACTGGCGCGAGAGGTCTGGACCTATGCGCCGTGATGCCTTCCGAACGGGTGTCCTCGTCGCGCTATCAACGAGTGTTGGGTGGATCGGCTGGAGCGGTGATGTGCTTCTCTTGCCCGTCGCGGCCACCTTCCCCATGCTTTGGTCCTTGGCACGGACGCGTCTGCAGGCAACGGCGGTCTCTGCCGCCTACTTCCTCGCTGCATCGCGAGGACTGCCGCAGGGGGTGGCGAACTTCTATTCATCGGATATCTGGCCCGGCCTTTTGCTCTGGCTGGTCGCCTCCTCCGCCTTCGTGGCGGTCCATTCGGTGCTCTGGTCGGATCGCAAGGGATGGCAAAAGCCGCTCCGTTACCTGGCTGCTTGCGTCGTGATGGCGGTCCCACCGTTCGGCATTTTGGGATGGGCGCATCCGATCACTGCTGCGGGCGTTTTGTTTCCCTGCTGGGGATGGTGGGGTCTGGGCGCGATGGCAGCCGGCCTGATCGTCATGACGACGCGTTATCGGCCGGCTGCAGCCTTGGCCATGACGGGCATTTGGCTCTGGTCCGCCGCTCAGTGGACGACACCGAACCTACCCGCATCGTGGATCGGTGTCGACCTTGAAATGGGCGCATCGCTCGGGCGTGAAACTGGCCTGCGGCGTCAACGTGACCTGATCGACATTGTTCGCCGTCACCCGCCGGGCACGACGATCGTATTACCGGAAAGCGCTCTCGGCTTCTGGACGCCGACGGTTAGCCGCACCTGGGAGCGATCTCTCACGGATAAGGGCATCACTGTCATCGCGGGAGCGGCCGTCATCGACAGCCAAGGCTATGACAATGTGCTCGTGAAAGTGTCGGCTGATGGGAGCGACATTCTCTATCGGGAGAGGATGCCGGTGCCCGGATCGATGTGGCAGCCATGGCGAGCCTGGGTTGGCGATCAAGGCGGCGCTCGGGCGCATTTCTTCGCCAATCCCGTCGTCCATGTCCGCGACCTGAGTCTGATGCCGCTGATCTGCTACGAGCAGCTTCTCATCTGGCCGGTCCTGCAGTCGGCGCTCCACCGACCCGACGCCATCCTCGCGGTCGGGAATGGCTGGTGGACCGCAGGGACATCGATCATCGACATTCAACGGGTAAGCAGTGAGGCCTGGGCCCGCCTGTTCGGCCTGCCGCTCGTCATCTCGTTCAACAGTTAGGTTTGGAGATCGCATGCTGGAAGCTGCGTTGATCAAGGAATGTGCTGAGCCATCGCTGAAGCCAGCTATCGTGGAACAGTTCGTGCAGGCTGTTGGCTCGGAGGACCCGCTGGCCATCACGGTGAGGTCCGGCGGCCGCCTCATCCTCATTCCCAAACCGAAAACACCCGAGGAAGCGATTGAGATCATTCGCGACAACATTGGCGGCTCGGTCGTGCGGGTCGGCCTCACCCAGATCCCGGCGGGCATCGGCCTGAAGGATGCTTCTGAATTGTCGGTCGATCTGGTCGAGCCCTGCGCCAATCTGCGGACGGGCACAGGAATGTTCGCCAAGATCCTCCGCATCGTCGCCAAATGGTATGGCAACCCGACGAATGAGGAGGTCTTTCCGCAGCTCTTCGACGATGCTGTGCATGCATGGCAGACCGGGAAGTTCGAGGGCGAGAGCGTGTTCCAGGTGGAGGACCCCGGTGGTGCGGTCGTGCAAGAATCAGAGGATGGCGATGAGGCAGAAGAGGCTCCGGAGGCCGACGCCACGCCCCAGGAGAAAGAAGAGCCGTCCACGCCTGACGATGCCGACATCCGCATCGATCTGACGAGGATCGGTGGTCAGAAATAGTCAGATTTTAGATTGGGCGGTCATAAAATTAAAAATGGACGACGAGACGCTTTAAATTGGACGGGGAAAGAATTAAAAATGGACGCATGATTGAACCGTCAGATTCTAAACCTCTCGTCGTCCGCAAAGTGCTGCCTCTCGTCGAGGCTGCCTTGGCAGACACCCGTGTTGTATTGATCTCCGGGCCACGACAGGCCGGAAAAACAACACTGGCGCGAATGTTCGCAAATGGGGATCGCCCTTACATCACACTTGATGATGCAGGTACCCTGAACGCAGCGAAAGCGGATCCGACGGGGTTCATCCGAGGGATCAAGCGCGCCGTTATCGATGAAGTACAACGGGCGCCAGATCTGATGCTCGCGATCAAGGCGAGCGTGGATGACGACCAGGAGCCGGGCCGATTCCTGCTGACGGGTTCTGCTAACCTCGCAACAATTCCCACCATTGCCGATTCCCTTGCCGGCCGAATGGCCGTCATTCCGCTTTTTCCCTTTGCGCAGGCCGAAGTCAGGTCGAGCCCAGGTCTTATGCTTGACCGACTGTTTGCCGGAGAGGAGCCGAGCACCAACGGTGATGTTGTCCTGGGCAAAGATCTTATGAGCATCGTACTGGCCGGTGGCTACCCGGAAGTCTTGAAACGCAACAGTGTTTCCCGTCGTGTATCGTGGCTTGAAGACTACGTCAGCTTGATACTGGATCGCGACGTGCGGGACATCGCCAACATCGATCAACTCGACCGCCTTCCACGTCTCCTTAACGTTCTCGCGGAGCACGCTGGACAATTGATCAACAACAGCAGCTTCGGCTCGGCGCTCGGGTTGTCAGGGGTAACAGCACAGAAATACGTCGCCATTCTTGAACGCCTGTTTCTGGTGAAGACGCTCGTGCCCTGGTCGAACAACCGGCTTAGCAGGCTTGTTAAAACGCCAAAGCTGCATTTCATCGACACAGGACTGCTAGCGGCCTTACGCGAAGACGAACTGGCCCGACTGTCCGACGACAAGACAAGATTTGGCGCGCTTCTGGAGAGCTTTGTTGTCTCCGAGTTGATGAAACTGGCATCCTGGTCGGAGAGGCGCGTTTCGTTCTCTCATTACAGGACCAAAGACCTGGATGAGGTCGATGTCGTGATTGAAGATCGGCGCGGCCGCATCATCGGCATTGAGATCAAGGCATCTGCGACCGTCAAGGCCGACGATTTTCGTGGGCTACGTCAGTTACAAGCAGCCGGCGGCGATCGTTTCGTCCGCGGCCTGGTCCTGCACGATCATGACCGCATCACACCCTTCGCCGAACGCTTGCAGGCTGCACCTCTCTCAATTTTATGGTCGATGTGAGACGATACCTGTCAGGCACGCGAGGGCTTCCTTGCACCTATCGTAAGCGATAGACGCTTTGACGATTTCACGGTCGCGCCGAGCTCGGATAGCTTGCGAGGCCGACCCCGTGCCGGGTGAGCAGCAGTCCATATTTCTGCAAGCTCAACCATGCGCAAAGTAAGCGAAGGATACCCCTCGATAATCTCCTCGGAGGTTGCGCCCTGCGCCTTCACGGCGGCAATCGTCCTGACCGGAACTCGGGTTTTGCGGAAGACCGGTTCACCGCCAAGGACACCCTTCACGGATTCGATAACCCGTTCCGCCTCCCGGAGCGCCTCCGCACGCGCGGCAAGCTGTTCGCGCGCACGCGCAACATCAACGATCAGATAGTCGTCCACTCGCACGGTATCGACATCGGGGTCCTGGTCGATCGTGTCAAAAAGCCGCTGACGACGCTCGGCCGACAAGATCGAACCGACCCCATACCAAAGCTTCAGGCGCAACAGGTCATCGTCGGAAAGCGCCCGTCCCTCGTCTTCAGAAAGACGACGTGCGATGATCCGTTTGTCGATTGCATTATGCACCGACTTCACGGCAACTTCGCTGACGGCAGCTGCCTCTGCAGGCGTATAGGCACGCGACATCTGAACAATAATCATTCTCCTTGCGGAGGATATATCATGATTCTCACTTATGATGTGAAGGCCTATGCTAAAATCTCATCGTACACCTGAGAGCCTACCGCATTCACAAAAAGGAGAGCTTGTCTTGATTGCTCGTAATTGAGTTGACAGACCAAAAACAACCAATAGCGTAGTTTTCGGGAGGAGCATGACACATTTGTGACGGTGTATGCTCTTGCAAACGTTAGAAAAAATCTACGATCTGCTGATCTCGGAGTTCGAAGACGGAACGGCTGATCCTCCTGCGCTGCTTCGGAAAATGTGCGCCTTCTACGGTTTGGCGTCAGCCGCTTACTTCGGTGTGAATGTCCAGAAAAGCACCGCGGCTGATCCGTTCCTGACGGTGACTTACTCCTCTGATTGGGTCACGCATTACAAGAAATCAAACTATGTGACCCTTGATCCGGTCATCCGCTCAGGCTTTTCCGCTGTCCTGCCGGTAGAGTGGAACGGGCATGACCATCGCGGTGCCAAGTTTCGAAGGTTCTTCGGCGAGGCTTCCGAATTTGGCATCGGCTACAATGGCTTGACGATACCTGTCCGCGGTCGTTCCGGTGATCGCGCACTCTTCACCATTACCGGCAATGGTAGTCCGGAGAAATGGCGACGCGACCTTAAGTATCTGAAACGCGACTTTCAGATGTTCGCTTACCTCTTCCATCAGATGGTCACGCGCCGTGGAAACCCGGAACGACCAATGGTGAGCCTTGCTCCGCGCGAGGTAGAGTGCCTCAAATGGAAGGCGACCGGAAAGACGGACTGGGAGACCTCAATGATTATGGGGATTTCAGAGAAGACGGTTCGATTTTACGTCAACCTCATCCTTTCGAAGCTCGGTGCTGCAAATATGACCCACGCCGTAACCAAGGCGTATAACGAAAACATACTGATCGGGCCTCCGTAAACCCGGTGGAAATGCCGGGTATTCACGCTCTCCGTTTTGTCCTTTCGTTGTTGAATAAACGAAAGGTGGAACAGATGTTGAAGATCGTGGAAACAGCAAATCGCTCAGAGTACCGCCAGCTTCTGGATGACATGCATGCCTTAAGGGCCCGGGTGTTCAAAGACCGATTGCAATGGGATGTGACGGTTACCGACGGTCGGGAGATCGACGTATTCGATGCGGCCGACCCTCTCTATCTTCTTGCCGTCAATGATACCACCGGGCGCCTTGAGGGTTCTGTTCGGCTGCTGCCGACAACCGGTCCGAATATGCTGCGAGACGTATTTCCCGTTCTGCTTCCCGATGGACTGGTTATCGAAAGCCCGCTCATCTGGGAGAGCTCGCGCTTCTGCATCGATCCCGACATGGCTCATAATGGGAGACGGCGGATCGACAGGGTGACGACCGAACTGCTGTGCGGAATGGTCGAGATTGGCCAATCCGCATGTCTTAGCCATATCGTCTCCGTTTACGATGCTCGCATGGCCCGCGTCTTTCGGGCATCGAACTGCCCTGCGGAGGTGATCGGCGTGCCGACGAGGATTGGCCGTGTCATGACCTACGCAGGACTCTTCGAAATTTCTCAGGTGTTGTGGGATGGCATCGCCGCCACCACGAATATCGCCGGTCCCTTGCTGGTTGAAGATCGCAACGCTGGTCGGAAGGTTGCTTAGGCACACTCCCTCTTGAAATATGCATGGTTCTTCAGCGCCCCGGCCCCACGCGGACGAAGGCAAATGTGGCGGTGTGCCCGCTTTGGGGCATACCGCCAGTCAACGGACTGGGCTGCTGGCTGTGCCCTTTTCAGTTGAAATCCACTCATGACGTCGCGCGTTACCAGTGCGGTAAAAATCACGACAGGACGACAAAGCATGAAGACATGGCTGCGGAACCTGATGGACGCAACATCCGTCATGACAACCACGAGGGCAATCTTCGATCTTGTGATGTTGTCGACCAAAGAGCTCGGGTTCGAGCACTTCTCTTACATCCATGTCGATGCCACAAATCTGTCGCGGCTGACGACGCTGTCAAATTTCCCGCCTCAATGGCAGGCGCGCTATCTCGAAGGCCGCTACGACGCTTTTGATCCCGTTCTCTCCCGTGCTCGACAATGTGCCCATGCCTTTTTGTGGAACGGTGAGGAGCTTTTGCGTGGGAGCCGGGCGTCGATCAGAAAAATGTTCATCGAGGCATACGATCTCGGGATCCGGGCGGGCGTCGCCATCCCCTTCGAGACCGGGTTGCGTGGTCGGGGGATATTCATGCTAACGACGGCGGATCCGCACCGTCTTCAGTCTCTGAAACTCGATCCCGTGCTTTCTGTAAACGCGGTCACCTTGTTGCACGCCCGCATTGAGGCATGCGCTGCGGAACTACCATCGTCGCCGATACCGGACCTCAGTGGCCGGCAAGCGATGACGCTGAAATGGTCTGCTGAAGGTCGTACGATGCGTGACATCGCGAAGATCGAGAACACGAGCTATTCCAACGTCCATTTTCATCTGATCAATGCGAAAAAGGCCTTGCGGGCAGATACGTTGCCTCAGGCGACCGCCGTCGCCACAAAACTGGGACTGATTTGATTCAAAAACCACGGCATGATCGGGGCGTTGACGGCGTCTGAACTGGTGGTCACTGGAGGCAGAGGCTCCGAGCAGTCAGGAGGGATCTCAGCAGCGGCCGCTCGATAGACTTCTGCGCAGGGATAGGATGTGGCGCTGACCCTAATCCCATCGGTTGGATCATCGTTGCCGGAAATCCCGCCATCGTCGCATGACGGCTCAGCCGAGTGGCTGGTTCGCGGCCTTTTCCGTTCCACTCATTCTTCTACCAGTTTCAGTCGCGGTGACCCGCGGCTAGGGTCGATATAGCCGCCGCCGGATTGTCAAGTTCGGCTAACCCTTTCGATTTCGGTACAATCACGTCATTCGAATGCAAATGGACGATCGGACACATTTAGCGCGGTCGCTGCTCGACATTCAAACGTTGGAAACACCAGAGGAATTGGCCGACGCACTTAACGTCATCAGCGCGCGCTACGGCTTGTCCCATGTGACATTTCTGGCCTTGCGAACCGGTAGCACATCACCTCTCACTCCATTTTACGCCAGTACGTACCCGCAAGAATGGATCAACACCTACGTGGTGAACGATTACATCGCCATCGATCCGGTTGTTGCGATTGCGCGAACGGGTCTCCTGCCGATGGACTGGTCGTCGGTCAAACGACAGTCCGGCGAGGTCACGCACTTCTTCGACGATGCCATCCGCCATGGCGTTGGCCCCAATGGACTTGCAATCCCTATCAGGGGTGCCAATGGCGAACGGTGTTTGTTTTCAGTCACCTCGGACTTACCGAACGAGGATTGGGCGGTTCTCAAACGATCGATCGTCCACGAACTGCATATCATCGCCTACTATCTGCACGAAAAGGTCATGAGAATCTCCGGCCTTCGCCATCCAGGCATGGAACGTGATCTTTCAACGCGGGAACGGCAATGCCTTCAACTGCTCGCATCCGGTAAGATCTACAAGCAAATCGCGGCCGCTCTTGACGTCTCCGAAAGCGCGGTTCGCATCTACATCCGATCGGCCAGGCGCAATCTGACGAATTCGGCAAATTGCGGTTCTCTCCCTGGGCTTCACAATCCTCTCTCACACACGCCAGCGACATGGGATGCGCTGTGTTGACCGAGAAGGGAGCCGAAGATGGTGGATCCGCAAACGATAGAACGCTGGCGAAACGCGCCGCGGCTGACCTCGTTCTCCACGTTTTTCCAGCGTACCGCCAGCCAGGAAGGTGGCGTTCCCGACATTGCACAGCCCGAGCCGGATCTGAGCCTGCTCGATTTCGACCTTGATTGCGCCGTGTTCGCACACAGCCATGCACGCCTGTTCGGTGGTTTCGACGGTCACTATTATGCCAGCATCCCTTACCGGCTTGAGGAGCAGATCCGCCTGGGAGCCGGCATATATTCCTTTGCAACGCGAATTTGGGCCCGCACAGCGAAACCCGCGACCGTCTACACCCTTGGGGCCGGGACCGGCTGCTTTATTCGTACATTGGCCGTCCTTGGAGATGGTCGCCTCAAGACGCTCTGCTGCAGTGCAACAGCTGCCAACCGTGATGTGTTTCTGGCAAACCGCGCAAGTGAACATGCCCATTTTTTCTTCGGCCCGTTTTTCGCGCTCGACAGCGAGCGGTACATCGCCGATCCTGATCTCTCAGATTTCCAGAATGGCTTCGATATCCTTTTCGAAGACACTACATTTCAGATGTTCGATCGGGATCGGGTGCGGCAACTCGAGTTTATCGCACCCCGTATCAAGCCAGGTGGCATTCTCCTGCAGGTGCAGAAGCTCGCCCAGCAAGATCCGCTCGTTTATGACGAGCGGGAATGGCAGAAGGACGAATTGTTCAAGACGCGGTATTTTTCACGACAGAACATCTCGGAGAAGAAGTCTGAAATCCTCAATACGATGTCGGATTGCCAGGTTGACCTACCAACCACGGTTACGGCGCTGAGGTCGTTCTTCCGCTATTCAGTGGTTATCTGGAACAGCGGCAACTTTTACACCAACGCATCCTCCAACGCGCGCTCCTCTTTGCTCGAGTTTATCTCATCGTTGGTGAAGCCGGCGATACCACCGGCTTACTGCTATGAGGCATTGCCGCTCGTTTTGACCGATACGCAATCCGAGCCAATAGCCCCTGCCCTTGCATGGCGGCGAGCGAACGCGGTGTGTTCGTCGGCGCCTGGTCAACGGCAGGATTGTTGACATGACATCGGATGATGACACGCCATCCATCGAATACTGCAGCGCGACGGATGTCCGTCGGTCACTATCATCTCTCCTTCCCAATCTAGTACCGTACTGGACACGTCGGTTGGGTGACTATGCCGGCTTTGTCTACGGAATTGAGGCATTCCGATCTGAAAACGAAGTGCGTCTTCACGCGATGGATCGCCTTCGCCACTGCATTGAAAGAGCAGCGCTGAAATCAGGCTTCAACACCGATCAGGCGGTCAGCGCTGGCGCCGATGTCGTTGCCGCGCCGGTAATACAAACCGGTCCGCATGCGCTGCTTCTCGTGGAACCCGATGCTTTTTACACGCATCTCTTCAGCCTTCTCGGCCTTTTGGCCCATGGCAGGCGATGGCACATTACCTACTCGGTCTCGACATCTGCTTTTAGGGAAAGCGCCAAGAAGGGACCGGGCTGGCTGCCGCTGGAAGGAGAGGCCTTGAACGTATTTGGCCTCCCTCGTAAACGGCTGGTCGGAACCAGTATTGCCTGCGAGAACGGACCCTATCGTTATGCCCTGTCAAACTCGCGGGGGCAGACCGCACCGAGTGCTTCGGCGCGCCGGCTTTTGGATATACTGCCGAAGGCAGAGTTTCGGACAGGCGCCGAGGCGATCAAGATGGGCAATCAGGCGCTTTGGCAAGAACTGTTCGCCGCACCGGTCAACCGCCTGCAACTCGATGATTTCGACATGGCCGATCTGATTGCCGATCATCTCGAAGATTCCGCATCCTGGTTGTCGGCACATTTCGTCGGCGGCACGGGTGCGGCCTTGGCTGTTTTGCAGGAGATTGATCGTTTGAATGCCGGTCCATGGGCGGGTTGGATCCGGCGGACGACCGATCTCTTCTGGGGGTTGGGAAAGGACCGTGTATTCCCTCTCTACCTCAATGACGGCGTGCTCAGATCCGCACGGTCTCCGGGCCTGGAGGTGAGTTTTACACCGGAATGTCTGGCGCAGGCCCTCCGCGACCGAACGATCTTGCCTGGCATGTTCATGTCCTATCTCGTGACCGCGATCCTGCCGGGCGTGAGAGTGCTCGGAGGATGCCGGCAAACGGTCTACCTTCCTCTGATGCGCCATCTGGCTGCGGTCGGATTTGACGTGGCAGGTGACCGCGAGTTCCCGCTGACGCTAAAGGACGACGAGCGACCCGGCGTTTGGGGGCACCGTGTGCTGAAGCCCGTTGATGGACGGCCGCTTCAAGAGATCGAAGCGGCAGGCGGAATTTTACCTTTGCTTACAAAATACGCCGATCTGACGTTGGAGGATGCCAGTGGCAACCTTTCAAGCTTCACGCGAGATCCGATCTGGGCGGCGATGTCGGCGAATATCGCTTCTGGCAGCATCACGCCGAAATCGCGCGAATGGCAATGGTCAGGTCTATGACCGCATCGCCGTGGCGACGGTCACAGATGCTCCGGCTTCCTAGGCTTTGATATTCAGCGGCATGTCAGGTGGATGCCGGCAAGTGTGCAACGGACGGAACCGCCGGCTTTCTCGATGGTTTGAATATTGAGGGCCACCGGTTCGGCGAACGCGCCTATCGCCTTCACCTGTTCCCTGTCGAGCGCCGCCAGCGCCGTAGCCGACAGCGCCAGAATGCGTCCGCTTTGCCCCTGCAGCTCCAGCGCATTGCCTGCGAACCGGCGAATCTGGTCATTGGTCAGTGCAATCACGTCCCGACCAGACCGTTTGAGCCGCATCACGATTTCAGCGCGTCGTCTTTCGCTGGCGATCATGTCCAGACCGATCATCGCGAAATCCGTCGCCACGCACATCAGTACATTGGTGTGATACACGGGAACGCCCTGCTCATCGCAGGCATCGAATACCATCGGCTCGAAATTGAAGTGCGTGCAGAACCGTTCGAGCGCGATCGGGTCCGTCCTGTCGGAACGCGCCGCATAGGCCACCCGGTCGATGTGATCGAGAACCATCGCGCCTGTTCCTTCAAGAAACAGCCCGTCGGGCTCCAATCCCGAATAATCGATGATATCCTGCACCCGGTAGCGGGTTTTCAACATCTCGATGACGTCCGCGCGGCGTTCCCGGCGGCGGCTTTCAGCCTTCATCGGATAGATGGCCACGTGACCGCCAGCGTGGGTCGAGAACCAGTTATTGGGAAACACCGAATCCGGCGTGACTTTTCCTTCGTCCTCGAACAGATGAACGGTCACCCCGTGATCTTGCAGGGTCCGGGCGGTTGCGGTGATTTCGGCATAAGCAATTGCCGCGAGATCGGCGTCATCGTCATGCATCACCTGGAAACTGTTATCGGCGGCGGTCTCGGTATTCACGGTAAAATGGTGCGGGCGCACCATAACCACAGCCCCCGGGGCCTGAACGGAATAAGTGGTTCTCTTCGTCATCGCCGTCACACCTTCGCACGGCGCAGCATGCCGAACAGATCGCGCGGATCGTCCGGGTCGGCAATGATGTCTATTTCCTGGTAAAAATCAGTGCCTTTCAACTTTTCCCGGACATAGCGTAAAGCGGAAAAATCTTCCACCGCGAAGCCCACGCTGTCGAAAAGGGTGATTTGGCGTTGATCCCGCCGCCCTTCGGCTTCGCCGCGCACAACGCGCCACAGCTCTGTAACTGGATAATCCGGATCCATCTGCTGGATCTCGCCTTCAACGCGGGTCTGCGGCGGGTACTCCACGAATGTATCCGCGCGCGCAAGAATGTCCTTGTGCAGCTCTGTTTTGCCCGGGCAATCCCCGCCGATGGCGTTGATGTGTACGCCCGCGCCGACCATGTTGTCCGTCAGAATGGTCGCGAATTGCTTGTCGGCCGTGCAGGTCGTGATGATCCCCGCGCCCCTGATTGCCTCGTGTGCCGTGCCGCAGGCCGTAACGATCAGGCCGGAGTCGGCGAGATTGGCGGCAGCTTTGGCGGTCGCCTGCGGATCGATATCGTAAAGCCGGACTTCCTCGATACCCACTACCGCCTTCATAGCCAATGCCTGAAACTCGGCCTGGGCACCGTTACCGATCATCGCCATGACCCTGACCTTTTTAGGGGCCAGATGTCGCGCGGCCATGGCCGACGTCGCGGCGGTGCGCAACGCCGTTAACAACGTCATTTCCGTCAGAAGAACCGGATATCCCGTCGACACCTGCGCCAGCAGCCCGAATGCGGTCACGGTCTGAAACCCTGCCGCCATGTTCTTCGGATGGCCGTTTACATATTTGAATCCATAGATCTCGCCGTCCGAGGTCGGCATCAGCTCGATAACGCCATCGCGGGAATGGGAAGCGATGCGCGGCGTCTTGTCGAAGACGTCCCATCGGCGAAAGTCGGCCTCAATGGCGTCCGTCAATTCCACCAGCATGGTTTCGACACCGACATGATGAACGAGACGCATCATGTTCTCGACGCTGACAAAGGGAATGAGCGCTTTTGCGGAAGGAAACTGGGACATGGCTGCTCCTTGGTTATTCGCCAAGGCTAACGCGGCGCATGTTCAACAAAAATCGCAAAAAAGTGTTTAAATCGACAGAGAAATAATCAAAATGACCACATCAGTTGCCATAAATGACAGTGAAGCAAATGGACGTTGCCAAATACATTCCCGATGAACTCGACCGTCGCATCATCGCGCATCTGCGTGGCGACGGACGTGCTTCCCTTGCAAAGCTGGCGGATGCAATCGGCGTTGCGCGCGGCACGGTGCAGAACCGGCTGGACCGGCTGACGGAAACCGGAACGCTGCTAGGGTTCACGGTGCGGATACGCGAGGACTATGACGACCGAAGGGTTCACGCCGTGATGATGGTCGAAGTCGTGGGAAAATCGACGACGCAGGTCATCCGCAAGCTGCGCGGCATACCGGAAATCGCTTCGCTCCATACCACCAATGGCAAATGGGATCTGGTGGCTGATATTCGTGCGGGCAGTCTTTCCGACTTCGATCGCGTGCTGCGTGAAATCCGCATGATCGATGGCGTGTCCAACAGCGAAACAAGCCTTCTGCTAAGCAGCGTCTGACGTCGTGATTGCAACGGAAACATTGTCTTTTGAGGAAAGCGTATGCACGACCGCCCCCGTTCGTGGGCTCCCACTACGGTTCTAAAGCTTCCCGATCAGGACGATCTTGCGTGGATGTCAGCGATTCTTCCTGTTCGGTAAGATTGTCATTGAATCCCTCAAAAACTTACTGTACGGTAAGTCTTCGCTGGAGTGTTAAATGTTTCGGTCTGCGCGTGAATTCGGAGCTGCTGTCCGCGAAAAACGGAAAGGTCTCGGCTGGACCCAGGTCGAGCTTGCCGCGCGCTCCGGTACGGGGGAGCGCTTCATCGTCGAACTCGAATCCGGAAAGCCGAGCAGTCAGCTCGAAAAGGCGTTGATCGTTGCGCGCACTGTCGGTCTTGAGATTGGCGATCTCAAGACAGCGCGGGCGGCTTCATCCTCATCTGATGATGGTCTTGGTTTCTTGCCAACTTTCGGGGATGGTCGATGACGACCATCTTTTACGAGACTTTTCCAGTTGCCCATCTGGCTTTCGCAGGCGAATGGCGCCTGAACTATGACCATAGCTGGGAGACGCGCCGCTCGGCTTTTCCTGTTTCCCTGACCATGCCGCTGCGCTCTGGTCCTGTTGGCGCCGATAGGTTGCTACCCTGGCTCGCCAATCTCCTCCCGGAAACACACCTTGCCGAAATCGGCCAACGATTGAAGGTGTCTCCGCAGGACATCGTCGGGCTGCTCGGTCACATTGGACGCGACACCGCAGGCGCCCTTTCAATTGGTGAGCCTCGAAAGCCGGGCATTCACCTTCAACCCGTGCCGGATGCGGTTGCACTGGAACGCATTTTGAACGAACTACCCGCCAAGCCCTTCCTGGTGGGGGAGCGAGGCGTATCCATGTCGCTCGCAGGCGTCCAGGAGAAATTACCTGTCTTCGTTGATGAAGGCGGTGGGATTTCAATTCCGGTCGACGGCACACCGTCTACGCACATCTTAAAACCGGACACCCGGCATCTGGCCGGAAGCGTTGAAAATGAGGCTTTCTGTCTTGCTCTCGCAAGTGCCTGCGGCCTTGAGGCTGCGGATGCGACCATTGGTGTAAGCGGTAAGCGACGTTATCTGCTTGTAAAGCGCTATGATCGCTTCACAGACGTGCAAGGAGAAATCCGTCGCCTGCATCAGGAAGATCTCTGCCAGCTAACGGGCCATTTCCCGTCGCAAAAATACGAACGATCGATAGCAGGCGGCGGAGTAACCCTGAAAATGATGTTCGACGCCATCAGCGATCTTGTTTCCCCTGCCGAACGCTCAAAGCTTCTCGACGCTGTGATTTTCAATGTGCTGATCTGTAATTCGGATTCGCACGCGAAGAATTATTCCATTCTCATAGGGGCCAGTGGATCCGCCAAGTTGGCGCCTCTTTATGACCTGATGTGTGCGGCGGTTTACCATCAGGTTGATCAGAGCCTGCCGCAGGGGGTTGCCGGACGGTTCACCGCATCGGACTTGCAGCCAGCGGATTGGCAGGCGTTGGCGGATGAAGCCGGATTAAGCGGCGCATCGACTCTCCGGCGTGTCGACGAACTTGCAGAGCTTGTCAGCGCCACTTGCGAGGATGTGGCCCCGCAAATTGCTGCCATTGCGGCCGATCCAACGAGGGTTATTGAGAAGGTTACCCACAGCATTCAAAAACGTTGCCGGCGAATACAGGCGCAAGCCAAAGCGTGATGACGTGAGCCGCCGATAGGATCCAGCGTGAACCGGCAGCTTTGCGCCGCCATTTCGGCGGTTCGACCGATATTCGCGACTTCCTCAAAGCCGACATTGCTTATAGCGTATCCTCCAAACTTAGGTCGACCAAGCCTGCACGCTGAAGTTAGCGGTACCCTGCCCGACCGCCCGGGATCATGTTGAGCCGCCTAGTGTCCTCCCAATGGCCGCGCACCAGCGCTTCTTCCGCTTCGTAAAGCGCCTCGGCGTCGGTCGTAACAGCCATCACCTTGTGGTGGATGTAGGTCACTCGCTTGGCCTCCAGTTCCTCCCGCAGCTTTCGGTGAAACAGCAGGTTGCTGCCCTTGCGCATCGCGCGCCGATGCTCGGCCCAGCGGGTCTTCCAGCTCCGCGTCGTGATGCCGACGTAGAAGTAGCCATCGACGGGGTAGGAGCCGCCCTCGCCGAAGATATGCTGGTAGAGGACGAACGACTTCTTCGGCCAGCCATTCGGCGCGATGAGGATGTGCGCAGGTGCCGAGAACAGGATGCTCGGTTCTGTCACGCCTGCGGACGGCATGTTGATGTCGAATCTGCGCGCCGCGGCCATGAGCGCGAGGTCGGTCACGAGGTCGAGGCGAATCACGGGCGATAGTATGAGCTCGCCGGCTTGTTGAGGCTTACCAGACCTATATTCGTCAATGCCGATCGACACGTTCCGGTGTCCCTCGCGCATGCGCTCCTGCGGCACGACGAAATTCAAGCCGTTACGCATCGCGACCATGTGAAAATCCGGGACGACGTCGCCAGCTTTGATCCGGATCACGCCACCTGGCTCCCGCGCGCTATTAAGCCAGAACTTACCGTAGTCCGTCTCGCACCAGGTGCGTAGCCGCTGCTCAAACTCCCCGCGCAGCCTGTGCATCGAGGTTGGGGTAAGATGCTCCCACCACGCCTTATCGATCGAGACCGGGCCAGCCATCTCCTATCCACCAACTGGTTGCTCGGGAGCTTGGGTAGGCGGGGCAAGTCGAGCGGGAGGAGCCGCGGCTGCATCCACAGGTACCGCAATCACTCCGTCATCTTGCGAATCGTCCTCGCTGATGCGCATCATCATCCGGTAGTGCGCGCCGTGCCCTGTGCGCTCGAACACCTCTCTGAACACATGTAGATAGCCTTGCACGGCATTGTCATCGACGGCAACGTAGATATCGTCGTGCGAGCTGTGCGATCCGTCGTTGATCCACGAGAATAGCGAGGCACAGATCTGGGCGTCGCGCCCTTCAAAAAGTGCAACGATTTCGTCCTGCTTCAGCCCGCCGAGCACGGTCAGATAGTTCTCGACGATCCGACGCATCGTGTTCTGGATAGTGAGGTTCGGTCGGTCTGGGTTGCGCACCTCATCCCACAGCAGTTCGTAGGAGGTCTTGACCGGGTTGTAATCGTAGTGGGTGACCGAGGACACATTCTCGCGCTTCCGAACGATCCAGAAAGTCTCGAACGACCGCGCCTGGCCACGGCGCTCTCGGTCGAAACTGACCTCTTTGTGAAAGTAGATGTTGTGCGTGAGCACGAACACCTGCCGTACGTTGCCTACATTCTGCCGCACGTCGGATATGACCTTCCGGATCAGCGCACTGACGACGAACAGGACGTCAGCGTCGAGACTCGAGACGGGATCGTCGAATACCACAACCTTCTCGACTGCGGTGCCGGTGGACGAGGTACTGCCAGCTAGTTGGTGATAGAAGTAGAGGAAGGTGATGAAAGAGCGCTCACCCTCGCTCAAGGAGTAAGCTGCATCGCTCCCGTCCAGTCGAACAAGGCGATACATGTCGTCGCGCTCACCAGCCACCTCGAGGCGGAAGTTGGAGAAGCCATACTGGCTGAGTATCCGATTGATGGAATCGACCGTCGGGCGAACGCTTGTGATCGTCTCTTCGATCGCGGAAAGTTGGCGTCTTAGGTCCGCTCGCCGCGTGGTCTTGTCGCCCATGCTGCGACGCATACCGTCGATCGCGCGGTTAAGATTGCTGGCCGTGGTCTGGTAGGTTTCGAGATCCGTGCGTCGTTCCTCGACGACAAACCTCCATATCTGCGCGGTCAGCGCCGACTTCGCACTCGCGAGGTTGCGGATGGTGGTGTTATACTGCTCCGTTGCATCATTCGCGGCTGCAATCAGGGCGGTGATCGCAGCCGTCAACTCGACCGTAGCGTCTAGTTCTACCACACCACTCGGCTCCTTCCGTTTCGCCATAATGCGTTCAATGTTGAGTTCGAAAGCAGTCTTCAGCGCCGCGGAGCGTTCGCCGAGGATGACTGCGTCCACAAACCTATGTGGCGCCGCAATGAGGGCGTCAATGCGGGCGATGACGGCATTGACAGCCTGCTCATACGACGCCGCGAGAAGGTCAATTGAGGCGAGATCAGCCTCATACTGCTCGTCGAAGAACGCGTTGAGATCATCAAGCAGTCCGGCGGGTGCTGGTTGTTGGCAGAATGGACATGGGCCGTCGGCCTCGGCCAGATATCCAACGCCCTGCTTGACCCAATCGCTGTTGCCAAGGCGGCCGATGAGAGCGGCCACGACCACGTCGTCGCGGCCCACAACGCTGCGCGCGAGGATCGGAGAAGCCTCCAGACCCGCGAAGCGGTCAAAGGAAATCGGAGCGATCGCGATCTCCGGCGTCGCGGCATCCTGGAAGACGGTCGCCGCCTCCGCTGTCAGGGCGTCCAGCGTCTTCAACTTCGAAATGTTACGCTCTGCCTCGGCCAACAGTTTCGTGCAGAAGTCGCTCTTCTTGCCACGGTAGCCCGTGAAGGCGTCCATGAACGCGTCCTTGTGGTCGATCTGCGACTTCCAGCACGCATCGATCAGTGCTGCTCGCGCTGCCGCAAGTTCGGCCTCGCGGCCGCCGGTACCGTCCTCTCCCACAAGATTCCGGCGCAGGTTGACGATGTCGCTATCAAGTCCTGCGATCTCGCCCGTAAGGCGTTCTATCTCCGCCACCGCCCGGGTCGAATCCTCACCGAGCGTAAAGATGCCCTGCATCTGGTCGCCAAAGCTGGCCTCGGCGAAATCTCGGTTGAAGACCAATGTCGCAAGCTCGCGTCCGTCGCGCCAATTGACAGTATATCCCGCACAGATCGACGGGTCGTGGACCGCGCGCGAGATCGTCGTCTTGCCGCAGCCATTGTGACCGAACAGGTAGTTGATCTTCTTCAGGTCCGTCAGCCGCTCGCCAGTGGCCGGATAGGTCGCCACGTTGGCGATCTCGATGTCGGTGATCAAGCGATTTCCCCCAATACCACTCCGCCCGCGATATTATCTCCAGACGACCGCATAATTGACGTAGAAATATTACCCAACCCACGTCGTCGCGGAGCATCTAAGAAACAACCCTGGCTGGCAAGAAATTTTTTGCAAGGTATCTAAGAGGCAAGTGGGCGTCATGCGTTTACCGATATTCTGTGGGATAACTATTTCGCAATCCTGAGCCTGCCTCGCCTGCGTCTGCTGGGTTCTAGTGCCAACCCGGATCCTGTTCGGGGGAGCCGGAACGCGGGGTCTCGGCTAGTCAGCGACATGATCTGCGCACGTTTTGCGTCACCAAGTTACGCGGAGGCGAGACTACGCCCGTTGGTCACGACAATCTCATGGTTCTCATGTTCGTCGCGTGCGGTCCGCCGGAGGAGATTCGAACCGGTGGTTCATGTTTCGAATGCTATGTGGATGTCTACTTTCTCGACCTTGCTCATCGGAACCGGACTGACAGCTTGCGGCCCCATTGCGGTCGCTCGCCGCTTACCGATTTACATCGGCTCAGCTTGGACTCCGAAACCGCACGCCTACACCGCCACCATTCTCCGGAATGAACTCGATACCGGCTTCTTCCAGCTTTTCTTGAATGCGTGCGAGCGTCTTTTCGCGTAGTTCTTCTCCACGCTCAAGCCGAACAATTGTCTGCGTCGAAACGCCTGCAGCTTTAGCAAGCTCCACAACACCCCATCCCAACGCGGTACGCGCGAGCTTACATTGAATTGGCTTCATATCACCATACGATGGTGATTTTGGTTGCGCGGCATAGGGTCTTCCTGTAGGTCTTTTCTTGCAAGCAGTCAGATAGCGTGTTGGAGCACGCCACCTGACCTAACCACAATCAAGCTGGTAGGAGCTCGGATCATGGCTGATTCTGAGAATAGCAGAACTTTGCCTGCAATTATCCAAAGAAACCTTTCCACACGCAACGACCGCCTCTTTTTGTAGCCCGCTGCAAACAGGTCGCATCGTCCTGCCGGCTGTATTTTGCCGGCCTGCCCGGGGCATCTGTTCCGTGGTCGCGGTTACGTGCGCGGTGAAAGCCCCTTCATTGCGGCAGGTCGGACGCTAAAAATCAACAAGGGAACATGAGAATGGCTTTCAAGCATCAATTTCGCACGTCCGTATTTGCCGTGGCGCTCGTCGTAGCGGCTTCGGGAGGCCTCTTCGGGACGGTCGCATTAGCGGAGGATTTGCGCGTGGGAACGCAGTTCAAGCTGATGACGCTCGACCCGCATTATGCCGATCTCAGCGAAACCAACTCCCTGCTGTCCCATATCTACGAGCATCTCGTCACCCAGGATGCACAGATGAACCCGCAGCCGCAGCTGGCAACATCGTGGAAGCGTTTGTCGCAAACGCAATGGGAGTTCAAGCTGAGGGAGGGCGTCAAGTTCCACGATGGTTCGCCCCTCACCACTCAGGATGTCATTTACTCGATCGAGCGAATCCGCGACTTTCTGAAACCACCAAGCGGCGGCTATCGCTCCTACACCCAGGCGATCAAGTCCGTTACGGCACCCGATCCGTTGACCGTTGTCATCGAAACGACCAACGACATTCCGACCTTGCCGCTCATGATGACACCGATTTTCATCATGCCGCACAAGGCGGATGGTTTCGCGACCACCGAGGCGCTGAATGCCGCAGCCAAGCCTGTCGGTACCGGGCCCTACAAGTTTGAAAGCTGGCAATCGGGCGAAACCCTGAACCTGGTGCGTAACGATGCCTATTGGGGTGCAGCACCGGCATGGTCGAATGTGCGGTTTCGCGTCATCGAAAGCCCGGCGGCGCGTGTCGCGGCATTGACAACGGGTGATGTCGACGTCGCCGACTATATTCCGGCTCGCGATGTGGCGGGCCTCGAACAGCGTGGCGTCAAGGTTGAAAGCACCGCCGCCGCCCGCTCGAATTTCCTGCAGTTCGATCTCGACCGAGATAAGCTGCCGGGTGTCACCGACAAGGCCGGCAAGGAAATCGGGAACCCCTTCAAGGACAAGCGTGTCCGTCAGGCTCTCACCATGGCCTCGGATCGCGCTTTCATCGCGGACAAGATCCTGCTCGGCTATGGCACCGCGGCAGCACAGATCTTCCCGCCCGGTCTGGCTGGTACGTCTGAAAACCTGAAGGTGACGCCGCCAGACTATGAAGGTGCAAAGACACTTCTTGCGGAGGCCGGATTTCCGGATGGCTTCAATGTCGTGCTTGCCGGACCCGGCGGTCGCTACCCCGGCGACAGCGAGTCCCTGCAGTCGATTGCGCAAAACTGGGCCCGGATCGGTGTGAATGTCCAGCCGGTCGTCTCACCCTTTTCCGTCTACACCACGAAGCGTTCGAACGGCGATTACCCCGCCTGGTATGGCGGTTGCTCCGGCGAGGCCGTCACCTTCTGCCTCGGCGCCATTCTGGGCTCCGCCGATACGGGTGCCGGAACGGGGTCGCTGAATTTCGGGAAGTACAAGAACCCGGAATTCGATGCCATGCTGGCCAAGGCAATGACCATGGAAGACGGCCCCGATCGCAATGCGGCGCTGGCCAAGGCGACTGAGTTCGTCATGGCCGATTATCCCACCCTGCCCCTCTATCATTTTCACCTGATCGTCGGACATGGCCAGAAGGTCAGCTCCTATGCAGTCCATCCGCGTGGATGGACAACCGCCATGCAGGCGGCCCCCTCGAGCAAGTGAGGGGTCACCGATGATGACCATTGTTATTGGAAGGCTTTCACAAGCCTTCCTTCTCCTTCTCGTCATGTCGGTGATCGCGTTTGCCGGCATTCACAGCGTCGGCAACCCCGTTTTCAACATCGTCAATATCGAGACGGCGACGCCTGACGACATTCGAAACGCAACAATCGCGCTTGGCCTCGATCAGCCGTTCTGGTGGCAGTATTTTCTGTTCATGAAGAATGTCCTCAGCGGCAACTTCGGGACCTCGTACATCTATCATCTGCCGGCATTTTCGCTTGTCATGAGCAAACTGCCTGCCACATTCGAACTCGCTGTAATCGCAATGCTGATTGCAGCGCCTTGCGGTACTTTGATTGGTCTGGTGGCGGGACGTCACCAGGGCGGACTGTTCGATCGCGTTGTTCTCAGGGCCAGCGTCTTTGCCCTGAGCATTCCCTCCTTCTGGCTGAGCATGATGCTGATCCTGCTTGGCGCCATTCTGCTCGGATGGTTCCCTGCGAGCGGTCGCGGCACAACGGCTGTTTGGTTTGGCATGGAATGGAGCGCCCTCACCTCAGATGGATGGCGACGCCTGACACTGCCGGCCCTCGCACTGGCGTTGCCGAAC
Organism: Allorhizobium borbori; assembly: GCF_014196535.1. GTDB lineage: Bacteria > Pseudomonadota > Alphaproteobacteria > Rhizobiales > Rhizobiaceae > Ectorhizobium > Ectorhizobium borbori. The sequence continues at coordinate 226,104 of NZ_JACIDU010000005.1, forward strand.
ATCGCATTGATCGCGCGGCTTGCTCGTGCTGGCGCGATCGAAGTTGAAGGCCAGGACTTCATCCGGTTCTGCCGCGCCAAGGGCCTGTCACCTCAGCGTATCCTGTTCAGACACACCCTGCCCAACATCAGCATTCCGATCGTCACGATTATCGGCATGCAGTTCGGCGGCATGCTGGCTTTCGCCGTTGTGGTGGAAACCATTTTCGCATGGCCGGGCGTCGGCAAGCTCCTGATCGATTCCATCCAGCTCCTGGATCGGCCCGTCGTCATGGCGACGCTGACCTTCGTTTCCGTTGTCTTCGTTGGGCTGAACGCTCTCGTCGATCTCTTTTATGCCGTGCTCGATCCGCGCGTGCGTCTTTCCACATGAGGAGAACCCCATGACGACAGAGACACTTCGATTGCTTTGGAAGTCGCGACGTGAGTATTGCTTCACCCTGTCCGGATTGCTGCTAGCGAGCTACTTCATCGTTGCCGTGACGGCACCGTTCATCGCGCCGCAAGATCCCTATGATCCCTTGCAGATCCAGGCTTGGGAGGCGTCCTCACCACCTGGCACCCATTCCGGGAGCGGGTTCGTTTACTGGCTCGGGACCGATGGTCTCGGGCGGGACATTGTCAGCACCATCCTTTATGGATTGCGTATCAGCCTGTTCGTCTCGATCACCAGCACGCTGATCGCGGCCTTCATCGGACTGACATTGGGCGTCAGTGCGGCCTATTTTGGCAAGTGGGTTGATGCGGTGATCATGCGGGTCGTTGACCTCCAGCTTAGCCTTCCTACCATATTGGTCGCCTTGATCGCGATCGTCACGCTTGGTCCTGGTATCGATCGCATCATCCTGGCGATCGTCATCGTCCAATGGGCGACCTATGCCCGGTTGGCACGCGGTGTTGCGCTTAGCGAAATCGGTAAATCCTATATGGACGCGGCACGCCTGCTTCGCTTGCCGAAGAGGCGCGTCATTCTGCGGCATCTCCTTCCGAACAGCATGGCACCGGCGATCACCCTGATACCGATCGAACTGGGGCACGCCATTGCTCTCGAGGCGACCCTGTCGTTTCTCGGATTGGGTGTTCCCGTCGACAAGCCTTCACTCGGTTCGACCGTGGCGAACGGCTTTCAATACCTGTTGACCGGTCAGTACTGGATCAGCCTTTTCCCCGGCATTGCTCTCTTCGCCCTTATCGCAAGCATCAATTTTGCGAGCGAGGACATTCGTCACCGGCTGAATCCGAGGAGCCGCTCCCATGGTGTGTGACAACGCAAACAATTCCCTGCTTCAGGTCGACAATCTCACCCTGCGGCATCGCTCACCGGCAGGCGCTACCACAATTTTGAAAGATGTCAGCCTGACCCTTCGGCGCGGCGAGATTCTGGGTCTTATTGGTGAGTCCGGTGCTGGCAAGTCGACCCTCGGCAATGCCATTCTTGGCTTGCTCAACCCCGAATTCGAACGTGTGGCAGGTTCGATCCTGTTTGATGGCATGTTGCTTGACGATATGGATGAACGCCAATGGACCAAAATCAGAGGGCGGCGGATATCGGCGATCTTTCAAGACCACACCGCCTCGCTTGACCCCCTGATGGCGATTGGTCCTCAACTTGAAGAAGCCATTCTCGCCAGTATCGACGAGACACTGCGCGATGAAGCCTATGAGGTGACGATTGACCTCCTCACACGGGTGGGCATTCCTGATGCGCGGGAACGTTACCACAGCTATCCTCATCAATTCTCCGGTGGCCAGCGTCAGCGTATCGTGATCGCTATCGCGCTTGCCGGAGCGCCCGACATCATCATAGCAGACGAGCCGACATCTGCACTCGATGCGACCGTGCAGAAGCAGATCCTGGCTCTCCTGCGGGAACTCGTCGATGAGACCGGCGTGTCCATCATTCTTGTGACCCATGATATGGGGGTCGTATCCGACATCACGGACCGGGTGGTCGTAATGCGTTGCGGCGAGGTCATTGAGCAGGGTTTCACCGCCGCACTTCTGGATGCTCCGTCACGGGAATATACGCGCAGCCTTCTGAAAGCCGTGCCGCGACTGCGGTTGTCAGATCAGCGCGGCGCACCGAATAAGGCTGAGACCTTAGCCTCCTCCCCGGATGAGCACGCTCGCGCTGAGGTTGGAGCTCAAGCCTCGCCAATCCTGGTTGTGCGTGACGTCACGAAGACGTTTTCCGAAAGTGGGCTTGGCTGGCTTCGCAAGGGGGCCGATAAGGTTGCGCTCGAGAGCGTCTCTGTCGAACTCACGCGTGGTGCCATTACCGGTATTGTCGGTGAAAGCGGCAGTGGCAAAAGCACGATCGGCCGGATTATTGCTGGCCTCGAGACCGCAAACGATGGGACGCTTTCAATCGACGACATGAACTTTGACGTCGCCCGCCCTGGTCACAGGAGTGGTCTGCTCGGCCAGGTGCAGATGATCTTTCAGGATCCAGCCATTTCCCTCAATCCGCGCATGACGATCGGTGAGACCCTGCGGGAAAGTGTCCGGTTCGGCAACGCGAAGGCTGGCGATCCGGCAGCGCTGATTGCAGGCATGCTGGATCGTCTTCAACTGGCTCAGCCGCTTGTAACGCGATACCCACATCAATTGTCCGGAGGGCAAAAACAACGCGTCTGTATCGCACGCGCCCTTCTCGCCGGGCCGCGCATCATCGTTGCCGACGAGCCGACCTCCGCACTCGATGTCTCGGTGCAAGCCGAGATCGTGGCGCTTCTGAAAGAGTGTGTGATCGAGCAGGGCGTATCGATGCTCTTCATCTCGCATGATCTCGCACTCGTTCAGGCGCTCTGCAGCTCAATCTACATTTTCCGGAATGGACAGGTCGAAGATGCCGGTTCCTCGGACTTCATCTTTGCACGGTCGCAGAACCCTTACACGCGCGGGCTGATCGAAGCACGGTCGAGCCGGTTTACCCATTGACGGTCGCGGCCTTCTGGCCGTCCGCCGCTACCGCACCACCGCAACACAACACTCAAAATCTCTATGCACACGCTGCGTCCCAACGTGGCGAGGAAAGGTCTGTCATGACGAAAACGTTCACAATCGCCGTAACCGGACAATCGCTGATCAAACATGACACGCGCGACGTGAAAACGGCAGGGTTCGGCGAAGTGGAGCAGATACTGCGTCGGGCTAATTTCGCGTTCACCAATTTCGAGAGCACCATTCTTGGTAGCCATGGCGGATGGCCGCTGAAAGGCGGGGTGTTCGGCTGCAGCCAACCTCGCGTGCTCGACGCGCTTCGGGCCATGGGATTTCAGGGGCTTTCGCTTTCCAACAATCATGCCTTCGACCTCGGGCCGGCCGGCGTCCTTTCAACGCTCGAAGAGGTGGAGAAACGCGGCCTTCTTCACGCGGGAATTGGTCGGAACTACACGGATGCAGGGCGAGCGGCAAAGGGCACGTTTGGGGATAAGAAGGTGGTACTCGTCGCCATGGATGGTGGGCCGGGGCCGGATTTCATGTATGCCGCCGACGCCGCGACGGATCGCCCTGAACGCCCTGGGATCAATCGGCTGAAGCTGAGTAAGGTCGTGGATGTCGACGCAGAGACATTCGAGCGACTGCAGATCCTGCGTGATCGGGTCGACTACACGTCGATGGATCTTGCGAATGACAGTCAGCCTGACGACGCGCCGCATGTCGACCCGGATACCGAAGTTTGCATCGCGCGCGCCGTGTTTCGCCGCGCTGACCGGTTTGGTCGCAATGTCAAAATCGATGAACAGGACCTGTCGCGGAATCTGGCAACGATCAGATCCGCGGCAGATGAAGGCGCTCTGGTCATCGCCTATCTACACCATCATCACTGGGCACCGGTCTGGGCTCAGGTTCCCGATTGGGTCGGCGCCGTCGCCCGAGCCTGTATCGATGCGGGTGCCGCGATGTTTGTCAGCCATGGCGCTCCCGTCCTGCAGCCCGTCGCAATCTATCGGGGGCGGCCAATCTTCTACAGCCTCGGGAATTTCATCTTCCATGTGAAATCCGCTGGTTCACGATGGGGCGCGCCAGAAGTATGGGAAAGTGTCATTGGTCTTTGTTCGTTCGGTGATGACGGACAATTGGTCGAAATGACGTTCCATCCAGTGATCATTGGCGGCGCCGAGGCCATGGCTGGCAATCCACTGGAAGATCGCCTGGTGCCCGAAGTCGCGCAGGGTGCGCATGCCGATAAGATATTGCGCCGGTTTCAGGAGCACTCACGAAGCGTTGGCACCAAAATCGAGGTCACTGACGGGATTGGGTATCTGAGGATCTGAAAACCCATTACTTGCGCACCAATGTCGGGTCGACGACCATGATATGATGGAAAATCGTGGCTTGCCGTCCCATACATTCCCGAGGAATGTCTATTTCGAACAAACAATGATGGGGCGTGTCATTCTCGATCGCGTAGGGCATTTATGGCGGGCCTCATTCGAGGCTGGGCGGGGTTCTCGCGTTCTTATGCGAGATAATTTCATTTATTGACGTCTCGATGTTGGACCGGCGACAATCCCATCGCCGTCAAATGTGAAACGAGCTTCACGAGAATACCGGGCAATCTGTATATAAATTTGACGGATTAGATGCGGGCAAGCGGGAGAATTCAGTTCATGACCCCAAGTGAATATGGGTGCGCGCTTATCCGCAAGGATATGGGTCGCATCGAAAATCGCAAATATGCGATGCGTTCGTTGCTGAACGCGCAAGAAGAAATCCAGCGTGGGGAAATTCAACCGCTTTCCGCTCTCGATGCCTTAGATGCGGAATTGGCGGACGAATTCAGATATCTCTACCAGAAACAATTTCCTATTTTTTTTGTAAGATAGCTGAAATCTATCAGTGCACTAGACGAAAGTCGGTGGCCCATGCGCCGGGCAAGTCCACGCTCTCGCAGACGTTCAAGCGGCTGCCAGCGGGCGAATATGCGACACATCGACCACCTTGCTCGCCTGGGCGAGGTCGTAGGCGCGTTGCAGATTCAGCCAGAACTCGGGCGTGTTGCCGAAAAAGGCAGAGAGCCGCAACGCTGTGTCAGCCGAAAGGGCCGTGTCACCCTTCACGATCCGCTCAATACGGGTACGCGGCACATCGAGGCGTTTGGCCAGCGCACCAGCGGTCATGTTCAGCGGCTTCAAGAACTCTTCGTCGAGGATTTCGCCGGGATGGATAGCGAAAGCAAGTAGTGTCATGGCTATCTCCTTCAATGGTAATCGACAAATTCAACGTCTTCCGCATTTCCGTCAACCCAGCGGAAGCAGAGCCGAAACTGGTCATTCACGCGGATCGAATACTGGCCGGCCCGGTCACCCTTCAGGGCCTCAAGCCGGTTGGCAGGCGGCACGCGCAAGTCGTCAAGAACGGCGGCATTATCGAGCATGACCAGCTTGCGCCGCGCCACATTCAACAAATCAGCGGGAAAGCCCTTTGGGTTCTGCCCCTGCGCGACCTGTTCGGTCACCTTGCCTCTGAATGACCGGATCATATGGGATATGTATCATGATGAGATACGACTTTCAACACTGCAACTGGTCAATGCTCGCAAACACCGGGCTACGTCACTTGGTGTAGCCGACAATCAAAGGGAACTGAGTTTTTGTCATTGCAAGCGTTTCAGCACGATGTGTCGAAAACCGCCTGAAGCTAGCAATGAGCGATCGCGGCTGGACGTGCCACGTTTCGTCTGCCGATTTCGCGACTACCCTGCGTTTGAATAACCCCTTGGAAAGACAATATCCTGATCGACAAGAATATTGAATTTGTAACCCGGCCTGATCCTGATGGTCGGCTGTACATTCAGGTTCTTTGAGATCGTCTGCTCGGTTACTCGGCCAAAACTCTCGGCAAAGTTCCGCCTCGCGGCATCTGAAGCCGTATCCTGCGTGGCCAGGGTCGAACTTTCTGGTATCGACATGTCGATGCCTGTTCCGATGATGGCAACGAGCGCGGCAGAGCCGAACGTGCGCCAGAGGTGCCGATCGATCTTGTCCTTGAAGCCGCCATACCCCTCTGCATCCGTGCCGGACATGCCGCCGATCTGAAGTGTCGTCCCGTTGGGGAAGATCAGGTCGGTCCAGACGACCAGCACGCGCTCCTGACCGAACGACACTTTGGAATCGTAGCGACCGAACAGCTTTGCTCCTTGGGGGATGAGCAGCCTGTAGCCGGTGGCGCTGTCATAGACGTTCTGGCTGACCTGTGCCGAAATCCTGCCCGGAAGATCCGAATTCAAGCCGGTGATCATCGTGGCCGGGATCACCGATCCACGCTTCAACTCGTAGGGCGAGAGCTGCGGGACCACCTGGTTCGGCAGGTAACCAAGATCCTTGGTGTCCTGATTAAAGAAGTCCTCCTTCGAGGTTTGTCCGTTTTGATCAACGTTCTGTCCGAGCAAACCGGACTTCATTGCAGCGCTGTAGAGGTCGGATGCACTGTTCGTCGTGGCATTGAGCGGTTGGCGGGCGTCAGTTCTGGTTTCGGAAGCGCTCTTCTGGACCTCGGAAACGTCAACCTTAAGCGGAGAATCGAGCGCTGTCGCCCGTGCCTGGAGGCTTGCCATCCTCTGACGCTGCGCTTCGCGGAGAATCTGCTCGTCTTGTTCCCGCTTCAGCCGGGCCTTCCACTCGGCTTCCGGCTCGAGTTGCGATCGGCGTTCACTCCGGACCTCATTCTGCCGCTCTACGACGGCCTCTCTCACCGGCTCGCGTTCGACAACGATGGGCGTTGGCTGAAACACTTCGCGTTGCTCTGGTTCGCCTATGATGCCGTCTGACACCCCACGTTTCAGTTGATCGCCAAACGTGGTCGCCGGGGAAGCGGAGGTGCTGTCGAGTTCATTTTCTCGATTGAAGGAGAGGCCACGCCAGGACAGGCCGATGATCACGACGCCGAAGAACAGAACGATGATGACAATCGCGACGATGATTGGCAGGCGATTGAGGCGCCGCATGCTCTGTTGATCGTCAGCACTGCCCGTCGTGCCGAGCTGGAGCGATTGAACCATGCTCTCCCCTCCCCTCAGTTTCGCTGCATGATCGAAAGTGGACTGGCGGGCGTCGCGCCCGCGGATGTCGCGGTATAGGCGCGACCGAGAGCGATGGCCGGCGTGCTGATCCGTGCAAGGACCTGTCCGTCGAAACTGTCGATCGACCATGCAACCTCGACTGGCTTCTGTTCCTTGCCGACTTTCCCATCGGCTATGACTGTGTATCCCCATCCCTTCAGCGCGGCTTCAAGTGCGGCGGCGTATTCGGACGTGTCCTTTTCCATCTTGAAGGTTGTGGTACTGGCTGGCCTCACCTGTTCGACAAGGCGGCTTGCCATGTCGCCGGCGATCGCGCTTGCGGTGGCGCCGGTGACGGCAATCGGGGTGGAACTTGTGGTCAGCGTATCATCCGCCGTCTGACAACCGGAAAGCATGGCAGTGACGATGATGGCGACTATTGTCTTCTTCATCGGTCAACCTCCCCGCCGGATCATGATTTTCTGCTGGCGCCAGCCGGCCCCGGAGACGAGCACGGCCTTATCGATGGCGTAGTCGACGATCATCATGTCGTTCTTCATGCGATAGTTGACGATACGGTTCTGGCCGCCGCTGACGACGAACAGCACCGGTGCATCCTGCCCGGAGATCGACCGGGGAAACTGGATGTAGGTCTTGGTTCCGTCGGAATAGACGCGCTTTGGTCGCCAAGAGGCTCCGCCACTGACTGAATAGGAAAAGTTCAGCTTATCTGGAGCGGCTCCCGGAATGCCGCCGGTCTCTAGGCGGGCATTGATATCGGCCAGCTTGGTCGACGCATGCTCTGGATACTCGAAGCCGATCCGAGCCATATATTGGCTGGGATGGGATTTGAGCTGGATATGATAGGTCCGGCGAGAGGTCGTGACGACCATCGACGTGACGAGGCCGGCCTCCGACGGCTTTACGATCAGGTGGATCGCCTGCCCGCCGGTTGCTCCAGATGTCGCCGGCTCTACCTTCCAACGGACCGTGTCGCCGACAAGCACATCACGAACGATCTCACCGCCCTGCAGCTCGATATCGCAGACCTGAAGTGGTGAGCAGATTACAGAGGGTTGTGTCTCGCCAAACAGAAAGATCACTTTCCCATCTGGCCCAGTCGTGACCAGACCCGGCGTTCCCCGCCATTTTCGCGAGATGTTGGTCCCCTTCACCTCGTTCGACGTCATGCTCTGTGCGACTGCGCAATCCGCAAGGACAAGCCCGGCCATGCAGCCGACGGCCGCGATCAATCCTATTCTGTGCATGTAAATCCCCTGCCCTTAAAGCTGTGCGGTCCAGTCGAAGTCCTGGACATAAAGACCGATCGGGTTGAGGCGGATGATCGCCTCGTCCTGTGGCGCAGTCAGCGCGACCGTGGCGATCCCGCGGAACCTGCGTGTGCCGGTCTCCTTGCCCTTGCGGTCGCGTTCATATTCAGTCCAGTCGATCTGGTACGTCTGGTTGGAGAGCGCGACGATGTTGTTGACCTCGATGGCGATGGTCGATGTCTTGGCCTTTTCGAACGGCGAATTGCCGCGAAACCAGGCATTGATCTTCTGGGTCGAAGGATCGGACGTCCTGAGAAGCGCGTAGGTCCGGTCGATGTATTGCTTCTGCACCACCGCGTCGGGCGTGATCGACTTCAAGCTGGTGATGAAGTTGCCGAGTGTCGCACGGACGACGCGGGCGTCGGCATACTCGATCTGCTGGGGGAAGCCTGCCGTTACCGAGGTGCCGAGCTTGTCGACCTCGACGATGTAGGGCACGAGCTTGACCTGTGTGCTGAGATACATGGCATAGGTGAAGCCGATCACGGCCATCGAAAGTCCGAGAATGCCGACGATCCGCCACGCGCGCGCGGCCTGGACGTAGGATCCATATCGTTCCGTCCATTCCTGCCGCGCGGCAAGGTAGGGGCTGTCGGGCGGCCGGTTTGCTGCCATCGCTTGTCGCCTTTCTGATGATTACTTGTCGTTTCGTTCTGGCGGCGTCTTGGGGCCGCTTTGTTCAGTTCGGCTCTGATCGAGCTTGGCGTTGGCAAGCCCCATGATCGAACCGGCGTAGGCTCCTGGTGAACCGATTGCCTTTTCCTTGGCAGCCGAGCCGGCAGCTTTCCCGGCGGCCCCAATCCCGGCTCCCATGCCGCGGAGTGCTGCGCCTGCCACGGAGGATCCGGCTGCGCGCGCGGATTGAGCTGCCGCGCCTCCGGCTCCGACGGCGCCGGTCGCAAGCGACGTTGCTCCAAGCGCGAATGATGCGGCCTGTCCACCATGGCGGATGGCTTCCATGCCGCCAGAGACAGACGCGCCTTGAACGACCCCCTGGATAATCGTTGGCACGTACATCGAGATGATAAACACCACGACTGAAATGCCGGCGATAGCCAATGTCGTGATGAACTGATCGCTATCCGCTGTCGGCGCTTTCGCCAGGCCGAGAAGGACCTCCGAGCCGATTTTCGCGATCATGACCAGTGCCATGAGCTTCATACCGACGCCAAAGGCATAGACCAGGTAGCGGACGGCGAAGTCCTTGGTGAAGGACGAGCCACCCAAACCGAGCATGATCATGCCGGCGAGCAACCCCACATACATTTCCACCATGACTGCGACGAAGATTGCGGCAACGAGCGAAAAGCAAATCACGACAACCCCCATCGCAAGGACGGCGGCGATCGCAAGCGCATTGTCCTCGAATACGCCGAACTTGGCCTGCTCGGACATCTGCGACGCGACCCGTATCCCGGCATCGAACACCTCGGCTGGTGAGGCCGATCCACCGCCCGCGCCGATCTGGTAGAGACTATTCACGACGTCCCTCGCAAGCGTTGGCCCCTGGGTGAGAACGAACGCGAAAAAGCCGATGAACATGATCCGCCGGACGAGTTCGGCGAACCAGCTTTCAAGGGATGCGGCCTGTATAGCGAGCCACACGGCAGCGATGCCGACCTCGATCCCCGCAAGGATCCAGAACAGTGACCTTGCCGCGTCCATGATGGTTGTCTCCCATCCCTTTGCGGCAGCGGAAACCTGGTTCTCGAGCTCTGTCAGAACCTGTCCATGCTGCGCGAACGCGGGAGTCGCCAAGACCAGGCAGGCTATGCCTGCGAGTAAGAACGCCTGCTCAAGATTGCGCTTCACCATCTCGGCCGCATCTCCTGACCTTTTTCGATTGGGGGCAGCTCTTTCGCTGTGCCGAAGAATTTCTCGCGGGTGGCGCGTTGCTCTTCGCTCATCCCTGTTGCTGGGGCATTGGCCTGGACGAAATAAATGGTGGTGGCGGAAGCTGCCGCAGCGACCATGACCAGCACCATGACGATCACGACCGTGCGGCTCACCAGCGTGGCTCCATCTTCTGACCGCTCGGGATCGTGGTAACGTCGGCATTGAAGAATTTCTCTCGCCTGGCCTGCGCGAGATCCTTGTCCGTCTGTTCGGCCTGGAGCCACGTTCCCATCATCGTCATCTGCTGGGAAACAAGACCGCGCAGCTTCTGCATCTGGGACACCTGCTGGGCTGCGATCTGGTGTCCGACCTGGAGGGCCTTCATCTGGCCGTCGGCCGACACCGACATGGATCGCAGCGAGCTCATCGTGCCTTCTTCCGTGTCGAACTGATCCGCTGTCAGGCTCGCCGCCTTCAGCGTGCTGCCGATCGTGTCCCGGTTCGTGTCCGACCAAGACTGGTATGTGGTCGAGAACGTTTCGGCGCTGGGCAGGTTGGTCTTCAGATCCGCATAGCTCTTGAACCGCTGCTGAAGGACGTCGTCGGCATTGCCCATCGAAAACGAGATGCTTTGCCCCTGATCGACAATGCTGCGCAGACGGTTGAGATCGCTTTCGACCTGGCCCCAGATATGGTCAGGGAGCTGCGCGGTGTTCTGCAGCATATTCTCGTAGATATTCAGCTGGTTCTGGATTTGCTCTGCCAATTGCGTGATCTGGGTCAGCTGGTTATCGACCTGCAGGCCGGAGCTTTTCAGAAGGTCGATAAGCTGCGCATTGTTGGCGAGCTGCGTCCATTCGGTGGCAGCGCCCGTTGCAGATCCCGCGCGGGCGGATGCAATCGGCGACAGCGCGATCGCTGCGGTTATCGTTGCGACGATCCAGTTATTGGACGTTGCGGTGCGACGTGGCATCGTGAACTCCTCTCGATTCAAGCCAATGCGTAGGCCAGTTCTGGCCGTATTCCGCCTTCAGTGCGCGGATCCGCTTCAGGTCTTCCTTTCCGGAGGCGCCAACAAAGCTCAGCGCCACTGGCCCGAGCGACATGTCGAAGAGCCGCCGTCCGTCTGGCGTGGCGACGTAGTATTCGCGCTTGGGGATGGCACCCGAAACGATCTCGATCTGACGCTCGTTGAAGCCAATCCGTTCGTAGAATTCCCGCGTGCCCGGCTCGCGCGCAGCGCCATTCGGCAAGCAGATCTTGGTCGGGCAGGATTCCTTCAGCACGTCGATGATGCCGGAGCGCTCAGCGTCGGAGATGGATTGCGTCGCCAGAACGACCGCGCAATTGGCTTTGCGGAGAACCTTCAGCCATTCCCGGATCTTGTCGCGAAACACGGGATGGCCGAGCATCAGCCAAGCCTCGTCGAGGAGAATAAGACTAGGTGAGCCGTCGAGCCGCTTCTCGATCCGGTGGAAGAGATAGGTGAGGACGGGCACCAGATTACGCTCGCCCAAGTTCATGAGCTGCTCGATCTCGAAGCACTGAAACGCTCGAAGCGTCAGGCCATCCTCTTCCGCGTCGAGAAGCTGACCCATCGGGCCATCGACCGTATAGTGATAGAGTGCATCCTTGATTTCGCGCATCTGCACGCCGCTGACGAAGTCCGATAGCGACTTTCCGGGTGCTGTCGCCATCAGCCCGATCTGGCGAGAGATTGCATTACGGTGGTCCGGCGTGATGGTAACGCCCTGCAGGGCGACAAGCGTTTCGATCCACTCGGTCGCCCATGCTCGATCGCCATCTGTCGAAAGATCGAAGAGCGGGCAGAATGCCAGCGCTCTCCCCTCCCCCTTTTGGTCGTTGCCAATCTCGTAGTGATCGCCGCCGGCAGCAAGCGTCAGGGGCAGGAGCGAGTTGCCCTTGTCGAAGGAAAAAATCTGGGCACAATCATAGCGGCGGAACTGCGCAGCGATTAAGGCGAGCAGGGTCGATTTACCCGAACCTGTAGGTCCGAAGATCAGGGTGTGGCCGACATCGTCGACATGCAGGTTCAGTCGGAACGGGGTTGAGCCCGAAGCCACCTGCATCAGCGGCGGCGAGTTCGGTGGGTAGAACGGGCACGGCGCCACCGGATTTCCCGACCATACCGAGTTCAATGGAATGAGATCCGCTAGGTTGCTCGTGTTGATCAGCGGCTCACGGATATTGGCGTACCAGTTCCCCGGCAGGCTCCCGAGAAACGCATCTGTCGCGTTCAAGGTCTCGACACGTGCTCCGAACCCCTCGGCCTGGACCAGCCGGCGGATAGCCTCCGCCTTTTCCTGCAGGGCGTCGCGGTCTTCATCAAACAGGATCACGACCGGTGTATAGTAGCCGTATGCAACCAGCTGGGACGAAGCCTGAGCGATGGCGTCTTCGGTCTCGGCGACCATGGTCATGGCATCCTGATCGGCCGATCTGCTCTGCGTCTGGAAAAGCTGATCGAAGAATGGGCGAACCTTCTGCTGCCATTTCTTCCGCGTGCGTTCGAGCTTCTGGCGTGCCTCTTCCGCATCAAGGAAGATGAAGCGCGACGACCAGCGGTAGGTAAGCGGCATCAAGTCGAGATTGTTGAGGATGCCGGGCCAGCTCTCGGCAGGCAGGCCATCTATGGCGACAACCGCGAGGAACCGGTTCTCTACCTTTGGCGTCAGGCCGTGCTCCAGCTCAGCCGTTGCCAGCCAGTCGAGATACATCGGGACTTCCGGCAGCCGGACCGGATGGCTCTCCCCCGTGATACAAAAACGAACGAACTGCAGGAGGTCGTCATAGCGCGCGACCCGCTCCCCTCCCCTCTCGCGAACTTCGCGGGTCTGCATGCGGGCGATCGACAGGGTGTTGGCCAGATACTGTTCGATTTCCCGGATCGCGTTTCGAAACACTGATAGCACTGTGTCTGCATAGGATTTCTTCCGGCTCTCCTCGTCCGAGTAGATGTATTTGGCTAACGCGGTCTTCTTCGACTCGAGTGGTCGATAGGTGAGAATGATCGCGTGCTTGCTCTCGAAATGCCCCTGCTCCCGCCCGAAATGAGCACGGCGCTCGGCATCGATCGCACGGGTGACAGAGTCCGGAAAGTAGCACTGGTCCGGCGTCGGATATTCGACCGTCGGCACCCGGATCGCCTCGACCTGAATCATCCAGCCTGTCCCCAGACGCGAGAGGATCGCATTGATCTGCCGGGAGAGCTCGTTGCGTTCGAGGTCGGTTGCGCTTTCGGAGTCCGGACCCGCGAAATACCATCCGGCCATCAGGCTGCCGTCCTTCAGCAGCAGGACGCCGTTATCGACCAGGCCGGCGTATGGAACGAGATCAGCGAACGAGGGACCGGTCGCGCGGAATCGTTTTAGGGCAACCATCAGGACACCTCAGTATCTTCGCCACGGCGCGGCCGTTGGCCCGTAGTGGGGCTTGTAGGAAATGTGACGGGCATAGACCCGCCGCATCAGAGGGTCGGACTTGGCCATCATGCGAAGCAAACCGACGATAACGATCCAGACGGCCACTCCGAAGAGCGCCGAGTAGACCGTCAGGACGACAAAGATCAGGATCACGGCCGCAAGCCCGGTGATCAGCACCAGCTCGCGGTCGGCACCCATCAGCAGGTTCGGACGCGACAGCGCGCGATGAATGCGATTGCGCTGGAGTCTCATGATGCCCCCTCCCCCGCTCCGTCCGGAACAACATTCGCGACTTGACCCGTTGGCAGGCCAATAGACGCACCGGTGGCACCAAAGAGGCCGACGATGGTCGTGGCTCCAAGCAGAATGCCGGCGACGAGCACCACGTACATCAGTCTACGGGCGAAATCGTTGAGCTCACCACCGAAGATCAGCATGCCGCCGGCGATCGCGACCGCTGCCAGCGCGATGTAGCCGGCGACCGGACCGGTGATGGATTCCTGGATCTGCTCGAGCGGTCCTTCCCACGGAAGACTTCCACCAGAACTGGCGAAGGCGGGCGACGCAGCGGCGATCGCAGCGGTAGCCAATGCGGCAAATGTCAGGAGGAATTTCTTATGCTGCATCGCGGCTCTCCTCTGCGTAGGGTTCCGTCTGGTACTGGCCGCCCGCAAAGCGGGTGACGTGAAGTATCTTGCTGATGCGCCTGCCCTTGGCCGTTCGCTCGATCGAGATGATCAGATCGACGGCGTCTCCGATGACCGCCTGCATAGGCTGATGGCTGGCTTCAGCGGTCAGCTGCTCGAGACGCTGGAGTGCTGAGTGCGCGCTGTTTGAGTGGATCGTCGCGACCCCTCCGGGGTGCCCGGTGTTCCAGGCCTTGAGCATGGTGAGCGCTGCGCCGTCTCGGACCTCGCCGACGATGATACGATCCGGCCGGAGGCGCATTGTACTCTTCAGGAGACGCGACATGTCGACCGTGTCGCTGGTGTGGAGGCTGACTGCGTTGTCCGCGGCGCACTGGATCTCGGCTGTGTCTTCCAGGATTACGAAGCGATCGTCGGGAGAACTCGATACGATCTCCGCAAGGATCGCGTTGGTGAGGGTGGTTTTGCCCGAGCCCGTGCCACCGGCAACGAGGATGTTGAGTTTGGACACGATGGCGCTTCGGATGACCTCGGCTTGCTGTGCGGTCATCATCTTGCTGGACACATAGTCATCAAGCGGGATCAGGCGAGATGCGCGACGACGGATCGTGAATGATGGACCGGAGACCACCGGTGGCAGCAATCCTTCGAAGCGGTGCCCGCCGATTGGCAGTTCGCCAGATACGATCGGGCGGTCGTCGTCGACCTCCGAGTTCAGAACATGGGCGACGCTGCCGATGACGGTTTCGGCGGCAGAGCGAGTCATATCCCCAGCTGCGGCCATGCCGTGACCGAGCCTTTCAATGAACAGACGACCATCCGGATTGAGCATGATCTCTACGACATCTGGATCTTCGAGCGCGACGCACAGGTGATCTCCCAGTGCGTTCTGCAGCTTGCTGACGAGACGGGGAAGTGAGCGGTTTTGGGTGCTGAGCATGATCAGGCCGCTTCCTTTTGAGAGAAGGAAACATTTGGCGGACGGATACGGAAAGGAAGATGATCAGATGCTCTGACTGTCTGCGGAGAGCAGAACCATGATGCTTCTCGTGTCGCTGATCCGGGTAGGCAAACCAGGTAGGGCGGGCCATTATTCAACGCCATGGGCAGGATCTCTGCCAGGTTGTCCTCCACGTATCTGGTGGCTTCAAGTCTGGACTTGCAGCGGACTCTCCAGACTGGTTGACCCGAAAAGATGGAGGCGATGAGACGATGCGGGTCTCTTACCAGGTGGGATCGGGCGTCTCTTCTTGGGGCCTTGGCGGCAATAATAACCATTGAACAGATTTCTCGCGCGTTGATGGCGAAAGAAGATTTGCCGGGGCAGAGAACTTCGATCTACTGCCAGAAGTGCCAGCGGGTGATTCTCGTTCTCTTCGGGGAAACCTTGCGAATTGAGCCCAGCCGTGACTGCGTGTTCGTTAGCACAAATGTCAGTGGGGCGAATGACGCGATTTTTGTGAAAATTTAATAAGATATTGAAAACATGAAATTAAATTGATGTTCAAACCATCAATGCGATCCGGCAGCTGTGGACGTTAAGGTTGCGTTAACCAAGTAGCGTTTGACGTGCGGGCGGAATCGGGCCATCGTTTCTCGACGGAAAATAACCGGCAATCACGCAAAAACCGTCGTGAGGAAAGATGAGAGCGAACCAGAAGCAGACAGAACCGTTAGAATCTTCCGCTTCGAAGATCAGCAGGCAGTCGCAAATGCTGTCTGCTCAGCTCCAGTCGATCCGCGAAAGACTTTATGAACCGGCAACAGCAAAGACGCTCAAGACATTTACGTCACGAGAAGTTGCGACGCTCCTCGGTATCGCAGAATCGACCTTGCGGCAGATGTCCCTTGATGGGGAAAGCGCGATCCCCGATCGGCAGGACAACGGCCGCAGGATCTATACACTCGCGCAGGTCAATCAGATTCGCGAACATCTTGCGCAGAAGCGACCGGCCGAGGCTCTTGAGTTCTTTCCACGCCGGCGTGAAGGTGAAAAGCTTCAGGTTATTGCAGTCGCCAATTTCAAAGGTGGTTCGGCCAAGACGACAACCACCCTTCATCTTGCCCACTATCTGGCAATACAAGGACTGAGGGTTCTTGCTATCGACCTTGATCCGCAGGCGTCGCTTTCGGCAATGTTCGGTTATCAGCCAGAATTTGACGTTGATGAGAACGAGACGGTCTATGCCGCGATCCGCTACGACGAAAACCGTCGTCCCATCCGTGAAGTGATCCGAAAAACCTATTTCGACGGGATCGATCTCATTCCTGCGAACCTGGAACTGATGGAATATGAGCACGAGACCCCACAGGCGATCGCCGAGGGTTATGGTCGGGGCGATGCCATTTTCTTTCGGCGGCTCTCGTCTGTTATTTCGGAGGTTGAGGCGGATTACGATGTCGTTCTGATCGATGCACCGCCCCAACTGGGCTATCTAACCCTTGGCGCACTTTGTGCAGCAACCGGGCTGATTATCACCATCCATCCAGCCATGATCGACGTCGCAAGCATGAACCAGTTTCTCGCGATGATGAGCGATCTTATGCAGGTGATTGAAGAGCGTGGTGGAGAGCTTACCCACGATTTCATACGCTACGTTATCACCCGGCATAATCCGAATGATGGCCCGCAGGTCAATGTCGTTACCTTGCTTCGTTCGCTCTTCAAGGATGATGTTCTGGCACCATCCGTTGTGGAGACAACGGCAATCGCGAGCGCCGGGCTGGAAAAAAAGAGCCTTTACGAACTCTCTAGGGGGAGTGTCGGGCGCGACACCCTCGCACGGGCACTCGAGTCGGTGGATTCGGTAAACCGTGAAATCTTTCTTCACATCAAAGACGTGTGGGGCAGATGATGACAAGCCCAAAGGAACGAAATCAGCGCATGAAGAGCCTGTTCGCGAACGTCGATACTGACGCGCTTGCGAAGCAGTCACCGCCCTCTCCTATCGACGCGGATAAGCGCCGGGTCGGTTCTGCTGCGGTTAAGTCCATGGATAGGGCTTTTGTCTCCATCGAGGACGAGAATAGGCGTCTGCATGATCAGCTTCTCTCATCTGAATCAATCATCGAACTTGACCCGGATCGGGTTATCGGCTCATTCGTCAATGACCGTCTTGATATAGAAGGCGATGTGAGCTTCCAGGCTTTTGTTGAGGGAATCCGGGAGGCGGGGCAGAAGCTCCCTATACTCGTTCGACCTCTTTCCGGCAGGCCAGGCCACTACCAGGCTGCCTATGGACATCGCCGCCTTCGCGCATGTCAGATCCTAAAACGTCCAGTCAAGGCAATCGTTCGCGAGATGAGCGATGAAGAGCTGGTCGTTTCACAGGGGATTGAGAATTCCGAACGCCTCAACCTATCGTTCATCGAGCAGGCATTGTTCGCCCTTACGCTGAGAGAGCGCAAATATTCGCGAGAAATAATCTCCGATGCGCTTGGGCGGAAAGAGGGAAAAAACCTTGCTTACATATCGATGTTGACGAATACGGCAGCCCTCATCCCGGAGGAACTCATTCGACTGATCGGCCCCGCCTCGTCCGTAGGGCGACCGAAGTGGGAAAAATTAGGATCACTGATCAAGGATCGCCAGCTTAACAGGTCGCAGAAAGAAGCTGTTGCACGGTTGACGGCCTCGTCCTCATGGCATGACGTTGATAGCGATAAGCGATTTTCCTTGATCCTTGAGACACTGGACAGATCCATCAAGCATGCGCCTGAGGCAGTTGATGTCGTCTTGGACAACGGAGTTGTGATCGCGGCAAAGCGGTCGGAAACGTCGACTAAAATCACAATTCCAGACAACCGCCTTCCTGGGCTTTCGGACTGGCTGCTGCAACGGCTGCCCGAACTCCTAACGGAATTTCAGGTCCAACAGAGAAAGGATTCTGGGATGAGCTAATCGCCAGAACGGAAAAGGGCCTACCGACTGCAATCGATAGACCCTTAAACCCTTGGCCAACGGAACATGAAGCACCGTCGACATCAGCTGTAACGATCTGATTCTAAGACGGTCCAGGGTGTTAATCAAGTCTCCCTAACAGGCAGAGACTGATTTTTTGCGCCCGAAATCCGGTGGCTTCCCCACAATTAAACGACTGGGATTGCGATTATTTTATCGCAACGGGAACGCTATGACTGAATCAACTGCAGTGGCGTCATTTCGGCGTGTCACCCCAGGAATGATCGCTAGTGCTCGACTTGCGATGGCAAACGATATTCCTGACGTCACGAAGTCAGAGATTGCGCTGCTTCTCAAGAAAGCCGCCCCTGTTCTCGGCATTGACGGTACAACTTATCACGTTATGGACATTCTGCTCGGGCTTTCCCGAGCCGATGACTGGAAGGGTGCCGGACGCCCTGTCGTTGCAATATCCAATGCGAAACTTGCCGAGTATACGATGCGTTCGGAGCGGACCGTCATTAGATGTATTCGCCGTCTCGTTGAGGCCGGTATTGCCGCATACCGTGACAGTTCGACCGGGCGTCGTTTCGTTTATCGTAATAGTGACGGTGACGTGGTCACGGGCTTCGGTATTGATTTTACGCCAGCACGCGTCAGAGCGGATGAGCTGCGCGAGGTTGTTGCGCAGTACCAGAGAAGGCTTAAGGCCGACCTCGAAGCGAAGAGAGACATTGCAAGGCTCGCACGAGCGATCGAAGATATGTGCCGCGCATGCCCGAGCGAAACACTGAATGTTCGCTCGGAATTGGCAGACATCCTCCGAAAAGAAAAAGACACTCTTACGCGAGCAAACGAAGTCAGGACCCTGCACCAGCATGTCGCGACAATCGTTGCGGCAGCCGCCAGTACAACTGAATTGTCATGCGAGGGTGACATCAGCGTCATCTCTTATATTAATACAACCCCAGAATCTCTAAATGTTAGTAACGAAAAACGGACGCGCTCTAACGAGCGCGACTTAAACCATTCAGACGAGCGCAACGCGCTCGACAAGGCTTATGAAATAAAGCCTGATGAAATTCCGACTGGTAAGCAAGCTGCTAGCGCGGAAGAGAAAGGTATGAATTCAATCCAAACAAATATTTTGGGTGTTGTCTCGCTTGGATTGCTTCACGCTGCCTGCCCTGAGGTTCAGGCAATGACTGACGTTTCCTTCGATTCCTGGGGGGCGCTTGGTCGATCTGGTGAAATCATGCGCAGAATGGTTGGGTTGTCTGAGGCCGGCTGGGCGGACGGAAAGGAGAAGGTTGGAGTTTATGCTGCAGCGGCCATTTTGGCGACTGTCGTGGAGAAATCTATCCGAGATCCTGAGCAGATCTCCAAGCCGGGGGGGTATTTCAGGGCTATGATTGATCGGGCTCTCGAGGGTAAGCTGAATCTCGAACGCAGCTTGTTTGGTTTGGCAGATCATCGTTACGGCAAGATAGAAAAGTAACAGCTGTTACTTTTCTATCTGTTATGAGGTTGGTCGCTCTCTTGCCCGTGATACCAATCGCCGCAGATGCTGACTTTCGGGAATCCCAAGAGAGGTCGAATCTGAATCTCTGTTGCAAACTGGAGGTTTACGATGAGTTCAGCGATTTTTTGCGAAGGGGCTTCGACGGGTCCATCTTGCGGCGTCTGGCCCGGCTGACACGAGACGCCGATCATGCGCGGCGGCTTCTTTCGTTCGCATCGATCTATGACGGTAGTTCACGGGCTGATCAACGGCAAGGCTCCCGGAGAGCCTTTTAACCTGCAGGACGAATAGCGTAAGGTCTTGGTGCAAGCCATAGAACAGAGGCCGACGCCGTATCTGGAAGGTGTCGGCGTCAACTGGCTCAATGGGTTTGGAAAGAGCCCGGCATTTCGGCGAGCGAGGAAGCCCTCGGGTCGCAAAGTGTGTGCCATGGGTTACGGGAATCTCTCGGCTCGCCTAAGACATCATGCGCAGGATCCGGAGGCCGCCAAGATGTTTTAAGAAACGTCCCTGCCGATGGGCAGGGCGCGGCTCAATGTCATAGGCCCCGCATGATCAGCGAAACTGCTCGGCCTATATCTTCGGTGCCATCTGCCCCAAACTCGGCAAGACAGCCGCTCTCGTGATGCCCAGGCCATGGACACAGCATCTGGCAGAAATCTCCCGCATGTGGTCGATGACGCACATGCTGAAGAAGTCGCCTTAGCTCAACCCTGTTGAGAAAATTTGGCACGTGGTTCGCGAGAATTGGCTCTTAATCCGTGTCTTCAAGTCCTGCGAAGATATCGGCGACCACTGCTGTACGCTAGGAGAACCCTAAAGGACAGACCATGGAACATCAGGCCGACGGGCATGACGCCAATAGGCGCAAGGATTCTAATCAATAACGACTGGTATGAGACCCCAACGTCGATCAACCAAAATTGGCGATGGGAATGCTTCTCCGCCACAGCTTGGAATGTGTATGAGATGCCCACCCAAATCTCAGAAAGTAACAGCTGTTACTTTCTGAGCGGTTTCATGCATTCGATCTCTATACCCGCCACATGTGGCTTTAGGATACGGTTTTTCTATTCAGGATTGTCGCGTCCGGCAGAGGTCGTTGAGGTGGATCATGGTGGGGGGCGAAAAAGCCACCGGCGACTGAGCCGCCGGTGGCTTTTTTGAACTCTACGTGACTGACACGAACTGCGGGTTCCTGGCGCAGCATCAGCCTGATGAAGTTTCTCACTTCTGGACCGTCTTTAGCTTTCTATCAGCGTGATACGGCTGAGCAGCAATTGTCGCGGTGTGAGTTTTTTCTGCTCTTTTCCCGCTGTCTGTCCATGCTCTCACGCAACCGACGATATTTGTCAGCGTTCTTTCGGTGGAACTCTTTGTTGCGTTCTGACGCGCGGCCAAAAATTTCACGCATCTCGCGGGTGCTCTGCGCAATTGTAAATTCCATGCCCCGCGCCGTTTTAATGGCACCGCTTCGGGTGATTTCACCGACATGGGTTGAGAGGGTAGGGAAGCCTTCGGGGGTGTGCAACCCCAGAACGCTCATCAGAGATAAAGTCAAAACACCAGAAATACCGACAGCCATCATTAAACTCCAGAAAGATCATTCGATCTGGAGATGATATTGTAATGGCATCACTCTGCTCTCCCCCGAACGGGGGATAGTTCAATGGATTTCCGAGGAACGTCGCGTTCCGGTTAGCAGGAGATCGTCTTTGGTCTTGAACAAAGCTAATGACGTCCGAAGGGGTGCTTGTTCGGTAGGCGTGTCTAAAGCCGTCAACGCCAGGGAAACCTTGTTGGTCTGCGAAAGGGTCCTTTTGCACACTCGCGGGGCATTCTGGATGGAACGCTACCATGGAAGGAACGATCAGTTTGTCAGCCTGAGAATTGCCGGCATTCTTCAATGCCGTTATTGGAGCATCAAGACTACTAAATGACAGAGGTGGACGGATGCTATGTCTGCTGATGGACTGACCTTGATGGCGGGAATATTTGCCGCAAGGGATCATCTGCCTCGTTTCGCGGCAAGGCAATCTCATCGTTCAACACCGCCGAAAAATCAAAATGACTTGTAAACCCGGGTGTTTCCCTTCACCCTGTGATGAGGGATGGGCTTCTTTGTGGTCCGGTTTAGGGCCAATAGAAGATGCACTAGGGGCGGGTTAACGGTTTTGCTGAATGCGCATGAATATGGCAGCGAACTTACATCTGTAATTTATGCGGCGCTGCTTGGTGAAACGGATTGGCAAGTCTTTGTAGATCGGTTGAACGGCCTCGTTCCCGGAGGCTTTTCGACCTTGTTTTTTCACGACCTGAGGGCGAATGAAGGTGCCATGGCCTATGTAGCCGGCATGCAGGGGCGCGAGAAGGCCCTTGAGGGGGTGATGTCACGTTGTTGGTGCCTTAACTGTTGCTGGCTAATCGGGCGCGATGAACACATCGGCCATCAGCTACAAGTACCACCGTTTTCCACCG
>NZ_JACIDU010000006.1 GCF_014196535.1 Allorhizobium borbori
CATCGAAGCCGTTGCCTCTGCCGGCGACAAGGGTGTCTCGACGTTCGTGTCGGAGGCGATTGCCGCCTCCGAGCGTCCGGAACTGACGGCGGCGAAGATCATCATCTCTGGCGGCCGTGCGCTGGGTTCGTCGGAGAAGTTCAACGAGGTGATCCTGCCGGTTGCCGACAAACTCGGAGCCGCCGTCGGCGCAAGCCGCGCGGCGGTGGATGCGGGCTACGCCCCGAACGACTGGCAGGTTGGCCAGACGGGCAAGGTGGTGGCTCCGGATCTCTACATCGCCTGCGGCATCTCGGGTGCGATCCAGCACCTTGCGGGGATGAAGGACAGTAAGGTGATCGTGGCGATCAACAAGGACGAGGAGGCCCCGATCTTCCAGGTCGCCGACTACGGCCTCGTCGCAGACATCTTCGAAGCCCTGCCCGAACTGCAGAAGGCGACGTGACAGGTTTGTCGTGGGACTATAGTTGCGCCGCTCTGCTGCGCAACTATAGAGCACGCGCATAGAACTGGTGGGCCGACTTGACGTCCGCCATATCGAATGCATCTCAGTCTTCGGTTTCGTTTTTCCGCGAGCTGCCATTGATGTGCTCGCGTGCGGCCCACAATCCTTGCCTCCATTTTTTAAATGGTGGAAATTCCATGTTTTCCGTACGATTGGGCGGCGGCTTATGATCAGCTTAAACCAATGCTGATAGCGTTCGCGGTTGATCGGCTTGATTGCAGTGCTGTATCATCTGACAAACCATGAGAAGAACTCTCCATCATGACTACGCCATTTTCCTTCAGGAACGATCCTGCGGTTCCGCATTTCGATGACAGCTCACCGATTGCAGTCATGGACGCAGAATGCGCTATCTGCTCGTGGGGTGCGAAAATGATTCATCAGCTTGATCGATCCGGCACGGTGCGCATCTGTCCGGTACAGTCGCCTCTTGGTGCTGCGCTGCTACGCCATTATGGCCTGGAGCCGACGAACCCCGCAAGCTGGCTTTTTATCGATGAAGGCAGGGCATACACGGACTTCGATGCCGTCTTGCATGCAGGCAGGGTGTTCGGCGGCTGGGGTCGATTGACGCTGGTTTTGCGCCTGTTGCCAAGACGCTTACGCGACAAGCTCTACATTTGGCTGGCCCGTAATCGATATGCGATTTTCGGGCGGGCAGATTTGTGCGGCACGCCTGATCCTTCCTTTAGAAAAAGACTGCTGCAGTGAAAGTTCTGTTACTCGGAGGGTATGGTGTCTTTGGAGGGCGGCTCGCATTGCTGTTGGTTCGCGATGGTCACTCGGTCACCATCGCCGGCCGGGATCTGACCGCGGCACGTTTGCTGGCAGAAAAACTCGGCTGTTCGGCTCTCTGCATGGATCGCAACGGCGATTTGACCGAATTGTACGGTTATGAAGTGGTAATCGATGCGGCTGGACCCTTTCAGGCTTACGGCGACGATCCGTACCGCATGGCGCGCGCCGCAATTGCGGCAGGCGCTCACTATCTGGACCTTTCAGACAGCGCTGCGTTTTGTGCGGGCATTACCGTCCTTGATGCCGATGCGCGGTCAGCGGGGCTTTGTGTGCTTTCGGGCGTTTCTTCCGTACCCGCGATTTCTAGCGCTGCGGTACGCGCACTGACTGGCGATCAGGTGCCGCGCATGATCGATACTGCGATCCTGCCGGGAAACCGCAGTCCCCGGGGACTTTCGGTGATGCAGTCCATTCTGTCACAGGCGGGAAAGCCCATGCGGGTCTGGCGTGGGGGCGCCTGGACGCCAGCCACGGGTTGGTCTGATCCGCAAGACTATCGCCTTCCAGGGGGATTGCGTCGACAAGCCTGGCAGATCGAGGTTCCTGACCAAACACTGTTTCCAGCGCATTTCAGGGCTGAAACAGTGCTCTTTCGCGCCGGGCTTGAACTTGCGATCATGCGCTACGGCCTGGCAGCTTTTGCAATGCTGCAGCGCCTGTTTCCAATTCCAGTATCCAAGCCCGTCGTTCGCGCCTTCAAACTCGTCGCCAACCTGTTGAGTCCTTTCGGCAGCGGTAAGGGCGGAATGTCGGTGATGGTGATAACAAACCATGAGCGAAAGGTTTGGAGACTTTTGGCCGAAGAAGGCGAAGGGCCATTTATTCCGGGAGTGGCTGCCCGCGCGCTTCTGCGGAGGAAGTCGTTGCCAGCCGGGGCTGGCCCGGCACTTTCAGTTGTCACACTGGACGAATGTGAAGCTGCAATGCAGGACTTGAAGGTTCGTACAGAGCAAGTTTCGGAACGCTTCGAGCCAATTTTCGTACAAGTCCTCGGTTCCAGCTTTGTTCAATTGCCCAAAGAGATTCAAATGACACACCTGACGGCCGATATAAGTCGCTGGCGGGGACGTGCCAAAATTCGGCGTGGAACCAGCCTCTGGAGCCGTGCCCTTTGTCGCCTTTTTGGTTTTCCAGCGGCTGCTGACGACACGGCTGCTGAAGTGATCAAGCGCGTTGTTCCAACCGGCGAAGTCTGGCAACGGTTTTTCGGACCAAGCAGATTTGCATCGAAGCTTGCTGCAACAACATCCGGCATGACCGAACGTTTCGGGCCATTCACTTTCCGCCTGGGACTTGTGGTCAAGGACGAAGCTTTGCATTATCCAGTCGTTTCCGGCCGCCTTGGCCCGCTTCCATTGCCAAAGTGGCTACTTCCCGTTTCTGAGGCGAGGGAGTACGTCGCGGATGGCCTGTTTCATTTTGACGTGAAATTGTCGGCGCCAATCGTACGCGATCTCCTCGTTCACTACACGGGAACGCTTGCGGCGGCGTCTGAATCGGTAGTCCCATAGGATTAATCTCAATCAGCGCATGAAAGTTCCATAAGATAGATTACGCGATTATTCTGTGTCGCCGTGGTGCATTCTATTTTCAAGCGTGACTTGCGATAGATAACAATGGGTTACCCCGCGCAAGGGCGGCGCGATGAGAGGCGCCTGCTCGCCTATCGATCTGGCGGGGTCTGGCTCGGGCGCGAAACCTTGCAAGAGCAGGGATGATCCCGGTTTGGAAACTCATGGCCGAGGTGTGCGATGGCGACGGTCTGTTACTTGTCGGACGAACGGCCTCTGTGCCGCCTCCCCTCCTGAACCAGCCAGTCGCGGAACATGCCGAGTGCCGACCGTTGGGCCTTGGCTTCAGGATGCACGACCCAATAGGCCTCGCCGGACGGGATGGAGCGTCCGAAAGGCGCATGCAGCATCCCGGATGACAGTTCCTGCTCGACATAATGGGCCGGCACGACGGCCAGCCCTAGCCCGTTGCACGCCCCTGCCACCAGCATGTCGCTATTGGCAAACCGAATGCCCTGAATGGCCCCGGAATAGGGCTGGCCGCTCACCCGCAACCAGGTCAGCCACAGGCTGGGGCGGCTTGCATTCTGAAGCGTCGGGTAGCGCTGGAAATCGAGAATATCGGGCTTCACGCCGACAGGGATCATTTTCGGCGAGGCGACGACGACGAGTTCTTCCGGAAACAGCAATGTCGAACGCGCATTCGCCCAGGAGCCGGACCCACGGAGAATGGCTATGTCGATACGATCTCCCGAAAAGTCCAGGTCGGGTCCGATCGCCACGACCTCGATCGGCGTGGTGCCATGGGTTTCGACGAAACGGTGCATGCGCGGCGCAAGCCAGCGGGATGCGAGCGCCGGATAGGCCCCCACCATGAGGGAGGCATCCATCTTGCGGCCGCGAACGACGTCGATCGACACTTCCTCCAGCTTGTTCAGAAGCTTGACCACCTCCTGAAAATACTTGTCCCCGGCATCGGTCAGAACCAGGCGGGAACCGGAACGCTCGAAGAGACGCACGCCCAGAAAGCGCTCCAGGCCGACAATGTGGCGGCTGACACCGCTTTGGGTGATAGCGAGTTCCTCCCCGGCCTTCGTGAAGCTCATGTGGCGTGCAGCGGCATCAAATGCCTGCAATGCCGAAAGGGAGGGAAGAAATCGCCGCATGACCAAACCTGCATTTGTCAAATACAGCATGAGTTTTACTCATGATGAACCGAGTTTTTCAAGTTTTACAATCGCCCCTTTCGCGCCGCAATAATAGGCCGTTGGCAGCGCATGGCATGACAACACCGCCACAAAGACAAGAAAACGGTCACCAGAGGGACTACACATGATCAATCGGCGAGAATTTGGAAAACTCATCGGTGCGGGCACCTTCGCTGCCGCCACCGTTGGCCTCGGCGCAACACGCGCCAGCGCCTCCAGTTCCCTGGAGCGGGTCAAGGCATCCGGCGTCCTTCGCATTGGCGGCGTCGCCGATGGCGCACCCTATTACCAGAAGGGTCTGGCGGATGGAAAATGGCGCGGCTTCTACGTCGACATCTGCGAGAAACTTGCTGCGGATCTGGGCGTGAAGCTCTCCATCCTCGAAACCACCTGGGGCAATTCGGTGCTCGATCTGCAGGCCGACAAGGTGGATGTCTTCTTCGGCCTGAACCCGACGCCCGAGCGCCAGAAGGTCATCGACTTCTCCGGTCCCGTGTTCAAGAACTCCTTCTCCATGGTCGTGCGCAAGGGTACCAAGGCCGAGACCTGGGCCGATTTCGACAAGCCCGAGATGCGGATTGCCGTCGATGCCGGCTCCTCGCACGATGCTGCGATTGGCCGCCACGCCCCCAAGGCCGAAGTCGCCCGCCTGAAGACGCAATCCGATGCGACCGCAGCCCTGCAGGCCGGGCGTGCGGATGCCCAGTGCCTCGTCCTCATTCTGGCCCTGACACTCAAGGCCAAGAATGCCGCCATTGGCGATGTCGTCATTCCCACACCGGTCGACTTCACCACGTCCAATGCCGGCTTCCGCCGCGAGGAAGACCAGTCCTGGCGG
This sequence comes from Allorhizobium borbori, assembly GCF_014196535.1. Taxonomy (GTDB): domain Bacteria; phylum Pseudomonadota; class Alphaproteobacteria; order Rhizobiales; family Rhizobiaceae; genus Ectorhizobium; species Ectorhizobium borbori. The sequence continues at coordinate 4,861 of NZ_JACIDU010000006.1, forward strand.
ACCTTCGTGGACGACTGGATCAGCAAGCATCGCGAGAACGGCTTCATCAAGGCTGCGATCGTGCGCAACATGGAACTGGTCGGCGTCAAGGAAAGCGACTTCCCGCCCGGCTTTGAAATCTGACGATGGAAATGGCAACGGTTTGGGAATGCAGCCCGCGTCCCTGCGCGCGGTTCCCGTGCCGTTGCGCTCTACTCCAGGGAGGCGCCGAAGCGCATCCCTGCGGCTTTCTTTCTCCCATCGATGGATCTTCGCATGTACGAATGGGATTTCTCCGTCATCTACCAGTATCGCTGGCTGTTCCTGCAGGGGCTGGGCGTCACCATCGCCTTCACCATCGCCATCATCATCGGTGGTGTGACCTTCGGTCTGGTGGCCTCCTCGTGCCTCCTGTCCCGGTTCCGGCTGCTGCGCGTCGTGGCGCTTGCCTTCATCGAGGTTTTCCGCTGCACGCCCATCCTCGTCCAGCTCGTCTGGGCCTATTACGCACTGCCGATCCTTGCCGGCGTTGAAATGACGCCGGTCACGGCCTCGCTGCTGGCGCTGTCCTGTTACGGCGGTTCCTTTTATGCGGAAATCATCCGCGGTGGCATCGTGTCCATCGATCCCGGCCAGTCGGAAGCGGCAGCGGCACTGGGCATGACGCCGGGGCTTGCCATGCGACGCATCATTCTGCCCCAGGCGCTGCGGCGTATGGTGCCGGCGCTCATGAACCAGTCCATTCTGCAATTCAAGAACACCTCGCTTGTCTCCGTGCTTGCGGTGCCCGACCTCGTCTATCAGGGGCAGATGGTCGCGCATGACAGTTTCCGTCCGCTGGAAACCTACACCGCCGTTGCCGTGGGCTATTTCGCAATCCTCTTTCCGCTGACGCTTTATGTCCGCCACCGGGAACGCGTATCGGGAGCGAAACGATGAACACCAGCCTGCCGATGATCGAGATTACGGCGCTTCGCAAAAGCTACGGTGATCTCGAAGTGTTGAAGGAAATCAACCTGAAAGTGGAAACCGGCGGCGTGGTGTCGCTGATCGGCCCCTCCGGGTCGGGCAAGTCGACGCTGCTGCGCTGCATCAACCTTCTGGTCGTGCCCGATGACGGTGCGATCCGGGTTGGCAAGACCGCCTTTTCGTTCGGACAGGCCCTCCAGCCGCCGCGATCCCGGACATTGGCCGACTTTCGCTCGCGGACCGGCATGGTGTTTCAGAACTTCAATCTGTTTCCCCACATGAGCGTGCTCGAAAATGTCATGGAAGCACCCGTGCATGTGCGTCGCCTGCCCAAAGCCGCGGCCCGTGATATGGCCATGACGCAACTGGAAAAGGTGGGGCTCGCCGACCGGGCCGCCCAGATGCCCGAAACGCTTTCCGGCGGCCAGAAGCAGCGCGTTGCCATTGCCCGGGCGCTGGCGATGGAGCCGGAGGTGATGCTGTTCGACGAGGCGACTTCCGCGCTTGACCCGGAACTGGTCGGCGAGGTGCTGCAAACCATGCAGAAGCTCGCCTCCGACGGCATGACCATGGTGATCGTTACCCACGAAATCGCCTTCGCCCGGGATGTGGCTGACCGCGTCGTCTTCATGCGCGATGGCTATGTCGTCGAGGACGGCCCGGCCCGCGAGGTGATCGAAAACCCCAAATCGGAAGCGACGCAAAGCTTCCTCAGTCACTACCACAAGGCACGAAGCGCGCACTGACGCGACTTTCGGAGAACGAACAATGGAACGCATAGAACGGCTTCGACTGTTTCTGATCGAGAGCCCGATCAAGATGGCCCGCCTGCAGGGCGTCGGCCATGTGAAGGGCACCGTCAAGCGAGTGCTGGTCGAACTCACCTCAAGCTCGGGCATCGTCGGCTGGGGCGAGGCGGCACCCTGGGAGGTGTTTACAGGAACGTCCGAAGCAGCCTTCGCCGCCATCGACGTCTATCTTCGCCCCGTCGTCCTGGGGGCACCGGTCAAGGAGATCCGCGCCCTCACCCGGACGATGGACAAGATCATCGTCGGCCATGGCGAGGCGAAGCTCGCCATAGAGACGGCCATGTTCGACATTCTCGGCAAGATGAGCGGCCTTTCCGTCGCCGATCTGCTCGGTGGCCGGGTGCGCGACAGCATTCCGCTTTCCTTCTCGATCGCCGACCCCGACTTCGCCGCCGACATGGCGCGGATGGAGGCCATGGTCGAGACCGGCAACACGATCTTCAAGGTCAAGACCGGTGTGAAGCCGCATGCGGAAGACATGGCGCATCTCGAAGCCATGCGGGCCGCCTTCGGTGATCGTATCGATCTCAGGCTCGACTACAATCAGGCCCTCCAGCCTTTCGGTGCGATTGCCGTGCTGCGCGACGTCGACCAGTTCCGGCCGACATTCATCGAACAACCGGTGCCGCGCGATTGCCTGACCGCCATGGCGTCCTTTGCCAATGCGCTCGATACGCCGGTTCTGGCCGACGAAAGCTGCTTCGATGCCCGTGATCTGATGGAAATCGTGCGTCTGCAGGCGGCAGACGCCATTTCGGTGAAGCTGATGAAGGCCGGCGGCATTTTGAAGGCGCAGGCGTTGATGGCGATTGCCGATGCCGCCCGCCTGCCGGGTTATGGCGGCACGCTTTGGGAGGGCGGCATCGCGCTTGCGGCCGGAACGCAGTTCATTGCCGCAACGCCGGGCATGTCGCTCGGCTGCGAATTCTACATGCCGCATCATGTATTGACCGAGGACGTTCTCGAAGAGCGGATCGAAAACCGTGACGGAGCGGTCATCGTTCCGCAAGGGCCGGGTCTCGGCATTCGCGTGAGCGATCAGTCCCTGCGGGGCAATGCGCGGATTCTGGCCGAACGCTAGAAGTCGCACCATCCGGAAAAACAGATCAACCTGCCGCCTTCGGCGCGGCAGGGCGTGGCGGGCTTTGCCCGTAACCCAGGAACGAAGCCAGGAAATATCATGCAGTCCAAAGCCTCACCCCACGTCGCCATTCTGGGAGGCGGCATTATCGGCGCCTGTAGCGCGTTGGCCCTTCTGAAGGCGGGTTATCGCGTTACGATTGTCGAACCGGGCAAGCCCGGCGGCGATCAGGCGGCCAGTTTTGGCAACGGTGCCTTCATCAGCCCGGCTTCGATCATTCCCATGTCGATGCCCGGCCTGTGGAAGAAGGTTCCGGAATATCTTCTGTCGCCGGAAAGCCCGCTAACGATCCGCTGGCGCTTCCTGCCCCGGCTTTTACCCTGGCTCATGCGGTTCATGCTGGCGGGCTGGAGCGTTCGCAGGGTCGAGCGCACGGCCAGCGTGCTCAGCACGCTGCTTGGCGATGCACCTGCCCGGCATGCGGCCCTCGCCGCCGAATGCGGCCATGCCGAATTCATCGAGCGGCGCGGTCTTCTCTATGCCTATCCGACACGCGCCGATTTCGAGGCGGACGCGCTTGCCTGGCGTTTGCGCCGCGACAATGGCGTGACATGGCGCGAACTGGCGGGCGAGGAGCTTCGCGCATTCGAACCGGCCCTGAGCGCGCGTTACGGCTTTGCCGCCCTGGTCGAGGCGGGTGGCCATTGCACCGATCCCGGCCGCTATGTCGCCATGCTCATGGACAAGGCCATCGAGCGCGGTGCAACGCTCGTGGCGGCAAAGGCCACCGGCTTCAAACTGGCCGGTAACCGCCTGACGGCCGTCACGACGGATCGCGGCGACGTCGCCTGCGACCGTGCCGTGATCGCGGCGGGCATTCATTCCAGGGCGCTCGCCGAACAGGCCGGCGATGTCATTCCGCTGGAAAGCGAGCGCGGCTACCACGTCGAAATCGTTGATCCCGTGACCGCGCCGCGTATTCCTGTCATGCCCTGTGACGGCAAGATGGCCAATACCGTGATTGGCGGCCGGCTGCGCGCCTCCGGACAGGTCGAACTGGCCAGCGTCGAGACCAGCCCGAACTGGGCGCGGGCCGACCTGCTTCTCCGGCAACTCGTGGCGACCTATCCCGGCCTCGAGAGCGGCAACCGGCCCCTCGCTACCACACGCTGGCAAGGCAACCGTCCCTCGACACCCGATGGCCTGCCGGTGATCGGCCCGGCATCGGCATCCGCGGACATTGTCCACGCCTTCGGCCATGGCCATGTGGGACTTGCCTCGGGTCCCGGCACAGGCAGCCTCGTCGCGGCGCTGGTTTCCGGCCAGGCGCCGCCTGTCGATCCAACTCCCTTCCGGGCAACGCGCTTCCGCTAGTCCCGGCTCTTCCCTTCCCCCGTCCTCCATGCAGCCCGGAACCGGCACAGGTTCCGGAAACGCTGCCCCCTGCCCTGAACCCTGAAAGGATAAGCGCTTGAACGGCACCAATCAGCTCCTCCCCGCACGCGATCAACTGCGCCTTTGCTTTGCGCACGCGGCCTATGACATCAAACCGATCTTCGACGCCGAGTATCAGGACGGCCTGTCGAGCTTTCAGGTCTCCACCTATGAGGAACTGAAGGCCCGTCTGCCGGAAGCGGATGTGCTCGTCGTTTCGGGCCTCTGGCGCAATGAACTGCTCGATCACGCCCCAAGGCTGAAATATCTGCAATCGGTCAGTTCCGGCACCAACCAGTATGATCTGAACGCCTTTCGCGAGCGCGGCATCCTGCTGGCCAGCGGTCAGGGCGTCAACATGAACGCCGTCTCCGATCAGGCCATCGGCCTGATGCTGTCGCTGACCCGGCGTCTGGCCCTTGCCCGTGACAATCAGGCAAGGCATGTCTGGCGGCCGGAACAGCGCAACCCGGATGACCGGGAAACCGACGTGGCCGGCAAGACGCTGCTGCTCGTCGGCCTCGGGCGGATCGGTAACCGGATCGCCCGCATCGCCCGTGCCATGGACATGCATGTGATCGGCGTGCGCCGCGATGTCTCGGCAGGCGCGGGCGATGCCAGCGAGGTCCATTCCTTCCGCGACGTGAAGTCGCTCATCCCCCGCGCCGATGTCGTCATGCTGAGCTGCCCGCTGACCGTCGAGACGCGCAACCTCATCGATGGCGAGGCCATCGCCGCCATGCGCCCGACTGCGCATTTCATCAATGTCGCGCGCGGCGGCTGCGTCGATGAGGCGGCCCTTGTCGACGCCCTTCAGTCCGGTCGCATCGCCGGCGCCGCCGTCGACGTCACGCAGGTCGAGCCTTTGCCGGAAAGCTCCCCGCTCTGGCGGTTGCCGAACGTGATCGTCACGCCGCATTCGGCCGGGGAAAGCCGCAATTACGAGCGCAACGTCCTGAACATCCTGACCCGCAATCTGGCGATGCTGTGGGACGACAACGCCAGCCTCATCAACCGCGTCGCCTGACCCGGACAAGGAAAGCCAGACACCATGAGCGAGAAGCAACCGCCCTCACCAGAACCTTTCCGACGCGCCAGCCGACTGGCGAACCTCGGTGTTTCCGAAATTCTTCGGATCGGCGCCCGTGCCGGCGAAATGCAGCGCGCGGGCAAGCCGGTGATCGTTCTCGGCGCGGGAGAACCTGATTTCGATACGCCCGACACGATCAAGGAAGCGGCCATTGCCGCGATCCGCGCCGGTGACACGAAATATACCGCGCTGGACGGCACTCCGGCGCTGAAGGCCGCCATCTGCGCCAAGTTCCGCCGCGATAACGGGCTGGATTTCACGCCTGCCGAAATCACCGTGGCGGCGGGCGCCAAGCAGGTGATCTACAACGCCCTGATGGCCAGTCTGGAACCGGGCGACGAGGTCGTTATCCCGACACCGTTCTGGACCACCTATTCGGCGATGGTGGAGATTGCCGGCGGCATACCCGTTCTGGTTCCCTGCACGGGTGAAAACGGGTTCCGCATGACGGCTGAACAGCTTCAGGCCGCCATCAGCCCGAAGACCCGCTGGCTGATGCTGAACTCACCTTCGAACCCGAGCGGCGCGGCCTACCGCGCGGCGGATTACCGGCCGCTTCTCGATGTCCTTCTCGATGCCCCGCATGTGTGGTTGATGTCGGACGAAATCTACGAACACATCGTCTATGACGGCTTCACCTTCGTCACACCCGTGGCGATCGAACCGCGCATCCGGTCCCGTTGCCTCATCGTCAACGGCGTATCCAAGGCCTATGCCATGACCGGCTGGCGCATCGGATACGGCGCGGGGCCCGCCAGCCTGATCGGCGCGATGGCGGTCGTGCAAAGCCAGTCCACGTCCAACCCTGCTTCGATCAGCCAGGCAGCGGCCGTGGAGGCGCTCAATGGTCCGCAGGACGAAGTCGTGGCCAGGGCCGCCGATTTCAAGGCCCGGCGCGATTTCGTCGTCGCGGCGCTCAACGCCATCGAAGGCATCGAATGCCGCGTCCCCGAAGGTGCATTCTACACCTTCGCCAGTTGCGCCGGCCTCATCGGGGCGACGACTCCTGACGGCAAGGTGATCGAAAGCGACCGCGATGTCTGCGCCTATCTGCTGGAGGCGGGTCTCGTCGCGACCGTGCCGGGGGCGGCTTTCGGCCTGTCCCCCTACTTCCGGATTTCCTATGCCACCGCCATGGCCGAACTGGAGGAGGCCATGCGCCGTATTGCAGCCGCGTGCCGAAAACTCACGCTCGCCTGAAACCAACGAATGGCCGGTGGAGCGGTATGCCCCTCCGGCCTCGGATCAAACTACGGCAGGACCGGACGCGGCGATGACAGTGATAAACGGAACGGGCGTTTCAAAGACCAATGCCCTGCAATTGCTGACGATCCTTCTGCTCGTCACGGGCAGCTTTCTCGAGCGCCCGGAATTGCTGGCCGCGTCTGCGGCCCTGGCCGGGCTCTCCATCGTCTTGCGCTGGCGAGTGCTGCTGAAACTGGCCCGCTTCTTCTTCGTGCTGGCCCTTCTGGCGGCTGGCGGCATCCTGCTGTTTCAGCCGCAAATGTCCGGCCTGCTGTGGAAAGCCACTCTTCAGGGTGTTTCCTTCGCGGCGCTGATGATGGTGCTGGGCATGTTGCGTTACCCTGTCCGCCGTTCGCCAACCGTGCGCCGGGCTTCCGCCTTCCTCGTCGCCTATCCGCCACGCAGTCGTTACGCCGCCATCAATATCGGCGCGCAGTTCCTGAGCCTGCTTTTCAATGTCGGCATGATCGCCATGATCGGCGACCTGACGCGACCGAAGGACGGCGCGGACGGTCGCACCGACCCGGCGCGGCGGGCCATGGTAATTGCGGCGATGCGGGGCGCGGCCCTCGTCAGCATCTGGTCGCCCATCGGCCTTGGTTTTTCCATCGTCGCGGCGGGTATTCCCGGGCTCGATGCCGCCGCCTTTCTGGCCGTGGCTGCACTATTCACGATGATTGCCTTGCTGGTCACGGCCTTCTTTCCTAACCTGCCATCCGAGGCGACCGTGCCGGCCAATGCGCAACGTTCACCCGAAAAGGGCGACCTGCCCGCCCTGCTGCAAACGCTCGGCGCCTGCGCCCTTCTGCTGGCGCTTGCCGTCGGGCTGCATGAGGCGGCGGGCATCAGCTTCACCCTTGCCTCCGTCACCGTGCTGCCGATCTTCGCGGCCCTTTGGCTTGTGCTGGAGCCAGGTGACGGCGATGCCGGTCTGGGCGCGGAACTTGCGCGGTCCGTCTCGGGTCTCGGCGACCTCACCAACGAAAGCGCCATCTTCCTCTCCGCAAATGTGATCGGGGCCGCACTTTCGATTTTCATCGGCGGCCTGTCGGTCTGGCAGACCGTGCTTGCGGGGGGCATACCGGCCCTGCCCCTGCTGCTCGCATGCCTGCTCATGATCCCGCTCGCGGCGGCCTTGTTCATTCCCAACTCGGTCTTCGTGGTGGTAATGGCGCAATTGCTGGGGCCCTCCCCTCTTGGACAGGACCACCCGCTGTCGCTGGCGCTGACATTGAGCGTCGGCTGGGCCGCTGCCATTTCGCTGTCGCCCATCAGCGCCATGTGCCTCGTTACCGGCTCCCTTTGCGGCGTTTCATCGCAAAGGGTCGCGTGGGTTTGGAACCGGCGGTTCGTCGGCATTCTGCTCGCGCTCGCCGCAGCCGCAATCGCTCTTCTCCACAGCGCCGGGCAATGATATCTCACCCGCACATCCAAGGATCACACCATGACTTCCGGACCTTCCATTCTTGTTACGGGCGCCGCCAGCGGCATAGGTGCGGCCATCGTTCGGCGCATTGCGGCCCCCGGCGCCAGACTGCTGCTGCATACCGGCAGCAATATCGACGGGCTGAAGCTCATCGGCGAGGAAGCGCGTGGCCGCGGTGCCGAGGTGGTGCTGGAAACCGGCGACCTTGCCGACCCCGATGTGCCGACCCGGCTGGTTGAGCGGGCCAGGACGGCTTTCGGGCAACTGGACCAGATCGTATCGAATGCCGGACGCGCCCAGAAGGCGACATTCGAAACCTTGACCATCGATGACCTGAACGCGGCCTTCGCATTGATGCCCGCGGCCTTCCTTTTGCTGGCGAAGGCCGCACTTGCGGATCTGCGCGCTTCGCAGCACGGGCGGGTGATCGCCATCAGTTCCTTCGTTGCCCACGGGTTCGGCACGAACGGCATGCACTTTCCGGCAACCGGTGCGGCCAAGGCCGCCCTGGAGGCGCTTGCAAAATCGCTGGCGGCCCAGCTTGCCCCCGATGGCGTGACCGTCAACTGTGTCGTTCCCGGCTTTGTTCGCAAGGATGCTAGCGGACATGCCGCGACCTCACGCGCCGCGATGGACAGCGCCCGGACGATTACGCCGAATGGCCGTCTGGGCGAACCGGACGATATTGCCGCGCTTGTCGCATTCCTGCTTTCGCCGGGCGCTGGCCACATCACCGGCCAGACCATGCACGTCGATGGCGGCCTGTTGCTGCCTTAGGACGTACGACCGCCTCAACGCCCTGGATTTCAATGCGTTGACGAGGGCCTGTTGCGAACACGGCAGGCGAACATGACGAGCCCTGCGCCGGGCGGTGCGCGGCTCAGGCCGTTTCCGGCAGGCGCTGCCAGGCGAGGGCCTCGAGCTTTTCACGGAAGGCGAAGCGGATGAGATGGACTTCGATGATCGATTGGGTCTGGGCAAGGTCGTCCTCTTCCGGTGCCGTGACCTCCATGCGCAGTCCCCTGTCATCCGAGACAAGCCTGCCGGCGCCACGCGGAAAGCGACAGTCGCCGTGATCCTGATCGTAGGTGACCTCGATCTTGTGGGCGAAGTGCTTGCAAAGCTGCGTCAGATATTTCCTGGCATGCTCTGTCTCAAAATATGCAACAGCCTTGAACACAATCGTTTCCTTTCCATCGGCCCGGCACGGGATAGCCGGCCATTCTTGCGAAAAGCGGAAGCCGCAGAGCGGATCGCTGCGGCTTTCGGAAGACATTCCAAACGGGATGGTCAGAACTTGATCGAGGCCTGGACGGTCACGGTGCGCCCCGGAGCGTAGATCGGATCGATACCGCCGCGATTGCTGCTCATGGCGTAGCTGGAGCGCTCGTAATAATTCTTGTTGAAGATATTATCGACCGTCAGGCGGAAGGAGGCGTTCTTGTAGGCTTCCGGCGTCCACTCCGCATAGGCATTGAAGACCGTGTAGGAGGGCTGGTCGTAGAAGCCGGCGGCGGTGGCCACCGCATCCGAAATCCTGCCGGCCCATTCCATCGACGTGCCGATCTTGACGCCGTAGTCGGTCAGTTCGTGGTCGATATAGAGTGTCGCCATGTCGCCGATCGGCATGAAGGTGCTGCTGTTTGGCAGCGCGGAAACGCCGCCCGCGGTCACATCCGCCTTCGTGTAGCTCGCGCCGATCTTGGTGTCGCCCCAGAGATAGGCGGCATTCACCGTCACGCCGCGGCTGCGGTACTCGTTGGGATCGTTCGTCAGGGACGTCGTGCCATAGGAGGGCAGGCCCTTGATCCGGGTGTCGAAGAAGGTAATGCCGGCATTCCAGTCGTCACCGCCGAAATTCGCACCGACCTTGAAGTTCTTGGCTCTGCCGGTGTCAAAGTTCGGGTCGGTAATGAAGGCGTTGTCGCGGGCGTGCACGAAACCGTAATCACCGATGACATAACCGAGCCAGGTCCGCGAAGCGCCGGCAAAGACCTCGATATGATCGTTGATCCGGTAGGCCACTGTCGCGTTCACGCTGGCGCCGCTGTCGGAGAAGTCCTTGTTGTCCCAGTCTTCGAAGCTGTGGAAGTCGTAGCGCGCACCGGTCGAAACCTTGAAGCCGCTGTCGAATTCGAAACGTCCCTGCGTGAAGAGGCCGGCCTGCGTGGTGTCGAAGTCGCGATAACGTCGGTTATTGTTGCCGTAATTGTCGGTGTGATAATCGTGCTGGCCAAAGTCGAAGCCGGCGGTGATGGTGCCGGGATCGATCGTGAAGGTATTCTGGACCTTGCCGCCGTAAAGATCCTCGTTGAGGATCATGTTGCCGTTGGGCCGGGCCTGGTAATTGGTGCGCCAGTAATCGTTCTGGCTTGAATAGAGCATGATCTCGGGGTCCCACAGATCGGTGGGGTTGGTCGAGGTATAGCTGATCTTCGCGGTTTCGCGCACGACTTCAAGCGGATGCAGCGTGTCGCCGGCAAGGCCGAGATTCATCTTGATGAGACGGTCCGCGCGGTCGCGGCTACGCTCATAGCTGACCTCGACGCGGTGATCCTCGACCTCGTAACCGAGTTTGGCCAGATAGTTGCGGGCGGCCGGCTCGGTGCCGAGCATTTTGGTGCCATCGCCGCTCTTGTAGTCGTCACCATTCGTCAGATGCGACATGACGAACCAGTCGAAACCGCTGTGACGTCCGTAGGCGGCGGCGCTGCCCCCGACGCCACGCCCGTTCGAGCCGTAGGATGAACTCAGCCGCGCTCCGAAATCCTTGCCGTCTTCAAGAAGATCGTTGGCGCCCACGGTTTCGTAACGCACCGCGCCGGCCGCAGCAGCGAAGCCCGCATCGGCGGCCGCGGCTCCGGCCTCGACCTCGACGCGCTTCAGAAAGGCGGGGTCGATTACGTTCGATCCCGTGTGGTGCCAGCTCGTCGCCGTCTGCGGCACGCCATCGACCGTGACCGCAAGGTTGGACTGTTCCATGCCGAGCACATGAATCCGCTTGGACGGGCCGCCGCCGCCCGAGACGGTTATCGAGGATTCGCGGGCAAACAGCTCTGAAACGTCGGCGGGCTGGAGCGCCTGAAGCTCCTCCTGGGTAATGACGGTGCCGCCCGTCGCCTCGATGTTCTCCTTGCCACCGCTGACGACGGTGATCGTGTCGAGAACGGTCTCATCCTTACGCTCGGCTTCCTGGGCGTGCAGTGCCGAGGCGATGGCAAGCAGGGATGCGCCTGCAAGCGGCAATATCCGTCTGAATTTCATATTACACTCCGGAAAGTCCATGTTTTGCTCTCTTGGCCTCAAGGTGCCGGACAGAGACCAGCCGTCGGAAAGGCAGACGCGGCCCGAGCCGGCGGCCGGGCGCCTCGCCCGGACGTCGAAGCGCGGAAAGCGTGTGCGGACGATCCGATACTCATTGCCCCTCCTGCCGAACACCTTGCCGCATCGGCGGGAAAGGCATAAAGATGATTAAGTCGGTCATGTATTAATTCGGTGGGGTGGGGCTGTCGATGCGAAACACTTTGTTAGGAATTGCAATATTTTTCGCGCAAACGGCACGATGGCCTGCCGGGCTTTGCAGAACACCCATCCTGATTGAGTTTTGACCCTGGAGCATTCGCGGAGACCCCCGTGTTCACCGGGAATGCTCCAATGTCTTGTTTAACGTATTGTCCGGACGTGAAATCCTGTCCGGATTTTACTGGAAATGCTCCAGAGGCACTCGATGCACTATAGTCCGGAAGATCTGTATGTCGGTGCGATTGAAAATACGCCGAACTGCTCAACGGTGACGGCCGAACAAAACATCTGGTCCAAGTTCATGCTGATGATTCTCCTGCAAGGATCGCAGCGCTTCGTCATCGACGGCGTACCCTTCCATCTGGATGCGGGCCGGGAAACTGACAACACACCGCTGGTTTTCATGCTGAATGTCGCGAAGCCCAGCACACTGCGCTTCGTTCACGAAAGCCAGGTTCCCTTGCGCAAGGTGATGATCGCCGCGCCGACGCCCTGGCTGAAGCGCCTTGTGGAAACCCAGAGCGACGCCAGCACGCCGGCGCTTCGGCGTTTCTTCTCCGAGCACCTCGCCCGGTTTTCATTCGCACCGGGGCGCAGCATTCTGCAACAGGCCGAAAAGATCATGCATCCGCCCCCCGTGCTGGAGGGCGAACTCAACGCGCTTTACCTGCGCGCGCAGGCGCTCGACATCATGTGGCAGTCCTGCCTGACCATGATCGCCGAAGGCTCGCCCGAGCCGCAGACGCCCTGCCTCATGAGCCTGCGCACCGGTGAACGGATCAAGGATTTCATCCTGGCCAACCTCGATACCGACCTGACGATCGAACGGATCGCCCATGAAGCCGGCGCAAGCCCATCGACGGTTCAGCGCAATTTCAAGGAGCAGTTCGGAACGACGATCTTCGAGTTCGTTCGACAAAAGCGGCTGGAGACCGCGTATGCCGCTCTCGTGAATGATGGCTTGCCAATCGCACAGGCGGCGCATCTTGCGGGCTACAACAATGTTTCCAGCTTCACGACGGCCTTTCGCAAAACCTATGGCATGACGCCCAAGCAAGTTCGGGCCTGATGCCGCAGGCGTGGAGCGCGTCGGGCGCTCTCCTGGCTGTTCAAAGAAGGATCATGACCGTTGAATCCCCTGGCTGGACCGGATAGGTTTCTGGTAGGCCATATTATGCACCGGCGATCCGGCTGCGGTTGGGTGATGTCGATGCAAGGGGTTGTGATGGGTTTGCTGCCGGAAGAAAGTGGAATCAGGGTCGAGCGTCCGACAAAGACGCTGCGCGAACTTGCCCTCGACAAGGTGCGGGACGCCATTGTGGAAGGCTACTTCCGCCCCGGAGACCGGCTGGTGGAGCGCGACCTGTGCGCCCAGCTCGGTGTCAGCCGAACCATCGTGCGCGAGGTGCTGCGCCATCTCGAGTCTGAGGGGCTGGTTGCGAACCAGGCCAACAAGGGGCCGATTGTTGCCACTCTCGATCTCGATGAAGCGCGGCAGATCTATGAAATCCGCGGCGCGCTGGAAGGCATGGCGGCGCGGCTTTGCGCGGAGCAGCGCGATCCCGCCACGATTGCGGCGCTGGAGGCGGCGCTTGACGCCATTCGCGCCTGCTATGCCGCAAAAGACCTGCATGGCGTTCTGAGCCAGACGACCGCCTTTTATCAGACGCTGTTCAGCCGGGTGAAGCGGCACGTCGCCTGGGGCGTCGTCAACCTGCTGACGGTGCGCATCAATCATCTGCGCTCGATGACGATCCAGACGCGTAATCGCGATACCGAGGGCCCGCAGCAGATGGAGCGGATTGTCGATGCCATCCGGCGCGGCGATGGCGATGCGGCGGCCAGGGCGGCGCTCGATCACGTTGCGGCGGCAAGCGCCATCGCCGAGGCCGTATTATCCGCCCAGAAAACCGAAGCCGGGGCCTGAGGTCAGCAAGTTTTGCGTGCCGGTCAGGCGCGTGCATTTTCGGACCCGGCGTCTGCGTTCCGGCGCCGGAGCATCAAAGCCCGGATTGTCGTCGCCTACGTCTTTGGCGTTTGAAGCATGGCGGGGAAAACACGCATTGTCAGGGAGACGACAGTCACCTATTGATCCGCGATCACGCGCCCGGCTGGAAAACGGGCCATTGGTTGAGGCAAACCTGATCTGTCGAGGTCCGCGCCATGTTTACGCTGAACGGCATCGAGCGCTTTTCGCAGGACATCAAGAAAAGCCGCTTCCTCGCCGTTGCGGCTCCGGTGGCCGATGAGGCCGAGGCGCGGGCGTTTCTCGCGGCCCATTCCGACGCCGACGCCAATCATAACTGCTGGGCCTGGCGGATCGGCCAAGCCTATCGCTTCAGCGACGATGGCGAGCCTTCGGGCACGGCGGGCCGCCCCATTCTCCAGGCCATCGAGGGGCAGGAACTCGATCACGTTGCGGTGGTGGTCACGCGCTGGTTCGGCGGCATTCTTCTGGGCTCCGGCGGGCTGGTGCGCGCTTATGGCGGCACGGCGGCAAGCTGTCTCAGGCAGGCGGAAAAGACGGCGGTCGTGCCGTCCGTGGGCGTGCGAATTTCCTGCCTGTTTTCCGATCTGGCGCTGGTGAAGGCCCGGCTGACTGCGGCCCCCGATGTGCGGCTGGAGAGCGAGACCTTCACCGAAACAGGCGCGGATCTCGCTTTGAAGCTGCCGGTGGCGGAGGCCGAAAACCTGATCCGCCTGGTCGGTGACATCACCAGCGGCCGTGCCGAAATCACGGTCTGATCCCTGGCTTCAGAGCGTGGCGACCAGCGCTTCAAGCTGGTCGGTGGCCTTGCCCCAGCCTTCGTGGAAGCCCATTTCCTCATGCACGCGCTTGTTCTCGGCTGTCCAGTGCAGGGCGCGGGCCACATAAAGCGTGCTGCCGTCGCCCAGATCGTCGAAGGTGACGATGCCGGTCATGAACGGGTTTTCTGTGGGCACCCATCCCTCGGTATAAGCGTCGGTGAAGACCAGTTTGCGGCCGGGCATGACCTCGAGATAGACGCCGGCACTCGGCATTTCCTCGCCGTTCGGGCCGTTCATGACCACAACATTGCGCCCGCCGGGGCGCAGGTCGAGTTCGGCATGGGAGACACGCCAGGGCACCGGGCAGAACCATATCTTGAGCAGATCCGGCTCGGTCCAGGCGCGATAGAGTTTGGCCGCAGGCGCCGCGATGACACGGGTCAGCGACAGTTCATGGGCGGGGGATGATGTCGTCATCCGGCCTGTCCTTCTGTGTGAGGATACTCCAACAGAGCAAGTTGGGGCTGCCGCTCCATTCGGCAAGGGTTGCGGCACAAGATTTTCGATGGCCCTTCTTTACGATGGAATGCGTCACGCCTTTCGGCTACCAACGGTAACGCAGGGCAAACAAGGGAGGATTGGCGTTGCGCGGCATCGATCTGGTGATCTTCGATTGCGACGGCGTTCTGGTGGACAGCGAGGTTATCGCCACCCGAACGCTGGTGGGCGAACTGGAAAAGGTGGGCGTCTCCATCGATGCGGCCTATGTGGCGACGCATTTTCTCGGGCGCAGCTACCGGATCGCCGTGGAGCGCATCAAGGCGGATTTCGGCATTGCGCTGCCCGAAGGGTTCGAGGGGCAATACCGCGCCCGGCTGATCGAGGCGTTCCGCACCGGTCTTCAGGTCATGCCGCATGTGCGCGGCGTGATCGGGCAACTGGCCGTGCCCTATGGCCTTGCGACCAGCTCCAGCCCCGAGCGGCTTCGCCATTCGCTTGATATTACAGGCCTCGACGATCTCTTTGCCGGGCGCACGACGACGGCCTCCGAAGTGACGCGCGGCAAGCCGGCGCCGGATATTTTCCTTCATGCCGCCGCCAAGTTCGACGTGGCGCCGGAACGTTGCCTTGTCATCGAGGATTCCGAGCCGGGCATCGAAGGCGGCCTTGCCGCGGGCATGCAGGTGTGGCGTTTTACCGGCGGCAGTCATCTGGCCGGGCTTGAAATCCCCGGCGCGCCCGGTGCGGCCGCCCATCGCATTCTCACGTCCTTCGCGCGCTTTTTCGAACTGGCGCCGGAGCTTCAGAAGCAGACAGCGAATATTGGCGAATAAGCATGGCGAAACCGACGGAACCCGAGAACGAAGCCTCCCCTCGCGACCTTGCGGCGCGTGCCGCGTGGCTGTCCTTCGTCGGCGGGCTGACGCAGGACCAGATCGCCGCCGATCTCGGCATCTCGCGCCAAAGGGTGCAGCGCCTCGTGGCGCGCGCCCAGGCCGAAGGGCTGATCCGGGTGCGCATCGCCCATCCCATTGCCGTGTGTCTGGAGCTGGAACGGGCGCTGAAAGCCCGCTTCGGGCTGGAATCGGCCTGGGTTTCGCCGGATGTCGGTACGGGTGGCGACCCGCTTGGCGGGCTCGCACCCTTTGCCGCGCCGGTTATCGAACGCATTTTCCTCGGTGAAAAAAGCCGGTCGATTGCGGTCGGCACCGGGCGAACGCTGCGTGGCGTGGTGGAGCACATGCAGTCCATCGATGGTTCGCATCACAAGCTGGTTTCGCTGATCGGCAACGTCGCGCCGGATGGCTCCGCCTCGTTCTATGAGGTCATCATGCGACTGGCGGAAAAGACCACCGCGCCGCACTACCAGATGTCGATCCCCGTCGTTGCCCGCTCGCCCGAGGAACTGGAACTGTTCCGCAGCCTGCCGCATGTGCAGGCCACCCGTGTTCTGGCCGCCGCCGCCGATATCGCCATCGTCGGCATCGGGCAGATGGGTCGCGACGCCCCGCTTCTGGTCGATGGCTTCATTTCCCCGGCTGAGCAGGCTGAACTTGAGGCCGCCGGCGCCGTCGGTGAAATGCTGGGCAACATCTTCGACAGCAACGGCGTCTATCTCGATCACCCGATCAACAGCCGCATTGTCGGTGTGCGGGTGCCGACCGGCCATATGTCGGTGCTATGCATCGCCGCCGGTGCCTCGAAGGTGGTGCCGTTGCGCGCGGCGCTGGCCGGAAAACTGATGTCGGGGCTGATTACCGACGAAACAACGGCGAAAACCCTCCTGAAGTCTTGACCAAAGCGCTTTCAGCTCCAGTTCACGGGAGAGTGTGAAAAGGGTGCTTGACAATTCGCGCGCTCTAATGTGAATAATTATTCGTGCAGTGAGCAAATGCTCACGTCTCTGGGAGGAGAAACAATGAAAACCATTTACCGTGCCCTGCTGGGTGCGTGCGCCTTGTCTGCGCTTTCCACCGCTGCCTTCGCCGAAACCACGATCACCGTCGCGACCGTCAACAACGGCGACATGATCCGCATGCAGGGCCTGATGGCGGACTTCAATCAGAAGCATCCGGACATCAAGGTGCAGTGGGTGACGCTTGAGGAAAACGTGCTGCGACAGCGCGTGACGCAGGACATCGCCACCAAGGGCGGCCAGTTCGACGTCATGACCATCGGTACCTATGAAGTTCCGATCTGGGCCAAGCGTGGCTGGCTGGCCGACCTCAACGACCTGCCGGCAAGCTATGACGCCAACGACATTCTGCCCGCCATCCGCAACGGCCTGACGACCGAAGGCAAGCTTTACGCCGCGCCGTTCTACGGCGAGTCCTCGATGGTGATGTATCGCACCGATCTGATGAAGGCCGCCGGTCTCGATATGCCGGCTGCGCCCACTTGGGACTTCATCAAGCAGGCTGCCGAGAAGATGACGGACAAGAGCAAGGAACAGTACGGCATCTGCCTGCGCGGCAAGGCCGGCTGGGGCGAGAACATGGCCTTCCTGACCGCCATGTCCAATTCCTACGGCGCCCGCTGGTTCGATGAAAAGTGGAAGCCGCAGTTCGATGGCGCAGCCTGGAAACAGACGCTGACGGACTACCTCGACCTGATGAACAAGTACGGCCCGCCCGGTGCATCGGCCAATGGCTTCAACGAAAACCTCGCTCTCTTCCAGTCCGGCAAGTGCGGCATGTGGATCGACGCCACGGTGGCGGCATCCTTCGTGACCAACCCGAAGGATTCCAAGGTGGCCGACAAGGTGGGCTTCGCGCTCGCCCCGGACAAGGGCCTTGGCAAGCGCGGCAACTGGCTGTGGGCCTGGAACCTCGGCATTCCCGCCGGCACGAAGAAGGTGGAAGCTGCCAAGACCTTCGTGGAATGGGCAACCTCCAAGGAATACCTTGCGCTGGTCGCTTCCAAGGAAGGCTGGGCCAACGTTCCTCCGGGCACGCGCACCTCGCTTTACGAGAACCCGGAATATGCCAAGGTGCCCTTCGCCAAGATGACACTGGACTCGATCAACGCGGCCGATCCGACCCATCCGACGGTCGATCCGGTTCCCTATGTCGGCGTCCAGTTCGTGGCCATTCCGGAATTCCAGGGTCTCGGCACGGCTGTCGGCCAGCAGTTCTCGGCGGCTCTTGCCGGGCAGATCACGGCTGAAAAGGCGCTCGAAAACGCGCAGGCACTGACCGTGCGCGAAATGACGAAGGCCGGTTACATCAAGTAACCGGGTTTCGCCCTTTGCCGGCGCTCCCTCTCGGGCGCCGGCGCTTTCCTTTGCGGTCAATGGCCGCTTGTTTCACGAAATCGCAGTTCCTGTCGGGCGAACCGTCCCGGCGCTGCCCCTTATGATCGAGGGAACCATGGCCACGAAGCATTCCCGCGCCGCAGCCAGGCTCATGATCTCGCCCGCAGTGCTGCTGCTTCTGGGCTGGATGATCGTCCCGCTTGCGATGACCCTCTATTTCTCCTTCCAACGCTACAACTTGCTGATGCCCGGCATGGAGGAATGGACGGGCCTTGCCAACTATCAGTATTTCCTCACCGACCCCGCCTTCTTCGATGCCTTGACCAATACGCTGCTGCTTGTCGGGGGCGTGCTGCTCGTGACCATCATCGGCGGCGTTATGCTGGCGCTTCTGCTCGACCAGCCCTTCTTCGGGCAGGGCGTCGTGCGCATTCTCGTCATCGCGCCGTTCTTCGTCATGCCCACCGTTTCGGCGCTGGTGTGGAAGAACATGTTTCTCAACCCGGTGAACGGGCTGTTCGCCCACGCCGCCAAGGCGCTCGGGTTGCAACCCTACGACTTTTTCGCACAGGCGCCGCTGGCCTCCATCATCGGTATCGTGAGCTGGCAATGGCTGCCCTTTGCGACGCTCATCCTGCTGACCGCGCTGCAATCGCTCGATCAGGAACAGCTCGAAGCCGCCGAAATGGACGGGGCCGGGCCGCTGTCGCGCTTCTTCCACATCATGCTGCCGCATCTCGCCCGCGCCATTACGGTCGTCATCCTCATCCAGACGATCTTCCTGCTGTCGGTCTTCGCGGAAATTCTCGTCACCACCAATGGCGGACCCGGCACGGCCTCCACCAACCTGACCTATCTGATCTACGCGCAATCGCTGCTTCAGTTCGATGTCGGCGGGGGATCGGCGGGCGGTGTCGTTGCCATCGTGCTTGCCAACATCGTCGCGATCTTCCTGATGCGGATGATCGGCAAGAATCTGGAGGCCTGATCCATGGCACGCCAAGTCAAGACCCGAAACAAGGTCATCGTTACCATCGCCGCCTGGGCGGTGGGGATCGCGATCTTCTTCCCCATCCTGTGGACGGTGATCACCAGCTTCAAGAGCGAGGCCGACGCCATCGCCGATCCGCCGGTGTTCCTGTTCTTCAACTGGACGCTGGAAAACTACGTGACGGTGCAGGAGCGCTCCGACTACTTCAACCACTTCATGAATTCGGTGGTGATCTCGGTCGGCTCCACGCTCATCGGTCTGCTGATCGCCGTGCCCGCCGCCTGGGCCATGGCCTTCGTGCCCGGCAAGCGCACCAAGGATCTGCTGATGTGGATGCTTTCCACCAAGATGCTGCCGCCGGTCGGCGTGCTCGTGCCGCTTTATCTCATCTTCCGGGATATAGGGCTGCTCGATACGCGCATCGGTCTGGTCATCGTGCTGACGCTGATCAACCTGCCGATCATCATCTGGATGCTCTACACCTATTTCCGTGAAATTCCGGGCGAAATCCTTGAAGCCGCCCGTATGGACGGTGCAACGCTGAAAGCGGAAATCCTTTACGTGCTGACGCCGATGGCGGTGCCGGGCATCGCCTCGACCCTGCTGCTCAACATCATCCTGGCCTGGAACGAAGCCTTCTGGACACTGAACCTGACGGCAGCCAACGCCGCGCCGCTCACGGCATTCATAGCCAGCTATTCAAGCCCCGAGGGCCTGTTCTACGCCAAACTCAGCGCTGCTTCCACCATGGCGATCGCTCCGATCCTGATCATGGGCTGGTTCAGCCAGAAACAACTCGTCCGCGGCCTGACCTTCGGCGCGGTGAAGTGAGGAAATCATGGGAAGCATCGTTCTCGAGAAAGTTCACAAGCTTTACGGCAATGTCGAGGTCATTCCGTCCATCGACCTGACCATCAATGACGGCGAGTTCGTCGTCTTTGTCGGCCCCTCCGGTTGCGGCAAGTCCACGCTGCTGCGTCTCATCGCGGGGCTGGAGGACACGACCTCCGGCGCCATCCGCATCGACGGAAACGACGTGACCGAGACGCCGCCCGCCAAGCGCGGCCTTGCCATGGTGTTCCAGTCCTACGCGCTTTATCCGCATATGTCGGTGCGCAAGAACATCGCCTTTCCGCTGAAGATGGCGGGCATGGACAAGGCGGAGATCGACCGGCGTGTCGAAGGCGCGGCCAATGTGCTGAACCTCACGCAATATCTCGACCGCCGTCCCGGCCAGCTTTCCGGCGGCCAGCGCCAGCGCGTCGCCATCGGCCGCGCCATTGTGCGCGAACCCTCGGCCTTCCTGTTCGATGAGCCGCTGTCGAACCTCGATGCGGCGCTGCGCGTCAACATGCGGCTCGAAATCTCCGAACTGCACCAGAGCCTCAAGACCACGATGATCTATGTGACCCACGACCAGGTGGAAGCCATGACCATGGCCGACAAGATCGTCGTGTTGCAGGCCGGCAATATTGAGCAGGTCGGTTCGCCGCTGGAACTTTACCGCAACCCGCGCAACCGTTTCGTCGCCGGCTTCATCGGCAGCCCCAAGATGAATTTCATCGAGGGAGCCGAGGCTGCAAAGCGGGGTGTCCATGCCATCGGCGTTCGCCCTGAACATATCGCGCTGTCGAAAGATAGTGGACTATGGAAGGGCACGGTCGGCCTTTCCGAGCATCTCGGCTCCGATACGTTCTGCTATGTGAATGTCGAGGGCATCGGCACCTTGAATGTTCGTACCTCCGGTGAAGTCTCCGTTCATCATGGCGATACCGTTTGGCTGACGCCGGGCGAGGCGAATATCCATCGCTTCGACAAGGACGGGATGGCCATCCGATGAGCGGGCGTCTTCAGGGAAAATGCGCGCTCATCACAGGTGCCGCGCGCGGCATCGGCTTTTCCTTCGCAAAGGCTTATGTAGCTGAAGGTGCAAGGGTTGCGATCGCTGATATCAATAGTGATCGCGCTCGGGCCGCAGCCGTGGAAATCGGCGGCAATGCCATTGCCGTTGAAATGGACGTGACGAAGCAGGACAGTATCGACCGGGCCGTTGCCGAGACGGTCGAGCGGTTGGGGCGGATCGACATTCTGGTGAACAATGCGGCGCTGTTCACCGCCGCCCCGCTGGTCGAAATCGAACGTGCGGATTTCGACCGTGTCTTTGCCATCAACGTCTCCGGCGTGCTGTTCACCATGCAGGCGGTGGCGCGCCACATGGTCGCGCGCGGCGGTGGCGGCAAGATCATCAACATGGCTTCGCAGGCCGGACGGCGCGGCGAAGCGCTGGTCGCGGTCTATTGCGCCTCGAAGGCGGCGGTCATCAGCCTCACCCAGTCAGCCGGGCTGAACCTCATCCAGCACGGTATCAACGTCAACGCCATCGCGCCCGGCGTGGTGGACGGCGAACACTGGGACGGCGTGGATGCCTTCTTTGCGAAATACGAGAACAAAGCGCCCGGCCAGAAAAAGAAGGAAGTCGGCGAAGCCGTGCCCTTCGGGCGCATGGGCCGGGCGGAAGATCTGACGGGTATGGCGATCTTCCTCGCCTCGCCGGAAGCCGATTACATCGTCGCCCAGACATATAATGTCGATGGCGGGAACTGGATGAGCTGACATGAAACTCTCGAACGCAACGCTTTCCGCCCTCCCCTCCTCCATCAAGGTACCGGGCTACGACCGGTCCCGTCTCACGCCCGGCATCGTTCACATCGGTCTTGGCAATTTTCACCGTGCCCATCAGGCCTGGTATCTGCACCGGCTGATGGAAATGGGGCTGGCGCAGGACTGGGCGATCATTGGCGCGGGCGTGCGCGCCTTTGACGAGGCACAGCGATTGAAGCTGAAGGCGCAGGATTACCTGACGACGCTGATCGAACTCGATCCCTCCGGCAAGTCGGCGGAGGTGACGGGCTCGATGATCGACTATGTGCCGATCGTCGAGGGCAACGGGCCGCTGATCGAGCAGATGGCCGATCCCGCCATCCGCATCGTGGCGCTGACGGTAACCGAAGGCGGCTACTACATCGATCCCGCCACCAAGGGCTTTGCCGTCGATCACCCCGACATCGTGCACGATGCCGCCAATCCCGAGACACCGCGCACCGCCTTTGGCGCCATCGTCGCGGCCTTGAAGCTGCGCCGGGATCGGGGCGTCGGTCCCTTCACCGGCCTGTGCTGCGACAACCTTCAGGGTAACGGCCACATCCTGCACCAGACCGTGGTTTCGCTGGCGCGGCTTTCCGATCCCGCTCTGGCCGCATGGATCGATGAACATTGCACCTTCCCGAACTCGATGGTGGACTGCATCGTGCCGGCCACGGGGCCAAAGGAACTGGCGCTGGTGCAGGCGCTGGGCATCGACGATGCCGCCCCGGTGACGCACGAGAACTTCCGGCAATGGGTGATCGAGGACAATTTCTGCGCCGGCCGTCCGGATTGGGACAGAGCGGGCGCGACCTTCTCCGATCAGGTCCACGATTTCGAGGTGATGAAGATCCGCATTCTGAACGGCGGTCATCAGGTGATTTCGGATGTCGGCGAGGTGCTGGGCGTCGAGACGATTTCCGGCTGCATGGAGCACCCGAAGATCCGCGCGCTGTTCCGCAAGGTCGAGCTTGAGGAGATCGTGCCGCATGTGAAGCCGGTTCCGGGCTATACGCCGGGTGATTATGTGAAGCTCATCGACCGGCGCTTCTCCAACACGGCTATCGTCGATACGACGCGGCGCGTGGCCTTCGACGGGTCGAGCCGTCACCCCGGTTTCATCGTGCCCTCGATCCGCGACGGATTGAAGGCCGGGACCCCCGTGGAAGGGCTGGCGCTCGTATCGGCCGCCTGGGCGCGCTATTGCCTGGGCGTGCGCGAGGATGGTTCCGTCGTAGAGCCAAACGACCCGTTCTGGGCCGATCTCACAGAAGTGGCGGTGGCCGCAAAAGTAAATCCGCGGGCATGGCTGGAAATGCGCACGCTTTACGGCGATCTTGCCGATCAGCCGCGCTTTGCCGATGCCTTCGCGAAGTGGCTGTCGCTGATCCATGCCAGGGGTATGGAAGCGGCCATCGACGCCTATCTCGCAGCCTGACCCGGAGCGGAGCGCCTGCATGTCCTATCTCGGCATAGATCTCGGCACGTCGGGTCTGCGAGCCCTGCTGATCGGTAAGGATGGTGAAACCATCGGGTCGGCCGAAAGCCATTATGCGGTGTCGCATTCCCATTCCGGTTGGTCGGAGCAGGACCCGGCGGCATGGATTGCAGCGCTGGAGGCGGCGGTTGCGGCGCTGAAGGCACTGCATCCGCAATTTGCGGGGCTGAAGGGCATCGGCGTTGCCGGGCATATGCATGGCGCGATACTTCTGGATGCGGCGGGTAAGGTGATCCGCCCCTGCATTCTCTGGAACGACACCCGCAGCCATGCCGAGGCGGCCCGCCTCGATGCTGCGCCCGGCGTGCGGGCGCTTTCTGGCAACATCGTCTTTCCCGGCTTCACGGCGCCGAAGCTTGAATGGGTGCGGGCGCATGAACCGGACAATTATGCGCGGGTGGCCAAGGTGCTGCTGCCCGCCGCCTATCTGAACTTCTACCTGACCGGTGCTTACGTGGCCGATATGTCCGACAGCGCCGGCACATCCTGGCTTGATGTCGGCGCGCGGTGCTGGTCCCGTGAACTGCTGGAAGCCGGCCGCATGCGGGCCGAACAGATGCCGGCGCTGGTCGAGGGATCGCAGAAGGCGGGAACACTGAAGGCGGACCATGCGGTGCGCTGGGGTGTCGGCGCGGATGTAACCGTTGCCGGCGGTGCGGGCGACAATGCGGCGGCGGCCTGCGGCATCGGCGCCCTTTCCGAAAGTCAGGGCTTTGTTTCCCTGGGCACCTCCGGTGTGCTGCTCGCTGCCCGTGATGGCTATCGCCCCGCGCCGGAAACGGCGCTGCACACCTTCTGCCACGCGGTTCCCGACCGCTGGTACCAGATGGGTGTGATGCTCTCGGCAACCGACAGCCTGAACTGGCTGTCACGCATGACCGGGCGCAAGCCCTCCGAACTGACGAAGGCGCTGGGTGACACTCTGCATCCGCCGGGCCGCGTGCGCTTCCTGCCCTATCTTTCCGGCGAGAGAACGCCGCATAATGACGCGGAGATTCGCGGCAGCTTCACCGGCCTTGGCGCGGAAACCGCGGTGGAGGATCTGACACGAGCGGTGCTGGAAGGTGTTGCCTTTGGCCTGCGTGACAGTGCTGAGGCACTGCGGGCCACGGGCGCGCGGCTTGACCGGCTGTTTGCCATCGGCGGCGGGGCGGCATCCCGCTACTGGGTGGAACTCATTGCCACCGCGCTCGGCGTGACGCTCGTTCTGCCGAAGGCCGGCGAGTTCGGTGCAGCGCTTGGGGCCGCGCGGCTCGGCCTTGTCGCGGCTACCGGACGCGCGCCGGAAACGGTAATGCTGGCGCCGGAGGCCGGAACGGAGATTTCCCCCGTCAAAGCGCTTGCAGGCGCTTTCGATGATGCGTATGGCAAGTTCAGGGACGCCTATCCGGCGATCCGCAAGATCCAGTGACCAACGAGGTTCGAACCATGATTCTCTGCTGCGGTGAAGCGCTGATCGACATGATCCCCATGGCGACGATTTCCGGCAGGGACGGCTATGTGCCCCATGCCGGCGGCGCGGTGTTCAACACGGCGATTGCCCTTGGCCGGCTCGGCCTGAATCCGGGCATGCTGTCGGGCCTTTCGACCGATCTGTTCGGCCAGCAGCTTCAGGCGGCGCTGGTGGAAAGCCGGGTGGATACCGGTAGCGTCATTCTTTCGGATCGCCCGACCACGATGGCCTTCGTGCGACTGACGAACGGCCACGCCACCTACACCTTCTACGACGAAAATTCTGCCGGTCGGATGATCATGCCCGACGATCTGCCGGTGCTTTCCGATCAGGTCAAAGCGCTTTATTTCGGCGGCATCAGCCTTGCGGTTGAGCCGGGCGCGGAAACCTATGCCGCGCTTCTGGCTCGCGAGGGCAGCAAGCGGGCCGTGATGCTCGATCCGAACATCCGTCCCGGTTTTATCCGCGACGAAGCGCGCTACCGCGACCGGCTCTCCCGGATGCTGGCGCTCTCCGACATCGTGAAAGTGTCCGACGACGACTTGCACTGGATTTTCCCCGGCAGCGAGACGCTGGCGGAAAAGGCGGCGAAGCTTCGGCTTGCCGGTCCCTCGGTCATCATCGTCACGCGCGGCGGCGAAGGCGCAACGGCCTTCTTCGGTGCGGGCGAAGAGGTCAGCGTTACCGCGCAGAAGGTGACGGTGGTCGATACGGTCGGTGCGGGCGATACGTTCAACGCCGGCGTGCTGGCCAGCCTTTCCCAGCAGGGCCTTCTGACCAAGGCAACCATTGCCGGCCTTTCCGCCGGCGAACTGGAGGCGGCCCTTGCCTTCGGCGCCAGGGTGGCCGCCGTGACGGTCTCGCGTGCCGGCGCCAACCCACCCTGGGCAGCCGAACTCTGATCCTTCTTTCATCAGCGCGGTGAATCGGTCGGGCCCGACCGATTCACATTAGTCGTTGGACGGGGCGGATGATTTTTCCGACTCTGTGTCCATGCCCGACGACACGCCCCCTCCCCTTTCGCTACGCCGCGTTGAACCCGCGCTCAACATGAAGCGCTTCTACACGCTGACACTCCAGCCAACGCTGTTCGGCGAAGTGACGCTGATCCGCCATTGGGGCCGGATCGGCACACGCGGCCAGAACCTGATCGAGACCTTTGCGGACCAAGAAGCAGCCGTAAGCGCCTTCACGCGGCTGGCGCGCTCCAAACGGGCCCGGGGCTATGTTCTTCCGGCCTAAAGCGTGTCGCAGCTAACCGGATTCGGGTTCCCGTTTTGCCTGATCTATGATTCACTTTGCCCATGGAAGGAGAAGCGCCATGGGCAAGCCGCATCCGATCGCGTTGCGTGAGCGTGTCGTTGCGTTTGTGAACGAAGGCAACACGAACCGGGAAGCGGCTCGGCATTTCCGCGTTTCGCCTCGGTTCGTCAACAAGATGATGATCCTGCACCGTTCATCCGGTTCTCTTAGCCCCGCCCGGCAAGGCCATCCGCCTGGCAGCAAGCTCTCTGTCCATGGTGAATGGATACGCAAACGCGTGGCTCGCCACGGCGAAGTGACCCTGGACGAATTGTGTGTCGAACTCGCCGAACGCGGTATCGAAGTCCATCGCGCGACAGTTGGCCGGTTTCTACACCGGCTTGGGCTGAGCAATAAAAAAAACCCTAAAGGCAAGCGAGCAGCGCAGACCGGAGATCGCCAGGGCGCGTGATCTCTGGATCAATCGCCGGAAGCCGTTCTTCAACAAGGCCTTGTCGAGGTTGATCTTTATCGATGGGACTTCGACGAATACCCGCCTGACAAAGCGCACCGGATGGTCTGCCAAAGGCAGCCGTTTTGCCGCCTATGCCCCGTTCGGTCACTGGAAAACCCAGACCTTCATTGCTGGTCTGCGATCCCATGGCCTGACTGCGCCATGGATCATCAATGCACCTATGAACAGCCGCATCTTCGAAACATGGATCGAAACGCAACTTGCGCCGACACTGTCGCCTGGTGACGTCGTCATCCTCGACAATGTCGGCTTCCACAAAAGCGAGCGAGCCGAACAACTGGTCACGCAGACGGGAGCGTGGCTTCTATTCCTGCCGCCCTATTCGCCGGGCCTGAACCCCATCGAGATGGCGTTCTCAAAACTCAAGGCGCTTCTGCGAAAACGGGCCGCTCGCAGCTTCGATGCGATAACACAAGCGCTCGGCGATATCATAAGCCTCTTCTCTGTCGCGGAATGCCGAAACTTCTTCATAGCAGCAGATTATGAGGCTGAATAAATGCGACACGCTTTAGCGTGTGCGATTCCTTCTCGCCAGCGGCCGAAGTGTCGCGGCGATTGCCGGGAAGGAAACCGAGGTGCAGCCATTTGAACGCCGGGAGCGCATCGTCGCGCTGGTGAGCCGTACGGGTGAAATGACCGTTGAGGCGCTGGCCGATGCGCTTGAGATGTCACGCGAGACGATCCGCAGGGATCTGACCCAGCTCGATGCTGCCGGCAAGCTGCGCAAATTTCACGGTGGGGTCCGCCCCATGACGGTGCCGGCCGGAACCATGGAAAAGGAAGGCCCCTTCGCGCAGCGACTGGCGCAGAACGCCGAGGCCAAGCGCAAGCTTGCCCGCGCGGCCTGCCGCCTGTTTCAGCCGGGCGATTCTCTCTTTATCGATACTGGCAGCACCACGGTGGCGCTGGCGGAAGCGCTTGCCGACCTGGACGGGCTGGTGGTGGTGACCAATGCGCCCCGCATTGTCGTCACGCTGGCTGCCAATCCCAGCCACAGTCTGTTCCTGATCGGCGGTGCCTATGGTGCGGATGCCGGTGAAAGCCTGGGACCGCTGGCGCTTGAACAGATCGGTAAGTTCCGCGTTCGTCATGCCGTTCTCACCATTGGTGCGCTGGATACGCAAAGCGTCATGGACTTCGACCTGCAGGAGGCGGAGGTTGCCAAGGCCATGATCGAGCGTGCAGACCGCATCACTGTGCTGGTAGACCACTCCAAGTTCGACCGGCGTGCTGTGTTCGAAGTCGCGCCGCTGTCGCGCATCGATACGCTCGTGACCGATAAACCACCCTCCGAAGCCATGGGGCGGGCACTGGCGGCAGCCGGCGTCGAGGTCATCCTGCCGGGGTGCCCCCCCTCCCCTCTCGGACCGACTCGCGCCGAGCGATTCGCAGGCCCCCTGCCCTGCTCCCACACCTCTGGCCCGTTTTGGCGGCTGAAGACGCGTGAAAGAGCCTCCTGTGGACGGTTTTCCCCTTTTCAGGGCAAGCAACTGGATTCCCTAAGCGATTCTAATCCATGATGTTTTTGTCGCTCGCGCTCTGGCGTCATTAAGGGTCGGTTAACCCTATTTTCCTTGCCAGCTTTTGGGAATCGGCGCACATTCCCGATAATTCATCCGTTTTTCGGAAATTATCGTGACAAGGGAAATCGGCGGGCATGAACGTGAAAAGGTCGGTATCGGAGGCAGTAGTGAGTTTTGCCGACGTCATCCTCGAACAGGGTGGCGAAATTTCGGCCAAGCTCGACATGCTGCGCATCGAGAAGTTCCCTCCGAACGCCCAGAAGACGCTGCGTCAGTTCTCGCTTGCCGAAGTCGCGGATTTTGTCGGCGTCTCCCAAAGCTATCTGAAGAAGCTGCACCTTTCCGGAAAGGGCGTCGAGCCCGCCGTGACCTCCACCGGGCGTCGCTACTATACCGCCCCGCAGATGGACGAACTGCGCACCCTGCTCGACCGCGTGCCGCATCGCCGCGGCGATGAAAAATTGCAGGTGATTGCTGTCGTCAACTTCAAGGGCGGTTCGGGCAAGACGACCACCTCCGCCCATCTGGCGCAATATCTTGCGCTCAAGGGTTATCGCGTTCTCGCCATCGATCTCGATCCGCAGGCATCGCTGACGGCGCTCTACGGCATTCAGCCGGAGCTGGACGAGAAGCCGTCGCTCTATGAAACCCTGCGCTATGACGATCAGCGCAAGCCGATCTCCGCTGTCATCCAGCCAACGAATTTTCCGAACCTCGACGTGGTTCCGGCCAATCTCGAATTGCAGGAATATGAATACGAGACGCCGCTTGCCATGCAGCGCAAGGATAGTTCTGAAGGCAAGTTGTTCTACACCCGCATTGGCTCGGCGCTCGCGGAAGTGGATGATCAGTATGACGTCGTCGTCGTCGACTGCCCTCCCCAGCTTGGCTATCTGACCTTGACGGCGCTGACGGCGGCAACCTCGGTGCTTATTACCGTTCATCCGCAGATGCTTGACATCATGTCCATGTCGCAGTTCCTGTTGATGCTCGGGGACATTCTGAAAAGCGTCGAAGGGGCTGGCATCGCCGTCAGCCTCGACTGGTTCCGCTATCTCATTACCCGCTACGAACCGATGGATATTCCCCAGCAGCAGATGGTCGGCTTCATGCAGTCCATGTTCGCGCAGCAGATGATGAAGAACCATATGGTGAAGTCCACCGCCGTTTCGGATGCGGGCCTGACCAAGCAGACGCTTTACGAGGTGGAGCGCTCGCAATTCACGGCCGCGACCTATGATCGTGCCCGCGAGGCCGTTGATGCCGTCAACGCCGAAGTAGCCGAGCTTTTGCAGATGGCGTGGGGGCGTCGCAATGGATAAGGCGTTGTCAGCCGTACAGATCGCGGCTTTTTCAAATAAATTCAGGCCTTTGAAGGCTTCCGGAGGAATACGTCATGGCGCGTAAGGACGTTTTCGCCAATCTCACCTCGCCGGCCAACGCCCAGCCGGAACGCAAGGCCATTGCCGGCTACGCGACCCGTGGCGCGACCCGCTCGATGATCAATTCGCTGAGCGAACTGGCCGAGAAGGCAGCCCTTGCCGATCAGGCCATGACGGGCGAGGCCGTGGTTGATCTCGACCCGGCGCTCGTCGATGCGTCCTTCGTGACCGACCGCATGGATGATGATCCCGAAGCGTTCGACGCTCTGGTCGAGGCCATTCGTGAGCGCGGGCAGGACACACCGGTTTTGGTTCGTCCGCATCCGAAGATCGAAGGCCGTTACCAGATCGTGTTCGGCCATCGCCGCGTGCGTGCCGCCCGGTTGCTCGAACGGCCGGTGCGGGCCGTCATCAAGGCCGTCTCCGATATTGACCATGTGATTGCCCAGGGTCAGGAAAACTCGGCGCGCGAGAACCTGTCGTTCATCGAGCGCGCCAGCTTCGCCCAGCGACTGGCGGACCTCGGTCACGAGCGCCGTACGATCCAGCAGGCGCTTACGGTGGATGCGCCGATGCTGACCCGCATGCTGTCCGTCAGCGGGCGGATCCCCGCATCGGTCACCGAGGCGATTGGGGCCGCAAAGGGGATTGGTCGCGACCGGTGGCTCGATCTCGCCCAGCGGATCGAACACCCGTCTGCGCGTGCCGTGGCACTGGCCGTGATTGGCGAGGAAGATTTTAGCACGCTTTTATCGGAGGCGCGTTTTGAGCGGTTGCTGAAAGCGATCAAGGACGCCGGGAAGCCGGCCCGTCGCGCCCCCGCCCCCGGTCTCTGGACGGCAGAAGACAAGGCTGTTGCTGCGGAATTCAAGGCGGCCGGAAAGAACTATTCGATTGCGCTGAAATCGAAGGATGCCGTGAAGTTCGGCCGTTTCATCAGCGCCAATCTCGAGCGCCTTTATGATGAGTTCAAACAGACGAATCAACAAGGAGACTGAAGCAAAAGAAAAGGCCCCCAAAACGTTGCCGTTCCGGAAGCCCTTCTCGTGTGTAGCAACTAGAGAATCGCATTTCCCGGAATCCCCGTCAAGAGTCTTTGGCACCGATTTGGTGAGCGGATTTCTTTTGCCTGAAGAAAGGTGAAGAAAAATGCAGACCGGGAATGTGACGACGCCCTTTGGGCGGCGATCGATGACGCTTGCCTTGGTCAAGGGGCAATTGGAAACCGCCGCGATGCCTTCGGGCAAGTCAGCGGACAAGTGGAAGATTTTCAGGGACGCCTGCGACGCACGAACCTTGCTGGGTCTCAAGGACCGGGCGCTGGCTGTGCTGAACGCGCTCCTGACGTTTCATCCGGACACGCGCCTGGAAGCGGATGGCAATCTCGTCGTCTTTCCGTCCAACATGCAGCTTAGCGCCAGGGCGAACGGCATAGCCGGCACGACGCTCCGGGAGAACCTTGCGCATCTGGTCAAGGCCGGGCTCATTCATCGCAAGGATAGTCCGAACGGCAAGCGCTATGCACGCAAGGGAGCCGATGGCGGCATCAATGACGCCTATGGGTTCAGCCTCGCACCGCTTCTGGCGCGGGCCGAGGAACTGGCGCAGCTTGCCCAACAGGTTGCGGCTGAACGTTTGCGTGTGCGCATCCTCAAGGAAAAGATCACCATTCTGCGTCGCGACCTTCGCAAGTTGATTTCTGCGGCGATGGAAGAGGGGGCCGATGGCGAATGGATGACCGTTGAAGCCCATTACATCGCGGCGGTTGGAGCGCTTGCACGCGCCAAAACCACCGAAAATCTCGAATCTGTCCTCGATACGTTTGCGCTATTGCATGCCGAGGTCGTTAATTTGCTGGAAAGTCAGGTTATTTTCCCAAAATACGACACCAATGATGACGAAATCCGTCAGCACATACAGAATTCAAATACACAATCCACCCATGAACTTGAACCTTGCTTCGAAATGCAAGAGGAGGCGCGGGCAGGGGATCAACCATCAGCGTTGCGGGGAGCTGAACGGCAACAACCCAAAGCCTTTCCGCTGGGTATGGTGTTGAGGGCTTGCCCCGATATCCACGATTACGGGCCGGAGGGGCGCATTTCGAACTGGCGTGACCTGATGACGGCGGCGATCGTCGTGCGTTCGACCCTCGGGATCAGCCCGTCTGCCTATCAGCAGGCCTGCGAGGCGATGGGGGCGGAAAATGCGGCAACCGCAGTCGCCTGTATTCTCGAAAGGGCAGGGCATATCCAATCGCCGGGTGGATATCTGCGTGATCTTTCACGCCGGGCGGAGCGGGGCGAGTTTTCGCTTGGTCCGATGCTGATGGCGCTGTTGCGAACAAATGCCCCGGCGGAGCGAAAGATTTGCTGACTTGAGTGCCAAACATTACCCCGAGACTGGTTCGATGCTGTTGGACGAGGGCCGTGCCGGTTTCCTGGCTGAAGTCCTGCCTCGAGCCCGTCACCCTTAAACCCCATCGGCATCCGGCACGCTCTCGGGACGCTGGTTATAGACCAATGTGTGGCAAAAGGTGAAATCGAAATCGCCGAGCAGGTCGCTTTCGCCGGTGTGACGTGTGAAGTCGCCGCGAACGTTAACCATCGACAAAGGCACAATAAGTAAATGCGCTGGCTGCAAAAGAGATGAGAGAACGGGTTCCGGTACCCATTGTCATATTTCTATACCTTACCGAGTTCCTCGGGCGTCACTCCGATTGCTGCTGCCAGTGCCGCCTTGCCACTTTCCGGCATCATTTTGAGGCCGAACTGTATGCCTTCCTGCCATGCCGGGCCGCGATCCCATGCCTCCTTATAGGCATCGGCCAGCATGTAACCTTGCTTCGTCTCCTGTAGCGACTCACAGAGTAGCGAGGACTGCAGGAGGTCCTTGTCTCTCTTTGCCCGCCCGAGGCCATCCGTGCGGCGCCTGGATGCGACGATGAGTTTGTGGATGGCATACCGCTCGGGGGCGGGAATATTCACGCTCACGCCTTCACGATGCAGTAGCACGGTCCTGACAGGCTCGTAGATCAGATAGTCCAGAAACCGAAGGTTTTCCGCCGATGCGCCACCGAGGGCAGGCATAGGGGAGGGCTTGCCCGTGTAATCATCCGATCCCCGGTTACCTGTCAGGAATTCCACGCGGTAGGAAACGTTGTTCACGAACGCCACCACCTTTGCCCTGTCGGCTTGATGGGGGACTGCATGGAATGTCGGGTCGACCGATCGCAGGACCTCGAGGATCGGAGGCAGGCTGTCCTCAACCTCGGCCGAGATCGAGAAATCCTGTGCGAAGTCTGCGTCACCAGTCTGCATCGCGGTATTGGGAAGCCGGACACCAAGCAGGCCCGGATAGCAACTGAAGGCAACGGAACCGATCAGGACCGCCCGGAGACGGAAGAGGCCGGCGTCGGCAAGGGCTTTCGTGACATCTCCTGCAAAGCGATCAGGCGCGGCCATGCCGCCGCTCCGCAGGAGCATGCCGACAAGCCGACGCCGCTCCCGTATGTCATCCTTGATTTCCTTATGGCGCTTTACCCGAGCCGTGATCTCATCGTCGGCTTCGGGCCCAACATAACGCCGTTTGTCGCCCTCGTCTGTCGGGTATTCGAAATACCAGTATTTGCGATCCTTGACGGGAACCGAAACAAAACGTCCATCGAGCGGAAAGTCGGCTTCGAATTGGGCGTCAAACGTCCGCTGCGCGAGTTCCGCGAACGCAGTGCGATACACCAGGTCGATTTGCTTCATCTGTCGGCCGTCCCGTTATAAGGAAATCGCCAATCCCTTATAGTCGCTGTTATAAGGAAATGCAAAAAACCTTATAACGGTCTCGCAATGTCCGCGCAACAGCCGGACCTGATGACATAAACGCCCTCCGGCAACCTCGCTGTGGCAAGGCGGGTCTGCACTGATCCACAAAGGAGGACGGGCATGTCGGAGATCATCACCGTCCGGGCTCTGCCGTCGTCTCCCTCGACGGCGGCGAGGGGGCCATGACACCGAATCCGAGCTTGAGGAGGCGCTCGCGCAGGTCTTTTACATTGCCGGATTGCGGCTTGCTCGCAAGCACGCAGACGATCCCATTTAGCGGAGCGGATCGGGTTGAATGGCTTGAATCGTCAGGGGAAAGCGTCGCCATATGCAATCAAACGACCGTGCAGGACGTGATACTGTCATAGGCCGCTCAAAAGCGCCCGCTTCACGACTCTGAGATACTGGATCTGGCCGGAAAATGCCGAACCCGTGGCATTTGACCACTGTCAAGCATGTCAGGCAACTGCACACTGCCGGCGCATCGCCAACAGCCTGTCAGTTGTCATGATCCTTACGAGTTTCATCGCCACATATGCGCTGATCGCCATAACACCCGGCCCAAACATGGCCACGGCCATTCATGTGCCCCGCACACCGGTCGATGCGAGAGGCGTCGGCGTCCTGTACGGGTTGTTCGTGATCTGGATGAGTGTCGGCTGCTTTCGCAAGCCGTCGGGCGCCGGTTCCGATTTGCAGCGCAGGGGCACCGGGTTCTGTCAGGCGCTGCTTGTTGCCTTGGTCAACCCGTATACCGCCCATCTGATCATCACTTACATATCCGCGGCGGAGCCGCGCAGATCAGCGCTGCCGCGCCTGGAATCGTCCTATCGGTATTTCTGGTCGCCGGTTGCTGGTTTTCGTGCGTGGCGCTCGGCTTCAGCAGTCGGCTTTTTGCGAAAGCGCATTTGCGCCTGGGGGCGGGGATAGAGCCGGTGATTGGTGTGCTGCTGATCGGCCTGGGCGTTTTCAGTGTCTTGCAAACGTTGCCCCTCTGAGCCCAAATCCGGCAATCGCACAGGCGGGGCCTGTCTTCTGGCTTGCGTCTCTCGCCCGGTTTACACCGGTGTGCGCCCGATATCCTTTAGAAGCGCGATGAGCGCGGCCTGCCGGTGACGTCCTGTTTTGATGAAGATCCGTTCGAGATAGGTGCGGCCCGTCTTTTGCGTGATGCCGAGCAAGGCGGCGGTTCCGGCGATGGTATGACCGGCGGCCAGATGTGCAGCGAAGCGCGCTTCGGCGGGCGTCAGGTCGAACAGGGCGCAAAGCAGCGTCTGGTCGGGGGCCACGTTACGGCTTCCCGCTTCCGTGGCGGCGATTAGAAGGTCGGCGCTGGCGAAAATATCCTGCGCCGAGCGCTTCAGCGGCACGATATGGATGACCAGCGGCGGGCGTCCTTCCCGCCCGGAAACGGGATAGAGCGGATGGCGGCGCTGTTTGACGACAATAATGAATCCACTCGCTGCTGGGTAGCGATGTTGTCAGTCTGTTCAACTCAGGCAGATGTAGAGGACTGGAATCAGCACGGTCGAATGCGCCTGTTCCGGCCGATGATGGCAACACGCTTGATATTTATCGGTCCAATGTCCGGCGCCTGCCGTCTTCCGGTGCGGCAATATCTTTCATGATACTTGGCATTTCGATGAAGCTTGGCCGGCGGCGAATTCCATATTAGCCGTCACGCTATCTTATTGAAATAATTTACATGTATCGTCTTGCGATTGAACGCAGGACGACGCTATTCCTGCGGCTGCGGTTGAAAGAGGCGCAGGCTGAGCCGGGCGCTCAAGCCGCGGCCCGAAGCGGTGTCGCCGAGACTGATCAGGCCACCATGGAGATCGGCGATACGGCGCGCGATCGCAAGACCAAGCCCCGAGCCCGGCTTCGCGTCGCCACGGGCGATCTGGTAGAAGCGTTGAAAGACACGGCTACGTTCCTCCTCGGGAATACCCGGTCCTTCATCCTCGACCGCGATTGTCCCCGTCGTCGCGTCCGGCATCACACGCACCGTTACGCACCCGCCTTCGTCACTATGGGCAATCGCGTTATCGACAAGGTTGGCGATGACCTCCCCGAGAAGCAGCGGATTGCCCGCGACGTTAACAGGGGTGTCCGGCGCATCGAGGACGATATCGACATTGCGGCTCAGAGCCCGGGGCGCACGTTCGGCCAGAACGTCGGCAGCAAGGCGGCCGAGATCGACGCGTTGATCGACATCGACCTCGCTCTTCGCATCGACGCGCGCCAGCACGATCAATTGCTGGAGCATGCGTTGCAGGCGCGTCACGCCGCTCTGAGCCTCGCCGAGCGTTGCCAGAAGATCGTCCTGGCCCGCCGCCTGCCGCTCCAGAAGCTCGAGATGCAGCTTGATACCGCCCAGCGGCGAGCGCAACTGATGTGAGGCATCGGCGGTAAAATCGCGCACGCCGGCAATCGTTTCATCCAGCCGCTCCATCAGCGTGTTGATCGCCGAGACAAGATCGACGGCCTCTTCCGGCACGCGTGCGGTATCGATACGGGCAAAGGGGATGGCGCCCGGCGGCGCCCTTCCCAGAAGCTCCTGACTGATTTCGGTCAGCGGCAGAAGCCCGCGCAAAATGGCCAGATAGGAGAGAATGGCGGCAGCACTCAGGAGAACGGCTTCAAAAAACACGAGGACGACGAGCATCCGCGCTTCCATATTGAGCCTGCTGTTCAGCGTTTCCGCCATCCTGAATGTGAGCGGACGTGCGAAGCCTTCGATGGTGCGGCTCGTCATCGCGATCCGCACCTTGTTGTCATTCAGATCGGCTGGCACATGCGTGATCTGGTCAAGCGGCGCGGGGCGCGTGTCCAGTGCACAGAGCTCCCGGTCGCCACGCTGAAAGCCGGCGCCGTCGGAGATACAGAAGGCAAATGTATCATTTGCCTCGCCGCTCAGGATCTCGATGGCGCCCTGCGCGATTGTGTTGTCGATATGCGCCGGACCCCGTGCGGTCGCGCGGTCGATGATAGAGACAAGCGCCGCATCGAGAAGGCGATCCTGCGTCAGGCTCACGACGCTATGGATGAGAAATGCGCCGCCGATGCCGAAGACGATCGCCAGCACTGCAACCGGCAAAACCATGTTTTGCAGAAGGCGCCGACGGATGGACGGCGTGGCGCTCGCATCCATTCACTCGACCTCGAGAATATAGCCGACCCCGCGGATTGTGCGAATATTGGGGCCATGCGGCTCAAGCTTCTTGCGCAGGCGGCCGAGATGCAGTTCCACGGCATTGGGCGTGAGCGCATCGTCGAAATTCGAAATCGCGGAGGCGAGCCGCTCCTTCTGCACGACCTGGCCGGCGCGGCCGAGAAGAAGAACGAGAACTGAATATTCCCTTGGACGCAGGAAGAGCGGGCGTCCGGCGAGCGTTACCGTGCCGGAGTTGCGGTCGATGGAAAGCGCGCCGCAGGTCAGCATCGGACCGGCCTGGTTCTGGCCGCGCCGGACGAGCGAGCGCACGCGGGCCTCGAATTCCTCGAGCGCGAAGGGCTTGGTCAGATAGTCATCGGCTCCCACATCGAGCCCGGCGACCCGGTCGGGAATGGCATCGCGCGCGGTCAGGATCATCACGGGCGTAGCCGAACCGGCCTGCCGCAGCGCTTTCAGCACCGTGAGCCCGTCCATTTCAGGCAAGCCGAGGTCGAGCACGACGAGCGCATAGTCTTCTTCGAGCGCTGCGGCGAGCCCGTCGCGGCCATTGTCGACACGATCAACCGCATAGCCGGCGGCCGCAAGCGCCGCCACGATCCCGCGCGCTAACGACGGGTCATCCTCTACAATGAGGACCCGCATGCCTTCCTCCCTGGTCACAATTTGCTTCGGCCTAGATCAAGCACGGAGGATGGGTCCGCGACAAGACAATTTCGCGCCACTCCCTTGGCTGACAGGATGGTGACGGGAAATCCGATGTAAGCGCTGGAAATGAGTTTGGTAAAGCCGCATGTCGCGGCCTGCCGTTGAGACGCGCCGTGGGCCACAACGACTGACGCGCGACCGTTCGTATCGAGGCCGGAGGACCCCCAGGCGGGGTGCGTCTCGTGCACAGGGAGGAACAACCATGACAGCAAGTACACGCTCATCCCGCGTTGGCACCGTATTGCGCGTAACAAGCGGCAATTTCCTTGAGATGTTCGACTTTTTCCTCGTCGGCATCTACGCCAGCAACATTTCCAAGACCTTCTTTCCGTCGAACAACGAAGTTGCATCGCTGATGCTGACCTTCATGACCTTCGGCGCGGGCTTTCTGATGCGACCGCTCGGTGCGATCTTTCTCGGGGCCTATGTCGACAGGATCGGTCGTCGTCAGGGCCTCATCGTCACGCTCGGCATCATGGCGGTCGGCACTGTGCTTATTGCCTTCGTGCCCGGCGTCGAGACGATTGGTCTCTTCGCACCGCTTCTCGTTCTGATCGGCCGCCTGTTGCAGGGCTTTTCCGCCGGTGTGGAACTCGGTGGCGTCTCGGTCTATCTGGCGGAGATGTCGACCCCCGGCAAAAAGGGCTTCTATGTGTCGTGGCAGTCCGCCAGCCAGCAGGTTGCCATCATGGTCGCGGCCGCTCTCGGCTACGCGCTGAACTCCGTGCTGCCGCCGAGCATGATGTCGGAATGGGGCTGGCGCATACCCTTCTTCATCGGCTGTGGCATCGTACCGTTCCTGTTTTATATCCGGCGCTCGCTCGAGGAAACGCAGGAATTCGCCGCCCGTAAGCATCACCCGACCATGACACAGATCTACCAGACGCTGGCTGCGAACTGGGGCATCGTCCTGCTCGGCATGCTGATGGTCGTCATGACGACGGTCTCGTTCTATACCATTACCGTTTACACGCCGACCTTCGGCAAGAGCGTCCTGAAGCTTTCGGAGACCGACAGTCTTCTCGTGACGTTCTGCGTCGCCCTGTCGAACTTCTTCTGGCTGCCGGTAATGGGTGCTGTTTCCGACCGCATCGGCCGCAAGCCCGTACTCGTGGTCTTTTCGGCGCTGGCTCTCGTGACAGCCTACCCGGTCATCGCCTGGCTCGTCGCCGCACCGAGCTTCGAGCACATGCTGATCGCCGAACTCTGGCTCAGCTTCCTCTATGCCAGCTACAATGGCGCCATGGTGGTTGCCCTGACGGAGATCGTGCCGCCGATCGTGCGGACGGCAGGCTTCTCGCTTGCCTATTCACTGGCGACGGCGATCTTCGGTGGCTTCACGCCAGCCATCGCCACCTGGCTTATCCAGGAGACCGGCGACAAGGCAGCACCCGGCTATTGGCTCGCCTTTGCAGGCGGTTGCGGTCTGGTGGCGACGCTTCTCATCTACCGCAAGGTGACGGACAGCGCGCGGTCCAGCACAATCGCCGCCGAGGCGTGACAAACGACGCGGGACGGCGCGATTGTCCGTCCCGCTCTCTTCCTCTCGGTCTCTTTCATTGAGAGACTGTCCCAACGGGGACAGATGGGATGGACTTTCCGCGGGCTGATGACCCGACAAGGACGGAAAGCTGGCCGGGCCACCGGATTGAGAGTGGCATGCGGTCTGCAATTGCGGAAACACGCCTTATTGACCAGTCAGCTCAGACGTTGACCGCGCCCACCGTCATGACGTTGGCACTCTGCCTGTGCGGCACCAGCGGGAAGCGATGGTTCTTGTAACGGATGGCCGGCGTGTTCATCGCGTCCGGCGTCGTCCTTCGACTGCGGCCATCGCCGCGCCGGACACAACGAGCGGAAGTGCCGTCAGGAATGCGTAGGACAAGGGTGTATCGAACAGGAGCGTGTCGGCAATGACCGGCCACACGATTGCCAGATATTCGAACGGTGCCAGCAGGGACGCCTCGGCATGCCTGAAAGCCAGCGTCAGGGCGATATGCGCAAAACCTCCGAACAATCCGGCGAGAATGAGCATGATCAGTCCGTAGCTATCCGGCATGGCCCATCCGAACGGAATGGTGGCGATCCCGCCAAGCATAGAGGCGATCACGAAGTAGAAGGCGATGGCGCCCGGATTTTCGGTTCGGCTCAGGCTTCGCACCATGATGAGCGCACATGCAGTCAGAATGCCCATCAGCAGGCCGAAGAGATACCCCCAAAGGCGATCGCCATTGATATCGCCCTGACCGATCTCCGGCCATACGAGTGCCAGAACACCGGCCAGTCCCAGCACGACGCCGCCGACGCGCCAGACTGTTATCCGTTCGGACAGAAGAAGAACGCCGGCGATGCTGGTAAAGGTGGGCGACAGATAGCCGAGCAAGGTCGCTTCGGCCAAAGGCAGCCGGGCGATCGATGCAAAGGACGCAAACATCGCCGCAGCGCCAAGGCTGGAGCGCAGGAGATGCCCGAGCGGTCGCTTCGTTGCGAGACCATGCGGGAACTCTGCCCTTAGCCAAAGGAAAACCACAAGCGGGATCAGCGCGAATGCGGACCGGAAGAAGACGATTTCACCAACCGGGATTTCGGCTGAAGTCGCCTTGATGCAGACTGACATGACGGCAAACAGGAAACCCGAAAGGATGCGCAGACCTATCCCTGCGGCCGGATTTTCAGAGGTTCTGGTCACGGTCGATTCTTCACGCTGTTTCGCAGGCCGCAATCACCGCACGAAATGGATGTGCGGCTTCGCATGATAGGGGGAGGGCGACACATGCGCTTCCACGGAAAAGACGTCCCTCAGCAACTCGCGGGTCAGCACGTCTTCAGGCGTGCCCGATGCGACGACTTTCCCCGCCTGCAGAACGAGCAGCCGATCGCAGAACATTGCCGCATGGTTCAGATCATGCAACGCAATGATGCTGGTGACGCCAAGGGTCGAAACGAGCCGCAGGAGGCCAATCTGGTGATGAACGTCGAGATGGTTGGTCGGTTCGTCGAGGATGAGTTCCTTCGGTGATTGCGCAAGCGCGCGGGCCAGGTGGGCGCGCTGCTTTTCCCCACCCGACAAGCTCTGCCAGGTGTCGTTCCGCTTCGCGGTCAGTTCCGTCCGGTCGAGCGCACTGTTGACGGCAGCATCGTCGACGCTGGTCCAGCCGGAAAACATCGATCGATGCGGGAAACGGCCAAGCTTGACGACATCCACAACCTTGAGATTTGCGTTGGTGGTGGCGTGCTGCTCGATGAATGCCACGCGCTGTGCAATCGCGCGCCGGCGGATCGTGCCGATGTCTTGGCCATCGAGCGTGATCCGTCCCGCAAGGGGCCGTTTCAGTCCCGCCAGAAGCCGGAGCAGGGAGGTCTTGCCCGAGCCATTCGGCCCGAGCAGTCCCAGAATTTCTCCGGGCCTGGCGATGAGCGAGACATCATCGACGATTGTCTTCGAACCGATCTTCCAGACCAGATTTTCAGCCCTGATGCTCATGACGCCCGCTGGAGCTTGTAGAGAATGATGGAGAAGAAGGGCACGCCCACCAGTGCGGTGACGACGCCAATCGGCAATACCTGCTGTGGGATGAGCGTGCGCGAGGCGATATCCGCCAGAACCATGAACACCGCACCGGTAACCGCACAGGCTGGCAGAAGTCTCGCATGAAGGGGTCCGACCACGAAGCGGGCGGCATGCGGAACGACAAGTCCGACGAAGCCGATCGTGCCGACCATGCTGACGATGGTGGCGGTCATGATGGCCGTCAGGGCGAAGAGAATGATCCGCGTTCGGCCGACGTCAATTCCGAGGGAGGACGCGGCTTCGTCACCGAAGGCGAAGGCGTCAAGCACACGGGAATAGAAGATGCAGACGATCAGCCCCAGGCCGACGACCATGGAAACCAGCGCAAATTCGGGCCAGCGAACACCGCCGAAGCTGCCGAGCAGCCAGAACATCACGTCGCGCGCCTGCTGGGCATTGCCGGACGTCGTGACGATATAGGAGGTCGCCGCATTGAAGAGCTGCGATGTCGCAACCCCCGCCAGGATCGTTCTGTCTGCCCCGCCGCGCGCACCGTTGGACAGAAGCGCCACGAACAGAAATGCCGCGAATGCCCCGGCGAAAGCGCCTGCCGAAAGCGAGATGGCGCCCGCGCCAATGCCCAGGATGACGACCGCGACCGCGCCGGTGGAGGCGCCTGCGGAAATGCCCAGCACGTAAGGTTCTGCCAGGGGATTGCGCAGCAGCGCCTGCATGATCGCGCCGCATAGCGCCAGGCCCGCACCGCAGAACACCGCGACCAGCGCCCGGCTCAGCCGGTACTCCCAGATCACGGTCTCATGGATCGGGTTGAGCTGGATCGCCGTCCAGCCCAGTCTGTTCGTGATGGCCGAATAGGTGGTCGACAAGGGGATCGGCATGTCACCGATCCCCACGCTGATGCCGACGACCAGCGCTATGGCAACGAGCGAGCACAGGGTAACCGTCAGGACGGCCCCGATGTGTCGCGATTGCCTGCCCGACGAACTGCGGATGGTGTCGGTTGTCACTTCAGACCAAGCGTTTTCAGTTGTTGGGCGATCTGTTCTGCGCCGTAGATCGTGCGCACGGTCGGGTTCATGGCCTGGCCGTCCATGACCACGATTGCCTTGTTCTTGACCGCCGGCATCTGGCTCGTGCCGGGATCGGTCGTCAGGAACTTGATCTTGGCTTCCGACTTGTCCAGATCCCATCGGTTGCGATCAACCTGCGCGACGACGATGACATCGGGATTGCTGGCGATGATGCTTTCCCATCCAAGGGCGGGAGAATCGGCCTCGGTGGTGATGGCGTTCGTTCCGCCAAGGACATCGGCGATGAAACCGGAGGCGCTGTTCTTGCCGCCCAAATAGGCATCGGCAGACGGCGAGGGGCTGGAGAACCAGAAGACGTAGGACAGCTTCTTTCCGTCCTTCGGTGCATCGGCGCGTAGCGCGGCCTCTCGCTTCTTCAGGTCGGCGATCAACGCGTCGCCGCGGTCACGAACGTCAAAGATCTGCGCGAGTTCGTCGATCTCCTGGTAAAGGGTATCCATATTCCAGAGCTTCGAGCGATCACCATAGCCGGACTTGTCCGTGCGGACGCCCTCAGCGACGCATGTGCTCGGCGAGATGTAGCTCGGCACGCCGACCTTTTCAAAGTCCTCGCGCTTGGCGACCTTGCTTGACGGGCCAAGCAGGCTGGGCAGGGCGGCTGCCACGAAATCCGGCGTTTGCGCCAGAATGGCTTCGAAGGTCGGGAACTCGACCGTCAGAACCTTGACCTTCGCATTGGCTTCGGCGAGTTGCGGAAGAACCTTGTTCGGCCAGAAGGCGGTGCCCACCATCCTGTCTTCAAGACCGAGCAGCAGCATGATTTCCGCGCTGTTCTGGCCAAGTCCGACGGCGCGCTCCGGTGCCTTGCTGAAGGTCACCTTCGTGCCGCAGTTCTCGATTGTCAGCGGATAAGAGGTGGAAGCTGCAAAAGCCGGTGTGGCGAGCATGCCCATAATCGCGCAAATACCCGCACCTGCAAACACCCTGTTCATCGTCTCGCTCATCCTTGTTTCCGGTCGCGACCAAATATGAGCATCCAGTAATCACGAGAGATGAGAAAAACAATAGTCTTTTTCTCATCTTTTTCGAGGGTGATTTCAGACAGGCGTCCTTGGCCCCGGGAATGGTTCAGCGCGGGCGGGCGAGGAAGGCGCCGATTTCCTGGCTGAAATCCTGCGTGGAGAGCGGTTGCGTGACCTTGCGGGCGGCCTGATAGACCGGTTCCGGTAGGATCCTGCGCTGGGTTTCCGTCAGTTCCTCGAAGAAGGTCGGCGTAAATTCCGGGTGCGGCTGGTAGGAGAGACCCCAGTCACCGTAGCGCAGCACGGCAATCCGGCAATTGTCGCTCTCGCCCAGCACTTGCGCCGAAGGCGGCGGCGTGATGACCTGATCCTGATGGAAGGCAAGGGCGGTCTGAACCGCGCCGGTATCGAAGCGGGTGTAGGTGCGGGTGCCGACCGTCCAGCCACCTTCGAACTTCTCGACCGTACCGCCCATTGCCTTGGCCATGACCTGATGGCCGAAGCAGATGCCGACCATCGGCACCTTGGCGGCATGTGCATCGCGAATGAAGCCTTCCAGCCGGCGAATCCAGTCGAGTTCCTCGTAAACACCATGCTTGGAGCCCGTCACCATCCAGCCGTCGGCGTCCGACACGCTCTCGGGAAACTGGCCGTCGACCACGGTGTAATAGCGGAAGGTGAAATCGAAATCGCCGAGCAGGGCGGCGAACATGTCGGCGTAGTTGCCATGGTCGGGAAGAAGCTGATCCGGCGTGTGGCCGGTGATCAGAATGCCAATCGTCTTCATGCGTCTTTCCTTGCGGGTTCCTGAAATCCTTCGCGGCCTCCCGAACGGATCGCACGGCCGGACCGCTTTCCCGTCAAGGAAAGGATCCGGCCGTGCGCTCGGCTTTCCGGTTAGGCCGCTTTCGCCAGTGCGGCTTCCAGCGATTGCTCGATGATATCGAGCGCTTCGTCAAGCTGTTCGAACGGAATGGTGAGCGGCGGCAACAGCCGGATGACGTTATAGCGGGTGCCGCAGGAGAGCAGAATAAGTCCGCGTGCTTCGGCTTCGGCCACCACGGCCTTGGTCAGATCCGGGTTGGCGGCCGACGCATCGTCCGGCATGACCAGTTCGAAGGCGTTCATGGCGCCAAGGCCACGCACATCGCCGATCACTGAAATACCCTGGCGCTTGGCCAGTTCGGACAGGCGCCCACGGATGATCTCGCCGATCTTTTCCGCGCGGGCGCAAAGCCCTTCCTTTTCCACCACGTCCAGAACGGCGTGGGAGGCGGCCACCGAAAGCGGATTGCCGGCATAGGTGCCGCCCAGACCGCCGGGAATGGGGGCATCGACGATTTCGGCGCGGCCGGTGACAGCCGAGAGCGGGAAACCGCCGGCCAGACCCTTGGCCATGGTGATGAGGTCGGGAACGACGCCGTAATGCTCGACGCCGTACATCCTGCCGGTGCGGGCAATGCCGGCCTGAATTTCATCGACGATCATGACGATGCCATGGCGGTCGCAAAGGGCGCGGATGGCGGCGAGGAAGCCGTAAGGCGCGATGTTGAAGCCGCCTTCGCCCTGCACGGGTTCAATGATGATGGCCGCCACCCGTTCCGGATCGACCGAGCTTGCAAACAGCCGGTTGAGGTCGGCCAGCGCATCGTCGGCGGTCACACCGGTCATGGCATTGGGGAAGGGGGCGTGCACCACTTCCGGCGGCATGGCGCCAAAGCCCTTCTTGTAGGGCGAGACCTTGCCGGTCAGCGCCATGCCGAGCAGCGTGCGGCCGTGGAACGCACCGGAGAAGGACACGATGCCCGAACGGCCGGTATAGGCGCGCGCCATCTTGATGGCGTTTTCAACGGCTTCCGCACCCGTGGTGACGAGAACGGTCTTCTTGGCGAAATCGCCGGGTGTCATCGCGTTCAGCCGTTCGGCCAGGCGGATATAGCCCTCATAGGGAGCGACGTGGAAACAGGTGTGCGTGAAGGCCTGGGCCTGTTCGGCGACAGCCGCCATCACCGCCGGGTGGCGATGGCCGGTGTTGTTGACGGCGATACCGGCGGCGAAGTCGAGAAAACGC
The DNA here is from genome assembly GCF_014196535.1 of Allorhizobium borbori. GTDB lineage: Bacteria > Pseudomonadota > Alphaproteobacteria > Rhizobiales > Rhizobiaceae > Ectorhizobium > Ectorhizobium borbori. Next base: position 49,542 of record NZ_JACIDU010000006.1, read on the forward strand.
CGGCCTTCGGCGTCCCACAATTCGGCATTTTCGGCCCGAACGGCATAGATTTCGCGCGTGGAAACGCCGCGGGCGATGGCGTCTGCCTTGCGGGCGGACATGGACTGGCTGATGGTCATTGGAGAACCCCTCATTATCTTGCGCATAAAACATTACATAGCTCATTATTTTGAGCAACAGGTTTTTGCGATTGATAGCGAAGCGCTCGGCAATTACTATCCAGTCCGTGCAGTGGAGATTTGAGCATGGATGATTTTGACGTGGGCGGCCGGCTGAAGGAAATGCGTTTGACTGCAGGGCTTTCCCAGCGCGATCTGGCCAAGGCTTCGGGGGTGCCGCACGGGCAGATTTCCATGATCGAGACCAACAAGAGCAGTCCTTCCGTGGCTTCTCTGCGCAAGATCCTTGGCGGCATGAGCGTAACCATGTCGGAATTTTTTGAGCCGGATCGAACCTCTACCAATGCGGTATTCTTCAAGCCGCAGGATCTGCGGGATTTGACGACGCGGCTTTACAGCATGCGGGAAGATACGGTCGGGCGCATCAGTCTGGTGCAGGTGGGCGACGCCCGCGCCCACAACCTGCAAATCCTGCACGAGCGCTATGAACCGGGCGCGGATACCGGCGAGGCGATGATCGAGCACCCCTCCAGCGAAGGCGGGATTGTCATTGCCGGCGAGATCGAAGTGACGGTCGGCCAGCAGGTCGCGGTCCTCAAGGCGGGCGATGCCTATCTTTTCAATTCCGCCGAACCGCATCGCTTTCGCAACACCTCGGACCGCGAGGCCATCGTCGTTTCCGCCTGCACGCCGCCCTATCTTTGACGTTTGTCAGATGCGCGCGGCACGTTGTCGTTCTCACTGTTTCCGTTTCCCTGAAACGTCGTGCTGAGATCCTGCGGAAAGCGATGCGAATTCGCATCGCCTGAGGAGCGATGCAGATTTGCTGTTTTCCAAGCGGCTGAAAAATAATGGAAATTTTCGCGCATGGGGCTGGCACGGCGCTTGCTACGTATATTTTGAGCGCTCGACTGCTGCACAAAGCGAGCGCCTGCAGCCGTCACAAGAAGCGGCCGGTCGATACGGAATTCCGAAAACCAGAAAGGGAACAAAATGAAGAAAGCTTACGGTCGAGGCCGCACGTTACTGCCTCTTGTCTCCGCCCTCTCCATCGCGGCGCCCTCGTTCGCCAGCGCCGGCGAACTGAACATCCTGACCTGGGAAGGTTATGCCGATCCCTCCTTCATCGAGAAGTTCGAGAAGGCGTCGAGCTGCAAGACGACGTCGACCTATGTCGGCTCCAATGACGATTTCGCGCCGAAGCTGGCAGCCGGCGGCGGCGTCTACGACATTATCGTTCCCTCCATCGATACGATCGGCCTGATGCGCCAGGCCGGCTTTGTCGAGCCCATCGACACCAAGAAGATCGAAGGCTTTTCGGACGTTTATCCGGAATTCACCAAGGCCAACGATGTGGTGGCCGAGGGCGAAACCTGGTCCGTGCCGCTGGTCTGGGGCTCCATTTCGCTGATGTACCGCGCCGACAAGGTTGCCCCGAAGCCCGATTCCATCGGCGTTCTCTTCGACAAGAAATATGCCGGCAAGATCGCCATGTGGGACGACAAGTCCTCGATCTACTGGGCGGCCCGCCTGCTTGGCTTCGAAAACGTCTACGACCTCACGGACGAACAGCTTGAAACCGTCAAGGCCAAGCTCATCGAGCAGAAGCCGCTGATCCGCAAATACTGGGCGACCGCCGGCGAGCTGACCGAGCTTTACGCCAATCAGGAAGTCTGGCTTTCCAACACCTGGACGGGCCTTCAGAGCAAGGAAGTCAATGCGCTGAAGAAGGGCTTCGAGGTCGTGGAATTCACGCCGAAGGAAAAGGCCGAGGGCTGGATGGACTCCATGCAGCTCGTCAAGGGCAGCGCGAACACGGATTGCGCCTACAAGTTCTTCTCCTTCATGCTGAGCGCGGAAGGCCAGTGCGGCATTGTCGGTTCGTCCGGCTATTTCCCGGTCAACCCGAAGGTTGTTTCCGGCTGCCTGAAGGGTGAGGAAGCCGAAGCCAAGAAGGTCAACAATATCGAGTTCGTGAAGAGCCTTGTCATGTGGCAGATGCCTGCCCGTCTCGACAAGTATCTCGAGGTCTGGAACGCCGTGAAGGCCGCGCCGTAAGGCGCAATCCCGACACGGCCCCGTCGCCGCCGGTTCTTCCCCCGGCGGCGATTTCCGCTGTCTGGCGTGCTTTTGCCGGAACCGAAGCGCGTTCCGCCAGCCCCAGACAAGACGACTGACCAGCCAAGGAACTCACGATGGCGTTGCAACCGATCGTAACCCTGGAGAATGTGGCGAAGGCCTACGGCACCTTCACCGCGCTCCACAATATCAACCTCGAAATCGGCGCGGGCGAGTTCGTTACCCTGCTCGGTCCCTCCGGATGCGGCAAGACGACGACGCTGCGCCTGATCGGCGGTTTCGAGACCGCCGATTCCGGCCGCATCACGCTGGCCGGTGCTGATGTCACGCAACAACCGCCCTACCGGCGCGATATCAACACCGTGTTTCAGGATTACGCGCTGTTTCCGCATATGACGGTGGCGGAGAATGTTGCCTACGGGCTGACGGTGCGCGCCAACCGCAAGCCGCCGGAAGAGCGCGCCCGCCGGGTTCGCGAGGCGCTTTCGCTTGTCGGTCTGGCCGACAAGGCGGACCGCATGCCGCAGCAACTCTCCGGTGGCCAGCGCCAGCGCATCGCCATGGCGCGCGCACTTGCCCGCGAGCCCAAGGTTCTTTTGCTCGATGAGCCGCTCTCCGCGCTTGACGTGAAGCTGCGCGAGGCCATGCAGGTGGAACTGAAGCACCTGCACCAGAAGCTTGGCATTACCTTCCTCATGGTCACGCATGACCAGCAGGAAGCGCTGGTCCTCTCCAACCGCATCGCGGTCATGAAGGGCGGGCACATCGCCCAGATCGGTTCGCCCTCCGAGCTTTACGACCGGCCGGCAACGCCTTACGTCGCGGATTTCATCGGCGCGGCCAATCTGGTGCCGGCCACTTTCCTCGGTTCCGAAGGCGGTTTTGCCCGCATTCGCCTGCCCGATGGGGCGATGCTTTCGGGCGTTGCCGTCGGCAGCGGCGAAAAGCTGAGGGAAGGGCAGGCGGCGCTGATTGCCATTCGCCCCGAGCGGTTGCGCATCGGCGAAAGCCGTCACGGCCTGCCGCTCACCGCCACGGTCGTCGATCAGCTTTTCCACGGTGGCCGCTTCCAGCTCGAACTGAGGTTCGACCAGGTGGAAACGCCCGTCTTCATCGACGTTCACCGTTCAAGCGTCGCCGATGATGGCGCCGTGCCGCAGCCGGGCAGCCGGGTGCCGCTTTCGGTGGCCGCGCCCGATGTCATGGTCTATGCAGCGGAGGCGGCGGCATGAAAGCCAGAACCCGCCAAAGGCTGAGCTTCTGGCTGCTGTTTTCGCTGCCGCTCGCCTGGACCGTTCTCTTCCTCATCCTGCCCTATCTTTCCATGGGCATGATGAGCTTCTGGACCCGCAAGTTTCCGCTGTTCGTGCCGGATTTCCAGTTCGGCAACTACATCCAGCTCTTTTCCGATCCGCAATATTCGGCGGTCATCTTCCGCACCATGAAGATTGCCGCGCTGGTCACGGCCTATTCCGTGGCGCTCGGTTATCCGCTCGCCTATTTCCTTGTCTTCACCATCCGTTCGGAAAAGCTGCGCACGCTGCTCTATATGTGCGTGGTCGTGCCGTTGTGGGTGTCCTACCTGCTGCGCGCCTATACGTGGAAGATCATTCTGGGCACCGACGGGGCGCTGAATTCCGCGCTGCTGTGGCTCGGCATCATCGATCAGCCGCTCGATATCTTCCTTTACAATCAGGCGGCCATGGTGATCACGCTCACCTATATCTTCATTCCCTTCATGGTGATGCCGATCTTCACGGCGCTGGAGCGCATCCCCTCGAACCTCATCGAGGCCTCGCAGGATCTGGGGGCGGGGCCGTTCGAAACCTTCCTTCGCGTCATCCTGCCGCTCTCCACCGCCGGCATCGTGGCGGGAGCGACAATGACCTTCTGCCTGTCCTTCGGCGATTTCGTCGCCCCGGTTCTGGTTGGCGGACCGAGCGGCACCATGGTCGCGACGGTTCTGCAAAGCCAGTTCGGCGCAGCGCTCAACTGGCCGCTCGGCTCGGCACTCGCGGCCATCATCTTCGCGCTCGTGCTCGTCGTGTTGCAGGTGTCCAGCAAGATCGACCGCGCCGGTCGCGTGTCGATGGGTTGAGGAGGTTTCAATGCACAAGCTCATGTGGTGGCAGAAAAGCCTCGTCGGCGTCGCGATCGGAACGCTGCTGTTCCTCTATATCCCCGTCGCCATCCTCATCCTGTTTTCCTTCAACGACAGCCCGGTCACGTCCTTCCCGCTCTCCGGCTTCACGCTCGACTGGTATCGCAAGGTCTTCGCCAATGCGGCGCTGCTGCAATCGCTGGTCAACAGTCTCATCGTGGCGCTTTCCGCGACGGCGCTCACCATTGTCATCGGCGTGCCGGCGGCGCTGGCGCTCGATCGCTTCGAGTTTATCGGCAAGCGGCTGTTCACCAATACGATCCTCCTGCCGCTCTCCCTGCCGGGCATCGTCACGGGTATCGCCATGCTGAACTTCTACAAGCAGATCGGCCTGCCGCAGAGCCTGGGCGCCGTCATCATCGGTCACGCCACGGCGCTGGTCGGTATCGTCATCACCCAGGTTCTGGCGCGCATGGAAAAGCTCAACCGCAATCTGGCCGAGGCAAGCTCGGATCTCGGTGCGACGCAGGTGGAAACCTTCTTCCACGTCATCTTTCCGAATATCCGTTCTGCCATCATCGGCTCGGCTCTTCTGTGCTTCACGCTCTCCTTTGATGAAATCCCGGTCACCTACTTCCTCACCGGCCGCGACATCACCCTGCCGATGTATATCTACTCGACGCTCCGCCGCGGCATCACGCCGGAAATCAACGCCATCGGCGCGCTCATCGTGCTGGTATCGCTCGCGCTGATCCTCAGTTCGGTGACCATGCTGCGCGAGAAGAAGTAGGGGGAAGGGATTGCGGCTCTGGCCCCTCCCCCGGTGGGAGAGGGGCCTTCACGTCAGCGCCCGGTTTGTCCCGTGCCTTATGGCGACCGCAAAGCGAGCGTCAAAAGCGTCTCGCTATCGTTTCGGTCTTTTCCGGATTCTGTAAACGGCGGCGGGTGGCAGGTTGGCGAATGTCCCGCCAATCCGGTGCGCTTCAAGTCCGAGTGGCTCCAGTAATTTGCGGGGTACAGGACAGCGCGGCCCATAGGTGAACTGGTAGAATGCGGCCGTTGCCTGCATCTTCTGGAACGCGCCGGCCAGAATCGCTTGCACTTTGCGTGGCGGCATGGACAGCAGCGGCAATCCGCTGACGGTGGCACCGGCCGGCTTGCCGGAGAAGAGGTGCGCGGTCTCGATAAGCGTTGCATCCATATGGAAAACATGCGCGCCCGGATAGCGCAAGCGAAGCGCTGCGGTAAACTCCGGGCTGAACTCGATCAGGGCCAGATCCTCTTGCGCTACACCGCGCTTGATCAACGCGCCGGTGAAGGCGCCCGTCCCCGGACCAAGCTCGATCACAGGGCCCGTCTCGTGCGAGATTTCCGACGTGATGAGGCTGGCAAGGGCGCGGCCCGACGGGGCCACGGCGGCAACCCGCAGGGGATTTCGAAGCCACGCCCTGAAGAAACCGAAGGTCTCGGAAATACGCGGCCGTGTCATGGAATTCGACCTTGCATGATGGGTATCCCCCTGCTTCGGATCGCTCATGAGCCACAATCCGGGGTGAGGTCAGCTTGACGCTTGCCGAGCACGCGTCTGGCGAGCCAGTACAGGATCATCTCTACGCAGAGCAGGGCACAAAGAGCCGCCAGAGCCAGGGCGGTGATGTTCGTCGTGTCGATTGCGTGCAAGGCCACGGCATGGCCGATGCAGATAAACAGGCCGTTCCAGAGCATGATCCCGGCCGTGGACGCTGCGATGAAGCGGCTGGCGCTGCTCTGGAAAAGAGCCGCGAAGGCCGGAGCGAAGAGCCGCAGGGTTGGAACGAGCTGGATTGTAAAGGACACCGCAGTCTGGTTCTGGCGGAAGGAGGAAGCCCAGCGCGCCAGACGGGCAGGGGGCAGGCCAAACAGTATGCCGGTTCCGTTCAACAGCCGCACGGAACGCGCTTCGCCCAGCGCCCTTATGGAATAGAACCATGCTGCACAACCGAGGAGGCTTCCGGCGGAAGTCGAAAGGAGGGCTGATGACAGCGACCAGTGGCCGTCGCCGACGGAAATGCCGATGGCCAGAAGCAGGCCGTAGGAGGGAATGAGGGGCAAGAAGCGCTCGGCCAGCGCCACGGCGAAGAGACCGGCGAGACCATAATTGCGAAGCCATGCCATGATGATGCCCACCGGGTCGAGATCCATGGGTCTCTCCTCGTATCGATGTGTCGGTCTGGTGGAAGGTCGAGTGCCGCAGGTGGCGGCACCCGGTTCGAAACGGCCACTGCCGGGCAAGCGTTGCCCGGCTTCACCCATTGCGCATCAGCCGGTAGGCGAGGCGCGGAAACAGGTGGCCGACGATACGCAGAAGCCGCGTCTTGCCGACCCAGACTTCGCGCCGTTGCCCTTCGATCCCCGCGACAATCGCCTTGGCCGAGGCCCTGGCCGACATCTTCCTGCCGCCCCGGTCGCGGGTCATGCCCGTATCGACGAACGCCATGATGACATCGATCACCCGGATTTCGGGGGCTGCGTCCTCGCAACGGTAACGCAGTGCCCGGCTGAAGGCGCGAAGACCTGCCTTGCTGGCGCAATAGACCGGTGCGGTCCTTTTGGGGGCGACGGCGAGACCCGAGGAAACGTTGACAATTGCCGCCTCCGGCTGACCGGCAAGAAGCGGCATCAGGCCGAAACTGAGAGCAACCGGCGCGGTGAGGTTGACTGCGATCTCGCTGCGAAACCTCGTCATCTGGTCGCCGCTGCCAATGCTCACCGCCGGCATGTTGACCTGAACACCGGCGTTGTTGACGAGAATTGCCAGTTGGGGGAAGCGCTGCGTGACTTCGCGGACCACCCGGTCCTGTTCATCGGGCAGTGACAGGTCTGCCTGAATGAAGGTCATCCTGTCCGGATGGCGCGCCGTTACGGCCTGCGCCCGGTCCCTGTCTCTCGCGACGATGACGACATGCGCGCCTTTTGCCACGAGCTCAAGCGCGACTTGTTCGCCAATGCCGGTGTTGCCCCCGGTCACCAGCGCCCATTTCTGTTCAAGATGCATTATCCGTGCCTTCTCCGTGCAGGTTCATGATGGCTCCCATTGCGCGGTGTTTCGTTTGCACGCATATTATGAGCAATCACTCGTATTTCTTACTCGCGTTCCATGTCGTCCTCACCACCCTTCATAAATGTCCGCAAACAGCCGCGTCAGGCCCGTTCGTCCGCCACGGTGGAGACGATCCTGGAGGCCAGTGCTCGCATTCTGGAGACGCGGGGGCTGGCTGCTTTCACCACCAATGCGGTCGCTGAGCGGGCAGGCGTCAGCGTCGGCAGCCTTTACCAGTATTTCCCGACGAAAGAGGCGATCCTGACGCTGTTGATCCGCCGCAAGCGCGAGGCCCTGATCGCGGCCCTGGAAAGCGAGAGGGCAAGGGCGGATCACCGCGGGTTGAAGTGCATGGTCGATGGTTTCGTCCACGCGGCGCTGGTGCATCAGCTTGAACGGCCGGGGCTCTCTAGAAGTCTCGAATATGCAGAGGCAACGCTGCCGATTAATGCGGAAACGGAAGTCCTGAAGCGTTCGATCATCGTCATTGTCGCCGAAGCCTTGAGCATGCACGGCATAGCCGAGCCGCAGACCTCGGCGCGCGATCTCGCGGCCCTGACGCGCGGAATGGCGGATGCCGGGGGACTGTTCGGTGAGACGGATCTAGCCTCGCTGGAGCAACGGATCAGGCGGGCTGTCTACGGCTATCTGGGGCTTGGGGCGTGAGCGCAATGGCGCGCCTGCTCTAATAGAAGGTGGCAATGCGTCTGGAGCCGATGGTGTGGACCTCGAAGGGGGTGCCGAAGATGGTTTCCAGAACATCGGCGCGGATGATTTCGTCCGGCGTGCCCTGGCAAACGATCCGGCCGCTCTGCATGGCCACGATATAATCCGAATAGACGGCGGCGAAATTGATGTCGTGGATGACGAGCACGACCGTCTTGCCGAGATCGCTGGCGGCTCTGGCCAGCAGCCGCATCATCGAAACCGCGTGTTTCATGTCGAGATTGTTGAGCGGCTCATCGAAGAGGACGTAGTCGGTGTTCTGACAGAGAACCATGGCGACGAAGGCCCTCTGGCGCTGACCGCCGGAAAGTTCATCGAGAAACCGGCCAGACAGTTCGCCGAGATTGAGATAAGCGATCGCTTCGTCCACATGATGCAGGTCTTCTTTCGTCAACCGCCCCCGTGAATGGGGGTAGCGTCCGAAGGAGACGAGATCGCGCACGGTAAGGCGGGCCGTGACGTGATTGTCCTGCCGGAGGATAGACAGGCGGCGCGCCAGGACATCGCCCGGGGTCTTCGTCACATCCAGCCCGTCGACGGTCACGCTGCCCGCCGACATCGGCATCAGTCGCGCGATCATCGACAGGAGCGTCGATTTGCCGGCGCCGTTGGGGCCGACAATCGAGGTCAGGCCGCCAACCGGCAGGTTCAGCGTAACGCCATCGACGACCGGCTTTGCGCCATAGGTCTTGCTGACATTGGAAATTTCGATCACCGGGAGCCTCCCTTGACAAGGTAGAGGATAAAAAACAGGCCACCGGCGAATTCGATGACGACGGAAAGCGCGGTGTCGAAGGCAAAGACCCGTTCGAGGACGACCTGACCGCCGACCAGCGTGACGATGGCGATCAGAACCGCCGCCGGCAGGATGTGCCGGTGCTTGCCGCTCGGCATGACGAGATAGGCAAGATTGGCGACCAGCAGGCCAAAGAAGGTGACCGGCCCGACCAGCGCCGTCGAGATGGAGACGAGCACCGCCACCATCACCAGGATCGCCGTGGTGACGTGCCTGTAATCGACGCCGAGCGTGATCGCCGCCTCGCGGCCGAGCGACAGCACATCGAAGGTGTGGAGATAGCGGATCATGGCCAGGCCGACCAGCACCATGCCGCCGGTGGCGATGCCGAGCAGGCTGGTATCGACGGTGTTGAAGCTGGCAAACAATCTGTCCTGAAGCACCACGAAATCGTTCGGATCGATGATCCGCTGCAGGAAGCCGGAAATGGAGCGGAAGAAGACGCCGAACACGATGCCGACCAGCATCAGGAGATGCAGGCTGCGGGTGCCGCCGGAAAACAGAAACCGGTAAAGGATGAGCGAAAACAGCACCATGACGATGACATTGCCGGCAAACATCAGGCGCGGATCAACACCCGAGGCAGCGCCGGCGCCGATCAGGAACACCAGCACCGTCTGCACCAGCGCATAGAGTGCGTCGAAGCCCATGATGGAGGGCGTCAGGATGCGGTTGCCGGTGATGGTCTGGAACAGCACGGTGGAGATGGCGATCGCGGTGGCGATCAGCACCAGTGCGGCGAGTTTCAGGCCGCGGAACGCCAGAACGAAGCTCCAGCTCCCCCTCGCGCCGACCGTCATGAAACAGACGATCGCGACAAGAGCCACGACGGCGAGAACCGCCAGCACGGCGAGCGGCGCGCGCGATTGTGCCTCATGCCGCACGGGATTGCCTCCTCAGTAGCAGGTAGAGGAAGAAGCCGCTGCCGATGATGCCGAGGACGGTTCCCACGGGGATTTCATAGGGCGCGTTGATGGTGCGGCCGGCAATATCGCACACCAGCACCAGGGCCGCACCGGATGCGGCGATCCAGGGCAGCGTGCGGCGCAACGCGTCGCCCATGATCATGCTGATGACGTTCGGCACGATGAGCCCCAGAAACGGCACCATGCCGGCGCTGACCACCACGGCGGCGGTGACCATGGAGACGATGCCGAGGCCGAGCGCCATGACGCTGGTATATTTGAGGCCGAGGCTGGTGGCGAAATCTTCTCCCAGACCGGCGACGGTGAAGCGATCGGCGGCGATGTAGGCGATCACGGTCATGGCGAAGGAGAACCAGAGGAGTTCATAGCGCCCGCGCAGCACGGCGGAGAAATCGCCGCTCATCCAGGCGCCGAGCGATTGCTGCATGTTGTAGCGATAGGCGAAGAACGTGGTGATGGCGGAAATGACACCGCCGAGCATGATGCCGATGAGCGGCACCATCAGCACGGACCGCAGGGGAATGCGGCGCAATATGGCAAGAAAAAGCAGCGTGCCGGCCAGCGCGAACACGGCGGCCACCAGCATCTTGGCGAAAACCGGAAGGCCGGGCGCCAGCAGAAGTACAGCGAGGATGCCGAGCCCTGCCGATTCCACCGTGCCGGCGGTTGAAGGCTCGACGAACCGGTTGCGGGCGAGCATCTGCATGATCGTGCCGGCCACCGCCATGCCGGAACCGGCGAGGATCAGCGCGATGGTGCGCGGGACCCGGCTTTCCACCAGAACCATGACCGCGCGCGCATCGCCAGCGAACAATGTTGCCGGCGATACATTGCTGACGCCGGTAAACAGGCTGAGGATGGCCAGCGGCACGAGAACCGCGAGGATGAAAAGCAGGAGGCGCACGATCCGGTCTGTTCTCCCAAAAACGGCAAAGGCAGCCACGCGGTCACGCGCGGCTGCGACAGGGTGAGGCGAATGGCGGGCGGTTCAGCCCTTGCCCAAGGCCGCGACGAGTTCGTCCACCACCATCTGCATCGAGGTCAGTCCGCCGGGGACGAGATACCAGAGAACGCCGCTGACATAGACGACCTTGCCGTTCTTCCAGGCCTCAGTCTGGCGCACGATCTCGTTGTCCAGCAGTTTGGCGGCGGCCTCGCCATCGGCTTCCTGGCCGATGGCGGCATCGCGGTCGAGAACCAGAAGCGTGTCGGGGTTGCGCTCGAGGATATATTCGAAGGAAACCGGCTGGCCGTGATTGCCGGGCTTGATGGTTTCATCCGCCGGAGCGAAGTTGAAATCCGAATGGACCAACCCGAAGCGCGAGCCGGCGCCATAGGCGCTGAGCTTGCCGCCCGTGGTCAGAATGAAGAGCGTCTTGCCGGCGGCGGGCGCCTTTTCCCGCAACGCGGCAGTCGAGGCATTGAGCTTGCCGATCAGGGTCTCGGCTTCCGTCTGCTTGCCGAACACCGTTGCCAGCGTGCGAACATTGTCCTCGGCGCTCGCAAGGAAGCGTTGCGCGTCGATGGTCATGTCGATGGTGGGGGCGATCTTGGCAAGATCGGCATATTTCGGCGCTGAACGTCCGCCGACGATAATCAGATCCGGTTCGGCAGCCGCGACGGCCTCGAAGTTCGGCTCGAACAGGGTCCCGGCTTCCGGCACCTTGCCGCCGGCGAAATCGGCGAGATAATCGGGCTTGTTGCCGGAGGGTACGCCGACAATGCCGGTCACGCCGAGCGTCTTCAGCGTGTCGAGTGAAACGAGATCGAAGACGACGATTTTCGCCGGCTTGCCCGGCAGAACCGTTTCGCCCTGGGCGTGCTTCACCGTTATGTCGGCGGCGAGTGCCGGCAAAGCGGCAAACGCGGCCACGACACCGATGAGTGCGGCTTTCATTCCTTGGATGAACATCGCTGAAACCTGATCCTGTTGATGCACGCGATCGTCCGTCCGGGGAGGTCATGACGGTGGCGCGCTTAAACTTGAGTATCGTGCCTTACTTATTGCCGCCGGCCATCATCGTCAATCGCTATATGATGACGGTGTCTGTGTTCCGGAAAAGAAAGGAAAAACAGAATAATACCCGTTCTCCTGCTGCGCCGTGCCACGGTTGCCCGGCTTTTTCACCCGTTCATATTCTCGTGATCGGGACGGGATAAACGGTTTTTCCAGAGCGTATTTGCGTGGCCGAGCGCGTGGTCGAAGGTCGGGAATTTCCGGTCGTCCAGTGCCAGAAGTGCGGCGGCCGCCGTGCTGGTCACGATGCTTTCGGCCACCGGGTCGCGGGCGGCTCCCGTCCACAGGGCATGCCAGTATTCACGGCTTCCGAAGGCGGACGGACGCTGCTCCTTGTGCGGCATCTTTTGCGAGGGAACGTGAATATCCTGCGTCTCGCCGCCGGCAAGGCGCAGGATGGTCGTCGGCCTGAACGGGGTGAATTCCGCAAGATCACGCGTGTTGCCAAGGATCGCGATATCCTGCGCGCCAAGGCAGCGGGCAACCTCGCGGTGCAGCTCACGGCTCGACGGCTGCGCCACGCCCAGCAGGCTGACGCGTGCGCCGAGCGGGTTGAGCAGGTGAACGACCGCGTGCGTGGGCAGCCGCATTTCGAAGAGCGGATAAAGTGCCAGCAAGGCCTGAAGTTGCGGCGAATGCGCGCCAAGGGGCACATAGGCGATGGCGTGGCGGGCAAGCGCGCCGCGTGCTTCCGCAAGGTTGCTACAGACCGGAATACCGGCGAGGGAGGCGGCCAGTTCGAACTTTCCGCCCTCTTTCCCCCCGCCGTGGCTGCCGTGCAGCAACACCCGGTATCCGTCTCCGGCGACAAGCCGTGCGGCATGCAGGAACCACGGTGCTGTTCTGACTTTCGGGGAGATATAGGCCGGCCAGTCCATGTCGACATGCAGTCCCGTGGCGGGTGCCGTGCCGATCCGCGCGCGGGCGGCGGTAATGAAGCCCGCCACCTCCGCGGCCGTTACACCGCGATAGCCGATGGCCGTCAGCAGCGCGCCGAGCTGGATCGGATCGGCATCGCCGGCGAGGACAATCGCCATTGCATCCTCCGCTTCCTGCTGGGTCAGCGGCCTGCTGCGGCCCGCACCGGCGGCGGTCGTCGCGATGTATTTCGCCAACCGTTTTTCGGGTTGGGCGTTGTGGCCGATCCGCGCCAGCTTGTTGGCGACATCCATCGGCCCCGGCTCCCCCTGCAGAAGACTGGCGCGGCGCACGGTCAGCGGCATCGGCCTGAACAAAGGCTCCTGTTCCCAGTCTTCGGCGGGGGCGGTCCGCGGTGGCACCGTTTCGGCGGCGGCCATCAGGGCTTCCATTTCCACCGCGACGGCGCGTACCCGCGGGCGGAGGCTTTCCGCAAAGGGGGTCGGGACCAGGCCCTTGCCGGTGCGGTTGAAGAGCGGGTCGCGATAAATATCGCGAAGCTGGGATAACATGCGGCTGACAGCCGGACTTTGCAGGCCAAGACCGGCCGCAGCACCGCTGACGCTACCCTCCCGCAACAAGGCGTCGAGAACAACGAGCAGCCGAAGCTGACCCAGCCGGTCGGGTTCGCTGCCTTTACCGGTCGGCCTTGGTTCGCTGCGTCGGCTGGAAGGCGTCATGGGTCCACCCAAATTGCGATATTTCAAATTTAGAAACGTTATAAAACTTCGAACTTGATCCCTCCTGGCTTCCTAAATAAGTCGACAAATACGCTCAACTTAAAAGTCGGGCTGTCACTAAAAATTGAGATTCAGGGGTAGAGCTATGCGAAACGGTTGCGGATGGGCACGCGCCATCGAAACGAAGCGGGCTGGATCGGCCGGCCATCGGCGTATCGGAAAGAGGCTTCTGGCAGCCGTGAGCGGCATGGCGCTTTCGCTGCCGGCCATCGCTCTCGCTCAGGAAGCCGATGACGCCACGTTGCTCGAAGCCATCGTGGTCACGGCGGGCGGCTATGAACAGACGATCAAGGAAGCGCCGGCCAGCATCTCGGTCATCGGCCAGGACGACCTGAAAAAGAAGGCCGTTGCCGATCTCAGCGAAGCCATTCGCACCGTTCCGGGTGTCAATGTCGGTTTCGGCAGCAACGGTACGCGCGGCATCAGCATGCGCGGCCTTGGCAGCAGCTACACGCTGATCCTGATCGACGGCAAGCGCGTCAATGCGGGGGCAACCACGCTTCGCAAGTACAACGGCGACCTGAACTGGGTGCCGCTTGACGCCATCGAGCGGATCGAGGTGGTGCGCGGGCCGATGTCCACCCTTTACGGATCGGATGCCATGGGCGGCGTCGTGAACATCATCACCAAGAAGGCCAGCAACCGCTGGACCGGTTCGTTGACCAGCGAGGCCTTGCTGCCCGCCAGCGCCGCCACCGGCAAGACACATCGTCTCGGCGGGTATGTCAGCGGACCTGTTCTCAAGGATCTGATCAGCTTCTCCGCTTACGGCAATATCAGCCGGCGGCAGGCGGATAACCCGGCCTATTCCAACGACATCGAGGTACCGCGTGGAACCCAGGATTTCGACCTCACCGGCCGGTTGACCCTTACGCCGACGGACGACCAGACGATCAAGCTGGAGCTTGGCCACGCCCGCGAAAAGTACAACCCCTTTCTCGCGCCCGGTGATGTCGATCCCGAGACGTCCATCGAGCGGACGACCGCTTCGCTGGGCCACGAAGGGCAGTGGGAGATCGGCAAGTCGACGACCAATCTCTATTTCGAAGACGCCACGAACACCACGAAGACGACGGGTATCGACATCGAATCCCGCAACTATGCGCTCGACAGCAAGCTGGCGCTCGACCCGCTCGACTATTTCTTCACCCATCATCTCATCGTGGGGGGAGAAGTCCGGCTTGAAAAGCTGAACGATCCGGCCAATCTCGGCAAGTCCAACACGGTGACCGGTTCGACGGGCTCCCCGAAAGCGGACTTCTTCACGGGCGCCCTGTTTGCGGAAGACAAGGTCGAGTTCAACGACCGTTTCAGCATGACCGCCGGTCTGCGCTACGATTACCACGAACAGTTCGGCTCGCATTTCAGCCCTCGCACTTATTTCATGTATGAGCTGACGGATACGGTCGCCCTGCGGACCGGCTGGGCGCAGGCGTTCAAGGCGCCCAATCTGCGCCAGCTCGATCCGAACTGGGTCACGACGTCACGCGGCCGCGGTTGCGGTGCGGTGGGCGGCCCCTGCGAAATGGTCGGCAACCCGGACCTGAAGCCCGAAACGAGCAACAGCTTCGAGGTCGGCCTGACCTATGACGACAGCGAATGGAAGGGCGGCCTGACCTATTTCTTCAACGACATGAAGAACAAGATCACCTCGGCCCGCACCGCTTCGCTCATCCTGCCGAACGGCACCAAATATGTGCAGCAGATCAATGTCGATCGGGCCCGCTCGCAGGGGATCGAGGGAAGCCTCACCATTCCGGTGCATGCCGACCTGAGCTGGACCAACTCGTTCACCTACCTGCTGGAATCGAAGAACCTTGAGACGAACATGCCGTTGTCGGCGGATCCGGAGCTGTCCGTGCATTCGGAAGTGACCTGGCGTCCGCGGGAGAACCTGAGCTTCACGGCGTCCTACGACTATTATGGCAAGCAGGTCGATTATGTTTCCACGCCGGAAACCCTGATTGCCCAGAATGTCGATCCATATTCGATCTTCAGCATTTCGACGAAGTTCGACATGAACGACAACTTCTCGTTCAAGGCGGGGATCAACAATCTCTTCGACGCCCAGCCGGCAACGACATCGAACTACAAGGAAGACGGCAGGACTTACTTCCTGTCGATGACCTCGACCTTCTAGAGCATTTCCAGCCGAAGCCTGCTCGCTTCGGCCTCGGACAATGCGGCAAAAACAGAAGGATAAAGCATTTCCGGTGATCCTGTATTCACCGGACATGCTCTAGGACTGTGGTGAGGGGGCATGATGCCCCGCAAGGCCAGTGACGCCCGGGGGCCGGACGTCACTCCACGGCGCGGTTTGTCTTGCGCACGATGGTGGCGATGTCGACGCCGAGTTCCTTGGCGGCGGCGCGTTTGGAACCCAGCCGGTCCAGGGCGGCGTTGATGCCCCTTTCCTCGAAGGCCCGCGTCATGTCCTTGAGGGTAAGGCCCACCACGTCGATTTCCGGCAGGGCGGGCAAGGGGAGGCCGGGCTCGGCCTGCGGCGCGGCGGAGTGCTGCGAGAACGAGGGCGGCAGGTGGTCGGGCGTTGCCAGATCCGTGGCGACGATATCGAGATAATCGACGATGCTTTTCATCTCGCGCAGATTGCCGGGAAAGCCATGGCGCAAAAGGATGGAGCGGCAGGCGGGCGAGAGCTTCAGCGCCGCGCCGCGTTCGGTGCTCGCGCGTTCCAGCATCATGTCGAGAATATCGGCCTTGTCGGTGCGGGCGCGCAGCGGGGGAATTTCCACCGGGAAGGTCGAGAGGCGGTAGAGCAGATCCTTGCGGAAGCCGCCGCTACGGGTCATTTCGGAGAGATCGCGGTTGGTGGCGGTAATCACCCGCGTCTCGATCTTCTTGGCAACCGAGGAGCCGACCGGCTGGATCGTGCCGTCTTCGAGAAATTTCAACAGTTTGGGCTGGGACGACAGCGGAATTTCACCGATTTCGTCGAGAAACAGCGTGCCGCCCGCCGCACTTTCGATATAGCCGCGCTTGCCGGCCTGCAGCGCGCCGGTAAAGGCCCCGCGCTCATAGCCGAACATCTCGGATTCAAACAGCGTTTCGGGAATGGAGCCGCAATTCACATGGATGAAGGGGCGGCCACGGTCGCCGCCGCTCAGATGCACATGGCGGGCAATGGCCGTCTTGCCGACGCCGGATTCGCCCAGAAGCAGAATGCGGAAATTGCGCGCATAGGCCCGCGTCGCCTGCTCGATTTGGAGCTTGAGACTGTCGGGAAAGATCAGCCTTGCGCTTTCCTTCTGGTCGCTGGCGGAAATGGAGCGGCCCTGCATGCCGCGCTTGCTGCGTTCGGCATTTTCCGGATCACGCAGGAAATAGACGGAAAATCCGGTCGAGGAGCCCGCCGTCATCAGCATGCGGCGTGTGGCCTGATAGATGCGGCCCGAGGTTTTCGCCCGCACGAGGCCCTGCGAATGGCCGCGCTCGATGGAGGCGAGGAAATCATTCATGTCGAAATCGGAAAAGCGCAGAAAGGTCGGCAGGGCGTGCGCCTCGAACGGCTGGGAAAGCCGTGCTGCCCGCTCGGCGGCGATGTTCAGGAAGACGACGACATCGTCGGGATCGACGATGATGAGAATATCGGTCAGCAGGTTGGCGAAGGCCCGGAAGGCCGCGCTCTGCAGGTTCTGCTCCCAGGCCTCGCGGGTAAGCGCTTCCGCGCCCCGGACGCCCAGATAGAACTGTGGAATATCGCCCGGTGTGATCACGATTATCGCCTTTTCGGTTGGCGGGTGGTGCGTCGCGGCGCGTCGCCGGCGCGCTCGCGAATGGTCAGAACCGTCCAGGCCTCGCCCTCCGGTCCCGTGATCCTGCGGCTGTGAACGTCGATCAGCGGCGCATTGCCGTGGCCGCCGGCATTGGCCAGCAGTGACCAGCCGTTTGTCGGCCGCCGGGTGCGGCAATGGGCCAGAATCAGCGCTTCCAGCGTGCGGCTTTCGGCAAAGGCGGCGGCAAAGGCCTTGTTGCGGCACACGATGCGGCCGGCGGCATCCACCACCATCACCGCATCGGGCAGGCCATCCAGCGCCCGGCTGATGAGCTTGAAGGCGTTCACCTGCCGGTCGTCGGCCTTGTGCTGCTCGGTCACATCGCGGCAATTGCCCCAAAGCCTGAGCAGGAAGCCGTCGGCGATCTCGGCGCGCACGTCGTTGAGAATATATTGCAGTGTGCCGTCGTGCCGTCGGTCGACGCTCAGCGCATCGTCGATGGCATAGTTGGAATTGATGATCTCTTCCACGAACTGTTCGTTGGCGGCGCTGCGCGGCCAGTAGAGGCGCACATCCTGTTCATTGAAGTCCATCGTTTCCGGAAGCTGATAGATGCGAGCCATGGCCGGGTTGCACATGCGCCAGACCGACTGGTTCTCGAACACCTGCTGCACCACGTCGGCGCGCGGCAGGGTCGTGTCCACCGGTTCGATGAAGGCGATGCTCCAGTGGGCCTCGTTGGAGGTTTCCACCATGGATTTCAGCATGCGCACATCGTCTTCCAGCCGGCGGTAATGGTTGCCCACCGGGCCGTAATCGAGCTTGGCCAGCCGAAGCGCCGGCTCGCCCTGAAAGCGGATGAAGCGGGCGCGCGCCAGCGTGCGGATCGGCCGCCCGCCCGCTCCCAGCAGGGTCAGGTCGATGGTCGAGGCGTGTTCGGCGCGGCTGCGGTGGCGCAGCAATTGCCGGATTTCGGCAAAGGATTCCACCGTGTAGAAGGCGGCGGCGTCATAGCCGGCCAGGTCCCGGTCATAGGCGCCGAGAAGTTCGGCCTGCAAGTCGTTCAGCCAGAGAATGCGCCCGTCAAGCGAGATGACATCGACCAGCATGTCCTCCGCCAGTGAAAGCGAGGCGTCCGGCTGGAACGGCTCCGTGAGGTCCTGAAAATCGCTCATCTTGATTCAGCCGTCATGCCAGCCCGTTTCCGGTGATGAAGTTGCGCATCATGGCTTCGCAGCCGGGAATGAAAGTGTAGCGCGCGCCCTGCTGCGGGTCGAGTTCGGCCCAGCAGGTCGCCATGCGGTCGCAGGTGGTTTCCGGGTGAAACTGCACGGAAACCCAGCCGCCGCCGTGGTCGAGCGCTGCCGCCGGCAGGTTGGGGCGGGTGGCGAGCACCGTCGTTCCCTCCGGCACCTCCACCACGCGGTCGAAATTGCCGAAGAAGAAGCGGGCTTCGTCGTCAAACCCGTCAAACAGGAAATGGGCGCGGCCGGCCTGCGTCCGCGTCACCGGCAGGCTGCCCACTTCCGGGCCGGCGGGGGATTTTTCCACCCGTCCGCCAAGCAGCGTGGACATGAGCTGGTGACCGCCGCAAATGCCCATCATCGGCTTGCCGGTTCCGCGCCAGCGCTTCGCCCAGACGGAAATCGCCTGCTGCCAGGGGTAATTGTCGGAGACGGAGGCGAAGCTGCCGCCGAGAATGACGGCATCGATGGCGTCCAGATCCTCGGGCAGGGGCTCGCCCTCATGCGCCTTCACGCCGCGATAATTGATGTGGTCGAGCAGGCCGATATGGTCGAGCAGCGTGGCAAGCGCGCGGGTTTCGTCGTCGCCATCCTGCACGCGCCGCCAGGTGGCGCGGGAATAGGTGCCCGGCTGGGCGAACTGGGAGATAAAGAGAAGCGTTTTCCTGCTCATGGCCGTGTCTGTCATTCCTTGCCCGCGATGCGGCTTTCGTTACCGGTCAATCAGCAAGTTTCGTGCCAGCGGTATATCTCTTTGAAATCAACGGCTTGTCTATGGGTTTCCGGTGGCGTGCTGCAGTTTTGCATAAGAGGCCGTCGATTTTGCAGCGCACGCGCGCCTTTTGCCGCGTTTCGTCGCCGGTCGGGCTCATTTCATCCCGGTGAGAGGGTGGTCTCGGGCCGTTTCCGGGCGATGCGGGAATGCAGCCGAAAAGGGGTGGCGAAAACGCATCACAGGCCCCGAATTTTCTTGCTCTTGCGCAGTCTGTGCAAAATAATAACATAAAAACAATGCGTTAAAAATCCATCGCAAGATGGCACGGCGCTTGCTGCTCTCTCTGCAAAAGAAAAGCCGAGAGGGAAACATGACGACCGAAGCCCTGATCGATGCGGAAACGCTGCCGTATCTCGACATGACCGACCCCGATTTCTCCATCCGCTCGGATGTGGTGAATGCCGCGCGTGAGGCGAGCTGGTGCGCGCGCACCAATTACGGCCTTGCCGTTCTGCGCTACGATGAAGTGCACAAGCTGATGCGCGATGCGCGGCTGCGGCAGGGCAGCTATGCCTGGCCCAAGCTGAACGATGTGACCGGCCATTTCGCCACCTGGTGGGAAAACATGCTGCTGTCGCAGGAAGGGGCGAACCATGCCCGCCTGCGCCGCATGGCCAACCCGGCCTTTTCACCCAAGCTGGTCATAGCACTCCGGCCCGAATTCGCCAGGCTTGCCAATGAGCTGATCGATGGCTTCGTGGAGAGGGGCTCCTGCGAGTTCATGTCGGCCTTTGCCGAACCCTACGCCACCCGCGTCATCTGCATGCTGCTCGGCCTGCCGCATGACAAATGGCGGGAACTGGCCGATCTCGCAGCCGATATGGGGCTGGCGCTCGGCGTCACCTACAAGCAGGATCTCGCCACCGTCGAGGCCGCCACCGAAAAGATGTTCGGCTATGTGATGGCGCTGGTGGCGGAGATGCGCAAGCAGCCGCTTGGCGAGGATTTCCTGTCCATGCTGGTCAAGGCCAACATGGAAAGCACGGAAGCACTCTCCGATCAGGAACTCTACGACATGATCGTGCTCGCCATCTTCGGTGGCATCGATACGACCCGCAACCAGTTGGGTCTGGCCATGGAAGTGTTCGCCAACCATCCCGACCAGTGGGCGCTGCTGGGCGACAATCCCGAGCTGGGCAAGGCTGCGGTGGAAGAGGTCATGCGTATCCGCCCGACCATTACCTGGGTCACGCGCGAGGCGGTGGAGGATTTCACCTATCAGGGCCTGACGATCAAGCGCGGCACCACCATTCACCTTTTCGGCCAGTCGGCGGCGTCCGATCCGCGCGCGTTCGATGATCCCTCCTTCAATATCGTCGCGGAACGCAAGCCGCATTTCGGCTTCGGCGGCGGCGCCCATCATTGCCTCGGTCACTTCATCGCCCGTGGCGACATGACGGAGGCGCTGGCCATCCTCGCCCACCGTATCCGCAATCCGGTCATCGGCGCGGAAGCCCGCTTCCTGCCCGATAGCGGCAATACCGGTCCGATCATCCTGCCGATGACCTTCGATGCCGGCGAGCGCAAGGCCTTCATTCCGCCAAGCGCGGCGGCGCCGGTGGAACCAGCCCCCGCCGATGCCGCCTCCGGCCCGGCGGTTTCGCTGACCATTCTTTACGGTACCCAGACCGGCAATGCCGAACAGATGGCAACAGACATTGCCGGCATCGCCCGGTCCAAGGGGTTTGCCCCGCGCGTTCTCTCGCTCGATGCCTTGCCGCTCGATGAACTCAAGGGGCTGAAGCGCCTGCTGATCGTCACCTCCACCTATGGTCAGGGCGAAATGCCGGATACGGCGCGCAATTTCTGGGAAGCGGTGACGGCGGCGGATGCGCCGGATCTCGCCGGCCTTTCCTACACGCTGATGTCGATGGGCGACACCGGTTACGAAACCTTCTGTGCCGCCGGCCGTGCCATCGATGAGCGGCTACAGGCGCTCGGCGCGACCTGCCTCGAACCGCGCGTCGATTGCGACGTGAACTATGCGGCCATCGCCTTCCCCTGGGTGGAACGGGCGCTCGGCGTGCTGAAGACCGTCGAAGGTGAGGAAGCCGCCTTCACCGAAGCGGCAGGTGAGGGAATGCGGGCGAAGTGGACCCGCCGTAATCCCTATGCCGCGAAGATCGCCGCCAACACGCGGCTTTCCGGTGCGTCGTCCCAGAAGGAGACGCGCCACATAGAAATCGATCTCGGCGAGAGCGGCCTCACTTATGAGGCGGGCGATTGCATCGGCGTCGTGCCGGTCAACGATCCCGCGCTGGTATCCGCCATCATGGCCGCCTTCGGCACCTGCGCCCATCAGCCGGTTCAGGGTTTCGACAAGCCGCTCGGCCCGCTTCTGGCCGAAGGTTTCGAACTGGGGCTGCCGTCGCGCGAACTCGTTGCGGAGGTGGCGAAGCGTTCGGGCGATGCGGATCTGAAGCATGTGCTGGAGCATGGCGACCGGCAGGCGCTCGATGCCTGGGTCCATGGCCGCGATGTGCTCGATCTCGTCACCATGCTGCCCACGGGTGCGTTGCCGCTCGCCGATTTCATCGGTCTGCTGAAGCCGTTGCAGCACAGGGCCTATTCCATCGCTTCCAGCCCGAAGGAACATCCCGGCACGCTTCACCTCACCGTGGCGGCGGTGCGTTACCATGCCCATGGTCGCGATCGCGGCGGCGTTGCCTCCACCTGGCTGGCCGATCGGGTGGCGGCGGGCGGCGCGGTGCCGATGTTCCTGTCGCCCAACCGCGCTTTCCGTTTGCCGGACAATGATGACGCCCCGGTCATCATGATCGGCCCCGGCACGGGGGTCGCCCCTTTCCGCGCCTTCCTGCAGGAACGCCGGGCGCGCGGCGCCAAGGGCCGCAACTGGTTGTTCTTCGGCGATCGTAACCGCGAGAGCGACTTTCTCTATGAGGCCGATTTTGCCGAATTCACACGTCAGGGCGTGCTGACACGGCTCGATCTCGCCTTCTCGCGCGATCAGGCCGAGAAGGTCTATGTCCAGACCCGCATGCGCGAGGCCGCCGCCGATCTCTTTGCGTGGCTGCAGGACGGCGCCTTCCTCTATGTCTGCGGCGATGCCACCCGCATGGCCGCCGATGTCGAGGCCGCGCTCATCGAAATTGTCGCGTCCGAGGGCGGCATGAGCGCCACGGATGCCAGCGATTACGTCGAGGCGCTGCGCCGCGACAAGCGCTACCTGCGCGACGTCTATTGATCTGACCGAAAGACAGACCGCTTCGCGGCCCTGTCGCCGCGAAGTCCTCCACCGCCAAAACCAACCGGAGTTCTTCATGACCGATCTGACAAAACTTGCCGAACGGCTGGAACGCGAAGGCATCGACGTGCTGCATGTCGGCCTGTTCGATTACGCCAGCATGTTCCGCGAACGCCGCCTGCGCCGCGAACAGTTTCTCGCCTGGGCGCGCGATCCGCGCTTTTCCAACACGCTGCCCCATTGGGACAGTGCCGATAACCTGTTCGGCGGTGGACCCTATCTCACCGAGGCGCTGTCGCTCGATCTGGGGTCGCTGCGTCCCTACGGCTTCGAGCCGAAGGCGGCGACGCTCATTGCCGAATATGCCGGCGATAATGCAGGGCTTCTGCCGCGCGACGTGCTGCGCAGGCAGATCGAGCGGGCCGATGCCATGGGCTACGAGGTGCGCGCCGCCTTCGAATTCGAGGTGATCTTCCTTGAAGAAGATGCCGCCAGCCTGCGCGACAAGGGCTTTGCCGGTCTTTCCACCTTCATGCCGGAAAACAAGTGCTGGTCGGGCCAGACGGCAGCCGATCAGGCCGAGTTCGTCGCCGCACTGGAGCGCGCCATTCTCGATCACGGCGTTTCGCTGTTTGCGGTGGCCGGCGAGCTTGGCCCCGGCTGCTTCGAGGCGACGCTCGCCGCCGAAACGCCGATGAAGGCCGCCGATGACGCCGCCTTCTTCCGCGTCGCCGCCCGCTCCTTCGCCCGCAGCCGCGGCATGACGGCAAGCTTCATGGCCTCCATGGGCGCACCGTTCCCCGGCATTGGCGGCCATGTCGTGCTGTCGCTGTGGGACAAGGAAACCGGCAGGAACCTCTTTGCCGATCCCGCCGGCACCACCAATGCGCTGGCACGGCAGTTCATCGGCGGCATGGCGCGGCTGACCCCGGAGGCCTTCGCGCTCGCGGCCCATACCGTCAACGCCTATCGCCGTTTCGCACCGGGGTCCTGGGCGCCGAAATCCGTCACCTGGGCGGAATATACCTTCACCACCGCCGTCCGTTCCGTGCCGAATACGGAAGACAGCGCCCGCCTCGAATTCCGCTTGCCGGGGGCCGATTGCAACCCGCACCTGACACTGGCGCTGGCGCTTGCCGGCGGTCTCGACGGCATTGCGGAAGGGCTGACCCCGCCGGATGCCACGCCCTTCGGCGGTCCCGATGACATTCCGCCCGGCGCCACCCGCCTGCCGCGCGACCTGAAGGATGCCGCCGAGCGGCTGAAGGCCAGCACACAGGCGAAGAACGCCTTTGGTGACGCCTTTGTCCAGCATTTCGCCCATGCCTGCGAAGTCGAGCATGCAAGCCTCGCCAAGGCCGTCAGCGCGGCCGAGCTTGCCCGTTACCTCGAAGGCTGAACCCCGGTCCGCCCAACACAACAAAATCCAAAGAGGAGAACTTTAGAATGTCCATGAACCCCGATTGCGATCTTTACCGCGAACTCCACGACCCGCTGCGGCAGGAGCGCGTGGCCCGCGTGGCCGAAAAGATCAAGTCGCTCGGCATCGAGTATATCTACTATCAATATGTCTCGATCACCGGCCGTGTGCTCGGCAAGGCGGTTCCGGCCCGGCACTGGGCCAACAATGCCCGCAAGGGTGTGCAGACCTGGATGGGTGGCGTCACCAATGTCGATACTGACATGAACGGCAGCCTCTACGGCTTTTCCGCCAATGACGGCGAAGTTCTGGCCCTGCCGGACCCGGAAACCTTCTGCCAGCTTCCCTGGGACAAGAGCATTGCGCGCGTGTTCTGCACCCTGTTCTACGGCCTGGAAGACGCCAATAACCCCGGTGGTTACTTCGAATGCGACGTACGCGGCAACCTCAAGCGTTTCGACCGCGAATTCCGCGAGAAGCATAACGGGCTTCATCTGCGCGTCGGCATGGAGCCGGAAATGCTGTGGCTGAAGAAGAATCCGGAAGGCTCAGCCGTTCCCTATTCCGGCATCACCGAGCCCTATGCCTACCATATCGGCCAGTTCGAATCCGCCCGCGCGGTGTGGAAGCAGGTCTATGAATATGCCCACGCCATGGGGCTCGACATGATCCAGGGCGATGTGGAAGACGCGCCGGGCCTGCTGGAACTCAACTTCGCCTTCGACGATGCCGTGCGCACCTGCGACCGCCTGACCACCTATCGCCAGATCTGCAACGAGGTGGCCCGCCAGCATGGCCTTATCGCCTGCTTCATGGCCAAGCCCATGATGGGCGTTCCGGCCAATGGCTGCCACCACAATTGCTCGATCTGGTCGGGCGGCGAGCCGCAGGTCCAGCAGCTCGTGTCCGGCGAACTGCCGGGCATGGAAGAGGTGTTCACCTACACCAGAGGCGGCGTCAACGAGTTCGAGAACAAGGAAGGCGGCTGGCTGCCGACCGAACTCGGCCACCATGCGCTTGGCGGCGCGCTGAAGCATATCGGTGCGCTGACCGCTATCGGCGCCTCGACGGTGAACTCCTACCGTCGCTTTGCCGATGTCGGCCTCTGGGCTCCGATCGGCGCCAACTGGGGCCTGCAGAACCGCTCCTGCACCATCCGCATTTCCGCGCCGGACCGCTTTGAATTCCGCGCCGTCGATGCCATGGTGAACCAGCATATGTTCTGCGCTGCGCTCATCAAGGCGCTGGATGACGGCCTGACCAACAAGATCGATCCCGGCGCACCGGAGGACCGCAACGTGGTGGAAGTGATGAAGGCCGGCGGCCATGTCGATCTCATCCCGCTCAACCTCAATGAAGCCCTCGATGCGCTCAAGAACGACGATCTCGTTCTCGAAGCCATGCCGGGCCGTCTCTACGAACTCTACGACCTGATGAAGCGCGACGACTGGAAGCGCTTCCTCAAGGAAGTGACCAATTGGGACATGGAACGCTACATGGATTACCTGCCCTGACCCCCCCTTTACGGCGGGCGGATGCCGCCCGCCGCCGCCAACAACGACAAGAGAGAGGAACTATGTCCAACCATCTGAAATTCTACATCAACGGCGCCTGGGTCGATCCGGTCGTTCCCGCCACGCTCGACGTCATCGACCCGTCTACCGAAGAGGCCTATACGCAGATTTCCGTCGGCTCGAGGGCGGATGTGGACAAGGCCGTGGCCGCTGCCAAGGCGGCTTTCCCGTCCTTCTCGCAGACCCCGGTGGCCGAGCGTCTGGCGCTCCTGAAGAAGATCCTTGAAGTCTACAACAAGCGGTTCGAGGATATTGCGCAGGCCGTCAGCCATGAAATGGGCGCACCGATCACCTTTGCCCGCGAAGCCCAGGCCTGGGCCGGCCGCGCCCACATGGAATCGACCATTGCCGGCCTCGAAAGCTTCGAGTTCACCGAAAAGCGCGGGGCAACCACCATCGTCAAGGAACCGATCGGCGTCGTGGCGCTGATCACGCCGTGGAACTGGCCGCTCAACCAGATCGTCTGCAAGGTGGCGCCTGCCATTGCCACGGGCTGCACGGTCGTTCTGAAGCCCTCGGAAATCGCGCCGATCTCCGGCATCGTCTGGGCCGAAATCATGGAAGAGGCGGGCGTCCCGAAGGGCGTGTTCAACCTCGTCAACGGCACGGGCCCCGATGTCGGCCAGATCATGGCCGGCCATCCGGATGTGGACATGGTGTCGTTCACCGGCTCCACCCGTGCCGGCATCATCGTGGCGAAGACCGCCGCCGATACGGTGAAGCGCGTGGCGCAGGAACTGGGCGGCAAGTCCGCCAACATCGTCCTGCCCGATGCCGACATCGAAACGGCGGTGCGCAAGGGTGTTCAGGCCTGCTTCGGCAATACCGGCCAGTCCTGCGATGCGCCGACCCGCATGCTGGTTCCCGCCGACCGCCACGAGGAAGCGCTGGGCTATGCCAAGTCCGAAGCCGAAACCTTCACCGTGGGCGATACGCGCGACGAGGCGACCATCCTCGGCCCGCTCGTCTCGCAACTCCAGTTCGACAAGGTGCAGCGCCTCATCGAGGCCGGTATCAAGGAAGGCGCGACGCTCGTTGCCGGTGGCCTTGGCCGTCCGGAAGGCGTCAACCGCGGCTATTACGTGCGCCCGACCGTGTTCGGCGGCGTGACCAACGACATGACCATCGCGCGCGAGGAAATCTTCGGCCCCGTTCTCTCCATCCTGCCCTACAAGGATGAGGATGAAGCCGTCGCCATCGCCAACGACACGGTTTACGGGCTGGCCGCCTATGTGCAGTCGGAAAATCTCGACCATGCCCGCGCCATCGCGCTGAAAATGCGCGCCGGCTCGGTCTATCTCAACTATCCGGACTGGGACACGATGGCCCCGTTCGGCGGTTACAAGCAGTCGGGCAATGGTCGCGAATATGCCGATTGGGGCATTCACGACTTCCTCGAAATCAAGGGTATCGTCGGTTACGGCGAATAAGGCTGAGTGGACGGCGTGGGCAACCGCGCCGTCTTCTCCTGATGGCTAGCCATCCGTTGCCATCTTGATGGCTGGCACCTTTGCGCCTATATTGACTGCAAAGGAGAACGACCATGGCAGAACCGCAACTTTCCGTGCGTAGCGCCCGCGCCCGCGATCTGGCGCATCGTCTGGCCCGGCGCGAGAACCGCTCGATTGCCGATATCGTCGAGCGCGCGCTGGAAGCCTACGAGGTGCGCGAGGCCGGTCGTGAGCCCGCCCACCAGTTCTATCGCCGCGTTTCCGATGCCTTCGGCACGGAGATCGATCTGGAAACGACGATCCGCGACCATCGCACGCCGAATACGGGTCTCGACCTGTGATCTTTCTCGATACCAACGTCATCTCGGAAACGCTGAAAAAGACGCCCGACGAGAATGTCATTGCCTGGCTGGTGCGGTTCGATGCGGAACTGGCGCTGCCGACCGTCACGCTCGCGGAAATTGCCTTCGGCATCCAGAAGATCCGGCCCGACGAGCGCGCCAACCGGCTGGAACAGGGGCTTTCCGACTGGCGTCGCCGCTTTGCCGGGCGCATTTTCGGCCTGACCGAAGAGGCGGCAATGGCCTATGGCGAGATCATGGGCCGCGCCGTGCGCGAGGGACGCCCCATGTCGGCGCAGGACGGCATGATCGCTGCGATTGCCGCCGTCCATGGCGGGCGGCTTGCCACCCGCAACCTGCGGGATTTCACCGGAACGGGCCTTGATCTTGTCGACCCCTGGACCTTTTGACGCGACGGCGATCAGTCGTCCTGCAACAGTCCGTCAAAGACTTCCAGCATCGTATCGACAATCGCCTGTCCCAGTGCATTGGCCGCCGCCGCGATCTTGTCTTCGTCGGCATCGCGTGCGGCCAGGGCAAGGTTTGCCCCTTCTTCGGCGATGATCGCGCTGGCGCGCTCGATCGCCCATTGCGCGAAATCCGCACGGTTCTCGATAGTCGTGGTTTCCATGGCCGAAGCGTCCGTTGTTGAGAGAGACAATGCGACGGGTATATCGACCGGCGATGGATTAATCCACGCCCGTCAATCGATGTTGCCGTTCATGAATCTCACTTCGCCAGCGAGGCCACATAGGCGCGCCAGCCGCCGAAGGCGGTGATCTCGTCCGCGCCGTCAAGACCCGCCGTTTCGCAGAGGAAACCCTTGACGGTGCCGCCGCCCTCCAGCTTCACCGTGCCGATGCCAAGCGGTGAGGGGATGCCGGCCATGAAGGCGCCGAAGCCTGCCAGCGGAATGGCCCAGATTTCCAGCGCGATGGAGGCGCCGCCCTCCGCGACCCTGACCAGTCCCGGCCGCTTCGGCGGGCCGCCGGAGAGCGCGTAGAAGCGATAGTCGGGGGCCGTTCGGCCTTCGCAGAGGAAGCGGCCGCCAAGCCGCGTTACCTCGGGGTTGAGCGGCAGGCCGCGCATATGGGCGCCGACCATGGCGACCGCAATCTCGTCCGGCCCGGCGGTCGGCGGCGAGGCCGGCGCGGGTTCGTAGATCCAGCTTGTCGCGCCCAGCGGTTGGGCGACCCTGGCCTGAAGCGTTGCGGCAAGGCCGGCGAGGCGGCCATCCTTGCCGGTGGGGCCGAGCAGCGTCACGCTGCCGGGCCGGCCATCGGTGCGGGCGGCCACCGGCACGGCCAGACCGCAGAGATCGAGCAGGTTGACGAAGTTGGTATAGGTGCCGAGTTGCGAGTTCGGGCCAACCGGATCGGCTTCCAGATCCTTCACCGTAAAGAAGCGGGGAATGGTGGGCACGCAAAGAAGATCGACGGCGGCCAGCAGCGGTTCGGCGGCGCGTTTCAGGTCCGCCAGCCGATAGATGTCGCGAAAGGCGTCCGCCGCCAGAAGCGCTTCGGCCCGGCCGATGATCTTGCGCGTGACCGGGTGAAGCGCTTCCGGGCTGTTGCGGATCATGCTCTCGACGGCGGCATAGCGTTCCGCCACCCAGGCACCGTCATAAAGCAGCGCGGCGATGCGGTAGAGGGGCGAGAAATCGAGCGGGACGATGCGGTGGCCGAGCCCTTCCAGAAGGCCGAGCGTTGCCTCGAAGGACGCCGCCTGCGCATCGTCGCCAAAGAACAGGCGGGAGGCCCTATCCGGCACGCCGATGGTGAAGCCTGCCCCCGGCGTTTCGAAGAACGGCGGCGAAAACGCGCGGGAGTAGCCATCCGCCACATCGTAACCGGCTGCGGCGGAGAAGACGGCGAAGGCGTCTTCCACCGTGAGCGCGAAGATCGAGATCGTGTCCAGCGTGCGGCAGGCGGGCACCATGCCGGTGGCCGAAAGGCTGCCGAGCGTCGGCTTCAGCCCGACGATATTGTTGAGCGCCGCCGGCACACGGCCGGAGCCGGCGGTGTCCGTGCCGAGCGCGAAGGGCACGATGCCCCGCGCCACCGCCACCGCCGAACCGCTGCTGGAGCCGCCCGGCACGATGGCCGGATCGATGGCGTTTTTCGGAACGGGATAGGGCGAGCGCACGCCGACAAGACCGGTGGCGAACTGGTCGAGATTGGTCTTGCCGACGGGCAGCGCGCCGGCCTCCCGGAGCCTCGCTACCACGAAGGCATCCTTTTCCGGGGCATATTCGAAGGCGGGGCAGGCGCAGGTGGTGGGCATACCGGCGACGTCGATATTATCCTTCACCGCGAAAGGAATGCCGAAAAGCGGCTTTTGCGGATCATAGGGGCCGAGCGCCTGTGCTTCCGCCAGAACCGTTTCGAGCGGAGCGAGATGGATGAAGAGGCCGGGGTCTCCGGCAT
Source organism: Allorhizobium borbori (assembly GCF_014196535.1). Classification (GTDB taxonomy): domain Bacteria; phylum Pseudomonadota; class Alphaproteobacteria; order Rhizobiales; family Rhizobiaceae; genus Ectorhizobium; species Ectorhizobium borbori. The sequence continues at coordinate 79,213 of NZ_JACIDU010000006.1, forward strand.
CATCGATCCGGCGATAGACCTCGGTAATGACAGCGACGGGGCTGAGGCCCGCGGCATAGGCAGCGCGGAGGCTTTCAAGGGTAAAAGGCATGTTCTGCATGGCGGCCATTCCGGATTTCAAAGAATTTTCACAGGCTTCGTCCACTGGATAAGGACGACGCAGCCTTCGGGTGACGACACCGAATGCACGGTGCCCTGCGGATTGGTCACCAGCGCCCCCGGCCCGTAATGGCCGAACTCGTCGCTTTGCGATCCTTCCAGAACCAGAATGGTCTCAAGCCCCATATGCAGGTGTTTCGGCACGCTCGCCCCCGGCGCATAGCGCAGCAGTGCCAGTTCCGGCTCACCGCGCACAAGGCGGCAGATTTCCACGCCCTCGCGGAAATACTCGAATTCGTAGCGACGCCAGCCGCCCTGAAGGAAATCGTCGAGGTGCAGTGTTTCAGTCATCGAGGGCCTCCACGATCTGGTCGACGGTGGCCGCCCAGCCGACGATCGCGCCCTGCGCGGTCATCATGTCGATGGCGGCTTTCTTGAAGTCGGGGAAATAGCTTTCGGTGGCATCAGTGGCGAGCAAGCACTCGTAACCCCGGTCGTTTGCCTCACGCATGGTGGTCTGCACGCAGACCTCGGTCGTCACGCCCGCGAAAACGAGCTGGCGAATACCTTTCTCCTTGAGGATTTCGCCAAGCGGCGTGGCGTAGAACGCACCCTTGCCGGGCTTGTCGATGACGGTTTCACCGGCGACGGGATAGAGTTCCGGCACGATGTCCGCTCCGTCTTCGCCCGCGATCAGGATGCGGCCCATGGGGCCGGGATCGCCGATCCGAAGCGCTGGGTTGCCGCGTTCGCGCTTGGCGGGCGGGCAGTCGGAAAGGTCGGCGGCGTGGCATTCGCGGGTGTGGATCACCGGCAGTCCGGCCTTGCGGAAGCCGGCGATGAGCTGCGCGGTGGCGGGAATGATCGCCTGCAACAGCGAAACATCGTTGCCGAGCGTGGCGCCGAAACCGCCCGGCTCGACGAAATCGCGCTGCATGTCGATGACGATGAGCGCGGTTTCCGCCGGGTTGAGTGTGAAGTCGAAGGGGCGGGCCTTGATCGTCGCCATCAGTGATGTCCTGCCATGTGTTTGCCGATTTCGCCGATATCGGCGCTGGCCGCCGGCGTTTCAAAGACGATACTGCCTTCCGACATCACCAGAATGCGGTCGGACAGTTCGAGGATTTCATCGAGATCCTCGCTGATGAGCAAGACGGCCGCGCCGGCATTGCGCGCCGCCATGATGCGGGCGCGGATCTCCGCCACCGCCGAGAAGTCGAGCCCAAAGCAGGGATTGGCGATGAGGAGCAGATCCACCTTGCCGTTGAATTCCCGCGCCAGAACCGCGCGCTGCACGTTGCCGCCGGAAAGGGCTGCGATGGGTGTAGCAAGCGAGGCCGTCTTCACCTTGTATTCCCCGACCAACCTTGCCGCCTGTTCCGCCATGCGGCGGCTATCCAGCCAGAATTTCGGCTTGCCGTCGGCAAAGTCGAAATCACGGAAGAAGATATTTTCGGCCACGCTCATTTTCGGCGAGCAGGCATTGCGCAACGGTTCTTCGGGCAGGTAGCGCACGTTGAATTTGCGGGCCTCGCCGCGCGTTGCCTTGAACGGCGTGCCGCAGACCTGCACCGTGCCTTGTTCCAGCGGGCGCTGGCCGGAAAGGATTTCCATCAGCTCCATCTGGCCGTTGCCGGAAATGCCGGCAATGCCGACAATCTCCCCCGCCTTGACCCTGAGATCGGCAATGTCGATCATCTTCAGGCCGGATCGGTCGGGCGGCTTCGCCCCGGAGACCGCAAGCACGGTTTGCCCGTTCACCGCAACGCGGGCGGCGGGCCGCACCAGTTCCTTCTCGCCGATCATCATCGCTGCCATGTCGGCGGTCGACAGCTCGGAGACCTTGCCGCCGCCGACATGCTCGCCCCGGCGCAGAACCGACACTTCATCGGCGAAGGCCGTCACCTCGCGGAACTTGTGGGAAATCATCAGGCAGGTCAGTTCGCCCGAGGTCGTCAGCCCGCGCACCATGCCCAGAAGTTCGTCGGCCTCGGCGGGCGTCAACACCGAGGTCGGTTCATCGAGGATGAGGAAGCGGCGGCCAAGATAGAGCTGTTTCAGCAGTTCGAGCTTCTGCTTCTCACCCGCCGCCAGCCTGCCCACCGGCACATCGAGCGGCACGGTGAAGGGCATTTTTTTCATGAAGGCAGCGAGGTCGGCGCGTTCCCGGTCCCATTGAATGCGGGCGGGTACGTCATTCCGGCTGATGACGAGGTTTTCGGCGGCGGTGAGCGACGGCACCAGCGTGAAGTGCTGGTAGACCATGCCAAGGCCGAGATCGTGGGCGGCGCGCGGATCGGGCACCTCCACCTCGCGGCCCTCCACCATCATCTGTCCGGCGGTCGGGCGGTAGAAGCCCATCATGCACTTGACGAACGTCGATTTGCCCGCGCCGTTTTCGCCGAGCAGCACGTGGAAGGAGCCGGCGGCGATCCTGATCGACACGTCGTTCAGCGCGGTGAACGACCCGAAGCGCATGGTCATGCCGAGTGTGGCCACCTCGATGGCGTGCGATGGCGGTTTGAGGTCGAGTGGCGGAACTCTCATGGCAGGGCCTCCACGAATTTGGCGCTGTCGGACACCGAGCCGAACACGCCGCCCTGCATCTTCACCATCTTGATGGCGGCGGCGTGGTTGCCGGGGTCGGTCGCCGCGCAGCAATCTTCCAGAAGCAGGCATTCGAAACCGCGATCGTTCGCCTCGCGCATGGTGGTGTGCACGCAGACATCGGTGGTGATGCCGGAAAGAACGATGTTCTCGATACCGCGCGTGCGCAGCAGGAGTTCGAGGTCGGTGGCACAGAAGGAACCCTTGCCCGGCTTGTCGATGATCGGCTCGCCGTCGAGCGGCTTCAGTTCGTCGATGATTTCCCAGCCTGGTTCGCCACGCACCAGAATGCGTCCGCAGGGGCCGGCATCGCCAATGCCTGCGCCGATCTGGCGGGAGCGCCAGCGCTTGTTGGGCGGCAGGTCGGAAAGGTCGGGCCGGTGGCCCTCGCGGGTATGGATGATGTGGTAGCCCTTGGCGCGCATGGCCGCGAGCACCTTCCTGATCGGCTCGATGGGCGCGCGGGTCAGCGCGATATCGTAACCCATGCTGTCGACATAGCCGCCCGGTCCGCAGAAATCCGTCTGCATGTCGATGATGATCAGCGCGGTGTTTTCCGGGCGCAGGTCGCCGTTATAGGGCCAGAGATAGGGATCGGCCTGAATGGTGGTCATCGGGTTCTCCATTCGCTTGCCGCCGGAAGCGGCGTGTTCTTACTTGATGATGCTGAGTTCGCCGGGAGCCGAAGGCATGGCGCGGGTGCGGGAACTGGTGGCGACCAGAAGCCCGAGCGTCAGCACATAGGGTGCGGCGTAGAACAGGTAGTAACCGCTGGTGACGCCGACGGATTGCAGGGCGGGGCCCAGCGCTCCCGCACCGCCGAAGAGCAGCGAGGCATAAAGGCAGTTCACCGGGCTCCAGCGGGCGAAGATGACGAGCGCCACCGCCATCAGCCCCTGTCCGGAGGAAATGCCCTCGTTCCAGCTACCGGGATAATAGAGCGAGAGATAGGCCCCGCCGATGCCGGCGAGCGCGCCGCCCGCTGCCGTCGACCACAGCCTCACGCGGTTGACATTGATGCCGAGCGCGCGGGCCGCATCGGCGCTGTCGCCGACAACCCGGATGGTGAGGCCGACGCGGGTGTTCTTCAGCATCCACGAGGCGGCGAAGGCAAGCGCGATGCCGGCGATGAACAGCACGTTCATGTTCAGCGCCGCCTGCACCTGCGGCAGGCTGGACCAGAAGCCGAGCGGAATGGCCGGCAGGTCGGGCGCGACGGGCTGCACATAGGGCTTGCCGAAGAAGAAGGCGAGACCGGTGCCGAAGATCATCAGCGCGATGCCGATGGCGATGTCGTTGACGCGCGGCAGCTTGCAGATGAAGCCGTGCAGCAGGCCGAAGAGGAGGCCGGCAAAGGCGGCGGCCAGCGTGCCCAGCCAGGGCGAGCCGGTGTGGTAGGCCACGGCGTAACCGCTCATCGCGCCGAAGACCAGTGTGCCTTCCAGCCCCAGGTTGATGCGGCCGGAGCGTTCCGTCAGGCATTCGCCGACGGAGACGAAGATAAAGGGGGTGGAGACGCGGATGGCGCCGCCGAGAATGGCAAGGGGCACGCCCCACAGACCGATATCGTCCGTCATTTCTGCCTCCGTTCAAGGAAAGCCAGGAACCGGAACCGGTCCTGAAGCGTGTCGGAGAGGAGGATGGCGATGAACACCATGCCTTCGAGCACCAGAACCGTCGCATCCGGGAGCGCCAGACGCCGCTGCACCAGCCCGCTCGAGGCTTCGAAACCGGCAAAGAGAATGGCGGCGGGAATGATGGCGAGCCCGTTGTGTCGGGCAAGGAAGGCGATGAGGATGCCGGTATAGCCGTAACCGGCGGCGAGCGAGGCATTGGCCGAGCCGTGCACGGCGGCCACCTCGAACATGCCGGCCAGTCCGGCGAAGGCGCCGCCGAGCGCGGTGAAGCCGATGGCGAGAAGCCCGGCGGGCAACCCCTGAATCTGGGCGGCGCGCACATTGCCGCCGACGATGCGGGCGGCAAAGCCCCATGTGGTGCGCTCGATCAGCACCCAGCTTGCAATGCAGGCGATGATGCCGACGGCAAGGCCCCAGTGCACGCCGAGCCCCGGAATTTCGCCGATGCGCCAGGTTTCCGGCAGCGGTGCGGTGGAAGGCTTGTTGAGGCTGGCGGGGTCGCGCAGCAGACCCTCGACCAGATGGTTCATCAGGGCGATGGCGATATAGGCGAGCAACAGGCTGGCAATGGTTTCGTTGACGCCGCGCAGGTGGCGAAGCGCACCGACGCCACCGATCCACAAGCCGCCCATGGCGGCGGCGGCCAGCGCCATGGCGATGATGCCGGCGGGGCCGGGCAGGCCGGGCATCAGCATGGCGACGGCGCCTGCGGCGACACCACCCAGAACGATGGCCCCTTCGCCGCCGATGATGACGAGGCCGAGCCGTGCCGGCAGCGCCACGCAGAGTGCGGCCAGAAGAAGAGGCGCGGCGCGCGCCAGCGTATTCGTCCAGGAAAAGGCCGTGCCGAAGCCGGCCTTGTAGACGAGAAGGTAGAAATCGAGGGGCGACTTGCCGAGGAAGGCCAGAAAGATCGCGAAGGCGATCATTCCGGCCAACAGCGCCGCCAGAGGCAGGATCACTGCCTCGATGCGGCGGGCCGCGGTTTCGCTGAGGAAACCGGCCCGCCCGGCGGCCGTTGCCGCCAGTTCAGCCTGCATGCTCATGGCCTGTCATCCCCTCTTCAGGTGCGGTTTCAGGAGGTGGAGCCGATGACGCCTTCGACGAGATAGCTCATGCTTTCCAGCGCCACGTCGGTCTCGACGAAGGCCTGGCCTGCGGTCGCCACGACATTGCCCTTGTTGTCCTTGAGCGGGCCCTTGATGGCGGCGAAGCCGCCCTTGAGGATGTCCGCCTTCACCGCCTCGAACTGCGCACGGCCTTTTTCGGAAACAGCGGGGCCGAGCGGGCTCATCTTGATGAAGCCATCGGCCAGACCGCCGCGCACGAAGTTTTCGATGGTGCCGCCGGCAAGGGTGGTCTTGACCATATCGGTATAGACCTTGCCCCAGTTCCATTCGGCGCCGGTCAGGTATTTTTCAGGCGCCAGCGCGCTCTGGTTGGCGTGATAGCCGCACAGGTACATGCCGCGTCCCGCCGCCGTTTCCATGACGACCTTCGGGCCGTCCACATGGCAGGTGACGACATCGACGCCCTGATCGGCAAGCGCGTTGGTTGCCTCGGCCTCCTTCACGGCCAGCGACCATTCGCCGGTGAAAATCACCTGGCAGGTGATCGTGGGATCGACGGCGCGCGCGCCAAGCAGGAAGGAGTTGATGTTGAGCAGCACCTGCGGAATGGGCTTGGCGGCGACGAAGCCGATCTTCTTCGACTTGGTGGCATGACCGGCGGCGATGCCGTTCAGATACTGCCCCATGCCGATATAGCCGAAATAGGAGCCGACATTCTTCGGGTTCTTCGGCGTCCACAGGCCGCCGCAATGTTCGAAGCGCACGTCGGGATATTTCGGCGCCATGGTGAGGATATGGGGATCGAAATAGCCGAAAGAGGTCGGGAAGACGAGCTTGGCGCCATCGAAGCTGATCATGCTTTCCATGGTCTTCTGCACGTCGACGGTCTCGGGAACCTGTTCTTCCTCGACCACGGTGACGCCCTCGATGGCCTTGACGGCGGCGGCACCCTCGGCATGCGACTGGTTATAGCCGAAATCGTCCTTCGGGCCGACATAGATGAAACCGACGGTGAGGCCTGCGGCGCGCGCCGTGCTGGCGGGCAGAATGCCGGAAAGGGCGGCGGCCCCGGCAAGGCCCGCCGTGCTCAGCAGAAACTGGCGGCGATTGGGCATCAGGATGTTGGACATGAGAAAGCTCCCCGCTTTTCTTGAGACCGGTTGCGCGCCGGCGTTGCAATCCTTGCGCCCGCGCGTTTGAATTCCGCAGCCAGTAATCCAGATGGACGCGCTTCTGTCTTGTGCTATGTTTTGGCCAGTCCGCTGCAAAATTTGCAGCAGCCTTCCGAAAGGCCGGCCATGCGCTATCTCTCGTCGATCCGTTACATCGATGCCATCGTGAAGGCCGGCTCCATCCGCGCGGCGGCCGATACGCTCGCCATTACCTCGACGGCGCTCAATCGCCGTATTCTGGCGATGGAGGAGGAGCTGGGCGTGCCGATCTTCGAGCGGCTGCCGCATGGTGTCAGGCTTTCGGCGGCGGGTGAGATCTACATCCACCACATCCGCAATCAGCTATCCGACATGGAGCGGGTGAAGTCGCAGATCGCCGATCTTTCCGGCGTGCGGCGCGGGCATGTGTCGATCGCGTGCAGTCAGGCGCTTCTGCCCTATTTCCTGCCCACCCAGATCGCCCTTTACCGCAAGGACCACCCGAACGTGACCTTCGGCGTGCACCTGCGCGACCGCGAGGCGGCGGAACAGGCGCTGGTCGATCACAGCGCCGATCTGGCTGTCGTGTTCGAGCCGGTGCGGCTTACCGATTTCATGACGCTGAGCCGGGTACGCCAGCCGGTGCATGTGGTCATGGCGCCGGACCACCCGCTGGCGGCGAGGGCCACGGTGCGCCTTTCCGAATGCCTCGATTATCCGATTGCCCTGCCGACCACGCCCTATGGTGTCAGGCATCTGGTGGATATTGCCGTGCGCGTTGCGGGGCTGCGCATCGATCCGGTCATCCAGTCGGACAATTTCGAGTTTCTGCGCAACCATGCGGTGGCGGAGAATATCATTACCTTCCAGATTCCCATCGGCCTTGCCGATGAAACCTCGACGGGGCGGATGGTCTCGCGGCCCATCGACAGCCGCGATGTTCCCGCCGGCATTCTCTATCTCGGCCAGTTGAAGGGGCGCACCTTGCCGGTGGCGGCTGCCCGCTTCGCCTCGCAGCTCACCAGCGCGCTCGCCAGCCAGTTCGAGGCATCGTGAGGCCAAACGCCAGAAGGCCCGGCGATCGTCTCGCCGGGCCTTCCTTAACGCTTCGCTGGTATAGTATCCATGCGACGGCGTCAGGGGCTCGAAGGGAGCGGGCGCCGATCAGACGCCGCTGCCGCCAAACGCTTCGTCATTCATGCGATAGCCGCTTTCGCCGTGGGACGACTTGTCGAGACCGGCATATTCTTCCTCGTCGGAGACACGCAGGCCACCGGTCAGAAGCGAGGCGATCTTCAGGGCAACCCAGGTGGTGACCAGCGAGACGACGATGCTGAAGCCGATGATCGAAAGCTGGGTCATCATCATGGTGATGAAGTCGCGTTCCTGGGTGAAGCCCGTGCCGCCCAGCGAGGGGGCAGCGAAGACGACCGTGAGGATGCCGCCGATGATGGCGCCGGTGCCGTGGACGCCGAAGACGTCGAAGGAATCGTCGTAACCGAACTTCGGCTTCAGCACTTCAACCGCGAAGACGCAGACCGGCGAGACGAGAAGGCCGATGGCAATCGAGCCGGCCGGGCTAACGAAGCCGCAGGCCGGGGTGATGGCGACGAGGCCGGCAATGGCGCCCGAGAGTACGCCGAAGGTGCTCGGACGGCCGCGGTGAAGCCATTCCACGATCATCCAGCTCAGGGCGCCTGCCGCACCGCCCAGGAAGGTGTTGAGCATGACGAGCGTGGCGAAACCGTTGGCGGCCAGGGCGCAGCCGCCGCAGAAGGCCAGCCAGCCGACCCAGAGCATGGCGCCGCCCGTATAGGTCATGGTCATGTTGTGGGGGATCATCATGGTGGCGCCGGCGCCCTTGCGCGGGCCAAGCACATAGGCGCAGACGAGGGCCGCGACACCGGCATTCAGGTGCACGACATTGCCGCCGGCGAAATCGAGCACGCCGACATTGAACACCCAGCCGCCGCCCCAGGCCATGTGGGCCATCGGCACATAGTTGATGAGCGACCAGATGCCCATGAACACCAGAACGGAGGAGAATTTCATGCGCTCGGCAAAGGCACCGATGATGATCGGCGGCGTGATCGCCGCAAACAGCAGCATGAAGAGAATGTAGAGATATTCCGGGATGGTGCCGATGAGGCTGTCCTGCGTCACGCCCGTCAGGAAGATCTTGGCGAAGCCGCCGACAACGCCACTCCACGGCACATCCGCGTCGAAGGCCAGCGAATAGCCGACGAGAATCCAGATGACGGAGATCAGCGCGGCGGAGGCGAAGACCTGCGTCAGAACCGAAAGCACGTTCTTGCTGCGCGACATGCCGCCATAGAACAGGCCAAGGCCCGGAAGCATCATCAGCATGACGATCAGGGAGCAGGTCGCGACGAACGCCGTGTCGCCGCTGCTGAGCGCCGGTTCCGCGTCCTGGGCAAAGCTGACGGACGGCAGCGCCGTCAGCGCCAGCGCATATCGAAAAGTATTTTTTAGCTGCTGCATTATCTGTTCCACCTGTCAGATCACGTTAGTGCTCATTTTTATAATTTGATAAGAGGAATAAAAATTTCCCTTTAGTCAATATGAAATTGAGCATTCCTGCCGCAGTGCCGCATTTTTCAGCCGAAAGTACTGTTCTGCATACGGTGATACACAGGCGGGGAGCCGGCTCGGGCGCGTTGAAAACGTTGCCTTTGCCGTGCGTTTGCGCGAAAGGATGGGACAGATGAACCTCGCAGCGAGGAGCGAGCCATGATCCTTTCCGAACCCCATCGCCGCATTGCCGTGCTCCACACCGGCGGCACGATCGGCATGCGCCGGACGCCGCGCGGTTTTGCGCCTTACGAGGATTTCCCCGCCGTTCTCGCAAAGGCGCTGGAACCGCTGGCCGCCGGGCTGCCCCTGTTCGATATCAGCGCCTTTGCGACGCCCATCGACAGTTCGGAAGCGACGCCGGCGGACTGGCTGGCGCTGGCTGTGGCGCTGCGTGATCTCTGGGCGGATTATGACGGGTTCGTCGTGCTGCATGGCACGGATACCATGGCCTTTTCCGCTGCGGCCCTTTCCTTCATGCTGCGCGATCTCGACAAGCCGGTGGTCTTGACCGGGGCGCAGATCGCCATGGCGGTGGAGGGTTCCGACGGGCTCGGCAACGTCGTTTCGGCGCTTCATTTTGCAGCGCAACCGGTGTTGCGTGAGGTGTGCATTGCCTTTGACGGGCTGCTTTTGCGCGGCAACCGCGCCACCAAGGTTTCGACGCGCCGGGTCGCGGCCTTCGCCTGCCCGGATTTCGAGCCGCTCGGGCGGATCGTGGACGGGGTTCCCGTTCTGGAGGCGGGGCTCTTGCTGCAGAGGGCGGCGGGTGCGCCCGTTTTCGATCTTGCGCCAGCAGCCTCCGGCCTCGTCGCCTCGCTGCGTTTCGTGCCGGGTCTTGCGCCCGCAGCGTTTGACGCCTGCCTTGAGGCCGCGCCCCGCGCCATCATTCTCGAATGCTACGGTTCCGGCAATGTGCCCTCGCTGAACGGCGCGACGGGAGCCTTTCTGGCAAAAGCCCGCGAACGCGGCATTGCCGTTATCGCCCGCACGCAGGTCTTCCATGGCGGCACCAGCCCCGGCGCCTATGCCGCCGGCTCTCTGCTGACCGACCACGGCGTCATCGATGGCGGCGACATGACCTTTGAGGCCAGCTACGCCAAGCTCTGCCATCTGGCGGCGCAAAACTCGGATGCGCGGGCCATTGCGGCGGCGTTTGCCCGCAACTGGGCAGGTGAGCGAAGCTAGATGTAGAGCGGCGCCATCTTGCGCCAGGCGCTGCCACGATGGGCGCGGCCGTGCCAGACATGCATCCGGTGCGCCACGCCCTTTTCGTTCAGCGTGTGGCTGAGCCGGTTGTTGTTGTCGAGAAACGGGTCTTCATCGCCGATGGTGAAGATCATGTCGATCTTGCGCAGGTGCTCCAACCGCCATTCGCACATCAGTCCCGGCAGGAAGTGGCTGGGCGTGTGGAAATAGACGTCGTCGTCGTAATGGCCGTCGAACAGATCGCCGAAGGCTTCCACCTTGAGGGTGAGATCGTAGCGGCCTGAAAAGGCGACGAGCTTGCGGAAGCGATGCGGGTGGCGGAAGACGAGGTTGGCCGCCTGGAAGGCGCCGAGGCTGCACCCCTGCGCGATCACGCAGTCATGCGGGTTGAGCCGGTCCATCAGCGGCAGAACCTCTTCGAGAATGTAATCCTCGAAGGCGGTGAAGCGGCGGGCCCGATCCTGCGGCCTGACCCCGTTGCCGTAGAGCGTTTCGCCGGCCACACCATCGACGCAGAAGAGTTGCAGTTGCCCGGCTTCCAGCTTGTCGGCCACACTGTTGACGATGCCGAGGTCTTCATATTCCCAGAAGCGGCCGTCGCGGGTCGGAAACACCAGCACCTTGGCTCCGGCATGGCCGAAGACCAGCAGTTCCATGTCCCGATCAAGCGTATGGCTATGCCAGCGAAAGTATTCGCGCTTCATGATGAGTTGAAAAACCGGCCAATCTTCTCGTGATGAACAGCGTCCTGAATGTCCTGGCCAGGATACTCGAAGTGCCCGGCGTCGAGGATGAAGATTTCATTAAATTTCGTGCGTGGCAATGCGTTTGCGATGGCAAACTGGCAGGGTGGCGCAACGGCGGGATCGAACAGCGCCGGCACCATCAGCATGGGGGCTTCGATGCGTGTGGCGGCGGTGGCCGCATCGAAAAAGCGCAATGTCTCCAGCACGTCCGGATGGGTCTTGCCGTAGACCTGCACCGCTTGCGCACTGCCGATGGTCGGCAGCGTCAGCCACAGCGGCCGATGCCCGAAGGTGGGCACGATGAGGTGGCCGCGGGCGATGCGGCGGTCAAAGGCCATGGCCAGCGCGCCGATGCCGCCGCCGAAGCTGATGCCGCTATAGCCGATGCGGTTTTCGAGTGCCGGATAAAGCGCCGTCAGGGCAGAGACCGCCACCCACAGATCCTCGACACAGCCGCCGATGATATAGTCCTTGGCGCTCTGGATATGGTCGAGGACGTGCCAGGCCGGATCCGGCGAGATCGGCGGGCGGGCGCTGCGGGAAATGCCGCGAAAGCAGGGAAAGAGCACGGCCGTATCCGTAACCGGCAGATCGAGATCGGGGGCCTCGCGCCCGCCATAGCCGTGGCCGACCACGAGCCCGCGCCGAACCGTGCCCGTGCGCGGCACAAGCAGCCACCCGCCGATCGGGAAGCCATCGGTGGAGGTGTAGCGCAGGTCGAACACGCGCCAGCGCGGATTGACCGCGGCGCTTGCCGTAACCACGGGGGCGGGATCGACCGCCAGCGCCCGGCGATAGCGCTTTTCCCAGAAGGCGTCGAAGCCGGACGGCGCCTGCGGCGGCGCGATGGCCAGAAGCGCCTCGCGCGCCATGCCGTAGGTCGGGTCGAAGGAATAGGGATGCCGGGTCGGGATGCTCATCGGTCTGTCTTTCCCCAAAACGCCTGCCGGTGCAAGACGGGCCGGCGTTTCGGGGAAAGGGTTTGCGTCAGGACCGCAGAGCCGCTGCCGGGCTGAGCCGCAGGGCGGCGATGGCCGGCACCAGCGAAACGATCGCTGCCGCGATCACGAAGCCTGCGGCAAGCCGCCAGTCCTCGCGCGCGAACTCTACCGGCAGGCGCACGGCGGTCGCCGCAGTCATGCGGGCGGAAACCAGTTCCGCCACGGCAAGGCCCAGCCCGCCGCCGAGTGCGATACCGGCAAGGAACAGCAGGAACAGTTCGCCCCAGACAATGACGACGACCGAGCGCATGGGCGCTCCCAGCGCCCGCAGCGCGCCGATCTGGCGGCGACGCGACCCGATATGCATGATGGCAACCAGCAGAATGGCGGCGATGACAATGCCCTGCGTTCCGATGGCAATCGCCAGAAGCAGGCTGCGCGCATCGCCCAGCGTGCCGTAAAGCCGCGTCAGCACTTCCGCCGGAAACACGGCAAGCGTCGTTTCCGAGCGATATTCCTGCCGCAGCCGGTAGGCATCGGCAATCGTCTTCGGCTTCACCAGAATGGCGGGGACGCCGGGTGTCCCGGCATCGAAATGTTCATCGAGCCGAGCCTGCGCATCGACATGCCCGTGTTCATGCTCGTGCTCGTGGTCATCCGCGCCAGCATCTGCATCCGCATGTTCATGATCCTCCTCGTGCGCACCCGCCATGCCGTGCAGGCTCCAGACGGCGCGGATGGGCACGAGGATCGCCCGGTCCCAGGCCGTTCCCGTGGGGGCCATGCGCCCGGTGACGTGGTAGACGATTTCGGTATGCGTTTCACCGCCGGTTTCCACGCTGCCATGCATGGGTTTCACCTCCGCACCGGTCGAAAGCGGCACGTCGGCTCCCACCACCGCTTCGCCGAGGCGGGTAAAGACCGCGCCTTCGGCCAGGGTGGGGGACAGGGCGGCGACGAGCGCCGTCGTGGTGCCGACAATGGGGTGGCCGAAGCTGGAATCGCCAAAGCCGACAGGGGCCGCCATCGCCACACGGGGATCGTCGGCAAGCCTTGCCAGAACCTGACCGGAAAGGAGCGGCAAGGGGGCTGGCTGAAGAAAGACCGAGGAAAGCGCCAGTTGGGTTTCGCTGCCCGGTGCCCCGACCAGAAGATCGAACTTCTCCGCTGCCCGCGCGCTGCCCAGCCGAACGGCCCGTTCCTGAAGCGTGACGGCCACCGACAGCGCCACCGACAGCGCAATGAGAATGACGACGGCGAGCGCGCCGCCGGAAAATCGCCGGAGATCGGCCAGAATGAACCGGATCATGCCGCTTCGGCCTCCCCGCTGTCTTCGATGATGACGCCACCGGCGAGCCGGATGCGCCGGTCGAGCCGTTCCGAAAGCGCGGGATCGTGGGTGACGACGACAAGCGTCGCCCCTTCCTCGCGCGAAAGCCTGACCAGAAGGTCCGCCACCTCCTCGCCGGCGGACCGGTCGAGGCTGGCGGTCGGTTCGTCGGCCACGACGACACCCGGTTTCGACAGCAGCGCGCGGGCCACGGCCACGCGCTGCATTTCGCCGCGCGACAGGGTTTCGATCTTCTGTGCCGGTCGGGCGATGCCGGTCATGTCGAGCAGGAGGCGGGCGCGTTCGGCCTCGGCGACGGAAAGCCTGCGGGCAAGGCGCACGGGCAGAACCACGTTTTCAAAGGCGGAAAGGCCGGGAAACAGGTGGAAGTCCTGCATCACCAGTCCGATATGCCGGGCCCGGAAGGCATCGCGTTGCCAGCCGGAAAGCCGCGCCATATCCTCGCCACCCCAGAGGATGGAGCCATGTTCGACGCGCTCCAGCCCGGTGATCGCGTTGACCAGCGTGCTCTTGCCGGAGCCCGAAGCGCCTGTGATGGCCAGCCTTGCCCCGGCCGGCAGGTGGAGCCGGTCTATGGACAGAACCGGTGAGGCCAGCCCCGGAAAGCGCATCTCCAGCCCGGTTACATCAAGGGAAAGCATGGCTACACCGTCTCGAAGGCGGCATTGCGCAGGCGGATCTGGCTGACGAAGCCGGTTTCCGGGTCCACCCAGGAGCCGAATTCCAGCGTGCCGCGCGCCATGATCGGGGCATTGAACTGCACGAAGGTCTGTTTGCGTCCGAGATAGACGACGAGGATATTGTCGGGCCAGTCGGCATCCGAGGAGCAGAACGGGCAGAGCGACATGGGAATTTCCGTCAGCACGAAAAAGGCTGCCTCGGCCTTGAGCGGTGGCGCCATGAAGCCGCTGATTGCGACTTCCTTGCCCTTGAGACGCTTCAGCTTGTCGGAGAATTCCAGTCCCAGGACGCCGAAGCTCTTGTAAAGCTCGTTGAAGCCGAGCGTTTCCTCGGCCGCGGCCTTTCCGGCCAAGGCAAGCGGCAGGCCGGCCATGGCGCAAAGCAGGCGGCGGCGTCCGATCAAGCCGGAAAATAGGGTGTCCATCGCACACTCCCTTGAAACGAAAACGGAAACAGGCGGCCTGGCCGCCTGTCCCCCGGTTAGGCTGTCAGGCCTTACTTTGCGGCCTTGCCGAGCGCGAAGGCATCGACCAGCACGCGATAGACATCGCTCTGTTCCATGTAGCCGCGGAAGCCTTCGGCACCCGGACCGGTGGCCTGCAGAACCACGTCATCGACGGCGTGGACGCCGCTGTCGCCGTCCTTCGGAATGTTGCCTTCCACGAAGACGGCACCGGGCACGTCCTTGTAGGCTTCGTTGGCGACATACTCGCCCTTCTCGTTCTTCACGGCCGGAACGAAGGGACCGTCGAGTTTCGGACGGAAGGTTTCGTAATGGTCCGGGCCGTTGTTGGCGGCAAGGAACAGGCGACGGGAGACATCGACACGATCCGGATAGCCGTCGCCATCCTTGTCCTCGTAGTTCGGGATGCCGGCGGCATCGTAGGTGCCCACCTTCTCGCGCATTTCCGTGCCGGGCTTGTCATCGTCGACAGTGCCGATGATCGAAACGCCGTGGGTATGGTCGCCCGTCACCACGATCAGCGTATCGGGGTTCTTGGCGGCGAATTCGCGGGCGACGCCCACGGCCTTGTCGAACTCGATCGTATCGACCACGGCGCGATCCCAGTCGAGCGGGTGGCTCATCTTGTCGACCGAACCGCCTTCCACCATCAGGAAAAAACCTTCCGGGTTCTTCGAAAGCTTGTCGAGCGCGGCCTTGGTCATATCGACCAGACCCGGCTGGTTCGGGAACTTGTCGACGGTGCCCTTCTTGAGGAATTCGCGGTCGAGCGTCACATCCATGTTGCCGGTGTGGAACAGGCCGAGCAGCTTTTCCTGATTGGAGCCGGCGGCGGCGGCCAGCTCTGTCTTGTCGGTGGCCAGCGCGTAACCGGCCTCCTTGAAGAGGGCGATATAATCCTTGTCGTCCTTGCGCTTGGAGCCCGGCACGTCCTTGGCGAGGAAATAGGCGGAACCGCCGCCCAGCACGACATCAGGCTTCACGCCATAGAGCATGCCGACGATATCGGCCTTGTCGCTGCGGCTGCGGGTGTGGGCGACGAGGGCGGCGGGCGTCGCATCCTCGATCTCGGCGTTGGAAACGATACCGATCGACTTCCTGGTGGTGCGGCGCAGCGCTTCGGCAATGGTCTCGACCTTCGGATCGTCGAGGCTGGCGGGGGTGCGGTCGGCATAGACGCCGAGCGCGTTGACGCGTGCCTTGTGGCCGGTCATGTAGGCCGACATGGTATTGGCGCTGTCGGTGGCGATGGAGTGCGTCGAGGACGTGCCGATGAAGGCGACCGGCGGCACGTCATCCATGGCGAGGCGACCTTTCGCCTTGCCGTCGCTCATGCCCTTGGACATGATGCGGGCGGCGGTGCGGTGGGCAACGGACAGACCGTCGGCCAGCAGGAAGATGATGTTCTTGGCCTTGGGCTCGGCTGCGGCTTCATACACGTCCCAGTTCACGGCCTTCGTCTCGTCGCCGGCGGAAACCTCGATCTTGTAAGCGCCGGCCTTGGCCAGCGTCACGCCGCGCAGGATGAGGGCGGAGCCGAGGATCTTGTCTTCCTTGCCCTTTTCCTCGGCGATGAAATCCGCCTTCTTGCCGAACACGGCATCATAGGCTTCACCGTTCACCGTCACCTTGACGTCTTCCGGCTTCACAACCTTGGAAAACTCGACCTTGAAATCGAACGGCGAGCCGGACAGCACGGTCGCGCGGTCGATCGGATAGACCGCCGCGGCGTTGGCGGCGCCGGCCAGCATGGTGGCCGAGGCGAGAGCAAGAAGAAGCTTATGCATGGTTGCACCTTTCGGGAGCGTTTCGATCCTGCAACCGCTTTAGGAACCGCGCATGACATCTGTATTACAATGCGTGGCTTTTAGGGCATTTCCAGCCGAAGCACGCTCGCTTCGGCGTCGGACAATACGGCAAAAACAAAATGATGGATCGTGTCCGGTGGTTCGGTAATCACCGGGAATGTTCTAGCCCGTTGCCTGCCCTGTTTCCGTCTCCGGCGGCACCGATGCGCCGAGCGGCGTGCCGCGCAATTGCTGGAGATCGTCCAGTTGCGCCAGAAGGTCTGCCGTCATCTCCTTCAGGCGCTGTGCGTCGCTGCCCGGCGTCGCGTGGCGCGACAGGCGTTGTTCCAGCCGTTTCAACGCGCCGATGAGCCGGGGGTTTTCGCGGTTGCTGCGACCGATGCGGTTCAGCACCGCCTCGATTGCCCGCCGCAGGTCCGGCGTGATGCCGACCTGACGCAGCGCCGCGCGACAGCCGAACACCACATCGCCGAGCGCCAGCGTGATGAGCCCCTTGCGCATGGTGATTTCCGGCCGCTCGCCGCTGTGCAGCTCGTGGAATGTCCAGTTGGTGATCTTGAGGAAGCGCGCCACGAAGCGCAGCCGCCACGAGCTTGCCGATCCACGCCCGGCCTGGGCGAGCGCGATGGCCTGAAGCTCGCTCTTGATCATTTCCCACAGCATCTTGCGCCGGCGGGTGGCGTTGATGGGGAAGAGGAAGCGGAAGGCGACATAGCCGATGACGCCGCCGCTGGCCGCCATCGCTGCCTTTTCCAGCGGCGGAAACATCTGTGCATAGACGCTGTGGGTCGGGGTGAGCAGCAGAAGCAGGGTCAGCGCATAATCCGTCGCCGAAAGCGAAATGCGCCGGTGCGAGCGGATGAAGGCGAACAGCAGAAAACAGGGCGACATGGCCGCGACCTGCTGGAGACCGGTGGCGTTCGGGGCCCAGAAAAAGGTCTCGCAACTCCAGGCCACGGTGGCGGCGATGAGCTGGCCGATCACCACGTCGCGCATGGCGCGCGAGGGGGAGACGCCGCTCGACGCCAGCGAGATCACGATGGCCGAGCTGATGAGGGCCACCTGCACGATGGCCGCGCCGGTCACGGCCCAGACGAGACCGATGGCGCCGGTGACGAAGAAGATGCGCGCCGCCGCCTGCGTGGCGCCGCGCCAGTCGGAATGCCAGCTTGCATTGTCGGCGGGGGCAAGCGCGATCCCCCGGTCGCTGCCGTCATCGTCGGGAATGGCCGAGGCGAGCGCGACGATGGCTTCCTCCAGACGCGGATCGTCGGTCATCGGCAAAAGCTTGGATAGCCGGCTATGAATGCCGGCGAAATCGGGCTGGCCATGCAGCCGCGCCGCCATGTCGCCAAAGGCTTGCGCCATCGCGGGGTTGCCGCGCGTGCGGGCGCTGGCCAGAAGAAGATTGGTGGCGCAGACCAGCAGGTCGTTCAGCGGGTCCGTCAGGTGGTGCGCGCCGGGACGGCCGCTCGTCAGCGTCGCCAGTTCCGCCGAAAGCTCGGCGGCCGCCGCCGTCACCTTGTAGAGCTGCCCGACCTTTGCCAGGCCGTCGCGCTCCAGAGTGACGGCGGTCATGCCGAAAATGTCCGCGAGAATGCGGCGGGTCTTCTGCTCGATCTCGGCGCGGCTGGAGGCCGGCGCCAGCAGATAGCCGAGCGCAATACCGGCGACGACGCCGATCATGATCGCTGTCACGCGGTCGAACGCCACCCACTTCACCATGTCCGGCGGGCCGACATTGTTCATGGCCACGATGATGGCGGAATAACCGGCCAGCACCGTTCCATAGGAGCGGTAGGAGCGTTGCAGCGTGCCGATGAACAGGCAGGCGGCGCTCCACAGCGCCAGACCGGCGGCAATGATCGCACTGTTGCCCTCCGCCAGCGTCAGCACCAGAAGCCCGACGGCCGAACCGGCCAGTGTGCCGATGAAGCGGTAAAGGTTCTTCTCGATGGTCTGGCCGCGGCTGGGCTGGATGGTGACGAAGACCGTGATCGCCGCCCATTGCGGATGATCGAGGCCCGCCGCCCAGGCAATGACAAGGGCGGCGAAAGCGGTCAGCGCCACCCAGGCGCTGTGCAGAAGTTTCGGCAGGTCGAAGCCGAACTGGGTCATCAGGGCGCGCAAGGCGGAAATCGGCGTGTTCATCCGGGACGGCAATCGGCAAGGTTCGGGAGCGGCCTGCGGCGGCAGGCCGTATGGAGGGAACGCGCATGAGAAGGGAGAAGAATCCCGCCACCCATGCGTGGCACGCCTCTAAGACTTGAACAAGGGCAATTCCAAGGCCGACCAATGCATGCTGCGCAAAAGGGAGCAAAGGTTTTGCGATAAGGGCAGGCAAAAGACAGACCCTGAAGCAACCGAAGCGGAGCCGAGCGATCGCAGCGTTTCAGACGGAGAATGCCGGGGTCAGCACGAAGACGGTAAGACCGGCGGCAAGTGCCGCGCTGCTGGCCAGCAGGAAGTGCCCGCTGAACGCGCCCCTTCCGACAATGGTGGCATAGGCTGCCTTGGCGATCGTGTTGGCGATCACCGCCACACCGAAGGCGCGGGCGGCGAGTTCCACGTCGATGGTGTTCTGCATGCCGGCAATCGTCACGGCGATGGCGTCGACATCGGCCAGTCCTGACAGTGCCGCGACGACGAGCAGCCCGGCATCGCCGAACCACAGCGTTGCAGCGCGGGCCAGGAAGGCAATTGCGACCAGGAGAAGCGCCATCTTCAGAACGGCGGCAAGCTCAAAGGGGTTGCGCGCATCGTTTCCGGCATGGGTATCCTGGCTGCGCTGAAAGAAGAACAGCGAAAAGCCGGCCATGACGAGGGCGGTGGTGACGAGCGCGGGGCCGATGCGCCAGGCGATGGGGGCGGCGAGTGCCAGGCAGAATACCGTTACCTTGGCGCAGGACACCGCATTGGCGGCGAGCGTTCCGGCGACAAGCGGGCGTGGATCATCGCCGGCTTTTGCCCGGCGCGAATTGGTGATGGTGACGCCTGTCGAGGAAATGAGCCCGCCGACGGCGCCGGCCAGCAATTCGCCACGGCTGGTGCCGAAGACCTTGACGGCGACGTAACCGCAAAAGGAAATGCCGGCCAAAAGGATGACCAGCATCCAGATATCGGCCGGGGAAATGCCGCCGAAGGGGCCGATGGCACGCGCCGGGATGAGTGGCAGTACGATGAAGGTCATGGCCAGAAAGAGGATCGCCGAGCGCAGCTCGTTCCATGTCAGCGTGCGCATGAAGCCATGCAACACCTCGCGGCTTGCGAGAATGGAGACGAGCGCCACGCCGCCGGCGGCCGCCAATGACTGGCTGCCAAGCACGGCCAGCGCGCCCAGCGCGAATGTGGACATGGCGGCGATGACGGAGGTGACGCTGTAATTTTCGGATGCGATGGATTCCCGGTACTGGAAAGCCGCAAAGACCAGCGAAAACACCAGGAAAATGCCGGCGACAGTCAGGCCCCCGGCGGCTTCGGCGCCGGATATGGCCTGTTCCAGCAACCCGGCCGTGCCGCCCAGCAGGCCGGCCAGCGTGAAGGTTCGCAAGCCCGCCGTTCGCTGGCCTTCCTGCTCGTCCCGCTCCCGCCAATGCCGTTCCATGCCGACGATCGCGCCGATGGCGATGGCCAGACCGAAACGCTGGAACAAGGTGAGGGTGTCCATGGCCGCAATGTCCTCGTGACGGTGCGCCCGGACGCCCGCCTTGCCTCAGGCGGTTCGGGCGATGGGAATATCGTCCTTTATGGAGGCGAGAATGGCAAGTCCACGGGTGATTTCATCGTCGTTGAAGGCGGAAAAGCCGATCAGCAGGCCCTGCTGGCGCGCGCCCGTCATGTAGTAGGGCGACAGCGGGCGCAGGATGAGACCCTTTTCGGCGGCGAGACGGGAGACGAGAAGATCGTCCGCATCCTCTTCCAGCGGCAGAACGATATGGGTGCCGCTGTCGGGCATCGGCATCCAGCAATTCTCGCCGAAGATCTCGGTCAACCCGGCGAGCATCTTTTCGCGGCGGCCCTGATAGAGATTGCGCATGCGCCGGATGTGCGAGACGAAAAGGCCGCGGTTCATGAATTCCGAAAGCACCATCTGCTCGATCAGCGAGGCGTGGCGGTCCACCACGGCGCGGGCCCTGGCGAAATGATCGCCGAGATCGGCGGGCACGACGAGATAGCCCAGCCGGAAGGAGGGCAGCAGCGTCTTGGAGAAGGTGCCCATGTGAATGGTGCGCTGCTCGCCATCCAGCGCATAGACCGAGCGCAGCGTGAAGCCGGTATAGTTGAACTCGTGGTCGTAATCGTCCTCAATGATCCATGTGCCGGCGCGGGCGGCCAGTGAAACGAGCGCCTCGCGCCGTTCGGGCGAGAGCTGGCTGCCGAGCGGGTAATGCCGGGCCGGCGAGGTGACGACGAGGCGCGGCGCCGGCTGGCGGGCAATGGCTTCCTCGAACTTCGCCCCGTCGCCGTCGACGGGGATGGGACAGACAACGCCGCCATTGGCCCGCACGACCGATTGCGCGCCGACATAGCCCGGCTCCTCCAGCCATACGGGATCACCGGGATCGAGCAGCATGCGGCAGACGAGGTCGAGGCCCTGCTGCGAACCCGTGGTGATGATGACCTGATTGTAGGTGCAGACGACGCCGCGCGAGGCGCTGAGATGCTGGGCGACCGCCCGGCGCAGCGGCTCATAGCCGGCATTCGAGGCTTCGGCGAGGATCTGGCCGGTGAGACGTCCCGATGTTTCGTTGAGAAGCCGGAGCCAGGTGCGGATCGGAAATTCGCGCAGATCCGGAAGGTCGGGCATGAACGGTGTCGGGCGCTCGGAAAATGCATCTGAGGCCGAGGCCACGAGGCTCTTGCCACGCCGGGAGAGCGAGCGGAACGGGTAGCTGTAGCCGTTGCGCGGATCTTCCTCGCTCGCGGCCGGCTGGAGGGTCTCGGTCGCGGTGAGGTCGGCGATGAAGGTGCCGGCTCCCACGCGGCTCGACAGCAGCCCCTCTTCGCTCAGGGTTTCGAACACCTGCACCACCGTATTGCGGGAAACGCCGAGTTCATCGGCAAAGACGCGGGTTGAAGGCAGCTTGGTGCCCGCCGGAAGCTGGCCGCTGCGGATGGCGCCCTTCATCCATTCGGTGATCTGCCGGTAGATCGGCATGGCTGCGTTCTTGTCGAACTCCACTGAAACGAGGGAACCGGTGACGGCGGTCTTGGGCATTTCGGGTCTCCAGGCGGACGAAACGGGGCAGGGAGGAGCCAATCCGAATTGGTACCGCCGAATTTTCGTAAATGGCACTAACGGATCCATTATCGCCCGCATATTGTCAAAATGCAAACAAACCCAAGATTGAATAAATAAACAATCAAATCTTGAAGGTATGAAATCTGGAATTTTCACCAATTCCCGAAACTAAAAACTATGTCCGAAAACTCAGTATGACAAAAATACTTTGTTGTTCTGAAAATAAACGGCTATTTCCAGAGGGTCATCATGAAGAATAACAGCAATGATATTGAAGGCGTTCTCAACGAATTCGACGCTGGCGGCATGAGCCGCCGCAACTTCCTGCAACGGATGACGGCGCTCGGCGTTTCCGCTGTGGTTGCAAATACGGTACTGCAGTCGCCGCTCGGCGCCCGCAAGGCCTTTGCCGCCATCGGCGGTGCGGAAGAGCGCGCCTGGGCGCTGGCGAAGGAAGCCGCCGCCAAGGCCACCAAGAAGTCGCTGACGCTGCTCATCCCGACCGGCTCCATCGGCAATATGACGCCCTATGTCGACAAGTGGAAGAAGGAACTCGGCATCGACCTCATCTTCATCGAGGAGCCGGATGAAGTCGTCCACACGAAGGGCATGCAGGAAGCCGTCGCCAAGACCGGCAGCTATGACGTGATGATGCCGACCGCCATGTCCTACCCGGACTGGATCGATAGCGGCGTGATCTACGACCTGACGGACTGGGTGGAAAAATACGATCCGGAAATCTTCAACCCGGATTATGGCGTCGTCTTCCCGGCCAGCCACCACGCACAGCTCTATAACGGCCGCGTCGCCGGGCTGCTGAACGACGGCGACCAGATCACGCTTCTGTGCCGCGACGACCACATCAAGAACCCGGACAAGGCGAAGGCCTTCGCCGACAAGTTCGGCTATGCGCTTTCGACGCCGAAGACCTGGAGCGAATATTACGACATCGCCTCCTTCATGCACGATCCGGCCAACGGCTTCTACGGCAGCCTCGAATATCGCTCGCGCTACTACGTGAAGTGGATGTTCATGCAGCGGCTGATCTCCAAGGGCCGGCTCTACTTCGACAAGGACATGAACCCGACCTTCAATTCGGAAGAGGGGCTGGCGGCCCTCGACGACATGATGAAGATGAACCAGTTCCTGCACCCGGATGCCTTCAGCTTCACCTGGTCCTCGAACTACAACGCCTTCGGTCGCGGCGAAGGCTTCATGAACATCTGCTGGCCGTCGGGCTTCAAATATTCGAAGGCCCCGTCCACGGGTCCGGCGACCTCCGGCAAGATCGCCGCCACCGTCATGCCCGCCGACAAGCTGAAGGATGGCACGCTGCTTTATGCCGGCATGTTCTGCTGGGGCTATGGCTATGCCGTTTCGAAATATTCGGCCAATCCGGAACTTGCCTATGCCTATGCCCAGTGGATGACGTCGCCGACGATCTCGATGGACGCCATTCCCTATCTCGGCGGTTATTCCGATCCGTATCGCGTCAATCACATGAAGAAGCCGTCGGAGCGGATGCTGGACACCTACACCCAGCCCTATCTCGATACGCTCTACGACAATATGGTCAATACGGTGCCGGATTTCTGCCTGCCGGGCGGCTTCGAGTATCAGGACGCGCTCGACAAGGAAATCCACGCCTGCATGACCGGCGAGAAGAAGCCGCAGAAGGCCCTCGACGACGCTTCGCGCGCCTTCGAGCGCATCACGCGCCGCATCGGCAAGGAGAAGGTCCAGAAATCCTGGCTGGCGCTCACCAAGAACCTCGCGGAGCCGATCAAGAAGGCGTCCGGCGCGGACAAGTGGGGCTGATCGAAGCCTCGTTTCCTCCGGCGGCGCGCCGTTCTCCGCGCGTCGCCGGTGTTCACTGGAAATGCTCTCGAGATTGCGAGGTCAACGATGACCCTTCACGCACCACCCGAAGTGCAGAGGCCCGCCGTCATGCTGCCGTCTTCACCCGCCGCCGCCCCGGTCCACCGGCCCGCCGGCAATCTCGGCGTCGCCCGCTTCTTCGCCGTGCCGGGCCAGATCGTGTCGCTGACGGTTCTCGTCATGCCGCTGCTGGTCGCGCTTTACATGAGCTTCACCGACTGGTCGCCGACGCGCGGCTCGCTGTTCGACGCCACCTTCGTCGGCTTCGAGAACTATGCCGAGCTTCTGGTCTACGACACCCGCTTTCTGGAAGCGGTGATCCGCACGGTGCTGATTTCGGCCACCTGTCTCATGCTGGAATTCACGCTGGGGCTTGGGCTCGCCGTCCTCTTCCTGCGGGAATTTCGCGGCAAGGCCATCCTCTTTTCCGCCTTCCTCACACCCATGATGATCCTGCCGGTCGTCGTCGGCTACACCTTCTGGATGCTGTTCCAGTCGAACGGACCGATCAACCAGATCATCGCGCTGATCGCCGGTCCCGGCGCCATGCCGGAATGGTTCCGCAGTGCGCCGTTTGCGGTGGCCACCGTCATCATCACCGAGGTCTGGCACTGGACGCCGCTCTTCTTCCTCATCCTGCTGTCGGGGCTGAATGCCGTGCCGGAAAACCCGGTTCGCGCCGCCGTCATTCTCGGCGCTTCCCCCCGCCAGGTGTTTTGGCAAGTGGTGCTGCCCATGCTCAAGCCGGTCATCATCGTCGCCTTCGTCATCCGCGCGATGGAGATCATCAAGCTGTTCGACGAGGTGTTCATGCTGACGCGCGGCGGGCCGGGCTCGGCGACGGAAACCATCAGCCTCTACATTTACAAGCTCGCCTTCAACGATTTCCAGCTCGCCTATGGCGCGGCCGCCGCCTTCCTGGTGCTGATCGGCACGCTCGTCATCATCAATCTCATGCTCCTGCCGGTGCGGGACCAGCTTCTGGAGGCGCGGCGCTGATGCTTTCCCGTCCCTTGACCCTGCCGCTTGCCCTTCTGCTGGCCGCGGCCCTCGTCATCACGCTGTTTCCGGTGTTCTGGATCGTGATGACCGCGATCAAGCCGCCGACCGACTGGAACGCCGCGCCTGCCGTGTGGCTGCCTTCCGAGCCGACGCTGGTGAATTTCAGGACGCTGTTCGACCCGACGGCCCTCAAGGCCTATGGCCTGAGCGGTGTCAGCCAACCGGCGACGCCCTCCATGCTCGGCTCGATCCTCGCTTCGGTCGTCGCCACCGCGCTGTCCATCCTCATCGGGCTTTTCGCGGCCATCGGTCTGTCGCGCTACGCGACGATGACGAAGGCCACGCCGCTGATGATCCTGTCGGGGCGCATGTTTCCGCCGGCGGCGATTGCGGTGCCCTTCGTCATCATCTTCTCGGTCACCAATGTCATCGACACCTATAGCGGTCTCATTGCCATCTATGTCGCGGTCACGCTGCCCTTTTCCACCTGGATGCTCAAGAGCTTCATCGATGACCTGCCGCGCGAGATCGAGGAAGCGGCCATGCTCGACGGGCGCTCGCGGCTGATGGCGCATCTCACCGTCACCATTCCGCTGGTGAGGGGCGGGCTGTTCGCCACCACCATGTTCATCTTCATTCTCAACTGGTCGGAATTCATGTTCGCCCTGGTCCTGTCCTACACCAACGTGACCACCATTCCCGTGCAGCTTGCCAAATATGTCACGGCAACGGCGGGCACGCTTTACGGCGTGCAGGCGGCGCTTGCGGTGCTCGCCATGCTGCCGCTCGTCATCGGTGGCTTCATGATCCAGTCGCACCTTGCCCGTGGCATGACCTTCGGAGCGGTGAAACGATGAGCGCGCCCAAACTCAGCATCGTCAATCTCCGCAAGGAATTTTCCGACGGTTCCGTCGCGGCGGTCGATGGTATCGATCTCGATGTCGCCGCCGGCGAAACCGTGGCGCTGCTCGGCTCGTCCGGCTGCGGCAAGTCCACCACGCTCAACATGGTCGTCGGGCTGGAAGAACCGACCTCCGGCGATATCCGGATCGACGGCAAGTCGGTGGTCGGCGTGCCGCCGGGCCAGCGCAATGTCGGCCTCGTCTTTCAGGATTATGCCGTCTTCACCTCCATGTCGGTGCGCCAGAACCTTGCCTTCGGGCTGAAGGTGCGCGGTATCGCCAGGAGCGAGATCGCCCGTGCCGTCGATGAGGTGGCCGAACTGCTCGGCATGGCCGACAGGCTCGATGCCCGCGCCCGGGATCTCGGCGGTTCCGAACTCCAGCGCGTTGCCATCGGCCGCACGCTGGTTACCAAGCCGGACATCCTCCTGCTCGACGAACCGCTGTCGAACCTTGAAGCCGCAGCCCGGCTTGCCATGCGCAAGGAATTGCGCCGCCTGCAAAAGGAGGCGGGGCTGACCATCGTCTACGTTACCCACGATCAGGTGGAGGCGCTGTCGCTTGCCGACCGCATCGCGGTGATGAGTGCGGGCAAGATCAAGCAGGTCGAGAAGGCTTCGATCATCTGCGATCAGCCCGGCCATCTCTTCGTTGCCGGCTTCATGGGTTCGCCGCCGATGAACCTCATTCGCGGCAAAGTGGACGGCTCGGGCGGTGGGCTTTCCTTCGCCCGCGACGGTTTCGCTCTGACGCTGCCGGATGGCATTGCGCTCGATCCGGCGGAAGCGGCGGGGCAGGTCGTGCTGGGCCTTCGCCCGGAAGCCATTCGCCTTGCGCCGCAGGACAGCGACACGCTGGCCGCCACCGTGCAGCAGGTCGAGCCGCGCGGACCGGAAGCGGTGCTGACGCTCGATTGCGCCGGCCAGTCGCTCAAGGTCATCGTGCCGGCTTCGGGCCGCCCGCAGGAGGGCGCCGACGTTCATCTCGCCTTTGATCGCAGCGCGCTCGTTCTTTTCAGCGGCAAGACGGATCTGCGCCTGCCGCTTCACGCAGGAGAAGCGGCATGAACGCGATGAACCCCATCACCACGCCCGCCCTTGCGCTCGACCGTCTCGGCAAGACCTTCCGGGGTGTCGCCGCTCTTGATGATGTGAGTTTCACCGTGCCGAAGGGCGCGCTGACCGTCGTTCTCGGGGCAGCCGGCGCCGGCAAGACGACGCTTCTGCGCGCCATCGCCGGGCTGGAACGCCCGGATGCCGGGGCGATCCATATCGGTGACAAGGACGCGGCCGGGCGCGAGCCGAGGGACCGCGACGTGGCGATGATCTTCGACAATCTTGCGCTTTATCCGGACAAGACCGGCTTCGACAACATCGCCAACCCCTTGCGCATTCGCGGCATGGAGAAGGGCGTGATCGAGGCGGCGGTGAAGGACATCGCCGCAAGACTGAAGATCGCCCACATTCTCAATCGCAAGCCGAAGACGATGTCGGGCGGAGAGCGTCAGCGCGTGGCGCTCGGCCGGGCTCTGGTCAGAACGCCAGCGCTCTTTCTGCTCGATGAGCCGCTGTCGAGCCTCGACGCCCAGCTTCGCATCGAACTGCGCGCCGAGCTTCGCCGCCTGCAGCGCAGTCTTGGCTATACCTTCCTGATGGCGACGCCGGATTTTGCCGAGGCCATGGCGATTGCCGATACCGTTATCATGCTGCGCGCCGGCAAGGTGGTGCAGATCGCCGATCCCCAGACGCTTTACGACGAACCCGCCGACCGCGAGGTCGCGCGCTTCGTCGGCGCGCCGGAAATCAACCTCGTTCCCGCGGAGATCGGTCCGGGCGGCGGGGTCCGGCTCGCCGGCGGTCTCTTGCCGCTGCCGGAAAAGTTCCTGCCGCTTCTCGCTCCCGAAGCCCGTGCCATCGAGGTCGGTATCCGGCCCGAGGATCTGGCGCTTGCGCCGGTGGAAGGAGCGGCCCTTTCCGGCGTCGTCACCGATATCGAACCGCTTGGCGCGAGTGTGGCCATCAGCGTCGAGGCCGGTGGCGTGGAGTTTCGTCTCGTCGTGCCGGTTGCCGCTACCGCTTCCATCACGCCCGGCCTTGCCGTCGGGCTTTCCGTCGAAACGGGGCGCATGCACGCCTTCGATCCCCAGACCGGTGTGCGCCTCGCCTGAGGCGCGCCCGCAAACAGCATTCATTCCAAGGAGACACAATGCGCATTCTCGTCTTTCAACATCTGGCCGTCGAACATGCCGGCATTTTCCGGGATTTCTGGAAGGCCGACGGTCATGAGTGGGATGTGGTCGAGCTTGATGCGGGGGATACGATCCCTCCGCTCGAACCCTATGACCTGCTCGTCGTCATGGGCGGGCCGCAGGATGTGTGGCAGGAAGACATCTATCCGTGGTTCGTGCCGGAAAAGGCGGCGATCCGCCGCTGGGTGCTGGAGCTTGACCGCCCCTATCTCGGCATCTGCCTTGGCCACCAGCTTCTCGCCGAAGCGCTCGACGGCAAGGTGACGCTGATGGCGGCACCCGAAGTGGGCATGGCCGATGTGGCCTTTACGGCGGAAGGCAAAGCCGATCCGCTGCTGGCCGGTCTGGGTGAGGGCATGACGACCTTCCAATGGCATGGCGCCGGGATTTCGAAACTGCCGGACGGCGCGGTCGTTCTCGCCGCCAACGCCGCCTGCGACACGCAGGCCATCCGTTACGGCAAATATGCCTACGGCCTGCAATATCACGTCGAAATCACGCCGACGACGGTCGCCGACTGGGAAGCCGTGCCCGAATACAAGGCAAGCCTTGAAACCGCGCTGGGCCTTGAGGAAGCGGCGAAGCTCGAGGCGACCGTTGCCGCAAAGCTTGGCGACTTCGGCGCCGCCGCCCGCGCGCTCTACGACAATTTCTCCGCCATTCTCGCAGCTCACGGTCGCCGCAAGGTCGCCTGAGAGGGCCGCAGGACCAACATAATAAAAGGGGTTCCGATATGTTGAAAGTGATTGATGAAGGTTCGGGCGCGCTCCATGTTCCCAAGCTCGAACTTGCCACCCGCGAGGAAGCCGATGCCTTCGTGGAAAAGGTGAAGGCAGCCGGTTTCGAGTTCCTGCGCTTCGAACTGCCGGATATGGCCGGCATGAGCCGCGGCAAGACGATTCCGATCAGTCATGTGGCCGGCTACATGCGCTCCGGCCTCAATCTTTACGGCGGTACGGTGGCGCTGGACAGCAATTCCGTTCCCGTGCGCAATTCCGGCTACAACGAGGAAATGAACTATCAGGACTGCGTGATGGTGGTCGACCAGTCGACGCTGTCGCCGGTTCCGTGGCTGGAAAAGACCGGCCGCGTCATCTGCGATACCATGTGGTATGATGGCAAGGTGCAGCTTGCCTCGCCGCGCATGCTTCTGAAGAAGATGCTTTCGGTGGCCGATACCCTCGGCTTCAAGGTGATGATGGGCCACGAATACGAATTCTACGTGGTCGATGCCGAAACCCGCAAGCCGCTCTTCGATGGTCAGCCGATCTTCGCGACCGCGCGCACCCACGCGCATCCGGCCATCGATGATCTCATCAAGGTTCTGCAGGCGCAGGGCATCGACATCATCACCTACAATGTCGAGCATGGGCCGGGGCAGGTCGAGATCAACTATTCGGCGGAAGTGGGCGTGGCCGCCGCCGATACCGGCTTCATCTTCAAGAGCACGGTGAAGGAATATATGGCCCGCCACGGCCTTCTCGCCACCTTCATGACCAAGCCCTACAAGGGGCTTTCGGGAAGCTGCGCGCATTACCACATCTCGCTTCTGGACAAGGAAACCGGCAACAACGCCTTCCTCGATCTCGCCGATCCCGATGGCATGTCGCAGATTTTCAAGAGCTTCATCCAGGGCGTGCTGGACCATGCGCGCGGCGCCATGGCGATCTGGAGCCCGACGCCCAATTGCTACCGCCGCATCCGTCCGCGCACCTATGCGCCCTCGAACATCTCATGGGGCATTCAGGACCGCTCGGCCTCGGTGCGCGTCAAGGCGTCGAAGGACAAGTCCACCCACATGGAAGTGCGCGTGCCCGCCGCCATGTCCAACCCCTATCTTGTCGCGGCTTCGGTCATCGGCTCCGGCCTGCTCGGGTTGATGCAGCAGCGCGAACTCATGCCGTCCGGCTCCGGCCCGAAGGAAGACGATGCGAGCTATGCGAAGCTGCCGACCGAGATCGACGATGCGCTCGACGCCTTCGAGGCGGATACGGCGCTGCGCGATCTTCTGGGCGAGGAGTTCGTGAAGGTGTACCTTGCCATGAAGCGGCAGGAAACGGCGCGTCTGCGCGATGAAATCCCGGCGGCGGAAATCAATGAATATTTCGAAGCCTATTGATCTGCCCGGCGAAGATATCTGCTGGCTGACCATTGCCGAACTGACGGATGGCTATCGCACGGGCGCGCTCTCACCCGTTGCGGTCGCCAAAGCCC
The DNA here is from genome assembly GCF_014196535.1 of Allorhizobium borbori. Lineage (GTDB taxonomy): Bacteria > Pseudomonadota > Alphaproteobacteria > Rhizobiales > Rhizobiaceae > Ectorhizobium > Ectorhizobium borbori. Next base: position 109,054 of record NZ_JACIDU010000006.1, read on the forward strand.
TGATCGAGCGCATCCGCGCGCTCGATCCCGCCGTCAACTGCATCGTCCATGTCGATGAAGCCTATACGCTGGCCATGGCGGAACAATCGCTAGTGCGCTGGCAGGCGGGCCGGCCGCTTTCGGCCATGGACGGCGTGCCGGTGACGATCAAGGATCTTTCCGCCGTGGCCGGCATGCCGAAGCGGCGCGGTTCGCTGCTGTTCGGCACCGATCCCGTGGCGGAAGATACGCCCTGTGTCGCACGCATGCGCGAGGCGGGCGCGGTGTTCCTCGCCAAGACCGCGACACCGGAAGCCGGATGCAAGGTCGTCACACAAAGCCAGGTGCATGGGGTGACGCGAAACCCCTATAACCTCACGAAAACACCGGGCGGCTCCTCCGGCGGCGCTTCGGCGGCGCTGGCGCTCGGTTTCGGCCCGGTGGCGCTCGGCAGCGACGGGGCGGGCTCCATTCGCATTCCCGCCGCCTATACCAATCTCTTCGGTATCAAGCCGGGTTTTGGCCGTGTGCCTGCCTTTCCGCCGGATATCGACATGCCGCATTCCGTCGTCGGGCCACTCTCCCGCACGGTAGAGGACGCCGCGATCATGCTGGACATCATCAGCCGGCCCGAACCGCGCGATCCCTACATGTGGCCCGTGCCCTTCGCTCTGCCGGCGGATCTGGCGGAACCGGATATTTCCGGCTTCCGCATTGCCTTTTCGTCGCGTCTCGGTTGTACCGCGCCGCTCATCGATCCGGAAAGCGATGCGCTGGTGGAAGAGGCGTTGCCGCTTCTCGTCGCGGCCGGCGCGCAGGTGACGCGGGAAGACCCGCTCTGGCCGGTCGATCCCTTCACACCCTTCAAGGTGTTCTGGGAAACGGCCTGTTTTGCCGCTGTCGAGGGCACGGCGCCGGAAAAGCGTCCGCTGCTCGATCCGTTGATCCGCAGCGTCGGCGTGTCTGGCGCGGCGGTCGATCTGCTTGGCTATATGCGGGCCATGGAGCAGCGCATGGCCATTGCCGCGGCATCGAAGGCGTTCTTCGAGCGTTACGATCTTCTGGTCGGGCCGGTCATGCCGGTGCCAGCCTACGCAGCGGAGCGTGACGTGCCGGAAGGCTATGCCAGCGAGGACTGGGACTGGTGTCCCTACACCTATCCCTGGAACATGACCGGCCAGCCGGCGGCCTCCGTGCCCATCGGCTTCACGGCGGCGGGATTGCCCGTCGGCGTGCAGATCATCGGCCGCGTGGGCGGGGAGGCGGATATTCTGCGCGCCGCCCGTGCCATTGAACGCGCCCGCCCGCTGCATCAACGGCGCCCGCCGATGCTCGGTTGATCCCTTGCCCGGAACGTAGGGACAGCGTTTCGGGCCTTTTCCCCAACCAACAAAAGAGGAAGCACCATGACGACGATTTTCGTGACGAACCCGGCTGGTCTGAAACAGGCCGTGGAAGCGACCGACGGCCACCTGCTGATGGAGGTGCTGCGCGCCGGTGGTTTCGGCATCAAGGGCTCCTGCGAGGCCTCTCTTTCCTGTGGCACCTGCCACATCCATGTCGAGCCCGCCTCCATGGCGCTGCTTCCCGCACCGGGCGAGGAGGAGGCCGAGATGATCGACCTTGAAACGGACGGCAATCCCGCCTCCCGCTTCAGTTGCCAGATCCGCATCACGCCCGCCCTTGAAGGGCTGTGCGTGCGCATACCGGCCTGAGGAGGGCGACCATCATGATGGCAACCTTCCGGACCTTGCCGGCGGCCGATCTGGAGATCGCCGGCCTCATCGCCTTCGAGCGGGAGCGGCAGATGAACTCCATCGAGCTGATAGCCTCGGAAAACTTCGCGAGCCCCGCCGTTCTGGCGGCGCAGGGCAGCGTTCTCACCAACAAATATGCGGAGGGTTATCCCGGCCGCCGCTATTACGGCGGCTGTACCCATGTGGACGCGATTGAACAGCTTGCTATCGATCGGGTGAAGGCGCTGTTCGGCTGTGATTTCGCCAATGTGCAGCCCCATTCCGGCAGCCAGGCCAACCAGGCGGTCTATCTGGCGCTGCTTTCGCCGGGGGATACGATCCTCGGCCTCGATCTCAAGGCCGGCGGGCACCTGACGCATGGCGCGGCGATGAACATTTCCGGTCGCTGGTTCAACGCGGTCGGTTATGGCGTGGATGCGGAAACCCACCGTATCGACATGGCGGAGGTCGAGCGTCTGGCGCTCGAACATCGCCCGAAGCTCATCATCGCCGGTGGTTCCGCCTATTCCCGCATGCCGGATTTCGCGGCCTTCCGGGCGATTGCCGATGCGGTCGGCGCGGTCTTCATGGTGGATATGGCGCATTTCGCTGGGCTGGTGGCCGGCAGGGCCGTGACTTCGCCCTTTCCGCACGCCCATGTGGTGACCTCCACCACCCACAAGACGCTGCGTGGCCCGCGCGGCGGCATCATCCTGACCAATGATCCGGACATCGCCAAGAAGGTGAATTCCGCCATCTTTCCCGGTCTTCAGGGCGGGCCGCTGATGCAGGTGATTGCCGCCAAGGCCGTGGCCTTCGGCGAAGCGCTTCTGCCCGCCTTCGGGGATTATGCCCGGGCGGTCATCGATAATTGCCGGGTGCTGGCGGACACATTGGCTGCGGGCGGCCTGCCTATCGTCTCGGGCGGCACGGATACGCATCTGGCCGTCGTCGATCTGCGACCCTTCGGCGTGACAGGGGCGGCGGCGGAGGCCATGCTGGAACGCTGCGGCATCACGCTCAACAAGAACGCCGTGCCGGGCGATCCTGAAAAGGCGATGGTGACATCCGGCATCCGCGTCGGCAGCGCCGCCGGCACGACGCGCGGCTTCGGCCCCGCCGAGTTCACGGCCATCGGTGGCATGATCATCACTGCGCTTGAAGCGCTGAAGGCGGGCGGCGAGACGGAAGCCGCAATCCGCTCGCAGGTGCTTGATCTTACCCGCCGCTTCCCGCTGCCCTACTGAACGAAAAAAGGCCGCCTCCTTTTCAGGGGGCGGCCAAGTCGGGGGAACAACCGGAATTACTTGTCGACAAAGGCGCGCTCGATGACGAAATCGCCGGGTGTTGACGTGTTGCCTTCCTTGAAACCTCGCGCCTCCAGCATGTCCTTGAGGTCCGCCAGCATGGCCGGGCTGCCGCAGAGCATGACCCGGTCCTCGTCACGGTTCAGTGCCGGCAGGCCGAGATCCTCGAACAGTTTACCCGCCTCGATCAGCGTGGTGACGCGGCCCCGATTTCGGAAGGTCTCGCGCGTCACGGTGGGGTAGTACAGGAGCTGGCCGCTCACCAGTTCGCCCATGATCTCGTCCTTCGGCAGTTCCTCCGTCAGATAGTCGTGATAGGCAAGCTCGCTCACCTCCCGCACGCCATGGACCAGGACGATCTGCTCGAAACGGTCATATGTTTCGGGGTCGCGGATGATCGACAGGAAGGGCGCAAGGCCGGTGCCGGTCGCCAGCAGGTAAAGCCGCCGGCCGGGCAGGAGATAATCCGTCACCAGCGTGCCGGTCGGCTTCTTGCCGACGATCAGCGCATCGCCCGGCTTTAGGTGTTGAAGCCGTGAGGTCAAGGGGCCGCTCTCCACCTTGATGCTGAGGAACTCGAGATGTTCCTCATGGTTGGCGCTGGCGATGGAATAGGCGCGCAACAAAGGCCGGCCCTCGCTTTCCAGTCCGATCATGGTGAAATGACCGTTGGAAAAGCGCAGCGACATGTCCCGCGTCGTGGTGAAGGAAAAGAGCCGGTCGGTCCAGTGATGGACGGAGAGAACCGTTTCCTGATGAAAGGAAGCCATGCGAAAGCCCTCCATGGGCACGCGACGATGCGCGCGCCATTGGCGAAAGGGAACGTTCGCCACGGCTATGCCGCAGCGTTTGTTCCGTTGAAAGGGGATGGGTTCAGTGCGCCGCGAGCGGGCAGGGCGGCGGCGCAGCTTGGTCTTGCGCCGCCGCGCTTGCCTATTTCACGCCGACATAGCGGAAATTCTTCACGAAATCCGGCATCTCGATGCCCGGACGCAGCTTCGGATCGGCCACGGGGTCCATCTGCACCGTCTTCAGCGCAATGGAACCGGCCCAGCGGTCGCCGGCGTAATCCTCGTCATCCTCGCCCGGCAGGCTGTCGGAGACCTTGGCGGAGATCTCGTCCAGCTTCATGCGGAGAACCTTGGTCGCCTTCCACTCCTGTTCGGCGGGCGGGCGGGCATAGTCCCACAGGCCGGGGGCCAGACGGTCGGTGAAGGTGGCGAGGGCTGCACGCTTCACCTCTTCCTCGCACAGCTCCGCGTCGCCGAAGGCCATGACGGAACGATACTGGATATTGTGGTTGAAGGCGGCGCGGGAGAAGACGATGCCATCGAGATGGGTGACGGTGAAGCAGACCGGAATGCCCTTCTGCTGCGCTTTCAGCATGCGGCTGGCCGAGGAACCGTGCCAGTAGACGTAGTCATCGATACGCCAATGGTTCGTGGGCGTGACATAGGGCATGCCATCAATGACATAGCCGACCTGACAGACGATGCCGCCATCGATGATGGCGTTGATCGTGTCCCGGTCGTATTTCGCCAGCCAGTTATAGCGGCGAAGCCGCGTCTTGTCGCTCGGGGCTTTGGCCTCGTTGACGGTATCGTTCATGGTCTTTTCACCCTTCCGCTCGCAGAAAACTCTGCAACCGGAATACAGGCGGCGGGTGGCTGACCCTTAGAGCCATTTTGCAAAAGAGATGGGGACCATTGGCGCAACGGGCTGCTGCACGCCGCTTTCCGCAGCGTAGTATCCGGATAACACCCGGCCTTGCCCCAGTCGCTCTATCCTGCCGCCCTAACCATCAGCAAGGGAGGATGTGCGATGGCGAAGATCCTGATGATTACCGGTGATTTCACCGAGGACTACGAGACCATGGTTCCGTTCCAGGCGCTGCTGGCGACGGGCCACACGGTCGATGCCGTCTGCCCCGGCAAGAAGGCCGGGGATACCGTGAAGACGGCCATCCACGATTTCGAGGGCGACCAGACCTACTCGGAAAAGCCCGGCCACAATTTCGCGCTGAATGCTGATTTCGACACGGCGGATGCCGCCAGCTACGATGCGCTGGTCGTGCCGGGTGGCCGCGCACCGGAATATCTGCGGATGAACGAGGCCGTGCTGGCCAAGGTCCGGCACTTCTTCGAGGCGGGCAAGCCCGTTGCGGCGATTTGCCATGGCGCGCAGTTGCTTGCCGCCGCCGGCGTTTTGAAGGGGCGCACCTGCTCGGCTTACCCGGCCTGCGCCTACGAGGTCACCGCCTCGGGCGGAACCTTTGCCGATATTCCCGTGACAGAGGCCGTCACCGATGGCAATCTGGTGACAGCGCCGGCATGGCCTGCCCATCCGGCCTGGCTGAAACAGTTTCTGGCTATTCTCTAGCCATCGCGGGATGGGAGGCTCTCGATGTGCGAACTCTTTATCAGGGCGGATGCCAACCAGTGGCAAAGCCGGACCCATAGTCTGCGCATTGATGGCGTCGCGACGTCGATCCGCATCGAGAACCATTTCTGGGATACGCTGACGGAGATCGGGCGGCGCGACGGGATGACGGTCGCGCAGCTCATCACCCGCATGTGGCATGAAGCCATGGATGCGGACCATGATCTTGGCAATTTCACCTCGTTTCTGAGGGTCTGCTGCGCCCGCTATCATGCGCTGATTGCGGCGGGCGATCTTTCCGCCAACCTTCGTATTCCGATTGCCGACCACGCGGCGGGCGAGATCCTGGCGCGGGAGGCCGACCGGCGCAATGCCGTCATGAACTGAGGGGACGTTCAGTCCTCGATGATGTCAGCCGGCCGAAGGAAAACGGCCTCTGAGCCTGTTGGTCAACCTGCATGAGCGCTGGACCCGCCGTCTGCATCCGCGAAGGTCTCGAGGATCGTCCGGAAAGCCTGGAAGGCGGGGGTTCCGTATCCGGGGCGCGTGGCGAGGCTGGTGGTGGCCGTTGTCAGCGGCTTCACCGTGAAGCAAGCGGCATCGGGCATCAGCGCGAGCACGCGGCGCGGCAGGATGGAAAAACACGATCCCGCCGCCGTGCAGGCGACCATGGCGTGATAGGAGCGAACCTCGTGGATGCGAAACCGGCCTGCCGGTTCGCCTTGCCCTGATATCCAGTCCTCCGCCAGCATGCGATAGGTGCAGCCCGGCGCGAAGGCGGCCAGGGCCTGTGGCCTGACATCCCGCGGGTGTTCAACCCGCGGATGGCCGGGCGGCAGCAGCAGAACCAGCTCCTCGTGGAAAAGCGGCACGAGATCCACTTCGCCGGGGGCAAGCCATTCATGATTGCCGGTGATTGCAACCAGTGCACAGTCGATGCGCCGCGCAAGTACGGCATCGACCAGCGAGCGGCTCGGCCCGATCGTAAGGTCGATCGTGACCTGAGGCCACGCCGCATTGAATTGCGCGAGCGGCACGGGCAGGCGTGTGGCGGCCGTCGCCTCCATCGACCCGATGCGCAAAACGCCGGCCGGCGTGCGCGGATTGACCATCTGCAGCGCCTCATCCGCGAGATTGAGAATCCGTTCGACGTAATCGAGAAAAGTCTCGCCCTCGGGCGTCAGCAGCATGCGTCTGGTATCGCGCTGAAACAGGGGAACCTCAAGCTCGGCTTCGATCTGCTGAATGCGGGTCGTGACATTCGACGGCGCGCGCCCAAGCAATGCGGCAGCGCGCGTCACGCTCTGCTCACGGGCGACGGCGCGAAACACACAAAGCGAGGCGTGGTCCATCCGGAATTCTCTCTTGCGGAAAACGGTAATTCATTTATTCTCAAATAAAGAATGAAAGTCAATGTGAATTCCCTGTTCTGGAATTTATGGAGCAAGATGCGATGTTTGACAGGCTGGGGCTGACCGTACCGCTCATTCAGGCGCCTATGGCAGGGGTCTCGACCCCGGCCCTTGCGGCGGCGGTTTCGAATGCCGGTGGTCTGGGCTCGCTCGGCATCGGCGCCAGTACGCCCGAGCAGGCGCGCGCGATGATCGAGGCGACCCGTGCCGCGACCGACAAGCCGTTTAACGTGAATGTCTTTTGCCATCAGCCGGCCCGGCGCGATGCCGGGTTGGAGGCGGCCTGGCTTGCCCGTCTGGCGCCGTTTTTTGCGGAATTCGGCGTTGCCGTGCCCGCCGGGATCACGGAAATCTACAAGACCTTTCTCGATGATGACGATGCCTTGCAGGTGCTGCTTGAGACGCGGCCCGCCGTGGTCAGCTTTCACTTCGGCGTGCCTGAAGGCGACAGGATCGCCGCGTTGCGCGATGCCGGTATCCGCACAATGGCGACGGCCACCAACCTGCAGGAGGCCGAGGCGATTGCAGCCGCGGGTATCGATGCCATCGTTGCCCAGGGCATCGAGGCCGGAGGTCATCGCGGCGTGTTCGATCCCGCGGCAAACGATGAACGGCTCGGCACGCTGGTCCTGACCCGGCTTCTTGTCCGCAGCAGCGGGCTGCCTGTTGTCGCTGCTGGCGGCATCATGGACGGGCAGGGCATCCGGGCGGCCCTCGATCTTGGCGCCGCTGCGGCACAGCTTGGCACCGCCTTCATCCTGTGTCCGGAATCCTCGGCCAATGCGGGCTATCGCGCCCACCTGAAAAGCGGGCGCGCCGCCAGTACGCGGCTGACGGCGGTGCTTTCCGGCCGCCCGGCGCGGGGGATCGTCAATCGCTTCATCGAAGCCTGCGACGGTCCGCCGGGTGCACGGCCTGCCGCCTATCCCGTCGCCTATGACGCCGCCAAGCAATTGCACGCCGCCGCGTCCCGTTGCGGCGTGGAAGAATTCGCCGCGCACTGGGCGGGGCAGGGCGCACCGCTTTCGCGCGAACTCCCGGCCGGCGAACTGGTTCGGGTGCTGATCGATGAGGCAGGCCTGGGGCATTGAAGCCGCCCGGTGACCGTCCCGAAGCCGTCTGGCTGTTCTTGTGCCTGTCAGATGACCGGTCTGGAAGACCCGAAATCCGCCGCCGAAACCACAAGGTGATGGATGGTCGGAAGGTAGCCTTTGTCCTGTCGTTGAAATAGCGTTAATAGCCGTCTGGATTTCAGGTTCAGGCGCAGGGGCCATGCCCGCGCCGGAGCCGGGACGAGGCAAGCGCGGTCGAGGAAAAGGCAATGCGTTATTTGATTACGGGCACTGCGGGCTTCGTTGGGTTCCATCTGGCCCACAGGCTGCTTGAAGCCGGCCATGCCGTGACCGGCTTTGATGGCATGACGCCCTATTACGACGTTACCCTCAAGGAGCAGCGCAACGCCATTCTCGCGCGCTTTCCCGGCTTTACCGGGATAACGGCCATGCTCGAGGACCGGGAAGCGCTGGAGCGGGCCGCTGCCGACACGCCGGATGTCATCGTGCATCTGGCGGCGCAGGCCGGTGTTCGCTACAGTATCGAGGCTCCGGAGGCCTATCTCTCCTCGAACATCGTTGGCTCGTGGAACGTGCTGGAACTGGCGAAGACGGTGCGTCCCCGCCATCTGCTGCTGGCCTCGAGTTCTTCCGTCTACGGTGCGAACGATCACATACCGTTCGGGGAGACCGACCGGGCCGACGAACCGCTGACGATCTATGCGGCATCCAAGAAGTCGATGGAGGTGATGGCCCATTCCTATGCGCACCTGCACAAGGTGCCGACGACGGCGTTCCGCTTCTTCACGGTCTACGGCCCGTGGGGACGCCCGGATATGGCGCTGTTTAAGTTCACCGATGCCATTCTCAACGGCAAGCCGGTCGAAATTTACGGCGAGGGTCGCATGAGCCGGGATTTTACCTATATAGACGATTTGGTCGAGGCGATCCTGTGTCTTGCCGACGTGCCGCCATCGGAGGAAAACCGGGTCGGCGATGCGTTGGATACGCTGTCGCGGAACGCGCCTTTCCGTGTGGTCAATATCGGCGGCGGTCAACCGACCGAACTCATCCGTTTCGTCGATACCGTGGAACAGGCGGTGGGGCGCCCGGCGCTTCGCCGGTTCCTGCCGATGCAGCAGGGCGATGTGCCGCGCACCTATGCCGATCACCGGCTGCTGACGGCGCTGACCGGCTTCACGCCTGCCACCCCGCTGGAACACGGCGTCGGGGAGTTCGTGCGCTGGTACCGGGCCTGGCGCGGCGATGTCGCCGCCGCCAAAGAAAGCCGGTGCCAGGAAGGACCTGCCGGGACAAGTATTGGTGGCGTTTTTGACAAACCGTCATCGGGTGAATAGAAACGAACGGTAGCAATCGCTCACGTCAAATTTTGCGTTCCATGGAAAAAAGTCTTTCTCGATACATCTGGAAGCATACGTGGCGTCAGCAGATAGTCATTCTGACGATCGTCGCCGTGTCGATGATTCCGTATTTCCTGTCGCTCGACCTGCCGAAGCAGATCATCAACGGCCCGATTCAGGGTGATGGTTTCGGTACGCCCGATAGTCTGCAACCCTTCTTCGAGGTCGGGTTCGACCTGCCGTTGATCGGCCATCTGAATATCTATGCCGGCTATCCGCTGGACCGGCTGTCCATGCTGATGGCGCTGAGCCTGGAATTTCTGGCGCTTGTGGTCATCAACAACGGCTTCAAATACGTCATCAACACCTACAAGGGGCGGCTGGGCGAACGCCTGCTTCGCCGTATCCGCTTCCAGTTGATCGACCGGGTGCTGCGCTTCCCGCCGAGCTATTTCAAGCGCACCAAGAGCAGCGAAGTCGCGACGATGATCAAGGACGAGGTGGAGCCGCTGGGCGGTTTCGCCGGCGATGCCTTCGTCGCACCGGCCATGCTTGGCGGCCAGGTCGTTGCCGCGCTTGCCTTCATCCTTGCCCAGAATTTCTGGCTCGGCATGATTGCCGTCGGCATGGCCATGCTTCAGCTTGGCATCATCCCGCGCATGCGCCGCCGTCTCATCCGGCTTGGTCGCCAGCGCCAGTTGACGGCACGCCGGCTGGCGGGCCGGGTCGGCGAAATGGTCGAAGGCATCACCACGATCCACGCCTACGATACATCGAACTATGAACGCGCCGATATGGCCAAGCGGCTCGGCGAAATCTTCGCCATCCGCTACGACCTCTATCAGTGGAAGTTCATGGTGAAGTTCATCAACAACTTCCTCGCCCAGGTCACGCCGTTCCTGTTCTACAGCATCGGCGGCTATCTGACGCTCAAAGGCAGTCTGGACGTCGGCCAGCTCGTGGCCGTCATCAATGCCTACAAGGAATTGCCGAGCCCGCTGAAGGACCTGATCGACTGGGATCAGGGGCGTCAGGACGTGCAGGTGAAGTTCGAGCAGGTCGTCGAGCAGTTCCAGTCCGACGGTATCCTGCCGGAACGCATCCAGAGCGTCTTCACGGATGTGCCGCCGCCCTTGCCCGGTCCGCTGACCGCCAGTCGCCTGACGCTGAACGACGACAGTGGCGGACGGCTTGCCCATGAGGTTTCGCTCGAGATCGGCAAGGGCGAGACCGTGGCTTTCCTCGATCTCAACGGCTCGACCGCCGTGGCCGTGGCCGAGGCCTTCGGGCGCGCCATCTGGCAGACCTCCGGCAAGGTGAGCCTTGGCGATATGGATATCCTCGACCTGCCCGAATCCACCACGGGACGGCGCATCAGCTATGTCTCGACGGAGACCTATTTCTTCGACGGCAGCCTGAGGGACAACCTGCTCTACGGTCTCAAGCACGCGCCGCTGAAGCCGGCGGTGCGCGAGGGACAGCGGGCGGCCCGGCGTCGCTGGGAAATCAAGGAGGCCGCGCTTGCCGGCAACGTCGATTTCGACACCGAAGGCGAATGGATCAGCGTGGCCGGCCAGACGACCATCGCCGATGACGAGATTCTGCGCGAATGGATGCTGTCCGCGCTCGATACGGTTCTGCTGAGCGAGGATATTTTCGATCTGGGCATGCGCAGCGTCGTCGATCCGCAGCAGCGCGAAACCATCGCCCGCTTTGCCATCGATGCGCGCAAGACCCTGCGCGGCGAACTGATCGAACTGGATCTGCCGCAACTCGTCGTTCCCTTCGAGTTCGATGCCTATAACAGCGAGGCGACGATTGCCGAGAACCTCTTGTTCGGCGCGCTGATCGGCGGTGATGCGGCGGCGCGGACGATCATTTCCAGCGCCTATTTCCGCTCCATCGTCTCCGAAGACGGGCTGGCCGAGCAACTGTTCGAAATGGGCCGCAAGATCGTCGCGACCATGGTGGAACTGTTCGGCGACGAGCAGCAGAACAATCCGCTTCTTCCCGAGATGCTTCTGCTGGAAGACCGCGAGGTTCCCGAATATGTCCGCATCCAGAAGGAGGTCGAGGGCAAGCGTCTTTCAGAGGCCAACGAGGAGCAGCGCCGCGTACTCTTCCTCACCGCCTTCTCCTATGTGGAAAGCCGGTTCCGCTTCGGCGTTCTCACCAACGAGATCCGCGCGAAGATCGTCAAGGCCCGGCACCGGTTCTACGAGAACCTGCCGCCGAACCTGCAGGCGCTCATCGCGCGCTACAATGAAGCCGAATACCAGTCCTCCGCCACGCTTCTCGAAAACATCGTTTTCGGCAAGATCAGCAGGGTCTACGCGGATTCCCATTCGCGCATCCTGTCGCTGATCAAAAAACTGGCGATGGAGCAGAACCTCTATGACGATCTTCTGACCGTCGGTCTCGATTTCCAGGTCGGGCCGGGGGGCAAGCGCCTGACAATCCTGCAGCGGCAGAAGCTCAATGTGGCCCGGGCCATCATCCGTCGCGGCGATTATTACACGCTGAATCAGCCTTTGCCGGGTCTGAACCCGAATTTGCAAGCCCAACTTGTCAAGAACGTGATCTCTTTCTTGCGTAGCCATTCCAATGGATGCACTATCATCTGGGTCTTGTCTAACCCCAGGCTGAGTAACCATTTTGAGCGTATCGTGATTTTCGACCACGGCGAAGTGCGCGCAAACGGGAGCCACGATGATCTGATGGGTGCAGAAGACGGGGTATTGAACGAACTGATCGTCAGGTAACGCGAAGGCGGCCGGCCGGTCCAGGAGGTGTGCAATGATACTTGATGATGAGGTACGATGCCTGCGAAGCCTGCCTTTCTTCGCATCGGCTGATCCGTCCAAGCTGAAACGGCTGGCGTTCACCTCCGATCACATGCGCTTTGCACCGGGACAGGTGCTGTTTCACGAGGGCGATCCCGGGGATGCGGCCTATGTCATCCTGAGCGGAACGGTGGACGTCTCCGTGGAGACACCGCAGGGTCCGATCAAGGTCGCCACGGCGGACAGGAATTCGATCATCGGCGAGATCGCGCTTCTGAACGATGGCTACAGGACGGCGACGGTGACGGCGTCGGCTCCGCTCGAAACGCTGCGCATCGATAAGCATGAGTTCCTGAACCTGATGAAGGACTGCCCGAGCATGATGTTCGGTGTGCTCAAGGTCCTTTCCACCCGCCTGACGCACACGACGATGGAACTGGCGAAACACAAGAGCGCGCATGAAACCGCGTGATGTGTCCGTTCCGACATGGTGTTCTGGGGGGTAGATGAGTGATACGGTAACCGGCGCGGCGATGGCTGGCCGGAATGAAAAATTCACGGTGACTGTCTGGGGCGTGCGTGGATCGACCCCGCTCTGCGGTGGCGAATTCGCCCGTTACGGCGGCAATACGACCTGCATCGAGATGCGGTGTGGCGGTGAGGTGCTGATCTTCGACGCCGGCACGGGTATCGTTACAGCCGGCAAGCGTCTGGTTGGCGAGGCGGTGGGGGAAATCCACCTGTTTCTCACCCACAGCCATTACGACCACGTTCAGGGATTGCCGTTCTTCGCGCCGCTCTACAAGCCGCACACCCGCGCCTGCATTGCTTCCGGCCATCTCGAAGGCAGGATGTCGACACGGGATGTTCTGGCGCAACTCATGCGGCCGCCGTTGTTTCCCATCGATCCCGGCTATCTCAAGGCGGATATCCGCTATCTGGATTTCCGGCCCGGCGACCGGCTGGAACCGGCGCCGGGGATCGCGATCGAAACCGCCAGGCTGAACCATCCCGGCGGCGCCGTCGGTTATCGCGTCACGTTCGCCGGCAAGAGCGTGGCGATCGTCACGGATACGGAGCATGTGCCCGGTGAACTCGACGCCAATGTTCTGCGGTTGATCGAAAATACAGACCTCTTCCTCTACGATGCATCCTACGGGGATGAGGAAATGGGCAAGTATGCCGGTTTCGGCCATTCCTCCTGGCAGCAGGCGATCCGTCTGGCTTCGGTGGCCAAGGCGCGTCATATCGGCCTGATCCACCATTCCTTCTTCCACACCGATTCCGATCTCGACCGCATCGGTGAATTGGCCCGTGCACGCTTCGACCGGGTCGATGTGGTCCGTGACGGGCAGGTTTTTGATATCTGACGCGATCGTGAGCCGTCCTTGCCTCCGTTTCGGCGCACCAGCGGCGCAGGGACTGTGTGTTTTCTACCGATTCGAAAGGTCACCCGCCTATGGCGAACCCCGTGCGTCCGTTTCTTCCCGACAAGGCAGCGCGCAAGCTGGGGCTGATCACGGGCACCATCATGTTCACCTTCGTATCGATGCACCTGCTGAACCATGCGCTGCTTCTGGTTTCGGAGGATGTGGCGGGGGCAGTCCTGCGCTATTTCAAGATGATCTGGCGCAATCCGCTCGGGGTGATCCTGCTTTATGGCGCGTTGACGATCCATTTTCTGCTGGCGCTGCGTCTGCTTTATCTGCGTCGTTCGTTTGCCTGGCGTTTGGTCGGCAACATCCAGATCATTTCCGGCATGCTCGTGCCGCTGTTGATCGCACAGCATGTCACCTCGGCGCGCATTCCCGTCCTGTTCAAGGGAACCGACAGCGATTACGCCATCGTCTTGAGAGCGATGTGGGCGAATGGCGGTATGCTTGGCGTCCAGATGGTGACGGCGATCATTCTCGTCTGGCTGCATGGCTGCATCGGTCTTCACGGTGCAATCAGCCATCGGGACTGGTTTCCGAGGTTTCGGCAGCCGCTGTTTGCGCTGGCCATCATCGTCCCCACGCTCGCCCTGGCGGGCATCGGGGCAACGGCCCAAAGGCTGGCGCCATCCGATACGCCGACGGTGGACGAGCTTGGAAGCCTGCCCGATGAACTCGGCGGTGTGTGGCTTGCTCCGGCGCAGCTATACGACCTCCAGACCATCGAGCGCCGGGTTTACATCCTGTTCGCGCTCGGCCTCGGGCTGGTGATCGCCATGCGTGGTGTTCGCCGGCTGTTCGAGAAGGAACCGAACATCGTCGTAACCTATGCGCATGGCGAACAGGTGCGCGTGCCGCGCGGCACCACCATTCTGGAAGCGAGCCATATCGGCCGCGTTCGGCACTATTCGGTGTGCGGCGGCAATGGCCGCTGCTCCACCTGCCGCGTTCGCATTCTGGAAAGCAGCGGCCCCCTGCCCAAACCCAATGCGCTTGAGCTTGCCACGCTCGAACGCATTCAGGCGCCTTCGGATATGCGGCTGAGCTGCCAGCTCCGCCCGGAATACGACGTCGTCGTGGCGCTGCAGCTGGAGCCGCCATCCGGCGCCAAGCCACGCTCCGACCCGTCGGCGCTGCAGACCGGCCGTGAGAAGGAAGTCCTCATCCTGTTCTCCGATCTCCGGAACTTCACGACGATTTCCGAAAGCCGATTGCCCTACGACATCGTTTTCCTGCTCAATTCCTACTTCTCCATTCTGGTGCAGGCGATCGAAGGCGCTGGCGGGCGCGTGGACAAGTATCTCGGCGATGGCGTGATGGCCATTTTCGGTCTCGATGACGCGGCGCCGGCGGATGTGTGCCGCAGGGCGCTTGCGGCCTCGGCCCAGATCATTGCGGAAACGCGCAAGCTCAATACGCAGTTGATGAGCGAGTTCGGCATCGATCTGGAAGTGGCCATCGGCCTGCATTACGGCCCCGCCATTGTCGGCGTCGTCGGTTACGGCAAGGTCGCGACGCTGACCGCGATCGGTGACACGGTGAACGTGGCAAGCCGTCTCGAAGGGGTCGCCAAGCGGTTCAACGTGGCCCTGGCGGCGTCGGAAACGGTCATTCTTCTGTCCGGCGTCGCCCACGAGGAGGTGTCGCCCCGGCGCATGTCGCTCAAGGGTAGGCGGATCGACATGCCGGTCATGCTGTTTTCCGCCGAGCAGGCGATGCGTTATGCTTGAGCCGGCCGCTATCCTCCCTTTTTTGGGTGTTGCCGGTCAGTGGGGCTTGCTTATGATCAACCAACCGGCGGCGCGAATCCTGCCCCGCCAGGCAAGGAGGCTTGCGTGCGCTTGAAGCATTTCGTCTGGGTCGTCGTTGCAGCGTCGGGTTTGCTGGCCGGAATGGCCAATGCGGACGATGCCTGGCGCCAGCCGCTGATCGACGGGTTCGACGGTAGCGATTTCGCCCCGGAAGGCGGCCTTTACTACCGTGACAACAATGAGCAGGCGGCGGGCAGCTACACGTTCCAGAGCGCGGTGAAACGCACGGGTGCGGGCGCGCTGAAGCTGAGCGTGCGGAAGCAATGCAATGCGAAGGATCTCGAATGCAGCGAACGCGCCGAAATCTGGGAGAAGACGCCGCTTCGTGTGCCCTATGATGCGCCGATCTGGTTCGGCTTTGCCATGAAGCTGGCCGATCCCGTTCCGAAGGATGACCACCGCTATCTCGTGGCCCAGTGGAAACGCGAGATCGGCCCCGAAGCCGAGGGCGATTTCAGCCCCTTTCTGGCGCTGAGACTCGATCGCGGCAAGATGTTCTTCACCGTGGAAACCAATTTCATCGGCAGCGGTCCGGCACCTGCGGGCGGTATTGCCGGCCAGTGCCCGACCGGCTCGACGCCGGTCTGGTTCAGGCCGGAGACCCGGCAGATGCGCGCACTGGCCACCTCCGGTACCGACTGGACCGCCGAGGATGCAAAGGACTTCCCCGGCTGTACCGACCAGATTTCCGTCGTGACCCACAACCCGCTGCCGAAGGCCTCCACCGACTGGATCGATTTCGCCATCCTGTCCCTGCCCGGTCCCGATGGCAGCGGTCGGATCGAAATCTTCGCCGACAAGGTGCCGATTGCCACCGTGACCGGCCATATCGGCCATGGCGATGCCGGTCTTGGCAAGAACCAGTATTTCAAGTTCGGCCCCTACCGCGCCGGAGCGGAAGGCGAATGGACCGTCTACTATGACGATTTCCGCCGCTCACCCGCCTGCATGGACGTGCTGGCAGACGAAAAGGCCTGCGCTGCGGTGAAATAACCGGGCGCGGGTCTTTGTTGCTTCCGCGTTTGCGGAGGCGCACCCACACCGCCCTTGCGCTGGGTTGGCGTCAAGGGGCGGTTGCGGAGGGGGAATGACGCTCTGCACCGTCGATAGTCCCGATGGAACCCTCTTGAAACTTCTGTCGGGAAGGGTTGCTCGGTGTGCACAACTGACGAACGCTCATTTAGGACAGCAACGTAGAAGTAGTCCTTGAATTCGAGGCGTGTTCAACGCTCTACTCATCCTGATAGCGATATGCCATCTCTTCATTGTACTCCCTAATAATCTCATCAGTATCAACGTAGTCCATAGGATCGACACCAAAAAAATCGACTGGATCCCTCTCGTCCAACGTCGTGAATTCGTGGGGGAAGCCTGCAGCCATTAATTCAGCCAAGCCGCTTAACTTGAGTCCGCAAACATCACAGGTGAAGGCAGTCGGCAATACGCGCGTTTCAAACATGAGAGAGCCATCCCTCAAGAACTCTCGACTTACGCCAACAGGCCTCCCACCAAGTGCAGCTTGTGAGCCGCAGGCAGGGCATCTATGCATTTTGAGATGGATGCCATTGTTTTGGACAGCATACGCGAAAGCGGTCTGCTTTGTGCGTAACTCTGTTTGCTCGACGCCACTACGCTCATAAAATCGATCTTTGCAGTTTGTGATGTCGGCCCTCACTCGCTTTGAACGATCCTTAATCGCGGCCTCCGCGGCCTGAGAAGCGATCGCAGCGTCCTCCGGTCCAATTATGTCAGTTAGGTCCTGTTTAGCGACAGCAGCCCCCTTAACCATTAGCAGGTAAACCGTCGGCAGAATCTCGTTCGTACGTTGCGAACCTATCTCATCGTTCTCGCCATGAAGTTCGCGATTTCGAGCGTCCACAAGGACTTGAATAGGATCGAGATTGGTTGCCTTAAGGTCGGGATACGCATCTTTGAGCCGTGTAATAGCAGTTTTTAGACTGACCGATTTGGCGTTGTCGAAGCCATCGACGTCTGCTGCGTACCGAATACTGTCTTCTGTCAGATCTGCATTTAGTACCGGGCTTTTGGCTACCAAAACCCCGCGAATGAACATTTCGCAGAAAAATGAGACATATAATAAATATTGGTCATCATCTCGTGGCATTCCTGATGCCTTAGACCAATAACGCTTAGCTTTTGAAAAGTATTTAGATGCATCCCAAGTCATTTTATAGTGTCCAGTGCATACCGCCATAGCCAGCCGCCTGTGGAATGAGTCTCTTGCCGGCCATGTAGGATTTTCCAGTTATCGATAAGCACCCATGCAATATTTTCCCAATCTATAACGTGATCAGGTGAAGCGTGTTCGATCATATCGCCGAGCTTGTGGGCGTTTTCATCAAGAGGCTTCATCAGATCTCGGTTATAGCGATAGAATTCACCATACTTGTTACTGTTAAAGAAGTTTGCAGAATAGGCCTTGCCGAGCGAGTGTATTCGAAAAGTGCCAGTCTTTTTGACTGCCGCTCGAAGTGATGAACCATCGTACAAAGTTGTCATCCCCAATCGTGCTACGGGACAAAAGAGCGCAACATACTTTGGAGGCAGTGACTTAAGAGCAAAATCGGTGTGTGGGGGAAAAGCGCCAGTTCCATAATAGGCAGAAAGGCTATTGGGCTTTGCCTCATTCTTCTTCCGTGGGTAAAGTCTATCCACCCTGAGTGAGCGCGGCTTAAGGTCAGCGATCAAAGAACGTAAGCTAGGCAATGCCGATCCTAGCGAACGATTTCGTTGATAAAATCCTTTTGCTCTGATTTCACCCCAAACAATCTCATCCATGTTGAGTTCCGGTACTTTGGTCACTGTGACCTATGGTCGGATTAGAGTGCAAGAATTTGCGTTTATTTAGAGCATAAATTAGTAGGCCTCGTAGTCGACAGGAGCATCCGAAATTCGGAGATTTCTAGAATACATTAGACGCCCGCTTGCAGGGCGCAAAGCCGTCCCTCGGCATGCCACCGATAACGACCGCTCAGGGCCAAACCCAGGCGCCACCCTTTTCCCGTGTCATTTCACCCGCCTGACCCGACCCCGTCAAGCCGCGCGCGGATGATGCGGGCGGTCTCGGTGGCGCCGTCGAGTGAGACCGGGAGCTTTTTCGGCAGGGTCAGCGCGCGGGCTGCGGTGATCGCTTCGGCCATGGCTTCGCCGGTCAGGCCGGCCTCGCGAACCACACGGGCAAGCCCGAGGGCTTCGAGCTTCTCGGCCCGTACACTCTGTTCCGTCTCGCCACCGGCGGCAAATGGCACGAGCAGCGCCCGGCATCGGGACTGAAGCAGGTCGCAGACCGTGTTGTAGCCGGCCTGCGAGATCGAAAGCCGGGCATTCGGCAAGAGGTTGGGGAAATCCGGTCGGAAGCGGAACAGCGTCACGCCGTCATCGGCCTGCGCGGCGAAGCGGTCGTAATCGGCCTGCGGCAGGTTGGGGCCGGTGATCACGCACCAGGACGAGCGGTCGCCGAGAATCTGGCGTGCCTCAAGGGCCGCGCCGATGAGCGCCGCGCCCACGGCGCCGCCGCCCGCCGAGATCACGGTGTCGAAACGATCCGCCGCCGGAGCGGGAGCGGGCGGGGCGACAAGGCCGGTATAGGAGACGCGTTCGGCAATCTCGCCCGCCAGTGCAAAGGTATCCTCCAGTCGCACGAAGGAGGGATCGCCATGTACCAGCACGCCATCGAAATGCGCCAGCACCAGATCGGCGGTTTCGCGGTTGCGGCCCGGCTTGCGGTTTTCCTGAAGAATGTCGCGGATCGAGGTGAAGAGCAGCGGACGCGGTTGCGCCGCCTCGATGGCCTCGATCAGCGGCAGAAGTTCGAAACGCACCTGCCGCCGCCCGAAGGGGAAGGCCTCGATGATCACGGCATCGGGCTTTGCCGCGTGAAAGGCTTTGAGAAGCAGCGCGGTGCGGCGCTGTTCGAAGGCGGCATCCACCGGGTTGCCCTCGGTATCGGCCAGCGCCGAAAAGCCGCCATCGGCGGCGACGACGGCGGGAAGCTGTACATGGTCGATGCCCGGGCCGGGAAAGCCCTTCACCGGCACGCCGCCCGTCACCAGCGTCACGGCGAAACCGTCATTCTTCAGCGCCTCGGCAATCCGGCTGGCGCGGGCAAGATGGCCGATGCCGAGCAGATGCTGCACGTAGAAGAAGATGCGGCCCTGCTGGCCGGTGTCTGAGGCGGACAAGATCATGCGTCCCTCCGTGCCCAGGCTTCATGGAACAGCCGGTCGAGATCGTGAATGCTGTTGTGGTAGTCGAAATCCTGCCGCACCCGCGTTTCGGCGGCGGTGCCCAGCCGTTCGCGCAACGCCGGATCGGTCGCCGCCGTCTCCAGCGACCTCGATAGCGCGTCGGCATCATCGGGCCCGACCAGCAGCGCATTTTCGCCGTTCAGGAACAGTTCGGAAATGCCGGAGACATGGGTCGCAACCGCCATCAGCCGCTGGCTGGCCGCCTCCACCAGCACATTGGGCAGGCCGTCGCGGTCGCCATCGGCGGTGATGCGGCAGCCCAGCGTGAAGAGATCGCTTTCGCGGTAAAGCGTCAGCACGTCGCGCTGGTCCATCGCGCCCTTCCAGGTGATCCGGCCGGAAAGACCGAGCTCCTCGGCCAGCGCCTTCAGCTTCGACAACTCGTCGCCGCCGCCGATATGGGTGAAATGCCAGTTGAGGCTTGCCGGCAGTTTCGCCAGCGCCCGCAGCACGGTGTCGTAGCCCTTCTTCTTCACCGCGCGTCCGACGCTGAGTATGCGCACGGGATCGGCGGGATCACTGCCATCGCGGGCCGGGCGTGCGCCATCGAAATGCGGGAAACGGTCGAGGTCGAGGCCGTGATAGCTGAGGTTCACGTTGTTGCGATCGCCGGCAAGGTTTTTCAGCTTTTCATAGCCGACGCCGGTGCAGGTCACGGCCCAGTCGGCGCGGGCAAGCTTTTCGGCCAGATCCCAGTCCTTCGAGGTCCAGATGTCCTTGGCATGGGCGGAAACCGTCCACGGAACGCCGCCGATCTGGCTGGCATAGCTTGCGACCGAGGCGGGCGTATGGATGAAGTGGACATGCAGCCACCCGGCATCCGCCGGCCATTCGGCCACCAGAACCGCGGCCTGCCCGAAGCGGCGAAAGCGATTGCGGGTCACGTCGCGCTTCAGATCGCGCCAGAACTGCTTCAGGGCTGCGCCAAAGCCCGGCCGCGTGTGGACCTTCCACAGGGCACGAAGAACACGCAGCGGCTCCTCGTGCAGATATTCCGGCAGGTAATGCACCGGCGCACGGATTTCGTCGTGCACGGGATGCCGCTTCTTGTCCGTCGGCCGGCGCATGGCGACGAGTTCCAGTTCAAAGCCGGCCTTCTCAAGGCCGAGCAGTTCCTGCGCGATGAAGGTTTCCGAAAGGCGCGGATAGCCCTTCAGCAGCACGACGATCTTTCTCTTGGCCTGCATGCGTCAGCCCCGGGCCGCCAGCGGTTCGGACACCGTCTTTGCGTTCAGATACTGCTCGACCAGACGGGAGATGGTGGGCAGACCTTCGAGATGGCGGGCGGAGGGACTGGCCGATGGCGGTGCGCGGTGAAGCAGAGCCTTGATTTCCTCGGCAAAACGCTGGCTGTCGGCCGATTCCTGCGGCGGCAGCATGCTGACGAGACCGAGCTCGGCAGCGCGGCGGGCGCGAATGAGCTGTTCCAGCCGGGGCTGAGTGCGCGGCACGATGAGTGCCGGCTTGTCAAAGGACAGGATCTCGCAATAGGTGTTGTAGCCGCCCATGGCCACGACGGCCCTGGCGCCGGCGATACGGTCTTCCATGCGGTTGTCGAACTCGATGATCTCGAGATGCGGATGGCCCGCGGCTTCCTCCACGAAGCGGCTGCGCTGCTCGTGCGGCATGTAGGGCCCGAGCACGATCACGGCCTTGATGGTCAGGCTCGGGTCGGTCTTGTAGGCGGCGATCACGTCCCGCACCAGATCGGCGCCATCGCCGCCGCCGCCCGTCGTCACCAGAAGATAGTCCTCGTCGGGATTGCTCGGGCGTTCGATGGAGGCCTTGCGTTGCAGGAAGCCGACGAAATGCATCTTGTCACGCACGCTTTGCGGCACATCGAGGCCGGTGAGCGGGTCGTAGAAATCCGGCGGGCCATAGACCCAGATGTCATCATAGAGGGCGCCGATCTTCTGCATGACATCGTTGCGCTTCCACTCGGCATCGAGCAGATGCGGCGCATCCATGACCTCGCGCAGACCCAGAATGAGGGTCGTGCCCCGTTCCTTGAGGATTTGCAGCGTTTCCTCCACCTCGCCGCGCAGGCCGAGCGGTTCCTTGTCGACGATGAAGATATCGGGCTGGAAGGTTTCGGCGGTGTGGCGGATGATCGATTTGCGGATCGCCATCGTCTCGGTCATGTTGATGTGCTGGTCCATCGACGTGTAATCGCCGTTGCGCAGCTTGATGACGCTCGGGATCTTCACGAAATCGACGCGGGCGCGATAATCGAACGCGCCGGCAATGGTGGCGCCGGAGATGATGAGCACCTGCAGGCCGCGATAATCTTCCACCAGCGAATGCGCGATCGTACGACAGCGACGGAGATGACCGAGGCCGAACGTATCGTGGCTATACATGAGGACGCGCGCCTTGCGCGTGCGTTCGGTCATCGGGGTAGTCTCCTTTGGACTTGCGCAGGGCGGGAGGGTGCCCTGGCAAGGGGTATGGTCGAAATGTCAGTTATATGGATCTGCTGCATCCCGAAGACCATCGCCCATGAAATTGAAAGCCAGAATGATTACGATCACGGGGATTACAGGGAAGAGCAGCCATGGGTAAAGAGCCACGACGTTGACTGTGCGTGCTTCTGTCAGCAACACACCCCAACTGGTGATCGGCGGGCGGATGCCGAGACCCAGAAAGCTCAATGTGGTTTCGCCCAGAATCATGCCCGGAATGGTCAGCGTTGCGCTGGCGATGAGGTGGGACATGAAACCCGGCACGAGATGCCGTCCGATGATGCGCGGGCTCTTCGCCCCCATCATCTGGGCGGCAAGAACATAGTCTTCCTCGCGCAGCGCCAGAAGCTTGGAGCGCACCGCGCGGGCAAGGCCCGTCCAGTCCAGAAGGCCGAGAATGAAGGTGATGCCGAGATAGACGACGAGCGGTGACCAGTCCGCCGGCATGATGGCGGCCATGGCGAGCCACAGCGGAATGCTGGGGATCGATTGCAGCACTTCCGTCACGCGCTGGACCGCCATATCGAACCAGCCGCCCCAATAGCCGGCCAGCCCGCCGATGACGATGCCGAGCACGAAACTGGTCATGACGCCAAGCAGGCCGATGGTGAGCGAGATGCGAGCGCCATAGAGGATGCGCGACAACACGTCACGGCCCAGCCGGTCGGTTCCAAGCAGGAAGAACTCGCCGTCTTCCGCCGGGCAGACAAGGTGCAAATTGCCCTCGACCATGTTCCAGAACCTGTAGCCGTCGCCCCGGCAGAAGAAGCGCAGCTTCTGGATGTCGGCGGTGTCGTCGGTGTAGTTGCGTCGCAGCGTCTTCATGTCCAGCGTCATGGTCCGGCCGTAGACGAAGGGGCCGACAAAGGCGCCTTCGTGAAACAGGTGCACCTGCTGCGGCGGGGCATAGATGTTGTCGACGTTGCGGGTGGCGACGTTATAGGGCGCCAGGAACTCGATCACGATGATGGCGAGATAGGCGGCCAGAAGCAGGATGGCGGAAATCAGCGCCAGCTTGTGGCGGCGAAACCGCCACCAGGTCAGCCGGAGCTGGGAGGCATGGCTGCCGCCCCTGTCGTTATCGGCCTCCACGAGGTAGGGGTCGAACGGTGCGCCGGACACGAAATGCGTGGATGAGGAGGGGGTGCGGTCGCTCATTTCGTGCGCCCCCCCTGCAGCCGGATGCGCGGATCGAGGATCGCCAGCGCAATATCCGAGACGAGGACGCCGATCACGGTCAGGATCGCAAGGAACATGAGGAACGAGCCGGCAAGATACATGTCCTGGTTCTGCAGCGCCCGGATCAGCATCGGGCCGGTGGTTTCGAGCGATAGCACGACGGCCGTGATTTCAGCGCCCGAAATGATCGAGGGCAGGATGGAGCCGATATCGGAGATGAAGAAGTTCAGCGACATCCGGAACGGATATTTCATGAGGGTACGGAAGGGATGCAAGCCCTTGGCGCGCGCCGTCGTCACATATTGCTTGTGCATCTCGTCCAGAAGATTGGCCCGCACCCGCCGCACCATGCCGGCGGTGCCTGCGGTGCCGATGATGATCACCGGAATCCAGAGATGTTCGAGGATGGATTTCAGCTTCGCCCAGCTCATCGGCTCGTTGATGAAGCTCGGCTCCATCAGGTGGCCGATGGAGGTGCCGAACCAGATATTGGCGAAATACATCATCACCAGCGCCAGGATGAAGTTCGGCACGGCGATGCCGATCAGGCCGACGAGCGTCAGCCCGTAATCCCCCCAGCTATATTTGTGGGTAGCGGAATAGATGCCGATCGGGAAGGCGATCAGCCAGGTGACGATGATGGTGACGGTGGACACCAGCACGGTCAGCCACACGCGGTCGCCCACCACATCGGCCACCGGCATGCGGTATTCGAAGGAGTAGCCGAAATCGCCCCGCACGAAATTCGCCACCCAGTCGAAATAGCGCAGCGGTGCCGGCTTGTCGAAACCGTAGCGCGCTTTCAGATCCTCGATTTCCTGCGTATCGGCCTTTTCGCCAATGGCGCGTAGTTCCTCCACATAGCTCTCGAAGAAATCGCCCGGCGGCAGCTCGATGATGGTGAAGACCAGCATGGAGATCATGATCAGCGTCGGGATCATCACGGCGATGCGCCAGAGAATATATCGCAGCATCTCAGGCGCCTTTCTCGAACCAGAACGTATCCGGCATATAGACGCCGAGATAGGAGGTGGGCTCGAAGCCGTAAAGACCCTTGTCGGGCAGGTTGCGCAGCAGGCGGTTCTTCACCACCGGCTGGAGAACCGAATTCAGCATGCCGATGGTGAACACCTGCTGGGTGAAGAGTTCGAGCATTTCATGCCAGATCGCCTCGCGCTCGCCAAAGGTTTCGGCGCGGCGCCAGCGATGGAAGAGATCGAGCAGGGCGCGGGCTTCCTCCAGCTCCGGCGGGCGGCCTTCGCCGCCGCCCGAAAGCTCGTGCAGGCCCCAGAGCGGCCACTGGTTCTGGTCGTTGGTGGTCGGCGCCAGTTCCCGCGGCGACATATCGGCGGCGGGAATGCCGTTGTCGAGGCCCCACCACAGTGTCATCACGGTATCGCCGTTCAGCAGGCGGCGGCGGAACAGTTCCCGGTGCGAGACATGGGTGAAAACCCGGATGCCGACCTTCCAGAAGTAATCCGTTACCAGTTCCAGCACATCGGTCTCGAAGCCGGAATCGGCTGTCGTCTCGATGATCAGGCTGCACGGGCGTCCATCGGGCAGAAGCCGCTCGGCCCGCGGCGCGGGCCGCGTCAATCCCGCTTCATCGAGCAGGTCGTTGGCCCGGTCGGGATCGAAGCTTGCCCAGGCATCGCGGTAGCGCTGGCGAAACAGCGGGCTTTCGGGCAGCGGGCAATTGGCGCTCGGCTGGCCAAGGCCGAAGAACACCGCCTTGTTGACCTCGTCGCGGTTGATGGCAAGCGAAAGGGCCCGGCGCACGCGCACGTCGCGGAACACATTGCGCCAGACGAGATCCGTGCAGTTGAGGTTGGGGATGAGTGCGACCCGCGACCCCTGCGTGCGTTTCCATAGCTTCACTTCGATGACGCCGCGCTCTTCGGCACTTTTCAGGAAGGTGTAGTCCGGAAAATCCAGATTGGTGACCTGAAGGTCGCTTTCGCCGGAAGCGGTCTTGGCGGAAATCAGATCGCCCGAGCCGACGCTGAGCGTGACCTCATCGAGGTAGGGAAGCTGCACACCGTTCTGATCGACCCGGTGGAAATAGGGATTGCGCTTGAAGACGAAGTAGCCGGAGGGCGGGGCCGTGGTGTTGACCCAGGGATCGAGCGTCGGCAGATCAGGGTTTTCCGGGCGGGCCGAGCGCGACATCTTCTGGTGCAGCGCCACCCAGTCCTCGACATTCTGCTGCTTGATGAGTTCGGCAAGCTTCTCCGGCGTCTGGTAGTTCGGATGAAACTGCTTCATGTAGGCCGATGGCTGCATCAGCCGTGTAGCGACGGGCGAGGCAAGTTCGGCAAGGAAATCGGGGTTGGGATCGTCCCAGCTGTAGCGCACCGTGACCTCGTCCAGCACCTCGAAGCGCGGCTCCTTGCCGTCGACGCGCAGCATGGTCGGGATGCCGCCTTTGTGCAGCTTCTTGTTGTGGAACATATCCTCCCAGACATAGCGGAAGTCCTCGGCGGTGAGCGGGCTTCCGTCCGACCAGCGATGGCCGGGACGCAGGTGGAAGGTGAAGACGCGTTCCCGCTCGACCTCGTAGGCGCGCAGAATATCCGGCTGGAACTGGAAATGGCGATCGAAGCCGATCAACCGGCTGTAGCTGAAGATCGGGATGTAGCGGATGTCGCGCTGGCTGCCGACCAGGATACGCAGCCTTCCGCCCAGCCGGCCCGGGGAGAGGCCGGGTTCATCGAGCGCAACGATGCGCGGCTCGCGCGGCAGCCGGTCGGCCATGACTGGCAACTGCCCGGCAGCGACCCGCTCACGCAGCGGTTCAGGCTCGTTGTCGAAGGAGGCGGCAAAGAGCGGGCGGGGAAAGGCGGCGGCTGACGCCATCAGCGACAGCAGGGTGCGGCGGTTCATCATGACCTCAGCTCCCCGGCATCGGCGTTGCGTCGGGCGAGAACGTAATGCCCCCCGCCGAGATCGATATGGGTCAGGGCGTCGGGGTCGCCGTCATCGAGGAAGTGGCGCGCCCAGGCGCCCTTGGCGGAGGTGGAGGTCTGACCGGCGGTTTCGAAATCGATGGGCCGGTCGAGATCGGGCAGCGGCACCGCCGCAATCAGCTTGCGGGTGTAGGGGTGGACGGGGTTGCGCATGATGGCCTCGCACGGCGCAATCTCGACAATACGGCCGGCATACATCACCGCCACGCGGTCGGCCATGTAGTTCACCACGGCCAGATTGTGCGAAATGAACAGATAGGTCAGCCCGAGTTCGCCCTTGAGGTCCTTGAGCAGGTTCAGAACCTGCGCCTGCACCGACACGTCGAGGGCCGACACAGGCTCGTCGAAGATCATCAGGCCCGGACCGAGCGCAAGCGCGCGCGCAATGCCGATGCGCTGGCGCTGGCCGCCGGAAAAGCTGTGCGGGTAACGCCCGAGCGCCGAGCCCGGCAGGCCGACCGACTCGACCAGCCTTTTGGACAATTCCAGCCGCTCCCGGTCGGTGCCGCGCCGGTGAATTTCCAGCGGTTCCCCGATGATGCCACGCACCGTCATGCGCGGCGAAAGCGAGGACACCGGGTCCTGGAACACCATCTGGATCGACGCGCGCAGGTCGTGCAGGGTTTCGCCTTCGGCCTTGAGGACGTCGATCTGGCCGGCAGCGCCGTCATAGGTGACGACACCCTCGTCGGCGGTCACGCCCCGCATGAGGATCTTGCTGAGCGTGGTCTTGCCGCAGCCGCTTTCGCCCACAAGGCCAAGCGTTTCGCCGTGCCGCACATCGAAGGACACGTCATGCACGGCGCGGATCGGCGGGGCGGCATTGCCAAACAGCCCGCCGGAGCGCTTGGGCTTGAAGGTCTTGCTGACATTGCGAACCGAAAGGAGCACGTCGGAGGTGCCGGTTGCCGGACAGAGCCTCTTGCCGAGCAGGCCGGATGCATCGACATTGATTTCGCGCAGCGGCTTCAATCGCTCGCCGCGTTCCATGTCGAAACCGGGAACGGCGGCCATCAGTCCCTTGGTGTAGGGATGCGAGGGATTGCGGAAAATCTCCTCGACACTGCCGGATTCCATCACCTCGCCGCGATACATCACCACGACCTCGTCGGCCATGCTGGCGACGACGCCGAGATCGTGGGTGATGAGCAGCATTGCCATGCCGATCTTTTCCTGAAGCTCCTTGAGCAGCTTGAGGATCTGCGCCTGGATCGTCACGTCGAGCGCCGTGGTCGGCTCGTCGGCAATCAGCAGAGCCGGGTTGCCGATCAGCGCCATGGCGATCATCGCGCGCTGGCGCATGCCGCCCGAAAGCTCGAAAGGATACATGTCGAAGACGCGCGCGGGATTGTCGAAGCCGACAAGCCCCAGCATTTCCTCAGAGCGCTCCCGGCGTTCGGCAGACGACATCACGGAATGGATGCGCAGCACTTCCTCGATCTGGTTGCCGATGGTGTGCAGCGGCGAAAAGGAGGTCATCGGCTCCTGAAAGATCATGCCGATGCGGTTGCCGCGGATCTGGCGGATCTGACGTCCGTTGCGTGGCAGGGAAACGAGATCGACCGGTACGGCACCCTGCGGGTCGTTGAAGATCACCCGCCCGCTGACCTCGGCGTAATCCGCCTCGATGCCCATGATGGAACGGCCGAGCACGGATTTGCCGGAACCGGATTCGCCGACGAGCGCCGTCACGCGACCGGGTGCAACCCGCATCGACAGCGAGCGCACGGCCTCGATCTTGCCCTGCATCAGCGGAAAGGAAACCTTGAGCGTTTCCACGGAAAGCAAATCAGTATTAACGCTCATGAACCATTCACGCCCCGGAACTGCGTCGTTCAAGCCCTGCACATATCGCGTATAAGACCTTGGACGCATACACCGTATTCTGCCCGCCGTAGACTGTCCATCGCGAAGATTGATCCTTCCTTGCGCGGCTCTTGCGAAGCCGGGGAATTTACCGATAAACAGCGGCAGTGCGATTGCCGGAGACGAGATTTGAACGACACGGACCCTCCGCGCGCCCGCGCCCGGGCGATCATTGACCTTTGTGTGGAACAGGCCCGCAGCGGCGACATCGAGGGCGCCGGGCGCCGGCTCGAGGCCCTGATTGCCGATGCCGATCTGGTGGCCGCCGCCGAACTGGGCCCGCCGACCGTGCTCGGCCTGCCGCGCAAGCTGCATTCCGCCCGGCTGAAACTCGCCAAGATCGCCAAAGACCGGTTGCGTATCACCGGCCTGCAATTCACGCTCGTGCCCGATCCCGCCGTCATGGCCGATGTCGCCCGCTTCAGCGGCGCGGAACGGCGGGTGATTGCGAAGCTTGCGGGCGAAAAGGTGCCGCGCGTGCTGCATCAGGTGTGGATCGGCGATCTGGCCGCGCCGCCTGCCATCGAAGCCTGGCGTCGCCATTGCGCAGCCCACGGCATGGATTACCGGCTGTGGGATGCGGATGCGCTTCTTGCCGAAGGCTTCGACGCGCATCCGAGCTTCCGTGGCATGATGGCGCGCAAGGACTATCCGGGTGCGGCCGATGTGGCGCGCTATCTCGTGCTCGAAAAGTTCGGCGGTCTCTACATGGATGCCGACTGGTATCCCGCGCGCGACGATGCCGGTTTCGAGGATTTCATTGCCCTTGTGGGTTTCACCGCCATCGCGGCGGATATTCCGCGCCTGACGAGCGCCGGCGGGCTGCTGATCGCCAATGCCTTCATCGCCACGCCGCCCCGCCATCCCGTCATCCGCCGGGTGATCGAGGCGATGCCGGGCGTCATGGCGGCGTTGCCGGATGCGCCGGCCTGGTGGTCCACCGGGCCGCTGATCTTTACCAATGCCTGCCGGGGTGCCGGCGTCACGCTCGCGACCGTGGACATGATGGCGGCGGTCCTGCCGCGCCGCGCGCCCTTCGCCGACGTTCAGGCCGCCCGCGAGGAAGCCATGCGCACGGATGGCGGCTTCCTCATCGACTGGAAGTCCTGGTAGGGGTCAGGCCGCGCCCGGCTTCACCCATGCGCAGGCGGGGTGATCGGCGGTCAGCGTGAACAGGCTTTCGAGAAAGGCCCAGACCGTCTGGTCATGGACGAGATGATGGGTCAGAACGCCGATCTGCGGCGGGGCATCCGGCCGGGCGATCCATCCGGCCAGTTCCGCGAAGAGATCGGCGGCAGGGCGGCCGCCGCGCGTGCCGTGCCAGTCCATGACATCGACATGAGTGTTGATAAGGGGGATCGACGCGCCTTCCTTCTCCTTGCCGAAGGTGGAAAGGGCGGTGAAGCCGAGCGCGCCGAGGCGGGGCGGCAGGCTGGCCGCGATACGGTTCCACGGCGGCACCAGCATGGCGTTGAAGCGCGGCGCATGCAGGCTCTCAAGCTTGGCGAAGCCCGCCTTCAATTCGGCCAGCACCACGTCTTCGCCGCGGTGGGCGCCGAGTTCCTGCTTCTTCTCGCCGGCGGGCGCGTAATTGCGGTGCGACCAGCCATGCACGGCGACAAGCGCATGGGGCGCGGCATCCAGCCGGGCGGCAAGAGCCGTTCCCGTCTGTTCGGGAATGACGGCGAGCGTCACCGGCACGCCGTGAGCGCCGGTCAGATCGAGCAACCGGTCAAGGGCCGGGGTTGGTTCCACCGCATCGTCGTCGCGAAGCCAAAGCTTCACCTTGCGGCCCGAGCCGGCAATGCGGTCCAGCGTTTCGCGAAGAAGGGTGTCGGTCACAGCGGATACTCCAGTGCGGAAACGAGAAGGCTTTCGAGACGCCCGGCGATGACGGGCAGCGATCGTTCCTCCGAAACGAAGCGCCGTGCTGCCGTTGAGAGGTTCTGGCGTTTGACCCCGTCCGAAAGCAGGGCATCGATGGCGGCGGCGAAGGCTTCAGGCCGCCCCGGTTCCACCAGAAGACCGGTTCGCCCGTCGGCCACCACTTCCGGCACCCCCGCAACGCGCTCGGCGATGACCGGCAGGCCGCCGGCCTGTGCTTCGAGATAGGCAAGCCCGTAGG
The DNA here is from genome assembly GCF_014196535.1 of Allorhizobium borbori. Lineage (GTDB taxonomy): Bacteria > Pseudomonadota > Alphaproteobacteria > Rhizobiales > Rhizobiaceae > Ectorhizobium > Ectorhizobium borbori. The sequence continues at coordinate 139,173 of NZ_JACIDU010000006.1, forward strand.
CTTCGCCATGCCCCGGCCAGACATAAAGGGATGCGCGCGCCATTGCCGCGATCACGCCCTCCCGGTCTTGTTCGCCACGCCAGTCGATCCGCCCTGTCGGAAGGTTGGCGAAAGCCGCCGCGACCGCCGGTCGTTCCGGCCCGTCGCCGATGATGGACAGCCGCCAGTCCGCGCGGACGAGGGCCAATGCCGCCGCCAGCGCCCGGTAGCTTTCCAGCTTGTCGCCGGGCCGCATCATCGCCACCGTCAGCAGGCGCCCGACCTCGGCTGCCGGGACCGTTTCGAGGAACGGGGCGGCATCGATGAACGGGGCGATGCGGGCCAGACGGGCGGGCGGCACGGCTTCGGCCAGCCCTGCGCTGTCGCGCGCGGTGAAGCAGAGATTGACTGCCGCGCTTGCCACCAGCGCCTTCAGATCGTCCTGATGGCGCGCCCAGCAGCCGAGATTGCGCCGCTTCGAATAGGACGCCTCCGCCGTGACATAGGGCAGGTGAAAACGCCGGCAGAGCGCCGGGCCGATCAAATCCGGCGCCTTGTAATAGGGATGGTAGCAGAACCAGAGATCGGGTGGCCCATCCGCCACCCATTGCCGGGAAAGCCGTTCGATCTCGGCTTCGGCCTGCGCGTGAAGATCGGGCAGAACGGTTTCCGGCGTGGCGTGAAAGCTGCGCAGTGCCGAGGCAAGCTGAACGGTATTGCCGCCCATGCCGAGGGCGCGCATCAATTGCCGCGCCATCAGCCGGTCGCCGGAGGGCACGGGATGATCGGGCGATTTCAGCGGCGCGTAAAAGGCAATTCTCATGGCTGCTATAGAGCGCGACAGCGCGCGCGAGGCAAGAGCCGGAGCGGTTATTCGCCGCGACACCGCTCTGTGAACCCGCTCACCCTTGACATGGCGGCGGCGCGGACGCAACTGACAGGCAACAGCATTCGCGGAGCCTTCCCATGTCATCCTCCCCCGCCGCCGCCGGACTTCTCACGGCTATTCGATCGAAAACCGCGAAGGCAGGCGTCATCGGCCTCGGCTATGTCGGCCTGCCGCTGGCCATGAGCATGGCGCGCGGCGGCTTTACCGTTACGGGCTTCGATATCGATCCGGCGAAGATCGAGGCCATCGAGGCCCGCGAGAGCTATATCGAGGCGGTGCCCTCGGCCATCCTGAAGGGTGAGGTGGAGGCCGGGCGCTTCGCCGCCACCTGCGATTTCGCCGGGCTTGCGGCCTGCGACGTGATCGCAATCTGCGTGCCGACCCCGCTGACCCGCCACCGCGACCCCGACCTTTCCTATGTCGAGAAGACCTGCCGGCAGATTGCCGCGACGCTTCGCCCCGGCCAGTTGATCGTGCTGGAATCGACCACCTGGCCCGGCACGACGGAAGAAGTGATGAAGCCTATTCTGGAGGAAACCGGCCTCGTTGCGGGTACGGACTTCTTCCTCGGCTTTTCGCCGGAGCGTGAAGACCCCGGCAACCGCGATTTCGAGACCTCGACCATTCCGAAGGTCGTGGCCGGCGATGGCGCCGATGCACAGGAATTGATGGTCGCCTTCTATGGCGCGGTGGTAAAGACGGTGGTGCCGGTTTCCACCACGGCGACGGCGGAGGCCGTGAAGCTGACGGAAAACATTTTCCGCGCCGTCAACATCGCGCTGGTGAACGAGTTGAAGCTCGTCTACGAGGCCATGGGCATCGATGTCTGGGAAGTGATCGAGGCGGCGAAGACCAAGCCCTTCGGTTACATGCCTTTCTATCCCGGTCCGGGTCTCGGCGGCCATTGCATCCCGATCGATCCCTTCTACCTCACCTGGAAGTCCCGCGAGTTCGATCGCCCGACCCGGTTCATCGAACTGGCCGGCGAGGTGAACACCGCCATGCCGCATTATGTGGTGGACCGGGTGGCGGAAGCGCTCGACCGCCGCGCCGGCAAGGCGCTCAGCCGCTCGCGCGTGCTGGTCATGGGCCTGGCCTACAAGAAGAACGTGCCGGATATCCGCGAAAGCCCCTCGCTGCGGCTTCTGGAGCTTCTCAACGAACGCGGTGCGGATGTGGCCTATCACGACCCCTTCATCGCCGAGGTGCCGAAGACGCGGGAATATGCCGATCTGATGGGCATGAAGAGCGTGGCGTTTGATGAGGAAACGGTGCGCGGCTTCGATCTCGCGCTGGTTTCCACTGATCACGATGACGTGGATTATGCGGCGCTGGCGGCATGGGTGCCGCTGGTGGTCGATACGCGCAACGTGTTTGCCCGCCGCGGTCTTGCCGTCGAAAACGTCGTGAAGGCCTGATCCATGAGCCGGTTGGACAGTTTCATCAACCGCATGAGCGCCCAGCGCGACATGCTGAACGCCATTCGCGACCGGGTCGCGCTGCCGCAGGGCCCGATTTTCGAGGTCGGCCTTGGCAATGGCCGCACCTACAGCCATCTGAGGGAAAACTTTCCCGGCCGCCGCATCGTCGTTTTCGACCGCCAGCTTCTCGCCCACAAAAGCTCGATTCCGCCGGAGGGTGACCTCGTGCTGGGCGAAATCGCCGAGACCGGCCGCGCCTTCATGCTGGGAGATGCGGCCTTCGTTCACGCCGATATCGGCACGGGCGATGCGGACAAGGATGCCGTGACGCTGACCTGGCTGCCGCAGATGGTGGTGGGCATGCTCGCCCCCGGCGGCTATGTCCTGTGCGGCCTGCCGCTCGATGCGCCGGAACTTGAGCGCCTGCCGGTCGAAAGCCATATCGACCCGGAACGCTATTTCTTCTACCGCAAGGCCGGCGGATGACGGGCGGCGAAACTCCGCCCTTTTCGCTTGCGGTCATTGCCGACGCGCATTTTCACGATATCGCCGGCGATTACGGCCTTCCGGGCGTGCCTGCGGGCGAACGCCGCCTGACCCTTTACAGTTGGGCGCGCACCCGCGAATCCACCCGCGTCTTCAACGAGAGCGCGGCTGCCCTCTCGGCGGCGCTGGAGCAGGTCGCGGCGCGCGGTATCCGCCATGTGGTGCTGCTCGGAGACTACACCGACGATGGCCAGCGCCGCACGACGGAAAGCCTCGCCCGCCTTCTGACCCGACAGGAAGAAGAGCACGGCTTGCGCTTTTACGCGCTGCCCGGCAATCACGATGTTTTCGGCCCCTTCGGGCGTCACCGCTCGGGCGATTTCCTGAGGGCCGACGGCCGTTCCGTGCTGGTCACGAGCGATGGCCGCGAGCCGCCGCCGGGCGCTGTCGTAACACCAGATTTTCGCTGCGAAGGTTTGCCGGCGGGCCTTTTGCCCATGGCGCGCTTCGGCTATTTCCGCCGCCCGGAATTCCTGCACTGGGAAACGCCCTTCGGTCTGAACGATGCGCCGGAGGCGCGCAGCTATGAAGCGGTTTCCGCCGACGGGCGAACCCGCCATCGGCTGATGGACGCTTCCTATCTGGTGGAGCCGGAAGACGGCCTCTGGCTCATGATGATCGATGCCAATGTGTTCGAACCGCGCAACGGCGTCTTCAAGCCCCGGTCGAAGCGGGCCTTCATCGACAGCACCGCGGCAGGCTGGAACGCCATGCTGCGCCTCAAGCCCTTCATCCTGACATGGATGGCGGATGTGGCGGCACGGGCGAAGGCGACAGGCAAGACGCTTCTGACCTTCTCGCATTATCCGGTGATCGATCCGCTCGATGATCGCGAAGGTTACGAGCCACGACTGTTTCCCGGTGGCACGATCCTGAAGCGAAGGCCCGAACCAGCGGTCGCCGAGGCGGTGTCGAAAGCGGGCATCGATCTGCATTTCAGCGGTCACTGGCATGTGGCGGGTCAAAGCCGGCGCGGGGATCTCGTGAACGTCGCGGTGCCCTCGCTCTGCGGTTATCCGCCGGGCTTCTGCGTCGTCGAGGCGAAAGGGGTAGCCGTCGCGGTGGAGACGGTCGATCTGTCGGCCCTGCCGCTCGATGCGGATATCATGGCGCTTTACGGGCGCGAGGCCGCCCGCACGGGTGGCGGTTCCGATGCCGTGTCCGGTGCGAGGGACTATGGAGAGTTCCTGCGGCTTCACACGCAGGCTCTGGTGCGCCACCGTTATTTTCCCCGGGAATGGCCGGCGGAGGTGGTGTCCGCCATCGAGGGTATGCGACTGTCAGACCTGCTTGCCGATGAACGAACGCGACCTGCGGGCGATGTGCCGCCCGGTTGCGACGCGGATGAGGCGGTCATCGCGCTGATCGCCGACTGGTATTGCCTGCGCCAGGGCGGCGCGCTTGCCCTGGCCGGCCTCGGCGAACGCCGCATCGCGCTACTGGAACAGCTCGCGCGGCTTTATGCCGAAACGCCGGAAGCGTCGACGGACAGGGCCATTGCCGCTTATCTCGGACTGTTCTTCCGTGCCGGACTGTTTCATCTCGAACGCGCAAGAGGGCCGGCCTGGCCTGCCGCATGAGATGCCGTTCGTCACGGCTTGCGGATCAAGGTGATTCCGGTCAACTCTCGAACGGGGAGCAGGGCTTCCCGATGCCAGACATCCGACCCGAGGAAGCGCCATGACCGATCCCGATTTCGTTTCGTCGGTACACAACGTGCCTGCCATCCGGTTCGGCTTTCTGCGTCGCATCCTTGCCAGCGCCGATGCCGAAGCTGAAATGGTGGCGCGGGACCCGGTTCTGATGCGTGCGCTCGCTCGCGAACGCGAGATTGGTCATTCCATCGTTTCGGTCAGCCGCCAGCTTGCAGTCGTTGTCATCGCATGCCTGCTGCCCTTCATGAATTTCGGCCTCGACATGCTGTATTACGATGCTCTGCTGCTTCTGTTCTGGGGCAGTGGTGTGCTTCAGACGCGATTTCGCAGCATCGGCAGGACCTGGGTCAGCGTTGGGTTGATCCTGTTCGACATCGTGCTGATAACGGTCATTGCCCTGGTACCAAACCCGTTCGAAGCGGAGATGATGCCGGCCGCGCTTGGTTACCGCTGGAATGTCTTCAACCATTTCTTCCTTCTTCTGGCTTTTGCCGTTCTTTGCTACTCATGGCGCACGGTGTGGTCGCTCGGATTGGCCGTGTCTGCCATCTGGTTGGTAGCAACAGCGCTCGTTGCGATTTTCGGTCATGAAATTCCCATGCTGACGGCTGCCGCAAAAGAGACGGCGCGTTTGGTTGGCCGTGCCGATCTACAGGCCTTTCTGGATCTGAACGGCGTTCAATGGAGCCAGCGCTTCCAGGAAATCGTCATCTTCATCATCGTGGCAGCGGCGTTGACGCTGAAAGGGTGGCGTTCCAACCAGCTTCTGTTCCACCAGGCGAGGGCTGCCGCCGAGCGGTCCAATCTGTCGCGCTATTTCTCGCCCACCATCGTGCAACGGCTGGCCAGTCAGCCGGAAGCGCTGACACAGCCGGCCTCGCACGAGATTGCGGTCCTGTTTGCCGATCTCGTCGGCTTTACCGAGCTGACGGAACGTATGCCGGAGGGCGAGGTTCTGGCGCTATTGCGCCGGTACTATGCCGCAATCGAGTGCGTGGTTTTCGAGCATGGCGGCACGCTGGACAAATTTCTCGGCGATGGGGTGATGGCCACCTTCGGTACGCCCTTGCCCGGACAGGTGGACGCCGCCAACGCCATTCGCGCCGCCCGCGCCATCGTGACGGCCATCGATGAAATGGGCGAGGGGCTGCATGTCGTGGTTGGCGCCCATTTCGGCCGCGCCATCGTGGGCAATGTTGGTCCGGACCGCAGGCTGGAATTTGCGGTTCTGGGCGATACCGTCAACGTGGCCAGCCGGCTGGAGACTGTGACGCGCGATCTGTCGGCCCGGATCGTCCTGTCCGACACGTTGGTCGACAAGGCGCTGGCGCAGGGCTTGCCGCAGGACGCGCTTGCCGGCTTCGTTCCCTTTCCGGGCCTCATGCTGCGCGGGCGGCATGCAAGTGTCGATGTCTGGTGCCTGCGCTCCTGATGCCCATTCTGGCCTGCTGTCCGCCCCCTTGTTTCCGTGAAAGTGTGAGCCGTTCATAACGCAACAACCCGCCAGTGCATTGCCCGTCGGTTCCGGAGGGACAGCAAATCCATGTGGAATGATCGGCAAATCGTGATGGATCGGCGGCATTTTTCCATGTTGCTTATGGCCGGTCTTGGCCTGCCCGGCACGCGAGTTCGCTCGGTGTTCGACCTCATTGGCGTGCGCGGCACCGACAAGATCGATCTCTCGGCCCTCGACGCCAATACATCGACCGCAGGAACCAACGACACGTTTCGCCTCGTGCCGGTCTTCGACGCCGACCTGACGGTCGCCTGACCGGCAATGTCGCCCTGACGGCGTCCGACTTCCTGCTCCGAGCGCGTCGCACTCTCCGCATCCCCGATCCCCGCCCGGTTCCGTCGGGCGGGGATTTCGGTCGTTGCCCGCGCGTGCTAGGGTTTCACGATGTTTTTCAGGCGGGTCCGAAGCCGGTCCTGATTCGGTTCGGGCATTCTCTACCGGAAATTATGTCCTTGATTTCAAAGCGCTCCGATATCGAAACCCTGCCGCTTCAGACGCTTCTGCGCCCGGTATCGGATGCGACGGCGGCGCTGGCGCGACTGGACGAGCGCCTCGCCGGCTCGACCGTGCGGGAGGGCTGGATCGAGCGTACCCATTATCTCGACGCCTGCGCCTCGCTGTGGGTGGATGGCGAACTCGTGCATATCGAGGATCTCGTGCTGCATGATGCCGGCGCCGACATCCGCACGCCCACCCATGAGCTGACGATTGCCCGCGACGTGCTTCGCACGCGCCGGCGGATCGTCGCACAACCCGCCGGCTGGGCGCTGGGCGCGGAGGGGTTGCGCAGCCTGCGGGGCGAAGGACGCGCGGAGGAAAGTGCGCCTGCCGCCGATGAGCACCTAACCCTGCCGTCCCGCCCTTCGCCCGCAGGCGGGCAAATCGAGGAAAGTGAAGACGAGGTCCCCGATCCGCTGGCGGCGGAACTGGCGGCCATCGATGCCGTTCTGGCCCGCAGCGAGGCGGCGCTGGCGGATGCGAAAAGGCCGGCGCGCGGCGCGGCGCGCGCGAAGAACACGCTGGTCTATGATGCCGATTGGGACGAGGACGAGCGCCTCGACGCATGGCGGGCCGTTATGACAGAGACGGCACAACTGCCGCCAGTGCTGCGGGCAGTGCTTCTGCTCGATGCCTGGGACAGGCGTCCGGTGTTGCAGCATGCAGCGTGGCTCGGGCGTCTTCTGGCGGCGTCCTGCCTGCGGGATGCCGGGCTGACGACAGCGAGCCACCTCGCCACCGTCAATCTCGGCCTGAAGGCCGTCCGCATCGAGCGGCGCACGCACAGGGACCGGGAAGCCCGCCTGCTGGCCCGTCTGGAAGGCATCGTTCTGGCCACCGAAGCCGGGTTCAAGGAGCATGACAGGCTTCTTCTTGCCCGGCAGACGATGGAGCGCCGGCTGGCGGGTCGGCGGCAGACCTCGAAGCTGCCGGAGCTGGTGGAATTCGTGCTGTCGCGCCCGCTGGTTTCGGCGGGCATGGTGGCCAAGGCCCTGGAAATAACGCCGAGGGCCGCGCTCGCCCTCGTGCAGGAACTGAACCTCAGGGAACTGACCGGCCGGGGCCGGTTCCGCGCCTGGGGCATCGTCTGATCGATGGGCATCGGGAGGCTCCGCCTGTTCCCTTTGGAACAGAAGGGTGCCGCGGAAACGGCAATGACAATATCGTGAACGTCGCGGAGGACGGTAATGACATTCGCCCTGCCGCCGGATTTGCTTCCGTCGTCGGCGAGCCGGGCGACGTGAACGGCGATGGCCGCGCCGATTTCGAGATTGCCGCCACCACCTCGACCGCCCTGGTCTCGGGCGATTTCACTCTCTGAATGATGCGTGCCGGTTCACGCGAACCCATCGCGGGCCGCAGCGCCAGTCAGGCCTGGGGGGCCGTGTCTGTTAGCACCATGACGGAAAGGCCGGGTTTACTATTGGGCGCTAATATAAGCGCGATTGCAGACGGCACGCGGGTTGCGCGTATTGTCTTCTCCCATCTCGAGCAGGTGCCGCAATGACAGAGGCTTTCGACTCCGATATCTTTAATCTCGCTCCCATCGCCATGTGGATCGAGGATTTCAGTGGGGTTCAGGCGCTGTTCGAAACGTGGCGTGCGCAGGGTGTCACCGACATTCGGGCCTTCCTGCGGGAAGACCTGTCGCGGGTGGCGGCCTCTTCGCAGCGTATCCGCGTGCTCGACGTCAACCGCAAGACGCTGGCCCTGTTCGAGGCCGACGATGCCGATCATCTGCGGGCGAACCTGGCGACGGTTTTCCGCGACGACATGCTGGAAACCCATATCAACGAACTGGCGGCGCTGTTCGATGGCGCACAGTCCTTCTCCAGCACCACGGTCAACTACACGCTTTCGGGGCGGCGGCTCGACATCCAGCTTCGCGGCAGTGTCCTGCCGGGGCACGAGGCGACGCTGGGCAAGGTGCTGCTGACCACCGAAGACATTACCGAGCGGGAAGATGCGCGCCGCGCGGAAGCGCACCAGCGGCTTTACGCCGAAGGCATTTTCGAGCATTCGCCGGTGTCGTTGTGGGTCGAGGATTTCAGCCGCATCAAGATCCTGATCGAAAGCGTCCGCGCTTCCGGTATCAGCGATTTCAGGACATTCATGGATGTCCATCCGGAATTCGTGCGCCAGTGCATGAGCGAAATCCGTGTCATCGACGTGAACAAGGCCACGCTTGAACTGTTCTGCGCGCCGGACCGCATGGAGCTTCTGCACCGGCTGGGCGAAATCTTCCGCGACGCCATGGAAAAGCCGTTCCGCGAACAGCTCATGGAACTGTGGAACGGCAATCTGTTCCATCACCGCGAGGTCATCAACTACGCGCTGGACGGGTCCGAGCGGCATATCCTGCTGCATTTCTCGGTTTTCCCCGGGCATGAGAATGACTGGTCGCGGGTGCAGATCGCGCTGACCGATATCACCGCCCGCAAGAAGGCCGAGGCCTATCTCGAATATCTCGGCAAGCACGATGTGCTGACCAAGCTCTATAACCGTGCCTTCTATGCCGAGGAAATCAACCGGATGGAGCGCAAGTCTCTGCGGCCGGTATCAGCAATCATCATCGATATCAACGGGTTGAAGGAAGCCAATGATCAGCTTGGCCACGATGCCGGCGATGCGCTGCTGCGCCGGTTCGGCGAAATCCTGAACGGGGCGGTTCTGAAACCCAACCACGCCGCTCGCATCGGCGGCGATGAATTCGCGGTGCTGATGCCGGGTGCCGACGCGAAGGCGGCAAGCGCCATGATCGAGACGATCAATGCGCTTTTGACCATCAACAACCAGTTCTATTCCAGCGCCCAGCTCAGCATGTCCTGTGGTGCTGCCACGAGCGAGCCGGGCGAAAGCATGGAATCGGTCGTCAAACGTGCCGACCAGATGATGTATGAGCAGAAGCGCGCCTATTATGAAAAGAAGAACGCGGCGGAGGTGAGCGCCACGCTCCTAGCGCGCACCACCGGCGGCAAGAACGGCAAGCGCTGACGGCCTGACGCGTCGCCGGCTCTTCAGAGTTCCGGCGTACGCAGTGGTGGCCGGCGATAGCGCCCGGTGGCTTCGAAGGCCGTTGCGAGCATGAGCAGGGCAGCATCGTCGTAGGCGCGGCCGGCAAAGGTCAGGCCGGCGGGCATGTGAATATCCGCCATCATGCCCATGGGCAATGTCACCGTCGGGATGCCGAGATGGCGGATGGCGAGATTGCCATTGGCGACCCATGTGCCGTTACGCCAGGCCATATCCGCCGAAGCCGGGTTCACGTCCGCATCCGCCGGGCCGATATCGGCCACCGCCGGGAAGATCACCGCATCAAGGCCAAGCCCGTCCATCCACGCTTCCAGATCGCGCTTGCGCGTTTCCTCCAGCCCCCGGAAGCCCGCTTCCAGATGCGGAATATCGAGGAAGGAACCAACGGGATGGGCGCGGGCATGGGCGGGATAATCGGCGATATCGTCGCCGAACCCAGTGTAACGGTCGGGCAGGCTGCCCGGCGGTGCGGGAAAGATCATCCGGCCATCGACATCGGCCAGACGCGGGAGCGCCGGGTCGCCGTTGGCGGCCAGAAAATCATCCCATGACCAGACCGAGAGATCGACGATTTCGCGCCGGAGATAATCCGGACTGACGAGGCCGCGCGTGCCGATCTTCGGGGCACCGGGCCGGTCGCCCTCATAATTCGAGACCACCGGGAAATCGGTCACGATAATCTCGGCCCCGGCGGCGCGCATCGCTTCGCAGGCGACCTCCATCAGTGTGATGATCGAGGCGCGTGTCTCGATCGCCCGGCCTGTCGGGCCACCGATACCCGGCTCCCTCGCCGTGCCCGCGAGCGGATCGGCATTAATATACATGGCCGGCAGGCCGAGCCGCTTGCCCTTCAGCGAGGCATTTGCCGTGAGCGCCGGATAGGAGAGGGGGCGGATGTCGGAAGCTTTCGGGATCGTCACCCAGGGCTGGCTGCGCCAGAGATCGCCGCGCGTCTCGGGATCGTCGGCCACGATCACGTCCAGGAGTTCCAGAAGGTCGCCCATGGAGCGGGTGTGCGGCACGACCACATCCATGGTCGGCACCAGCGGCCAGTTGCCGCGCACCGAAATCACGCCGCGGCTCGGTGTGTAGGCGCACAGCCCGTTATTGGCGGCGGGCGCGCGCCCGCTCGACCAGGTCTCTTCGCCCAGCCCGAGGGCGGCGAAGCTTGCCGCCGTCGCGGTGCCCGAGCCGTTCGAGGAGCCGGAGGCAAAGGCGGCGGTGAGGTAATCGGCATTATAGGGTGATTCCGCCCGGCCGTAGAGCCCGCGCTGCATGCCGCCATTGGCCATGGGTGGCATGTTGGTGAGGCCGATCAGCACCGCGCCCGCCGCGCGCAGGCGGGCGATGGCAAAGGCATCCTCAGTAGCGACGAGACCGGCAAAGGCGGGCGAACCTGCGGCGACCGTCAGGCCGCGCACCTTGTAGCTATCCTTGGCGGTGTAGGGGATGCCGTCCAGCGGGCCCAGCGTTTCGCCCTTCGCACGACGTTTGTCGGCGGCGCGCGCCTCGTCCAGTGCGCCCGGGTTCATGACGATCACCGAATTCAGCCGGATGCCGTCGTGATCGTAACGGGCAATCCGCTCGAGATAGCCTGACACCAGCGCCTCCGCCGTGGTGCGGCCTTCCTCGAGCGCCCGGCGCAGATCGGCAATGGAGGTTTCGACCAGCGGAAAGGCGGCATGGGGCTCGTGCGGCATCGTCATACCCGGTTCGTGCATGGGGATGAGTGTTTATAGCGGCTCGTTCCGCCACCTCCAAGACGGGGCTTTCATGCAAAAGACCTGTTGCCATCGCCAAGTTGTGCTAGAGAGCCCCTCGCTTTCAACATACGGACCCTTTCATGGACGTTGCATTCTACGCCGATTACATCGCCGGGCTGAGGTCCGTTTTCGCCGAACTCGACCAGCATCCCGAGCGCTTCCAGACCTTCAGCCTGCATGTCGATCTTCTGGCGGCGGGCAATCTGGTCGTCTACGAAACCAAAAGGGCCAAGGGCCAGACGGACAGTGTTTATTTCGGCCGTCCGGCCAGCACAGGAACCAGCCAGAAGATGACGCAAGCCGCGGCGTTTTCGGCCATCGACCGCTTCTTCGGCCTTGGCCAGTTCGTTGCGCTCAAGGCGGAAGCGGATGTGGATGCACCCTCGGTGAAGGACGAGTATCCGCATTGCGCCGTGAACTTCACCTATCGCAAGAAGGGTGAGCCGCAGTTCCGCTCCACGCTGATGATCTTCATCGGCTTCAACGACGATGCCGATGCGCTTGCCTTTGCCGAAAGCGAAAATCACCGGCTGGTGCAGGCGGGCGAGCGGCCCTTCAGCGGTCAGAAGCTGTTCGAGTGGCGATAACGACACGCATGAAAACAAGGACGCAAGGCGATGGACGCGAATCCGGAAGATCGCGACGCGTTTTGAGGGCCGGCGTCAGGCCGTCTTCGCCAGACAGAGCGCGGGCTCTTCCGCATCCGGCGCGTCCATCTGCTGCAGGCGCTTGACGATCCAGTCCACGAAGACGCGCACCTTGTTGGAAATGTGCCGCGTGCCGGGATAGACGATGTAGAGCGGGATCGTCTCGCATTCCCAGTCCTCCAGAACGGGCACGAGGTCACCTGCCGCCAGCGCATCGCGCACGAAGAAGGAGGTGGACTGGATCACGCCGATGCCGGACAGGCCGGCACTGACATAGGTCCGGTGATCGTTGACCGAAATGATGTAGCGCGGATCGATTTCGTGGACCTCATCGCCGCGCTTGAAATCCATCTGCCACACCCGCCCCGATGGCGCGTTGAGATAGCCGACGCAATAATGCGTCGTTGCCAGATCCCTTGGATGGTCCGGCATGCCGTGAAACGAGAGATAGAGCGGCGAGGCATAGCAACGCAGCTTCAGTTCACCCACCTTGCGCGTCACCAGCGATTGATCGGTGGGGGTGCCGCCGCGCAGCGCGCAATCGACATTTTCCGCCATGTAGTCCACCAGCCGGTCGCCGATGCCGATATCGAGCTGGATCTGGGGATAGCGGCTGTGAAAATCGCAGATGCCCGGCAGCACGATCCTGTCGGCAAAGGCGCTGGACATCTCCACCCTCAGCCGTCCGGTCGGCTGGGCCTGCGCATGGGAAAGGCTGCCATCCAGCTCATCCAGTTCGGCGAGGATCTGGGTGGCCCGCTCGTAATAGAGCGCGCCGTCCGTCGTCACCACCACGCGGCGGGTGGTGCGGTTCAAAAGCCGGGTGCTCAGGTGCGCCTCCAGCGATTGCACCAGATTGGTCACCGTGGTTTTCGGCATGTTCAGCGCCTGAGCCGCGCGGGTGAAATTGCCAAGTTCCACGACGCGGACGAATACCCGCATTGCCGAAAGCTGGTCCATGCCTGCTGCTCCTGGGATATGGCGCTATTGTCCGCGAATTCGGAATAGTGTTGCCCGTGAAAGCCATCTTCTCACTTTGAAGAAGGATAATAATATGAAGGGCAACGAAACGGCAAGCCGGTTCGGCAAGGAGCAGGCTTCGATGGCAGCGCAGTGGCAGGAGATGCGGTTCGGCGCGACCACCGCCCGCGTCCGTATCTTTGATGGCGGTGCGCGTACGAGTACGATGCCGGTGGTGCTTTACCTCGCCGGCGGCGCCTTCCAGCAGGCCGAACAGCGGCAGGGCGACCTGCCGGTTGCCCGCCGTCTGGCCGAACGCGGCGCCTTCGTGATGGAGGCGGATTATGCCGGGTCGGCGACCAACGTCTTTCCGGAGGCGATGGAACGGATGTTCGATGTCCTGGCCGGCCTCAACGGCTGCCGCAAGAAGTTCGGCGGTGCGCGCTCGCCGCTTCTGATTGCCGGTGAGGAAGCCGGCGGCAACATTGCGGCGGGTGTAGCGCTGAAAGCGCGCGACCAGATGCCGGGCGAATTGTCCGGTCAGGTTCTGCTCTCGCCGATGATCGATCCGATGATGGTCTCCGGCTCCATTCGCCGGGCTGACGAGATCGGGATGATGGGCCGCTGGTCCGACGGGTGGAGCCGTTATCTGCGGGCTGCCTGCGGCCTGTTCCACCCCTATGCCGCGCCTTGCCGCTGCACGCGGCTTTCGCAGGTGGCGCCGGCGCTGATCATGACGGCGGATGACGATCCGCTGCGTGACGAGACGCTTGGTTATGCCGACCGGCTTCTGGCCGCCGGCACGCCGGTTACCCGGCATGTTCTGCCGGCCGGCTCCGGTTGGGCCGGGCTTTACAGCCATGACGAGGGCCCGTGGCTCGATACGGTCGCGGATGCGTTTTCCGCCTTCGTCCATGAATTGAAACACTGAAACCCACGGCTCCGTTTCCCGCCGGCGCCCAAGGAGAAAACCATGACCGCCAGACATAATCGCTGGGCCCTGTGGGGTGCCGGTACGGGCCTTGCTTTGTCCGCAATCGCCGCGATCGCCCATTTCGACCTGCCGTCTTCCGCCCATGCCGAAACGGCGCAGGCCGCCGTTCCGCCCGCCATGCCCGTCACCGTTTCGACGCTGCGGGCACAGAACATCACCACCTGGCAGGAGTTTTCCGGCCGGCTGGAAGCCGTTGACCGCGTAACCATCCGTTCGCGGGTGGCCGGTGAAATCCGCGCCGTTCATTTCCGCGAGGGCGGTCTGGTGAAGGCGGGCGATCTGCTCGTCTCCATCGATCCCGCCCCCTTCGAGGCGGCGGTGGCGCAAGCCGAAGCACAGGTGACGGCGGCGCGTGCGCGGCTTGATCTGACCGAACTGGAACTTGAGCGCGGCAAGGCGCTTTCGGCAAGCCGCACCATTTCGCAGAGCGAGTTCGCGCAGCGTGAAAGCGCAAAGGCGCAGGCGCTCGCCTCTCTCGGCTCGGCGGAAGCGGCGTTGCGGCTTGCGAAGCTCGATCTTGGTTACAGCGAAATCCGCGCGCCGATTGCAGGCCGGGTTGGCAAGTTCGAAATCACCCCCGGCAATCTCGTCTCCGCTGGTGCTGCCTCGCCGGTGCTGACGACGCTCGTTTCCGTCGACCGGGTCTATGCAAGCTTCAATGTTTCAGAGGAGCTCGTCGGACGTCTGCTTGCCAATCTTCCGATGGTTGACGGTACGGCGGTGATCGACCGGGTGCCGGTGGAAATCACCGCGCTTGGCGATGGGCAAGCCCCGGTGCGTGGCCACCTGCAACTGGTGGACAACGAGGTGGATGCCTCAAGCGGCACGATCCGCCTGCGCGCAGAATTCAGCAACGCCGACGGGCGGCTCATTCCCGGCCAGTTCGTGCGCATTCGTCTGGGCCAACCGCAGGCCGAGGACCGCCTGACGATCAGCGAACGCGCCATCGGAACCGATCAGGACAAGAAATTCGTCATGGTCGTCGGTGCCGATAACGTTGCCGCCTATCGCCAGATCGAACTCGGACCGAAGGTCGATGGCAAGCGCATCGTCGAAAAAGGCCTGAACCCCGGCGAGCGCATCGTCGTCAGCGGCTTGCAACGCATCCGCCCCGGCGCGCAGGTCGCGCCCACCGATGACGGCGAAGTCGCCAGCCAGTAACGGCCTGCCGGCGGGGGAAACCTCGCCGGCCCCTTTTCATCACTGCCGGTCATCACGTCGTTTCGCGCCGGGCGCGGGCGGCGAAGACCCGATTTGTCCGTCGTGCCCGGAGGGCCACCCATGAATATCTCCCGCTTCTTCATCGACAGGCCCGTCTTTGCGGCGGTTCTTTCCATCCTCATCGTGGTGGCTGGCCTTGTTGGCCTGCGCGCCCTGCCGATCTCGGAATATCCGGATGTGGTGCCGCCCTCCATCGTCGTGCGTGCCTCCTATCCCGGCGCCAACCCCTCGGTGATCGCGCAGACGGTGGCGACGCCGCTCGAGGAACAGATCAACGGCGTCGAAGGCATGCTCTACATGTCCAGCCAGGCGACCTCCGACGGAGTGCTGACACTGACAGTGACGTTCAAGCTCGGCACCGATCCCGACAAGGCGCAGCAGCTCGTGCAGAACCGCGTTTCGCAGGCCGAGCCGCGCCTGCCGGCGGAAGTCCGGGCGCTCGGGCTGACCACCATCAAGAGTTCTCCCGACCTGATGATGGTCGTGCATCTGGTGTCCGAGGGCGGGCGCTACGACCTGACCTATCTGCGCAACTATGCGACGCTGAACATCAAGGATCGCCTGGCCCGCATCGAGGGCGTCGGTCAGGTGCAGGTGTTCGGCGCGGGCGACTATTCCATGCGCGTGTGGATCGATCCGCAGAAGGCGGCAGGCCACGGGCTGGCCGCCAGTGACATTACCAACGCCATCCGCCAGCAGAACGTTCAGGCCGCCGCCGGCATCATCGGCGCTTCGCCGTCGCTGCCGGGCGTCGATCTCCAGCTCAACGTCAATGCGCAGGGCCGTCTGGAAACGCCGGAAGAGTTCGGCGAGATCATCGTCAAGACCGGCGCCGATGGTGCGATCACGCGGCTGAAGGATGTCGCCCGCATCGAACTGGGGGCCGCCGATTATACGCTGCGTTCGCTGCTCGACGGCGATCCGGCGGTTGCCATCCCCGTGTTCCAGGCACCGGGCTCCAACGCCATCGCCATTTCGGATGCGGTGCAGGCCACCATGGCCGATCTGCAACTGGCGATGCCGGAAGGCGTACGCTTCGACATCGTCTACGACACCACCAATTTCGTGCGTGCCTCCATCGACAAGGTGGTCGACACGCTGCTTGAAGCCATCGCGCTGGTGGTGCTGGTGGTCATTCTCTTCCTGCAGACGTGGCGAGCCTCGATCATTCCGCTGATCGCCGTTCCGGTCTCTGTCATCGGCACTTTTGCCGTCATGTATGCCTTCGGCTTTTCCATCAACGCGCTGACGCTGTTCGGCCTCGTGCTGGCCATCGGTATCGTGGTGGATGACGCCATCGTGGTGGTCGAGAATGTGGAGCGCAACATCGAGAACGGGCTTTCGCCGCGCGAGGCGACCTACCGCGCCATGCGGGAAGTGTCCGGCCCCATCGTGGCGATTGCCCTTGTGCTCGTCGCGGTTTTCGTGCCGCTGGCCTTCATCACCGGCCTTTCGGGTCAGTTCTACCGGCAGTTCGCCCTGACCATCGCCATTTCGACGGTGATTTCCGCACTGAATTCGCTGACGCTTTCGCCGGCGCTGGCGGCCCTTCTGCTGAAGGACCACCACGCGCCGAAGGATTGGCTGACGCGGGGCATGGACAAGGTGCTGGGCGGCTTCTTCCGGCTGTTCAACCGTGGTTTCGGCGCGGCCTCGAACGGTTATGGCAAGGGCGTGGGCGGCCTCGTTTCGCGCAAGAGCATCGTCATGGTGGTCTATCTTGCGCTGGTCGGCGCCACCTATGCGGCGTTCACCGTCGTGCCGGGCGGCTTCGTGCCGGCGCAGGACAAGCAGTATCTGATCGGCTTCGCGCAATTGCCGGATGGCGCCACGCTGGACCGCACGGAAGAGGTGATCAAGCGCATGAGCGAGATCACCCTGCAACAGCCGGGCGTCAAGCACGCGCTGGCCTTTCCGGGGCTTTCCATCAACGGCTTCACCATCGGTTCCAATGCCGGCATCGTCTTTGCGGTTCTCGATGACTTTGAAGATCGCAAGACGCCGGAGCTTTCCGGCGGGGCGATTGCCATGCAGTTGAACCAGAAATATGCGGTGATCCAGGATGCGTTCATCGCCATGTTCCCGCCGCCGCCGGTCAACGGTCTGGGCTCCACGGGCGGTTTCAAGCTGCAGATCGAGGATCGCGCCGGTCTGGGCGGTGCGGTGCTGGACGAAACCACCAAGGCGTTCATCGCCAAGGCTTACCAGACGCCGGAACTCGCCGGCATCTTCTCCTCCTACCAGATCAACGTGCCGCAACTTTACGCCGATCTCGACCGCGCCCGCGCCCAGCAGCTTGGCGTGGCGGTGACGGATGTGTTCGAAACGCTGCAGATCTATCTCGGCTCGCTCTATGTGAACGACTTCAACGCCTTCGGGCGAACCTACAGCGTGCGCGCGCAGGCCGATGCGGCCTTCCGCGGCAAGCCGGAGGATATCGGCGAACTCAAGGTGCGCTCGCAAAGCGGCGAGATGATCCCGCTTTCGGCGCTCATCAAGGTGGATGCGACGACCGGGCCGGAGCGGACGACGCGCTATAACGGCTTCCTTGCCGCCGATATCAACGGCGCACCGGCACCGGGCTTTTCTTCCGGGCAGGCGCAGGCCGCCATCGAACGCATCGCGGCGGACACGCTGCCCGCCGGCATCGACTTCGAATGGACGGACCTGACCTATCAGCAGATCATCGCCGGGGATTCCAGCCTCGTCGTCTTCCCGCTGGCGCTGCTTCTCGTCTTCCTCGTGCTTGCCGCGCAATATGAAAGCCTGGCCTTGCCGGTGGCGATCATCCTGATCGTGCCCATGGGCGTGCTGGCGGCGCTGACGGGCGTGTGGCTGACGGGCGGTGACAACAACATCTTCACGCAGATCGGCCTTGTCGTTCTCGTGGGGCTCTCGGCGAAGAATGCCATCCTGATCGTGGAATTTGCCCGCGAACTGGAATTTGCGGGGCGCACGCCGGTTCAGGCGGCCATCGAGGCAAGCCGCCTTCGCCTGCGGCCCATCCTCATGACCTCCATGGCCTTCATCATGGGCGTCGTGCCGCTCATCGTCTCGACCGGGGCAGGCGCGGAAATGCGTGCGGCCATGGGCGTCGCGGTGTTCTCCGGCATGATCGGCGTTACCTTCTTCGGCATCTTCATGACGCCGGTCTTCTATGTGCTGGTCAGGCGCATTGCGGGCAACCGGCCGCTGGTACACCACGACCATCCGCAACCGGCTGCGACGCCGGTGGCGGCGGAATAAACAGCGATCCCCGCCGGGCATGCCCCGGCGGGGATTTTCGTTCAGGCGGCGGTGTCTTCGCCTTCCATCAGCCGCAGGCTGCGGCGCAGGCTTTGCGGTGGCTGCCCGAAAAAGCGCAGGAAGGCCCGGCGCATGCGGTCGCGATCGGTAAAGCCGGTGTCGCGGGCAACGATATCGAGGGAATGTCGCCCTTCCTCCATCATCGCCTTGGCGGCCTCCAGCCGCAGCCGCTCCACCGCCTTGGCGGGGGACTGACCGGTTTCCTCGCGAAAGATGCGGCTGAACTGGCGCGGGCTGAGGCTTGCCGCATTCGCCAGTTCCTCGACGCTCAAGGGGTTGCGCAGGTTCTCCCGCGCGTGAACGAGGGCGCGGCGCACGCGGTCGGAGCGCGGTTCGAGTTCAAGGAGGGCCGAAAACTGCGATTGCCCGCCCGGACGGCGGTGATAGACCACCAGCTTGCGGGCCACGGATCGCGCCAGTTCCGCGCCGTGATCATCCTCGATCAGGGCCAGCGTCAGATCAATGGCCGCACTCATGCCGGCAGAGGTCCAGATGGACCCGTCCTGCACGAAGATGCGATCCTCATCCATCTTGACCAGCGGAAAGCGCTGCTGAAGCGCGTGCGCATGCGCCCAGTGGGTGGTGGCGGTCCGACCATCGAGCAGGCCGGCCTCGGCCAGCAGGAAAGCGCCGGTGCAGACACCCGCCACCCGGCGCGATTGCCGCCCCGCTTCGGCGATATAGGCGCGCAAGCCCGGTGCAATGGCGCGCGGCACCAATTCGCCCACCACCATCAGCGTATCGGGGAAATCGCCGAGCGGTTCGGTTTCGACACGCATGCCAAGCGAGGTGCGGACCGTGCCGCCCGCTTCCGACATGACGGTGAGACGGTAGGCCACCCGGCCAAGCGTCTCGTTCGCCAGTTCGAAGGCCGAAAGAGCGGCCATGCCCATGACCTGGAACCCGTCTTCGAGAATGAAACCGACCGAATGCATGGTCTTGCTCCGTCGTGTCCTTATTTGACGTTTATATGTCATTTAAGACAAAACTGTCCAGCGCTACCTTGTCCCCATCGAAACGCCACCGGGCATCAGAAAAGGACAGGGCAATGACCGTTCACAAGGGAACCGTACTCATCACCGGCGCATCTTCCGGCATCGGCGCGATCTACGCGGATCGCTTCGCGGCACGGGGGCACGATCTCATTCTGGTAGCTCGCAATGCCGGCCGTCTGGCCGATGTGGCGGCGGCATTGACGAAGCGCCAAGGGGTCAAGGTGCGTACGGTCGCTGCCGATCTTGCCGACCGGGCCGGTCTGGAGGTGGTCGAGACCCTGCTGGCGACGGACGAGACGATCACGCATCTCGTCAACAATGCCGGCTTTGGCAGTGCGGCACTGCTTGAGGAGGCCAAAATCGAGGACATGCAGGCCATGGTGGCGATCAACGTGATCGCGCCGATGCGTCTGGCCTACGCGGCGGTGCCGAAGTTCAAGGCGCGGGCGCGCGGCGTGATCATCAATATTTCTTCCATCGTCGCGATCGGGCCGGAACTGCTGAACGGCGTTTATGGTGGCACCAAATCCTTCGTGCTGGCCTTCAGCCAGTCGCTGCGCAAGGAACTGGCCGATACCGGTGTTTCCGTGCAGGTCGTGCTGCCGGGCGCCACGGGCACCGAGTTCTGGGATATTGCCGGCCTGCCGGCCAGCAACCTGCCGAGCGAATGGGTCATGTCGGCGGAGGATCTGGTCGATGCCGCCCTCGTCGGTCTCGACCGGGGGGAGTTCGCCACCGTTCCCTCGCTGCTGGACGCATCCGAATGGGAGGCCTGGGAAGCGGCCCGCGCGGCGATGCTGCCGCACCTGTCGAGCGCGGTTCCCGCCGAACGCTACCGCCCAGCCTGATCCGTTCAGGCTTCTTCCGCTACTATCCCCGGCGCACTGTCGTCGGGGAGCTTGTCGCGCGGATCGATGTCGCGCGGCTTGCCGTAAAGGCCAATATTGGCATCACCCCAATCTTTCAGGGCGAGAAGAATGGGCTCCATGCTGCGCCCCAGCGGCGAGAGGCGGTATTCCACCTTCGGCGGCACCTGCGCATAGACCTTGCGCTCGATAAGCCCATCCTCTTCCAGTTCGCGCAACTGGTTGGTCAGCATCCGCGGCGTCACGTTCACTAAATGCCGGCGAATGGCGTTGAACCGCAGGGTGCCCGACAGCAGGTGAAACAGGATGACCGACTTCCACTTGCCATCGATAAGGCCGATGGCAGCCTCCACCGCACAGCCGGGTGAGCAATCGAAACGAGAATGGCGGGCCTTGGCCATGACAGTATCCATTTTGGTACTATGTGTAGAATTTGTGCATATTGCAGTAAAACGAATATAGGCCCAACTTTGGTGACAGGCAATCAGTTGCAAGGAGCAAAGCCATGAAAGCCATTGCATACAGGGAAGCGGGTCCGCTCGAAGCCGCGGATTCGCTCGTCGATATCAAGCTTGACCGCCCCACACCGGAAGGGCGCGATCTTCTGGTCGCGGTATCGGCGATTTCCGTCAATCCCGTCGATACCAAGATCCGCCGTAACGTTTCGCCTGAAACCGGCCAGTGGAAGGTTCTGGGCTGGGACGCGGTCGGCAGAGTGGTCGAGACAGGCCCCGATGTTGCGGATTTCAAGGTGGGGGATGAGGTGTTTTATGCCGGCTCGCTCATTCGCCCCGGCGCCAACAGTGAATTTCATCTGGTCGATGAGCGGATCGTCGGCAGGAAGCCCGCGTCGCTGAGCGATGCGGAAGCCGCCGCACTGCCGCTGACAGCGATTACCGCCTATGAAATGCTGTTCCACCGGCTCGATGTGCTGAAGCCGGTGCCGGGTGCGGCGCGGGCCATTGTCATCATCGGCGGGGCGGGCGGTGTCGGCTCCATCGCCATACAGCTTTTACGCGCCCTGACAGATCTGACGGTAATCGCCACGGCCTCGCGACCGCAGACGCAGGACTGGGTGCGGAGCCTCGGCGCGCATCACGTGATCGATCACACCCGGCCGATTGCCGCGCAGGTGGCCGCCCTCGGGATCGGGGCGCCCGCCTTCGTGTTTTCCACGACAGAGACGCATCGCCACTTCCAGGAGATTATCGACCTGATTGCGCCGCAGGGTCGCTTCGGTCTGATCGATGATCCGGAAAGTCTCGATGCGATGGGCTTCAAGCGCAAGTCGGTGTCGCTCCACTGGGAGTTCATGTTCACCCGTTCGCTGTTCCAGACCGCTGACATGGGCGAACAGGGCAAGCTGCTCAACCAGGTTGCCGACATGATCGACGCGGGCAGGCTCCGCAGCACGATGACCGAGACGCTTTCACCGATCAACGCCGCCAACCTGAAGGCCGCCCACGCCATTCTCGAAAGCGGCAAGGCGCGCGGCAAGGTGGTGCTGACCGGCTTCTGACCCATGGGTCCAAGCCGGTTGAGTGCTGGCGAAGACAGGCAGAAAACAAGGCTTTTTTCGCGGATGGATTGACCGCGCCGCCATGCTCGGACTAGAGCATTTGCGTGTGTTTTTTGCGTTGCGGCAAAATGGCCGGAACGGGCGGCGCGGTTGAGGGTCCCTATGATTTTGAAGCAATTCCTGAATGCCAAGCGCGAACGGGGTTTTGATCCCGATCTGCTTGAACTCGTCCAGACGATCGCCGATGCGACGATCAAGATTTCCAGGCAGCTTCGCGTTGCCGTTCTGCACGGGCACGTCGGCGCCACCGAGGAGACCAACGTTCAGGGCGAAGTGCAGAAGCCGCTGGACGTGATCGCCGACAACGTTTTCGTGGCAGCCTGTCAGACCTCCGCCGCCGTGTCGTTCGCGGTGTCGGAAGAGCAGGATAACGAGATCCCGGTTTCCGCCACCGGTAAATATGCGGTCATCTTCGACCCGCTCGACGGCTCCTCGAACCTCGACGTGAACGTCACCGTGGGTTCAATCGTTTCGGTCATTCCGGCCAAGGCTGCCAGCGAGCTGCTGCAACCGGGCCGCAATCAGGTCTTCGCGGCCTATGCCGCCTATGGCCCGTCCACCAGCCTCGTGCTGACCTTTGGTGACGATGTCGATTTCTTCTCGCTGAACGCCGATGAGGAATACGAACTGGCCGATGCCGACGTGAAGATCCCGAGCGGCAATGCCGAGTTCTCGATCAACACCTCGCGCCAGAACCTCTGGGACAAGCCGGTGCAGGATTACATCGCCGCAAGCCTTGCCGGCGAAGGGGTCTATGCCAAGCGTTACAACATGCGCTGGGTCGGTTCGATGGTGGCGGATATTCACCGCATCATGCATCGCGGCGGCATTTTCCTTTATCCGAACGATGCCGAAATCGCCAAGAAGGGCGGTCGCCTGCGCCTGCTTTACGAAGCCAACCCGATGGGGTTCCTCGTGGAAGCCGCCGGCGGCGGCGCCTCCACGGGTCTGGTGCGCATTCTCGACATCCAGCCGAAGGAACTGCACCAGCGCGTGCCGGTCATCCTCGGTGCGCTCGATGAAGTCGAGGCCGTCGAACGTCGCTACGCCGAAGCCAAGGCCTGATCTTTCAGCTATTCTCCGGCTCGAATGTTCATTCAGCCGCCGTTCCCTGAACCGGGGCGGCGGCTGAATTGTGTCTGGCAGGATGTCAGGCGAGCAGCGCCCGCATGGTCTGGCGGAAGCGGGTCTCGATGCGCGTGCGGTCCCGGTGGCGGCCGCCTTCCACCTGCTTGACGCCGTTGACCCAAACGCAATCGGGCTTTGGGTGGCCGGCAAAAATCAGGTGATCGAGAAGGGTATCTTCCGCCAGCCAATCATGGGCGGAAAGATCAAGGGACACGAGATCGGCGGGCGCTCCTGCGGCAAGCCCCGCATCGCCCTGAAGCGCCCGGTTGCCGCCGGCAAGCGCGCCGTCGAAAAGCGCCCGGCCCGTGGAGCCGTTGACCGGCGCGATGACATTGCGGGCGCGCCGCGCCAGACGCTGCGAATATTCAAGCTGGCGCAATTCGTCGCCAAGGCCGATCTGCACATTGGAATCCGAACCGACGCCGAAGGCGCCGCCGGCGGCGAGGAAATCGGTGCCGGGAAAGATGCCGTCGCCGAGATTGGCTTCCGTGACAGGGCAAAGGCCGGCCACTGCGCCGCTTTTCGCCATGGCGATGGTCTCGCTGTCGGTCATGTGGGTGGCGTGGATGAAGCACCAGCGCGCATCCACCGGAGCATTCGCCAGAAGGTAATCCACCGGTCGCAGACCGGCAAAGGCGATGCAATCCTCCACTTCCTTCATCTGCTCGGCGATATGGATATGCACCGGCCCGCCCTTCGCAAGCGGCAGGATTTCCGCGATTTCCTCAAGCGTTGCCGCGCGCAGCGAATGGGGCGCAATGCCGATGCGGCTTTCCGGCAAGGGGCCGATCGCCTTTGCCGCGCTCTCCATCAGCCGCGCGAAACGCCCGGTGGAGTTGATGAAGCGTCGCTGGCCTTCGCCCGGCGCCTGGCCGCCGAACCCGGAATGGGCGTAGAATACCGGCAGCAGCGTCAGCGCAATGCCGGTTTCGGATGCGGCGGCGGCAATGCGCCCGGCCGTTTCCGCGATGTCGGCATAGGGGTCGCCGTTCTTGTCGTGGTGCAGGTAGTGGAACTCACCGACGCGGCCGAAACCGGCCTCCAGCATTTCCACGTAAAGCTGGGCGGCCACCGCCTCGATCTGATCCGGCGTCATCGACAGCGCGAAGCGGTACATCAGCGTGCGCCAGCTCCAGAAACTGTCATCGCCCGCGCCGCGCTGCTCGGTCAGGCCGGCCATGGCGCGCTGAAAGGCGTGGCTGTGGAGGTTGGGCATGGCGGGCAGAAACGCATCGTGGCGCTCGTCGCCGGGGGCGGGGGAAACGCCGGCTTCCACGCGCGCGAT
The DNA here is from genome assembly GCF_014196535.1 of Allorhizobium borbori. GTDB lineage: Bacteria > Pseudomonadota > Alphaproteobacteria > Rhizobiales > Rhizobiaceae > Ectorhizobium > Ectorhizobium borbori. Next base: position 163,454 of record NZ_JACIDU010000006.1, read on the forward strand.
GCGTCCGCCTTCCAATGTCAGTCTAACATCGGCCTTCCAGCCCGTTGAGGTCAGTGCCGTTCTGGCGTGAAGCGTTTTCATCCCTTCATTCCCCGATTTTTTCATCTTGTCAGCCTTTTCATTATGTATATACATATTAAGACCAAAGGAAAGGCAAAAGACAATGAGCGGGAACAATTCCTTGGCCACCTTCGAGGATAAAGCTGATGGTTTGTGGCGCAATGCGCGCCTTGCGGATATGGCTGAAAATGCCGGTGTCACCGAACATGGCGCAGTGGCCGTCGTGGATGGCCGCATTGCCTATGCGGGGCCTGAAAGCGCGGTTCCGGAAAGCCTGACAGCGCTGCCAGCCATCGATTGCGGCGGGCGCCTTCTCACGCCCTCGCTTGTCGATTGCCACACCCACCTCGTTTTCGGCGGCGACCGCGCCATGGAATTCGAAATGCGGTTGAACGGCGCAAGCTATGAGGAGATCGCACGCGCCGGCGGTGGTATCGTTTCCACTGTTTCGGCCACGCGGGCGCTATCCGTCGATGAACTGGTGGCCGTGAGCCTGCCGCGTCTCGATACGCTGCTTGCCGAAGGCGTTTCGACCGTAGAGATCAAGTCCGGCTACGGACTGACCGTCGAGGCGGAACTGAACATGCTGCGCGCCGCGCGCCGCCTTGGCGAAATCCGCCCGGTGCGTGTCGTCACAAGCTGGCTGGCGGCCCATGCCGCGCCCGCCGAATACAAGGGCCGCAATCGCGATTACATCCGCGATGTCGTGCTTCCGGGGCTGGAACTGGCCCATGCGGAGCGTTTGGTGGATGCCGTGGACGGCTTTTGCGAAGGCATTGCCTTTTCGGTGGAAGAGATGCGGATCGTCTTCGACAGGGCGAAGGAACTCGGCCTGCCGGTGAAGCTTCACGCCGAGCAGCTTTCCAATCTGGGCGGCGCGAAAATGGCGGCCTCCTACGGCGCGCTGTCCTGCGAGCATCTGGAATATCTCGACGCCGAGGGGGCGGATGCCCTGGCGAAGGCCGGAACGGTGGCCGTTCTGCTGCCCGGCGCTTTCTATACGCTGAGGGAAAAGCAGGCGCCGCCCGTGGCGCTTCTGAGGGCTGCCGGTGCGCGCATGGCGCTTTCGACGGACTGCAACCCCGGCACGTCGCCGTTGACCTCGCTGCTTCTGACGCTGAACATGGGCGCGACGCTGTTCGGCCTCACCGTCGAGGAATGCCTCGCCGGTGCAACCCGTGAGGCAGCGCGCGCGCTCGGTCTTCTTGAGGAAACCGGCACGCTCGAAGCCGGAAAATCCGCCGATTTCACCCTCTGGAACGCCACACGCCCTGCCGAACTCGTCTACCGCATCGGTTTCAACCCACTGCATGCCCGCGTCTTCAAGGGCAGGAAGGTTTCGCAATGACCGTGCTTCTCACCCCCGGCCAGGTGCCGCTGGCAACGCTCGCCGCCATCTACTGGAACAACGGCACCGCCCGGCTCGATCCCGCCTTCGATGCGGTGATCGAGAAGGCTGCCCGGCGCATCGCTGAAATCGCCGCCGGCAATGCCCCGGTCTATGGCATCAATACCGGTTTTGGAAAGCTTGCCTCGATCAAGATCGACGCGGCGGATGTGGCCACACTTCAGCGCAACCTCATCCTCTCCCATTGCTGCGGCATGGGTGAACCGCTGCCGGAAAATGTCGTTCGGCTCATTCTGGCGTTGAAGCTGATTTCGCTCGGGCGCGGCGCGTCCGGCGTTCGGGTGGAACTGGTGCGGCTCATCGAGGCAATGCTGGAAAAGGGCGTCATTCCCGTCATTCCCGAAAAGGGCTCGGTCGGCGCTTCCGGCGATCTCGCGCCGCTGGCCCACATGGCGGCGGTGATGATGGGCGAAGGCGAGGCCTTCTATGCCGGCGAGCGGCTTTCGGGTCGCGCGGCGCTTGAGAGGGCCGGCCTTGCCCCGGTGGTTCTCGCCGCCAAGGAAGGGCTCGCGCTCATCAACGGCACGCAGACATCCACCGCGCTGGCGCTCGCCGGTCTCTTCCGCGCCCACCGCGCGCTGCAGGCGGCGCTGATTACGGGCGCATTGTCCACGGATGCCGCCATGGGTTCGTCCGCCCCGTTCCATCCGGATATTCACACGCTGCGCGGTCATCAGGGCCAGATCGATACGGCGATGGCCCTGCGCACCTTGCTCGAAGGTTCGGAAATCCGCGTCAGCCATATCGAGGGCGATGAGCGCGTGCAGGACCCCTATTGCATCCGCTGCCAGCCGCAGGTCGATGGCGCGTGCCTCGACCTCCTGCGCTCGGTTGCCCGCACGCTCGAAATCGAAGCCAATGCGGTGACGGACAATCCGCTGGTGCTTTCCGACAATTCCGTCGTCTCCGGCGGCAATTTCCATGCGGAACCCGTGGCCTTTGCCGCCGACCAGACGGCGCTCGCCATCTGCGAAATCGGCGCGATTGCCCAGCGGCGCGTGGCGCTTCTGGTTGATCCGGCGCTGTCCTATGGCCTGCCGGCCTTCCTGTCGAAAAAGCCCGGGCTCAATTCCGGCCTGATGATTGCCGAAGTCACCTCCGCCGCGCTGATGAGCGAGAACAAGCAGATGGCGCATCCGGCCTCGGTGGATTCGACGCCGACCTCTGCCAATCAGGAGGATCACGTTTCCATGGCCTGCCACGGCGCGCGCCGCCTGCTGCCGATGACGGAGAACCTCTTCGCCATTCTCGGCATCGAGGCGCTGGCCGGGGCGCAAGGGGTGGAACTGCGCGGGCCGCTGAAGACGGGTTCAGAGCTTCTGAAGGCGCTCGCCGCCATCCGCGCCGCTGTGCCGGCGCTGGAGGAAGACCGTTACATGGCCGGTGATCTCAAGGCCGCTGCCGCACTGGTGGCGTCCGGCGTGCTGACGGGTTCCGTTTCGACCGGCGTGCTGCCGGCACTGGAGGGGTAAGATGACCGTTTTCGAAGTCAAGCAGGGCACATCGCCCGTCATTCTCGGTTTTCCGCATACGGGAACCGATGTGCCCGCCGACATCTGGGCGCGGCTGAACGACAATGGCCGCAAGCTGGCCGATACCGACTGGCACATCCACACGCTCTATGACGGGCTCTTGGACGATGCGACGACGGTGCGCGCAACCTTTCACCGTTATGTCATCGATGCCAACCGTGACCCGGCGGGGGCAAGCCTCTATCCCGGCCAGAACACCACCGGCCTGGTGCCCGAAACGGATTTTGACGGCGTGGCGATCTGGAACGCGGGCGAGGAGCCGGGCGAGGCCGATATTGCCGCACGGCTTGCCGCCTTCCACGCGCCCTATCACGCCGCACTTGCCGCCGAGATCGCGCGGGTAAAGGCAATCCACGGCTTCGCGGTGCTTTATGATTGCCACTCGATCCGCTCGCACATTCCCTTCCTGTTCGAAGGCAAGCTGCCGGATTTCAACATCGGCACAGACATGGGCAAGACCTGCGCGGCGGAGATCGAACGCATCGCCGTCGATGTAACGACGAAGGCCGAGGGCTACACGTCCATTCTCAACGGCCGCTTCAAGGGCGGCTGGACGACGCGCCATTACGGCAAGCCGGAAACCCGCGTTCACGCCATCCAGATGGAACTGGCGCAATCCACCCATTTGCAGAGCGAAGACCTGCCCTTTGCCTATGACGCGGCAAAGGCCGAACAGCTTCGCGTGCCGCTCAAAGCCATTCTCACGCAAATCGAAGCCTTCGCGCTTTCCAAGAACACGTAAGGGGAAATGACCATGTCCGATCCGCGCCACAATGAACGCGAAATCCACGCCCCGACGGGCACCGAACTCAACGCCAAGAGCTGGCTGACCGAAGCGCCGCTTCGGATGCTGATGAACAACCTCGACCCGGATGTGGCCGAGCGTCCGCACGAACTCGTGGTCTATGGCGGCATTGGCCGCGCCGCCCGCACCTGGGCGGATTTTGACCGCATCGTCGCGACGCTGAAGGATCTGAACGAGGACGAGACGCTGCTGGTGCAGTCCGGCAAGCCGGTCGGCGTATTCCGCACCCACAAGGATGCGCCGCGCGTGCTGATCGCCAATTCCAACCTCGTGCCGCACTGGGCGACGTGGGACCATTTCAACGAACTCGACAAGAAGGGTCTGGCGATGTACGGCCAGATGACCGCGGGTTCGTGGATCTATATCGGCGCGCAGGGCATCGTGCAGGGCACCTACGAAACCTTCGTGGAAGCCGGCCGCCAGCATTACAACGGCAACCTCAAGGGCAAGTGGATCCTGACCGGTGGCCTCGGCGGCATGGGTGGCGCCCAGCCGCTCGCCGCTGTCATGGCCGGTGCCTGCTGCCTTGCGGTCGAGTGCGATGAAACCCGCGCTGATTTCCGCATCCGCACCCGCTATGTCGATGAAAAGACCCACAGCCTCGATGAAGCGCTGGCGAAGATTGCCGAATGGACGAAGGCAGGCGAAGCGAAGTCCATCGCGCTCATTGCCAATGCCGCCGACATATTCCCGGAACTGGTGAAGCGCGGCGTGCGCCCGGATATCGTCACCGACCAGACCTCGGCGCATGATCCGGTCCACGGCTATCTGCCGCAGGGCTGGAGCGTTGCCGAGTGGCGCGAGAAGCAGGAAAGCGACCCGAAGGCCGTTGAAAAGGCCGCCCGCGCCTCCATGAAGGTCCATGTTCAGGCCATGGTCGATTTCTGGAATGCCGGCGTTCCGACACTGGATTACGGCAACAACATCCGCCAGATGGCGCTGGAAGAGGGGCTGGAAAATGCCTTTGCCTTCCCCGGCTTCGTGCCGGCCTATATCCGCCCGCTGTTTTGCCGTGGCGTTGGCCCGTTCCGCTGGGCGGCGCTGTCCGGCGATCCGGAAGACATCTACAAGACCGACGCCAAGGTCAAGGAACTGCTGCCCGACAACACCCACCTGCACAACTGGCTGGACATGGCGAAGGAGCGCATTTCCTTCCAGGGCCTGCCGGCACGCATCTGCTGGGTCGGTCTTGGCGATCGCCATCGCCTTGGCCTTGCCTTCAACGAAATGGTGAAGAACGGCGAGCTGAAGGCACCGATCGTCATTGGCCGTGATCATCTCGACTCGGGTTCCGTCGCTTCGCCGAACCGCGAGACGGAAGCGATGAAGGACGGATCGGACGCCGTGTCCGACTGGCCGCTGCTCAATGCGCTGCTTAACACGGCGTCGGGCGCCACCTGGGTTTCGCTGCACCATGGCGGCGGCGTCGGCATGGGCTTCTCGCAGCATTCCGGCATGGTCATCTGCTGCGATGGCACGGATGATGCGGCACGGCGCATCGAGCGCGTGCTGTGGAACGACCCGGCGACTGGCGTCATGCGCCATGCCGATGCGGGCTACGACATCGCGCTGGATCATGCGAAGAAGATGGGCCTGCGCCTGCCCGGCATTCTCGGGAACTGAGCCATGGATACGAGCCGCTCCGACAACACCCCGCCGCCCGGGGAGGGCGGCAGACCACTCGATGGCATCCGTGTTCTCGATTTCACGCGGGTGCTGGCCGGTCCCTATTGCACGGCGTTGCTGGCCGATCTCGGCGCCGATGTCATCAAGGTCGAGCCGCCGCAGGGCGATGACTATCGCCATGTCGGACCGTTCCACGCCGGCGGGCAGAGCGTTTTGTTCGAGACCGTCAATCGCGGCAAGCGCAGCATCGTGCTTGATCTCGCCCAGCCCAGCGACCGCGACCTTGCGGTGTCGCTGGCGCGCGGTGCCGATGTCGTGGTCGAGAACTTCCGGCCCGGCGTGGCCGGCAAGCTCGGCATTGGCGCTGCTGCCCTTCAGGCCCTGAACCCGGCGCTGGTCTATGCGTCGATTTCCGGCTTCGGGCAGGAGGGCGCCCGCGCCCGCCGCCCCGCCTATGACATCGTGGTGCAGGCGCTCAGCGGCATCATGGCGGTGACCGGCGAACCGGACGGGCAGGCGACGCTGATCGGTGAATCCATCGGTGATGTGACCGCCGGCCTGTTCGGTTCCTGGGCCATCCTTGCGGCGCTTGTCGAGCGGGCGCGCACCGGCAAGGGCCGGCAGATCGATGTCTCGATGTTCGACTCGATGCTTGCGCTTCAGCCGATCATCGTCGGGCGGTGCCTCGCGAGCGGCGAAGCACCGATGCGCGTCGGCAATCGCCATGCGCTGTCCGCTCCCTTCGGTGCGTTCCGCGCCAGTGATGGCGATTATGTCCTCGCTGTTCTCAACAACAAGCTTTTCCATGCCCTGGCCGACCTCATCGGCCAGCCGGACCTGAAAAGCGACCCACGCTTTGCGGATGATCCCTTGCGGCTTGCCAACGAGACGGCGCTCCGCGCGCGGATCGAGGATTGGTCGGGAGCGCTGACGGTCGAGGCCGCTGTCGCGGCCCTCGTGGACGCCGGCATTCCCGCAGCGGCGGTGCAGAACACCGCAGAGGCGCTGGCCGCGGCGGCAGCGGACGGCCGCCCCGTGACGCAGCGCGTCGAGCATCCGCAACTTGGCCCGATGGACGTACCGGAACAGCCGGCCCGTTTTTCGGGTGCATCGCGCGGCGGTCTTTCCGCCGCACCTGCCCTTGGCGAACACGCGGCCGAAATCGCCGCCGCCCCGCACGCCGCCTGGAGATCCATGTCATGAACGCCCATGCCAGAACCGACATCGTCGATGCAGTGGCAACCTTCTGCCGCGAGGTGATTGCACCGAAAGCCGCCGAAATCGACGAAACCGGACGGTTTGCCGGATTGCACCGCACCGCACTGGCGGAAATGGGCTTCTTCGGCCTGAACCTGCCGGAGGCGCTGGGCGGCGTCGGCATCGATCCCTTCACGCTGTTCGAGTGCGTCGCCCTTCTGGCCGGCGCCTGCGGTTCCACGGCCTCCATGGTCACGGCGCATTATCTCGCCACCGATTCCATCCAGTATGGCGCAAGCGATGAGCAGAAGGCACGCTGGCTGCCGTCTGCGGCCAGCGGAGAGCGGCTGGGCGCCTTTGCGTTGACCGAACCCGATGCCGGTTCGAACCCCGCCGACATGAAGACCGTGGCCCGGCGCGAGGAGGGAGGCTATCGCATCCGCGGCACCAAGCACTTCATTTCCAACGCTGCCGTCGCGGATTTTCTGATCGTCTACGCCAAGACCGACCCCGACGCTGGCGGGCGCGGCATCTCTGCCTTCTATGTGGAGCGTGAGCACGCCAATCTTCAGTTCGGCGAACCGGAGCGCACCATGGGTCTGCGCGGCGGTCATGTCTTCGAGGTTGTGATCGATACCGTCGTTCCCGAAGAAAACCGCATCGGCGCGGAAGGAAGCGGTTTCCGCACCGCACTGAAGGTGCTGGATGCCGGTCGTCTCGATATCGCCGCCTGCTGCGTGGGCGTTGCCGAAGCGGCGCAGGGCCTTGCCCTCGAATGGGCGCGGACGCGGCAGGTCGGTGGCGCGCCGATCGGCCAGTTCCAGGGGTTGCAGTGGATGCTGGCGGACATGGCGGTCGATATCGCGGCCGCGCGCGGTCTGGCGCAGGCGGCCAGCACAAAGCGGGCCGCCGGTGAACGCTACAGCCTTGAGGCTTCGATGGCCAAGCTGTTTGCTTCCGAAATGGCGCACCGGGTGACCGACAAGGCCATCCAGATCCATGGTGGCTACGGCTTCACCCGCGATTTTCCGCTGGAGCGGTTTGCACGCGATGTGCGGATCATGCGGATCTACGAAGGGTCCTCGGAAATCCAGCGCAACATCATTGCGCGCACGATCCTGGGGTGACGCGTCATGCACATCATCAAGGCTGAGACCTACCGGCAGGTGCCGTGGAAGAATGGCGGCGGGACGACGGCTGAAATCGCCGTCTTTCCGCCGGACGCGATGATGGCGGATTTCGACTGGCGCCTTTCCATGGCGGATGTGGCAAGCGATGGACCGTTCTCGACCTTTCCCGGCATCGACCGGACGCTGACGCTGCTTGAGGGAAAGGGCATGGACCTTGCCGTCGAAGGGCAGGGCGATGTGAGGCTCGATGATCAGACGCCGCCATTCGCCTTTCCCGGCGATGTGCCTGTGATGGCGCGGCTGGTCGAAGGAGCCATTCGCGATCTGAACGTGATGACCCGGCGCGAACGTTTCGTACATACGGTCGAGGCCATTGCGCTTGACGGTCACCGGGACGTGTCTGTCGAAGGCGGGACGGCCCTGCTATTTTGCCGTGAAGGTCGCGCCGAGGTAAATGGCGCCGCGCTCGGCCGGTTCGATACGCTGGTGTCCGGGGCCGGCACGCTTCATCTTTCGGGACAGGGCCGCTTCTGCCTTGTTCTTTTGCAGGAGGTGTGAGTGCCCTTTTTAATGGCGTTTTTTGTATAGACAAATCCAAGTCGCGTGCCTACACTATCGTCATCATCCGGTCAGACAACACAACAGGGGAACGACCATGAAATCTTCCATTATCGCAGGTGCACTTATTTCCATTCTCGCCGCAGGCGTGGCGCAGGCCGAAACCGCCGTCACCATCGGCATGTCCGGCTGGACGGGTTTTGCACCGCTGACGCTGGCCAAGGAAGCCGGCATCTTCAAGAAGAACGGCCTTGACGTGACGATCAAGAAGATCCCGCAGGCCAGCCGCCATCTGGCGCTTGCTTCCGGCGATATCCAGTGCGCCGCCACCACGGTGGAAACATGGGTGGTGTGGAACGCCAACGGCGTCGCCTCCACGCAGATTTTCCAGATGGACAAGTCGCATGGCGCGGACGGCATGGTCGTGCGCCCCGACGTCAAGACGATTGCCGATCTCAAGGGCAAGACGGTCGCCGCTTCGGCTCCGGGCACCTCGCCTTACTTCTTCCTGTCCTACATTCTCAAGAAGAACGGCCTGACGATGAAGGACGTCAAGGTCGTGAACATGGAGCCGGGTCCGGCTGCTCAGGCCTTCTTGGCCGGCCAGAACGATGCGGCCATGACCTATGAGCCCTATCTCTCGACGGTCCGCGCTGCCCCGGACAAGGGCAAGATCATTGCCACCACGCTGGACTACCCGGCGGTGATGGACACGTTTGGCTGCACGCCTTCCTTCCTCAAGGACAATCCGGCCGCTGCCAAGGCGCTCGCCACCTCCTATTTCGAGGCGCTCGACCTCATCAAGGCCGAACCGGAAAAGTCCTATGGCATCATGGGTGCGGATGTGAAGCAGTCCGCGGAAGCCTTTGGCGGTTCCGCCAAGTTCCTGGAATGGCAGGACAAGGCCGCCAACAAGGCCTTCTTCGAGGGCGAGTTCAAGACGTTCACGGCTGAAGCCGCCGACCTGCTGCTGGAAATCGGCGTGATCAAGTCGAAGCCTGACCTCGACAAGCTGGCGGATACCTCGTTTATCCAGTAAGCACGCTTGCAAGTGGCGGCTGGCCCTCCGGCTGTCGCCACCTTCTCCCCCGCGGGGGACGCAAGCATCGGAAATGCACTATCCTGTTGTTGCGGATGCGTTTCCTGATGAAAACCGTTTCACGTTTCTGCTGGACATGCTCTAGAACCGGATCAATACCATGCAACCCTTGCAGCCCATCGGTCGTGGCGCGCGGATCGCGCTCGGCATTCTGTTTTTCGTGCTTTTCTTTGCTTTCTGGGGGGCTGCGACCCTCGGTGGCTTCGTTTCACCGACCTTTCTGGCCGACCCCGTGACCATGGTGAAGGACGGGCTCTATCTTCTGACGGAACAGGGCTTTCTGACGGATATCGGCGTCACCGTCTGGCGTGTGGTCGGCGGTTTCGTTCTGGCCACCATCGTGGCCGTGCCGCTTGGCGTTGCCATGGGGGCCTACAAGCCGATCGAGGCGCTGCTGGAACCCTTTGTTTCCTTCGCACGCTATCTTCCGGCCTCGGCCTTCGTACCGCTGCTCATCCTGTGGGCGGGCATCGGCGAGTTGCAGAAGCTGCTCGTCATCTTCCTCGGCTCGGTGTTCCAGATCATCCTGATGATTGCCGTCGGCGTGGCGAATACCCGCCGCGATCTGGTCGAGGCCGCCTATACGCTTGGCGCGACCGATACCGGCGTGGTGAAGCGCGTGCTCATTCCGGCTAATGCGCCGGATATCGCCGAAACGCTGCGGCTGGTGCTCGGCTGGGCCTGGACCTATGTCATCGTTGCCGAACTCATCGGCGCTTCCTCGGGCATCGGTTACATGATCATCAATTCGCAGGCGCTGATGGCAACCGGCCAGATCATCTTCGGCATCATCGTCATCGGCCTGATCGGCCTCATCTCGGATTTCTTCTTCAAGGCGGTCAATCGCCGTCTCTTCGCCTGGAGGCTCGCATGAGCGCCGAACTCGTCATTTCCAATGTCTCGCGTGTCTTTCCCGGTGTGAATGGCGGCGCACCCGTAACGGCTCTCCAGCCGACCAATCTGGACATTCCCCGCAACGATTTCGTCACCATCCTCGGGCCTTCCGGCTGCGGAAAATCGACATTGCTGCGGATTGTCGCCGGCCTCGACAAGCCGAGCACGGGCTCCGTCACGCTCGCCGGCCAGCCGGTAAAGGGGCCGGGCGCCGATCGTGGCATGGTCTTCCAGTCCTACACGCTGTTTCCCTGGCTGACGATCCGCGAGAACGTTGCCTTCGGCCTGCGCGAAAAAGGCATGGCGGAAAAGGAAAAGAACGAGATCGTCGACAGCTATCTCGACAAGGTCGGTCTGCGCGGTTTCGAGAACCATTGGCCGAAGCAGCTTTCCGGCGGCATGCAACAGCGCACGGCGATTGCCCGCGCGCTCGCCAACAATCCGCGCATCCTCCTGCTCGATGAACCCTTCGGCGCACTCGATAACCAGACGCGCGGTCTGATGCAGGAATTGCTGCTCGGCATCTGGGAGCGGGAGGTGAAGACGGTGATCTTCGTGACCCACGATATCGAGGAAGCCGTGTTCATGGCATCCCGTGTCGTGACGATGACGGCGCGTCCGGGCCGCATCAAATCGATAACGCCTGTAGACCTGCCGCATCCGCGACACTATACGGTAAAATCCAGCCCGGAATTTTCGGCGCTTCGCCTGAAGCTGACCGAGGAAATCCGGTCCGAGGCAATTGCGGCGGCGACAGACCACTGAGAGCATGGTGCTCAGGCTGGCGGGCAAGGAGCAGGGGATGGATGAGCGGGTGGAGAAGACGCCGGATGCAACATTGCACCAGAGGATTCTCTCCGAGGTTGAAGCCCGCATCCTTTCCGGCGAATGGCCGCCCGGCCACCGCATTCCCTTCGAGCACGAACTGACGCGGCAATATGGCTGCTCACGCATGACGGTGTCCAAGGCGCTGGGCGATCTCGTCCGGCGCGGCCTGATCGAGCGACGCCGCCGGTCCGGCAGCTTCGTCGCCCACCCGCAGGTTCAGTCGGCCGTGCTGGAAGTCCACGACATCCGTCAGGAAGTCGAGGCCATGGGCCTTCCTTATGCCTGGAAGCGGGAAGCCAGGACAGTGCGCAGCGCCCGTGCCGAAGACCGCAAGCGGCTTGATCTGCCGGCCAGATCCCGGGTCGTTGCCGTGACCGGCTGTCATCTCGCCGGTCGCCAGCCCTTCTGTCATGAGGATCGCCTCATCAGTCTGGCCGCCGTGCCGGAAGCGGAAGGCGAAGCTTTCGACGGCAATATCGGGCCGGGCACCTGGCTCTTGCAGCAGGTGCCGTGGAGCGCCGCCGAAAACCGCATCAGCGCCGTGGCGGCGGAACCTGAAATCGCTGATGCCCTCGCCATTCCGGCGGGCACGGCCTGTCTCGTCATCGAGCGACGCACCTGGATTTCCGACCAGCACATCACGCAGGTGAGGCTGACCTATCCCGGCGACCGTCACCAGCTTGTCGCGGCGTTCACGCCCTCACAGGCATAAAGCCGAGGCTGACCAGCAGGACCTCCAGCGAAAGCCCCGTGCCGATGGCGGCAATGGAAAGCAGCGCCTTGTCTGCATTTCTGGTGCGGAAGGCGATGCCGCCCCGGCCCCGTTTCCGGTCGAAATCGAGAAGATTGCCGTTCGGATCGACCAGAACGTGAATGCCGTAGAACATCCGGTCTTCCTCCTCGCGCAGAGGGGTGAGGAAATCACCGGTGCCGGAGAGGTTCAGCGCGCCGTCGAAATTGGCAAAGAACATCTGCGTAGCGTGATGGATACCGCGCTCCTTGTCCGTCACGACCTCACCGAACTTGCAGGCCCCGAACTGCGGATGCTGCGCAAGCACGGCGGATCGCAGCGCCCGCCGCACCTTGTGTCCCGGCGGCAAGCGGGAAATCATGTGCTGTCCAACCCGTTCTCCCGCGCGCTGAAGCGACTGGTGGGTGCGAACGGCAACATCCTCCGGGTTCTGTCCGCCCGCGTCGCGTGCGGGCTGAAGGGGTGTGGGCCGGTCATCGAGAAACCAGCGCAGATATCGGGTATGCCGCTCCAGTGCGGGTGATTTTGGCGGCGTATTCTGCATCACAAGGCCCACCGGCATGGCGCTGTCCGGTGGGCGGTTCGTATGGGGCGTCTGCGATCCAACAGGCATTGTTCACTCCCATCTCCTCCAGATTGTTAAGAGTAGGGCAACAAATGATAAAAGGACCTCACCTTTTGAATTACAATTTTAACGAAATGCGACTTCCTGCCTCACCGGCCCATCGGGAATGCGGTTGGGGAGGCCGTTGACAAGGTGGTCGCCTCCGCGATCAAGCCGTGCATAATGCCGCTTCACCATGAAAGCGATTCCATGACCGTAGCCCCCCAGAACCGCATCGACCCGTTCTTCGATCGCGAAGGCGTGCAAAACCCGCTTGCCGTGCTCAAGCGCGTCTATGGCTATTCCGCCTTTCGCGGCAAGCAGGCGGCGGTGGTCGAGCAGGTCGTTTCCGGTGGCGATGCCGTGGTGCTGTTTCCGACCGGGGCCGGAAAGTCGCTGTGCTTCCAGATTCCGGCGCTCTGCCGGGAGGGCGTGGGCATCGTCGTTTCGCCGCTGATCGCGCTGATGCGCGATCAGGTGGAAGCACTGAGACAGCTAGGTGTCAGGGCCGCAGCGCTCAACTCCTCACTCACCCGTGAGGCGTTCGTGGAGATCCGCCGGGCGATCGGGCGCGGTGAACTCGACCTTCTTTACGTCACGCCCGAGCGCATCGTGACCCCTGCCTTTCGCGAAACCATCGGCGACGCGAAGATCGCGCTCTTTGCCATCGATGAAGCCCACTGCGTTTCGCAATGGGGGCACGATTTCCGCCCGGAATATCGCGAACTCGGTCAGCTTGGCGCGCTTTACCCCGGCGTACCGCGCATGGCACTGACTGCAACCGCCGATCCGCACACGCGCGACGACATCATCGAGCGGCTGGGCTTGCAGGATGCGGCGGTGTTTACCACCTCCTTCGACCGCCCGAACATTTCCTATGAGATCGTCGAGCGCGATCAGCCGCGTCAGCAGCTTCTGCGGTTTCTGTCCCGCCACGAGGGTGAAAGCGGCATCGTTTATTGCCTGTCGCGCGCCAAGGTGGAGGAAACGGCGGAGTGGCTGAACGGGCAGGGCATTCGGGCGCTCGCCTATCACGCCGGCATGGACCGTGCCGTGCGCGATGCCAATCAGGATGCGTTTCTGAAGGAAGACGCGCTCTGCCTTGTCGCCACCGTCGCCTTCGGCATGGGCATCGACAAGCCGAATGTGCGATATGTCGCCCATCTCGATCTGCCTGGCTCGGTGGAGGCCTATTATCAGGAAACCGGCCGCGCCGGCCGCGACGGCCTGCCATCCGAAGTGTGGATGGCCTATGGCATGGCCGATGTCATCCAGCGCGGGCGGATGATCGATGGCGGCTCGTCCGGGGATGACGTGAAGCGCGTGGAGCGCGCCAAGCTGAATGCGCTGCTCGCCATCTGCGAAACGCCGGGCTGCCGGCGACAGGCGATCCTTGCCCATTTCGGCGAGGCGCATCCCGGCCGTTGCGGCAATTGCGATACCTGCCTGAAGCCGGTGGAAACGTGGGATGGCACGGAAGCGGCGATCAAGGCGCTGGCCGCCGTCTATCGCACCGGCGAGCGTTTTGGTGCGGGGCACCTGATCGACGTCCTGCTCGGCCACGACAACGAACGGACCCGGAAATTCGGGCATACCGAAATGCCGGTGTTTGGCGCGGGTGCGGACCTGCCGGCGAAAACCTGGCAATCGGTCTATCGCCAGCTCATGGCGGCGGGGCTGATCCGGGTCGATCACGAGGCCTTCGGTGCGCTGAAGCTGGAGCCGGAGGCGCGCGCCGTTTTCAAACGCGAACGCGAGGTGCGGTTCCGCAAGGACCGGCCAACCAAGGGCAAGGCGGCGCGTTCGGCATCGGCCAGTTCCCAGCGGGCGAGATCGACGCTGGAGGGGCGTGATGGTGAACTGTTCGAGGCGCTGCGCGTGACGCGCCGGGAGCTTGCCCGCGAACTCGCCATTCCGCCCTACATGATCTTTCCCGATACGACGCTCGTGGCGCTGGCCACCGAACGTCCGCTCGACCTCGATGCAATGCTGGATATTTCCGGCATCGGACACTCCAAGGCAGAGCGCTTCGGTGAGGCGTTTCTCGAGGTTATTCTGGAACACGAGCGATAGAACGCGCCGCCCCACCATGTCAGGAGGCGGCCTTTATGACAGCACGCGTTTCCTTCCGCGCGGCGGTCCGTCTGACTGAGGGGCGTCAGATCCACACCTCAGCCGCCGGGCTTTCCCGTCAGAGCGCGAATGTCTTCAGCCGTTCCTCAAGCGCGAGGATCGTTTCCACATTGGCGTTGGCAAAGGCGAAACGCAGGAATTCGCCCTGTCCCGGCCCGAAGAAGTCGCCGGGAATGCAGACGATGCCGGCGCGTGTCGCCAGATGCCGGGCAACCTCCGTCGAAGCCGTGCCGGGGAAGGGGTGGCGGACATAGGCGAAATAGGCGCCCTGTGCCTCGACCGTCCAGGCCGGCAGTCTCGCCATGACGGTTTTCAGTGCGGTGGCGCGGCGCATGATCTCGGCCCGGTTTTCCGCCCGCCAGTCATCCAGCGCCGGCAGGGCGCGGGCAAGGGCGATCTGGCCGGCGCGCGGCGCGCAGATCTGCACATTGTCCATGACCTTGGCGATTTCCGAAACCGCCCGCGCGCTGCCGGTGATGGCCCCAAGCCGATGGCCGGGAATGCAGAAGGATTTCGAGAAGGAATAAAGCCCGATGAAGCCGTCCTGCCAGGCGGCATCGGAAAACAGACCATGCGGAGCGCGCTCGGTCTCGAGGAAGTCGCGATAGGTTTCATCGAGGATCAGCCAGGTATCGTTGGCGCGGCACAGAGCGAAGATCTCTGCGATCAGTTCGGCGGGGTAGACGGCGCCGGTGGGATTGTTCGGTGAAACCAGTGCCAGCGCCCGCACACCGGAATGAAGGGCCGCCTTCATCGCCGCCAGATCCGGCACGAAGCCATGTTCGGCGTCGCAGGTTACCGTCTCGACCTTGATGCCGAGCATGGAAAGCGTGGTTTCGTGGTTGAAATAGAAGGGGTTGGTGAGCAGAACGGTCTCGCCGGCGCCGGCCAGCGCGATGACCGTGGCGATGAAGGCCTGATTGCAGCCGGCGGTGATGTGGATGTTTTCCGCCCCGAGCGCTGCACCATAAAGGGCGCTGACATGGCGCGCATAGGCCGTGCGAAGCGTGGTGTCGCCTTCAATCGGTCCATAACCGGTGGAGGCGGTGGTGGAGGCCGCTTCGGCCAGCCAGCGCAGCATGTCGGGATGGGCAGGGTAGCCGGGGACGGCCTGCGAAAGATCGATGACCGGACCAAGTGCGCCATCATAGGCGCGGCCCCAGGCATGAACGGAGGGAACGGGCGGCGGCGCAAGTGTTGCGACGCGAGGATTGAAGCGGGGCATGGGCGGTTCCGTGGCGTGCCTTGACGATGGGTTCTGCAGCATTTCCGGCAAAAGTGCCTAGCGGCTTTGCGTCCGGAAATGCGTAAAACAAAGAGCTGAAGCGTTTCCGCGACTCCATGGTAGCGGAAACGTTCTAGCGCTATCCCAGTTCGGCCGGTTTTAGAAGCGCTTTCCCACCCTGATGTCGCCCGCTTTTCGTTTGAGCATGGTGAGCTGTCCCAGCTTTGCCGGAGACTTCCGCTGGTGAGACGTATGCGAGCAAGACGACGATCAGTTTCCGTTGAGGTGCTGGCATACGCCGTTCTGACGGCTCCGGAACATGAAGCCTGACATTGTTCGCATTGGTCTGTCGGCCTCGCGCATTTTTCGATTGATTAAATAGACCGATCAGTCTATTTAATATCCATGACCCAGACCAGCCCGCTTGATTCCGAAGCCCAGAAAGCCAGCCGCGGCCGGCCACGCCTTGCGCCGGAAGATTCTTCGACACGACAAAATCTCATAAAAGCCGGCCTCGAGCATCTAACCGAGAAAGGCTACTCCGCAGTCGGTATCGACGAGATCCTCAAGGCTGCCGGCGTGCCAAAGGGCAGCTTCTACCACCACTTTCGCAACAAGGCCGATTTCGGCCTCGCGCTCGTCGCCGCCTACAACGACTACTTTATTCAATTGCTGGACCGGGACTTTATCCAGGAGGCCCGTGCACCGCTGGATCGTCTCAAAGACTTCATTGAAAGGGCGGAGCAAGGCATGGCGCGACATGGCTTCCGGCGCGGTTGCCTCGTCGGGAATCTCGGGCAGGAGATGGGGGCGTTGCCAGACGATTTTCGCGCGGCACTCATTGGCGCGTTGGAGGCATGGCAGGTGCGCACGGCGGATGTGTTTCGCCAGGCGCAGGCAGAGGGTGCGCTCGGTTCTGATCAGGACCCCGATACCCTTGCCGAAGCTTTTTGGATTGGCTGGGAAGGTGCGGTGCTTCGCGCGAAGCTTGAGCTGCGCCCTGATCCTCTCCGCCGCTTTGCCAAGACGTTTTTCCGTCTGATCGAAAACTGACGACCAACATTGAAAGGAGCCTGCCATGAAAGCCATCTTGATTGAAAAGCCGGAAGATACGCAGAGCGTTTCGCTGACTGATGTGAATGAAATGAAACTTCCTGACGGTGACGTTCTGGTCGACGTCTCCTACTCGACGCTGAATTACAAGGACGCGCTGGCGATCACCGGCAAGGCGCCCGTGGTGCGACTCTTCCCCATGGTTCCGGGCATCGACTTCACTGGAACAGTCGCAGAAAGCAATCACCCGGACTTCAAGCCCGGCGACCGGGTTGTCCATAATGGCTGGGGTGTCGGCGAAACCCATTGGGGGGGATTGGCCGAGCGCGCCCGGGTCAAAGGTGACTGGCTTGTCCCGTTGCCGGAGGGCATCGATTTGCGACAGGCTGCCGCAATCGGCACCGCAGGCTATACGGCGATGCTGTGTGTGCTGACCTTGGAGCGGCATGGTATCACACCCGACAAGGGCGAGATTGTCGTGAGCGGCGCGGCTGGCGGCGTCGGCAGCGTTGCAACGGCGCTGCTGGCGGCCAAAGGCTATGCAGTGGCAGCGGTTACCGGTCGCGCCTCCGAAACGGACTACCTGCGCGAGCTCGGTGCCGCCTCCGTGATCGACCGCGCCGAGTTGACCGGCAAAGTAAGACCACTCGGCAAGGAACGTTGGGCTGGAGGGATCGACGTCGCCGGGAGCGTGGTGCTGGCCAACATGATTTCGATGATGAACTATCGCGGCGTGGTAGCGGCCTGCGGTCTGGCGGCGGGTATGGATCTGCCAGCGTCTGTCGCGCCCTTCATTCTGCGGGGCGTGACTTTGGCGGGGGTCGATAGCGTCATGTGTCCGAAATCCGACCGTCTGGAAGCCTGGTCACGGTTATCGACCGACCTCGACATGGACAAGCTTGAGAAGATGATCACGACGGTCCCCTTCTCTGACGTCATAGAGACGGCACCGAAGTTTCTGGACGGAATGGTGCGTGGGCGCGTCGTCGTGCCGATTGCCTGAACGACGAGATATTTGGGCTCTTCGGCATGATCCAGGTTCAAGCATCTCCTGCCGACCCAGCTTTACGACGGCATGTCTGGAACGAAGGCAAGGCGAGCGGTACTCCGGTCGCCATTCATTATGAAGCAAGTAAACCTCCACCGTCGGTGGAGGACTGGACTGGTTCTACATAGTGATTGAGAGGCCTCCACGCCTGGACCGTTAGACGGGCTGCGACGCAGAACGGATGTTTTATGAATGAACAATCGCAATCACATGCGACGTGGATTTGGACTTGCCCGGAAAAAGTGGAGGGCGAACTCCTCAAATTTGATAGGAGTTTGATCCATTAAAGAAGAGAAGAAGACATTGGGCGGTCGTGGCCGCCATGCGGGCGTGACGCCGGAGTTCCGTGCAGAAACAGTGCGTCTTGTTGAGACGAGTTGCCGCCCCGTTGGGAAGATTGCCGAAGATCTGGGAATCGGAAAATCGACGCTGACACGCTGGCTGACACAACACCGAGAAGCGGCGCTTTTATCGGGACCGCATTCGGATACGAGCCGGGAGCTGGCGCGGCTACGTAAGGGAAACGAGATTTTGCGCCAGGAGCGCGATTTATTAAAGAAAGCAGCCGCCTTCTTCGCGAAGGAGACCACGAGGTGATGTTTCGGGTTATCGATACGGAGAAGGTTTCGATACCCGTTCATCGCAGTTGCGCTTTGTTTGGATTGAGTGTGAGCGGCTATTACGCTTGGAAGGGTCGCACGCTCAGTCGGCGGCAGAAGGACGAAATGGTTCTGCTGGCGCATATCCGCTCACAATTTTCCACGTCGCACGAAACCTATGCCAGCCCGCGCATGACGGTTGAGCTTCAGGAAGACGGAATTCAGGTGGGGCGTCATCGCGTGGCGCGCCTGATGCGGGATAATGGACTGAAAGCTTTGCAGAAACGACGTTACAAGAAGACGACCGACAGCGACCACGGCGGCCCGGTTGCCCCCAATATTCTGGACCAGGATTTTGAGGCGACGGCTCCCGACCAGAAGTGGGGTGTCGATATCTCTTATATCTGGATGGCGGAAGGCTGGCTTTACCTGACCATCGTGCTCGACCTCTATTCCCGGTGCATTATCGGCTGGGCGGTCAGCGACCGGATGAAGAAAGACTTGGCCCTTGATGCCTTGAAACGGGCGATTGCTATTCGCCGACCGCCGCGCGGCGTCATTCATCATTCCGATCGCGGTAGCCAATATTGTTCGGATGCTTATCAAACGCTCTCGACTGGTAACGGCTTTATCCTGTCCATGTCTGGAAAGGGAAATTGCTACGACAATACGATGGTCGAAACCGTCTTCAAGACCATCAAGTCCGAGCTGATCTGGCGCACGATCTTCAAAACGCGCCTGCAGGCAGAGACCGCGATATCCGGGTATATCGATGGTTTCTACAACCCCCGCGGAAGGCATTTCGCCTTAGGCGACATGAGCCCGATCAAGTTCGAGAGCATCTCTCTCAAGCTGGCATCCTAGACCGAGTTTCGCTCTCCACTTTTTCCGGGCAAGTCCAGTGCGCATCGGAGCGGAGCCAGGAGTATTTCTGGACGCGAAGTTGTTTCACACTTCTGCTGAACATGCTCCGGTTCGATAAACGACGATAGCGTGCGACCGCCGTGAGGTGCGCGCCCCCGCCCGGCATTCACCGATTGCGGAATTCGGGTTTGCGCTTGCTCGCGAAGGCATTCATGCCCTCGCGGCGGTCCTCGGTGGCGAAGGTGGCGTAAAGCAGGCGGCGCTCGACATAGATGCCTTCGGCCAGATGGGTTTCATAGGCCTTGTTCACGGCCTCCTTGGCCAGCATGACGATGGGTCGCGAGGAAGCGGCGATGGCTTTCGCGAGCGTCACGGCATCCTCGACTTGCTGTCCTGCTGTCACTACGCGGGAAACCAGGCCCATCGCCCGTGCCTCCTCGGCGGACAGAACGCGGCCTGTCAGGATCATGTCCATGGCCACCGCCTTGCCGACGATCCTTGTCAGTCGCTGCGTGCCGCCTGCACCCGGAATGATGCCGATCTTCGTTTCCGGCAGGCTGAAGCGGGTGGTTTCCGAGGCGATGATGATGTCGCACATCAGCGCCAGTTCGCAGCCGCCACCGATGGCATGGCCGGAAACGGCGGCGATGGTGGGCTTGCGCGCCTTGGCGACCGCCTCCCAGTGGGCGGTGATGAAGTTTTCCGCATAGACCTCGGAAAAGCTTTTGTCCTTGATTTCCTTGATGTCGGCCCCGGCGGCGAAGGCCTTGTCCGAGCCGGTGAGTACGATGGCGCCGATACTTTCGGCGGCTTCGAACGTCGCCACGGCCTCGGCTATCTCGCGGGTGATCGTATCGTTCAGCGCGTTCAGCGCCTCCGGCCGGTTAAGGGTGATGATGCCGACCGGGCCATCGATGGAAACGAGAATGGATGTGTAGGACATGGCGGGTTCCTCAGCCGATGCGAATGGCGATCTTGCCCATGCGGGCGGGGTTGTCGAGGCGGGCAAAAGCATCGGGCACCTGCTCGAGCGGCAGGATATTGTCGATCAGCGGGGTGAAGGCGCCGTTCTCGAACGCGGCAATGAGCTTGCGGAATTCTTCCATGCTGCCCATTGTTGAGCCGTGGAGCGAAAGCTGTCTTACGAAAAGGCGCTGGATATCGGCGGATGGATGCGCCCCGGTCGTTGCCCCGCAGGTGACGAGATGGCCGCCGCGCGCCATGGAACGCAGCGAACTGCCCCACGTCTTTTCGCCGACATTGTCGACTACGAGATCGGCGCCTTCGCCACCCGTCAGCCGCATCACGGCCTTAGGTACGTCTTCGGTGCGGTAATCGATGGCCTCGATGCCAAGCGCGCGGAAATGATCGAGCTTGTCCGTCCCGGACGTGGTGACGATGACGCGCGCACCGGCCATGCGGGCAAGTTGCATGGAGGCATAGGAAACACCGCCACCACCGCCCTGCACCAGCACGACGGAGCCCGGCCCGGCGGGCGACTTGCCGAAAACCATGCGCCACGCTGTCAGATAGGCGACGCCGAGAACGGCGGCTTGCACCGGATCTGTCTCCGGTTTCAGCTTAACGCAGGAGCGGGCCGGCAGCGCCACGCATTCGGCAAAGGTGCCGTGGCGGTGTTCGCCGAGAATTTTCGCAGAGGTGCACAGCGGCTGGTCGCCAGCCAGACAATGACGGCATTTTCCGCAGAATTCGTAGGGGTAAAGAATGACCCGGTCGCCAGCGGCAAGCCCGCTTCCGGTCTCGGCTTCGATGACCTCGCCAACCCCGTCTACGCCCATGACAAGCGGTAATTCGTGGGTAATCCCCGCGCCGCTGTCGCGCATGTAGAGATCGACCCGGTTGACGGATGCGGCCAGCATCCGGATTTTCGCAAAGCCCGCCGGACACTCCGGTTCAGGCCTTTCCACAAGGCGCACGCCATCTGGCCCGCGCTCGTTCAATACGATCGCTTTCATGGTTCACTCCTCCCATTAATGTAAATATATTGATATTAATTTTAGATCAAGGTTGATTTTTACAACATTTACTCGTTGTTAAATGGCATTGATCGCCGATCAGTCACCGTGATATGTGTAAATATATTTATATAAATGATGTGAGGAGGACATCATGTCCATGGATAAGGAAACGCTGGAACAGCTCTTGGGGACGATCCGTCGCTTCGTTGACGAACGGCTTATTCCGGCGGAGGCGGAGGTGGCTGAAACCGACGCCATCCCGGAGCGGCTGGTGGCGGAAATGCGCGATCTCGGCCTGTTCGGCCTGACTGCACCGGAGGCGTTCGGCGGGTTGGGGTTGACGATGGAGGAGGAAGTTCTGGCTGTTTTCGAACTGGGCCGCGCAGCCCCCGCCTTCCGCTCGATGTTTGCCACCAATGTCGGCATCGGCATGCAGGGCATCGCGATTGACGGTACACCGGAGCAGAAGGAAAAATATCTGCCGGGGCTTGCTTCCGGTGAGATCATCGGCTCGTTTGCGTTGACGGAACCGGATGTCGGTTCCGATGCCGGTTCGGTGAAGACGACGGCCCGGCGCGACGGCGATTTCTATGTGCTGAACGGCACCAAGCGCTTCATTACCAACGCACCGCATGCCGGGCTTTTTACCGTCATGGCCCGCACCGATCCGGATAAAAAGGGCGCTTCCGGTGTGTCCGCCTTCGCGGTGGAACGCGGCACGCCGGGCCTCAACCTCGGCAAGCCGGAAAAGAAGATGGGCCAGCAGGGCGCGCATGTCTGTGACGTCATTCTGGACAATTGCCGCGTGCCGGCCTCGGCGTTGATCGGCGGCGTTGA
This sequence comes from Allorhizobium borbori, assembly GCF_014196535.1. GTDB lineage: Bacteria > Pseudomonadota > Alphaproteobacteria > Rhizobiales > Rhizobiaceae > Ectorhizobium > Ectorhizobium borbori. Next base: position 185,684 of record NZ_JACIDU010000006.1, read on the forward strand.
AGGGCAGGGCTTCAAGACGGCGATGAAGGTGCTGGACAAGGGCCGTCTGCACATCGCCGCCGCCTGCGTCGGTCTATCCGAGCGCATTCTGGATGACATGCTGGCCTATGCGGTTCAGCGCACCCAGTTCGGCAAGCCGCTGGCCGATTTTCAGCTTTTGCAGGCGATGTTTGCGGATTCCAAGGCCGATGCCTATGCGGCACGCTGCATGGTGCTCGATGCCGCCCGCAAGCGCGATGCCGGTGAAAACGTCAGCGTCGAGGCATCCTGCGCCAAGATGTTCGCCTCGGAAGCGGTAGGTCGCATTGCCGACCGCAATGTGCAGGTGCATGGCGGCAACGGCTATATCCGCGAATACCGTGCCGAGCAGCTTTACCGCGACGCCCGCCTGTTCCGTATCTACGAAGGCACGACGCAGATCCAGCAGATCGTCATCGCCAAGGCGCTGGTCGCCGAGGCAAAGGGGCGGATCTGATTTTTCTGGTACCCCTTGCAAAGGCCGCTTCCAGTGGGGCGGCCTTTGGCAAGTGCGATCCTGACCGGTTTCCGGTCGTAAAGTTTCGATAAAATGGATCGCCGTTGTGACAACAGGTCCGGTTCACCTTACCTCACGGGGATTGACCCGCCGTGTCGGATTCAACAGGATCGCCCCGGAAGATATGCGGTCTCTTTCCGCATGAGGGGTTGTTGATGAACGAACGTGCTTTCCCATCGTTTCCAGAGGCGATGCATCGGCGGCAGGCGCTCGGGGAAATCCACGCGCGCCCCTATGTGCTGATCCAGCCCGAACGGGTGATCCTGCAATTCGCCTTCCTGCGCGAAGGGGACGGCGATCATGCGCTGGTTTCGGATCTGTCACGGGCAAGGGGAACCGCGGCACCGGCGGAGGGCGCAAGCCTGCATCAGATGCGCTGGGGCGCGGGCACGCTGCGCTGGGAGCGGCACACGGAATTTTCCACCTATCTGTGGGAAGGCCCGGCAGCGGAGGAATTCGGCGCACCGCTCCACGGGCACCCGTTTGGCAGTGGCTTTGCGCCGCCGGGGCCGCTGATTTCTGCCGTCCGGCTTGAGGTTCGCAGCGATGAATCGGCTCTTCAGGCGGCGTTGAAGCAGTTCGATCTGACGAGCCTTTGCCGCTCGTCCGTGAAGGACGGTCAGGCCGAAATCGCCACCGACTTCCAGCAGGACGGCGATGGACTGACGCGGATGCTGCTGATCGACAGGGGGCTGACGACGGCTGCCGTCAGCGCGCTCGCCCAGCGCCTTCTTGATATCGAGACCTATCGCACGCTCGCCATGCTCGGCCTGCCGCTGGCGCAGTCCCTCTCATCCGAGGTGCGGTCCATCGAAAACAGTCTGGCGGACATTACCCAGCGCATGAAGGCGCCCGCACGCGGAGACGACGACCAGTTGCTCGGCCAGATTTCCGCGCTTGCCGCCGAACTGGAGGCGAGTGCGGCCCTCAGCCTCTATCGGTTCGGCGCCAGCCGCGCCTATCACGAGATCGTGCTGGAGCGCATCCGTAACCTCGCCGAAACCAGCATGATGGGCTATGAAACGCTCGGCTCGTTTCTGGAACGGCGCCTCAGCCCGGCGATGCGCACCTGCAAGTCGGTTGAGGAACGTCAGGAAAACCTGTCGCGCAAGCTGTCACGCGCCACCATCCAGCTACGCACCTGGGTCGATCTGGAACTGGAACGGCAGAACGGTGAATTGCTGGCGTCGATGGACCGGCGCGCGAAGATGCAGCTTCGGTTGCAGCAGACGGTGGAAGGGCTGTCGGTTGCGGCTCTTTCCTATTACATCGTCGGGCTGATCGGCTATCTCGCCAAGGCGGGGGAGCATGTCGACAGCACCGTCGATCCCGTCATGGTGACGGGCATCGCCGTTCCCTTCGTCGTGCTGGCGGTGTGGACCGGGGTGCGCGCCATCCGCCGCGGGCACTCCGATTGACGGTTCAGGAACCGCCCTCGAGGAAGGTACTTTCGAGGATTTCGCCTGTCGGCAGATCGGAATGGGCAATGCGCCCACTGCGGGCCAAGCCGCCTTCGGTCAGGAGTCGGATCAGGGTGGCGGCATAGCCGGCGGCGACGCGGGTCAGCGCATTGAACCGCCCGGCCTGGAAACTGGGTGCGAGACGGTGGAAAGCGGAGCGCTCGATGGTCCGTCCGTCAGTTTCTCCGCGTGCGGTGACGAAGAACATCACCATATCGTCCCCCACCACCGGCAGCCCGTTGCACAGCAACGATTTCAGCATGTCGCGGCGTTTACGCAGGTTGAGATCATCCAGCAGGAAGCGCATGTAATCGAGATGGCCGGGATGGCGGATGGTCTTGAAGGTGAGGTTGCGGATCGGTACGCCGCAATTGGCAAAATCCTCGGTCATGCCACCGGAGGTCACGAAGGCTTCGTAGGCCGCGCCATCAATGGACAGAGCTTCATGGCCTTCCAGCGGTTCAACCGCCACCGGCTTGCCATCCCTAAGGGCGGCACTCGGCAGGAGATATTCGTCAAACAGCCCGTCCATGTTCCAAATACGGCCATAGCCCAGCCGGTTGACGGCGTGGCGGGGAATGGCCCCGACCCGTATCGTCAGGTCTTCGATGCTTGAAAATTGCCGGACAAGGCCGGTTGCGATGGTCTCGACCAGACCGGGAGACGCGCCGCATCCGGTGAGAACCGCCCGTTTTTCGCCAAGTGGGTGAAGGACCGCCAGCGTTTCGGCGGCGGGGCGGGAGAAATCGAGGTAGTGGGTGCCTGTTTCCGCGGCCAGCCGCGCGATTTGCAACACAGCGCGATCGGGCACCGCCGCCACGATCATGTCGTGGCCGGTGGCCATGGCTTTCATATCGTCCGGCAAATGGCCGGCGCGGAAGCGGGCATCGATGCCGAGGCCGCGGGCCGTATCCAGCGCCTCGTCGGTGCTGTCGGCCAGCGTCACGGAAAGGTCCGGCAGGGTGGCAAGCGCCCCGGCGAGCGCAGTGCCGACATTGCCCGCCCCGAAGATGATGACCCGCATTGGCGCCATGAGCGTTCCCCTTAACCGTGGAACCGCGAAACGAAGCCCCTGAGGCGTTCGTTGGCGGGGTTGCGAATGATCTCCTCCGGCGAACCGGTGGCGGCGATCACGCCTTGATCGAGAAAGAGAACGCGGCTCGAGACGTCGGCGGCAAAGGCCATCTCGTGGGTGACGATGGCCATGGTCATGCCCTTTTCGGCAAGGCCACGAATGACGGCCAGCACTTCGCCGACCAGTTCAGGGTCGAGCGCCGAGGTTACCTCGTCGAGCAGCAGCACTTCCGGCTGCATGGCCAGTGCACGGGCAATGGCGACGCGCTGCTTCTGGCCGCCGGAGAGGTGGTTGGGGTAATCGTTGCGCTTGGCTGCAAGCCCCACCTGCCCCAGCAGGTCGAGCGCCAGTTCCTCTGCCTCTTTCTTCGGACGCTTCAGCACCGTGATCGGGCCTTCGATAACGTTCTGCAACACGGTCTTGTGCGGGAACAGGTTGAAGTGCTGGAACACCATGCCGACATGGCGGCGCAGCGTGCCGTAGCCGATCTCCTCGCCCTTGTCGCGAAAGGCATCGCCCACCGTCTTCTGACGAAAGCGGATCGTGCCATCGGTCGGCACTTCCATGTGGTTGAGACAGCGGATGAAGGTGGATTTGCCGGAGCCGGACGGGCCGATCAGGGCAACGACTTCACCACGGGCCAGCGAAAGGTCGAGGCCTTTCAGCACTTCATGGTTGCCATAGCTCTTGCGCAGCGCAACGGCTTCGATGATCGGGGCTTCCGCCGTGGTACGGTTTTCGTGAATGGTCATGATATCTCTCCTCAATCACTGACCCGCAGGCGCTTTTCGATCCAGTCCGCGGCCTGGGTGATGGGCAGCAGCATGACGATGTAGAGCAGGGCCATCACGGTGTAGGATTCGAGCGGTCGGTAGGTCTGGCCGTTGACGACGGCGGCCATGTAGGCGAGGTCGGCGACGGAGATGACGGAGACCAGCGAGGTATTCTTGAACTGGATCACCGACTGGTTGATGAAGGATGGCAGCATGCGTTTCAGCGCCTGCGGCAGGATGATGCGCGTCATGGATTGCCACGGGCTCATGCCGATGGCGGCCGCCGCTTCCCGCTGACCCTTGTCGATGGAAACGATGCCGCCGCGGAAGATTTCCGCATAGAAGGCACCGACATAGAGCGACAGCGTCAACATGGCAGCGAGGCGGTTGTCGATGGAGCCGCCGACCAGCAACGGGAAGGCATAGTAGAACCACAAAAGCTGGACCAGAAGCGGCGTACAGCGGAAGAGTTCCTGATAGCAGCGGGCGAATATATCGAGCACCTTCCAGCCGGAAAGGCGGGCGGCACAGGTGATGAACCCGATGATGACGCCGAAGAAGATGGAACCCACCGTGTAGACGAGGCTGATCCACAGTCCCCACAGGAAGAGGTCGTAATATTGCCAGACGGAGTGGAAATCCCAGTTATAGGTCATCGCAGCTTCCCTTCCTGTCCGGCATGCGGTTGTCGTGTGTCATGGCGTTCCGGTGGGGACGCGCCTCGGCTGGCGATGGGGCGTTCATGGCTTTTCCCTCTGGCTCTTCCGGTTTCGGCTTCTCCCTGCCGCATCCGGTTCCTGTCTGGCTGAAAGCATCCCGCCACGATCGCGGCGGGATGCCTGCGTCTCTTATCGCATTTCCCGCAGCGCTGCGGCGGTCTGGCCGAAACGGCTGAGAACACCGGCAAGGCGATCCCGCGTCTGGCCGGAAACCGGCACCATCGGCAGGCGCATTTCCGGGCCGGCGAGGTTGGAAAGAGCGAGCGCCGCCTTCACCGGGCCGGGATTGCTTTCGATGAACATGCTGTCGGTGAGTTCGGCGATTGCCTCGTGCAGGGCAAGTGCCTTCGCAAGATCGCCATCATGCCAGGCCTTGACCATCGCCACCATTTCGCGGGGTGCGACGTTGGAAACGACGGAGGTGACACCGACGGCGCCGAGCGACAGGAAGGGCAGCGTCAGTCCGTCATCGCCGGAATGGACGATCAGCCGGTCGCCACAAGCGGCGCGCAGCCGGGTGACGCGGGCGGCATCGCCACCGGCTTCCTTGATGGCGACGATATTGCCGCAGCGTTCCATCAGCGCCGCGCAGGTTTCCGGCGCGATTTCCACGCCGCAGCGGCCGGGCACGGAATAAAGCACGATGGGCAGCGAAACGGCTTCGGCGATAGCGGTGTAATGGGCAATGAGGCCGGCCTGCGACGGCTTGTTGTAATAGGGGGTCACGACTAGCAGCGCATCCGCGCCGGCGGCTTCGGCTCGCTTGGCCTTCTCCACCGCCTTGTGCGTGTCGTTGGCGCCCGCACCCGCCAGAATGAGGGCGCGGCCGGCGGCAAGCTTTGCGGTGCGCGCAATCAGCGCTTCGGCTTCCTCGTCCGAAAGCGTGGCGGCCTCGCCGGTGGTGCCGACGGGAACGAGACCGGCGACGCCGGCCTCGATCTGGCGTTCCACCAGCGCGTCATAGGCTTCGAAATCGACGGCGCCGTCCTGGAAGGGGGTGATGAGCGCCGTGAAAACGCCTTTGAAACGGTCTGCAAGAGTATCCATTGTGCTTCCTTTATCGGGTCAAACTGTCGGCAAGGCTGTAGCGCCCCGGGGGAGGGGCTTGCGTGACCAGCCATTGCGCGGCGGCGATGGCGCCCTCGGCATAGGCCGCGAGCGTATGAACGGTGAAATGGAAGGCCGCTTCGGCAGAGCCGAGATTGAAGCGGACTTCGTTGATGCCGACCGTGTCGCCCTCGCGGTTGACGGCAATCGGCGTTTCGGGGGCGGCAAAGCCCATGGCGAGGCTGCGGACCGCTGCGATTTCGCTCGCCAGCATTTTCGAGGTGCCCGAAGGATCGGCTTTCTTGCGGGCGTAATAGGTTTCGATGACCTGTGGTTCGGCCCCCGGCATTTTGGAGGCAAAGCCAAGCGCGGTCTGCTTGAACGCTTCGAAACCATGGGCGAAATTGGCGCTGACGAGCAACGGCCGCGCAGAAGCATGAGCGGTCAGCGCCGCGTCATCGGCGACGGTGAAGCCGGTCGTGCCGATGACGACGGGAAGCCGCTGGTCGCCCAGCAAATCCTGAAAGGCGAGCGAGGCAGCGGGTGTCGAGAAGTCGATCATCACATCGCAATGGCTGCGGATCGTCTTTTCTGCCGGACGGTATTCCAGCGCACCGGCCACCGGCTTGCCGATGAGCGGCGAGCCGGGCGACACGAGCGCCGCCGCCAGCTCCAGCCCCGGACTGGCGAGTATCGCCTCGATCAACCGGGTTCCGACCCGCCCCGAAGCACCGATAATGCCGATACGCATGGAACGCTCCTTAATCGATGACGACCTTGGTTTCCGACATTTCCCGAAGCGTGATGCGCACGCCCTCGCGGCCAAGGCCGCTCTTCTTGACCCCGCCGAAGGGTACGTGCTCGGCGCGGAAATCCGGCCCTTCATTGATCATCACGCCGCCGACGATGAGGTCGCGCGAGAACTGGCGGATGAGCGCATGGTCATTGGTGAAGACACCGGCCTGAAGCCCGTAGACCCCGGCATTGACTTCCGCGATGGCCGCCGCTGCATCCGTGAAGGAGCGGATAGCGATGATCGGGCCGAAGGTTTCGTCGGCAATCACCGGCGCATCGGCGGCGATACCGGCAATCACGGTGGGGGTAAACAGAGTGTCGTGGCGGGTGCCACCGGTCAGAAGTTTCGCGCCGTTCATGGAAAGCGTGGCGTTGACGCGCTCCTCGACCATCTTGGCCGCCAGGCCATCGATGACGGGTCCCATGTCGGTGTCCTCAAGAGCGGGATCACCGAACTCCACCGCATCGACGGCGGCAAGCAGCTTTTCGGTAAAGGCCTTTTCGATGTCCTTGTGGAGATAAAGCTTCTTCACGGCGGCGCAGCTCTGGCCCGCAATCTCGAAACGGTGACCGATGGCGGTGGCGACGGCCTTGTCCAGATCGGCATCGGGCAGCACGAAGAGCGGATCGTTGCCGCCGAGTTCCATCAGGCAGCGCACGAGACCGGAGGCGTTCTTGAGGGCGAGCCCGGCTGCCGGGCCGCCGGTGAAGGACAGAAGATCGATGGGGCCGCGCGCCAGCGCCAGAGCGGCATCGGCGCCACCGTGGACGACCTGGAAGAGATGGCGCGGCCAGCCTGCCTTTTCGGCCAGTTCGGCCAGCCGTGCGGCGGCCAGCGGTGCTTTCGGCGAGGGTTTGGCGACGACGGCGTTCCCGGCGGCAATCGCCGGCCCGAGCTTGTGGCAAAGCAGGTTCAGCGGATAGTTGAAGGGCGTGATGGCGCCGACGACACCGACCGGCTCGTAGGTGATGGTCGCGAGCCGGTCGGCACCGCCTTCCACGATGCCGCAATGCAGGGCTTCCCCATCGAGAAAGGTCGCGGCGTCGCCGGAAAGCTTCAGCGTGTTCTGCGCGCGGCGCACCTCGTTGCGGGCCTCGCGGATGGTCTTGCCCATTTCGGAAGAAATGATGCGGGCAAGATTATCGGCATCGCCTGCGATTTCGGCGACCAACGCATTGAGAAGGGCGCGGCGCGTGGCTGGCATCGAGCGGCGAAAGGCGGCCTGCGCGCTTTTTGCGCGGGTAATGGCCGTGACGATTTCGGCGGGCGTGGCGGTGGCGACCTCACCGACCGGCTGACCGTTGAAGGGGTTGTGGACCGTAAAGCCCGTAGAGGCGGTGGCGACCGCGTTGAGAATGCTCATGACCGGACCTCGTGATCGTTGGTCGTTTCATTGGAAGCGGCACCGATGAGCGCCGCAATGGAGACGGGACGAACCGGCCAGCGCTGGCCGGTCAGATCCCGCAGGGTGGGTGCCGGCACATCCGGCCTCAGCGCCGCCATGAGCGCTGCCGTGTTGGCGGCGCAGAAACGGCCCTGGCAGCTTCCCATCGCGAAGCGGCCGTTATGCTTGACCTCGCGGCCTGAAAGGCCGTCCTTGACAGTCAGCAGCGCTTTGAGATCGCCCACCGTGCGGCCTTCGCAGCGGCAGAGCGTGCAATCATCCGGCAGGGCCGACAGCGGCGGCAGGGGCAGAGCCGGCGCGAAAATGTGCGCGAGAAGCCTCTGTGCGGCGACCTGCCTGTCGATCCGGCGCTCGAAACGGGTGAGTGCGGCCTTGTTGCCACGAAGAAGGCTTGCCGCTTCCGAACCCGCCCGTTCGCCATCCGCAACGGCGGCGAAGACACCGAGCGCCTGCCGGCAATCGCCGGCCTTGAGGATGATGGGCTTGCCGTTGTTTCGGGCGGCGGGAAGGCCAATATCGTTTTCGCGAATGCCGTCATGCAGCGCGATGCGGTCCGCGGCCACGATTTCCGTGCGGCCATCGGCGTGGAGGATGGTTGCCTCCAACGCATCGTCTCTGGCGGTGATGCCGGTCAGGCAGGCGCCGCGTTTCCATGGTATGCCGGAGCGCAAGACATCGAGCGTATAGCCCGTGGCTTCACGCAGAAGAGTGGTGTGGGCAAGAAGGCCGAAGGCGGCGACCGGATGCGCGAGCGGATTGCCGGCCTCTACGATCATCAACGGCGGATTTCCGGCGCGGATCATCTGTGCGGCAAGCGCGATCAGCAACGGGCCGTTACCGGCGAGCAGGATGCGGCCTTTTGGCGGAGTGCTGGTTTCCTTCAGCATGACCTGCAGGCCGCCGGCGGTGGAAACGCCGGGCAGATCCCAGCCGGGAACCGGCCGGATCTTTTCGACGGCACCGGTTGCGAGGATCACCGCATCCGCCTTCAGCGCCGCGACCGTGCCGTCTGTCCGGCTTTCGGTCAGCATGCAGCCGTCGCCATCAATGCCGAGGAACGTGGTGGACACCCGCAGCCGGACGAGCGGTGTGGCGATGCCCTGCATCAGCCGTTCGAAACGGTGGCGGGCCGCGGTGGAAACGGAAACCGGTTTCGCAGAGCCCACGGGCTGGCGGTGGATCGCACCGCCGAGCGTTGCGCGCTGTTCGAGAAGGGTTGAGGCGATGCCGGCCTTTGCCAGCGTGCCGGCAGCAGAAAGACCCGCCGGGCCGCCGCCGATGATGATGACCTCAGCCATGCGTGCCTCCGGCATTGGTGACCTGAAGACCGGCGCTGGCCGGTGTCAGGCAGGATTCGGTAAGGCGGCCATCGACCTGCACCAGGCAACCCTGACAGGCCCCGATGCCGCAGAAATAGCGGGTGTCGCGCCCGGCCATATCCGGGCCGAAGTTCATGATGCCAGCCGCCGTCAGTGCGGCGGCAATGCTTTCGCCGGCCGTGAAGGCAATCGGCTGACCCTGCCACAAGAAGGTGTTGTCGCTCATGCCGCCACCTCGCAGGCTGAGAAACGGGAAGGTGTGAAGGGCGAGAGGTCGAGCGTGGGCTGTTCCCCACAGACGAGGGCAGCAATTGCCTGACCCATGACCGGACCGAGACAGATACCATCGCCTTCGAAACCGGCAGCGACGAAAAGGTTGTCGTGCACGGGCCAGCGACCGACCAGCGGCAGGCTGTCGACGACGGCGGTGCGGACACCGGCAAAGGCGCGCAGCAACCGCACGTCGGCAAGGCCCGGAACCAGCGCCACGGCATCGGCCAGAATGTGCTTCACCGCGTCGAAATCATTGGTCTGGCGGGCGTCGCTATCCTCGCGGGTGCCACCGATCAGGAACTGGCCGGTCACGAGCGGATCGACCACCAGACCGTAACCGCGCCCGGAGGCGGGGCCGCCTTTCTGGCTGCCCTTGGAGAGAAGGTAGCGGCCCGACATGATGGAACCGGGCATGGAGGCGTTCAGCGCTGGTGCGCGTTCGGTCACGAGAAGTTGGCCCTTGCGCGGCTTCATCACACCATCGAGCCTAAGCAGCGAGGCAGCGCCATTACCGGCGGCGATCACCACGGCATCGGCGCGGAACTCACCCTTGTCGGTCGCGATGCCGGCGATCCGGCCGTTGGCGGCTTCGATCAGATGCTTGGCGGCCACTCCGCGCCGGACGGTGACGCCGGAGGTGGACAGCAACCGGTTGACGATGCGATAGCCGATGGCATGGCCGTCGCCCTTCACCTCTGCCCCCATGCGGGCGGAAGGCGAAAGGGCGGGGAAACGCTGCGCCAAGGCTGTGCGCCCCAGCGTTTCGACGGTGACACCTTCGCCCGAAAGGGCTGCGCCGTGAGCTTCAAGCACGGTGCATTCCTCATCCGAGGCGGCAATGATGAAGGTGGAGCGCGGCGTGAACAGGTCTGCGAGTACACCTTCGGCCAGAAGCTGGCGATAAAGTGCAACACCCGAAAGTGCGGCAACCATCATCGGGCCGGGCCGCTTGCTGGCGACGGACACCGCGCCATCGGCGGCGCCTGTCGCTGCTGCTGCCGGACCTTCGCGATCGATGATCGTGACATCGACACCGCGCCGGGCGAGGAAGAAGGCGGTTGCCGCTCCGACGATGCCGCAACCGGCAATCAATACGGAGCTGGGGAGTTCTGTTCGGGTCACGGGCGGAACCAGGCTGTTTGCGTTGTGGCTCCGATATTGACGGCGGGGGGCGGTCGACGTCGATACAAGATCACGGCCTTGCGTTTGCACGAAATTTGTATCGAGATATCGGCTCAAGCGGCGCGATGATCCGCCTGACTGTCGGATGCGCTGCAAAACAGCCACCCGTCTTTTTTACTCGTCGCCCCGCCCATCCGGATCGAAACCATGTCAAAAATCAGCCTGACCCTTATCCAGACCTTCTATCAGGTCGCTCGCCACGGCTCATTTTCGGGGGCCGCGCGGGAACTGAACCTTTCCTACCAGTCGGCGGCCAACCATGTGCGGCGGCTGGAACAACTGCTGAAGGGCAAGCTGATCGATTCCGAGCAGGGGGCCAAACGCATCGCGCTGACGCCGCGCGGGCGGGCGCTCTACAATCTGCTGCATCCGGAACTCGACATCATGCTGGAACGGTTGACCAAGCTGATCGAGAACCAGCGTTCGTCGCTTCGCGTCGGCATGCCGCAGGCGATTTTCTTTTACCTGTTTCCGCGCGTTCTCAAGCGCTTCCGCGAACAGTTTCCCGATATGGAATTCTCCGTTTATGAGCGCGATACGGTGCTCGCCGAACTCGTGAAGAACGGTTCGCTCGACGTGTGTATTTCCGAACGGTACTTCGGCGATCCCGTCGTGCCGCAGCGCCTGCTCGGTTCATATAGGCTAAGTCTCGTCTATCCCCGGGAATGGGGGGCGGCGCCGGACCCCAAGGACATCGCCCGCTGGGCGGAGGACAAGCCTTTCATCACCTATGAACCCGGCCAGACGCTTCGCAATCTGGCGCTTGATTTTCTTGAGCGTGGCGGGGCCTCCGTGCAGCCGGTCATTTCCACATCCGGCAGCTCCAGCGTCAAGCGCTGTGTGGAGGAAGGTCTCGGCTTTTCGATCATTCCCTCGTGGTGCGTTTCACCGGAGGATGTGACGATCGAGACCGTGCCGATTACCGGCCTGCCGGAAGTGCGCGTCTATTTCGGCAATGCCGGCTTCCTGCAGAAACACCCGAACGTGCAGCAGCTTTTCGAGGACTGTCGGCGCGAACTGGTCGGCACGGTGCTGGAGCCGCCGCGCGGGGAGGAGCCGCTGGCCTGATCGTTCACAGCCAGATGCGGCGCACATACAAAAAATGCCATAAGCGGGCTTGTGTCTCTAGCATTGTCCCGAACCAATTGTCCGATACGCTTTCCTCAACGCCTTTTGCCAGCATTCAACCCTTGAGGGGGAGCCGGGCCGGGGCGCTCAAGAAGTTTTGGGGAACATGGAGACCGCACATGAACTTGTTCAAGAAAATCTGTGGCGCTGCCGCCGTCGCGCTTTCACTGGTCGCGGGGGCAGCCCAGGCCGGAACGATCGATGAAATCCGCCAGCGCGGCGTGCTTCGCATTCCGGGCATTCTCAACGAAGTGCCCTATTTCAACAAGGACCCGCGCACCGGCGAGTGGAAGGGCTTCGTCATCGATATGGCGAACGACATAGCCAAGACGCTGGACGTGAAGCTGGAAGTGGTGGAATCGAGCTGGGCCAACGCCATTCTCGATGTGCAGAGCGGCAAGGTGGACCTGGCCTTCGCCGTGACGGCGACGCCCGCCCGTGCTCTTTCGGTGAATTTTTCGTCGCCGACCTATTACAACAGCTTCGTTATCGTTTCCGCCAAGGATGAGCTGACGGGCAAGACCTGGTCCGAACTGAACGACGCCAAGTACACCTTCGCCGTGGACATGGGCTCGTCGCAGGATCTGATGACGCAGCAATATCTGCCCAAGGCCAACATTCTCCGCTTCAAGACCCGCGATGAAGCCATCGTGGCCGCCACGACCGGCAAGGCCGACGGTCTCGTCTCGACCATGCTGAACGGGCTCGTGATATCCAAGAAGGCGCCGACCATCGGCAAGCTGAAGGTGCCGACCCCTGTGCTGGCGGCTCCCTCCGTCATCGCCATCAACTATAACGCGGATCAGGTGTTCAAGGGCTTCATTTCCGGCTGGGCCGATTACAACCGCCGCATCGGCAACAACCAGACCTGGATCGTCAACAGCCTCGAGCCGCAGGGCATCAAGCTGGAAGACATTCCCGAAGGTTTCGGCTTCGGCGGCTGATCCAGCCCTTTTGCAGAGGTGCATGCAAGGCCCCGGTGCAAACCGGGGCCTTTGGGCTGTCAACCCGCCGGGCTGCTGTTTTCCGGCCGTGCCGCCAGTGCATTGTCGTAAAGGGCGCAGAAGCGTGAGGCGACATCGAGGGCAATCGATGCGACGAGGGGCGACAGGCGAGATGACGGATTTTCCAGATAGATGGCGAAATAGTCGGTCGACGGAAAGGCCGGCTTCACATTGAGCACACGTAGCGTGCCGGCCCGCAGTTCGTTCTGGATAACGATCGGGGGCAGGACCGAGATACCGACGCCGGCGGCGATCATGCTGACCGTTGTCGCCAGCGAGTTGGAGTAATGCACCACGGTTTCATCGAAGCTGTTGGGGGGCAGATAGTCGATCATGCGGCGATGGTTATGCGCGCCCGCTTCATAGGAAATGATCGGGAACTGCAGGATATCCTGCCTCGTCATGACCTCATCGCCGGGATCGATCTCGCCATTGGCGATCCAGAACATGCCGAAGGTGCAAAGCATCATCACGCGCAGGTTTTCGCGCGGCTGGCCAGGAAAGCCGAGTACGACATCCAGTTCGCGGCTTTCCAGCTTGTCCAGCAGCACGGTCGACGAATCCGTGGTGATGGCAACCCGCACTCTGGGAAACTTCCGCTTCAGAACCTCCATGATGCCCGGCAGAAGCGTCAGCGCCATGCTGGGCAGAAGGCCGATCTTCACCGCGCCTTCAATGGCGGTGGTGGGGCTGACCGACGTGACAAGCCGGCCATAGCGCGCCACGATATCGCGGGCACCTTCCACGAAGGCGACGCCTTCCTGTGTCAAGCGCACTTCACGCGTGTCTCGTTCGAAAAGCTTGACGCCGAGTTCCTGTTCCATGGCGGCGATGCGATTTGAAATTGCCGCGGGCGTCATGTTCATGCGTTCCGCCGTGACCCGGAAGTTCTTCAGCTCTGAAAGCCAGATCATCGTCTCGAGAAAGCGGATATTCATGGTCTGGCTGCTCCTGCGAAGGGTGGGCCACGTCTCTTTTCAGGCTTGCCCCCTGTCGATGTTACGAGCAACTTGACGGTTGCCGCAAGCTCGGGCCGGAGCGCCTTGCGTTCCGGCCCGGTCGCGTCAGGCCGGCCCCAGCTTTGCCAGCACCTTGGCGCTGGCACCGGAAAGGTCGCCGAGCTTTTCGACGCGGTCGCGCACGCTCGCTTCCCGTTGCTTGCCACGCTCCTGCATGCCCAGCGCCTTTTCGGCCACCGCGCGAACCTCGTTGCGGGGAACGACGAGAACTCCGCTTTCGTCGGCCAGGATGGCGTCGCCCGGCATGACCACCGCCCCGCCGCAACTGACGGGAATGTTCATGCCACCACCGAGATCGTAGATACGCGTGGTAATGGGCGAAAGGCCGCGCGACCACATCGGAAAGTCCGAATCGATGATCTCGGTAAGATCGGTGCACGGGCCGTCGACAATGCCGGCCGTCGCCCCCGACGCCTTCACGGCGACCGTGACGCCACCACCCCAGCAGGCATATTTGTCATCGCCGAGGCGATCGATGACGAGAATGTCGCCGGGACGCAAGAGGCCCGCTGCATGGTGCAGCAGCGTGGAATCCGGCCCCGCAATCGCGAGCGTGACCGCCGTGCCGACGACGCGGCGGCCGGGCAGGAGCGGCTGAATGGCGCGGTTCATGAAGCCCATCAGCCGCCAGTGGCCGACGGTTGCCGTCTCCACGCCGGAAAGGAGGTCGAGGTCTTCCGCCGGAACCTGTTCCGGCATCGCGTTGATCGTATACATCAGCGTTCTCCTCAGCCGCAGGCGATACGGCGATGCTGTGTCATGGGGATGAGGGTGCGCACGCGGGCGATCTGCCTGGTGTCGATCGTGGCGGTGACATAACCGACGCCGTCCGAGGCGCGCGCAATGGTGTGGCCCCAGGGGTCGCAAACCAGCGAATGGCCGTAGCAGGCACGCTTTTCACCGTTCACCGTCACGGCTCCGGTCTGGCCGCAGGCAACGAAATAGGTCTGGGTTTCGATAGCGCGGGCGCGAGCCAGCACTTCCCAATGGTCCTTGCCGGTCTGGAGCGTGAAGGCCGCCGGCAGCACGATGACATCGCAACCGGCCTTTTCGAGCTGAAGGAACAGTTCGAAGAAACGGATGTCATAGCAGATGGCGCAGCCGACCTTCAGGCCGTCGAGTTCGTAGGTGACGATATCCTCACCCGGCTTGACGGTGGCGGATTCCTTGTAGGCCGTGCCGTCCGGCGCGACGATGTCGAACATGTGGATCTTGCGGTAGGCCGCGACTTCCACGCCCTCGCGGTTGAAGACGAAGGAGGTGTTGTAGATGCGATTTTCGCCTTCGACCTTTTCCATGATCGTGCCGGCATGGACGAAGACCTTGTGTTCGCGGGCGAAATCCTGCGCCAGCCGATAGGCTGCGCCGCCGGCGGGTTCCGCCATGGCAAGCTTCTCCTCGGTCGAGGTGCCGTAGACCTCGAAATATTCCGGAAGAACGATCAGGTCCGGCTGGTCCGCCTTGTAGGCGTCTTCCATCAGGGCGCGGACCTCGGCGAGGTTCTTGTCGCGGTCCTGCTGCGGATTGGTCTGAATCAGACTGATTTTCATCGTTTTCTCCTTGGTCGTCAGGCGACGATGTTTTCCTGCTTGAGTGCGTTGATGGTGGACATGATGCCGGCGCGCAGCGTCATGGTCTGGGTGGCGACGACGAGAAGGGCGGCGCCTTCGTCCAGCGCGAAGGTGCGCTCGGCAGGCGTCCAGGCGGGCATGACCCATTCCTTGCCAGCATCGCGCGCTGCCTTGGCAATGCGTCTGAGGTCGGCACGGTCCTCGTCAGTGAAGGCATAGGCGCCGCGACCACGGGCAAGGGCGAGATCGGAGGGGCCGGGAAACAGGCCGTCGACGGTATCGAGCGCGATGATCTTCTCGACATCGGCGAGGCTCTCCGCCGTTTCGATCATTGCGTAGCACTTGGTGCGGGCATTCTCTGCCGCGAAGGTTTCGCTGGAAGGGCGCGCATAGCCGAACACGCGGCCGCCGGCATAGGAACGCACACCGGTGAGCGGGTACTTTGCCGCTTTCGTCACCGCACGGGCGTGTTCGACGCCGAGAACATGCGGCACGACGACACCATCGGAACCGAAATCAAGCGCCTGCTGGATCGACTCCGCGTTGGGGGCGATGATCTTGGTGATGACAGGCATGCCCAGCGCCTTGGTGAAGGCCAGAAACTGGTCGAGCGTGGAGAGATCGAAGGTGCCGTGTTCCAGCTCCAGAACCAGCGATTTTACGCCGCACGATCTGGCAATCTCCAGATAGCCGTAATGCGGCTGCGACATCCACAATGCGATGTTATCCATTTCAGTCGTTACTCCGTTAAGGCGGGCTCACTTGCCGATCGTTTTTGAAAGGCCAAGCGTGCGTTCGATGATGAAGATGATGAGAAGGGTCGCAGCGATGAGGCAGACGGAGATCGAGGCCGTCATCGGGTCGGTTCGGCTTTCGACATAGTCGAAGATCTCCACCGGCAGGGTCGTCATGCGTGGACCGGTGATGAAGAGGGAAATGACCACCTCATCGAACGAGATGAGGAAGGAAAGGGCGGCGCTTGCAACGAAACCCGGCATCAGGAGCGGCAGGGTGATGCGGCGGAAAACGGTGAAGGGCGAGGCGCCCAGCATGGTTGCCGCTTCCTCGACCGAGGGCGGCAGCGTCGAAAAGGCCGTTGTCATGATGCGGATGACGTAGGGCGTCGTGACGATGAGATGCGCTGCAACCAGTCCGGTGAACGTGCCGAGCAGCCTTGCCTGCACGAAGACGAGCAGAATGGCGAGGCCGAGCACGATGGAAGGTAAAAGCAGCGGCGCGGTAAAGAGGCTCATCGCTGCGTCGCGGCCCGGAAAGCTGTAGCGACGGATGGCGTAGGCTGCCGGCAGGCCCGCTGCCAGACCGAGAACCGTGACGGTTGAGGCAATGCCGAGGCTGATCTGAAAAGCCTCCATCAGTTTCTGGTGGCCGAACATCGCTGTGTACCAGCGCACGCCCCAGCTTTGCGGCGGAAACGTCAGGTAGCTGTCGTTCGAAAAGGACAGCGGCAGGACGATCAGCATCGGGCCCAGCAGGAAGAGATAGATGCACAGGACGAGAATGCGGAACGGAATGGTGATCTTGCCGATCATGGGACGCTCCCTTTCACTCGAAACGACGGACGACGCGCGAATAGAATGCGAGCGCCAGACCGAAGATGACGAGAACGATGACGGACGTTGCGGCGGCCTTGGGCCATTCAAGCTGGATGACGGCCTGGTCGTAGATTTCGGTCGCCAGCAGGAAGACGCGGCCGCCACCGAGCAGTTTCGGGGTGATGAAGGACGAGATCGACAGCACGAAGCACAGCAGGCAGCCCAGTGCGACACCGGGAAGTGTCAGCGGAAAGACGACGCGGCGAAAGCGGGTCCAGGCATTGGCGCCAAGCGAGGCGGCAGCTTCCTCCAGATTGACGTCGAGACGGCCGAAGCCGGCGATCAGCGACAGCGCCATGTAGGGGATGAGCACTTCCACAAGCCCGATCGTCACGCCCATCCAGTTGTTGACGAGGCGCAGCGGCGAGGAAATCAGCCCGCTCGACATCAGCAGGCCGTTGACGAAGCCCTGCTCGCCGAGGATCACCATCCAGCCATAGGTTCTGACGACGCTGGATACGAGCAGCGGCGAAACGGTGACGACGAAAAGAACATTGCGCCAGCGTGGCGAGACCCGATGCAGGAAGAGCGCGATGGGGTAGGCGCAGCACAGGGTGATGAAGGTGACTGACAACGACAGGAACAGCGAGTTGCCGATGAGATCCAGGCTGAAACGATCGGTCAGGAAGCCGATATAGCTTTCCGTGGAGTAGTTGCCGGTCAAAACGCCGCCGCTGCGGCTTTCCATGAAGGAAATCTGGCCGAGGCGCAGGACCGGAAGCACGAAGGCGACGAGGTTGATGATCGCCATCGGCACGAGCAGCACGAGGGCGATAAGCGGGAAGCGCCGCTGGCCGGCGCGCTGCGAAAGGGCGTCGACGGTCTGGTTCATTGGCCGCCTCCGGCGAAGACCAGCATGTCCTGCGGCTTCCACTCGCACAGCACTTTTTCCCCGGCCGCAAAGGCATGGCCGCCACTGGCGGTGTGGACTTCCGCCTTCAGCACATGCGTGCCAGTGTCGATATCGTACTGCACGACGTCGCCGATATAGGTCACGCGCAGCACGCGGCCGTGCACGCTGTTGGTCATGACGCTGACGAGGGTGCGGTCTCGGTTTGGCGTCACGTGCACCCGGTGCGGGCGGATGACGATGGTTGCCTTGCCGTTGCGCGCGCCGTGGGTATCGCATTTGTAGACGCCATCGCCGAAGCGGACGGTATCGACATCCTCGATTTTGCCTTCCAGCGCATTGGCGCGGCCGACGAAATCGGCCACGAACAGGTTCGCAGGCCTCTCGTAAATGTCTTCCGGTGAGCCGAGCTGGGCAAGCTTGCCGCCGGACATGACGCCGACACAGTCGCACATCGTCAGCGCCTCGACCTGGTCGTGGGTGACGAAAACCGTAGTGATCGACAGACGCTGCTGGATCTCGCGTATTTCGACGCGCATCTCGTCGCGCAGCTTGGCATCGAGGTTGGAGAGCGGTTCATCCAGCAGGAGAATGCGTGGGCGAATGACCAGCGCGCGGGCGAGTGATACGCGCTGCTGCTGGCCGCCTGACATTTCCTTCGGTTTGCGGGTGCCATAACCGGGAAGGCGCACCATTTCGAGGGCTTCTTCCACCCGTGTGGCGATTTCGGATTTCGCAACGCCGCGCATTTCCAGGCCGAATGCGACGTTTTCAGCGACGGTCATGTGCGGAAAGAGGGCGTAATTCTGGAAAACGAGGCCGATGTCGCGCTTGTGCGGCGGCTTCTGGGCGATGTCGTCACCGCCGACCTTGATCTGGCCGCCGCTGACGGACAGCAGACCGGCGATCATGCGCAGCGTCGTCGTCTTGCCGCAGCCGGATGGGCCGAGAAGGCCAAGAAGCTTGCCGCGCGGCAGATCGAGATGAAGATTATCGACCGCGGTGTAGGTGCCATATTGTTTCGTGATGCCTTCCAGCTTGAGAAAGGCCGGTTCGCTGTCGCCGGGGCGCGCATCACCGTTCGCGGACGCGCCGCGTCGTTCCACCATCTGCATGGGTCAATCCTGTCGTGGGAAACCGTGGGGAGAAAAGGGGAGCGGCCCTCTGTTGCTGGCCGCCCCCAGTCAAGCCGCGCGGGGATCAGCGGCTGGCAGGAATGATCTGGCGTCGCCAGGGCTGAAGAATGCTCTCGCGCATATCGCCGATGCTCATCCAGTCGACGGCGATCAGCTTTTCGCGCTGGACCGGGTCCATCAGCGGAATGCGTGCCTTCGTCGCATCATCGACGGCGGTCTTGGTGTTGGTGGGCGCGTAGAACATCGCCTTGGCGAAGGCTGCCTGTGCCTCCGGGCTCAGCACGTAGTTGACGAAGGCAAGTGTAGCCTCCGGTTCAGGCGCCTTGGCAATGGCGCTGATGACGTTGATCTGGGAGGCGGTGCCTTCGACCGGGCCGAGCGACTGCAGGCGTCCTTCGGTCTGGTCGAGATAATATTGTGACCGGGCGTTGTAGCCGATCGACAGGTTGACGGTGCCGTTGGCCACAAGCGTGTATGCATCCGGCTTGGGCTCCCAAGTCTGCACGGAAGGCGCAAGCTTGACCAGTTTTTCCACGCCGGGTTCAATGGTTTTCTTGTAATCATCCTCGCCTGCAAGGCGGTTGGCGATGACCGTCAGAAGAATGGCCTGAATGTCGCCGCCACCCTGGGCAGGGATGGTCACCTTGCCCTTCTGTGCCGGATCCCAAAGTGCTTCCCAGCTTGTCGGAGGCTTCGGGAAAGCGTCGCGGTTATAGATCAGCGTCAAGGTGTCGTAGGTCAGCGGAATGGCCGCGCCAGCGAGTTCCTTGCCGATATCGGCGATATCCGCGTAAGGCGTGACCTTGGCAAGATCGAGGTCTGCCACCAGCCCTTCTTCCTTGGCGATCTTGGCCACCGAAAGATCGAAGATCACGGCATTGGCCTGCGGCGCATCCTTCTGGGCGCGCATGTTGCCAAGAGAGGTCGCCGCGTTCTGCACGCCGAAATAGTTCACCTTGATGTCGGGATGTTGCGCCATGAATGGCTGGATCACGGCCTTGACGTAGTTTTCTTCGAAGGCGCCACGATAGCCCATCACGGTGATTTCGGCTGCGCCCGCAGGTGCCGTAGCCGTGATTGCAGACAGAAGTCCAACCGTCGCCAATGCTTTCAAATGACTGCTTTTCATCGCTGTTTCCCTTGCTTTGCCTGTGTGGCCGTTCTTGTTGCGGCAACGATAGGGGCGAGGAAACCGGAGGGTCCAACGGGGAATTCTTTGCGATTGTTTGAAAAAACTTTCCGATGGCGCTGCGGAAGGCGCAGGCCGCCGCGCTGACAAAGCTTTTCCAGGCCGCGCTGTAAACGAGGGGGACGGGATTAGGCGGAAATTTCATTATATAAAAAATCGGAATTCGTTGATTTGTATTGTGAGATTGAATTTGACGATCGGCCGCTTTCTCTGCCAATCATGATGCTGCGACGGTAAGTCGCCGGCACATCCTCACCATTGTTACCGGGAGCCACATTCGCTCGTTTGTGGAGCGATCGCGGCGGCCGGCTCCATCGCTCCGAAGCCGAGGCTTCGCGACTTCCGGTATCAGGGTGCCCGTGCGGCCCGCAGGGAGAGGGCCATAGGTCCACTCCACGCTTGAAGAAGGAAATCACGTTATGACCAATCAGAAAACCGTCCTTATTTCAGGCGGCAATCGCGGCATCGGTGCCGCAGCGGGTCGGGCTTTCATGGAAGCCGGCTGGAACGTATCGCTCGGTATGCGCAATCCGGTTCTGCCGGACTGGGCCAATCCGGAAACGGTTGACGTTCACGCCTATGACGCGCTGGATGCGGCCTCGCCGCAGGTCTGGGCCGCCGACGTTCTCACCCGGTTCGGGCGCATCGACGCCGTCGTTGCCAATGCGGGCATCATGGTGCGCAAGACCGCCATCGACGCCACCGATGAGGAGTTCGAATCGTTGATGAACGTCAACGTGAACGGCCCGCGCCGGCTGGTGAAAGCCTGCTGGGAACCGCTCGTCGCCAGTGGTTCCGGCCGGGTGGTGATCGTCGCCTCGCTGTCGGGCAAGCGTGTCAAATCGGCTATCTCCGGGGCCTATTCCGTCTCGAAGTTTGCGGCGCTCGGTCTTTCGCACGCCATTCGTCAGGCTGGATTTGACAAGGGCGTGCGGGCAACTGCGGTCTGCCCCGGCTTCGTGGCGACGGATATGGGGGTGCCGCTGGCAACGGCGACGCCGGTCGATGCGCTGACGCAGCCCGAGGACATTGCGAGCTCGATCGTCCATGTCGTGAGCCTGCCGAACCGCGCCAGCGTTTCCGAGTTCTGGGTCAACTGCCTGCTAGACGATTCCTACTGACCGAGAATTCCGCCTATCTCTTCCTTGAGCAGGGCGGCATATTGCTCGATCACGCCGGGGGCAAGCTTGGCGCAGAGCAGGGTGAAGCCCAGCGATGCGGTCGGCCTGTTGTCCTCGGTCAGGATCGGCATGGCGACGCCGGCGATGCCGGGGATCAATTCCCCGATGTCGACGGCATAGCCCCGCTCCCGCGTATCGGTAATCAGGCGACGGACCTTTGCCGCTGTCAGGTCGCGATAGGCGGAGTAACGCTCGAGATTGGCGCGGATGATGAAATCCTGTTCGTCTTCATCGAGATAGGCGAGCATCGAGATCGAACCTGGCCCGACACCCAGCGGCACAGAGCCGCCAATCGATCCGGTAAGCGTCGGCACCACACATTCCCCGTCGCGCCGGTCCAGGCAGACAGAATCGTGATTGAAACGCGCCAGGAGATGGATCGTGTCGCCGGTCTTTCGACGAATGCGTGTCAGCACCATTTCGCAGCGACTGATGAGCCCGGGGCCACGGGCTGCCCGCGCGCCGTAAATCGCCATGCGAGCCCCCAGCCGATAGCACTTCTTCTTGTCGTCACGCGCCAGAAGCTTGTGGCCCACCAGCGTGTTGAGAATACGGTGACAGGTTGCCGTGTTGAGGCCGGAAAGGGACGCGAGCTGTTTTAGCGTAACGCCTTCGGCTTCACCATCTGCAACGAGGTCGAGAAGAATGACGGCGCGGTCGAGTAACTGTGCCCCGCCGGAGGGGGAAATCGTGATTTCTGACATTAAATACCATATTATGAAAAATAGAAGGTGGATAACTTGTATAATGAGAAAAATGCGGCATCAATGGCGAAAATTGGATCGGACAAGATTACTGCAAAAATTTTAGCCGTTCCAGTTCATGCATCCGCGAAAAGCCCACGGCTGAAGCGGCGCTGCTTCTTGCAACGCGCCAACGGCGCACTGTGTTCTGGGGAACAAAATGACAAAAATCAAAAAAATCGGCACCTGCATTGTGGCTATCGCCGCCTTTGCCGGCTCAACATCCATGGCTTCTGCCGGGACGCTCGAAGATGTTAAGGCTCGCGGCAAGCTGGTCGTCGGCGTTAAGAATGACTATGCGCCTTACGGCATGCTGAATGACAAGGGGCAGATCGTCGGCTTCGAGGTTTCGCTAGCGAAATACGTTGCAAAGGAGCTTCTGGGCTCGGAAGACAAGATCGAACTGGTGCCGGTGGTTGCCGCAAACCGTATCGAATTCCTGACGGCTGGCCGTATCGACGCCATCTTCGCAACGCTCGGCGTCACCGAAGACCGCAAAAAGGTCATCGACTTCACCACAGAGTATGTCTCCGCTGCCGGTCCTTCGGTCCTGATGGCCAAGGACGCGACGATTTCCAAGTGGGAAGAGCTGAAGGGTAAGCCGGTCTGCGGCATCCAGGGCTCCTACTACAATAAGAAGATGACCGAGGAATTCGGGATCAATCTCGTGGCCTTCAAGACTCAGCCCGAGGCCTATCGCGCGCTTAAGGATAATCGTTGCATCGGCTTTGTCTTTGACGACATGACCCTGCAGCAGAAGATCAAGGAAGCTGACTGGACCGGTTACAAGGTCGCCGTCGCGCCCTACGAGTTCCTTCCCATGGCTGGTGGTCTACGCAAGGGCGACGCTGAGTTCCAGGTCGCTGTTGACGCCGCCATCACCAAGGCCGAAGCCGAAGGCAAGCTGATCGAGTGGGAAGCCGAATTCGGCATGCCGCATTCGCAGTACATTGCGGACCGCGCCAAGGCCGCTGCTGCGAAGAAGAACTGAAATTTCGGGAGTGTGGCCATTGTTCGGTCTTGATTACTCCTGGCTGGCGGACTCGGCCTACCAGCAATGGCTGCTTATGGGTGTGCTCAACACCTTGAAGCTGGCAGCGATCTCGTCGATCGCTGCCATGCTCATCGGCATGCTTGGCGCTCTTGGTCTGACACTGCGCCTTTTTTGGCTCGACGCTTTGATCGAGCTGTTTGTCGAAGTCTTCCGCAACACACCGCCACTGTTGCAGATGCTGTTTGCCTACTTCACACTGTCGACGCTTGGCCTGAAGGTCACCGATCCGTCCACAGGACTTTCGGTGCCGCTCCTCAGTGCCTTTGCCTGCGCGTCGATCGCGCTCAGCCTGTTCGGCGGCGCGCTCGCGATCGAGGCCTTCCGCTCTGGCATCGATACCATGCCGCGCTCAATCATCGAGGCGGCCCGTTCATTGGGGTATGGTCGCTGGGCAAGATTCTGGCGCATTGAGGCACCTATTGCCGCCCGCATCTGCCTGCCCAGTCTCACCAACATCTTGACAAACCTGTTCAAGACGACCTCGCAGGCTTCTGTCATTACCGTTCCGGAGCTGATGTACTACGCCGGGCAGATTTATAACGACACATTTCGCACGCTGGAAGTCATGCTTCTCGTGCTCGTCATCTATGTTGCGCTGGTTTCCATCCTGACCTTTGCAATGGCGCGGCTGGAAGCTTTTATGGCTTTTCCCGGCTACGGGAAGGGGCACTGATCTATGGACACCCTGCTTTCCTATGAAGACAAAAAACGAGCTGTTCTCATCATCATCGCACTTTTCGTGGTGGTGTGGGTGGCGCTTGACGCGATGGCCGGCGGCTCGGTGTACTGGCAGCGCGTTCTCATACGTCTGCCGTTGCTGTTGACAGGAGAAGGTTCAGGCTGGCCGATTACCGGCGGCTTCGTACTTAACATTCTGCTGTCCCTTGCCTCTATGCTGCTTGCGACGTTGCTCGGCACGTTCATGGGGCTCGCGACGCTTGCAAAATCGCCGCTTGTGCGCATACCGGCATTTCTCATCATGAACTTCCTTCGGAACTCGCCTTGGCTCGTTCTGTTGTTTGCCATGCTTTACATCCTGCCGTTTCAGGTCAGGGTATTCGGCTTCGTCATTCCGTTCCCGCCTTTCGTCAAGGCGGTCATCGGTCTTGCCTTGCCGACAGCGGCAAACTTTTCCGAAGTCATTCGCGGTGCGGTCCAGTCCATCCACAGTGGCCAGTGGGAAGCAGCGCGGTCGCTCGGCTACACCACGAGCCAGATCTACCGCCACGTGATCTTGCCGCAGGCGCTGCGCCGCATGATTCCAGGCTGGATGAACCTCTATGCGCTGTTGATGATTGCCACGGCGCTTGCCACCGTGACCGGCATTCAGGACGTGCTGACCATTCTCAACACGTCGCTGGCGATGGAGAGTGAGCGGGTCATTGTTTATTTCTACCTCACCATCCTCTTCCTGTTCTTCGCCTACTGCTACCCGATTGCGCTTCTGGCGCGACGTCTGGAACGCGCAGTCAAAGGAGACAATCTATGAACCGTTCCGACGCGCTGATCGAAATCGACGGCATCCGCAAATCCTTCGGCGACTTTCAGGTCCTCAAGGGCATCTCGCTCTCTGTGCAGAAGGGGGAGGCGGTGTGCATCATCGGCCCTTCCGGCTCGGGAAAATCCACCATTCTGCGCTGCATCAACGGGCTCATTCCCATTGATGAAGGCTTTATTCGGGTGGGCGACCACCGCGTGCACGAGATGAAGAACGAGAAGCAGATGCGGCCGCTGCGCCACCAGGTGGCGATGGTCTTCCAGCAGTACAATCTCTTCCCGCATCGCACCGCCCTTGAGAACATCATGATGGCACCCGTGCAGGTGCTCGGCCATGATAGGGCGGAGGTGGAGGCGCGCGCCCGCGCGCTTTTGAAGAAGGTGCGGCTTTCGGAAAAGGCCGGCAGCTATCCCGGCCAGCTTTCCGGCGGTCAGCAGCAGCGTGTGGCGATTGCCCGCGCACTGGCCATGCACCCTGAAGTCATTCTCTTTGACGAAGTAACGGCGGCGCTCGATCCCGAAACGGTCAAGGAGGTGCTGCTCACCATCCGCGAACTCGTGGAGGATGGCCTTACTTGCATTCTTGTAACCCATGAGATGAAGTTTGCCCGGGAAGTCTCGCACCGCGTGTGCTTCACAGATCGCGGCCTCATCGTCGAAAGCGCGCCGCCTGTCGAGCTTTTCGACAATCCGCAGGACCCGCGCACCCGCGAGTTCCTCGGTCAGGTTCTCTGATCGCGCCACCGGGCCGGGCTCAAGTTGGCACGGCCCGGCGCAGACAGTTACCGGTCGGGAGTGGTTGCTGCGCGGCACTGCGCCCGGTCATGAAGGAAAGGCGAGCCTAGGGCTCGGCATGTTATGCCCCGTTACGACACTATTTTCGCGGAAAACTTCAAGGCCGATCCCTATTGGTGGGAAGGTGCCGAGCCGGAAACAAATCTCGATCCTCTGCCGGAGCGTGCCGACGTCGTCGTCGTCGGCTCGGGCTACGCCGGCATTAACGCGGCGACCCATCTGGCGCGGTCCGGCCGCTC
Source organism: Allorhizobium borbori (assembly GCF_014196535.1). Classification (GTDB taxonomy): domain Bacteria; phylum Pseudomonadota; class Alphaproteobacteria; order Rhizobiales; family Rhizobiaceae; genus Ectorhizobium; species Ectorhizobium borbori. Next base: position 211,287 of record NZ_JACIDU010000006.1, read on the forward strand.
CGTCGTGGTGCTCGACAGCGACCGGATTGGCGCGGGCTGCTCCTCCCGCTCGGGCGGCATGGTCTCAAGTGGCCAGAAGCTCGTTGTCGGCGGCGCGATCAAGGGTATTGACCCGGCACTGGTCGCGCGTCTTATTGGAGAGAGCAATGAGAGCTATGATTACCTCAAGATGCTGATCGATACTGAAAAGCTCGATGCCGGTCTCAACATCACCGGTCGCTTCTTTGGTGCGCACACTGCAAATGATTATGAGACGCTGAAGCGTCACGGCGCGCTTCTGGCGGAAAAGACTCGCGTGAAGGTGCATTTCCTCGACCGTGAGCATCAGCGCGCCGCTATCGGTTCTGATTTCTATCACGGTGGTATGCTGATTGATGATTACGGCGGTTTGCATCCGGGCCTCTATCACCGGTCGCTGCGCGAACGGGCCAAGGCATCCGGCGTTATGCTACGCTCGCATGCGCGCGCAAGCGTGGTGCAGGAAGGGCCGGGGGACGAGAAGATCGTTCCGACGGTACGCGGGGCAGTTCGTGCGATGAACGTCATCATCGCTACCAATGGCTATACAGGCGCCGACCAGTCACCGGCGCTTGCCCGCCGCCTCGTGCCGGTTAAGAGTTACCAGATTGCAACGGAACCTCTGCCGGCCGATTTGCTGGCAGAACTCATTCCGCAGGCGCGAATGATCTCCGACACGCGCCGCGATCTCATCTACTCCCGTCCCTCGCCGGATGGCACCCGGCTTCTTTTCGGTTCGCGACCCGGCGTTTTTGAAATGTCGGAAACGCAGGCGGCCAAACGGCTTTACGCCCGTATGCTCGCCATCTGGCCGCAGCTTGACGGCGTAAAGATCACGCATTCGTGGATCGGTAGCGTGGCGATGACAGTCGACAAGATTGCGCATCTCGGCGAGCGCGACGGTGGGGATTTCGCCGTCGGTTGTAACGGCAACGGCGTGGCGTTGATGACTTATCTGGGCTATCAGACCGCGCGGAAGATCCTCGGTCAGCAGAACACGCCATCTGCCTTCGAGAGGAAGAAATTCACCGCCGTGCCATTTTATTCCGGTAAGCCGTGGTTCCTGCCGGTATTCACCGGCTGGTATCGCCTGCGCGACTTCATCGATCGTCCAGGGCGCTGAGATGGGTGATACTCAGGCCGAACTCCGCCAGGAGGCCGACGCACTCGGCACGCGACATCTGCCGGTCGACTGCGCCTATGGCATCCAGACGATGCGAGCCGTCGAGAACTTTTCGATTTCCGGCCGGACGATTGCGGATATCGAAGGTTTCGTGCCGGCGATCGTCACCATCAAGCTGGCGGCCGCCCGGGCCAACCAAAAGACGGGCGGGCTTTCCGAGGTCATTGCCGGAGCAATCTGCGCGGCGGCTGAGGCTTGCCTTAACGAAGTCCTGCGTGCCGACTTTCCAGTCGACATCTATCATGGTGGCGGCGGCACGGCGGCGAACATGAACGTTAACGAAGTGCTGGCGAACCGCGCCAGCGAAATCCTTTGCGGACGGAAGGGGCCGCACCCGGTTCACCCGAACACCCACGTCAACATGGGCCAGTCCACCAATGACGTCATTCCCTCTGCCATGAAAATCGCCGTGGCGGGCCAGCTTGAAAGCTTGCGCGATGTATTGACGGGGTTGGTGGACGCGTTGAAGGAGAAGGAGCGGGCGTTTTCCGGCGTCGTGAAGCTTGGCAGAACCTGCTTGCAGGACGCGCTCCCGGTCACGCTTGCACAGCAGTTTTCCGGCTATCGCGCCGCCTTCGAACGGCAGAGCGCCGATATTGCTCGAATTGAAGAGGCCTGTTTGGGCCTGCCGCTCGGCGCGACCGCAGTTGGGACCGCGTTTGGTGCTTCCGCTGCCTATCGTGATGCCGTTTTGCGGGAACTGGCAGCGATTACGGGCAAGGCGTGGCACGCCGAGGACAATTTTTTCGACGCGCTTCAGAACGCCGATTTCTGGCTGCGCCTGTCGGCGGCCCTCAAGGCCGTTGCGCTAACGCTTTCCAAATTTTCAGCCGATCTGCGCCTCATGTCGTCCGGCCCGCGTGCCGGTTTCGGCGAGATTGGCCTGCCCGCCGTGCAGCCTGGCTCGTCCATCATGCCCGGCAAGGTCAATCCGGTCATGCCGGAAATGATGATGCAGGTCGCTTTTCGAGTAATCGGCAATGACGCGACAATCACCCGCGCCGTCGAGGGGGAGCTCGATCTCAATGTCTGGGAATCGATCATCCTTGAGGCCGTCAGCGAATCCGTCCGCCTCATGGTGCGCGGTATCCCACTGTTCGTGTCCGGGTGTGTCGCGGGCATTTCGGCAAAAATCGACCGGTGCAGAGAAGATGCCGAAGGGTCGCTGGCGCTCTCGACCGCCCTCGCGGCGATCTATGATTATCCGACGGCCTCGGCTGTCGCTAAGTACGCTGCGCAGCATGGTCTGGCCATTCGCGATGCGGCGGTTGCCTGCGGGCTGATGGGTGGGGCGGCGGCGGCTTCTCTTTTTGCCGATATCTCCGCCTTCACGGATCCCATGCGCACGGAGGCCCTGATCGAGCAGTTCAGGGCGGCTCATAGTATTTCATGACCGATAATGCGTGATTTTGGCGTTTTGAGGTGCATCTGTGGCTCAATTTGCCGCACTTCGACGATTTTAGTGATATTTTGAAATCGACACTTGCAATAGCGTGCTGAATCGATCACAAAATTTCAAATACGAGCAACGATGTCTCATCGTGACGATGCGAGAGGGTGCGATGTCCAGAATTCTTCCAGACGTAGTGGTGACGCCGCAGGAGCTTCCCGCCGAGGTCGATGTCGTCATTATCGGTGGCGGCATCATCGGTGTGTCGACGGCCTTGTCGCTGGTGGAGCGAGGGCTGAGGGTTGCCGTCTGCGAAAAGGGCCTGATCGGAGCCGAGCAATCGGCGCGCAACTGGGGCTGGGTGCGCCAGATGGGGCGCGATGCCGCTGAATTGCCGCTGGCCATCGAAAGTCTGCGCCTGTGGCGAAGCATGAATGAACGCATCAATGGCGAGACGGGTTTCCGGCAGGCGGGCATTGCCTATCTCTGCGAGACGGATGCCGATGTCGCGATGTATGAGGACTGGCTGAAGCACGCGCTGCCGCTCGGGCTCGATTCCCGGCTCGTGACCGGAGCGGCACTGCAGACGCTTGTGCCCGGTGCCGCAAAGCCATTCAAGGCTGCGCTCTACACGTCAAGCGACGCCAAAGCCGAACCCATGCTGGCGGCGCCGGCCATCGCCCGCGGCGCAGCCGCCAAGGGCGCGCATATCCTGACGAACTGTGCGGTGCGCACGGTGGAGCGCACAGCCGGCCGTGTGAGCAGCGTCGTCACCGAGCGCGGCGAAATCCGCTGCGCGTCGGTGGTTCTGGCCGGTGGGGCGTGGTCGCGGCGGTTTGCCGGCAATATGGGCATCGATTTCCCGTCGCTGACCATTCTCGGCAGCGTGGCACGGCTTTCCTCGATCGATGGCGTGCCGGACATGGCCGTCGGCGCCAGCAACTTTTCCTTCCGTCGCCGGCTGGATGGCGGCTTCACCGTCGCCCAGCGCAATGCCAATATCGCGCCGTTGACGCCGGACAGTTTTCGCCTGTTCGTCGACTATATGCCAACCCTTATCAAGAGCTGGCGGGAGTTGACGCTGCGCGTCAACGGCCAGTTCGTGCGCGAGTGGGGCATGGCGCGCAAATGGTCGGCCGATGACGTGACGCCGTTCGAACAGGTTCGTATTCTCGATCCCGACCCGTCGCTGCGCTTCGTCCATGGCGGTATCGATTACCTGCGTCAGGCGTTTCCGGTTTTCGGTGCGGCGAAACTGACGCAGATGTGGGGTGGTCTCATGGACGTGACGCCCGATGCTGTGCCGGTCATTGCGCCGGTCGGGTCTCTTCCCGGCTTTTATCTTTGCACCGGCTTTTCCGGCCACGGTTTCGGCATCGGGCCGGGGGCCGGGGCGCTTATGGCCGATCTCATCACCGGCGCCACCCCTTGCGTCGACCCCAGACCGTTCCGGATGGAGCGTTTTAGCCGGCTGAAGGCCTTCGCCTGATCTGCCGGAACACCCCGCCAAAAAGAGGAATAACATGAGTGAACTTGAGGTCGTAAAGATCAAGACGAGCAGCCTTTACGAAGAAAAGGTGAGTTACTCGCGCGTGACCCAGGTGGGAGACATGATCTTTGTCGCGAACACCGCCGGTCTCGACTACAAGACCCGCATCATGTCACCCGATGCCCGCGAGCAGGCATTGCAGTGCTTCAAGAACATCGAGGCCGCGCTTGCCGCTGTCGATGCCACGCTGGCCGATGTCGTGCGTTCGCGCGTTGCCATTCCCTATGCGGAGGACAAGGAAGCGGTGATGGCCGTGCTCGGTGAGAAGTTCAAGGGCATCGATCCGGCCTCGACCATCACGGCAACTCCGCTTGCCGGTGAATACCGCGTCGAGATCGAAGTGACGGCCCATCGCGGTGTCGGCCAGACAAAGGCGAAATACATCAAGATCGACCTCTGACACGGTTTCCCCGCGTCCGGCGTTCTCCATTTGCCGGACGCACTTCGCGGGCGGGATTTGTCTCGCCCGCTTTTTTGTTTTCGCCAAGGTTGCCAGCACCGGACGCCGGTGGCATGAGGAAGGGACTGGAGGCCGATGATGCAGCAGGAACCCGACAATCAGACCATCGAGGATATGCTGCCGGAGCAGCGTCGCCAGAAGATCCTTGAGTGGTTCGAAGAGAATGTTGCAGCCAGCAATCAGGATCTTGCGCGGCTTCTGGGCGCCTCCATCTCGACCATCCGGCGCGACCTTGATCAGCTCGACAGCCAGGGCCTGATCCGCCGGACGCATGGTGGAGCGGTTAGGGTGCGACGCAAGGCAGCCTTTGAGCCGACGACCGATCAGGCCCGGCAAACCGCAATTGAAGAAAAACGGGCGATCGCAGCGGCGGCGGCCGAGCTGATCGAGCCGGACATGAGCATTCTCATCGACACCGGTTCGACCCTGCACCAGTTTGCGCAGGTTGTGGCCGGGCTATCCGTGCCGCTGACCGTCGTCACCAACGATCTTTTCGTGGCGACGACGCTGGCCAATACCCAACACATCAAGCTCATCGTGCCCGGCGGGCATTGCCGCCCCGGCGCCTTTACCTTGCTGGGCGAGCCCGGCCTGACGCTTCTCAAGGACCTGCGTTGCGACAAGCTTTTCTTCTGCGCCCAGGCCATTGACGGCGAATGCGTTTCGGATACGTCGTTCGAACTCGTCCAGTTGAAGCGCGCGATGATCGCGGCGGCGGCTTCCAGCGTGCTGATGGCGGATTCAAGCCGCTTCGGCGCTCGGGCGCTCTACCGGGTCGCCTCGCTCGATCAGGTTGGCATGATCCTCACGGATGACGGGCTGGCGGAGGAAAGCCGCCATCACCTTCAAGCGCACGGCGCAAACCTGAAGATCGTGCCGGTACAGGAAGCCTGACGTTTACGCCCATTCCTCACCCCAGACCTGAACCATGTGGCCGGGGCCGGCTTCGCGGTATTCGCGCTCGGGCGGCACGAAATGCTTGTCGCGGATCGGGCTTTTCAGTTCGCGATCAGGCAGCTTGCGCTCAATGTTGCGGCGTGACGGGTCCGGCAATGGAACGGCGGACAGAAGCCGTTTCGTATAGGGATGTTGCGGGTTGGAAAACACCGCAGCGCGCGGGCCGGTCTCGACGATTTCCCCGAGATACATCACCGCAACCCGGTGGCTGATGCGTTCCACCACCGCCATGTCGTGCGAGATGAACAGAAAGCCCAGCTTCAGCCGCTCCTGCAGGTCGAGCATCAGGTTCACCACCTGCGCCTTCACCGAGACGTCCAGCGCCGAAACCGCCTCGTCGGCGACGATAAGACCAGGTTCAAGCGCCAGCGCCCGGGCAATGCAGATGCGCTGGCGTTGCCCGCCGGAGAATTCGTGCGGATACCGGCTTCCCATCTCGCCGGACAAGCCGACTTCGCCGAGAAGGTCCCGAGCCAGTTTTCGTGCGCTCTTCGGTGTTTCGAGGCCATGGATCAGGAGGGGTTCGGCAATCGCGTTCTCCACGGTCAGGCGCGGATTGAGGCTTGCGAACGGGTCCTGAAAGATCATCTGCACCCGGCGGGCGAGATCGGCGCGTGTGAAATCGCGCACCGCCGTACCGTGAATGCGGATCGAGCCGGAATGCGGGCGGTTGAGACCGGCCAGCAGGCGCCCGGTCGTCGACTTGCCGCAGCCGGATTCGCCGACAAGCGCCAGCGTTTCGCCCCTGGCCAGCGTGAAGGTGATGTTCTCGACGGCGTAGACGCGCGATTGCACCATGCGGGTGTAGGGGGAGCGGATCTCAAACCGGGCCGAAAGGTTGCTCACTTCCAGAAGTGGCGTATCGCTCTTGTCGACGGTGTCCCCGCGCTGCGGTACGGGAAGCGGGCGGCCCGTTTCCATGTCGATGATGGGGAAGGGGCGCGGCCCGCCGTCACCGGCGGAACCGAGTTCCGGCACAGCAGATAACAGCGCCCGCGTGTAGGGCTTTTCGGGGGCCGCGAAGATTGCGATGGTGTCGCCGGTTTCGATCGGATCGCCGCGAAACATCACCAGTGTCCGGTCGGCAATCTCGGCCACGACGCCCATGTCATGGGTAATGAAGAGAACGGCCGTGCCCTCCTCCTTCTGCAGGGTCTTGATGAGATCGAGGATCTGCGCCTGGATCGTGACATCAAGGGCCGTCGTGGGTTCGTCGGCGATCAGGAGGGCCGGACGACAGGCCAGCGCGATGGCGATCATGACGCGCTGACGCATGCCGCCGGAAAACTGGTGCGGATAATCGTCCATGCGCCGCTCGGCGGAGGGAATACGCACCTTTTCCATCAGCTTCAGCACTTCGGCCCGTGCTTCGCGTTTTGAAATGCCGCGATGGGCGATCAGCGATTCCGCGATCTGCTCACCGACCGTCAGCACCGGATTGAGCGAGGTCATCGGCTCCTGAAAGATCATCGCCACTCGGTCGCCGCGAATTTCGCGCATGCGCGCCGGAGATGAGCCGACCAGTTCTTCGCCGTTGAGGCGGATCGAACCTTCGATGCGGCTCGATTGTTCGGGCAGAAGCTGCATGACGGACAGGGCTGTCACGCTCTTGCCCGAGCCGCTTTCACCGACGATCGCAAGCGTTTCACCGGCGTGAATATCGAGATTGAGCGCGCGAACGACAGGTGTGAAGGTGCCGTCGCGCCGGAAGGATACCTTGAGGTCCCGAATGGAAAGGACGGGACTTTCGGAAGTCTGGGCTGTGTCGGTCATCGGTTCCGGTTCTTTCTCATGCGCCACGTGCGGCGTTGCGCGGGTCGAGCCAGTCGCGCAGCAGATCGCAGACGCCGTTGAGGACGAGGATCATGGCGACGAGGGCAAGACAGGGCCAAAGCAGCAGCATGGGCTGATGGGCGATGGCGGCACCCCCCGTTCCGATCATGAGGCCGAGCGAGGGGGCTGGCGGCACGACGCCGAGGCCAAGGAAGGACAGGCCGGATTCGAGCACGACCGCTGCGGCCGTTACGAAGCTCACCTGAACAAGGATCGGCCCCATGATGTTCGGCAGAATGGTTTTCAACATGATGTGGCCGTTGCTTGCCCCCATGGCGCGCACCGCCTCCACGTAATCCTGTGAGCGAACGGTCAGCACGCTGGAATAGGCGATGCGGGTGAAGCCGGGGACGAAGACCGCCGACAGAACGGGAATGAGGGTCATCGGGCCGGGGCCATAGAGGGTGACCGCCAGCATGGCGAGCAGCAGCGGCGGAAAGCACAGTACGACATCCATGGCGCGCAGCGTAATGATCTCGCTGAACCCGCGCATGTAGCCGCCGAAAATGCCGAGCGCCGTGCCGATGATGCCGGAGAGTATTGCGGTCGAAAGGGCGATGAAGAGAGAAATGCGCATGCCGAAGATCAGGCGCGAGAGAATGTCCCGACCCATTTCATCCTGCCCGAGCGGGAAGGCGTAGGAGGGGGCGGCAAAGCGCTGGCCCATGCTCATCTTCAGCGGATCGGACAGATTGAGAACCGGTGCGGCAAGGCAGATCACGGCAATGAGCAGGAGCAGGGCTGGCCAGATAAGGCGGAGCGAGCGCTTCATTTGCGAACCCTCGGATCGGTGACGCCGTAGAGGATATCGACGACGAGATTGAGCGTGATGAACAGGGCGGAGATGACGAGGATGACGGCGGTGACGCTCGGATAATCCCGCGAATTGACTGCGCTGACCAGCATGCCGGAAAGGCCCGGCCAGTTGAAGACGTATTCCACCAGAACCGTTCCGCCGAAGAGGCCGCCGAGATTGAGCGCGAAGACCGTGATGACGGGCATCAGCGCATTGCGCAGCACATGCCGGGCGACGATGCGGCCCTGCGGCAGCCCCTTGGCGCGGGCGGTTCGCACATAATCCAGCGGCAATACATCGAGCACGGAAGCACGCGCGATGCGAAAGACGATGGCCGCAAGGCCGAGTGCGATGGCGAAGGCAGGCATTGCCAGGAGGACGATGTGCTTGCCGGGATCAGCGGTAAAGGCGACGAAGCCGCCGGCTGGGGTGAGTTTCCAGATCTGGGCAAACAACAGAATGATGATCGTGCCCGCGACGAAGACGGGAATGCCCTGCGCGAAGCCAGCGAGAAAATTCGCCATGCGGTCGAAGCGGCCGCCCTGTTTCAATCCGGCGATGACGCCGGCGGGAATGCCGATGAGAAGGCTGAGCACAGCCGCCGCGGCCACGAGTTCGAGGGTCCGAGGCAGGCGCTTGGCGATTTCGGCGGAGACTGCGGAGCCATCCACCATGGAATTGCCGAGGTCGAAGCGGGCAAGGCCGGCCATGCGTTCGGCATACTGGGCCAGGATCGGCTGGTCGAGGCCGAGATCGGCGCGCAATTGCGCAATCGAGGCGGGGTCGGGTGTCGCACCATCCCCGGAAAGCAGAAGCTCTGCCGGATCGCCGGGCACCATATAGATTGACAGGAAGACGAGGCTGGTGACGACCCAGAGCAGCGCCAGAGAAATTGCAATTCGCTGCAGGAACCAGAACATGAAGACAGCCCTCCGGCAGTCGGCCACGCCAAAGGGTTCCGGAACAAGATGGTCCCGGGCCTTCTTCGCATGGAAGACGAGACATGGATGCCGGGCGGATCAGGGGCCGCCCGGCTGTTTCCGATGTTACGACAGCGACAGTTCGTCGAAAAGACGTCCCGAGAAGGGAGAAATCTGGTCGGGAAGCATTCTGAAGTTGTTGACCCGCTTCAGACGGGCAAAGCCCGTGGCGCGATAGGACAGGCCGCAGAACGGGGTGTATTCCACCACCAGTTTGTCCACCTCCGCATAGATGGCCTTGCGCTTTTCAAGGTCGAATTCCGCGCGGCCCTTGGCGAGCAGGGCGGAGAGGCCGGGCACTTCGAAATTGCGCGAACGGAAGAAGGTGGGCGAAAGCGTCGGGTCGATCAGGGCGCTGACGGCATCGGGATCGAAGGTATCGAGGCCAAGCCCCTGAATGGCGAAGTCGCCCTGGCCCTTGTTGCCCATGGTCACGCGCGTCGACCAGTCGGGCATGGTGAGGGTCACGTTGATGCCGACCTCGGCCAGATGACCCTGCACGATGACGGCAGTATCACGGTGCATGCCGTATTGTGCTGTCGACAGCAGGTTGACGGTTACGCCTTCCGCACCGGCTTCCTTGATCAGCGCCTTGGCGCGATCCGGGTCATAGGTCTGGCCCTTGGCGAGTTCGGCATTGTAGAAGGGGGTCGTTGCCGAGCGCGGCACGCCTTCGAGCGGTGCGCCATGGCCGAAGAACACACCCTTGACGATTTCCTCACGGCGAATGGAAAGCGCGACGGCGCGACGCAGGCGGTGATCCTTGAAGGCGCCGGCGCCGTTGAACGACAGGAACATGAAGGCGCCGGTGGCAACCGTTTCAAGCCCGAGATTGGCATCGGCGCCGATCTGGTCCATGGCGCTCCACGGCACGTAGTCGATCACATCCACATCGCCGGCAGTGATGGCCGCGACGCGCAGGTTTTCGTCTGCATAGGCCGTGACCTTGACCTTCTTGAACTTCGGGAAGCCGGTCTTGAAATAATGCGGCGATGCTTCGAAATCGAGGCCGACGCCCTTTTCCGCATTGGCGAGCGTGAAGGGTCCGGCACCGACGCCGTGATCCTGCGTATCCGTTGAACCCTTGGCAATGATCTGCAGGAAGGGATTGGCAAACAGCGCCGGCAGGGCAGCGTTCGGCGTCTTCGTCAGAAGCTTGAACGTCCGGTCGTCGACAATCTCGACCTTTTCCACTTCCAGCATGGCGTCGCGGGTATAGGCACCCGAACCCTCAGCCTTGATCTTCTCGATGTTCCATTCGACATCGGCGGCGGTGACCGGCTGGCCGTTGGAGAACTTTGCGTCCTTCAGCTTTACCACCCAGGCCTTGTCTCCCTCGCGCTCGAAGCTTTCGGCCAGTTCGCCGACAAGCTTGCCCTCGGTGGTGTAGGTCATGAGATAGCGGTTGATGAGCGAGGAGACGAGCTGGCCGGCATAACCGACATTGACCCAGGGCTTGAGGTGCGCCGGATAGGTGGAAAGCCCGATACGCAGCGTATCCGCCGGGGCCTGAGCAAAGGAAGCATGGGCGCCGAAGGCAAGGGCGGCGCTTGAAGCGGCAGTGAGTTTCAGCAGGGTACGGCGGTCGAGTATCATGTCTGGTTCCCCATTTTTGTGTTGATACATGCATGCCAGCCGGCGTGGACGATCTCGCTTGAGCCATCGCTCGGGAAGATTGCTTCCCGCCGTCAGCGCCGTCGCTGCCGGTCCCGCCGTTCTCGAAAACAATAGTGAGAGCTTTTTCGGGGTGTCAAGAAAAATTCCATTAATTGATCCAATGAAATTTATAAAATCCAAATAATGGAACAAAACATCGATCCCTGTCGTTTGTCAGGTCATTTTTGCATTTTAATCCGATAAATGGAATATGTATTATATTTTGATCGTAATATTGGAATTGCAATTGACAGTCGGCAAAACCCGATCATACAGTTTGACCAACAGCCGGGGCGGCATCCCGGTCGTCATCGGCGAGCGGTTTCCAGGCAGGACCGGACGCTGGCGGCGCGTGCAAGAAAACGGGGGGTGCCAGTTCGGGCGCTTCACCCCAGCGGACCATGAAGAAGGAGCTTGCCATGGCATGGCGGATTGGCGTTGATTCCGGCGGCACGTTTACCGATGTCTGCCTTTTCGAGGACGAGACCGGTGAAGTGGTGATCTGGAAGGTTTCCTCGACGCCGGACGACCCCTCGCGCGGCATCACGCAGGGCGTGGCCGACGGAATCGAGCGGGTTGGTACCAGCGCTGGCGCAGTGTCCTATCTCGGTCACGGCACGACGGTTGCGACCAACGCGCTGATCCAGGGTCGGGGCGTCAAGACCGGGCTGCTGACCACCGGCGGCTTCCGTGACCTTCTGGAGATCGGCCGGCAGAAGCGCCCCGATCTTTATGACCTGCAGGCCGACAAGCCTGAGCTTCTGGTCGAGCGCCATCTGCGCTTTGGCATCGAAGAGCGCGTTCTGGCTGATGGCACCGTCGAAAAGACGCTGGATGAGGCGGCGCTGCGCGAAGCCGTGCGTGCCCTGAAGGCCGAAGGCGTCAAGGCCGTTGCCGTGAACTTCCTGTACTCCTTCATGCATGCGGACCATGAAAAGGTGGCGGCGCGCATTCTTGAGGAAGAATTTCCGGAAGCCTTCCATTCCCTGTCACATCGTATCGCGCCGGAATTCCGCGAGTTCGAGCGTCTGTCGACCACGGTCGTCAATGCCTATCTCGGTCCGGTCATGCGCGGCTATGTGAAGGCGCTTTCCGGCAAGCTCGCCGATCTCGGTCTTCAGGTCGCGCCGCAACTGACCCAGTCGAATGGCGGGGTGATCGGTTTCGATGCCGCCGCGGACATGCCGGTGCGCACGGTTCTCTCCGGTCCTTCGACCGGCGTCGTGGCCGCACAGGCTGTCGGCCGCATGACCGGCATCAACAACCTCATCACCTTCGATATGGGCGGCACGAGTTCGGACGTAGCGCTTCTGGCCGATGGCCAGTGCCGCGTCGTGTCCGAATCCGTCGTCCACGGCTATCCTATCAAGGCGCCGATGCTCGATATTCACACAGTGGGTGCCGGCGGCGGTTCCATTGCCTATATCGACAGCGGCAATCACCTCAAGGTCGGCCCGCGGTCGGCCGGTGCCAATCCCGGCCCGGCCTGCTATGGTCTGGGCAATGACGAGCCGACAGTGACGGACGCCAATGTCGTTCTCCAGACCCAGAATCCGGAATATCTGCTCAACGGCCGCATGAAGATCGACCGTTCGCTTTCGGTAAAAGCCGTCGAAAAGCTGGCCGACAAGCTTGGCATGGGCGTTCTGGAAACGGCGAACGGCATTCTTGACATCGTCACCGCCAACATGGCCAAGGCCATACGGGTCATCTCCGTGCAGCGCGGGCATGATCCTCGCGATTATGCGCTGGTTGCCTTCGGCGGTGCCGGCCCGGTTCATGCGGTGCGCCTTGCCCGCGAACTCGGCATGAAACGCATCATCGTGCCGAAGACGCCCGGGGTTCTCTGCGCCCTCGGCCTGCTGATGACCGATCTGCGTACGGATTTCTCGGCAACTGTCCTGCATCGTCTTGATCAGGTGGCCCCGGAAGCCATTGCGTCGCTTTATGCCGGTCTCGAGACCCAGGCTGAAGCTTGGTTCGAGCGCGAAAAGATCGCGCCGACGGCCCGCGTCCTGACCCGTACCGTCGATTGCCGCTATGCCGGCCAGAACTACGAAATCGCCGTTGCCCTGCCGGAAGGTCCGATCACGACAGAAGCCTTCCGTCTGGTGAAGGAAGGCTTCGAACAGGCCCACCGCCAACTCTATGGCTTCATTGCCGAAGGCGAGCCGGTGCAGCTTGTCACCTATCGACTTGTCGCGAGCGGTCTGGTCGAAAAGGCCGCCTTCAAGGCGCGCGAAATCGAGGGCGAGGATTCCTCCGCCGCGATTTCCGGCAGGCGGGACGTCTGGATGGCGGAAGCAGGCGGCTTTACGTCCGCCACACTTTACAACCGCGATCTGCTCAAACCCGGCAACATCGTGGCCGGTCCGGCAATCATCGACCAGATGGATTCGACCACGGTTCTGCCGCCCGGCTATGTCGCGAAGGTCGATGCCTATCTCAACCTCATCGTGGAGGAAAAGTGATGACGAACGCAGCTCTTGCGCAAAGCTCTGCCGCCGCGCTCAACCCGATCACCGTCGAAGTCATCGGTTCAGCCTTCGCCTCGACCGTCGAGGAGATGGGCGAGGCACTGGTGCGGGCGAGTTACTCCACCAACATCAAGGAACGCCGCGACTGCTCGACCGCGCTGTTCGACGCCACGGGTGCCATGCTCTGCCAGGCCGAGCATATTCCGATGCATCTCGGCTCGTTCATCGGCTTCATTCCCTATGTTCTCGAGCATGTGGGAGCCGAAACGCTGGCGCCCGGCGATGTCTTCATCGGCAACGATGCCTATGAAGGCGGTGGCACGCACCTGCCGGATATCGTTCTGGCCGAGCCGATCTTTCACGATGGCAAGCTGATTGCCTGGGCGATCAACACCGCCCACCACTCCGACTTCGCCGATCGTGGCCACGCGCATATCTATCAGGAAGGTCTGCGCATTCCGCCGGTGCGGCTTTATCGCAAGGGCATTCTTCAGGAAGACATTCAGAAGCTGTTCCTGCTGAACTGCCAGGTGCCGCATGAGCGCATGTCCGACCTGCGCGCCCAGATGGCTGCGAACCGCCTTGGCGTGACGCGTCTCAAGGAACTCTGCGACAAGTATTCGACCGAAACGGTTCTCGCCGCCGGTCGGGAACTGATGGATTATGCCGAACGCAAGATGCGCGCCGGCATCGCTTCCATTCCAGATGGCACCTATCGCTTTTCCGATCTGTTCGACGCGGAATCGCTGCGGGAGCAACTGGAGTTTTCGGTGACGATCACCGTGAAGGGTGATGAGATGCACCTCGACTTCGTCAGCCCGCCGCAGGTGCGCGCCGGCCTCAATGTCGTTTACACAGCGCTTCTTTCCACGGTCTATTACGCGGTGAAGACGGTGGTGGACCCGACTGTTCTACCGAATGCCGGCCTTGCCCGGCCGATCCATGTGACGGCGCAAAAGGGCACTTTGCTCAATTGCGCCCATCCCGCCGCCGTCGACGGGCGCATTGCCGCCTGCCAACGCGTGGTCGATCTCATTCACGGGGCGCTGGCGCAGGTCGTGCCGCATCGCGTCACCGCCGCCTGCAACGGCTCGGTGGCGGTTGCGAGCTTTTCCGGCACGCGGGCCGATGGCAGTCTCTGGGTCTATCTGGAAACCATCGGCGGCGGGTTCGGCGCGCGTTACAACAAGGACGGGCTGGATGGCGTGCATGTGCACATGACCAACACCTCCAACCTGCCGCTGGAATCGCTCGAGACGGAATATCCGTTGACACTTGTTGCCTACGAACTGGTGGACGGTTCCGGCGGTGCGGGAGAATTCCGCGGCGGTATGGGCCTGCGCCGCGTCTATCGCGCCGAAGCCGATTGCCGGGTGTCGGTTGGCGGTTCGCGCTTCATCTCCCGCCCATGGGGTTTAGGCGGTGGTCTTGAAGGCGGTCTCGGCTCGTTTACCGTGCTCGGTGCGCCCGATCGGCTGGTGAACGGTGCTGGCGACATTTTCAAGGGCGATATTCTCGAGATCGTGACGCCCGGCGCCGGTGGTTATGGCAAGCCTGCCGATCGGGCGCCGGCAGCGGTTGCCACGGATATTCGCGACGGACGTATTTCGAGCGCAGACGCCAAGGCCATTTACGGCCTCTGATTTCCCCCGAGGACTGGCCCGGTTCCCTTCGGGGAATCGGGTCTCTTTTCTGCGAATGACAGGTTTCCTATTGACGGACAAGGTTGCGTCGCATAACTCGGTTCCAATAATCGGATTATGCGACGCCTCTTGTTGAGGTAATCGGAGGAAGCATGGCCAAACAGTCGTCCAGCAATGTCGAGCGTGGCGCCGAAATTCTCCTTGCGCTCGGCATTGCCGGTGTAAACGGCATGAGCCTTGCCGAGATTGCGGAAAGCGTGGGCGATGCCAAATCGGCCATTCATCGTGCGTTGACCGGTCTGTCCCATTACGGCTTCGTCGAACAGAGCGGCCGCCGTGGTAACTACCGGCTCGGCAGCGCCATCTATGCGCTCGCCCAGCGCATGCCGGGCATCGGCGATCTTGTTGATCTGTTTCGCCCCGCACTGATCTCGATCACTGCCGGCACCGGCATTTCAAGCTTTCTGATGGCGCGATCCGGTTTCGAATCCGTCTGCCTCGATTTCCAACTCGGCGCCTCACCGGTTCAACCCCTGCTTTCGGGTGTTGGTGGCCGTCTGCCGCTCGGTGTTGGCCATGCCGGCGTCTGCATGATGGCGCGTCTCGACCCGGAATCGCGCGAGCGCATCATGGAAATCAACGCTCCCCATTACGAGCAATGGCAGATCGAGCCGGATACGATCCGCGCGGAAATCGAGATGTTTCTGGAAAAAGGGCATGTGATCGGCCGTCGCAAGGCGGCGGGCTATGAGGTGTGGACGCTTTGCCTTGCGCCTGCTCCGGGCGACAATCGCTACGGCGAAACGGCCGTTTCGCTTCTGGCGCTTGCCGACAGCGTTTCGGATGAGGAGGCCAAGCGCGGCCTCACCCTGATGACGCAGGCACTTCCCTACAAGTGGTCTGGCCGCAGGGTATAGCGCCGGATCATTTCCTGTATGTGAGCAAGGCGCACGGCACGTTCCTGCCGGTCCAGAAGGTCGCGGCCGAAGTTGAAGCGGATCGTATGGACGGTCGAGACTGTGGCCCAGCACAGGCCGGAAATGGACAGCCAGAGTTCCACCGGGTCGATGCCCGACCGGAAAAGGCCGGCGTTGGCACCACGCTCCAGAATGCCGGCCACCATGCGTGCGATGTTGCCGGCATGGACCGCATCGGGGTCCGAATCCCTTATATTGTCCCCGCCATGCAGGTTTTCGATGCCGACCAGCGTCAGAAAGCCGGGATTCTCGGTGTAGTAGTCAAAGGTGAACGCCGTCAGGCGATCCAGCGCGGCGACGGGGTCGTCGGGCATTTGAAGCTTTTCCTCGGCGTCGCGCATCGTCCGGTAGGCATCTTCCAGCACATGGCGGAAAAGCACTTCCTTGCGGGAGAAGTGACGGTAGACGAGCGCCTTGTTAACGCCGGCGCTCGTCGCGATCGCCTCTATATTGGCGCCTTCGAGACCGTGCGCCACGAATTCGGATGCGGCGGCGACAAGGATCGCCCGGCGTGTGCGCGACGTGCGCTCCGCATGGGAGCGCGGCAATGCCGTTTCCTGGCTTGAAGCGTTCATGTCGTCCGTCATTCGTGTCCTCCCCGCGCGAGGTCCATAGCATTATCGCGGCCGGCTGTCCTTGCCCGTGTCCTGAACGCAATGTTGCATTTTTCAGCGGGCGACGCGGCCCAGCCTCTTTACAGTGACAGGCGCTTCTGATTTTGTAACGTCAACGTTACCGTTACACAAGGATTAAACATGGCACCGCGCATTCGTGTCGCTTCCGACGTCGGCGGAACCTTTACCGACAGCATCGCCTATGACGAGGAAACCCGGCGGATCACCGTCTCCAAGGTTTCGACAACGCCGGTGAACCGGGCCATGGGCACAGTTGAGGGGCTTGGGAAGGCGCTTGGCCTTCAGGGCGCGACGGGCGCGGATGTGGCCTATATCGGCCACGGCATGACGACGGCGACCAATGCGGTGATCCAGCGCAACGGGGCGAAGACTGCCTTTCTGACCAATCACGGCTTTCGCGATCTCC
Organism: Allorhizobium borbori; assembly: GCF_014196535.1. Lineage (GTDB taxonomy): Bacteria > Pseudomonadota > Alphaproteobacteria > Rhizobiales > Rhizobiaceae > Ectorhizobium > Ectorhizobium borbori. The sequence goes on from NZ_JACIDU010000006.1 coordinate 228,247, forward strand.
TGGAAATCGGTCGTCAGAACCGCCCGACACTGTTTGACCTGACGAAGGTGAAACCTGAACCCTTGGTGCCGCGCGATCTCTGCTTTACGGCGCGTGGCCGCATCCTGCCGACCGGCGAAGTGCTTGAGCCGCTCGATGAAGCGGATGTGCAGGCGGCAGGTGAGGCGATGAAGGCGGCCGGCATCGAGGCGGTCGCCATCCTGTTCCTGCATTCCTATGCCAATCCCGCCCACGAACTGCGCGCCCGCGACCTGTTGGCGGGAATGCTGCCGGGTGTGGCAATCTCCGCCTCGATCGAGGTCAATGCCGAGTTTCGCGAGTATGAGCGCGGCTCCACCGCAGTGCTCAATGCCTATCTGCGGCCGGTGATGGACCGCTATTTGAGTTCGCTGTCCGGCATGTTGCAGGATGCGGAGGAGGGGCTTGGCCTTTCCGCCGAAAAGCCGGTGATGGTGATGGATGCGGCCGGTGGTCTGATGAGCCTAGAAAGCGCACGTCTCAAGCCGGTTCATACCGTTCTGTCCGGCCCGGCGGGCGGGGTGGTCGCCAGTGCCCATGTCGCGGCGCTCGCCGGCATTGCCGATATCATTACCATGGACATCGGTGGCACATCGACGGATATCAGCCTTATTCGCGCCGGCCGCCCGGAGATTACACGCTCCGCCAGCCTGGAGACGGTGCCGATCCGGCTGCCGGTAATCGATATCAACGCCATCGGCGCCGGTGGCGGCTCCATCGCCTGGATCGATGACGGCGGCGCGCTGCGCGCAGGACCAATGAGTGCGGAGGCTGTGCCCGGTCCGGTCTGCTATCGACGCGGCGGTACGCTTCCCACGGTTACGGACGCCAATCTCGTGCTCGGCCGCTTCTCGCCGCAGTCGCGCCTCGGCGGCACGATGACGCTTGATCTCGACGGGGCGCGCAAATCCATCGAAGACCACATCGCGAAGCCGCTCGGCCTCGATGTCTACGAGGCGGCGGCCGGCATTCTCCGCGTGGCCCATGCCAATATCGTGCGCGGTATCCGCGTCGTTTCGGTTGAACGCGGCTATGATCCGCGTGATTTCGCGCTGGTGCCCTTCGGTGGCGCGGGGCCGATGCATGGCAGCCCCGTGGCGAGGGACCTTCGAATGCCGCGTGTGATGGTACCGCCCACGCCCGGCATTCTCTGCGCGCTTGGCCAGCTTATCTCCGATTTGCGCCATGACTTCGTGGAAACGCATATCGCGGCCCATGCACAGATGAGCGAGGCGGAAGCGTCTGCCCGTATCGCCCGGTTGACGTCCCGCGCCGACGCGCATCTGGCGCATGACGGCGTGCCACCTGTCCGTCGCGAAATGGAGGTGCGGATCGACATGCGCTATCAGGGCCAGTCCTTCGAGCTGCCGGTTGCCATTGACCCCGCCATTCCCGGCTGGTGGGGCGATCTTCCCGCACGTTTTCATGCCGCCCATCGCGCCCGTTTCGGCCATGCCGACGAGGCCGCGCCCATCGAGATCGCCGGGTTCGGCGTGACCGGTATCGGCCGCATTGAAACGCCCGTTTTGCCCGAACTCGAAGCGGGTGAGGCGGCGCCTGACGCCGGTGCCATCATCGGTGAACGCGCCGTTTATTACGAGCCTGGCGACACAGGCGCGCGCGGCGCCTTCCATACGGCCACGGTCTATGACCGTGACTTGTTGAAGGCCGGCAATATCATCGCCGGTCCGGCCATTGTCGAGGAAGTGTCCTCGACCACCGTCCTTTATCCCGGGGACCGCATGACGGTCGATAAGTCCGGCAGCCTGATCGTTGAGGTGGCAGAATGAGCATGTTCGATCCCATCCGTCTTGAAGTGCTGCGCAATGCGCTGGAGGCGACCGCCCAGGAAATGGGGGTGGTGCTGAAATGCACTGCATTCTCGCCCAACATCAAGGAGCGCATGGACGCTTCCTGCGCCATCTTCGATGCCGATGCGGCGCTCGTGGCGCAGGCCGAGCATGTGCCGGTGCATCTCGGTTCCATGCTGAAGGCCGTTGGTCCGACGCTTTCGAAATTGCCGCCGCTGAAGGAAGGCGATGTCGTCATCGTCAACGATCCCTTCGTGGCCGGGGCGCATCTGCCGGATGTCACGCTCATTGCGCCCGTCTTCGCCGAAGGGCAACTCATCGCCCATGTCGCAAGCCGCGCGCACCATTCCGATGTGGGCGGTATGGAGCCGGGCTCGATGCCCGGTGCTTCACGCGAAGTGTTTCAGGAAGGGCTTATCATCCCGCCCGTGTTGCTGCATGCCGGTGGCGTGGAGCAGGATGGCATCATGCGGCTCGTGCTTGCCAATGTTCGCACGCCGGAAGAGCGCCGCGGCGATCTCAATGCCCAGCTTGCGGCCCTCAAGATTGGCGAAACCCGCCTTCGGGAGCTGGCGGAGCGCTTTGACGCTGACGGATTGCGGGAGGGGCTGTCGGCCATCCTCGACTATTCCGAACGGCGCATGCGCAAGCGCCTGGCAGAATTGCCGCCCGGTCGCTACGAGGCGGAAGACTGGCTGGACGATGATGGCTCCAGCGCGGAAAAGGTGTTGGTGAAGGTGGCCGTCGATGTGACGCCGGACAGGCTGGTCTTCGATTTCGAAGGCACGGCGCCGCAGCGGCGCGGCAATGTCAATGCCGTTGCGCCCATGACCCATTCCGCCGTCTTCTACGCTATCAAGATCCTGACGGATGCGACGCTTCCGCCGAATGCCGGCGTCATGCGTCCTGTCGAGATCCGCATTCCCAAGGGATCGTTCCTGGATGCCCAGCCGCCGGCTGCCGTCTGCGCCGGCAATACCGAGACGACGCAGCGGGTGGCTGACACGGTCTTGCGCGCCTTCGCAAAGATCGCACCGGAACGGATCGCCGCTGCCAGCCAGGGAACCATGAACCTCATCGGGATCGGTGGACGCGATCCGCGCACGGGGCGACCCTATACCTATATCGAGACAATTGGCGGCGGGCAGGGCGGTAGGCCCTATGGGCCGGGCATGCATGGCGTGCACGCCAATATGTCGAACACGCTGAACACGCCGGTTGAGGCGCTGGAAATCAGCTACCCGCTGAGGGTGGAGCGCTATGAACTGCGAGAGGGTTCCGGCGGGCAGGGTCTTCACGCCGGAGGCGAAGGCCTGATCCGCGCGCTGAAGGCCATCGACCATGAGGCCCGCGTTTCTCTGCAGTCCGACCGGCGGGTAACCGGTCCCTATGGTCTGCACGGCGGGGCCGACGGTGCCGTCGGGCAGAATACCCGGATCGACCGGTCGGGACATGCTGAAACGGTTGGCGGCAAGGTTTCGCTCACCATCGGGCCGGGCGAGACGATTGTCGTTGAAACGCCGGGTGGCGGCGGCTGGAAAAAAGCTCCGGTCAATTCCTGAGGTTTGTCACTCCCATCGCCGGGCATCGTCATCTGCCCGGCGATCACCGCCGCTTCCACAAGCGGACGCTCCAGCCGCGATTACTCCGCGGCGGCCTTGTCCGCCGCCTCGTCGCCAGCGTCCGGATCGATGGCCTTGAAGTTCTTCAGCATCTTGTCGAGGTAATGGATGAGGTGGATGCGGTCATCCGTCGAGAAGCCCTGCAGTGCGTCCGCATAATAGGCGGCAATAGCCGGCTGCATGTCTACCTGCCAGAGCGCCTTGCCGGTTTCCGTCAGCCGAATGAGGCGTGAACGGTTGTCGTTGGCGTCTACGGCTTTTTCCACGAGCCCCTGCGCTTCGAGGCGCGATAGCAGTCCTGCAAGATTTTGCCGGCTGACCAGAAGGAAGGCGGCGAGATCGCCCACCGCCACGCCCTTTTCGAAAGCCGGGCGCGACAGTGCACCGAGTACAGCCCATTGCTGCGTCGTGACGCGGTGCTTGTCCAGCGCGCGTGTGCCGGTTTTATGCAACATGTTTGCGCATTGATACAGGCGAAAGAAGAGCCTGTTGCTCAACGCCGCCATCATGAGTCGTGCTTCTTCGCTCTCCTGGGTCATGTTTTGCAGTTTCGCTTGACGCGGAAGATTGGTCAAGCCAGACCTTTGAGGATTAATACGTAAATATATTGACATAAAAAATTGCTGCCGATATGAATTTGAAGCAGGGAGGCTGCATCGAATTTGCAGGAGGACCGTGGAGTTGGCCGGAAAAGGCCTCTTCCGCGAACGGTCTCCCATTGGGATCAAACAGGCGGAGGACGCCCGTGAAGGGATTAAAAGGTAAAGTAGTTGTTGTAACCGGCGGCGGTGGTGGCATTGGCGCCGCAACCTGCCAGCGTTTTGCCGAGGAGGGTGCGCGGCTCGTCGTTTCCGATATCAATGCAAAGGCTGCCGGTGCGGTGGTTGATGCCATCAAGGCCGCAGGCGGGGATGCGGTCGCCATGACCGCCGACCTGATCGACTACGCGGCCACCGGCAAGGCCGTGGCCGAGATCGAGGCCTCGTTCGGCCCCATCGACATTCTCGTCAATAATGCAGGCTGGGATATCTTCACGCCCTTCCTGAAATCCGAGCCGGATTTCTGGTCGAAGCTGATCGATATCAACCTGCGCTCGGTGCTGAATATCACCAAGCCGGTGCTGGCGTCGATGGTGGCTCGCGGTCATCAGGGGCGGATCGTCTCCATTGGCTCTGACGCGGCCCGCGTTGGCTCTTCGGGTGAAGCGGTCTATGCGGCCTGTAAGGCCGGCATCATCGCCTTCTCGAAAACGCTGGCGCGCGAACATGCCCGCAACGGCATCACCTTCAATGTGGTCTGCCCCGGCGTAACGGAAACCGCCATGCTCGAAAGCTTCATGGAAGCGGCGGGCGACAAGGAAAAGCTGCGCTCCGCCTTTACCAAGGCCGTGCCGCTGGGCCGCATGGGGCGTCCCGACGATCTGCCGGGCGCGATCCTGTTCTTTGCCAGCGATGATGCGGCCTTCATCACCGGACAGGTCATTTCCGTGTCCGGCGGTCTGACGATGCACGGTTAAGGAGAAGCGGTCATGTCTTACGAAGATATTCTGTACGAGGTGAAGGAGGGGGGGGCCCACATCACCATCAACCGGCCCGACAAGTACAACGCCTTTCGCGGCAAGACCTGCGAAGAGCTGATCCATGCCTTCAACAAGGCAGGCTGGGACAAGTCGGTCGGCGTCATCGTTCTGTCCGGCGCGGGCGACAAGGCCTTCTGCACGGGCGGCGACCAGTCCGCCCATGAAGGCCAGTATGACGGACGGGGTACCATCGGCCTGCCGATGGAGGATCTGCACTCGATCATCCGCGATGTGCCGAAGCCGGTGATCGCCAAGGTTCAGGGGTTCGCCATCGGTGGCGGCAACGTGCTTGCCACGATCTGCGATTTCACCATTGCCGGTGAAAAGGCCGTGTTCGGTCAGGTCGGACCCAAGGTCGGTTCGGTCGACCCGGGGTTCGGCACCGCCTTCCTCGCCCGCATCGTCGGGGAGAAGAAGGCGCGCGAGATCTGGTACATGTGCCGCAAATATTCGGCGGCGGAAGCGCTTGCCATGGGCCTCGTCAATGCGGTGGTGCCAAACGACCAGCTCGATGCCGAGGTGGAGAAGTGGTGTGCGGAGATCCTGGAGAAATCACCGACCGCCATCGCCATCGCCAAGCGTTCCTTCAACATGGATAGCGAAAACATCCGCGGCATCGCCGGCATGGGGATGTATGCGCTTTCGCTCTACTACGACACGGAAGAGAGCAAGGAAGGCGGTCGGGCTTTCAAGGAGAAGAGGAAGCCGGAGTTCCGCAAATACCAGAAGTAAAGGCGAGTTTGGTGAAGGCGCTTGGCGCCTTCACCGGGAGGAGGGGAGTTTTCGCTTTTGGGAGAAGGCGAAACTCCGGGTTTCAAGCAACTCAGGGAGGAGACTATGCTTGATTTGAAAAAGGGCGGCCTTGCCGCTCTCGCAATGGCCATGCTTGCCGGCGGTCACGCCGTCGCCGCTGACGCACCGGTCAAGATCGGCTTTGCCGGCGACCTCACCGGCGCCTGCGCGGCGCTGACCGAGGACGAGTTGAACGCCGTCAAGATCGGCGTCGACGAACTGAATGCCAAGGGCGGCATTCTCGGTCGCAAGGTGGAACTCGTCATTCGCGACAGTCAGACCAAGCCAGACGAAGGCGCGAAGGTTGCGCGCGAACTGATTGTCGATGAAAAGATCGACGTGCTGACGGGTGTCTGCTCGTCGGCGGTCATGCTGGCGGAATCCGCTGTCTCGGGTGAACTGAAGGTGCCGTTCTACGCCACCATCGGCTCCACCCAGCGCGCCAATATCGAGCTTTATCAGCCCTATTTCTGGCAGGCGCAGGCCAATGCTACGATGGAGGCCTATGCCGCCGCCGAATATGTGGCGAAGAAGGCCGAGTGGAAGACCATTGCGACCATGGGCTCCGATTATGAATGGGGACACACCTCGGTTGCGGCCTTTTCGGAGCGGTTGAAGAAGCTGCGTCCCGATGTGACGATCATCGATCCGATCTTCCCGAAGGTCGGCGAAACGGCGATGGCGCCGTACATCACCACCGCGCTGAACACCAAGCCGGACGCCGTTTTCGCGGCCCTCTTTGGCGGCAGTCTGGGTAGCCTCATCAAGCAGGGGCAGGGCTTCGGCTTCTTCCAGCGCACCAATCTCGTTACGTTGATGACGGTGGATACGCTGCAATCCATGGGTTCGGCCATGCCGGCCTCGAATGTCTACGGGATTGCCCGCGCCCCCTTCTTCGCGCTGGAGCAGACGCCGGAAGTGAAGGCCTTCATCGAGAAGTATCGCGCCGCCTACAAGGAATATCCGACGGACTGGTCGATCAATGGCTATGACGGGTTGATGTTCTACGCCGCAGCCGCCGAACATGCGAAATCCGTTGCTCCGGATGCCATCATCAAGGCGATCAGCGAGATCTCCTATGACGGTCTGCGCGGCAAGGGCCTCAAGGTCCGTGCCTTCGATGGCCAGATGAACGCGCCGTCCTATGTCGGCAAGGCGACGAAGGTGCCGGAATACGACTTTCCGATCCTGACCGAGATCGAGAAATTCCCGGGCGAGGCGCTGATGGTTTCCGAAGACGCCATCGCTGCTGCTCGCAAGGCGGCCAAGAAGTAAGGCGGCCCCGGCAACGCCTTCCGGCGTTGCCGCAAGACTGGCCCGGCGGGCTGATCCGCCGGGTTTCCAGCCTGGAGATATTCGCAATGGTTCTGATCCAGTTCGTCAACGGGCTCATGGAAGGCATGACGCTTTTCCTGATCGCATCCGGCCTGACACTCATTTTCGGCGTATCCCGCATCATCAATTTCGCGCACGGCTCACTCTACATGCTCGGCGCATTCCTGACCTATGAACTCGTGCAGATCCTCGCGCCCGGCACGCTGTGGGGCTTCTTCGCCTCTGTCATCGTCGGTGCCGCGATCGTGTCGCTGATCGGCGTGCTGTTCGAAGTCACGGCGCTGCGCCGCATCTATGGCGCCGATGGACTGATGCAGCTTATCGTGACCATCGCGCTCGTTCTGATCGTGCGGGATGTGGTGCGCATGATCTGGGGCCCGAACAGCATCACGGTGCCCATGCCGGATGCGCTGGCAGGCGCCATCGTCATCGGCGAAAACTATTTCCCGCTCTTTCCCATCGTCGTCTTTGCCGCCGGTCTCGTGATCGTGCTGGCGATGATCTGGGTCATCTATTTCACCCGCGCCGGCATCCTGCTCCGGGCCGGCACCGATGATCGCGGCATGGCGGCGCTGCTTGGCATCAACGAGCGGATGATCTTCACCGCCGTCTTTGCTGCCGGCGCGTTCCTTGCGGGGCTCGCGGGCGGGCTGTCCGCGCCCTATGGCGAGGTCAATCACCTGCTCGATACCACCGTCATAGTCTCGGCCTTCATCGTCTGCGTCATCGGCGGGCTCGGCAATCTCTATGGCGCGCTGGCCGGCGCACTGGTCGTCGGTATCACCAAGGCCATGGGCGTCATGTATTTCCCGCGGCTCTCGATGGTGCTGATCTTTCTCATCATGGCTGCGGTTCTGATCGGCCGTTCGCTCGGTCGTCAGGGAGGATCGGCCCGATGAACGCGCCTGCTCATCCCACCGAACTCTCGCGTCGCTGGTCGTCGCTTTCGGGCATCGATATCAACTGGAAGCTGGTCATTCCGGCGCTCATCCTGGCAGAAGTCATAAACCGCACGACGGGCGCCAGCACCACGACGCTTCTGACCGAGATCATCATTTTCGCGCTCTTCGCCTCGTCGCTCAATCTTCTCATGAGCTTCGGCCACATGGTGTCCTTCGGCCATTCCGCCTATTTCGGGCTGGGTGCCTACGGGTTCACGCTGGCCGTCACCAAGGCGGGGCTGCCGCTGGAGGCCGCCGTCCTCCTCGGGCCGCTCGTTGCGGCTCTCGGCGGCCTCCTGTTCGGCGCGCTTTGCGTCCGACTGACTGAAATCTACTTCGCCATGCTGACGCTTGCCTGCGCACAGATCACCTATACCGTGCTGTTCCAGTGGTATGATTTCACCGGCGGCGATACCGGCATCACGGGCTTCATGGCGCCGCGCTTCGGCCTTTCGGGGCAGAATTTCGCCAGCCTGACGCTGGCGGTCGTCACCCTCTCGCTGTTTGCGCTGTGGTGGATCGTGCGTTCACCGCTCGGCCTGTCCATCCGCGCCGCCGGTCAGGACCGGTTTCGCGCGGAAGCACTGGGGCTGACGGTGCGCCGCGTGCAGTTGACGGCCTTCGTCATCGCCGCCTTCTTCGCGGGCATTGCCGGCATGCTCTATGCCGTGCTGCACGGTTCGGCCTTCCCGGATTACGCCGGCCTCGGCCTGACGCTCGACAGTCTCATCATGGTCGTGCTTGGCGGTCTGAACAGCTTTGCCGGCGGCATCTGGGGGGCGATCATCTACAAGCTGCTCGGGGCTTTCGTACCCTCGCTGGTGCATGAATGGGAACTGGTGCTCGGCCTCATCCTGCTCGTGATCGTTCTGACCGCTCCGAAGGGCTTTGCCGGCCTCATCGCCCGCCTGGGCCTCGACCGTAAGGGAGGCCGCTGATGGACCCCATTCTTTCCGCCCGCAATATCCGCAAGCGTTACGGCGCGTTCCTGGCGTTGAAGGACGTAACCTTCGATCTGCCGAGGGGCGAACGCCATGCGCTGATTGGCCCGAACGGTGCCGGCAAATCCACCTTCATCGCCTGTGTGGCCGGTCAGCTTCCGGGCGTCGAGGGCAAGATGATCTTCCGGGGAGAGGACATTACGGCGCTGACACCCGCAAGCCTCGCGAAAAAGGGCATTGGCCGCACCTTCCAGATCAGCCGCGCCTTCCTGCAGATGACCGTGATGGAAAACATCATGGCGGCCGTGGTGATCGCATCCGGCCGCTGGACGAGCCTGTCGCGGGGACTTTATCGCGACAATCTCGAAAAGGCCTTCGGGCTTCTGGAAACGGTCAAACTGGATGACCGGGCCGCCGCCCGGGTTGCCGATCTGTCGCTCGGCGATCGCAAACGGCTGGAATTCGGCATGGCGCTCGCCGGCGATCCGGAACTGCTGCTGCTCGATGAGCCGACGGCGGGCATGAGCATCAAGGAGCGTCACTACCTCATGGAAATGGTGGCGACCCGCATGGAGGAAACCGGCAAGACACTGCTTTTCGTGGAACACGACATCGACGTGGTGATGAAGATCGCCCAGCGCGTCACCGTCATGGCGCGCGGTGCGGTGCTGGTGGTTGGCACGCCGGCGGAGATCGCCGCCAATGAAGAGGTGCAGGCCATCTATCTCGGAGGCCATCACTGATGACGGCGATGCTTTCCATTTCCAATCTCCATGCCTCCTATGGCAAGGCCGAGGCGCTGCATGGCATCGATCTCACGGTCGAGACGGGCGAGGTCGTCTGCCTCATCGGGCGAAACGGTGTCGGCAAGTCATCGACGATGAAATCCATCGTGCGCGACCAGATCACCGTGACGGGTGGCGAGGTCGTCTTTGACGGTGCGTCGCTGGCCGGTCTTCGCCCCTATGAGGTCGTGCGCCGCGGTGTTGGCTACGTGCCGGAAGACCGCCGCGTCTTTGCCTCGCTTTCGGTGCTGGAAAACCTGCGCGTGCCGCGTCCGGTTTCCGCCGGCGACCGGCGCAACTGGAACGTCGAGCAGGTCTTCGAACTCTTCCCGCAGCTTTACGATTACCGCCACCGCAAGGCGGGCGTCATGAGTGGCGGCGAACAGCAGATGCTTTCGATTGCCCGCTCGCTCATCACCTGCCCGAAGCTTCTGCTGCTCGATGAGCCGCATGAGGGGCTTGCCCCGAAGATCGCCGAGGAAGTTGTCACCGCCATTGCCGCGCTGAAGCGGGAAGGCGTGTCGATGGTGATTTCCGAGCAGGCGCTCAACACGATCCGCCGCTGTGCCGACCGCGTCTACGTGGTCGACCGTGGCATGACAGTCTGGAACGGTACCGTGGACGGCTTCTACGCCGACCCGGAGATCGCCCGCAAATATCTGATGGTCAGCTAAGGACCGGGAGGACACATGACCGCTACGATTTTCGACACCGAAGAACTCTCCGCACTGCGCGACATGGCGCGCAAGTTCGCGACGGAAAAGCTTGCGCCGCGCTATCAGGCACGGGAAAAGGCCGGTACTTTCGAAAAGGACCTGCTGCGCGAAATGGGATCGCTCGGCCTGATCGCCCCGGAGCTGCCGGAGGAATATGGCGGGCTCGGTGCGGGCAGCATCTATTCCGGTGTCATCATCGAGGAAGTCGGCCGCGCGGATTTCAACGTCGGCTACATCAACATCCTTGCTTCTCTCAACGGCCAGATCATCGCCAATTTCGCCAATGAGGAGTTGCGCCGTCACTGGCTGCCGAAGATCATTTCCGGCGAAGAGGTCGTCTGCATCGCGCTTACAGAACCGCGCGGTGGTTCCGATGCCGCCAATCTCGGCCTGAAGATGGAGCGCGATGGCGACCATTACGTCATCAACGGCGAGAAGACCTCGATTTCCATGGCCGACCAGGCGGCGGGCGCGGTGGTTTTCGCCCGCACCGGCACGGTGGAGGAAAAGGCGCGCGGCATTTCGGCGATCTTCGTGCCGATGGATACGCCCGGGATTTCCACCACGCGCTTCACCGATATCGGTCAGCACGCCATCGGCCGCGGCTCCATCTTCTTCGACAACGTGCGCGTGCCGGCGGAAAACCTGCTGGGCGAGGAAGGCAAGGGCTTTGTTCAGGTGATGCAGGGCTTCGACTTTTCGCGCTCGCTGATCGGTCTCCAGTGCATTGGCACCGCCCGCCAGAGCCTTGACGAGACCTGGGCCTATATCGGTGAACGCAAGGCGTTCGGCAAACCACTGGCCGCCTTCCAGGGCATCACCCACCAGCTTGCGGCCTTCGATACCAAGGTGGAGGCTGCCCGGCTTCTCTCCTACAACGCCTTGTGGCTGAAGGATCAGGGCCTGCCGCACACGGCGGAAGCGGCCATGACCAAATGGTGGCCGCCGCTTCTCGCCTACGAAACGATCCACGCCTGCCTGCTCGTTCACGGTCACGCCGGCTATTCGAACGAACTGCCTTTCGAACAGCGCCTCCGCGATGTGCTGGGCCTGCAGATCGGCGATGGCACGGCCAACATCATGAAGAACATCATCGCCCGCGAGCGGGCTGGACGTGCAGCCGTTGCCGGCTGATTGTGAATACGGGAGGAGGAACCCCATGAAATTCGATGCTATCCTGATGGAACCGCGCCGCGCGCGGATGGAGGCCGAAGGCCACTGGCGCGGCATGACGCTGCTCGACTATTTCGAGGAAAAGCTGGCCGCCAATCCCGATCGCATCACGCTTTCGGCCTATACGGTGGCGGATGGCGCCTGCCGCAACTTCACCTATCGCGAACTCGACCGGCTCTCCGACCTCGCCGCCGTTGGCCTGCACCGGCTGGGACTTGGCAAGGACGATGTGCTTTCGTCCCAGCTTCCGAATGGCTGGGAATTCGTGGTTCTCTATCTCGCCTGCCGCAAGCTCGGCGTCGTCTTCAACCCGGTCATGCCGATCTTCCGCGAGCATGAGCTTTTGTTCATGCTGAAGCATGGTGAGGCCAAGGCGCTGGTGGTGCCGAAGCTGTTCCGCAACTTCGACCACGAGGCGATGGCGGACGGTATGCGCCCGCAATTGCCGGACCTGAAGCACGTCATCGTCATGGGCTCGGGCACGGAGAACGACTTCGAGCGCCTGCTGCTCGATCCCTCTTTCGCGGATGAACCGGATATCGAACGCCTGACCACCGAGCATCGCGGTGATGGCAACGATGTGTGCCAGCTCATCTACACCTCCGGCACCACGGGCGAGCCGAAGGGCGTGATGCACACGGCCAACACCATGTATTCCAACCTCGTGCCCTATGGTGAGCGGCTGCATCTTTCTGCCGACACGCAGCTTCTGATGGCCTCGCCCATGGCACACCAGACCGGCTTCATGTACGGCCTGCTTTTGCCGGTGCAGCTTGGCGCGCGCATGATCCTGATGGACGTGTGGGACAAGACGCTGGCCGCGAAGCTGATTGCCGAGGAAAAGATCAGCTTCACCATGGCCTCCACGCCGTTCCTCATGGACCTCACCAATGCGGTGGAGGAACTCGGCACGGATTCGTCCTCGCTGAAAATCTTTCTCTGCGCCGGCACCGCCATTCCCGGTTCGCTGGTTGAGCGCGCCGGCAAGGTTCTCGGCACCCGGATCATTTCGGCCTGGGGCATGACGGAAAATGGCGCGGTGACCGTAGTCGCCCCGGAGGACGATCCGGAACGCTCGATCAACACCGACGGTTTCGTACTGCCGGGCATGGAGCTGCAGATCCGGGGAACGGATGGCAAGCCGGTGCCGGTTGGCCATGAGGGCGAACTTTATGTGCGTGGTTGCTCGAACTTCGTCGGCTATCTTCGCCGTCCGGAATGGAACAATACGGATGCCGAAGGCTGGTTCGACACGGGCGACATCGCCCGCATGGATGATCGCGGCTATATCCGCATCTGCGGTCGCTCCAAGGACATCATCATTCGCGGGGCGGAAAATATCCCGGTGATCGAGGTGGAGTCGCTGCTCTACAAGCATCCGGCCATCCAGCAGGTGGCGATCGTCGGCTATCCGGACGAGCGTCTGGGAGAGCGGGCCTGCGCCTTCGTCGTTCCGCGCCCGGACAAGAGCTTCGATTTCGCGGAAATGACGCGCTTCCTGAAGGAACTGCATCTGGCCCAGCAATATTTCCCGGAACGGCTGGAAATTCGCGACAAGCTGCCGGCAACGGCCTCGGGCAAGATCCAGAAATTCGCGCTGCGCAATCTGCTGAAGGCGGAGTTCGAGGCCAGGGCGTCATGACGAAGCCGACACGACTGGCAGGCCGCCGCGCCGTTGTCACCGGTGCGGGCGGGCCGATGGGGCGCGCCATCGCCGAACGTCTTCTGGCCGAAGGGCTTGAAGGGCTGGCGCTGACGGATATTTCCGGTACGCGCCTTGCCGCCACGGCGGATGCGCTGTCGGCCGCCCATCCCGAGGTGCGGATCGTGGCGTTGCGCGGCGACGTGACCGTTGCGGCGGAGGCGAAAGCCTTCGCCGGCACGGTGTTCGACACGCTCGGCGGGGCGGACATCCTCGTCAATGTGGTCGGCGGCATTCGCTCTCGCCAGCTTTACACGCCCTTTCTCGAAATGAACGAGGCTCAGTGGAAGGCGACCTTCGACATCAACCTTCTTGGCAATTTTCATCTGGTGCAGGCCTTCGCGCCTGGCATGCTGGAGCGGGGCGAGGGACGGATCATCAACCTATCCTCCATCGTTTTCGGGGCCGAGCCAGGGCAGGTGGACTATGCCGCCGCCAAGGCTGCCGTTGCCTCGATGACCCGCAGCCTTGCGGCGGAATTTGCCCCGGCGGTGACGGTGAACGCAGTCGCGCCCGGCCTGACGCGGACCTCGGTGACAGAGACCATGCCGAAGGAGGAGGGCGACAAGCTGGTGGCTGCGGCCTTCAACCGCCGCATGGCCGAACCCGTCGAGATTGCCGATGCCGTCGCCTTCTTCGCCCTGGAGACGAGCCGCTTCGTGACAGGCGAAATCCTCGCCGTGTCCGGTGGCATTCACCCGCATCTTTGAAACGAACAGGCCCAAGCCATGAGCGTTACCTTCGAAATCCGGACAGGCGCCGCCCTGCTGACCATCGACAACCCGCCCGTCAACGTTACCTCGCAGGCAGTGCGTGCGGCCCTTGCCGCTGCTCTCGACAAGGCTGAAGCCGCCGGCGTTTCCCGCGTGGTGCTGACCGGGGCTGGCAAGACCTTCGTCGCCGGGGCCGATGCGCGCGAATTCAACGCGCCGCCCGTGCCGCCGCATCTGCCGGATATCGTCGCGCGGATCGAAAGCTTTCCCGTGCCGGTTGTTGCCGCCATCAACGGTGCGGCGCTTGGCGGTGGGCTGGAACTGGCGCTTGGCTGCCATGCCCGCATTGCCGCGACCACGGCCACGCTCGGCCTGCCGGAGGTGACGCTGGGCGTCGTGCCCGGTGCCGGCGGCACGCAGCGTCTGCCCCGCCTCATCGGACTTCAGCCGGCGCTCTCGCTGATTGCCGAGGGGCGGGTGATCGGCGCGGCGGAAGCCGAGAAAATGGGGATTGTGGATGTGCTGGCGCACGATCCGGTGGCCGTGGCGCTTTCGTTCGCCCTGCCGCCGCGCCACGCGACGGGAGCCCTGCCGAACCCGGCAGCGGACGATGCGGCGGTGGAGGCGGCCCGCGCTGCCGCCCGCCGCCGCGCTCCCGGCCAGATCGCGCCGCAAAGGGCCATCGATCTTGTCGCGGCTTCCGTGATCCTGCCGCTCGGTGAAGGGCTGGCGCAGGAACGGCTGACCTTTCTCGATCTCAAGACGTCCGATCAGGCAGCAGCGCTGCGCCATATCTTCTTTGCCGAGCGCGCGGCCATGGCGCGCGGAAAGGCGGGTGGGCAGGAGATTTCCCGTGCTGTGGTGGTGGGCGGCGGCACGATGGGCGCTTCCATCGCCTATGCGCTGGCCGGGGCCGGCATCCACGTAGCGCTGGTCGAAGTCAGCCTCGCAGCCCTCGAAAAAGCCCGTACCAATGTCGCGGGTCTCTACGACGAAGCGGTGAAGCGCGGCAAGATAACCGCCGAAGCCGCCGCCAACGAACAGGCCGTGCGCCTGGCCTTTCATGTGGGCTATGACGCGCTGCCGCGCGCCGAGATCGCCATCGAGGCAGCCTTCGAGGACATGACGGTGAAGCGTGCCATTTTCGCCCGTCTCGACGCTGCCTTGCCGGACACGGCGATCCTCGCCACCAACACCTCCTATCTCGACGTCAACGCGGTGATGGAAGGCGTCCGCAATCCATCGCGCGTGCTTGGCCTGCATTTTTTCAGCCCCGCCCATGTCATGAAACTGCTGGAAGTCGTGCGGGCGAAAAACACGTCGGAAGCGACCATGGCCACGGCGCTGAAACTTAGCGCGCGGTTGAAGAAAATCCCTGTGCTTGCCGGCGTATGCGATGGCTTCATCGGCAACCGCATTCTCACCCGCTATCGCCAGACGACCGATCTCATGTTGCTGGAGGGGGCGATGCCCTGGCAGGTGGATGCCGCCATGCGCGGCTTCGGCATGGCCATGGGGCCTTACGAGGTGCAGGACCTTTCCGGCCTCGATATCGCCTATGCGAACCGCAAGCGACTGAAGTGGAAGACGCGGCCCGATATCCGCTATGTGCCGATCGCCGACCGTATCGTTGATGAAACCGGGCGTCTGGGTCGCAAGACCGGCTGCGGCTGGTATGATTATGCCGACGGCAAGGTGACGCCGTCCTCTGTGATCGAGCGCATCGTCATAGAGGAATCCGACCGGGCGGGGCTGGTGCGCCGCGCGTTTACGGATGCGGAAATCGTCGAGCGGGCGGTCACGGCCATGGTCGAGGAGGGCGTTCGCATTCTCGAGGAAGGCATCGCCGAGACCCCCGCCGACATCGATCTGACCATGGTGCATGGCTATGCCTTTCCGCGCTGGCGCGGCGGGCCGATGCACTACGCCGAGCGGCTTGGGTTGTCTGGTTTCCTGAGCCGTATCGAGACCCTCGCCGCCGCCGATCCTGTGTCCTGGCGTGTGCCGGACCTGCTTCGCCGCGCCATCAGCGAGGGCAAGACCCTCGAAGAGCTTTCCGGGAGAATGAAATGACTGAAGCCTATCTCTGCGATTATGTCCGCACTCCCATTGGCCGTTATGGCGGCGCGTTGTCCGCCATGCGGGCCGATGACCTCGCCGCCGTGCCCCTCACGGCCCTTCTTGCCCGCAATCCGGGGCTCGATCCCGCCGCTATCGACGAAGTGTGGCTCGGCTGCGCCAATCAGGCCGGCGAGGATAACCGCAATGTGGCGCGCATGGCGCTGCTGCTGGCCGGTTATCCCGAGGCGGTGCCGGGCGTCACCGTCAACCGGCTTTGCGGTTCGGGTCTGGAGGCGGTTGCAGCCGCAGCCCGTGCCGTCCGGGCAGGGGATATCCAGTTGGCCGTGGCCGGTGGCGTGGAAAGCATGACCCGCGCGCCATTCGTCATGCCGAAGGCGGCGACGGCTTTCGCCCGTACCGCCGAAATCCATGACACCACCATCGGCTGGCGCTTCGTGAACCCGAAGATGAAGGCGCAATACGGTACGGATTCGATGCCAGAAACAGCGCAGAACCTGGCCGATGAACTGGACATTTCCCGTGCCGATCAGGACGATTTCGCGCTGGCCTCGCAGAGGAAGGCGCTTGCCGCACAGGAAAGCGGTCGCCTCGGATTGGAAATCGTGCCGGTTACGGTGCCGGCGGCGCGCGGCGCGAGCGCCACTGTCGGGAAAGACGAACACCCGCGCGAAACGAGCGCCGCGGAATTGGCGAAGCTGCGGCCAATCACCCGGCCCGATGGTTCGGTGACGGCGGGCAATGCATCGGGCGTCAATGACGGGGCCGCTGCACTCATCGTCGCCACGGAAAAGGCGGTGAAGCAATACGGATTGACCCCGCTTGCCCGCATCGTTGCCGGCGCGGCATCCGGCGTCGCCCCGCGTGTCATGGGTGTCGGCCCGGTGCCGGCGGTCAAAAAGCTGGTTGCGCTGTCAGGTGTCGACCTTGATGCAGTGTCGGTCATCGAGCTTAACGAGGCCTTTGCCGCGCAATCGCTGGCCGTTTTGCGCGGTCTAGGGCTGGCCGACGACGATCCGCGCGTCAATCCGAACGGCGGGGCCATCGCGCTCGGCCATCCGCTCGGCATGAGCGGCGCGCGCATCGCCGGTTCGGCGGCGCTGGAACTTTCGCGAGGCAAGGGTCGCTACGGCCTTGCCACCATGTGCATCGGCGTCGGGCAGGGCGCAGCCCTTCTGCTTGAACGCGTCTGAACTGAGGAGAACGAGATGAGGATATTGGTTCCGGTCAAACGCGTGGCCGACTACAACGTTAAGATCCGTGTGAAGACGGATGGCAGTGGCGTTGAGTTGGCGAATGTTAAGATGTCGATGAACCCGTTTGACGAGATTGCGGTGGAAGAGGCGCTGCGTTTGAAGGAAGCGGGCAAGGCGGCGGAAGTGGTTGCGGTGTCGAT
>NZ_JACIDU010000007.1 GCF_014196535.1 Allorhizobium borbori
CGAGCGCACGTCTTTCGGACCGGTTGGCAGGTCCTTCACCGCCGTGCGCCGCTTCCACTTAGCTACTGTCTTCTGGTTAATCCCATAGCGCTTCGCCAGAACCCTCAGGCTCTCTTGACTATGTTGTATCGCTCGACGGACTGCCTCTGTCGTGCGGGCGCTCCCGTGTAGAATTTGACCCATAGCGCATCCCTCCATTCATGGCTGAATAATGCACCATCAAATGCCGGGACTAAACACCTAGCAGGGGAATGCCCCTGGGTGCGTCAAGCAGCGTCACGCGCAAGGCTGAGGTCCATACGAAAGCCATGGCGGTGAGGCAAAGGCCGACGGCGATAGCCAGGCTGAGGCCGTATTTCCGGTAAAGCCGCAGTGTTTCCGGTGCGACGAGGACCACGGCTCCAAGGAGCGGCAGGCCGAAATGGAGAAGCTGGGCGGCAGTGTGCCCGGTGTCCATACAATCGCCTTCCTTCTAACCCTGACGGTTCCCTTGAGCTCAGTCTGACGTGGGAGCGCCTTTTCGTCGTTTCAACCATGCTTTACGCGTTATCGCGTAGAAGACGTGACGTTTCAGGTGCGGGTGTGTGTCGGGCACGCGGGGATGGTCGAAATCCATGGCCGGCATGCGTGTGAGGCCAAGGCGTTCCATGACCGCCGTCGAGCGGCGATTTGCCGGAACGGCGAAGGAAACGACGGCGTCGAGCTTCTTCACATCGAAGGCGTAATCCAGAAGGGTGCGGGCTGCTTCGGTCACATAGCCCTTGCCCCAGAAGCGGACGGCCAGCCGCCAGCCGATTTCGATGGTTTCTTCCGGAAAAAGGCCGGGCATGGCGGCGGGCATCAGCGCGCAGAAGCCGATGGGCTCGTCGGTATCCTTTAGCGCCAGTGCATAGGCGCCATAACCGGTGGTAGCGATCTCGCTTGCCACCTTGCCCATGAAGGCATCGGCCTCTTCTACGGAGCGCCGATGCGGGAAGAATTCCATCACCTTCGGATCGCTGTTGATTTCGTAAAACAGCGGCCTATCGCTTTCCTGCCAGTTTCGAACCCGCAGACGCTCGGTCTCCAGGATGTCACCGGTGTTGCTCATGCCGTCGCGAAATCGGACTTGCGGTAGCCCTGGATGTAAAGGAGTGCGGTGAGGTCGCCGTGATCGACGCGGATCTTCGCCTGGGCGGCGACAGAGGGCTTGGCATGCAGCGCCACACCGGAGCCGGCCAGATGCAGCATGCCGAGGTCGTTGGCGCCGTCGCCCACCGCAATCGCTTCGTCCGGAGAAATGCCGAGGGTGGCTGCAATATCGTTCAGCGCATCGACCTTGGCTTCGCGCCCCAGAATGGGGTCGGCGACGATGCCGGCCAGCTTGCCGTCATCCTCGATCAACAGATTGGCGCGGTTTTCATGGAAGCCGAGGATTTCCGCCACGCGGCTGGTGAAGGCGGTGAAGCCGCCGGAGACCAGTGCGGTGTAATGACCCTTCGCCTTCATGGTAGCGATGAGTTCGCGGCCGCCCGGCGTCAGTGTGATGCGCTTTTCGATAACCTCGCCGATGACGGAGACCGGCAGCCCCTTTAGAAGGGCGACGCGCTCGCGCAGCGCCGGTTCAAAGGCGATTTCACCGTTCATGGCCCGGGCGGTGATTTCCGACACCTTTTCCTTGAGACCGGCTTCGGCGGCCAGTTCATCGATGCATTCCTGCTCGATCATGGTCGAATCCATATCGGCGATCAGGAGCTTCTTGCGGCGGGTTTCCGCCTGCTGGATGACGAGGTCGACAGGGTCGGTGCCGATCAGCGCCCGGATGGCGGCCTCGGCCTTGTCCGGATCAATGAAATCGGGCAGGGGAATATCGCAGGCCACACCATTGGCCAGCCAGTAAAGCGATTTCGAACCGGCGGTCTCCGCAGCCTTCTCACCGAATGCCGGCGTAAGAACGGGATTTGACGGATTGGCGATCAGCGTGGCAACTAGGCCCATGACGATAAACCTTGACGACGATTTGGATGCCGTTCTGATAACCGGGCCGACGGCCAGCGGCAAGTCCGCTTTGGCGCTTGATCTGGCCTGTCGGTATAATGGCACGGTCATCAATGCAGACAGCATGCAGGTCTACGATACATTGCGGGTGTTGACGGCCCGCCCCCCCGTGGAGGAAGAGGCCGCCGCACCGCACCGGCTTTACGGCCATGTATCCGCCAGCCGTTCCTATTCCACAGGTGAATGGTTGCGTGATGTGGAGACGTTGCTGCGCGCATTGAAAGCCGAAGGCCGGTTGCCGGTCTTTGTCGGCGGCACCGGACTTTACTTCAGGGCGTTGACCGGCGGACTTTCGGACATGCCGGAGATCGATCAGGACATTCGCTGCCGGGTGCGGCTTCGCCTGAAGGAAGAAGGGCCGGAGGCTCTTCATGCCGAACTTGGCGCCCGCGACGCAGAAACGGCAGCGGTGCTTCAGCCGGCGGACGGTCAGCGTATCGTGCGGGCGCTGGAGGTGCTGGAGGCAACGGGTCGTTCGATCCGTACCTTTCAGGGCAAGGCCGGGCCGATGCTGGTCGATCCGGCGCGGGCGGCGAAATTCGTGGTTCTTCCGGAGCGAGAGGTGCTGCACGAGCGGATCAACCGGCGCTTCGGCCTGATGCTCGATCAGGGCGCGCAAGACGAGGTGCAGGCGCTTCTGGCGCTGAAGCTCGCTGACGATCTGCCGGTGATGAAGGCCATTGGCGTGCGAGACATTGCCGCCCTCATCGATGGCACGATGAGCCGCGCCGAGGTCGAGGAGCGCGGCGCGGCCGCTACTCGGCAATACGCCAAGCGGCAGATGACCTGGTTCCGCAACCAGATGGACGAGAGCTGGCAGCGGATCGCGCCCCCGCCGTAAACCCGTCAGTCGGGATCGCGCAGGCTGCTGAGCGGCTTCTTGAGAATGCTTTCGCGCAGCGAGGGGCGTGGTGCATCCCTGCGCAGCGACGACGCGCCGCCCATCGAGGGATCGAGTGGCGGTGACGCGCGATAGAGCGATGACGGGGGCGTCTTGAAATCATCACGCGGGGCAACCGGCTCGCGGCGTAGTTCATCCTGCCAGGCAGTCACATCGCGTTCGCTGTTGGCGCTGAAGATATCGCCTTCGCTTCGGGTATCGGCGGCACCCTGTTCGCGTTCGCTCATATATTGGGAATAGGAGGCCTGGAAGGCGCTGATATCCGGGCCGGACGATACGCCGCGCATGCGACCGACGATCCGGCGCAGATCGACCTGATCGGACATTTCCTCGATGTCGCGATGGACGGCGCTGTTGGCCTTGGGCAGATTGTCTTCCTTCACGCGCTCGAAGCGCATGCGCATGGGAATGGCGATGGCCTCCCCGAAGGCGATGGCTTCACCGTTGCCGATGGAGGAGAGGAAGTTCGTGGTCGAGATGGAGGAGTTCGGGATGGCCGAACGGATGATGTCCTTGTCGAGATCGTTGGCCAGCCGCATGGCAAACAGCGTCGAACACTGGGAAAGAATCGTCTGGTCCAGTTCGTTCGGGCGCTGGGTGATGACACCGAGCGACACGCCGTATTTGCGGCCTTCCTTGGCAATGCGGGCAATGGCCTGACGCGTGGGGAAGAAGCCGAGATTGGGATCGGCGGGCACATAGCGGTGCGCTTCCTCGCACACAACCAGCATGTGGATTGCGCCATTCGACCAGAGCGCCAGTTCAAACGCCATGCGGCACAGAACGGAAGCCACCGAGTTCACGACTTCGGAGGGAATGCCGGCGAGCTGGAAGGTGGAGATCGGGCGGTCATCGCCGGGAATACGGAAGATCTGCGCGATGGTCTCCATGATCGTGTCGCTGATCGTGTTGTTGGAGAACATGAAGTGGTAGCGCGGATCGTTGATCGCGGAGATGATGCGCATCTTCAGCGAACGCAGGAACGGCTTTTCGCTGCGGCCTTCGAGGCGGCCAATGCGATCATCGATCAACGCCAGCAGGTCCGCCATGCGATATGGTACCGGCGTATCGGCGGAGATGGTCGCGGTCTTTTCGCTCTGGCGGCGCATGAGTGCGGAATCGCCGCCCCGGAAAGCCTTCTTGGCCTCGGGCAGCAGATCGCGCAGGAAGTCGAGTTCTTCCGGCACGGCCGGCCGGCCACGGAACAGAACTTCGGCGAATTCCTCAAGCCGCATCAGCCAGAAGGGCAGGTCGAGATTGTCCGTGTCGATGACGACGGAATGGTTGGGAAAGGCGGCAGCAAATTCATTGTGCGGATCAAGAATGAGGACACGCAGCTTGGGGTCGGACTGGATGGCCTTGTGCAGCAGAAGCGAGACGGCGGTGGACTTGCCGACACCTGTGGAGCCAACAATGGCGAAGTGTTTGGATAGCATCGAGGGGATATGAATGGTCGCCTCGATGGATTCGTCCTGCGACAGGCGACCCACGCAACAGTTTTCGCGTTTGTTGGCGTCGTAGATGCAGCGCAGATCGGCCGCGCGAATGCGATGGGCGACAGCACCGAGATAGGGATAGCGCGAAATGCCGGTCGAGAAGGTGGACTGCCCATCCGGACCCGGACGGATCTCGCCCAGAATTTCGACTTCGATCTCGAAGGGAATGTCGACGGCTTCCTCCCATCCGCCCTGTTGGGTGCGCATGGAATAGGCCAGCGCCACGACGCGGTTGTCGCCAACGGAAATGGAAATCAAACGACCGACGGACCAGAGTTCGGTCAGATCCGTGCCGCCCTTTTCCGCAATGGCGGCGATCGTTGCCCGCGCGCCGTTGCATGAGACGATGCGCCCCAGAAGCCGATTGCCCGGTCGGTCAACACGGCGCTCTGAGTCGTCGTTAGGTGCGGGCATATCGTAGCCGTCTCCGAACAATTGAATGCTCCTCATCATGAGAAATGCTGGGCGGGCTTCATGCAACCGTCCAAACCCAATGTTGCGAGATCATTACCCCGGCTCATTTAATAACTGGTGTAGCTATTGCGCGCTTGTGGCGAAAACGGTGGCAGATAATGCTTTGGTCGCCTGTTTTTCAGGCTGGCAGGCGTTGACGGAAGCGGTGTTTGCGTCTAACAAAACACCCATGAAAAATTTCGCAAACCTTATCGTAGTGGGACGGCGCATGGGCAGGATGGTGTAACCATCCGGCGGTAGCCACCCATGCGCTAAACGAGGCTCCTCCAGGGGGCCTTTTTTTATGCCCGCAACGATCCCAAACTTCGAGAAGAAACGGACAAAGGCATGACAGCGACAGAGAACCAGATGACGGGCGCGGAAATCGTCCTGCAGGCGCTGAAGGACAACGGCGTCGAACATATCTTCGGCTATCCGGGCGGCGCCGTGCTGCCGATCTATGACGAGATCTTCCAGCAGGAAGAAATCCAGCACATTCTCGTTCGCCACGAACAGGGCGCGGGTCATGCGGCGGAAGGTTATGCCCGCTCCACCGGCAAGGTTGGGGTGTTGCTGGTCACGTCTGGTCCGGGTGCGACGAATGCCGTCACCCCGTTGCAGGATGCGCTGATGGATTCGATCCCGCTCGTCTGCATTTCCGGCCAGGTTCCCACGACGCTGATCGGTTCCGACGCCTTCCAGGAATGCGATACGGTCGGCATCACGCGCCCCTGCACCAAGCACAACTGGCTGGTCAAGGACGTCAACGATCTCGCCCGCATCATTCATGAGGCATTCCGCATTGCCCAGTCCGGTCGTCCGGGTCCGGTCGTCGTCGATATTCCGAAGGACGTCCAGTTCGCCAAGGGCACCTATGTTCCGCCGGAAAAGCACAAGATCCAGACCAGCTACCAGCCGAAGACGGAAGGCAACCCGCACGCCATTGCCGCCGCCGTCGAGCTGATGGCGAATGCCCGTCGCCCGATCCTCTATACCGGCGGTGGCGTCGTCAACTCCGGCCCTGAGGCCACCAGGCTGCTGCGCGAACTCGCCGCGCTGACCGGATTTCCGGTGACCTCGACGCTGATGGGGCTCGGTTGCTATCCGGCATCGGGCGAGGCATGGCTCGGAATGCTGGGCATGCATGGCACCTATGAAGCCAACATGGCGATGCACGATTGCGACGTCATGGTTTGCATCGGCGCGCGTTTCGATGACCGTATCACCGGCCGCCTCGACGCCTTCTCACCGAATTCCAAGAAGATCCACATCGATATCGATCCGTCTTCGGTTAACAAGACCGTTCGCGTCGATGTTCCGGTGATCGGCGACATCACCAAGGTGCTGGCCGAAATGGTCAGCCAGTGGAAGGGGCTCGTGACGACGCCGGACAAGGCCCGCCTTGCCGAATGGTGGCAGGGGATCGCCCGCTGGCGTGCGCGCAATTCGCTGGCCTACACCCCCAGCAACGATGTCATCATGCCGCAATATGCCATCCAGAGGCTCTATGAGGCCTCCAAGGGCAAGGACACCTACATCACCACCGAAGTCGGTCAGCACCAGATGTGGGCGGCCCAGTATTTCGGTTTCGAGGCGCCGAACCGCTGGATGACTTCGGGCGGTCTCGGCACGATGGGTTACGGTTTCCCG
This sequence comes from Allorhizobium borbori, assembly GCF_014196535.1. Taxonomy (GTDB): domain Bacteria; phylum Pseudomonadota; class Alphaproteobacteria; order Rhizobiales; family Rhizobiaceae; genus Ectorhizobium; species Ectorhizobium borbori. Next base: position 6,538 of record NZ_JACIDU010000007.1, read on the forward strand.
GCGGCTATCGGCGTGCAGATCGCGCATCCGGATGCGCTGGTCATCGATATCGCCGGTGATGCTTCGATCCAGATGTGCATTCAGGAAATGTCCTGCGCGGTGCAGTACAATGCACCGGTCAAGATCTTCATCCTGAACAACCAGTACATGGGCATGGTGCGCCAGTGGCAGCAGCTTCTGCACGGCAATCGCCTGTCGAATTCCTACACGGAAGCGATGCCGGACTTCGTGAAGCTGGCGGAAGCCTATGGCGCCGTTGGCCTGCGCTGTGAAAAGCCGGAGGACCTGGACGGTGCGCTGGCAGAGATGATTGCCGTCAAGAAGCCGGTCATCTTCGATTGCCGCGTCGCCAATCTGGCCAACTGCTTCCCGATGATTCCCTCGGGCCGCGCCCATAACGACATGCTGCTGCCCGACGAAGCAACCGACGAGGCAGTCGCTAACGCCATCGACGCCAAGGGCCGCCAGCTCGTTTAAGCCGGAACGTGGAGAAACCATCATGAACGCACAGCATCAGCCGACCGGCTCCGCCTACTTCATCGCCAAGGAGAAGCAGGCCATCGAATCCCGCACCCTATCGATTCTCGTCGATAACGAACCGGGCGTCCTTGCCCGTGTTATCGGCCTGTTCTCGGGACGCGGCTACAACATCGAAAGCCTGACCGTTTCGGAGACGGAGCATGAAGCGCACCTATCGCGCATCACCATCGTCACGCGCGGCACCTCCACGGTGCTGGAGCAGATCAAGGCGCAACTCGAACGCATCATTCCGGTTCACCGGGTGGTGGACCTGACGACCCGCGCCATCGAACTCGGTCAGGAGCGCCCCATCGAGCGTGAAGTGGCGCTGCTGAAGGTCGCCGGCACGGGTGAGGCCCGCTCGGAGACGCTTCGTCTGGCCGATTCCTTCGGCGCCAAGGTGGTGGATGCGACCGTGGAGCATTTCGTCTTCGAAATCACCGGTAAGTCTGCCAAGATCGACCAGTTCGTGGCGATCATGAGGCCGCTCGGCCTCATTGAAATCTGCCGGAGCGGTATCGCGGCCGTGAACCGCGGCCCGCAGGGCATGTAAGGTCCGAAGCCGGACAGACAAACGGGAGTGGCGGCGGTGCGGGACAAGGACTGGATACCTTCATCCGGAACCCGCATCGGTGCGACCCGCTTCGTCCGGCAGGATTTTCCCTGGCTTCACCATTATTTCGGGGGGAAGCCGCTTCGATCCACGCTGTCGTCGGGTATAGGCGGCATCGTTTTGTGGGGTGGGCGTGTGCCGGCACAGATCGCCCGCGCCGTTGCCCGGCTGCGCGGCATACCGTTCTGGAACCTTGAGGACGGGTTCCTGCGCTCCGTCGGCCTCGGCAAGGAAAAGTCCTTGCCGATTTCCATTTCGATCGATGATCTCGGCATGGCGGTCAATGCCTTTGCCCCTTCGCGGCTGGAGCGCTTGATCGCCGGTGCTGCCGGAGGACCGGAGGGCGATTTCGGGCGCGCTATTCGCGAGGCGATCATTGCCAACCGGCTGTCCAAATACAACAATCTGCCGCATCGCACCGTTGCGTTCGAGCGCACGGGCAAGCGGCGCATCCTTTTGGTCGATCAGGTGTTCGGCGATGTATCGGTGCCGTCGGCTGGCGGATCGCCCGCTGCCTTCGACAGGATGCTGGCGGACGCGGTGGCGAGCGGCGCGCAGTGTATCGTGCGAACCCATCCGGATGTGATGGCCGGCTTCCGCAAGGGTTATTTGACCGAAAAGGCAGCGACGATGCCGGGCGTTTTGCTGCACGCCGAGCCCGTATCCGCGGCCTCCATTCTTGATGTAGTGGACGAGGTCTGGACCATGTCCAGCCAGTTCGGGCTCGATGCGTTGTTGCGCGGCCTGCCGGTGCGTTGCTATGCGGCGCCGTTCTATTCCGGCTGGGGACTGACGGATGACCGCTTCGATGAGCCGGTCCGGTCCGTGGTGGCCACGCGCCGACAGGCACGCCCGAGCCTCGATCAACTCGTGGCTGCTGCCTTCGGACATTTCCCGATTTATCGGGAAACCACGGGCTGGCGGGAAATCGACGTGTTCCAGGCGATCGAAACGCTGGCTGCCGAGCGCGCACGGCTTGGCATCGACTAAAACAGGGTCAGCGACGGCCGGTTCAGCATCAGCCAGAGAATGCCGACCACCGCGAGGAAGGCCGGAAAGCCGCAGGCAAACCAGACGGCGTAGAGACGATGCCAGCGGGCGGGCAGTTCGGTTTTGGCGCAGGCGGCCTCGCGGGCCATGTTCCGCAGCTTGATCTGTATCCAGACCACCGGCAGCCAGAACAGGCCCGTCAGCACATAAAGCGCCAGCGACAGCACGATCCAGCCCTCCGTCAGCGGCCAGCCGATTTCGAGCGCCAGCAGCGCACCGGTGATCGGCTGGAGCAGAACGGCGGTGGCGGTGAACAGCGTATCGGCGATCACCACGGTTTCCGAGACATGGGCAATCAGCGCCGGATTACCTGTGCGCCGGGCCATCACCATGAAGAAGGCGATGCCCGCGCCGGTGCCGAAGAGTACCGTGGCGCCGATGACGTGCAGAAGCCGTAGTATGTCCTCATAGACCATCAGCGTTCATCCAGAATGGCAAGTGTCGCAAGCGTCAGGGCGAGCGAGGGCAGGACCTTGACATAGGGGCCGAGCGGATCGAGCCAGAGGCCGGGTTCGAGCAGTGTGCCGCCGCCGAGATAGGCGAGCGAGACGGTGAGCATTCCCAGAAGCGCGCGCCGGGCATAGGGGCGGTACAGCACGGCAAGACCCAATGCGACATCGAGGGCACAGGTCAGAAGCACTACGGACATGGCCGCGTAAGTCGACATGAAGGGCGCGAAATGTGCGGCGGCGACCGACGGGCCGAGTAGTGGAATGAGGCCCGACAGGAGCCAGAACAGCGAAAGGACGAGGATGGCCATGGGCTTCAGCAGATAGAGCCGGGCAAACCAGAGATCCTGAACGCCGGAGGGCTTTTCCGCGAGCGCACGGGCTATGGGTGCGAAGGCAAACGGGGTGGGGAGGAACCCGTCGCCGATAACTCCCTCCGACATCACCGCCATGGCGGTGGAGCGTAGCGGCGAGCGCCAGCCGAGCCTTCCGGCAAGATCGGCCATGCCGCTCACCGGGCGGGCGATGAAGGCGGGCAGGGGCATGACCCGGGCCTTGGGCAGGCCGAGCCAGCCACGATGCAGTGCAACGAGATCGGCGAGTGTGGCCGTCTCGCCGCTTGCAAGGCCGAGGTCGCTGCCGGAGCGAATGTCGCCTGAAAGCGCCATGCTGACGGCCTTCGTCACATCCTCCATTGCCACCGCTTCGACTGGCTGGTGGGCATGAACGAGCGGCTGGATGAGGGGGAGTGCGGCCAGAGCCCGCAGCAGCGCGGTGCCGCCATGGGCGTTTCGTCCGATGACGAGTGCCGGACGCAGGATGACATGTGGCAGGCCACTGGCTTTCAGCGCTTCATCGGCCTGACGGCGGGTTTTCAGGAAGGGCAGTTCGGCGGCCGCGCCTTCGGTGCGGGCGGAAACCTGCACGATGAGGGGGCTGCCGCGCCGTTTCGCTTCCTCATAAAGCGCAATCATGGCGCGCTGCTGGGTCGCATGGAGATCGTCGGCCTGACCGTCCTGAAGCGCGCCGGCGCAATTGATGATGGCATCCATACCTTCGAGCAGTGGAGTGAAATCTTCCGGCTTGGCCAGCCGTGCGAGATCGGCGGCGATCCAGCGGGCGCCGGGAAAGCGTTGTCTGGCCTTTGCGGGGTCGCGGCCGAGCCCGGTCACCGTATGACCTTCCGCCAGAAGGCGGGCGAGAATGGCCGAGCCGATAAAGCCTGTGGCGCCGAGAATCAGGATTTTCATGATTTCGAGACTAGGCAGCAAAGCCGGGGCTGAAAAGCGGCTTCGGATTACACGGGCAATTGCCGGTAAACGGCGTCGGCCACCTGACGGAGCATATCGCGGGAGATTTCGCCGCTGACGGCGCAGCCGATGTCCTGATCGAGCCAATAGAAGGTTTCGACGCCATCGGCGGAGGCAAAGCGGAAGCTGGTTTCCTTGTTTTCCCGGTTGCGTCCGATCAGCACTGTCAGTCGTTCACCTGTCTGATCCTCGTACATGAACATCGCGCCGGGCTGCCCGCCGACCGGCAGCAGGCGACCGCCCACGAGCCTGAAGCCGAGCGGCTGGAGGTTCGGCACCTTTAGGTCGGTCATCGCGAGACGTTTGCCCAGCCAGGCGGCCAGATGCGCCTCGTCATCGGCGAAAACCTCGACGGGATGACGGACCTCGCTGGCATAGACGAGGAAGGCGTTGCGCGCCTCGGTCGGCAGCAGGTCGGTGGAGGCGAGCCGTTCCGAAGGTGTGGTGGGAAAGCGCGGCGTGGCATAACCACCAAGGGCGCCGGCAGCAAAGATCAGTACGGCGGCCGCAGCGAGGGTCAGGCGGCGCGGTTGCCAATAGCCGGGTGCTGGGCGTGGGACGAGGAGGTTGATGTCACCGGGTCTCGACTGTTCGAACGAACCGAAGGCGGCGCGCAGGTCGTCGTTCTGGGCCTGCCAGTCGGCCACCAGTGCGGCATCCTCGGGATGATCGGCAAGATAAAGGGCCACACGGGCACGGGCTTCCGCGTCGAGCTGTCCGTCGACATAGGCGTTGAGTTCCGCATCGGTGGGGCGGGTCTGTTCGTTCATTGCGTTCTCCGCAGCGGGATAATGTTCTCCTCCCGCATCTTTTCGCGCAAAGCCTGCCGCGCGCGCGACAGGCGGGACATGACCGTGCCTTCGGGAATGCCGAGTATTTCGGCAACCTCCCTGTAGGCATAGCCTTCGACGACGACGAGCATCAGCACGGCGCGCGCATCGGGCGGCAGCGCCTGCACGGCCTGTTGCAGCCGGCCTTTCTCAAGCGGGTCTTCGGTGGAAGGCGCAGGCAGCGTTTCCGCCTCCTCGATGCTGACGGCGGGGCGGCGGCGCAGCGTGCGGCGGGCGTTGAAATGCAGGTTTGTCATGATGCGGCAGGCCCAGGCCTTGAGGTTGGAGCCATGCCATTGCGCCCGGTTCACCAGCGCCTTTTCGACGCAATCCTGCAGCAGATCCTCGCTCTCCTCCCCGGAGCGCGTCAGGCTGCGGGAATAGCGTCTAAGCTGCGGCAGAAGCGCCAGCATTTCGGCCTCGAAAGAGAGCGGCGCTCTGGCCGCTCCCTCGCGGACGGGGTTCGTCGGGTCAGGGTTTTGCGACATTCCAGACGCCGTTCATGCCATCGCCGGTCGTATCGCCTGCCTTCATGTCCTTCACCCAGAAATAGAGCGGCATGCCATCCTTGGCCCACTGCTTGGACCCGTCTTTGCGGGTGACGAGCGAGTATGCCCCATCGGCCTTCGCACCGGAAGCGGCCATCAGCGGCGGCCAGTTCTTGGCGCACATGTCGTAGCAGACGGACTCACCCTTCTTGTCGTTCTTGAAGGTGTAGAGCGTCATGCCGTTTTCACCGGCAAGAACTTCACCCTTGTCGGTTTTCATGGTCTTCACGGGGGCAGCGAAAGCCGCGGTGGCGCCAAGCAGAAGCGCCAGCGGCGCAAGATAAAGGGTCTTCATGGGAATCTCCCGGATCGAGGCGGTCATCGGCAACCGCATGGATCAAGACACCGCAGGGCGCCGATTTATTCCCGAGCGTGGGAAAAAAGTTGCTTGAGACAAGATAAATCGTGTTTGATCTGGTTTCGTTCTATTTTCAGGTTGCGATTTGGGCTCGAATCCTGCCAAACCCTTTTCATGCAATTCGCTCCGCAACAGGATGAGGCCCTGAAGGCCGTTTCGCAATGGCTGAAGGACGGCAAGACGCCCGTGTTCCGGCTGTTCGGCTATGCCGGGACCGGCAAGACGACGCTTGCCCGCTATTTTGCCGAGCATGTGGATGGCGACGTGCTGTTTGCCGCCTTTACCGGCAAGGCGGCGCAGGTTTTGCGCTCGCGCGGCGCATCGAATGCCCGCACCATCCATTCGCTGATCTATCGCCCCAAGGGCGAGGAAGAGGTGGAGGACGAGGTGACGGGCAAGACATCGGTCACGCCGATGTTTTCCATCAACCGCCAGAGCCCGCTCGCCAAGGCGGCGCTCATCGTCATTGATGAATGCTCGATGGTGGACGAGGCGCTGGGGCGCGATCTCATGAGCTTCGGGCGGCCGATCCTCGTGCTCGGCGATCCCGGGCAGTTGCCCCCGGTTTCGGGCGGCGGTTTCTTCACCGATCACGAGCCCGATTTTCTGCTGACCGAAATCCACCGTCAGGCGCGCGACAATCCGATCATTCAGCTTGCCATGCGGGTGCGTGAGGGGCAGGACCTTGCCTATGGCGATTACGGCGCGGCCAAGGTCATTTCCAAGCGAGATGTGACGCAGGAACTGGTGCTCGATGCCGATCAGGTTCTCGTCGGCACCAACCGCACGCGCCGACGGTATAACCAGAGGCTTCGCGAACTCAAGGGCTTTACCGCCGCCTATCCGCAATCCGGCGACAAGCTGGTGTGCCTGCGCAACGACCCGGCCAAGGGGCTGCTCAACGGTTCGCTGTGGCAGGTCATGAGTTCGTCGCGGGAAACGGTCAAGCCTGGTATCAATCTGCTGATCCGCCCCGAAGACGACGACATGGATCGTGGATCCGCCAAGATCAAGTTGCTGAAGGCCGTGTTCGAAGACCCGGAGGGCGAAATTCCCTGGCAGACGCGTCGCCGTTATGACGAGTTCGACTACGGCTATGCCCTGACCGTCCACAAGGCACAGGGTTCCCAGTGGAACAATGTTGTTTTGTTCGATGAGAGTTTTGCTTTCCGCGACAGTCGTGAGCGCTGGCTCTACACAGCCGTGACGCGGGCAGCCGAGACTCTGACCATCGTTCAGTGACTTGGTCCGACCGGACAAGCGCCGGGATGTCGTGCGACGCCTGCATCACCCCTTCTTGCTGGCGTTCGATCAGTCTGAAATCATGCCGGCGATCAGGGCCTTGGCGATCGCCTGGGAGCGATTGGCGGCACCGAAGCGGGCAATAATCTCCCGTTCCAGGTTGGCCGCTTCCGGCAGGGCAATGTCGAAGGCCGCCGCGATGCGATCGAGGGCAAAGCCCCGCGCCATCATTTGCAGGCATTGCGTTTCGCGTTCGCCCAATGCCGGGCGGGATCGATCTTCGTCGGGATAGTCCGGCACCACCTGATTGAGCAGGTTTTCCAGTTGCTGCATCTGCCTGCGGATCGTGGAAATGCCGGCGGTCAGTTCCCGCTTGCAGGACAGGAGCGCGTTGCGGAAAATCGCGTCGGCTTCCTCCGGCGTTTCCGCCTCGCTCATGGCCCCGAGCATTTCCTGAATGATGGCGACGGGCATGCCGCCTTCGCGGCAGGCACTGACCACGGCCATGCGCGTGATGTCGTCATGGGTGTAAACCCGCATCGCGCCGGCCCGGCTCGCCGTGATCAGCCCCTTTTCCTCGTAGAAATGCAGGGTGCGGTGTGTGACGCCGAACAGTTCAGCCATGTCGGCAATCGACAGGGGAGCAGGCGGCAGAGGTGTCGGCAGACCAATATGTGGCATTTTGCGACTGGAGGGTGTATCGCTTTGGCCCGACGTCGTATGTCCGGTATGCTGGGCGGCATTCTCCATGTGTCCCCCTTTTCAAGCAAAAGCCCAAAACCATTCAACAAATTCAGGTTAACACGATTCGGACAGCCGCCCCGACCCCAAGTTGTCGCGGGTCGGAATCTGTCAAGGGAAGAATGCTGCGGTTGCGAAAATTATGCGTTGGAGCGCTTCAGCGCGTCGCGGCTTGCATCCCGAAGCATGCGGAGGTTGGAGTAGATGTTTCCCGGCCGCCCGGTGGGAACGAGCTTCCTCTGGCAGGCTTTTGCGTTGATGAAAGCGAGGCGGGCATTGGTGTTGTTGTAGAGTTCCGTCAGCGACATGCACTGCATCAGATCGCTGGAAATGCCCTGTTGTGCGGCAAAGCGGTAGATTTCACCTGAGACCGGCAGGGTTGATGACGCGAGGTCGAGAGCAATGGTTTCCAGTCGCGTGGTGGCGTCGCTGTCGTAGAGATCGTAGGACGCCTGGTAGATAATGTCGCCGGTGGCATCGTGCACAAGGCTCATTTCCAGACTGCCGGCGATGGCGCCGGGTTTCACCGCAATGCGAAATCGAAGCCGTGAATCCATGTTTTCGGCGGAGGCGAGGTCATCGGAGACCGACATGATGTCGATTGTTGCTTCCCGGTTTCCAGCTTCGCGAATTGTATCCTCGAGCTTTTTCGCCAGATTGGAATCCAGCCCGGTATTATCGATGACGACACGGGGGATCTGGGTGCTCGGCGGGGGGCTTCCTGAGAGGAGGGGCGCGGGTGGCGCGGGCGGGGTGGTGGCGAGTGCGTTCAGATTGAAGGCGGCAAGCGCCAGATTCAGCGCCGTGAGCCCTGCGTAGGCGAAAAGGCGCATCCGCAGCGGTTTTTGGGCGAAAACTTCGATCGGCTGCGGATCGATGATCAGTTGCCGGAGAACGGCCGGCGGCGGGCATTCCTGCCGGTTCATCTTGTACTGGGGAACATAACCGCCGGTCGGGATACTGATGCGGATGGGATCATCCAGCCCTTCCGTATCGTAATAGCGCTCAAGAAGCTTGCGCAGCTTGCCGGCCTGGACACGCACGAGCGGATCGCTCGAAGGATCGAATTCCTCCGGTCGGCCGAAAACATCAACGCCAATGGAATAGCCCTTGAGGGCTTGCGCTGCACCGCTCTGTTCCTTCTGGACAACATACCGGAGAAAGCTGCGGAGCTTTTCCGAGCGAGCGAAAGTCTGGCTGGCGAGGACTTTCTCCACGCTCACTTCCACTGCCTCCGCATTGATGTACAACGAATGTGTCATGCTGCTTTCTTGAACTGCTTTTAAGGAGAGACATTCTCTCGCGAAAGCGTGTCGCACGGTACGCCCCCGCGTTTTTATAGGCCTAGCTTAAATATATGCAATCCATGCCGGGTGACTGATTTAAGGCAAATGTTGCGGGGGTTGGCTTTCGTCATGCGAAGACCTTGCAATCACGATATTTTTAGCGTTGTTTGCAGGCCGGTACCGCCAAATTTTTTTACCATATGGACAAAACCATCATGTCAGTGTCGCTTTCCGTGAACGTCAACGCTATCGCCATGCTTCGAAACCGCCGCGATCTGCCCTGGCCGGATCTGCGTGCGCTTGGCCGGATCGCGCTTGAGGCGGGGGCGGCGGGTCTGACGGTCCATCCTCGCCCCGATCAGCGCCACATTCGCTTCAGCGACCTTCCCGTGCTGCGCGCCCTGATCGATGACGAATTTCCGCACGCCGAGTTCAATATCGAGGGTTATCCCTCTGACGATTTCATCGAATTGTGCCGGATCAACCAGCCGGAGCAGGTGACGCTGGTGCCGGACGATCCACGTCAGGCGACGTCCGATCATGGCTGGGATTTTCTGGCGAACCGCGCTTTGCTGAAGGATACGGTCGGGCGATTGAAGGCCGATGGCGCTCGTGTCTCGCTGTTTGCCGATGGCGACACCAGCCTCGAGGCGCTGGAAGTGGCGCGTGAGGTGGGAGCTGAGCGTATCGAGCTTTACACGGGGCCCTATGGTGGCTGTTATGACGATGCCGACCGGGCAAAGCGCATTGCCGAGGCGCTTGGCCAGACCGCGGAGCGTGCCCGTTCGCTCGGTCTCGGCGTCAATGCGGGCCACGATCTGACGGTCGAGAACCTGCCGATGCTGGTGAAGCGCATTCCCTTCATCGAGGAGGTCTCCATTGGCCATGGGCTGACGGCGGATGCGCTTATTTACGGCATGGCGGAGACAGTGCGCCGCTTCCGTCGCGCCTGCGGCCAGACGGTCTGAACCTTTCGGATTGCCGACACAAAAAGACCCGCCGGTGAGGCGGGTCTTGTCGTTTCAATCTTCGATCGTTCAACCGGCGAGGGCGGCCTTGGCCGAGGCCACATAGGCCTTGAACGGCACGGGATCGCGGCCCGTCAGCGCCTTGAAGTCGTCCGTCACCGGCTCGAACAGGCCCTTGCGCTGGTTGGCGTCGAAGGAGGCGAAGGTGAGCGCGACCGGTACAGGGAAGCCGGCGCCCTTCAGGCCTTCGACAAGCTGCTCATTGGTAATCTGGATCGCGGTGAGGGGCTTGCCGGTCGCTTCGCTGACGATTGATGCGACTTCTTCCGCGGTGAAGGCTTGCGCACCCGTGAGCGTGTAGACGGCATTTTCGATCGACGTCCTGGCAAGGCCGGCGGCGATGGCGCGGGCCACGTCCTCGCGGGCGATATAGGGAATGCGACCTTCACCGGTGGCAACGAACCACTGGCCGGTGGTGAGCGCATGGGGCAGGGCGAAGAGAATGTTTTCCTGATACCAGTTGTTGCGGAAGAAGGTGTAGGAGAGGCCGCTTTCCTTGATCGCGACTTCGGTGCCGAGATGATCGGGCGCGAAGAGGACGGCGGATTCGTCCGGACGCGGCAGCGAGGTGTAGAAGATGCGACCGACGCCGGCGGCCTTGGCAGCGGCAACGGCCGCCTTGTGCTGCTTCAGGCGGGTGCCTTCGCCATCCAGAGCATCGGTGGATATGATGAGAAGTTTATCGACCCCGGCGAAGGCTGCGGCCAGTGCATCCGCCTCGTTGAAATCGACCTTGCGGGTTTCGATACCTTTGGCGGCGAGGTCTGCGAGCTTTTCCGGGGTGCGGCTGGCGGCGATGATATCGCCCGCCGGAACCTTTTCCGTTTCCAACAGATGCTTGATGACGAGGGAGCCGAGTTTGCCGGCGGCGCCGCTGACGAGGATCTTGCCCATGACGTTTCCTTTTTTGACCCGAGCACCGGGATTGGCGCTCTCAAAATGAGACTAGGTGCAAAATAGGAATTGACGACGGCTTGTAAAGGAGGCAGTTTTTTAGCCCAAGGTTACAAAAAGGGAACTGCCATGGACGCGCGCGTGTCGTCGCAGGCCATCCGGTTGGACATACTGGAAACGCTGGATTTCAACAATTGTCCTGTGCGCGACGTGATGGGCCAGATTGGCGGCAAGTGGGCGCCGCTGCTTCTGATTTCGCTCTCGGAGCGGCCCTACAGGTTCAGCGATTTGCGCCGGTCGGTACCGGATATTTCGCAGCGGATGCTGACGCAGACCCTGCGCGATCTGGAGCGGGACGGGTTTGTGGCGCGAACCGTTTATCCCACCAAGCCGCCGAGTGTGGAATATGCGCTGACGCCGCTGGGGCGCTCCCTTCTGGTTCCCCTTTCCGGCGTCATCAACTGGGCCGAGAGCAATCACGAGGCCGTTCGGGCAGCGCGGATTCGTTATGATGCTGCGTGAAGACGGCGGGCGTTGAGGCCCGCCGTTTCGATTGTCAGAGCGTGGCGATGTCGATGACGAAGCGATAACGCACGTCGCTTTTGAGAACGCGCTCATAGGCGTCGTTGATCTGGTCGGCCCGGATCGTCTCGATTTCGCAGACGATGCCGTGTTGACCGCAGAAATCCAGCATTTCCTGGGTTTCCTTGATCGAACCGATCATTGAGCCGGAGAGGCTGCGGCGGCCCATGACCAGCGGGAAGGCATGGACGGGGACCGGATGTTCCGGCACGCCGACCACGACCATCGAGCCGTCGACCTTGAGGAGACCGAGATAGGCGTTCCAGTCGATGGGCGCGCTGACGGTGCAGATCAGAAGATCGAACGAACCAGCCAGTGTCTTGAAGGTTTCCGGGTCGCTCGTGGCATAATATTCGTCCGCGCCGAGTTTCAGGCCATCTTCCTTCTTGGAAAGGGTCTGGCTGAGAACGGTCACATGGGCGCCCATGGCATGCGCCAGCTTGACGCCCATATGGCCGAGGCCGCCCATGCCGAGAATCGCGACCTTCTTGCCGGGACCGGCTTTCCAGTGACGAAGCGGCGAATAGAGCGTGATGCCGGCGCACAGAAGCGGGGCGGCGGCATCGAGCGGCAGGTTGCCGGGAATGGAGAGGACATAGCCCTCCTTGACGACGATGGAGTCCGAATAGCCGCCATGGGTCGGCGTCTTTCCATCGGCTTCAACGTCATTATAGGTCTGGACGAGGCCGGGCATATACTGCTCGTTGTCGAGATCGCGGGTGGCGCAGCCGACGCAGCTATCCACAAAGCAGCCGACGCCGACGTGATCGCCCACCTTGAACTTCGTGACGTTTTCGCCGACTGCCGTCACGACGCCGGCGATTTCATGGCCGGGCACCATGGGGTATTTCGAGAAGCCCCATTCGTTGCGGGCCTGATGAATGTCGGAATGGCAGATGCCGCTATACTTGATGGCAATCACGACATCGTCAGCATTGGGCTCGCGGCGTTCGAACGTAAAGGGCACGAGCGGCTGCGAGGCATCGGTTGCAGCATATCCTTTGGCGATGGGCATGGCGCATCTCCTTCTTTCTTGGGGGATTTGAAGACGATGCACCATGCCCGACAACGTTGGGCAATCGTAGCCCCGATCCTCCGAGCCTCTTGCACGATCCTGCAAAAATCGATCCGGGTGCTTGTTTCCTGCGAGCCATTTCGCCCTACATAGAGTTGGGTTCACGAGGATAGGCCATGACATTTCCCTTCAATCCGTTTCAGGAAATCGTTTCGATCGCCGCGCGCCATGTGAAGGGCAGTGGCGACACGCCGACGCCGATTGGCAACGTTATCCTGAGCCAGCGGACGCAGCCGAGCGAACCGTGTCATGGCAGCTACAGGCCCTGTCTGGCGCTGGTGCTGCAGGGCAAGAAAAGCGTCAGGCTTGGCGCCGAGACCATTCATTACGGTCGGGGCGATTATCTCGTAACCTCGCTGGACCTGCCGGTCGCCTGGCGGATTGCCGAGGCGAGCGAGGAAGCGCCGCATCTCTGTTTCTCGATGATTATCGACAATGCCATGCTGGCCGATCTTTTGAAGCGCGTCGATGCGCCGAGACCGGTGCGCGGTGACGACGGTCGCCGGGGCATGGCGGTCAATGCCGCGACGCCGGAAATCCTCGATGCGGCTGTCAGGCTGCTGCGACTTCTCGACAGACCGGAAGATATTGCCGCGATGGCACCGCTGTTGCAGCAGGAGATTCTCTATCGTGTACTGACCGGACCGGATGGCGGGCGGCTTCTCAACATCGCGATTGCCGACAGTCGCAGCAACCGGGTGGCGAAGGCGGTCGCCTGGCTCAGGGATAACTTTGCCGAGCCGCTGCGCATCGAGGATTTGGCCGAGCGGGTGAACATGAGCGTGTCCTCGTTCCATCACCACTTCAAGGAGGTCACGGCAATGACACCGGTGCAATACCAGAAGCGCCTGCGCCTGCATGAGGCGCGGCGACTGATGATGGTGGAGCGGCTGGATGTGGCAAGCGCCGGCTTCTGTGTCGGCTATCGCAGCCCGTCGCAGTTTACCCGCGAGTATGGCCGGCTTTACGGGCTGTCGCCCGCCCGCGATATGGAGGCGGGCGGGGTTTCCTGATGCGTGTCAGGCGGCCAGCGCGTTCTTTTCGCTGAGGGCGAAATCGACGGCGGCGCGCGCGTGGATCGTGGTGGAATCAAAGCCCGGCAGCGGCAGGGCGTCAGGGTCGAGGATCAGGCAGATTTCTGTGCAGCCGAGAATAACGCTGTCGGCGCCTGCGACCCTTGCCTTTTCGATGATGGCGAGAAGCTTGTCGCGGGAACTGTCCAGCACCTTTCCGGCGCAAAGTTCATCGAAGATCACCGAATGGACGGTGGCGCGATCGGTTTCGTCCGGCACCACAGGATCCAGGCCGGGGCGGCGCATGCGGTCGGTATAGAAACCGTGCTCCATCGTGTAACGGGTGGCGAGCAGAAGCGGGCGCTTCCTGCCGGCCGCTATCAGTGCAGTGCTCGTTTCATCGATGATGTTGATGAGCGGGGCGCGCAGCCGCGCGGCAACCTGATCGGCCACCAGATGCATGGTGTTGGTGCCGATGAGCACGCAGTTTGCACCGGCGGCACATAGACCTTCGCCGGCGCGGGCAAGGCGATCGGCTGCGGCATCCCAATCACCGGCCTTCTGCATGGCGACGATGTCGGCGAAGTTGACCGAATGCATGATGACTTCGGCGGAGGCGAGGCCACCAAGACGTTCGCGCACCATTTCATTGATGAGGCGATAATAGACCGCCGAGCTTTCGAAGCTCATGCCGCCGATAAGACCGATCGTGCGCATCCGGTTCTCCTTGCCGTGTTTTCACATGATTCATCATCGCAGCAGGTTGGCGATGTTTGTTTGCAATCTTGGCCTGCTCATGGAGAGTAAGCGCAATCACGTTGCGTCATTTGGGGCAATCGTGCAAATAATTTGCGCCAGACAAAGGGGGCACACCATGCTGGATGATCGCGACCGCAAGATTCTAGCGGCCCTGCAGGAGGATGCGGGTCTTTCCGTCGCGGATCTCGCCGAGCAGGTGGCGCTGTCGCTGTCAGCCTGCTCGCGGCGCATCCAGAAGCTGGAGGATGCGGGTTACGTGGCGCGGCGCATTGCCGTTCTCGATCGAGGAAGGATGGGGGTGCCGACGACTGTCTATGCGCTGGTGAAGACCGTGCATCATTCCGACGACTGGATCGAGCTGTTCCGCAAGGTCATTGCCGATATTCCGGAGATTGTCGAGGCGCATCGGCTGACGGGGCATTATGATTACATCCTCAAGCTGGTGCTGCCGCGGGTCGAGCATTACGACGTCATCTACAAGCAGCTTGTGCGCAAGGTGGAACTCTTCGACGTGTCGGCCTCCATCTCGATGGAGACGCTGAAAGCCGGGCTTTCCGTCCCGGTCAATTACGCAGAGTAAATCAGTATTGCCGGTCCCATGGCGCATAAAGTCGCCGATGCCTGCTTTTTTGCCATTCCCGCAAGAAACCTGCTGCCAAACCGCTTGACGGGAGCAATCCGTTTCGGCATATAAACATCAAGAACCGTACCGTACAGTACGACTGTGAGGGAAGCCTTGTCAGAAGATGCGATGCCGATGCCGGAATTTTCGCCGCGCCAGAGCGCTGTTCTGGGCGAGGCGTTGCAATTGCTCGTCGATGGTGGCGAAAAGGCGCTGACGACGGCCGGCGTTGCGCGGGCGGCCAACTGCTCCAAGGAAAGCCTCTACAAGTGGTTCGGCGATCGCGACGGCATGCTGGCGGCGATGATTTCCTTCCAGCAGAGCAAGGTCCGCACCTTCGAACGGGACGGCGAGCGCCTGACGGCCCAAAATCTCCGCGAGCATCTGGAAATCTTCGCCCGTGATCTGCTCAAGGTTCTGGCCGGCGATGTTTCTCTGGCGTTGAACCGTCTGGCCATCGGGCAGGCGAGCCGTGAGGGTTCCAAGCTCGGCAGTCTTCTGCTAGAGCGCGGCCGCCGGCAGATCGACCGGCGGGCGCGGGCGTTGCTTGAGGCGGGTCGCCGCGCCGGTTTCCTGCGCTTCGACGATGCGGCGGAAGCCTATCGCACGCTTTACGGTCTCGTCGTTTCCGACAGCCATGTGCGGATGCTTCTCGGCGAGGCGGCTGAAATCGATGCGGAAGACCGTTCGATCAAGGCCGTCGCCGCCTTTTTGAGACTCTATGGCCGCAATATCGGCGCGGGGGAGGATGGCCTCGCCTGAGGCCTTGCAGATACCGCAGTTCCAGCCCTCGTGGGCGGGCTGCATTCGAACCTAACTATCAAGACCAACCCAAGGGAAGGACCAACCAATGCGCGTTTATTACGATCGTGATGCCGATCTCAACCTCATCAAGTCCAAGAAGGTCGCCATCGTCGGCTATGGCTCGCAGGGCCGTGCCCATGCGCTGAACCTGAAGGATTCGGGCGCCACCAACCTCGTCATCGCCCTCAAGGCCGGCTCGCCGACCGCAAAGAAGGTCGAGGCCGATGGCCTCAAGGTCATGACCGTTGCCGAAGCCGCTGCCTGGGCCGACGTCATCATGATGGCCACCCCGGACGAACTGCAGGCAGATATCTACAAGAACGAGATCGCCGGCAACATCCGTGACGGCGCTGCCATCGCGTTCGCCCACGGCCTCAACGTTCACTTCGGCCTCATCGAGCCGAAGGCTTCGCTCGACGTCATCATGATCGCGCCGAAGGGCCCCGGCCACACGGTTCGCGGCGAATACCAGAAGGGCGGCGGCGTGCCGTGCCTGGTCGCCGTTGAGCAGAACGCTTCGGGCAACGCCCTTGAAGTCGCTCTCTCCTACGCCTGTGGCGTTGGCGGCGGCCGTTCGGGCATCATCGAAACCAACTTCAAGGAAGAGTGCGAAACCGACCTCTTCGGCGAACAGGTCGTTCTCTGCGGCGGTCTCGTGGAACTCATCCGCGCCGGCTTCGAAACGCTGGTCGAAGGCGGTTACGCTCCGGAAATGGCCTATTTCGAGTGCCTGCACGAAGTGAAGCTCATCGTCGACCTGATCTATGAAGGCGGTATCGCCAACATGAACTACTCGATCTCCAACACGGCCGAGTGGGGCGAATACGTCACGGGTCCGCGCATCATCACCGCCGAAACCAAGGAAGAGATGAAGCGCGTCCTCAAGGACATCCAGACCGGCAAGTTCACCTCGGACTGGATGCAGGAATGGAAGGCCGGTGCTGCCCGCTTCAAGGGTATCCGCCGCGTCAACGATGCTCACCAGATCGAAGAAGTCGGCGCCAAGCTGCGCGGCATGATGCCGTGGATCGGCAAGAACAAGCTGGTCGACAAGGCCGTCAACTAATCGTTACGCGCAAACCCGGATGGGTTTCACATCCGGGTTTGACCGAAATCTCGAAAGCCGGGGCGAAAATCCCGGCTTTCTTCAGCTTCGAGTCGATAGGTCAGCATTGTTGACTTATCGACTCGCCTGTGGTCATCTCGCGTATTCAAAAAAATCCGAGGAAACGCCCATGCTCGATTGGGAAAAAATCTTTGCCACGCGCTCTGCCCGTATGCGCGCCTCCGAAATCCGCGAACTCCTGAAGCTTCTGGAGCAGCCCGATATCATCTCCTTCGCGGGCGGTATTCCGGACCCGGCGCTGTTTCCGGCGGAGGATTTCAAGGCGGCCTATGCCGACATCATGAGCGGCCCGCAGGTGGGGGCAGCCCTTCAGTATTCGGTGAGCGAGGGCTTCCTGCCACTGCGCGAATGGCTGCGCGGCGAGATGGCCAAGATCGGCATCGAATGTGGCACGGAGAACATTTTCATCGTGTCCGGTTCGCAGCAGGGCCTTGACTATCTCGGCAAGCTTTTCCTGTCGCCGGGCGATACGGCGCTCGTGAACTGGCCGACCTATCTCGGCGCGTTGCAGGCTTTCAACGCCTATGAGCCCAACTATGACCAGTTGACGCCGAACGGCAACCGCACGCCTGCATCTTATCTGGAGACCGCTGCCGCCAAGGGCGGCCGGCCGAAATTTGCCTATCTTTCCGTGGATTTCGCCAACCCGACCGGCGAGACCGTCGATTTCGAGGGGCGCAAGAAGGTTCTGGAGCTGGCCGAGGAACTGGACATCGCCGTGATCGAGGACGCCGCCTATCAGTCGCTGCGTTTCGATGGCACGCCGGTTCCGCCGATCCTTTCTCTGGAAATCGCCCAGAAGGGCGGCATCGACGAGACACGCACGATCTATTGCGGCAGCTTTTCCAAGACGCTCGCTCCCGGCCTGCGCGTCGGTTGGGTCGTTGCCAATTCCGCCGTCATCCGCAAGCTGGTGTTGATGAAGCAGGCCGCCGATCTTCATTCCTCCACCATCAACCAGATGGCGATCGCCCATGTGGCAGCGCGTGGTTTCGATGCACAGGTGGCGAAGATCAAGGCCGCCTACAGCGCGCGGCGCGATGCCATGCTGGCGGCGCTCTCCCGCTACATGCCGGAAGGCACGAGCTGGACCAAGCCGGAAGGCGGCATGTTCATCTGGATCACCTTGCCTGAAGGGGCTGATGGCGCCGATCTTCTCGCCAAGGCCATCGTACAGGAAAAGATTGCCTTTGTGCCGGGCAAGGCGTTCTACGCCGATGGCAGCGGCGCCAATCACATCCGCCTCAGCTTCTCCTGCGCCAACGAGGCGACCATCGAGGAGGGCATCAAGCGGCTCGGTCGCCTGGTGTCCAGCGAAATGAAGGCTGCCGCCTGATTTCAAACAAGGGCCGCGCGAAAGCGCGGCCCTTTCGTTTCAGGGGTTTCCCGTTTCCTTCCGTGCTTATAGGTTCGAGGGAACGGGAAAGGTCTGATTCATGTCCGTGCGCATCGCCACCTTCAATGTCGAGAACCTGATGGCCCGCTTCGATTTCAGCGGGTTTCGCAACCAGTTGCGGCGTGACAGGGTGCTGCAGTTGTTCGAGGTGAAGAAGGAAGGTCAGTACGAGGCGCTGGAGCAGGCACGCGTAATCGCCGCCACCGACGACACCCGCCAGCTTTCCGCGCTGGCTATCGCCGATGCCGACGCCGATATCCTGTGCCTTCAGGAAGTGGACAGCATGGCCGCCCTTGCGGCCTTCGAATACGGTTATCTCTTCCGCATGGTCGGTAATGGCTATCGCCATAAGTATCTCGTTGAAGGCAATGATAGCCGGGGCATCGACGTTGCGGTGATGATGCGCGAGGAAACCCGGGATGGTCAGCGCATCGATGTCATCGACGTCAAGAGCCACGCGGCGCTGACCTATCGTGACCTTGCCTTGTTTGCTCCGGATTTCGTGTTGCCCGGCAGCCCTGACGACAAGATCTTCAAGCGCGATTGCCTGGAGATCGACCTCAGGATCGGTGGCAAGCCGCTGACGCTGTTCGTGGTGCATTTCAAGTCGATGACCAATGGCCGCGAAGGTCTCGATGGCCGAACCTCCACCATGCCGGTGCGCGAAGCGGAGGCGAGGGCGGTGCGCCATATCATTGAAAACCGCTTCGGCGAACGGGCGGCCGCGATGAATTTTGTCATCTGCGGCGACATGAACGATTATCAGGAGCGTGTGGAGATTTCCGGGGACCGGCGCAATGGCTATGTCTTCACGCCGAGGAAGGAAGATCGCAGTGCGCTCGATGTCTTCAGCCATGACGGTTTCGTTATCAACCCGATGCAGCGTCGCGACCCGCTGGATCGCTGGACGCTGTATCACGCGCGGGGGCCGGAGGAGCGGCATCTGTGCCAACTCGACTATGTCTGGCTGTCGCCGCACCTGGCTGAAACCAATGCCACCCGCGCGCCGGAGGTGATCCGCGCCGGGCAGCCCTTCCGGACAATCTTTCCGCCGGGGCAGGAGGTGGAGCGGTTCCCGCGCGTTGGCTGGGATCGACCCAAGGCCTCCGACCATTGCCCCGTTGTCATGACCCTCGATCTGATATGACCGTTTCATCGCACACGCCTTTTTCCGGCTGGCCGCCCGCGAACACCGTTTTTCCCGTTGAAGGCGTGATTCTGCGCGTGGTGGAAGGCGAGCATCCGTTTCACCGTGCCAGGCAGGCCGCAGCGGCGGCAAACTGGGACGTGGAAGTGGCGCGCAATCCCGCCCTCTTCAATGGACGGATGGTCTTTCAGAGCCGCGTTTCCTTCACGAATGGCGTGTTGAACGGCGAGGGACATATCATTCCCTATTCGACCTTTCTCTGGTGGCGCAAGCAGCCGGGCGGTGCTGGCGGTATGCACATCTTCGCCTTTCCGGTGCTGGTTGCCAGCGATGGTGCGCTGGTCGCGATCCGCATGTCGGCGCAGACCGCCAATCCCGGTCAGGTATATTGCGCGGCAGGGTCGCTGGATGAGAACGACATTGTTGACGGCTATTGTGATATCGAAGCCAATATGCGCCGCGAGGTGCTGGAGGAAACGGGCTTCGATCTTGACAGGGACGCCGTTGCCGACCGGCAACTCTATGCGGCTCACAACGATGGACGGATCGTTCTTTATCGTCTCTTCCACTTTCCCATGACCGGTGAGGAAATGGCGCAGGCCATTCGGGGAAGGGGCGACAGGGATGAGGAGGTCGAAGACGCGGTGGTGATCCGCAGCGCTGACCCCAGTCTCCACAATTACGCCGCGCCCATGCTGCCACTTCTGGCCTGGTTTTTCGACCGACAGGCCTGAAAGGCGTGAATTCCGTGCATGCGATCTTGCCGGGATTTTCAGCGGGCGTAGTCTCGGGTGCTGTTGATTTGAAAGGGAGGCTTTCATGGCGCGCGATTATGCGATCTATGACGTGTTCACCGGTACGCGGCTTGAGGGGAACCCGCTGGCGGTGGTGTTTGATGCGGAGGGGCTGAGCGGCGAGGTCATGCAGGCCATCGCACGGGAAATGAACCTGTCGGAAACCGTCTTCGTGTTGCCGCCGGACAATCCGGCCCATGCCCACCGGCTGCGCATCTTTACCCCCGTGACCGAACTGCCCTTTGCCGGCCATCCGACGGTCGGCTCAGCGGTGGCGCTGGCCGAGCGCCAGTATGGTGAGATTGAAGGCGATCTCGATCTGGTGACGATGCTGGAAGAGAATGTCGGCCCGGTGCGCGCCGCCGTGCGCCTGCGGGCCAACCTGCCGACCTTCGCCGAGTTCGACCTTCCAAAGCTCTCGGAGCGGCTGGCTTACGAGCCCGATATCGACGGCCTTTCGGCCATGCTCGGACTTGATCCGCGCGATATAGGTTTCGAAAACCATCGCCCGAGCCTGTGGAGTGCTGGTGTGCCGTTCCTGGCTGTACCTCTGCACGATCTCGCGGCCGTCGCCCGTATCTCCTTCGATCGGCAGATATGGGCGAAGGTCTCGCCGATAGGCAGCCTGCGTCGTGCGCCGGTTTACGTCTATTGCCGCGGCGGCGTACACCATGACGCGAGCTTTCATGCCCGCATGTTTTCGCCGTCGCTGGGGATTCTCGAAGATCCGGCCACCGGTGCGGCAGTGGCAGCGCTCTCGGGCGCAATCCACCACTTCGATGCCCTGCCTGACGGTCTTCATCGCCTGATGATCGAGCAGGGCGTGGAAATGGGGCGGCCTTCACATATTCATCTTCACATCGAAGTCAACAGCGACCGGGTTTCCCGTGCGCGGATCGGTGGCGAAGCCGTGCCCGTTTCCTCGGGCTCGCTCTACATCTGATTGGCTTCGGACGCGGGCAGGTTTATTGGGGCTTGTCCCACGGACTACCGGCGAGATTGAGGGCTAATTGCTGACCGCCATATTTCTTCAGAATGTAAACCGGCGGGCGGCTGGTGATCGCTTCGGCGCGGCGTTGCATCTCCGCGCGTTGCGCCATTTGCCGTTCGCGGGCGGCGCGAACCTTGGCGACTTCCGCCAGCGCATTTTCGATTGCATGATCTGTTGAGGTCATTTCCGCCTCCTGTTTTCTTGATGTTCTTATTTTGTTCTATTTCGAATCATATGTCAAGCGGCGGCAAACGGCCGCGCGAATTGCAAGCGCCTTGCCACCGGGTAATCGATATTTCTGCTGTGGGAGAGAATGGACGGCCTGCGTGATCTCGCGGCAGCCGCCTGACGTCAATCAGCAGCCCGGCCCCGTTCTATAATAACGGCAGCCGCGTCCTGCGTTCCTTGTGACAGGACGGAATGATTTCGTCCACCGGTCTGTCATAAAATTATGTGGGTGATATGCGCAGGATGGTACGCACGCACGCATTATCTGCGGACGATCGCATTTGTGTTTTGCAAATGGAAATGTTTGGTGGGTGATGTAGGGCTCGAACCTACGACCCGCTGATTAAGAGTCAGCTGCTCTACCAACTGAGCTAATCACCCACTTTACACGTCGCCGGCGGATCAAGGCTTGCCTTGAGAAGAGGATGGTGGGTGATGTAGGGCTCGAACCTACGACCCGCTGATTAAGAGTCAGCTGCTCTACCAACTGAGCTAATCACCCGTTACCCCGCCCGCTTGCGGTGTGAGAGGGCGTATAAAAGGCTTCGTCCGTAATGTCCAGCGCTTGTTTGAAATTTTTTCGACGGCTCGTGTATGACGCCTGTGGCCGTGCAGGAGAAGCGGACGCGGTTGCGGGAACCTTTCCGAAAATGATGTATTTGTGAGGCGGAGATGGGCGTTGCTCGAAGGGCGCGATTTAATCAGCAGTTGACCTTCATTCGGTGGAGGAGGAAAATAAGACCGCATAGCGCCGCATCGAAGAGATTGATTTTCTTGGATGGGCGATATTTTGGTGCCGGATTGCAATTCAGTTTCGCGGCTTCCCGCTACAGTGATCACTATAGAAAACGGAGGCAATCATGAATTCCAACCGCAGATCGCTTATCGCCGCGACGCTTCTGGTCGCCGGCATGCAGTTCGCTCCTCTCGGCGCAGCTTATGCGGATACGTCACTCATCAACGTCTCCTATGATCCGACCCGCGAACTTTATCGCGCCTTCAATGCTGCCTTCGCAAAATACTGGAAGGACACGAAGGGCGAGACCGTGAGGATCCAGAATACGCATAGCGGTTCCGGCCAGCAGGCGCGTGCGGTCATCGACGGACTGGATGCCGATGTCGTTACACTGGCGCTCGAAGCCGATATCAATGCCATTGCCGAAAAGAGCGGCAAGATCCGCAAGGACTGGCGTGGCACGCTGGCGCACAATAACGCCCCCTACACCTCCACCATCGTTTTCCTGGTACGCAAGGGCAATCCGAAAGGGTTGAAGGACTGGGGTGATCTGACCAAGGATGGCGTTGAAGTCATTACCCCCAACCCGAAGTCGTCCGGCGGCGCCCGCTGGAACCTGCTGGCGGCCTGGGCCTGGGGCCTGAAGAACTACGGCGGTGATGTCGAGAAGACCAAGGCTTTCGTGGGCGATATCTACCGTCATGTTCCCGTCCTTGATTCCGGCGCGCGGGGCTCCACCACCACCTTCGTCCAGCGCGGTATCGGTGACGTTCTGTTGGCCTGGGAAAACGAAGCCTTCCTTGCCATCGAGGAACTGGGGCCGGACGCCTTTGAAATCGTGGTGCCGTCGCTGTCGATCCTGGCGGAGCCGCCGGTGGCTGTCGTCGATCAGGTGGTCGACAAGAAGGGAACGCGCGAAGTTGCGACCGCCTATCTGCAATACCTCTACTCCAAGGAGGGGCAGAATATCGCAGCCAAGAATTATTATCGTCCGTCGGAGCCCGAGCTGGTCGATCCCGACCTTCTGAAGCGCTTCCCCAAGCTCGAACTCGCCACGATCGACCAACTGGGCGGCTGGGCGAAGGTGCAGCCGGAATTCTTCGGTGACGGTGGCGTCTTCGATCAGATCTACAAGCCCGGGAAATAATTCATGGCTCTTGCCAACGCTTCTTCAGAGCGATGGAAATGGCGTCAACCGAGTGTCATACCGGGTTTCGGTCTAACGCTCGGTTTTACCCTTTTCTATCTCAGTGCAATCGTTCTCATTCCGCTGGCCGGTCTCGGTATCCGCTCGGCCTCCATGGGCTGGGGCGCCTTCTGGTCGCTGGTGACGGATGAGCGCCTGATTGCGGCCTTGCGTGTCAGTTTCTCCACCTCGCTGTTTGCCGCGCTCGTCAATGTTGTTTTCGGCGTTCTGGTAGCGTGGGTACTGGTGCGCTATCGTTTTCCGGGCCGCCGCATCATCGATGCCGCGGTCGACCTGCCGTTTGCCCTGCCGACGGCCGTGGCAGGCATTGCGCTGACGGCCATCTATGCGCCGCGCGGCATTATCGGACAGTATTTCCAGCCGCTTGGCATCAAGATCGCCTATACGCCGATCGGTATCGTCATCGCGCTCATCTTCGTCAGTCTGCCGTTTGTGGTGCGTACGGTGCAGCCGGTGATGGAGGAGATCAACCGCGAAGTGGAGGAGGCGGCAGCAACGCTTGGGGCCTCTCGCTTCCAGACCGTGTTCCGGGTCATCCTGCCGGGACTGGCGCCCGCTATTCTCACAGGTTTCGCGCTCGCCTTCGGGCGGTCCTTCGGAGAATATGGTTCGGTCATCTTCATTGCCGGAAATCTGCCCTACAAATCCGAGATTGCGCCCTTGCTGATCTTCATGCGGCTCGAGGAATTCAATTATCCGGCAGCGACCGCCATCGGTGCGATCATGCTGGTCATTGCATTCAGCGTTCTTCTGAGCATCAATCTCATTCAGGCTTGGAGCCGGCGGAGGTTTGGCTATGGCAGTTGATGCAGCGATGAAGCCATCCGCCCTGGCTCTGTCTGCGGCGAAGGAGGAACGTGTGCGACCATTTCGCGACCCGACGTCGGAGAGCTTGCCTGTAAAGATCTTGCTGATTGCACTGGCCGCCGCATTTCTGGCGCTTGTGCTGTTCCTGCCGCTTTATGCGGTGTTCAGCGAAGCTTTACGCAAGGGGCTCGATGCCGCGCTCCTGGCGATCGCCGATCACGACGCCCTGTCGGCCGTTAGCCTGACGCTTCTGGTCGCGGTCATTGCCGTGCCTTTCAATCTGGTGTTCGGCGTTGCCGCCGCGTGGGCGATCGCCAAGTTCGAATTCAAGGGCAAGGCCTTCCTCACGACGCTGATCGACTTACCATTTTCGGTATCTCCGGTCATCGCCGGCCTCGTCTATATCCTGCTGTTCGGCGCGGGCTCGTTTCTTGGGCCGGTTCTGGAAAGCTGGGGGGCGCAGGTGCTCTTTGCCGTTCCGGGCGTGGTGCTTGCCACCATCTTCGTGACCTTCCCCTTCGTGGCGCGTGAGCTTATTCCGCTCATGCAGCATCAGGGCACGGGTGATGAGGAGGCCGCCCTTTCGCTGGGAGCGAGCGGCTGGCAAACCTTCTGGTATGTGACGCTGCCGAACATCAAGTGGGGCCTGCTTTACGGCGTTCTGCTGTGCAATGCCCGCGCCATGGGTGAGTTCGGGGCGGTGTCGGTGGTGTCGGGCCGTTTGCGCGGGGAAACCGTCACCATGCCGCTGCAGGTCGAGATCCTCTACAATGAATATAATTACGTGGCTGCTTTCGCCGTTGCCGCGCTGCTGGCTCTGCTTGCCCTCGTGACGCTGGTGCTGAAAGCCCTGCTGGAACGGGTCTATAGCCGCGACCACGCGCTCACGCCCGGCCATTGATCGAACAGGAACATAAAATGGAACTTCGCGTCGCCAATGTCCGCAAGGAATTCGAGCGCTTTCCCGCCCTGAATGACGTCTCGCTGGACATTCGTTCCGGTGAGCTCATTGCGTTGCTCGGGCCTTCCGGCTCCGGGAAAACGACCCTGCTGCGGTTGATCGCCGGGCTGGAGCGCCCGTCTGCCGGAAGTATCTTCTTCGGGGACGAAGACGCCTCCCACAAGAGCGTGCAGGACCGCAATATCGGTTTCGTTTTCCAGCACTATGCGCTTTTCCGCCACATGACCGTGCTCGACAACATCACATTCGGGCTTCGTATCCGCAAGAGCAGCCGCCGCCCGGAAAAGGCGGAAATCCGCCGGCGGGCGCTGGAACTGCTTGATCTCGTGCAGCTCTCCGGGCTTGAAAAGCGCTATCCTACCCAGCTTTCCGGTGGCCAGCGTCAGCGCGTGGCGCTGGCGCGCGCCATGGCGGTGGAGCCGAACGTGCTGCTGCTGGACGAACCCTTCGGTGCGCTCGATGCGCAGGTGCGCAAGGAGTTGCGCCGCTGGCTGCGCGATATTCACGACCGCACTGGCCATACCACCGTGTTCGTGACCCACGATCAGGAAGAGGCGCTGGAACTGGCCGACCGCGTGGTGGTGATGAGCAAGGGCAATATCGAGCAGGTGGGCACTGCCGATGAGATCTACGACAAGCCGGTCTCTCCCTTTGTCTTCGGCTTTATCGGTCAGTCCAGCCACCTGAAGGTTCGCATCGAGAATGGCGAAGTCTGGTTCCATGATCGTGTGATCGGCATCAAGGCGTCCGATTTGCCCGATGGGCCGGCGACGCTCTACTTCCGTCCGCACGACATCGAACTGACCGACGGATGCAGCGGTTGTATTGCCGGGCTCGTGACGGTCAGCCGTCGTATCGCGGGCACCTGGCACACGGAAGTCGACGTGGGCGCCGGTCATGAGAAGATCGAGGTCAGCCTCAATGCCGATCAGTCGGCAGCGCTGAAGGGCGGGCGGATTGCCTTCCGGCCACGCCACTACCGGATTTTCCCGACAAACTGAACTCCTCGGGCATTGGACGTTTGATAGAAAGGGGCGGCGGAAGCTGCCCCTTTTCGTTATGTTCTTTTCTTTGCCAAGAAGCTGCCCTATCTCTCGCAGCGACTCGAATTTTCATGGGGTGCCGCCCATGTCTCATCCGGAAACGGCTTGTCGGGCGGCGCGCACATTGAACCCACTGCCTGAGGATTACCCATTGCGAAACAATTGTTTCCGCTTCCGCCTTCTGCTTGTCGCTCTCCTGTCCGTGGTTGCCGTGCAACCGGCGCCGGTTCTGGCGCAAATTCCGGCCGTAGCCGATGATAGCAAGCCGGCGTCACCGGCCGCGCAGGCTCATGCGACCGTGCAGACGCAGTCCGCCAAGCTCGATGGCTTCAGGGCAAAGGCCAAGGTGGATGAGAACGACGACGAGAAGTTGGCTACGCTGAATTCGCAGGTCGATGATCTTGCGCGTGAAGTCGGCAAGACGTCGGATGATCTGCGCGCTCGTACCGACGCGATCAAGGCGCGACTGACCGAACTTGGCGATCCGCCGGGCGAGGGGCAGCCACCCGAAGCTTCCATCGTTTCCGACGAGCGCCAGCGCCTGAACGCCGAGCGCGCGGAAATCACCGCGATTATCGGGGAAGCGGATGCTCTGGTTGCGGCTGCGCGAGGGCTCAGCAACGATATTACCGCCCAGCGCCGCAGCCTGTTTTCCGAAATGCTGTTCAAGCGCACGGAGGTTTCCGGCAACGTGTTTGCGGAGGCGAGCAGTGCGTTTGCGGAAGAGGCTCAGGTACTTGGCGATACGTTCGGAAGCTGGCTGACATTCTCCTGGAAGGCCAAGAAACTGCAACTCCTGGCGGCGATCACGCTGTCGATTGCTGCGGCGCTGATCTTTTTCGCCGGCGGCTATCGCCTGCTCGGGCGTCACATCAATCGCGATCCCGCCCGGGTCGATGTGCCTTATATCAGCCGCCTCTCCACGGCCTTCTTCCAGACGGTTCTGCAATCGGCATCGCTGGCGGCGTTCCTCGGGTCCAGCTACTTCTTTCTGGATGCGTTCAACGTCCTGCGGCCCGACGTTGCACCAATCCTGATCGCGACGATCAACTGCATCGGCCTCGTCTATTTCGTGGGCCGGCTTTCGCAGTATGCCTTCTCATCGAACGCCTCGAACTGGCGTCTGGCGCCGCTGTCCGATACCGGCGCAAAGGCGTTGTCGACGGCTGTGGTGCTGATGGCGATCATCAACGGCTTCGACTATCTCCTGTCGACGGTCAGTACGGAACTTGCTTCACCCGTTGTTCTGACCGTGGCGCGCAGTTTTGTGGCGGCGATCCTGATCGGCCTGATCCTGATTGCCCTTTCCTTCCTCCGCCCCCGGATCGCGGAGGATGGTGATCCGGCGGCAGTCGGTCGGGCCTGGCCGCGTTGGGGCAGCGTGTTTCTACGGATTTCCGGCGTCGTCCTGATTTTCGCAGCGCTGACCGGTTATGTCGGGCTGGCGCGCTTCATTTCCACCCAGATCGTGCTGACCGGCGCCGTGCTGGCAACGATGTATATCGGCATTCTCTCGGGGCGCGCGATCTCGCATCGCGACAATTTTTCCCAGACCGCTGCCGGACGTTATCTGGAAGAACGCTACAAGCTCGGAGCGGTGGCGCTGGACCAGATCGGGTTGGCCGCAGGGCTTGGCGTCTATATCCTGGCTGTCCTGACCGGACTGCCGCTCATTCTCCTGTCATGGGGCTTCCGTCCGGAAGATCTGGAGCAATGGGCCTAT
Source organism: Allorhizobium borbori (assembly GCF_014196535.1). Lineage (GTDB taxonomy): Bacteria > Pseudomonadota > Alphaproteobacteria > Rhizobiales > Rhizobiaceae > Ectorhizobium > Ectorhizobium borbori. The sequence continues at coordinate 34,420 of NZ_JACIDU010000007.1, forward strand.
ACGCTGGCCACGGAGATTACCGTCGGTAATATCACGATTTCGCTGGTCGCGATTTTCGGCGGCATCGTGCTTTTCATTGCAGGGCTGGCGCTGACGCGCTGGTTGCAGCGGTGGATCGACGGCAACATCATGGAGCGCTCGCATGTGGAGGCGGGCCTGCGCAACTCCATTCGCACCGGTATCGGATATCTCGGCGTTGGCCTGGCCGGTCTGATCGGCGTGTCTGCTGCGGGCATCAACCTTTCCAGCCTCGCGCTCGTTGCCGGTGCTCTTTCCCTCGGTGTCGGTTTCGGCCTCCAGAACATCGTGTCGAACTTCGTGTCGGGCCTCATCCTTCTCGCCGAGCGCCCGTTCAAGGTGGGTGACTGGGTGGTGACCGGAACGACGGAAGGCTTCGTGAAGCGCATTTCGGTTCGCGCCACGGAAATCGAGACCTTCCCGCGCCAGACGATCATCGTGCCCAACTCCGACCTCATCAACGGTCGCGTCGGCAACTGGACCCACCGTAACAAGCTGGGCCGCGCCGATATTGCCATCGGTGTGGATTACAGTGCCGATCCGCGCCGGGTGATGGAGATCCTGCAGGAGATTGGCAAGGCGCATCCCAAGGTGCTGCGCAATCCGGAACCGGTTGTTCTGTTCCAGAACTTCGGCGAATCCTCGCTCGATTTCGAGCTGCGTGTGTTTCTGGGCGATGTGCTGAACGGCTCTATGGTGAAGAACGACATCCGGCTGGCTATCTTCGAGCGTTTTCGTGACGAGGGGATCGGCATTCCCTATCCGCAGCGCAATGTGACGGTCCATATGCAGGGCGATGTTCCGCCTCCGGCAACCGGCACAGAACCGGGAGAAAAAAAGACGAGTTGATGGATCAGCGCGGGGTAGGCGAAAACAAGTCGTCTCCCGAAATGAGACGTTTCCGCAAGTTACCGATGAATATTCGCGTGTGTGATTAACGCTTCTGAAAAGTGTTGAGGCAATTCTGCCATTGCTATTGACAGTTTCTCTCATTGAAGGTTTTCACATGTCTTTCCTCGGTATTTCCGGAATGCAGTACACGGGAGAGACATTGCGTCCCGCCCGCATCGTCGTCGCCGAGGACTCGCATATGTTCACGTCGATGATCAGCGCATCGCTGCGGGAGACCCTGGGTATCGAAGTCGAGATTTGCCGGAATTTCGAGGAGCTTCAGCTTCTCTACGAAAAGACGTCCGAGCCGATCACGCTTGCTATTTCCAACATCAATCTGCCCGGTGCCGAAAACGGCGAGGCGCTGGATTACCTCATCGATCTTTCGGTTCCGGTGATCGTGTTCACAGGCACGATGCAGGATGGCATGCGCGAGAAAATCCTGTCGATGGATATCGTCGATTACGTGCTGAAGGATAATGTCTTCGCCGTCGATATGCTGGTGGAAGCCGTCTGCCGCTTCCTGACCAATCATCGTCATCACGTCCTCATCGTCGATGACAGCCCGACGGCGCGTGCGCTGCTCTCCAGCCGCCTCAAGCGTTACAATTTCCGCGTTTCCGTCGCCGAGAACGGCACGAAGGCGCTCAGCATCCTGAAAAGCAATCCCGATATCGGCCTCGTTATTACCGACTACAACATGCCGGATATCGATGGCTTTGAACTGACGCGACGTATTCGCGGTGCCCGCGGGCACCACGAACTTCGTATCATCGGTGTTTCCTCGTCCACGGACCGGCTGCTGTCGGCCAAGTTCCTGAAGGCGGGCGGTAACGACTTCATGCTGCGCCCGTTCATCGACGAGGAATTCTACTGCCGCGTGAACCAGAACCTCGACACGCTGATGCAGATTCGGTCGCACTCCTCCCGCAAGCCAGTGGCTCGCGCTTCCTGAGTTGTTCGGTCTCCGGTTAATGCCGGTCCGGTCCTGGCCAGCCGAAGTCCTTGCGCATATCCATGGGCAGGGACGCAAGCTCGCGCGCCTGTGCCCGCTCTTCCCGCCATTGTTCAAAGTATCGGTAGCGACTGATGGCAAACGCGGCAAGGCGCAGCGAAAGCCGCATGACATTGCGCGGACCCTGCCGTGGGGTTGCGAGGTCCTGCTCTATCACGATGATCGCCATGGTATCCTCCATCCGACGCTTGTGTTCATGCGATGAGGATGCCCGGAAGCGTGCCATCAATCAATCGAATGATACTAATGCTATGCATCATTTGTTTTGATGTATTTTCCATGGCAGCCGTCGTGCTGGTTGGCGAATTGACATTCAATAAAATGCAATGATATTCTTTTCTCATTCAATTTCATTGAACGGTGATGCCATGACTGTGCCCTTTCGCCAGCCGCTGCCGCTTCTCGATAACGATGTGCTGAGAACCTTTGTCGCCATCGCCGAGACCGGAAATTTTTCCACGGCCGCCGAAGCCGTGTTCCGCACGCCGTCGGCCGTTTCCATGCAGATCAAGAAACTCGAGGAGCAGCTCGGCGCCACGTTGTTCATTCGCGATGCGCGATCCGTGACGCTGACGGTTCACGGGGAAATGCTCCTGACCTATGCGCGGCGGATGCTGGCGCTTTCCAACGAGGTGGTTGCCCGCTTCATCATGCCTGAGCTTTCCGGTGTGGTCAGGCTCGGCGCGCCGGAGGGTATTGGCGAACGCCTGCTGCCCAGCGTTCTCAAGGCTTTTGCCAGCCATTATCCCGGTGTCATGATCGATGTGACCATCGATACCAGTTCCGGCTTGCGGCGGCGGATGAATGAACAGCGGCTGGATCTCGCATTGTTCAACTCGTCATGCGGCATCGATCGGTATGAAGGCCGGGTCGTCTTCACGGAAAAGCTGGTCTGGGTGGGTGCGAAGTGTGGGACGGCACATCTGCGCACGCCGTTACCGCTGTCCATCTGGGAAGAGGGATGCGCCTGGCGCGGTGAGGCGCTGTCCAGGCTGGAAGCGGCGGGATTGCCGTATCGCGTTGCCTATCTGAGCGGCCACACCATGGCCCAGCACGCAGCAATTCTCGCAGATCTGGCGATTGCGCCGCTGCCGCGTTCCTTCGTTCGCCACGATATGGCGATCCTCGGCGAAAAAGAGGGATTGCCGGAACTCGGTGGTTTCGACATTCGCCTTGTGACCGCCGAGCGCCAGACCGGCCCGATCCGGGCGGTGGCGGAGTGCATCCGCGAAGCCTTCATCGAGATTGCGCCCGCATTGGTGTGACCGTCCTTACCAGATGCCACGCCTGATGCCTGTCCACAGCCACCGCCAAATCGTTGGCGGGTAGTGCAGTGCCGACGGCCCTGTCGTTTGAACAGGTTTTAGGTTGCCCGAAAGCGCATCGTCGACGGCCTGGATCAGCCTTTCAACGCCCGCCACCGCCAGCAGAAGCGGATAGGTTGCCATCGAATCCGCCGGATCGGGTTTCGGCCTTACCTCGTAGAGCGTTGCGCCGGTATCGATTCCTGCATCCACGAGATGGATCGTCGCGCCGAAATTATCAGGGTCTGCGAGGGCGAGCGCCCAGTAACCACCCATCTGCCCCCGATAGGCCGGGTTGATACCCGCGTGGAAATTGATGATCGGGCAGGGGGCCGCCGCCAGCGTTTCCCGCCCGATAAGCCGGCAGGCGATGGTGACGATGACGCCGGGTTTCAGGCGCGCAATCGCAGATCGGGTTTCCGCGTCATTGACCGAGGTCACGGACAGGCGTGGAACATCCAGGTTCAGTTCCGGCCTGCGTCCATGAGCGGCAAGGATTGCGTCCATTCGCGTGCGACTGGTCTTCTTCATCAACCGTGATGCGATGGCAGTGCCGAGTTGTCCGAGCGCCGTCACCGGCCCGAGGCGACGCGCCCGCCGCCGTGCAACGGCGAAAGGACCTTCGGGTCGCTCTTTGATGACGATCACGCGCCCGCGAAAGGCTTGGGCCAGAGCATTTGTCAGCACGGCAGGAATGAGACCCGGTGCGGCCAGAACCACGATGGCGGGCATATGATCCACCGGCGTCCGATTATCTCTCGGCATCGATAAGGGTTCCGTCCTGATTTTCGTCAAGGGCATCCTTGCCGGAGAGGGTTTGCGGAAAGTGAATCGCCCGGTCACACTCGCGTGAACCTTTTCCTCTCTCGCGCGTTACCCCCATGATAGTTCCAACAGGAGAAAATTCATGCGATCGATCGTTACCGGTGCGGTTCTGCTCACGGCTGCGGTGCTCACCCTGTCGTCTTGCGGCAATACACTTCGTGGTATGGGGCAGGATACGGCCAATACCATAAATGCGACACAGGATGCCGCTAAGAATGTTGGCAAGGCGGCTCGCCGCTAAGGAGATTCGCGTATCCGGTGGGGGCCGGATATACGCTCCAGTCCCGCGTAACCGGTAAATGCGTTTGCCCCTTTTGTATTCTTTCATACCCGCCTTGTGAGACGGAAAGGAGGAGCAGGATGACGCTAAACACGCTTGCGAAGATCAGTGCCGCCTATCTCGGCCTTATGGTGACGTTTGCGACGGCCTCTATGGTTTGGGAAAACGGGCGCGATCTGGCGACCCAGACCGGGCTGTTCACAGGTTTTGAAGTTGCCGAATCCAACACATCCGGTTGATGCGGCGCGAAGGGTGTGATCTTGGAGGGCCATGCCCGTTCGTTTTCGTTTCATGGCGGTGTTATGGGCCGCGTTGTCGATTTTTCCGGCTGCTGTTGAGGCGCGGGAGAACAACGAGGCTTGCCGCGCGCTCGAATTTCGTGATGCGCGCTACACCGTTTGCACCTTCGATCCCGCGCGCACGGATCTGCGTCTGTTCCATGCCGATGCGGCGGGAGAGACATATGGCGGGTTTGATGCATTGACGCGCGGCCTTTGGCGTCGTCACGCCTTTCTCGAATTCGCGATGAATGCGGGAATGTATCACGACGATCTTTCACCCGTTGGCCTGTTTATTGAAAACGGTGTTGAAAAGCGGCCGCTGGTGCTCTCCGGGGGGTATGGCAATTTCCATCTTCTGCCGAATGGCGTTTTCCATTTCGGCGACGGGAAAGCTGGCGTCACCGAGGCGGGGGCCTATGCCCGCAGCGGACTAAAGCCGCGCTTTGCCACGCAATCCGGGCCCATGCTGGTGATCGACAACGCAGTTCATCCCCGCTTCCTGCCCGATAGCGACAGCCTGAAGATCCGTAACGGTGTCGGCGTGGATGTCCACGGCCGCGTGCATTTCGCGATTTCGGATGACCGCGTGCGGTTCTATGATTTTGCGCTTCTGTTCCGCGACATGCTCAAATCGCCGAATGCGCTTTATTTCGACGGCACGATTTCCAGCGCGCTTATGCCGCGACTTGGCCGCAACGACCGGCTTTTCCCGATGGGACCAATCGTCGGCGTCGTGTCACGTCTGCCGGAGTGATGTGTCAGAGCGCCGATTTCGGATAGGCGCGTTCAAGGCCACCGGAACGGACGAGCCCCTGCCGGAAGGACTGGAAAGCGGCGTGCTGGCTGGAACGAGCGGCTTCCATCAGGCGAATCTGCAGGCGTCCGGGCGCGTTGTTGCCCAGCCATTCACCGGCCTTTTCCAGCTTCAGCGCGTTGAGAAAGCGGGCATTGGCGGCGATGTCGAGATAGAGGTGCAGGCCATCGAGCATAGCGTCGTCATGGCCGGCATGTTCAAGTGTTGCTGCCAGCCATTGCCTGTCCGTCTCTGAAAAGCCCGTCAGCCTCGTCGATACGGTTTCGCTCGTTACGTCCTTGCTCATGCGAATCTCCTGCTATTGCCGCGACAGATTCGGGGAGGCGAGGCTGTCGCGCAAGACAAAAACCGTGACCTGTGAGAATGGAAAGTCATCTGCAAATAAATCGGAAAATCTTGATCCCTCGCCGTGTTGCTAACGCTCCGGTAACGATGTCCGGGTAAGAGTGATCTCGCGGCGGAGATACCGCCCTTCGCTTCCGGTTTTAGGTATTGCGTGCCGGAAGCGAGCCTATCAGGCTCTCCCTTGTTTTCCCCATCCACGACTTGACGCGGCGCCGGTTTCGGCGTCAGATTCCGGCGGTTATGCGATCAACCGGGCCGGACGCCTCTTTTTCTACGAATCGTCCACCTTTCGCATGCCAGGCGGGTGGCCGTGGTGGTCGCCCGCCTTTTTTATGGTCAGGGAGCATTCATCCGGTGTCGGAAAGCAAGAAAACGGGTCTCGTTCTGGTTCTGGGGGGCGCACGCTCCGGGAAGTCGCGGTTTTCGGAGACCATGCTGCGCGAAAGCGGCCTTGAGGTGCATTACATCGCCACAGCCGAAGCGCTCGACGGCGAGATGAACGCCCGCATTGCCCATCACCGCGCCTCGCGGCCGGCGGAATGGGCGACGCATGAGGAGCCATTGGACTTGCCCGGGACGCTTGCCGAGATCGCCCGGCCAGGTCGGGCGATCCTGGTCGATTGCCTGACGCTGTGGCTGACCAATCTGATGATGGCTGAGCGCGATATCGAAGCGGCGTTCGATGCGCTTGCCGCCGTCTGCCCGACGCTTGAGGGGCGGGTGGTCTTCGTTTCGAACGAAGTCGGGCTTGGCATCGTGCCCGAGCATCGCATGGCGCGCGATTTTCGCGACGATGCCGGACGGCTTCACCAACGCATCGCCGCACTTGCCGACGAAGTCTATTTCATTGCCGCCGGCCTGCCGTTGAAAATGAAGGGGTGATCAGAGGCCGAGCGCCAGCCGCAAGGGATTGGCGGGGTCGATCAACAGGCGCGCGGCCATGGCAAGGCAGGAGACCACGAGCAGCGGGCGAATGAGCTTTGCGCCGTTTTTCATGGCCAGTCGTGAACCGATCTGCGCGCCGATAATCTGGCCGATGGCCATCAGGACGCCGAGCTTCCACAGGATCGATCCCGTTACCACGAAGACGAGGAAGGCGCCAAAATTGGAGCCGAGGTTCAACAGCTTCGTGTGGGCAGTGGCCTTCAGCAGGCCGAAGCCGGCCAGAAGCACGAAGGCGAGCATGAAAAACGAACCGGTGCCGGGGCCGAAAATACCATCGTAGAAGCCGATCAGCGGCACGATGGACAGGCCGAATATGAAGGGCCGCATGCGGCGTTTGCTGTCCGCATCGCCGAGGCTTGGCTTGAATGCGAAGTAAAGGCCGATGGCAATCAGCATGACGGGCATGATGGCCCTGAGATAATCCGGCGGCACGAAGGCGGCGGCAAGCGCGCCAAGCGCCCCGCCGCCAACCGCCATCAGTGCCATCGGATATTGTTCGGATAATCGCACATGCCCCTTGCGGGCATAGGAGAGGGTGGCGGAGGCCGCGCCGAACTGGGCGCTGAGCTTGTTGGTACCGAGCGCTTCAAGCGGGGGAATGCCTGCCAGCAGCATGGCGGGAATGGCGATAAGCCCGCCACCGCCGGCGATGGAATCGATGAAGCCCGCCAGCACCGATGCGGCGAACAGCAGGATGACGATGTGCGGCAGAAGGTCGGTCATGGCGGAAACGATTCGGTTGAGACTGTGCCCTCTTGTGGCACCGGTCCGTTGTCCGCACAATCGCCATACGGATATATCGTCCGGAATTCAGCGCTTTGGCCTTGTTTTCATCCAGATTGATTCACGCGGTGCATGTGTTGTGTGAGCAAGCGCGCCCTTTGCCGAAAATCAGTTTTCCCGTCGCGCCGCCTCGTCTAAAGAGGAAGGATGATACAGTCCAGACAGGAGGCCCGGGGCCAATGGAGAAGGTGATTTTCGATACGGACCCCGGCGTGGACGATGCGATGGCGCTGCTCTTCCTGCATCGTCACCCCGGCATCGACCTCATCGGCATCACCACCGTTTTCGGTAACGCTTCCGTTGAGACCACGACGCGCAATGCGCTGTTTCTGACCGAGCGCTGGGGCATCGATGCGCCGGTTGCCAAGGGGGCGGCGTCGCCCTTCAATCCCGAGCGCACGCAACACGCTTTTCCGACCTTCATTCATGGCGAGAGCGGTCTCGGCGGGATCGATATTCCGCAGGCGGTTGCGCGCGAGGCCGATCCCCGTCCGGCACATCGCTTCATCATCGATACGGTGAAGGCCAATCCCGGCGAGGTGACGCTGATTGCGGTGGCGCCGCTCGCCAATCTGGCGCTGGCGCTGCAGGAGGCGCCGGAAATTGCCGGTCTGGTGAAGCGGGTTATCCTGATGGGCGGGGCCTTTGCCATGCCCGGCAATGCCAGCCTGGCGGCGGAAGCGAACATTCACAACGATCCGGAAGCGGCCGACCTCGTGTTCACCGCATCCTGGCCGGTGACAGCCATCGGTCTCGACGTGACCACGAAAACGGTGATGACGCGCGGCAAGCTTGCGGAGATTGCCGAGGAGGGCGGCGAAGCGCTGCACCTGCTGAACGATCTTTCGCAGTTTTACATGGATTTTTATCGCCACCGCGTTGGCGACGGCATGGTCGTTCACGATTCCTGCGCCTGCGTCTACGCGGTGGCGCCCGAATTATTCGAGACGATGAGTGGTGCGGTGCGCGTACTGACCGATGGGATTGCCGAGGGAAAGACCGTTCTGAAACCCGATGGCATGCGCTTTGGCCCCAGTGCCTGGGACGGACACCCGAGCCAGACGATCTGCACCCACATCAATGCTCCGGCTGTGCTGGAGTTGATCCGCACGACACTGCTTGGTCAGGTCTGAGCGAAAAGGCGAATCGATTCCGTCTCTTGCGGGGCTTTGCTCGCAAGCGGATTCCGGTTCTTCAGAAAGTGATTCAATCGTTTCCGGCTGCGGCGCTGAGGCGGTCGAGGCACGGCACGGTTACGTGGCGATTGTTCTCGACGAGGATGACGCCATCCTTGCGCAGCTTGGTCATCTGGCGGCTGACCGTTTCAATGGTCAGACCGAGGAAGTCGGCAATATCGGCGCGCGACAATGGTAGGTCGAAGGTATTCTGTTCGCCGTGATCGGGGTCGATGTGCGTTGCGATCATGTAGAGGAAGCTCGCAACCTTCTCCTGGGCGGTCTTGCGGCCGAGCGTCAGCATCCATTCACGCGCCTCGTCCAGTTCCTTGAGGGACTGGGTGTGAAGCTTGCGTTCAAGCCCCGGCGTTTCGTTCGCCATGCGCTCGATCAGTGACCTCGGGAAGCTGCAGATTTCCGTTTCGGTGGCTGCTTCCGCCGTCATCGTGCTTTCGCACAGATGCGGACGGCCGAGAAAATCGGGGGCGAATTGCAGGCCGACGATCTGCTGGCGGCCATCGGCCATCATCTTGGACAGCTTGATGACGCCCGAAAGAATGTTGCTGTAATGGGAAACGGATTCGCCCTGGCCGATCAGTTCGTTGCCTGCATCGACCTTGCGACGTGTGGAGTGGCGGTTCAGTTCGAAAAGCTGCGCGGGCGTCAACGTGGCGCAGACGCCGCCATGACGCGCGTCACAGACGCGGCATACGGCGGGCATTTCCGAGCTGTGAAGGTTCTTTTGTTGCGAATCCATATTTGCCCGCCTGAAAACCGCCAATTGGTGCCAAATCCGTTCGGACCGTGTGACCCTGACTACTTATACCCGAATTATCGGATTTTGCACCCTTGATTTCTGTCAACCCACACAAGGTTGTTCCCAATTTGATCGACGTCAAAGTTCTCGAGCCCGCCAGCCGCTATCACGATGGCCGAACGAGCGCGTGACGTGCGGACGAACGGAGGAACACATGAGCGAAAGAAGCCTTCTGGCCAAGTATTCCGGCGCCGTTCCGCGCTACACCAGTTATCCGACCGCACCCCATTTCCACGAGGGGGTGAACTGCGACATATATGCACAGTGGCTGGGTGAACTGAGCGAACGCGACACTTTATCGCTCTATGTCCACATCCCCTATTGCGACCGGCTCTGTTGGTTTTGTGCCTGCCACACCAAGCACACGCTGAAATATGAGCCGATTTCCAACTATCTGAAGCCACTGTTCAAGGAAATCGCGACAGTTGGCGCGCGGGTATCCAAAACAGCGAAGGTGACCGCCCTGCATTTTGGCGGCGGTTCACCGACCATGCTGACGCCTGAAGACATGATCGCCATCATGAATGCGTTCCGCGCCGCCTTCACCTTTGCGGCGGATGCGGAAATCAGTGTCGAAATGGACCCGAACGATCTGGATGAGGCACGCTATGACGGACTTGCCGCGATCGGCATGACGCGGGCGAGCCTTGGCGTTCAGGATTTCGATCCCAAGGTTCAGAAGACCATCAATCGTCTCCAGACCTTCGAGCAGACGAAGGGCGTGGCCGATGCGGTGCGGGCGAGGGGCGTTCACTCCGTCAATTGCGACATTCTCTACGGTTTGCCGTTCCAGACGCAGGAGACGCTGCGGGCCACCGTGCGCGATATCATCTCGCTTTCGCCGGATCGCATCGCGCTGTTCGGCTATGCGCATGTGCCGTGGATGAAGAAGCATCAGACGCTCATTCCCGAGCATGCGCTGCCGAATGTCGATGAGCGCTATGCCCAGATGAAGATGGCAGCCGCCATGCTTCTGGAGGCGGGTTACGAGGCAATCGGCATCGACCATTTCGCCAAGCCTGACGACAGGCTGGCGATTGCCGCCCGCACCGGCAAGCTGCGCCGCAATTTTCAGGGTTACACCGATGACCAGGCCACGGCGCTGATCGGTTTCGGCGCGTCTTCCATCGGTCAATTGCCGCAGGGTTACGTGCAGAATATGGTCGCGACCGGCGAATATGAACGCATGGCCAATCAGGATGGGCTGACGGTGGTGCGGGGCATCGCACTGACGGATGACGACCGGATGCGCGCCCATGTCATCGAACGGATCATGTGTGATTTCGCCTTCGACTTTGCGCCGCTTCGGGAACGGTTCCCCGCTCTGGCGGATACCGTCATTGCCGAGGCCCGGCATTTCGCCGCGTCCAATCCTGACGCGCTTTGTCGGGTCGATCCCCTAGGCTTCCGGTTGACCGAGCGCGGCCAGGCATTGGCTCGCAGCGTCGCGGCTGTCTTCGACGCCTATCTGGGCAACGGCAAGGGGCGTCATTCCATAGCTGTCTGATGGAACTTTGCCGGAGTCAAAACTTGCCTGCCGCGGGAAATGCGCGGGGAAAGGCATGGTCTTTCCCCTTCCTTTCGGCTAGAGCGATCCGAACGAAAGGATGGAGTGCGGATGGATTTCGCTCGTTTCAGGCAATGGATCATCGCACAGGTGGCGCTGGGGGCTCTTGGCGCTCTGAAACTCCTGCCGGCTGATGCCGCCCTGAATTTCGCCGCGCGTCAGGCCCGTCGATTCGGGCCGAAGCTTCGTCGCCACAAGCTCGTCTTGACGAACCTCCGCAATGCCTTCCCGGAAAAAAGCGCTGCCGAGATCGATGCGCTTGCGGTGGAGAGCTGGGAACATATCGGCCGCATGGCCGCAGAATATATCTTCTTCGACAAGCTGTTCAAACCGGAGGAACTGCGCGCGGGAACCGGACGTGTGGAACTCGTCGGTGCCGAGCATGTTGAGGAACTCTATGCCCGCCCGCGGGCCTATATCTGCATGACCGCCCATACGGGCAATTTCGAAGTCCTGCCGCATGTGGCGACGGCCTTTGGAAACCCGGTCGCCATCCTCTTCCGTCCGCCGAACAACCCCTACATTGCCGCGCATCTGGCCAAGCTGCGTGGCGCCGGTTCAGACCGGCTGGTGCCGTCGCATGCGGGGTCTTCCATGGCACTCGCCCGGCAACTGGCGTCTGGCAAGGGGGTCGGCATTCTGGTGGATCAGAAGTTCAAGCGCGGACTGGACACGCACTTCTTCGGCCTGCCCGTGAAAACCAATCCGCTCGTTCCGCGTCTCGCCCGGCAGTTCGATTGCGACGTGTTGCCGGTGCGTTCGGTTCGTCTGCCGAATAACCGCTTCCGGATCGAAGTCGAGGCGCCGATCACTCTGCCGCGCGATGCGGAGGGACTGGTCGATGTGGAGGCAGCGACGCAGGCGATCAACGACAAGGTCGAGGCGTGGGTGCGGGATTATCCACCGCAATGGTTGTGGTACCACGACCGCTGGGATATCAAGAAGTCAGTCCGACAAGGCTGAAGTCGGCCCTGTTCTCCGGTTCGGGAATCGTTTAGCTGTGGATTAAATTTACCTCACCCGCCATTCGGGTGGCGCAGCAGGCTTGCATGGTTACCGTGCAGGTGTATTTTTGCCGGGTTATTATTGACCCTTTTGCAGACTGCGCGTTGCGTTATTATAGTCGAAATGCGTTTGGCTCGGGCTCGTCGTTGGAGACGGCAGGTTCGTGCGGTTGGCTGATGAAGCAGCCAGGGACGTGTAACTGTCGGGAGATTCGTCTTGGAAGTGCTGATTGAACTGTTCTGGTCCAAATATACCGAACTCAATGCTGCAGTGGAGGCTAACGACAGTGCTCGGGTTGAAATGCTCGACCGCGAAATCAGCGATCTCCTTGGCACGATCTTCCAGACCAAGGCCAGGAATCTGGCCGACATCAACCGTCAATTCCGTCTGGCGATCGACCTTCTCAATGAGGAAGCCGATGATCTGTCCTGCGTGCATTACAACAGCCGTCTCATTCAGGGGCTGGTCGAGCGCTATATCGCTCTTGGCGAGGGCGAAGTTCTCGGCGCCGGTGGTGTGACTCAGGAAGACGGCTTCCCCGAAGATGTGCGCGATGCGCTGTTCAATACCTCCATGCTCGATAATATATCCGAGCGCGTGGCCGTGCTTGGCACCGGCTATCGCATGACCTACACCAACGCCGCCAACGCCAACCGCCTTCACACCCAGCCGGGCGGCCTCGTCGGCAAGCATTTCGCCGAAATCGTCGGTTTCCAGCGTTTCCAGAACGGCTTCAAGGAGCAGATCGATCGCTGTCTCTCGGGTGAGACCGTGACCTACACCTATGCGGAGCAGTATGACGGCAATACCGTCGTCGTGCGTTGCCGCATGTCGCCCTTCTACAATGGCGGTCTTGCACCGGCCGGCGTGATGCTGGTGATGCGCGAAACGGCGGACCGCCGCCGCTCGTCCAGCGCGGCCTGAACGGCTTTCGTTTTCTGATTCTGTTCAATGAAAAGGGCGGCGCCTGAAGGCGTCGCCCTTTTTCTCATGGTGCCAGCCGTTACTGAGGCCGCGCGACCCGGGTATCTTCGGGCAGGCCATGCAGAAGGTGATCGCGTTCGAAGGCAATATGGCGGCGCAGGCCTTCGAAAAAGCCGCGCAGCATGTAGCCGATAGCCTCCATGTTGACCGGTTGACCTGCGCCAAGCTTCAGCAGTGCATCCGTCAGTTCTTCAGCAAAGCACTCGTCTTCAAAGTGTTCGTATTTCAACCGGGACAGCGTTTCCTCCAGCGAATGCCCGGCGCCCGCCCGCTTGGTAAGCCATGGGAACAGGACCGTTTCCTCGCAAAGGTGCTGGTTACGGATGGCCGGACCAAGCGCCTTGGCGGCGTAAATACACTGTTGCCGGTTCACACTTGCTGGAAGCGAATCGGCAATCTCTTCCAGCGCATCGCAGAGCGCGAGCTGTTCCCGGTAGGACGCGTTCAGCCAGCGCAAAGTGAAACCGTCTTTTGAGTCGGTCTTGAAATCCGAGACGTTCTTGCTTCCACGGCCGAATTGGTGGAACTCGCCATTCGTTTGCATCCGAGGTACCTCCGGCACATTGTCGCATCGCGCTTGTTTATGCGATAAGGTATTTATCTCGCCGGTTTGTTCTGTCTCGCATTGATGTGGATCAAGGTTGAGGCAGGGAGCAAATGTCAATTCTGCATGCAGGGCAGGGGGAGTTGTCGTCAAGACGGCAACACGCCGGGGAAGCGTCCACCTCCCTAAGATCATCAAGCGTTGGGGGATACCAACAATGACACAAACTTTAGGCACTCTGACATTGGCGGTGCTCGCCTTTGTTGCGATGCTCGGGGCGGCTTTTGCCCATGACAATCTGTTCGCGACCCATATGTGGGTCATGTTCTTCGTGCTTTCCGCCGGTACGGTGGTGGCGCTCCGCAACTTTGCCTTCGCCCCCGCGCGTCCGAAGGAAGTCGTGAAGTCCGAATATTTCGATGAAGTCGTCAAGTACGGTGTCATCGCAACGACCTTCTGGGGCGTTGTCGGCTTCCTCGTCGGCGTTGTGGTTGCTCTCCAGCTTGCCTTTCCTGACCTCAACATCGAACCGTGGTTCAACTTCGGTCGCATGCGTCCGCTGCACACGTCGGCGGTCATCTTTGCCTTCGGCGGCAATGCGCTGATCTCGACCTCGTTCTACGTCGTTCAGCGCACTTCGCGCGCTCGCCTCTTCGGTGGCGGCCTCGGCTGGTTCGTGTTCTGGGGCTATAACATCTTCATCGTCATGGCCGCGACCGGCTATCTGCTGGGCATCACCCAGGGTCGTGAATATGCCGAGCCCGAGTGGTATACGGACCTGTTCCTGACGGTCGTCTGGGTTCTCTATCTGGTGACCTTCCTCGGCACCGTTCTGACCCGCAAGGAACCCCACATCTACGTCGCGAACTGGTTCTATCTGGCCTTTATCGTGACGATTGCCATGCTGCATATCGTCAACAACCTGGCGATTCCGGTTTCCTTCACCGGCGTCAAGAGCTACTCGGCCTTCTCGGGCGTTCAGGATGCTCTGACCCAGTGGTGGTACGGTCATAACGCCGTGGGCTTCTTCCTGACGGCTGGCTTCCTCGGCATGATGTACTACTTCGTTCCGAAGCAGGCAGGTCGCCCGGTTTATTCCTACCGTCTGTCGATCATCCACTTCTGGGCTCTGATCTTCCTCTACATCTGGGCTGGCCCTCACCACCTGCACTATACGGCTCTGCCGGACTGGGCGCAGACGCTCGGCATGGTCTTCTCCATCATGCTGTGGATGCCTTCCTGGGGTGGCATGATCAACGGTCTGATGACGCTCTCTGGCGCCTGGGACAAGATCCGTACCGACCCGATCATGCGCATGATGGTTATCGCCGTCGCCTTTTACGGCATGTCGACCTTTGAAGGTCCGATGATGTCGATCAAGACGGTCAACTCGCTTAGCCACTACACGGACTGGACCATCGGTCACGTTCACTCGGGTGCTCTGGGCTGGGTCGGCATGATCTCGTTCGGTGCCATCTACTACCTGACGCCGAAGCTGTGGAACCGTAACCGTCTGTACTCGCTGCGTCTGGTCAACTGGCACTTCTGGCTCGCAACGCTCGGTATCGTGGTCTACGCCGCCGTTCTGTGGGTTGCCGGTATCCAGCAGGGTCTGATGTGGCGCGAATACGACGAGCAGGGCTTCCTGGTCTATTCGTTCGCTGAATCGGTCAAGGCCATGTTCCCCTACTATCTGCTGCGTGCAGTCGGCGGTGGCATGTATCTCCTCGGCGGTATCATCATGGCGTACAACGTCTGGCGCACGATCCTCGGCCACGAACGCCAGGAAGCTCCGATTGCCGGTTCTGCCGCAATCGCTGCTGCCCAGCCCGCTGAATAAGGAGGGACACTCATGTCCATCATTGACAAACACGCGATTATCGAGCGCAACGGCACGCTCCTGCTCGTCGGTTCGCTGCTGGTCGTCTCCGTCGGCGGCATCGTGGAAATTGCACCGCTCTTCTACCTCGAAAACACCATCGAGAAGGTGGAAGGCATGCGTCCGTACTCGCCGCTGGAACTGGCGGGTCGCAACATCTACATCCGCGAAGGCTGCTACGTCTGTCACAGCCAGATGATCCGTCCGTTCCGCGACGAAGTGGAACGTTACGGTCATTACAGCCTCGCGGCTGAATCGATGTACGACCATCCGTTCCAGTGGGGTTCCAAGCGTACCGGTCCGGATCTGGCCCGCGTGGGCGGTCGCTACTCGAACGAGTGGCACGTCCAGCACCTGACCGAGCCGCGCGACGTGGTTCCGGAATCCATCATGCCCAGCTACTCCTTCCTGAAGACGACGCCGCTTGTGGTGGCCGATGTTCAGGCGGACATGAAGGCCCTGAAGCTGGTCGGCGTTCCCTATACCGACGAGCAGCTTGAAAACGCCAAGGCAGACCTTGCCGCTCAGGCCGATCCGGAAGCCGATTCCGCCGCCGTTCTTGCTCGCTACCCGAAGGCCAAGGTTGGTGACTTCGACGGCGATCCGAAGACGCTGACGGAAATGGATGCTCTGGTCTCCTACCTGCAGATGCTCGGCACGCTTGTCGACTTCTCGACCTATGACGACGCTGGCGGTTACCGCTAAGGAGGGCACATGGAAACCTATACGGCCATGCGCCATTTCGCTGACAGTTGGGGCCTGCTTGCCATGGCCATCTTCTTTGTTGGCGTCGTCCTTTTCACGCTGCGTCCGAGCGCCAAGGGTATGGCCAAGGATGCTGCCGAAATCCCTCTCAAGGAGGATTAAGAGATGTCGGAAAAACATATTGACGAACTCAGCGGCGTCGAAACAACAGGCCACTCCTGGGACGGCATTCGCGAACTGAACAACCCCATGCCCCGCTGGTGGGTATGGACCTTCTACGCCTGTATCGTGTGGGCGCTTGCCTACACGGTCGTGTATCCGTCCTGGCCGGGTCTGACGACCAACGTGAAGGGCTATTTCGGCTGGTCGAGCCGCGGTCAGCTCGCTACTGAACTGACCGAGGCTCAGGCGACCAAAGCCGTCTACCTTGAGAAGATTGCGGCCACCCCGGTTGCCGACATCCTCAAGGATGAAGAGTTGAACCGCTTTGCCACGGCCGGCGGCGCGGCTGCCTTCAAGGTCAACTGCACGCCCTGCCACGGCTCGGGCGCTGCCGGCGGCAACGGTTATCCGAACCTGAACGACGACGACTGGATGTGGGGCGGTTCCATCGACGAGATCTATACCACGATCACGCACGGTGTCCGTTACACGGATGACGCCGAGACACATGCATCGGAAATGCCGGTCTTCGGTGACATCCTGTCGCCTGAAGAAGTCAAGCAGGTCGCGGCCTATGTCTACAGCCTGTCCGGTGGTGCGCCGTCGGATGCGGCTCTGGTCGAGCCGGGCAAGGCGCTCTTCGCCGATAACTGCGCTTCCTGCCATGGCGAAGATGCCAAGGGCCTGAAGGACTTCGGCGCGCCGAACCTTACGGATGCGATCTGGCTGCGTGTCGATGGCAGCGAAGCCGGCATTGCCGGTCAGGTGACCAAGCCCACGCACGGCGTCATGCCCGCCTGGACCGCTCGCCTTGGCGACACCACGGTCAAGGAACTGGCCGTGTTCGTTCACTCGCTCGGCGGCGGTCAGTAAGATCGATGCACCCCGGCGTTTATGCCGGGGACCTTTCTACGGTTTTGTCTGGATAATCAGCCACGCCCTCCGGGCGTGGCTTTTTTTTAATTCGATCGGCTTTCAAGCGGCAAAGTATATTTGCTCCTGCGGCATAAAGCCCTGCGCGCAATTAACATATTTGTCCGATATATATGTTGTGATCTATGTGTGCGGCGTCCCGCCACTGCTTGATATAAGTCAAGGTGTGCTAGGCTGGACGGTGGCAAGGCTACTTTAGAGATTACAGGATCACTTCGATGACCACGAACATTCCTTCAGGCGGCGGAAGTACTCCGGCCGGTAATTCGGACCAGCCTCTGTATGAGGCCAAAAGGCGCGTCTTCGCCAAGAAGGTCGAAGGTCGTTTCCGAAACTTCAAGTGGCTCATTCTTGCGGTGACGATGGCGGTCTATTTCGTCACGCCTTGGCTGCGCTGGGATCGCGGTGAATATGCGCCCAATCAGGGTGTTCTGCTCGATCTCGCCAGCCGCCGCTTCTATTTCTTCCCGATCGAGATCTGGCCGCAGGAGTTCTATTATGTTGCCGGCCTGCTCGTCATGGCGGGATTCGGCCTGTTCCTCATCACGTCTGCTGTCGGCCGCGCATGGTGCGGTTACACCTGTCCGCAGACAGTGTGGGTTGACCTCTTCATTGCCGTCGAGCGTTTCTTCCAGGGCGACCGCAACGCCCGCATGAAGCTTGATTCATCGCCGTGGTCCTTCGACAAGATCTGGCGGATCGGCGCCACGCACCTGACCTGGCTGCTGATATCGGTTGCCACGGGTATGGGCTGGATTTTCTATTTCGGCAATGCGCCGAGCGTGTTCGTCAAGTTCTTCACCGGCGAACTCCCGTTCGTGGCCTATGGCACGGTGATGGTGCTGACGTTCACCACCTATGCCTTTGGTGGCCTGATGCGTGAACAGGTCTGTATCTACATGTGCCCCTGGCCGCGTATTCAGGCAGCCATGCTGGACGAGCAGTCGCTGGTCGTGACCTATAACGACTGGCGTGGCGAGCCGCGCACCCGTGGCGCCAAGAAGGCCGCTGCGGCCGGCCTGCCTGTCGGCGATTGCGTGGATTGCAACGCCTGCGTCGCCGTCTGTCCCATGGGCATCGACATTCGCGAAGGCCAGCAGCTCGGCTGCATCACCTGCGCGCTCTGCATCGATGCCTGCGACAGCGTGATGGACAAGATCGGCAAGGAACGCGGCCTGATCGCCTATGCGACGCTGGAAGAGTATGACAGCAACATGAACCTGGCGACCAGCAACCGCACGACGAGCATTCAGCCGGAGAAGGTTCGCAACGCCGACGGTTCGTTCTCGGACAAGATTCGTCACTTCGACTGGCGTATCATTTTCCGCCCGCGCACCCTGCTTTATATCGGTGCGTGGTCGGCGGTCGGTCTGGCAATGTTGTTCCTGCTGTTTACGCGCGAACGTCTCGATGTGAACGTGCTGCATGACCGCAATCCGCAATATGTGATGGAATCCGATGGTTCGATCCGCAACGGTTATACGGTCCGTATCCTCAACATGATGCCGCAGCCACGCACGATCCGCCTTTCGATTGACGGCCTGCCGAATGCCGTGATGAAGATCAACGGCTATCCGGAAAACAAGGGTCAGGTTTACGACATTCCGGTCAAGCCGGATGAAGCGACGGCGCTGAAAGTATTCGTCACCCTGCCCAAGGCTGATGTAAGCTCGCAAGCAGAGGAGATGCGCTTCATCGTGGAAGATCCGGAAAACGGTGAGCGCAGGGTCTACAAGGCAGTCTTCAATGGACCGGGAGTGAAAAAATGATTGATACGACGAGCAAGTCTTCCGGCTTTGTCTTTACCGGCAAGCACATGATTCTCACGATGGTTTCGTTCTTTGGCGTGGTCATCGCGGTCAACTTCTTCATGGCGTGGCAGGCGACGCGAAGCTGGAGCGGGCTCGTCGTACCGAACACCTATGTCGCCAGCCAGCAGTTCAATGCCAAGGTGGCGGCGCAGCGCGCCATTGCAGCTTCCGGCGTGACCGGCAAGCTTTCCGTGGAAGGCGATATGGTGAGTTTCACGATATCGCACCCGGAAAAGGGGCCTGTCGATGTCGAGAAGGTGACGGTGAACTTCCTTCGTCCGGTGGGCACGGAACAGGACTTCTCGATCGAACTGACCCGTTCGGCACCGGGAGTTTATTCCGCAAAGCATGAGGTTCGCTCCGGCCAGTGGATTGCCGAGGTCAAGGCGACCGATGGTGACACGCTGGTCATCCATGAAGCCAACCGCTTCGTCGTCATTGGAGAACAGAAATGAGTTGCTGCGCACCGGGTGTCGAGGGAAGCCTCGATCTGGAGCGGTCGGGGCAGGGCATGCCCTCCGCCGAAGAACTGAAACTGTCTGCCCGTCCGCTGGGCGAGGGACTGTTCCAGACCGACCTCTCCGTTCCCGGTGTCTATTGCGGCGCGTGCATCACCACCGTCGAAGGTGCGCTGAAAAAGCTGCCGATGGTGGCGCGCGCGCGCGTCAACCTCTCCTCCAAGCGTGTTTCCGTGGTCTGGAAGGACGCTGTGGAGGGGCAGCAGAGCGATCCGACGGACATCGTTCGCCAGATCGCCTCGACCGGTTATGAAAGCCATCTCTTCTCCATGGCCGGCGAAAACGGCGACGAGGTTCGCAACCAGCTTCTGCGTGCCGTGGCAGTGGCGGGTTTTGCCTCCGCGAACATCATGCTGCTGTCCGTTTCGGTCTGGTCCGGGGCCGAGGCGGCAACACGCGATATGTTCCACTGGATTTCAGCGGGTATCGCCGCGCCGGCGCTGATCTATGCCGGCCGGTTCTTTTTCCTTTCGGCCTGGAAGGCACTGCGCCATGGCCAGACCAACATGGATGTACCGATTTCCATCGGCGTCTTCCTCTCCTATTTCGTTTCCCTTTGGGAGACGCTGCACCATGCCGAACATGCCTGGTTCGACGCTACGGTTATGCTGCTGTTCTTCCTGCTCATCGGCCGCACGCTGGATCACATGATGCGCGACCGCGCCCGTTCGGCGATCACCGGGCTTGCGCGCCTTTCGCCGCGCGGCGCCACGGTCATCGCCAGTGACGGTTCGCGCGATTATCGTCCCATCGAGGAAATCCGGCCGGGCGACCGGCTTTCGGTTGCTGCCGGCGACCGTATTGCCGTGGACGGCAAGGTGCTGTTCGGCGTGAGCGACATGGATGCCTCGGTCGTCAACGGTGAAAGCACGCCGGTTTCGATCAAGCCCGGTGATCTCGTGCAGGCCGGCATGCTCAATCTCACCGGTTCGCTGACCGTCGAGGCCACCGCTGCCGCGCGCGATTCCTTCCTCGCCGAGATGATCGGCCTGATGGAGGCCGCCGAAGGCGGGCGGGCCCGCTACCGCCGTATCGCGGACCGCGCCTCGCAGTATTATGCACCGGCCGTGCACCTGCTTGCCTTCCTGTCCTTCATCGGCTGGGGCTTTATCGGTGGCGACTGGAAGCACGCGATGCTGATTGCGGTTGCCGTGCTCATCATCACCTGTCCCTGCGCTCTTGGCCTCGCCGTGCCTGTGGTTCAGGTCGTGGCCGCCGGCCGCCTGTTCCAGAACGGCATCATGGTGAAGGATGGTTCGGCCATGGAACGGCTGGCGGAAATCGATTCCGTCTATTTCGACAAGACCGGTACGCTGACGCTCGGGCGTCCCAGGCTCATCAATCGGGGTGAAGCGGGCGAAGCGGCGCTAACCCTTGCCGCCGGGCTTGCCGGCCATTCGCGTCATCCGTTGTCGCAGGCGCTTTACCGGACGGTGGAGGGGCCCGTGGCGGCCTTTGACAGCGTCAGCGAAGTGCCCGGCGCCGGTGTTGAGGCGCGCACCGAGACTGGTCTCTATCGTCTCGGCAGCCGCCTCTTTGCCTGCGGCGAAGCCCATGACAATGCGTCGTCCCGCGATCAGGCTTCCTCTGAGGTCGTTCTCTCGCTCGATGGCAAGGAGCTTGCGACCTTCCGCTTCGAAGACTCGCTTCGTCCGGGTGCGGAACAGGTCGTGGCCGGTCTTCAGGAGCACGGAATTGCCACCGGTATTCTTTCCGGAGATCGTGCGCCTGTCGTGCAGGCGCTTGCGGGCAAGCTCGGCATTGCCGACTGGAATGCCTCTCTTTCGCCGCGCGACAAGGCCGCGAGGTTGAGTGAAGCGCGTGAACGGGGCCGCAAGACCCTGATGGTGGGCGATGGCATCAACGATGCTCCGGCGCTCTCTTCGGCCCATGTTTCCATGGCACCGGCAACAGCGGCGGATGTGGGGCGTCAGGCCGCCGATTTCGTCTTCCTGCGGGAAGGGCTTGATGCCGTGCCGCTGGCGCTGGATGTGTCGCGCAAGGCCGGGCAGTTGATCCGCCAGAATTTCGCGCTCGCCATCGGCTACAACATCATTGCCGTGCCGATTGCCATTCTCGGCTATGCGACCCCGCTGATTGCGGCGCTTGCCATGTCGTCTTCGTCGATCATCGTCGTGGTCAATGCGCTCAGGCTCAACCGCATCGCGCGCGTTGCGCAACCGGAACCGCAGGCGCTCAAGCCTTCAGCACCGATCGGGCAGGGAGCCCGGCTTGCATCATGAGCATTCTCGTCTACCTCATTCCCATCGCCCTCTTTCTGGGAGGGCTGGGGCTGGCGGCGTTCCTCTGGTCGCTGAAAAGCGGCCAGTACGACGATCTTGAAGGCGCGTCCTGGCGGATGCTGGACGATGGTGACGACAAGCCGGCCGATTGACTGCGACGAAAGTTTTATAGCGGCTTGCCGTAGGGCCGATTGAGTGCCACAAATCCCCGACACTGGAAGGTATCGAGGGAGTCGTTCATGGCGCAGGCTGAAATCGGGCTGATCGGACTTGGGGTGATGGGGGCCAATCTGGCGCTCAACATCGCGGAGAAGGGGCATCGCATTGCCGTCTTCAACCGCACACCGGAAAAGACACGGCATTTCTTCGAAACGGCGGGCGCATTGGCCGACCGGATCATTCCCTGCGAAACCATCGAGGAGTTCGTCGCCGCCATCCGGCCGCCGCGCCCGGTCATCATCATGATCAAGGCCGGTGAGGCCGTGGACGAGCAGATGGCGGCTTTGGTGCCGCATCTGTCGGGTGGCGACATCATGATCGATGCCGGCAACGCCAATTTCCGGGATACGCGAGCGCGTTTCCAGCGGCTGGAAGGTTCCGGCCTGACCTTCATCGGCATGGGTGTTTCCGGTGGCGAGGAGGGCGCGCGCCACGGTCCTTCGATCATGGTGGGTGGTACGCCTGAGTCCTACGCGCGCGTCGAGAAGGTTCTGACCTCGATTGCCGCAACCTATCATGATGAACCCTGCTGCGCCTGGCTGGGCTCGGATGGCGCAGGCCATTTCGTCAAGACCATCCACAACGGCATCGAATATGCCGACATGCAGATGATTGCCGAGGTCTATGGTATTCTGCGCGACGGATCGGGCAAGTCGGCCTCTGAAATCAGTAATATTTTCATTGAGTGGAACAAGGGGCGGCTGAACTCCTATCTGATCGAGATCACCGGCACGGTCCTGGCAGCCGCGGACCCGCTGACCGGCAAGCCGATGGCCGACATCATTCTCGACAAGGCCGGCCAGAAGGGCACCGGCAAGTGGTCTGTCATCGAGGCGCAGGAAATGGGCGTGCCGGCCACGGCCATCGAGGCGGCTGTCGCTGCGCGCAGCCTTTCTGCATTGAAGGCCGAACGCGAGAAGGCGGAAGCGCTGTTCGGCGCTGAAAATGCGGCATTCGCCATCGCTTTCGGTCCTGATCTGCTCAAGGACCTGGAGTTGGCGCTGTTTGCGGCAAAGATCGGCGCCTATGCGCAGGGCTTTGCGGTGATGGCGGAAGCTTCCCGCGAATTCGGTTGGTCGCTGCCCATGCCGGTCATCGCGAAGATCTGGCGCGCTGGCTGCATCATCCGTTCGCAGTTCCTGGATGAGATCACGACCGCATTTACCGCGGCGCCCGATGCAGCCAACCTCATCCTGACCCCGGCCTTTACCGCCATGGTCAAGGAAACACTGCCTTCGCTGCGCAGGATCGTTTCGGCGGCGACGGCGGGCGGTCTGCCGGTTCCGGCGCTTGCTTCCGCGCTCAACTGGTTCGAGGCGTACAAGCGCGCGCGCGGCACGGCCAACCTCATTCAGGCGCAGCGCGATTTCTTCGGTGCGCATGGGTTCGAACGCGTCGATGGTGTCGATCGGCCGCATGGCCCGTGGGGCAGCGGCGCGGCTCAACAGTAAGGCGTTCCGTTGATCAGCCCGCCGCATCCCATTGCGGCGGGTGCAGGCTGTGGAGTGTCTCGAGCGGCGCACCGTCAATCGCGGCCAGAAGAAGTGCTGCGAGTTCGCGGCCGCTTTCCCTGATATCCTCGTTGACGGCCGTCACTTCCGGTTCCAGCCATTGCAGCACATTGAGCGGCTGCTTGCAGATGAGGTCGATATCGCGGCCGATCTTCAATCCCGTTTCCCGCACGGCGGAAAGAACGGCGATTGCGCCATTGCCGAACACGGTGACGATACCGTCCGGCGGGTCATCCGATTTCAGCAGCGCCAGCACCGTCTCGCGGATGGCCGCAATGTCCGAATCAGTCGTCACCGTCAGCGGCACTTCCCGGCATCCATCACCCAGCGCTATCGCCATGCCGCTGCGCACATGGGCGTAACAAGTCAGGTGATCCGGCGGCTGGAGAACCGAAATCCGGCGGCGGCCCTGTTGCTTCAGCCGTTCAACAGCCTCGACGACGAAGCGTTCATTGTCGAAATCGTGCCAGGCATGGGCAACATTCATGTCCGTGCGGCCATGGGTTACGAAGGGAATGCCGTGCTGAAGCAGCATGCGCACACGCGGGTCGTCCGGTTCCGTTCGGGAAATGATGACACCATCGGCCGAACCCGTTTCGATGATGTAACGGATTGGCGCCAGCGGATCGCCGCTGACGAAATGGGGTGTCATGATGAGATGGTAGGGCGTGCCGGAAAGAACCTCCGAAAGGCCATAGACGAGGTGTGAGGCAAAGCCCATCACCTCTTCCTCGACGCTCAGAACAAGAGCGACCACATTGGTCTTGCCGGTGCGCAGGCGCACGCCAGCGCGGTTTGGCTGGTAGCCCAACCGTTCCGCGACCTCGCGGACCCGCTGCTTGGTATCGGCACCGATATCCGGCGCGTCCTTCAGGGCGCGCGACACGGTTGTGATACCAAGGCCCATTTCCTCGGCTATCGTTTTCAAAGTGGGACGCCGGCGCTCGGAGCCGGTGACGGTATTTTCGTTATTATTCTTGAAATTTATCAAGATCTGATGGCCCTCAACACCAGCCATCATATTGTCATTCGCCAATCTGGCAAGAGAAGCGCGCATTCTTTCCGGCCAGCCTCACCTTACGGATTTGTAATACGAAGGTTCATTTTCGGTTAATCCACGGGGGCTTAGGGTCGGGGCATCCAATCACCAAGGAGAAACACAATGAGGAAACTGTTTGCCGCCCTTCTCGCCGCCACCGTTCTGGCTGCGCCGCTTGCCCAGGCACAGGCGCAGTCTTACCGGCACGAACCGCCGCGCAAGGAATGGCGCGGTCCTCAGGCGCACAAGCCAATGGTCAAGCGTTGGCACTCCGGCGAGCGGCTTCGTCCGGGCATGTGGCAGCAGCGGCTTGGCCCGCGTGAGGTCCGCGCCAACCGCCTGCCGGAACCGCGCAGGGGGCAGCAATGGGTGCGCGTTGGCAACCAGGTCCTGCTCGTCAACATGAACGGTCTCATCCTGTCCGTCGCCCGCTAAGGCCGACGCTTCCATGAAAACGAAAAGGGGCGATCCTGTCGCCCCTTTTTGCATATCATTGAGGGCTGCTTAGCCATCGAGGCAGTTCTTCAGCGACGCAGCGTTGGCGCGCAAAAGATCGAAATAGAGACCCGGCCCGGCCTTCAGGGCACCGCCTTCGGGATTGAGTTCGCCGGCCTTGGCCTTCGTGCCCTCGATCAGAGTCCCGACGATCTTCGGTTCGAAGTTCGGTTCGGAGAAAACGCAGGTCGCGCCGAGAGCGACGACCTTTTCGCGGATTTCTCTGACGCGCGCCGCACCCGGCATAACTTCGGGGTTGACCGTGATGGAGCCCGCGACCTTCAGCCCGTAATGATGCTCCATGTATTGATAGGCGTCGTGGAAGACGATGAAGGACCGATCCTTGACCGGAGCCAGTGTTGAGGCGATTTCGGTGTCCAGCGCAGCGAGGCGCTCATCGAGGGCGGCGCCATTCTTCGCATAGGTCGCGGCATTGGCCGAATCGACCTCGGACAGAACCTTTACGATTTCCCGGGTCATCGCGCGTGCATTGTCGGGATCGAGCCACAAGTGCATGTCCTTGGCTTCATCATCGTGATGCTCATGCTCTCCGGCGGCCTCTTCCCCGGCGTGATCATGATCATGATCGCCAGCCTTGGTCTCCGCGTCGTGATCGTGGTCTTCTTCTTCCGCTTCACCCGCATGGCTGTGCTTTTCGAAGGAACCGCCCGCACGGCTGTCGAGCAGTTCGACGCCGGGCGCTTCGGACAGTTCAACGGATTTGGCGCCGGAGGCCAGGGCTTCCAGAGGCTTTTCGAGGAAATGTTCGAAGCCGGGGCCGATCCAGAACACGACCTTGGCCTTTTCAAGCTGTGCGGCGTTCGAGGGCTTCATCGTGTAGGTGTGCGGCGAGGCGTTGGTGCCGATCAGCAAGTCCGGTTCGCCGACGCCCTGCATGACATTGGCGACCAGCGAGTGGAGCGGCTTGAACGACGTGACAACCGTCGGCGCATCGGCGGCGAAGGTGGCGGATGCCGAAAGCAGGGCGGTGCCGGCGACGAGGGAGGCGAGGATTTTCATGGCATGCTCCATTGTACAATTATGTAATGTTATTACATATGTTGTGTTACGCTATAACGTGTGCGATAGCGGGATGCAACAGTTTCGGAAGATGGCGATGCGGGAAAATTCAGGCGGTGCGAACGGTGCCCCGAGGGAGACGCTGGTCACGCTCAAGGGGGCGGGTGTCAATCGCGGCGGGCGCTGGCTGGTGCGCGGGGTGGACTTTACCGTCGGGCGCGGAGAGATCGTGACGCTGATCGGGCCGAACGGTTCGGGTAAATCCACCAGCGCCAAGATGGCCATCGGCGTGTTGAAGCCCGATGAGGGACAGGTGGAGCGCCTTGCCGGCCTGAAGGTCGGCTATGTCCCGCAGAAACTCACGATCGACTGGACCCTGCCGTTGACCGTGCGTCGCCTGATGACGTTGACGGGGCCGCTGCCCGAGCGTGAAATTATCGAGGCGCTGGAAGCGACCGGCATTCGCCACATGGAAAAGGCGGAGGTACAGACCCTGTCCGGAGGCGAGTTCCAGCGCGCGCTCATGGCCCGCGCCATCGCTCGCAAGCCGGACCTGCTGGTGCTGGACGAACCGGTGCAAGGGGTCGATTTTTCCGGCGAAATTGCTCTTTACGATCTTATTCGCCAGATTCGCGATGGAAGCGGTTGCGGCATTCTGCTGATTTCGCACGACCTGCATGTGGTGATGGCCGAAACCGATACGGTGATCTGCCTGAATGGTCATGTCTGCTGCCGGGGCACGCCGCATGCGGTGAGCGCCAGCGCGGAATATCTCCGGCTCTTCGGGCCGAGTGCGGCGCGGGCGCTGGCCGTTTACAGCCACGACCACGACCATGTGCATCTGCCGGACGGGCGCGTGCAGCATTCCGACGGCTCGATCACCGCCCATTGCCATCCCGAGGATGGTCATCATCATCCGCACGATCACGATCACGATCACGATCACGATCACGATCATGGGCATACCTCCGCCGGGGAGGGCCGCCATGCTTGACGATTTCTTCGTGCGTGCCCTGATCGCCGGCATTGGTGTTGCACTGATTGCCGGGCCGCTCGGTTCTTTCATCGTGTGGCGACGCATGGCCTATTTTGGCGATACGATGGCCCATTCGGCGCTGCTCGGCGTTGCCATTTCTCTGCTCATGGATCTCGATCTCACGCTCAGCGTTTTTGCCGTGGCGGCCATCGTTTCGCTGTTTCTCATCCTGCTGCAAAGGTGGCGGGCACTGTCTGCCGATGCCTTACTCGGCATTCTCTCGCATTCCACGCTGGCGCTCGGTCTGGTGCTGGTCGCCTTCATGTACTGGGTGCGGGTCGATCTGACGGCCTATCTGTTCGGCGATATTCTCGCGGTGACACGCGGCGATATCGCGCTGATCTGGGGGGGCGGTGTGCTGGCCATGGCCGTGCTCGCCTGGGTATGGCGACCTCTCCTGGCATCGACCGTCAATCACGAACTGGCCGAGGCCGAAGGACTTAATCCCGACCGTGCGCGACTGGTGCTGATGCTGCTGATGGCGCTCGTCATCGCCATCGCCATGAAAGTGATTGGCATTCTGCTGATTACCTCGCTGCTTATCATTCCCGCGGCAACCGCGCGGCGCTACGCAACGACACCAGAGGCGATGGCGGTCTATGCGGCGCTCATCGGCGCGGTCGCCGTCACCGGCGGGCTGTTCGGCTCGATGCGTTATGATACGCCGTCCGGGCCGTCCATTGTCGTTGCCGCGCTTATCCTGTTTCTTGCCAGCCTGCTGCCCCTGCCGTTTGCGCGGGGCCGAAAAGGAGAGAGGTCATGACTTCGACGCCGACACTCACCAAGAATCAGGATCTCGTTCTCGGCGTTCTCAAGCGATCGGATGCGCCGCTCAGCGCTTATGTGATTCTCGACAAGCTGCGCGACAATGGTTTCCGTGCCCCGCTCCAGGTCTATCGTGCGTTGGACAAGCTTCTGGAGAAGGGGTTGATCCACCGGCTGGAAAGCCTCAATGCTTTCGTGGCCTGTGCCCATTCCGGCGAAAGCTGCTGCAGTCACGGTACGGTGGCTTTTGCGATCTGCAATGCCTGCGGTCATGTTATGGAATTTCACGACCACACCGTCGACCATCGGCTGGCGGACTGGACGAAGGCGCGAGGCTTCAAGCCGGAAAAGACCACGATCGAAATCCGTGGTCTGTGCGCAAGCTGCGCGGCTTGAAAAAAGGGCCGCTTTTGGCGGCCCCTGATACTCAGATTTCCTTGAGGTCGCGGGCGAAGCGTTGCCAGTTGACGATATAGCGCAAGGCCGATTGGCGAAGGCCCTCGATGGCGTCGTCGTCCAGCGTGCGGATGGCCTTGGCGGGCGCGCCGACAATCAGCGAGTTATCCGGGAATTCCTTGCCCTCGGTGACCAGGGCATTGGCGCCCACGAGGCAGTTCCTGCCGATTTTCGCGCCGTTCAGAACCGTGGCCCCCATACCGATCAGCGAATTGTCGCCTATGGTGCAGCCGTGGATGATGGCCTTGTGGCCTATGGTGCAGCCCTTGCCGATCTTGACCGGCTTGCCGGGATCGGTGTGGATGACGGTACCTTCCTGAATATTGGTGCCGTCACCCAGTTCAATTGGCTCGTTATCGCCGCGCAGCACCGCGCCGAACCAGATGCCGACATCCTCGCCAATGATGACCTTGCCCATGACATGTGCGCCCGGCGCGACCCAGTAGCGGTCCGGCCCCGGCGTTTGCGGCGCGATGCCGCCCAGCGAATAGAGTGTCATTTCTTCCTCCCGTTGCACGTCACGCGGTCAGACGATGGTGACCGACAGCGTGCCGATGCCTTCGATACCGCATTCAACCCTGTCGCCCTTTTCCACGGCGCTGACGCCGGCCGGCGTTCCCGTAAAGATGACATCTCCCGGTGCGAGCGTGAAGAGCTTCGAAAGTTCGGCGATGATCTCCGGTGCCTTCCAGATCATCTGATCGAGATTGCCGGACTGCCGGGTTTCGCCGTTCACCTTGAGCCAGATGGCTCCGGATGACGGGTGGCCGAGCTTTTCGGCGGAAACGAGCGGTGAGACGGGTGCGGAGAATTCGAAGGCTTTGGCGGCCTCCCAGGGGCGGCCCGCCTTCTTGGCGACAGCCTGCAGATCGCGGCGGGTGAAATCGATGCCGATGCCGTAGCCCCAGACGTGATCGAGTGCTGTTTCGACGGGGATGTTCGCGCCACCTTCCTTCAGCACCATCACGCATTCGACCTCGTGGTGAACGTCGCTGCTGAGCGGCGGATAGGGCACTTCGCCGCTGGAAAGCAGGTTGTCCGGGTTTTTCTGAAAGAAGAAGGGCGGGTTGCGCGTGGGGTCGCCACCCATTTCGATGGCGTGGTCGGCGTAGTTCTGGCCAACGCAATAAACGCGGCGAACGGGGAAGGTTCCGGTTTCGCCGGCAATCGGCAGAACGACAGGCTGCGGGGCGGGAATAACGGTTTCTGCGATGCTCATCGAATCCTCTCCAGAATGGTTGCGTGGACAATAAAGCGTTTCGGCCCGCGGAGGATAGAGGGAAGTCGCGACATCAGGGCATTGCGTTTTGTCCGTATCGGCGTGTCGGATGTCGAATAAAAAGGCCGCCCGCTTGGAGAAGCGGGCGGCTGTTCATCAATGATGTGCCTTAGCGTGCCGGCGGGCAGGGTTCGCCCGGTGCGCATGCGGGACGACGATCTGGCCGCTGCTGGTCCGGACGGGGGCGATCCGGACGAACCTGATCTGGCCGGGGACGGTCGGGGCGCGGGCGCGCGTCGTTATTATCCCAACCGGAGCCCGGCCGTTCCGGGCGACCCTGATCGGGACGCGGGCGGTCAGGGCGGGGGCGATCATTGTCGACCCAACCGGGTTGCGGGCGAACCGGACGTCCACCATTATCCCAGCCGGGCTGCGGACGGTCGGGACGCGGACGATCCGGGCGACCACCGTTGTCCCAGCCGGGTTGTTGCGGACGATCCGGGCGACCACCGTTGTCCCAGCCGGGTTGTTGCGGACGATCCGGGCGACCACCGTTGTCCCAGCCGGGTTGCGGACGGTCCGGACGGCCACCGTTGTCCCAACCGGGCTGCGGACGAACCGGACGGGGGCGGTCGTTGTCGATCCAGCCCGGTTGCGGGCGGTAACCGCCGCCGGGTACAGGACGCGGATCATTCCAGGAGGGCGGCGGCGGCCGGCGCGGCGGTTCACGGCGCCAGACGTCGCGCTCGCGATAGAACTCGCGCTGGCGATAGTTCCGGCCCCAGTAATCGTCGATATCGAAGGTAATGATCGGGATACCGAGGCCCTGATAATAGTTGCGCTCGACGTAAACACGGTTGTTATTGTAGATCGCCTGGATATAGCGGCCCGACACCCATCCGCGGCCGCCCGCGAAGGAAACGTCGCACCAACTATCGTAGGACAGGCAGCCATAAATCTGCAGTCGCGCGCCGACCGGAATGACGACGACCGCCGGGTAGGCGGTGCTCGGACCGGAGCGCATGTTGACGTTGGCCGTGGCAAAGCCCGACGCGGCTTGCGCCAGTGCTGGCAGGGCCAGGAATGCGGTCAATGCCGCCGCCAGAAATCTGAATCTCATCAAGCTACTCCCGAAGAGTGTGTGACCCGCCGCATCCGCAGCGTTCACCGGTTCCATCAGCAAAGCGAAGGTCAGGTCGATCTGGGGAAACAGGTATGTTCCCGCCTGCGATATGGCGCTCCGTCTCGACGCACATATACGCCCCGGAGGCTGAGCGGCACATGAACAAAAAGCCGCAGGAACAAGAAAATAACGCTCAGGCGGCGAGGCGTTGCTCGTAGCGGCTTTCGATATGCGTGCGGTAATACCGCATCGGTTCCGGGGTCTGAAGCAGTCCGGTCACGGCGCCCTGATCGACGCCGGCGAACAGACGCTCCTTCCCATCGGTAAAGCGCAGTCGAAGCAGGCCATCGGCTGGATCGAAGAAGACGGCACTGATGCCGGGTGACGTGTGGGCGATGATCCTGCGGGCATCGCGGTGACGGCGCGCGTTGAGAATGAACCAGATCTGACGGCAGAGAAGCGCAAGCGCGATACCCGCCAGCGCGCCGGATGCTTTCACGACTGCATCCTCGATCTCGGCATGGCGGGAGGCGGAAAGAAGCTGCATGATCTCAAGGCCGCAGGCGATGCCGGTCGTGCCGAGCGCGACGAGGCGCCAGCGTCGCGGGTAGGCGGCGGTAAAAAGGCCGCTCAGGATCGCAAAAGCCAGTGCACGATCCTCATTGACGCCGAAGATGTCGTCCGGCCGCCACTCAATCGGACTGACGGTAACGAAAGCGATGGCCGAAAGCACGACACAGGCGCCGATGAAGGAGATGACTTTTCTCATGCATCATTGTCTATGCCGAACCCGTTAATGGTTGATGTGTGTCGCAGCGGTTCTACCGAAGGAAACGCGCGAAAAGAGCAAGCGCAAGCAGCGAGATTGCAACTTTTGCGAAGCGCAGTCTCCGCGTGCGGGCCCCGGACCAGTCGTAAGCCATAGGAAATTTCCTCCGTGTTTTCCTGCACTGTAATCGCTGGTGCTTTCCCGAAACATGTCAAATGCTGCGCATGAAGGGTTGTTGGAAGTGTTTGCGCGCCTGATGGTTGTGTGACGCATTTTTGGCCCACGCTGGCTGGATGGTGAGGTCGGTCACGGCAATTAACCTCATAGGTTGAATGTATACGTTTAACATTTGTAAATTGCTTTAGGCTAGCATTAATAAAACATGAAGTGAATTGATGATCCATGAGCGGGTTAAAGAGTCTAGTTTCCTGAGGCAGCTATGAAAAATCTTCCTATCGTCGGAAAATTTCTGACGGTTTTCGCTCTGTTTGGTGTCTTTGCACTGGGGATTGCTGCGTATTCGTCGAATAGTATCATGTCGATCGACAGCGCCTATTCCGATCTCATTACGCACGAAAGCGCTGCGGCACTATCTTTGGCCCGTGCCAATCGCACGCTTCAAAACGGGCGGGCGGGCATCGCCGATCTGATGATTTCCTTCACCGATGAGGCCAATAAGGCCGCGGTCGCCGAGGTTGCCGCAAGCCGGACGGAATTTGTCGAGCAGATGGATGAAGCCATCCGTACCCTGCCATCCAATGCCAGTCTGACGGCCCTGAAAGCAAGCGGACTGGCGATTTACGATGTGACCTGCACGAATGCCATCGCGCTCGGGAAGAGCTCCGTTACCCAGGATGACAACAAGGCTGCACAACGCGCCTTCCTGGATGAGTGCAAGCCGGGCTTTGCGGCGATCGGGCCGCAGTTCGTTACGGTTACGAACGACGTCGCGCATGGCGCTATCGTCCGCAGCGATGAACTGACGGGCGATAGCACTACGACTGCGCGCACGACCGTTGCGGCAGTCATTATCGGCTTCCTCATCATTGCCGGCATCGGCTTTGTCGCTGTCCGCAAGTGGGTGGTGACGCCCGTGCGTGCGTTGGCAACGACCATGACCACTCTGGCCGAAGGCAACCTGACGGCTTCTGTCGATGGCACGGATCGTCGCGACGAGGTGGGTGGCATGGCGCGCGCCGTGCAGGTGTTCAAGGACAATGGTCTCAAGGCCCGTACGCTTGAGGCCGAGGCGGATCGGACCCGCAATGCCAGCGAGGCAGAGCGCGAACGTGTCGCTGCGTCCGATCGCCAGCGTGCCGCCGAAATGACCCAGGCAACACAGAGCCTGGCGGATGGTCTGCGCAGGCTTTCCGCCGGTGATCTGACGGTTCATCTCGATCAAGCCTTCGCCGTGGATTTCGAGGGACTTCGCGCCGATTTCAATGCTGCGGTCGCACAATTGCGTGAAACTCTGTCGGCCGTGTCCCATGCGGTGGGCGCCATCGATGGCGGTTCGCGTGAGTTGAGCGAAAGTGCGAGCGATCTTTCCCGCCGCACCGAGCAGCAGGCGGCCTCTCTTGAAGAAACAGCCGCTGCCCTCGATGAGATCACCGCGAACGTCTCGAACTCCGCCAAGCGCACGGAAGAAGCGCGGACAGTGGCGATTGCCGCAAATGAGTCAGCACAGCAATCCGGACGGGTTGTTGCCGATGCCGTCGATGCCATGGAGCGGATCGAGTCATCTTCCAGCCAGATCTCCAACATCATCGGTGTGATCGATGAGATCGCCTTCCAGACCAATCTGCTGGCGCTGAATGCCGGTGTGGAGGCTGCTCGTGCCGGCGAGGCGGGCAAGGGCTTTGCCGTTGTTGCGCAGGAAGTGCGGGAACTTGCCCAGCGTTCCGCCAACGCCGCTAAGGAAATCAAGGGGCTGATCCGCCATTCGGCCGGTGAGGTCGAGGGGGGCGTCAGGCATGTGAAGGCCACCGGTGAGGCGCTCAAGGTCATCGAAAGCCATATTGTGTCGATCAATTCGCAACTCGATGCGATTTCCACGTCTGCGCGCGAACAATCCGTTGGTCTGGCCGAAGTCAATACGGCGGTGAACCAGATGGATCAGGTGACGCAGCAGAATGCGGCCATGGTGGAGGAAGCGACGGCCGCCAGTAGCTCGCTCGCCACCGAAGCGGACCGCCTGCGCCAACTCATTCATCGCTTCCAGCTCGGTCAGGGTGGCGTTGCCACCACCCGGGCCCGCCCGACGGTTGCCCCGGCAGCCGCAACATCCCAGCCGGCAGCATCGCCTGCTCGCCGCATGATGAACAAGGTCGCTTCGGCCTTTGGTGGTGGTGCTACCGCTGCCGCGAGCGTGGAGAGCTGGGAGGAATTCTGATCCCCTCGATGGATCCATCCTCGCAAATCCTTGGGAACGGGAGGCGAAAGCCTCCCGTTTTCTTTTGCCCGGTAAACCGTGAGGCTCTATGAGGGGAGCGTAATTTGCGAGAACCGACTTCAGCGATCGTCGCGCTGTACCGGAATCGCAGGATCGAGCGCAACGAGGCAAGACAGGACCGATACGCGTGACCCCAGACGCCCAGAACGCCCGCGTGCCGGGTGCAAACCGCTACTTCCCCAAGCCGGTCTTCGCTGTCGCGCCGATGATCGATTGGACGGATCGGCATTGTCGTTTTCTGCATCGGCAGATGACGAAGAGGGCGCTGCTGTTCACGGAAATGGTGGTGGCCGATGCGATCATTCACGGCCCGCGGGACCGGCTGTTGGGTCATCATGCGACGGAACAGCCCGTGGCGCTGCAATTGGGTGGTTCTGATCCGGTCAAGCTGAAGCAGGCCGTACTGATCGCCAACGATTATGGTTATGACGAAATCAACCTGAATGTCGGCTGCCCGTCCGACCGGGTGCAATCCGGCACATTCGGTGCCTGCCTGATGAAGACGCCCGATGTGGTGGCCGATTGCGTGGCCGCGATGAAGTCTGTTGCCACCGTGCCGGTCACGGTAAAATGCCGTATCGGGGTCGATGATCAGAATCCGCAGGCGGTGTTACCGGCTTTTCTTGAGAAAATGATTCAAGTGGATGTGGATGCCGTGTGGGTGCATGCCCGCAAGGCCTGGCTGCAAGGGCTTTCGCCCAAGGAAAATCGTGAAATTCCGCCGCTCGACTATGATCTCGTCTATGCCATGAAGCGGCAATTCCCGAATCTCTTCATGGGGATAAACGGTGGAATTGAGGATTTGAATCGGGGGCTTCAGCATTTGATTCACATGGATGGGATCATGCTGGGTAGA
This sequence comes from Allorhizobium borbori, assembly GCF_014196535.1. GTDB lineage: Bacteria > Pseudomonadota > Alphaproteobacteria > Rhizobiales > Rhizobiaceae > Ectorhizobium > Ectorhizobium borbori. The sequence continues at coordinate 69,224 of NZ_JACIDU010000007.1, forward strand.
GCGGCCTATCACCATGCTGCCATGCTGGCCGGCGTCGATCATCTGATCTATGGCGAGGCGGAAAGGCGCGTGGACTGGAATGGCGTGCGCGATGCCATGATGGATTATACGGCCGCGCATATTGCCCAGGGCGGCAAGCTTTCCAACGTGACGCGACATATGGTGGGGCTGTTTTCCGGTATCAATGGCGCGCGGCGCTTCCGGCAGATCCTCTCCACCGACGCGACGAAGCCGGGGGCGGGGCCCGAGGTGATCGCGGCGGCTTTCGCCGAGGTCGATCCAGGTGTCGAGGGGTGATGCAGGCCCAAAAGAAAACGGCGCCTTGAGGGGCGCCGTTTCCATGAATTTCTGACAACCGCAGCTTATGCAGCGCGGATGTTCACAGCCTTCGGGCCCTTGCCCATGCGATCCGGCTCGGTGTCGAAGGAGACCTTCTGGCCTTCCTTGAGCGACTGGAGACCAGCAGCCTGCAGAGCGGAGATGTGAACGAAGACGTCCTTCGCGCCGCCATCCGGCGTGATGAAGCCGAAGCCCTTGTCCTGGTTGAAAAACTTAACGGTGCCGGTAACGGCCATGGGAGTATCCTTTCCCCGGTAAAACAATGCTTTGCCATCGGGAAGCCCCGATTGGCACGGTTAGACCCTGCGCAGCACGCGCCAGGCCGTCGAGAAGTCACGTAACGGGGAAAGAACAACAGTTGCCGGGGATTGTGGCCCCCCGCTGCGCCAACCGATTTTCGATGAGGCGCGCCATCCGTCCAGTCTCCGGGATGTAAGTACCCGAACGGCGTTGATCCTACAGCAAATGATGAGGAAGGCAAGACGCTGAAATCGAGCCTGGAAGCGAGAATAGGGTGGAAAACCCGACTTCATCACAATTTCGACCGGTCTGCGCCGCAAAGTCGGGTTCTATGCGGATCGTGGATAAGATTTCCGGTGCTTGAAGCTGGCGCAGCGAGCCGATACGAGTGAGACGTGAACGAGAAGGGCAAGCAGCGTGGTGATCGATCCTTACAAGATGCTCGGCGTCGAGCGCGACGCGGATGAGCAGGCCATCAAGATCGCCTATCGCAAGGCGGCAAAGACAGCCCATCCTGACTCAGGTGGCGACGTCGAACAGTTCGCGCGCCTTCAGGCGGCCTTCGAACTGCTGAAGGACCCCGTTCGCCGCCGTGTCTACGACGACACCGGCTACGATCCGCAAATGGCCGATGCCAAGGATCTCAAGGGCCTGATGATGATCGAGACGCTGGTCAACGATTTCATTCTCGATGAACGCGAGCCCGGCAGTTTCGATCCTGTGGCCGCCATGCGCCGCAAGCTTTCGGACGATATTCTGAAGAGCCGCTTTCATATTCTGGAGCTGGAGCGCCACCGGGCGCGGGTGCGCAAGCATCTCGACCGTCTGGGCCGCAAGCCGGAAACCGACGTTCTCGGTTCCATGCTGCGCGCGCGCAGCCAGTCCATTGCCGATGCGATCAAGCAGGCTGAAACCCAGATCGAGGCTATCGAGCAGGCCTATACGATGCTTGAGGGCTATTCCTATGAAATGGAAGCCGTGCCGGTCATGCAGGATGAGGATGGTGAGGGTGTTGTCGTGCCCGTCGGCATCCGCGTCGTGAAGGCGGCGGAGTAGGGCATTTCGCACGTTCTGACGGGCGGTTGAGAATGAGTGCCGCCCGCCCGGTGCATACCGTCGGCGGGCGGCAGCAATGCCTTACTGTTCCTTGATGGAGTTCAGGATCTGGCCGATGGTGGCGGTGTTCTTCTCTTCTTCGCCCTTGGTGCCCCAGTAGGTGAGAACCAGAATGGTATCGGCGTTGAGAACGAGCGCTGCGAGGCCGATGGAGGCCGGGCCATCCTTGTCCTTGCCGTCCCACTCGACGTAGATGATATCCTTGCCGTTCAGCTTGTCTTCGGTCTTCTTCGAAGTGGACGCGTCAACGGTGACGCCCTGTTCTCCCAACCAGTTCACCGCATCGTCCATGACGTCATCGATCGACTTCGCGTCGGCGACATCGATGGAAAGATAGACGGCTTCATCCGGCGACGTGGCTTCGACGCCGCTTTCGGTCTCGCCGCTTTCCCAGTCGTCCGGAATAGTGACGGCCGCGACCGGTGCGTCGCTGGGGAACTTGAACTTTGCGGCATAGGCGCCCGTGGTCAGAGAGACCATCATGAGCGCGGTGGTTGCTGCGAGAAACAGCTTTTTCATTCAGGGTTTCCTTTCCCGGTGTTGCTTGGAAAGGCGTATCACGAAAATTTTACTCACGGCAGATGCAAGTCGTCGTGGTCTGTATGTTTTTGATACAGAATAGTGTTGTGGTTAAACATGTGTATTGTTGACGGGACGCCGTCCGGGTTTACTTCCCCGGCCGGCCCGTCTTGCCTTTGGTGCGACCTTTCCGCTTCTGGTCCGCAGGGTCTTCGTAGCTGCCGGCGCCGACCTTGCCGCGAATAATCGGGCGCGGGTCATCTGTACCGCCGCGCTTGGCTGTGCTCAGGGCTTCCGGTGGACGCTCCGGAAGTTGTGTCGGCACCACCGGCTTTTCCGTGCGGCCCACCGTCATTTCGTCCAGCGTATTCTTGCGGAAGAGGGGCTTCGCCGTGTCGGTGCCAGGGCCCATGTCATCCAGCGAGGGTTTGGCGAAATAGCTCTTGTCGGGCGCGGGAGCGCTCGTCTTGCGCTCCATGCCCCTGGCTTCTTCCTTGGCCATCGGATCGTCCATGACCGCGAGTTCGGCGGCCTTGAGGCGCTTGATCTCGTCGCGAAGGCGGGCGGCGGTTTCGAAGTCGAGATCGGCGGCGGCGTCGCGCATCTGCTTTTCAAGCGCTTCCAGATGGGACTGGAGATTATTGCCGACAAGATGGCCGCCACCGGCAAACCCCTTGCCCGAGGCGCCGGAAATATCGGCCCGGACGTGATCGCGCTCGTAGACGGAATCGAGAATGTCCGAGATATGCGCCTTCACCGATTCCGGCGTGATGCCGTGGGCGGTGTTGTAGGCCATCTGCTTGTCACGGCGGCGGCTGGTTTCCTCCATGGCGCGCTTCATCGAACCGGTGATGGTGTCCGCATAGAGAATGACATAGCCGTCGACGTTACGCGCGGCGCGGCCGATGGTCTGTACCAGCGAGGTTTCCGAACGCAGGAAACCCTCCTTGTCGGCATCAAGAATGGCGACGAAGCCGCATTCGGGAATATCGAGCCCTTCGCGCAGAAGGTTGATGCCCACCAGCACGTCGAAAGCGCCAAGGCGCAGGTCACGGATGATCTCGATGCGTTCCAGCGTGTCGATATCGGAGTGCATGTAGCGCACGCGCACGCCCTGCTCGTGCAGATATTCGGTCAGGTCTTCGGCCATGCGCTTGGTCAGAACGGTGACGAGCGAGCGATAGCCCTTGGCCGCCGTATCGCGGATTTCGCCGAGAACATCATCGACCTGGGTGCGGGCGGAGCGTACTTCCACCGGCGGGTCGATGAGGCCGGTCGGGCGAATGACCTGTTCGGCAAACACACCGCCCGCCTGTTCCATTTCCCAGTTGCCGGGCGTCGCCGAGACAGCGATGGTCTGCGGACGCATCGCATCCCACTCTTCAAAGCGCAGCGGGCGGTTATCCATGCAGGATGGCAGGCGGAAACCGTATTCGGCCAGCGTCGCCTTGCGGCGGAAGTCACCGCGATACATGCCGCCGATCTGCGGGATCGTCACATGGCTTTCATCGATGAAGATCAGGGCGTTATCGGGAATATACTCGAACAGCGTCGGTGGCGGTTCACCGGGGTTACGTCCGGTGAGGTAGCGCGAGTAGTTCTCGATCCCGGCGCAGGACCCGGTCGCCTCCAGCATTTCCACATCGTAGCGGGTGCGCTGTTCGAGGCGCTGGGCTTCCAGAAGGCGACCCGCCTTTTCCAGCTCGGCCAGACGATGCTTCAACTCCTCCTTGATCGACTTGACCGCCTGGTTCAGCGTCGGGCGCGGCGTCACATAATGCGAGTTGGCGTAGATCTTCACCGACTTCAGGTCGCCGGTCTTCTTGCCGGTCAGCGGATCGAACTCGGCGATGCTGTCGATCTCGTCACCGAACATGGAGATGCGCCACGCGGCATCCTCAAGGTGGGCGGGAAAGATTTCGATCGTATCGCCCCGTACGCGGAAGGAGCCGCGCACGAAGTTGATGTCCTGTCGCTTGTATTGCTGGGCCACAAGGTCGGCCAGAAGCTGGCGCTGGTCCAGCCGGTCGCCGACATTCATCTGGAAGGTCATGGCCGTGTAGGTTTCGACCGAGCCGATACCGTAGATGCAGGACACCGAGGCGACGATGATGCAGTCGTCGCGTTCCAGAATGGCGCGGGTGGCGGCATGGCGCATGCGGTCGATCTGTTCGTTGATCGACGATTCCTTTTCGATATAGGTGTCAGAGCGCGCTACATAGGCCTCCGGCTGGTAGTAATCGTAGTAGGATACGAAGTACTCGACCGCGTTGTTCGGGAAGAAATTCTTGAATTCGGAATAGAGCTGGGCGGCCAGCGTCTTGTTGGGCGCCAGAATGACGGCCGGACGCTGCGTCTGCTCGATGACCTTGGCCATGGTGAAGGTCTTGCCCGAGCCGGTGACGCCAAGCAGAACCTGGCTGCGTTCACCGCTTTCGAGGCCTTCCACGAGATCGCTGATGGCGGTCGGCTGGTCGCCGGAGGGCGTGTAGGCCGTTTCCATGCGGATTTCGATGCCGCCCTCGGATTTTTCCGGGCGGGCCGGGCGATGCGGTGTCCACAGCTTGCCGTCCTTGAACAGCGGATTGCCGCTTTCGATGAGGGCCGAGAGCGCCTCGACGGTCGCCGTGACACTGCCCTGCGCCAGCGTTGCGGCATCTTCCAGAGAAATGTCGATGCCCGAAACAGGGTTGAGGCCGGCGGCTGCGCGGGTCTTTGGATCGGAGGAGCCGCCCATGGAGGTGCCGCGCGAACTCTTCATCTGCACCGCCGTTTTCTCGGCGTGCTGGCGCGCGGCGTTTTCCACCTTCTTGCGGTGCTTGCCGGCCTTCGAGGCGACTTCGCTGCGGCTTTCGACGGTTGAGGCTTCCGCTTCCTGCTCGATCTGCTTCAGCCAGTCGGAGACATTACCCTCAAAGGGTGTGCCTTCGAGTTCAGCCTGCGGAGCTTCCCCGAAGCCTTCGGGTGCGGACGGTTTTTTCGGTGATCTGGCCATGCCCGGAATATGGCGGGAGTCCGTGTCAAAGAAAAGGGTGTTCCGGTACAAAAGGGAAACATTTATGGGGAAGGTCGCTCCCGATGGAGCGACCTCTGCATCGTTGCGCTCAAACTTCGGGCGGCAGCGCCTTGGGCTGGAGAGCATCGTCCATTGCCACCATGATGAAGGTGGCGCCGGTGACCCGCTCGAGGCCACCAAAACGCTGGCGGTGTACCCAGACATCCACATTAAGGGTCAGCGAAGTGCGGCCGGTGCGGGTAATGTCCGTATAGACGCTCAGCGTATCGCCCACTTTAACCGGCTTTTCGAACGTCATTTCCTTCACGGCGGCAGTGACGACGCGACAACGGGCGCGCTCGCCGGCGCGGATGCCGGCTGCAAGGTCCATCTGGGACATGACCCAGCCGCCGAAAATATCACCGGCGGGGTTGGCATCAGCAGGCATGGCGAGTGTGCGGAGCGTGAGTTCGCCCGTGGGGTGTACCGTCTCTGTCATACGGTTTTCCTTGTCTTGGCAGGGGGAGGGAGGAGGCGCGACAGGGACGTTCCCTAACCTGAACTTTCGTCTAAGGCAAGAATGCTGTGACAAACTGACCAGTTGACGGGTCGTCTGACATATAGCGATTTCTTTATGAGTGGATTTGAATATATGGCAATTTTATACGGATGATTTTTTGTGTTTCTTGTCGTTGCTTGGCAATATTTAAAATTGGTTTGCACCAATACAACGTTAATACATATAATAATCACGTTTTTATAAGCTGATTAACATTTTTAGGACAGTCTGTGCTCCACCTTTGATGGAGGGGAGATTATGTTCAAAAAGTTGAAAATCGCGACGCGCCTTTATGTTCTGGTCGCCATTTCGGTCGTGATTCTCGCGTCGGCCCTCATATTCAGCCTCTTTCACGCCTACGATACGACGTCGGCTGAACGCAAGAAGGCGCTTGCGATGATGGATGACACGGTGCTGACGATCCTTGATCGTTACTATCAGCTCGAAAAGTCGGGTCAGATGACCCGCGAGCAGGCACAGCAGTCGGCCATCGCCATCGTCGGCACCCTTCGCTACGACAATGGCAAGGGCTATTTCTGGATCAACGATATGCAGCCCAAGATGATCATGCATCCGATCAATCCGAAGCTGAATGGCCAGGAACTGCGTGATCTCAAGGACACGAACGGCAATGTACTGTTCGAGGAGTTCGTGAAGATCGTGCGCGCCCATGGTTCGGGCTATCACGAATATATGTGGCCGAAGCCCGGCTCCACCGATCCGGTCATGAAGTTCTCGCATGTGGCGGGCTTTGCGCCCTGGCAGTGGGTTGTCGGCACCGGTGTTTATGTCGACGACCTCGCAGCCATGTTCCGCAGCAACGCCATCATGTACGCCATGATCAGCTTTGCGGGCTTCACTGTGATTGCGGCCTTTGCGTACTGGGTCGTCCGCAGCGTGACCAAGCCGATCCATCGCCTCAAGTCGGCCATGGGCGACATTTCCGCCGAGCGCACCGATACCGTCGTTTCCGATGCTGACCGTGGTGACGAGATCGGCGAAATGGCGCGGGCGCTCATGCAATTGAAGGACTCGGTGACGGAACGCGTTCAGCTTCGCGAGCGTGAAGCCGAACAGCAAAGGCGTCTTGACTCGGAACGTGCTGCAAACGAGTCGGTTCTGCGCTCGGCTACCGAACGCCAAACCCATGCCATCGCCTCCCTCGGCGATGCGCTCGAACGCCTCGCCGGGGGCGATCTAACGACGCAGGTCGCCGCACTGGATGACGAGTATCGCAAGCTGGGCGATGACTTCAACCGCTCGGTCAGCGCTCTGCGGGAGGTCGTATCCAGCATCTCCGACACGGGTGCCGTCGTTCGCGACAGCGCCGGCAACATCAGTGAAGCGACAGGCAATCTTTCCCGCCGCACCGAACAGCAGGCCGCCGCTCTCGAGGAAACGGCCGCTGCTCTGGATGAGATTACAGCCGCCGTCCGTATGGCATCCGATCGTGCCACCGAAGCGCGCGAACTCGTCCGCGAAACGACCGACAGCGCCGACCGGTCGGGCGAGATCGTTCGCAACGCCGTGGAGGCCATGAACCGCATCGAGGCATCGTCCGCACGCATCGGCCAGATCATCGGCGTGATCGATGAAATCGCTTTCCAGACTAATCTGCTGGCGCTGAATGCCGGGGTCGAGGCGGCGCGTGCCGGGGAAGCCGGCAAGGGCTTTGCGGTCGTGGCGCAGGAAGTGCGTGATCTTGCCCAGCGTTCGGCAGGTGCCGCCAAGGAAATCAAGGCGCTCATCTCGCAATCCGCCCATGAAGTGGCCAGCGGCGTGAAGCTCGTGCGTTCCACCGGCGATGCACTGGTCGAGATCGAGTCGCTTGTCGAGCGCGTCAGTGGCCATGTGGAGACCATCGCCACCGCCGCTCGCGAGCAGGCGACCGGCCTCGGAGAGATCAACTCGTCCATCAACCACATGGACCAGATGACCCAACAGAACGCCGCCATGGTGGAGGAGACGACAGCGGCGAGCCAGACGCTGGCCAGCGAAAGCGAGCATCTGGGGTCGCTTCTGTCGCGCTTCCGTTTGAGCAATGGCGGCTACGGTCAGGGCCATTCGACGGCCCGCGCGGCCTGATCCGGCGCATACCTATCGAACGCAAGAGGGCGGGGACCGGTTTCCCCGCCCTTTTCCGTTGACGTCGCCAGCGGCGGCCCGACGCGGGGTAAAGGGAACATTTACCGTTTGTTTCCTATAATTACGCCGGGGCGTGCGGAAGCCGGGTTGTCGGCGGAAACGGTTTGGTATGGCGTATTGTTTCACACGGGCGCGCGTGGCCGCCGCCCTGATCCTCTCGACGGCGCTTGCCGCCTGTTCGACCGACGCGCTGGTGCCGCCCGGCCAGATCGACGGCGCGACGCGTGTCGGAGCCATTTCGCCCACCCAGCAGACGCGCCGCGCGGCAGCCCGACCGGTGGAAATGTCTCCCTCCGCGCAATCCTATGCGCTTGCCCCATCAAGCACCCCGGCCTTGACGGTTCCGGAGGGCGGGGTCGACATGGATGCAGGGCTGGGTGTCGGTGGAGAGAGCTCCGGTCCCCGTGTGGTGGGGCTGGCCGAAGAGCAGGCCGGTGATATCGCGGAAGCCCACACCAGCCAGCCGGTCGTCGATGGTATAGGCACGGATGCACCGGTTCTTGTGCCGCCGCGGGGCGCCAGTGCCGCTGCCGGCCCGTCCCAATGGCAGTCGCAGGCGCCGGCCATGCCATCCGCACCCTATTCCGTTCCCGCCAATACGGCGATGAGGCAGGTGGCGATGGCACGGCCCGACAATCCCGTCATGCGCGACGCGCCGCCCATGTCCACCATGCCGGACGCCATGCCCGCTTCCGAGCTTTCCTGCCGCGCCGAATTGCGCAGGCTGGGTGTCAGCTTCCGCGATATTCCGCGCATTGATGGCGGCGGCAATTGCGGTGTGGCCTATCCCATGAAGGTGTCCGGTCTGCCCGGCGGCGTCGCCGTCAACGAGACAACGCTGAACTGTCAGGTGACGCTGGCCTTTGCACGATGGGTGAAGGACGAGGTGACGCCGTCGGCGCGCGCGCGCTATCTCTCGGGCGTTGCCAAGATCGAGACGATGGGTGGTTATTCCTGCCGGCGCATGAATTCCCGCGCCAACAATCCATGGTCGGAACATGCGCACGGGAATGCCGTCGATATCGGCACCATCGTTCTGAAGAACGGTAAGGAAATCGATGTGCGCAAGAAGGGTTTCTTCGCCTTTCGCGAAAAAGGTCTGCTGAAATCCGTGCGCTCGGATAGCTGCAAGTATTTCAGCACCGTCCTTGGGCCAGGCAGTGACGCGGATCACTGGAACCACTTCCATCTGGACCTTCGGGCGCACAAGGGTGGCTATCGCCACTGCGATTGAGCGGCGCAGTCAATCCCGCAGACGCAACTCGTCATCCTGCATGCGCATGGAGCCGAGCGTGGCAAGGAAGCTCATTCCAAGCAGGCTTTGTTCCAGCCTGCCTTCTGTTGCCACCAGCGCCGGTACGTTGCGTCGACTTATGGGGCCGAGCGAGACCTGGGCGAGCTTGACGGGGGCGGCATTTGCCACGCCATTCGCCGTCCGGACGGTGGCTGAATAATCGAGGTTTTCGGGGTTCAATCCCACTTGGCGGGCGTCCTCCCAGGACAGTGAAATCGAACTTGCACCAGTATCGACCAGCATGGAAACCGTCTGGCCGTTGATTTCAACCTCTGCTTCGAAGTGACCGTTCATCGACTTGTGAAGGATGACTTCCGTATCGCCGCCTGTTTGGGTGGAAACGACGGGCTGGCCGGGGACGAGCGCAGCAAGAACCCGTTCACCGAGCGATTTAAAATCACCGCGATAGAGCCAGACGACAACGAGACCGAGAATGATGACGAGCCAGGTGGCGAGGTCGCGGGCAACCTTGCCCAGCGTGTGGCGACGGCCAATCAGGATGCCGCTGCCCAAAAGCGCGATGAAGGGCAGGAGACTGACGAGGCGCGCAAACTCGTTATTGTCCATGCCAAAGGTTTCACCGCTGCCGTGATTGAAGATCAGGAGTGCAAGGCCGACAGCGATGATGAGGAAGGCGACTGTGTAGCGGTTCATGAATGCGCCGGCTCCGGACTTTTGCCAGCCGGCTTCATCTGCGCGAGGCGATCGGGCAAGCTGGCCATGATCTGCCGTCGTTCCCCGTTGCTGAACCGGCTCCAGCCGGCGATTTCCTGAAGTGTGCGGCCACAGCCGATGCACCAGCCGGTGCCGGGTTCGATCTGGCAGATACGGGTGCAGGGCGTTTCCATGGCGGCGGTCGGGTTCGGTTCCTGTCAGGCGACCAGTGAGAAGGCAAGGAGAACGGCGATTTCGCCGACCTGCTCGACAGCCCCGATCGTGTCTCCGGTATGGCCGTTTATGCGCCGGGCGGCAAGGCGTGTGATGAGAAAAGCGCCAATCGCTGCCAGCAGCAACGCGAGAAACAGGGCGGGCAGGCCGAGCACAGCCAGAACCGGAATGCCGGCGAGGATCGTCGCAGCAGCCAGCGCCATTGCCGCGGTGAAGACATCGGGTTGACCGGCCGCAGCCGCGAGCCCCTGTTCGCGAGCCGACGGCAGGGATTGCCAGTGCGTTACCATGAAGGCCCGCGCCAGCGCGGCGGCGGCGGGCAGGAGAATGGCGGCGGCCAGTGGCGAAAGGCGCTCGGCCAGCGCGGCAAGCATTGCGGCACGTAGCGTGAAGGACAGGACAAGCGCTATGGCGCCATAGGAGCCGACGCGGCTGTCCTTCATGATCTCCAGTACGCGTTCCCGGCTGGCACCGCCGCCGAAGCCATCGGCGCAATCGGCAAGGCCATCCTCATGCAGTGCGCCGGTCACAAGGGTCTGAAGCCCGAGCGCCAGAAGGGCGGCCACGAGCGGTGACGCACCGAGCATCAGGAGTAGCCAGAACAGCAGTGCGCCCGGCAGGGCGATCAGGAAGCCTGCGACGGGAAAGGTGTGGGCGATGGGGGCAAAGCGGCCGTCGAAGCCCTCGAAGAGGCGCGCGGGGATCTGTATCCGGCTCAGGAAGCCACAGGCGATCAGGATATTCCGCAGAAACGGGGGCATTGTCATGCGTTCGAGGCCTCTTTAATGGTTGTTCGCGCCGCGTTCCCTGAGTATGAGAGCGGTCTGACGGATCCCGAGTCGGATCGGGAACCGCGATTGCGCCATATTCAGCCGCCAGAGGCCGTTCGACCTTTCCGGCTGCGGCGTTAGAAATTGCCGATCCGCGAGCGGAATACAAGGAACTTGATGAATGAGCGTCACCGGCCTGCCATTTGACGATTTTCGCACCCTGATCCGGGGTCTGCCCGGTCATGACGTTGCAGCGCTCGCGGCGGCACGCTCGCGCAACAAGCAACTGACGAAGCCGGAAGGCTCGCTTGGAAGGCTTGAGGAAATCGCCATGTGGCTGGCTGCCTGGAGCGGACGCACTCCCGCTGTCACGCGCCCGCTGGTGGCGATCTTCGCCGGTAATCACGGCGTTGCACGCAATGGCATTACGCCCTATCCGCCGGAAGTGACGCAGCAGATGGTCGAGAACTTTGCTGCTGGTGGAGCAGCGATCAACCAGATCTGTGCGACCTACGATCTCGGTCTGAAGATTTTCGATCTGGCGCTTGACTACCCGACAGGTGACATCACCACCGAAGCCGCCCTTTCCGAGCGCGACTGCGCCGCGACGATGGCTTTCGGCATGGAAGCCATCGCCGGTGGTACGGATCTGCTTTGCATTGGCGAAATGGGTATTGGCAACACGACCATTGCCGCCGCCATCAACCTTGCGCTTTATGGCGGAGAGGCGGAGGATTGGGTGGGTCCGGGCACCGGCTCCCATGGCGAACTGCTGGAACGCAAGATCGCCGCCGTGAAGCAGGCCGTTGCCTTCCATGCCGATCATCTTTCCGATCCGCTGGAAGTTTTGCGTCGCCTCGGCGGTCGCGAGATTGCCGCAATGGCCGGCGCTATTCTGGCTGCGCGCATGGAAAAGATCCCGGTGCTGATCGACGGTTATGTCGCAACGGCAGCCGCTTCCATTCTCAAGGCCGCCAATCCCACCGCACTCGATCATTGCCTGATCGGCCATGTATCCGGTGAACCGGGCCACATGCTGGCCATCGAGAAGCTGGGCAAAACGCCGCTTCTGGCGCTTGGCATGCGTCTTGGGGAAGGCACGGGCGCGGCCCTTGCCGCGGGTATCGTCAAGGCAGCTGCGGCCTGCCACAGCGGCATGGCGACTTTCGCCCAGGCCGGCGTGACCAACAAGAGCTGAGAACGCAAGGGGCAGCCATGGCGGAAGGGCCGGTGACGAAAGAAACGGGCGTGCGGCATGTGTTTGCCGCATTGCGCTATTCAATCCAGGGTATTTCCCGCCTGATGCGAGAGCAGGCCTTTCGCCATGAACTGATGGCCTTTGCCGGCGGTCTTGTCATTCTGGCTGTTGCGGGCGCTGATGTTTCGAAATTCGTCGGCTTCGTCGTGCTGATGCTGGCGCTGTTTGCGGCGGAAGCGCTGAACACCGCCATCGAGGAACTGGTTGACCGGGTCTCGCCCGAGATTTCGCAGGTGGGCAAGCATGCCAAGGACCTTGGTTCCTTCGCCTGCTTCTGCCTCATTCTGGCAAATGCACTCTATCTCGTCTGGGCTGTACTGATCGGCTGATTACGCGAAGCTCTTCTTGCGGCGATCAACGGCATGCGCGTCGCGCACCGCCGGCATGCTCTGCAGAATGCGCTTGGCCGGCAGTACGGCGATAGCTTCCGTGCCCTCGCGCAGCTTGGATTTCAACAGGAACTGGCCGTCATGCTTGGCAAGGATCGCCTGAACGATAGGCAGGCCAAGGCCTGTCCCCTGTTCCGCACTCTTGATGGCGACGGAGCCCTGGCCGAAGGCTGACAGCACGATCGGGATTTCTTCCTCGGCGATACCCGGACCGTTGTCCTTGATCGACACATATTGGCCGCCGCTACCGGTCCAACCCACCTTGATGGTGATTTCACCGCCCTGGGGTGTGAATTTCACGGCGTTGGACAGCAGGTTCAGAACCACCTGTCGCATGGATTTCTCGTCAGCCCAGATCTGTGGCAGCGAGGGTTCGAACTGCTCGGAAATGGTGATGTTCTTGCCGCGGGCGCGCAGTTGCACCATGCCGATGCAATCCTCGGCGATTTCCAGCAGGGAAACGGCGTCTTCCTGGAGGTCGTATTTGCCGGCCTCAATGCGGGAGAGGTCTAGAATCTCGTTGATGAGGTTCAGCAGGTGCTGGCCGGAATTGTGGATGTCGCGCGAATATTCCTTGTACATCGGGTTATTCAGCGGTCCGAGCACTTCCGTTGCCATGACTTCGGAGAAGCCGAGAATGGCGTTCAGCGGCGTGCGCAACTCATGCGACATCGAGGCGAGGAAGCGCGACTTCGCAAGATTTGCCTCTTCGGCGCGGCGGCGTGCCTCGTCGGATAGCGATTTCGCCACTTCCAGTTCCGCAATCAAGTCGTCCTTTTCCGACTGGAAGGACAGGAGCTTGAGGTTGGCGTTATAGAAGCGGTTGCCGATGTAGATAAAGAAGGCCAGCGCCGTGGTCGTCAGGGCTGTCAGCGCGATATCGGCGAGGTCGCGGTGAAAGGCGAGATTGCCGAGAAGGGCGATGATAACGGGCAGGAAAGTGGCGATCAGGCCCATGCGCAACATGCTGTTCGTCATCGCGGTCAGCGATATGGCAATCAGCATCACGGCGCCCTGGAAGAACAGGAAGCCATTATCGCCGCATTGCTGGCACCGCATCAGGACGAGCATCGCCCAGGTGATGCCGACCAGGATCTGGCCGCCCAGCAAAATCCGCTGCCATCTGGTGACATTGGACGGCGTCATTTCCTGACGTTCGGCCTTACGGGCAAGGAGCGTGACGACCGTGTGGACGCAGAGCGCCAGAAAAGCCCAACCGAGCATGCGCAGGTCGCGACTGATATAGAAGCCTGCCGCCGTGACCAGCGTGATGAACAGCGGCATGACAGTTGCAGCCTGAAGCAACGCGTTCAGGTGCATGACCATCATTTCGCGGTCAAAGAGGCGCGCGCCGTCCTGTGAGGATTGCAGACGTTCTCGTGTTGCGCGAACGGCCTTGGACACGGCCCGATTGCGATGGCCGCGTGAAAGGTCGACAATGTTCTTGTCGGTGGATGTACTGACGCCCTGTGCCATTGCTCGTTACGTGTGCCCGCGTTTTGCGCCAAGCGTAAAGCGAAATCCTTAAGAAGATGCTGCTGGCAATGTTTTGTTTGCCATCTGCGCAGGCTGGTCCGATCGGTTGGCGACGGTATCTGTAGATTGCGCGAGAGGGCGGAGCCGGATTGCGATTCGTGCCTTCATGAAACTGGACGATCGATGTGCGTAACCTGATGATTATCTTGCGTAATGGCGTGACGGTGGTGGCCTTCGTCATCCTTGGCACCTTGATCGTTGCCAAGCTGGATGATCGCGAAACGCAGCATCTGGCCGGCCATTTTCGTGTCAGCGATGGAGATACGCTGGCGTTGAATGGCACCCGTTACCGACTTCAGGGAATCGATGCGCCGGAGCGCAGGCAGACCTGCGGCGTTAACGAAACGCTCTGGCCCTGTGGCGAGGCGGCGCGTGAGGCGTTGAAATCTCTGGTGGCAACGGAGGCGGTGACGTGTGAAGGGAGCGATATCGATAAATATGGGCGGCTTCTGGTCATCTGCCGGGCGGGCGGACGCAACCTGAATGCCGAGATGGTGCGGCAGGGAATGGCCATTGCCTATGCCGGCACAGATGTGGATTATCGCGATGAGGAAGCCGAGGCGCGCGCCGCGCGTCGCGGTGTTTGGAGCGGTGATTTCATCCGCCCTCAGGATTGGCGGCGGATGAATGGCAGCATGGCGGAGGGAGGTTTCGCCTGGTTGCAAGATTTCATCGAGCGTTTTTTCAGCTTCGACAGGAGCGAGGAATGGGAGGAATAGAACATGCGACTTTATGATGCGTATCGGGCGCCGAACCCGCGACGGGTGAAGATATTCCTGAAGGAAAAGGGGATCGAGGTCGAAACCGTGATGGTTGACATGGGTGCCATGGCGCACCGCTCGCCCGAGATTACCGCCATGAACCCGTTACAGCAGCTTCCGCTTCTGGAGTTCGAGGATGGCTCGGTGTTGACTGAATCCGTGGCGATCTGCCGTTATTTCGAAGAGTTGCATCCCGAGCCGCCGCTGTTTGGCCGCGATGCGCGCGAACGCGCCTTCATTGAAATGTGGAACCGGCGCGTGGAACTGAACTATCTCGCTGCGGTTGCCGCCTCCTTCCGCCATCTGCATCCTGCCATGGCGGCTGCTGAAGTGCCGCAGGTGCCCGAATGGGGCGAGGCGAACAAGCCGAAGGCGCTCGCCTTCCTTTCACTGCTGGATCGGGAGCTGGAAGGGCGGCCCTTTATTGCTGGCGAGCATTATTCCATCGCAGATATCACGGCCATGGTGGCCTTCGATTTCATGAAGCTGTCGCGTCTTGCCTGTCCGCAGGACCATGTAAACGTCTGGCGGTGGTATCGCGCCGTTTCCGCCCGGCCTTCGGCTGCTGCGTGATGGAGGCGGGCGGCGTTTTGGTCGGCGGAGAGGATGCGGATCGGCTTGCCGGTCTGGCCCGCGAGATTACCGCCTGTCGTGTCTGCGTGGAGCGCCCGCTCAAGGGGCCGGATCATCGCCTGCCACATGAGCCTCTGCCGGTTGCGGTTCTCTCCACCACCGCGCGGGTGCTGATTGCCGGGCAGGCGCCGGGGTTTCGGGTGCACAATAGCGGCTTGCCGTTCAACGATGCTTCCGGCGACCGGCTGCGCGCGTGGATGGGCGTCGATCGCGAGACGTTCTACGATCCCGCCCGTTTCGCCATCGTGCCGATGGGCCTCTGCTTTCCCGGCTATGACGCCAAGGGCCACGATCTGCCGCCGCGCCGGGAATGCGCTCCACTGTGGCGCGCTCGCATTCTCGATGCCATGCCGCAGGTGGAGCTGGTTCTGGCCATCGGCCAATATGCGCAAGCCTGGCATCTGGGTGCCGCGCGCAAGGCGACGATGACCGAGACCGTTGGCGCTTGGCGAAGCTATTTTTTCGCCAATGCCGGACTGCGCATTTTGCCCTTGCCGCACCCGAGTTGGCGTAACACAGGATGGCTGAAGCGCAATCCGTGGTTTGAGGAGAATGTCTTGCCTCAGTTGCGGCAAACGATAGAAGGGCTTTGTTTTTAAAACAACATTCTTTAATCTTATAAGATGTAGGCTATAATTCGAAAAATATTCTCACGGAGACATTCCATGGATCGCCTTGATCGCAAAATCCTTCGCCTGCTTCAGGAGGATTCCACGCTCGCCGTCGCCGATCTGGCCAAGAAGGTTGGACTTTCGACCACGCCTTGCTGGCGGCGTATCCAGAAGATGGAAGAGGACGGTGTGATCCGTCGTCGTGTGGCGTTGCTCGATCCGGTCAAGGTGAACACGCGGGTGACTGTGTTCGTCTCCATTCGCACCAACACCCATTCCATCGAATGGCTGAAGCGATTCTCCGAAGTGGTCGGCGAGTTTCCGGAAGTGGTTGAATTCTACCGGATGAGCGGTGACGTCGATTACCTGCTGCGGGTCGTCGTGCCGGACATCGCCGCCTATGACGCCTTTTACAAGCGCCTGATCGCGCGCATCGAAATCCGCGACGTGTCTTCCGCCTTTGCCATGGAGCAGATCAAGTACACGACGGAACTGCCGCTCGACTACATGATCCTCGACACGCAGAAATCCGGCGAGGACTGAGAAAAGCAATTGCCCGTCCCGATGGCTCGGGGCGGGCAATTGTGTGTGGCGTGTCGGCCTGAAATCAGGCGAGGCGGGCGATGACGAGATGGCCGGGGGTCGGCTCGCCGTTCTGCATGCGCACGTTGATGTCGGTCATTTCCACCAGTTCGAAACCGGTATCGGCAAGGCGCTGGCGGATGTACTCCGGCGCATGGGCAAAGCGCTGGTTCGGGCCCACCATGTAGGGCCGTCCGGCGAGAACCGCGTCCGGCAGGGTTTCCGACGAGAAGATCAGCAGCCCACCCTTGACCATGTTTTCCGCGGCACCGAAGAACAGCGGTTCCAGCGCGCCGAGATAGGGCAGGACGTCGGTGGCGGTGATCAGGTCGAAGGGTTCGTCGTCATTATCGTCCAGGAAGTCCTCGACCTCGGCTACATAAAGCGTTTCGTAAAGCTCCTTCTCATGGGCGATCTCGACCATGTTCTCGGAAATGTCGATGCCGGTGATGTCATCAACGATATCGCGCAACGTGCCGCCGGTCAGCCCCGTGCCGCAACCGAGGTCCAGCATGCGCTTGAACGGGCCGAGCCCGAGCGCCTGCAGGCGCTGGCGCACCAGCACGGGCACGGCGTAGCCAAGCTGTTCGACCAGAATATCCTCGAAGGCTTCGGCGTGCTGGTCGAACAGGGTTTCGACATAGGCGTCGGGTGCCTTGGTCGGCGTTTCGCCCCGACCCATGGCCGCGATGCGGACAGCCGCGCCGCCATGGTCTTCCGGGTCGATTTCCAGCACTTCCAGATAGGCCTTCACAGCGGCGTCCACGTCGCCGGCCTTTTCCAGCTCCAGGGCGCGGTTATAGGCTTCGGCCAAGGCTTCTTCGTCAATTATCTGCTTGCTCATGGGCGCATCGCTCCGCTTGGATTTTGTCCATGCTCTATCCATGCGATGCGATGCGCGCAATGAGGAATGTCAGTGAAGGATGAATTCACCCTTCAAGGCGCGCCATTCATTGGCGGCGATCAGCTTGCGGTGAACATAGCGAACGGAATGCAGCGGCCCGTCGAGCTTTTCCTCCCAGAACTTCAGGAAGCCTTTCATTTGGGGGAAATCCGGGGCGAGATCATAGTTCTGCCAGAGGAAGGTCTGGATCAGCGACGGATGATCCGGCATGCGGTAAAAGATATGGGCTGTGGTGAGGCCATAGCCCTTCAGCATCATTTCCATTTCTTCGTTCATGTCGTCGTTCCCGCTTTTCTCATGGGCGGGGCCATCGGACATTCCGGAGGACCACAAGGCTTCCGGTCCAATTCCCCGCAGCCAGTTTCGGCGTTTTCGCCACTTACAGGGGAACATTTTACGCTTAACCGAGGCTTAACAAAACGCAGAACAAATCGTCATTGTTATTTTAAAACAATATGTTAGCAGCCTTGTTTAGTGAGTGCTGCCAAGGTTTCCCGTCACCGTTTCAGGTGACGGGTCAGCCGTGCTTCAAGCCAGGCCCAGACATGGCGCAGCGTTTCGACAATGGCGAGGTAGAAGATCGCCGCCCAGAGATAGGCCTGATAATCGAATGTGCGGGAGAAGGCGTAACGTGTCTCGCCCATCAGGTCGAAAACGGTGACGATAGAGACGACTGCCGAGCCCTTGACCATGAGAATGATCTCGTTGCCGTAGGGGCGCAGAGCGACGATCAGCGCTTGCGGGAGAACGATCTTCCAGAAAGTAACGCTCTTGGGGAGGCCAAGCGATGCTGCCCCTTCCAGTTGCCCCTTGGGAACGCTCTCGATGGCACCGCGCAGGATTTCGGCCTGATAGGCAGCGGTATTGAGCGTGAAGGAGAGCAGGCCGCAATACCAGGCTTCCCGGAAGAACCACCACAAGCCGACCGATTCAAGCTCCGACTTGAACGAGCCGAGGCCGTAATAGATCAGGAAAAGCTGGGCGAGCAGCGGCGTAGAACGGAAGATGTAGACATAGGCGAACGCAATGCCGTTCAAGACCGCATTCTTCGACATGCGGGCAAAGGCGACGGGCACGGAGAGAATGGCGCCCATGACGATGGAGAGCGTGACAAGTGCCAGCGTCGTACCGAGGCCGGAGATGTAGCGCGGTCCGTAGCGTTCAAATTTGGCGGTGTCCCAGCCGGTAATGACCATGGCAATGAGGCTTGCGGCGAGCAGGACCCACAGCGCCATGACCAGCATGCCGGTCAGCCGGGCCGGGTTCATCCGTTTTTCGATGACGGCGGGTGCCGGGCGCGGCGGAATCAGTTCCTTGACGTAGCTCATCGCGAGGCCTCCGAGCGGCGGCTCCAGCGGTCGATGAACCGCAGGGCGAAGGAGGAAAGGATGGCGAGGGCGAGATAGAGGCCGCAGGCGATCATGTAAAAGAAGAATGCTTCCTTGGAGACCTTGGCGGCAACGCCCGTCTGGCGGAGAATATCGGACAGGCCGATGATCGAGACATAGGATGTATCCTTGAGCAGGATCATCCAGAGATTGACGAGGCCGGGCAGGGCAATGCGTACGAGTTGGGGCAGGATAACAAGGACCATTGTCCTGCCCCGCCCGAGGCCAAGCGCATCGCCGGCCTCATATTGTCCCTTCGGGATGGCCCGGAAAGCCGATAGCATCACCTCGCCGGAATAGGCGGAGTTGACGACAGCAAGTGCGATCATGCCGGCGAGAAAGGCGTTGATCTCCACCCGCCCGTCATAACCGACAAAACCCAGAACGGACTGAATAAGGATCTGCATGCCGTAATAGACGATGAACAGCGTCAGCAGTTCCGGCAGGCCGCGAAAGATGGTGGTGTAGATGCCGGCCGCGAGCCGGAGTGACTTTTCTTCCGACTGCCCGGCCAGCGCCACGAGGAAGCCGATAAGGAGGCCAAGCGGCAATGTGGCCAGTGCCAGCGCGGTGGTGACGGCAACCCCAAAAGCGATCTCGTCGCCCCAACCGGCGTCGCCACAGGAAACCAGCGTTCCCTCGCCAAGCAGCGTGAAAATGCCGACAGGTCCGCAGAGCGGATCGAACATGCCAAAAAATGCCCCTAGAGAGGCGAATGCGGAAGATATTCCGCCCATGCACTTTCCCCTTCGCCGGGCTTGATGCCCGTTCTATTTTTCTCGGCGGGAAAACGCGGCAGCCATGGGCTGCCGCGCCTAGCCTTTCTTACTGGCCGTAAACGTCGAAGTCGAAGTACTTGTCCTGAATGGCCTTGTACTTGCCGTTGGCGCGGATGCCAGCGATGGCCTTGGTGAACTTGTCGGCAAGTGCCGTATCACCCTTGCGCACGGCGATGCCTGCGCCCTTGCCGTTGATCTCTTCGTCAACCGGCAGCGGAGTCAGGATCTTGCAGCAGGCGCCGGCGTCGGACTTCACCCATTCGGAGAGAACGACGATATCGTCCACCACGCCGTCGATACGGCCATTGGCGATATCGAGCTTGTATTCGTCAGCCGTGGGATAGAGCTTCTCGGTGGAGTCGGGGAAGTGCTTCTCAACATAGTTGGCGTGCGTCGTGGAAGCCTGGGCGCCAAGCGTCTTGCCCTTGAGGTCGGCGACATCCTTGATCGGCGAGTCCTTCGGCACGGCAACGGCCGGCGGCGTGTTGTAGTACTTTGCGGAGAAGTCGACCTTCTCCAGGCGTTCCGGCGTGATCGACATGGACGCGATGATGGCATCGAACTTCTTGGCCTGCAGTGCAGGGATGATGCCGTCCCAGTCATTGGTGACGAAGGTGCAGGACGCCTTCATTTCCTCACACAGCGCCTTGGCGATGTCGATGTCGAAGCCCGTCAGCGTGCCGTCCGATTCGAGATTGTTGAAGGGCGGATAGGCGCCTTCGGTGCCGATGATGATCTTGTCCTCGGCCATCGCGCTGCCAGCAACGAGCGACAGGGCTGCGATGGAGGCCGCAGCGAGAAAACGGATGGAGCTACGCATTTTTATCCTCTCTGTTGGCAGTCCGGCGGTGGCCTCTGCGGCTTGAACTTTTACCGCTCGGACAAAAATCGCGTCGGAGGTGCAATCCGGCGTGTGAGGGATAGTCACATCGTTTTCAAACAAAAAGCAACCGGATTCACCGCCTGACGTGACGGATGCCAAAGCGCTTGTGGGCAAGTTTTACCCGCGATTGGCGCTGGAATGTGAAAGATTTCTGATTTTCAACGGGTTGCCGGAAACCGTCACATTGTCGACGAGGTGCCTTCCTTAACGGAAGCCGTCTGGCGGATGACCAGAAAGGGTTAGTTGTCGAGCCGGTCGCCGCCGGCTTTACGTGTGCTGGAGCGGAGCAGGCCGATCGACAGCATGGCAGCGACCGCGCAGGCAAACATCACGACCAGCAGCGGTATCACTCCGGTTTCCTCCGACATGATGGAGGAGGCGATGACCGAAAGGATGGCGCCAAGCCCGAGCGTCAGCGCGCCGCCGAGACCCGAAGCTGAGCCCGCGAGATCGGGCCTGACATTGACCATGCCGGCATTGGCGGAAGGCAGGGCGACACCGTTGCCGAGGCCCATCAGCACCATGGAGCCGAAGAAGGATAGTGCGGTGAAATGGCCGGCCAGCGCAAAGGCCAGCGCCAGCCCGACGCCCAGAAGCGAGATGCCGTTGCCGATCAGCAGCATCCGCATCAACCCGAGCCGCCTGGCATAGCGGCCTGAAAGGAAGTTGCCGGCCATGTAGCCCGCCGCCGTGTAGAGAAATTGAAGGCCGAGCGCGCCGGGCGTCAGCTTCAGCAGCGTCGTGCCGGCGAAGGGCGCGCCGCCGAGGAAGGAGAAGAAGGCGCCGGAGATGAAGACGGAAATCAGCGCGTAGTTCCAGAAGATGCGGGAACCCAGAAGATCCGGCCATACGGCGAACTGTGCGCGGAAACTGGCGCTCGGGTTGCGGTTGGTTTCGCCAAGGTCGGCGATGACGACGATCAGGACAAGGATGGCGAGAATGCCGAGCGCTGTAAACGAGGCCTGCCAGCCGAAGAGTTCGCTCAGCATCCCGCCGATAGCGGGACCGAACATCGGAACCATGGCCATGCCCATGGTGACATAGCCAAGCATGGAGGCCGCCTGTTCCACCGGCACCATGTCACGCACGATGGCGCGCGACAGCACCATGCCGGCCACGACGGTGGTCTGCACCATGCGTGCCGCCAAAAATACCGCCACATGGGTGGATAGGACGCAGACAATCGTTGCCGCGATGAGGACGACGAGCGCGCCGATCATGACCGGGCGGCGGCCATAGCGATCTGAAAGCGGGCCGATCAGCAATTGCAGCGCCGCGGTGCCAGCGAGATAGCCGGAGAGCGTTAGCTGCATCACTGCATAGTCCGTCCGGAAGAAGGCGGCCATTTCCGGAAGGGCGGGCAGAAAGATGTTCTGGTTCAGCGCTGCCAGACCCGCGATGAGAACCAGAGTGATGATATGCGGCGGAGTTTTACGGTCCAGAAAGCGGACGGGCGGCAGGGCGGTCTTGCGGTGCATGTCCTGTTATCACTCCACCTTGGCGGCCTTCTGCCGATTCCGCTGGCGTTCGCGATAAAAGGTATAGAGGCCCGATGCGATGACGATCGCGGCCCCCAGAAGCACCGGCGCATCCGGCACGTCGGAGAATACGAAATAGCCTATGACCAGCGCCCAGAGAAGGCTTACGTAACGGAAGGGGGCGACAAAGGAAATGTCGCCGGTCCGCATGGACAGGATGATCGACTGATAGCCGATGAATACGAAGACGGCTGCACCTAACAGCTTCACCGAATGGTCAAGCGTCAGCGGTTGCCAGCCGCCCAGCAACGGAATGAGGGCCAGGCCGACCAACGCATTGGTGGCTGCGGTAAAGGTCGTGATCGACAGCGACGTGATGGTGGAGGGAATGCGACGCGTGATCAAGTCGCGCCCGGCGGTGGTAAACACCGAGAGGATGGCAAGGATCGACGCGTTGGTGAAGCCTTCGGGGCCGGGACGGACGATGATGAGCACGCCGATGAAGCCCACGACAATGGCGCTCCAGCGTCGCCAGCCGACTTGTTCGCGCAGAAAAAGGGCCGCCCCAAGTGTGACGGCCAGTGGCAGCGATTGCAGGATGGCAGAAATGTTCGGCAGCGGCATGTTCTTCAGCGCCGAGAGAAACAGCAGGGTTGAGGCGATTTCCAGGGCGGTACGGAAGAGGACCATCGGGTGCATCAACTCGCGCAGCGGTGTCAGCGCACCGGCATAGCGGGCGATGGCGTAAACCAGGATCGTCGTCAGCAGGCCGCGAACGAACATGATCTGGCCCGTATTCAGGTGCGTCAAAAGAAGCTTCACGATCGCATCGTTGCAAGTGAACGAAGCCATGGCGAGCGCCATCAGGGCAGCGCCCTTGGAATTGATCGATAAAGACATGAAGCGAATCCCGGTATATCGCAACAATCTCTACTGGATGTAAGGGAGGGGCGCCAGTATGGATCGCCCTTAAAACGGGCAGATTGCGCCGTTTCAGCCGCCGGTTACGCTCATATGACGGGCAATCTTCGTCCTGGGCGCGTTGCGGCCTATCATGAAGTCGTGGCCCTTCGGCTTGAGCGCCACCGCCGCATCGATGGCGGCGGACAAGGTTTCGTCATCGGAACCCGGTGCCCGCAACACCTCACGCAGGTCGGCGGCGTCGTTCTGACCGAGGCAAAGGTAGAGGGTTCCCGTGCAGGTGAGGCGGACGCGGTTGCAGCTTTCGCAGAAATTATGGGTGAGCGGCGTGATGAAGCCGAGCCGCCCACCGGTTTCCTCCACGTGCACATAGCGGGCGGGGCCGCCGGTGCGGTAGGTGAGATCGGTGAGCGTGAATTCACGCTCCAGCCGTTCGCGTACGGTGTTGAGCGGCAGATAGCGGTCGGTGCGGTCCTCGCCGATTTCGCCCATCGGCATGGTTTCGATCAGCGTCAGGTCCATGCCGCGCGCATGGGCGAAGCGGAGGAGCCCGGTCAGTTCATCCTCGTTCTGACCCTTCAGCGCCACCGCGTTGAGTTTTACGGCGATGCCGGCTTCACGCGCGGCGTCGATACCTTCCAGCACTTTGGCAAGGTCGCCCCAGCGGGTGATCGTCTTGAATTTCTCGGGGTCGAGCGTGTCGATGGAGACGTTGATCCGCCTGACGCCGCACTCCGCCAATTCCCGTGCATAACGGGAAAGCTGCGAGCCGTTGGTGGTCAGGGTGAGTTCGTCCAGCGCTCCGGTTTCGAGGTGGCGGGAGAGCGCGCGCACCAGCCACAGGATGTTCTTGCGAACCAGCGGTTCGCCGCCTGTCAGCCGCAGGCGGCGGACGCCACGCGCCACGAAGGCCGAACAGAGCCGGTCCAGTTCCTCCAGCGTCAGCAGGTCCTGCCGGGGCAGGAAGGTCATGTTTTCCGACATGCAGTAGGTGCAGCGGAAATCGCAGCGGTCGGTGACGGATACGCGCAGATAGGTAATCGACCGACCGAAGGGATCGACGATCGGGCCGGAACCTGTAGCGGAAACCGCGGGGGCGAAAGGCCCAGTGACCAAGCTGTTCAATAAACTTACCTCTTTCATCCTATTTGGGCGGAGGAACGATGCTCGTCAAGCCTGAGCCGCTTGCCGAAATGGTTCTTCCGGCCTAAACCTCTGTCAAATTTCGATGAGGAGTGTCCGATATGAGCGGTGTATGGCCAACCGAATTACGCGTCTCAAAGGACCGCCAGACGCTGACCGTGCGCTTTGACGATGGTCCGGCCTTTGCGCTTCCGGCGGAAATGCTGCGGGTTCTGTCACCCTCTGCGGAAGTGCAGGGCCATGGGCCGGGGCAGGGAGTGACCGTGCCCGGCAAGCGCAATGTCCAGATCATTTCCGTGCAACCGACCGGAAACTATGCAGTGCGTATCGGTTTCGACGACATGCACCAGAGCGGCATCTATACCTGGCCCTATCTGCGTGAATTGGGCGAAAAGGGCGCGTCGCTGTTTGCCGATTACGAGGCGGCCCTTGCCGCCAAGGGCATGAGCCGCGACGTGGCGGAAAAGCCGCGCTGAGCCGGTCGCGTCAAAGCGACTTTTCGAAGGCCTGAAGGCGAGGCACCATCGCCTCCATGGTTTCAGCCACGATCGTGCAATGCTCCATCGGAGCGGGAGACAGCACGGCTTCGATCAATGCCGTCTGGATGGCCATGGCCTGTTCCGCCGTCCTGCGTCCCGAGGGTGTCAGTTTCAGCCGCAGGACACGCCTGTCCACCGCATCGCCCTGTCGTTCGATCAGGCCGCGCTTTTCAAGCTGGGGCAGGGTCATCGAGACGTTGGAGCGCCCCACCAGAAGCTTGCGGGCCAGTTCCTGCTGGGTCAGCCCCTCAAAGCGATAGAGATTGACCATGACATCGAGATGTTGCGGCTTGAGACCCAGCGGCGCGAGCGCCTTGGTCAGTGCCGCCTGCATGCTCTGGCAGGCGCGGCCCACCGCGATCCAGCTTCGAAAACGCGGGTGGTCGAAGGGCAGGGATTGATTTTCGCTCATGTCCGTCTTAATAAATGTTCAATCTTGAACAATATGGTAACGCATCATGCCGAGTTTTGCAAAGAAGGCTCTCCGGCTGACCTTTTCAGTGGCCGGCACGGTGTCCCCGCGGGGTGCCGGAAAGCTGGCGTTCCGCGTTTTCAGTCTCGCACCGTCGCGCTTTCCCAAAGGAGAACGCGCCCGTGCTGTTTTTGCCGAGGGCGCGCGCAGGCTTGCGAAAGCCGAGCCAAGGGCGCTCGAGACGTCGCATGGCAGGATCATGACCTATCGGCTCGCCGGCGCAGGCGGGCGCTATCTCGTTCTTCATGGGTGGGGCTCGCGCAGCGAATATATGGCGGCGCTGGCCAAGGGCATTCAGGCCGCGACCGGCGGCGAGGTTATCCTGCTTGATTTTCCCGGCCATGGGGCGTCGGGCGGGCGTTTTCTCGATATGCGGCTTGCAGTCGAGGCCATTGCCACCGTTGACAGGACCTTCGGGCCGTTCGACGGCGCGGTCGGTCATTCCTTTGGTGGTGCTAGCCTGATGGCGGCGGTCTGCCACTTCCTGCCGCAGTTTCCGGTCTTTCGGCCCGGCCGCGCGGCGCTGATCGGTGCTCCGTCCGAATTGGACGGCATATTCCGCTATTTTTCCGAGCAGGTCGGCCTTTCCGCCGGTGTCCGCCGTCATCTGGAAAAGGAAGTGCGCCGGGTAACCGGCCGGCGCAACGGCGATTTCGATATTGCCAGCGCCGGGCGTAATCTTGACCTGCCGATACTGGTGATTCACGCTGAAGATGACAAGGAAGTGAGTGCCGATCACGCCCGCCGTTACGCCGAGCAAGGGACGAATGTCACGATCGGTTGGGCGAACGGCTATGGTCACCGCAGGATTGTCGCCGCTCCGCCCGTCATCGAGCGGGTGGCCGGCTTCTTCAGCGGTGAGGATGAGCCGGAAATCTCCAAAACGGGGTGACGTAGCTGCCGCACGCGGCTAAAGTTCCCTTCGGTTAACGGGAGAGTCGGGTATGACCATCATTCGCAGCGTCGAGGAGCTTCAGGCGCTTTACGGGGTTGTGGGTGAGGCATCCCTCGTCAAGGTACGGCCTGTGCTGACGCCGGAATATCGGCAGATGATCGAGGCGTCGCCGTTTCTGGCGCTGGCGACCGTCGGGCCGGACGGGCTCGATTGCTCGCCGCGTGGTGATGAAGGCCCGGTTGTGCGGGTGGAAGATGACAAGACGCTCCTCCTGCCCGATTGGCGCGGCAACAACCGCATCGATTCGCTCATCAACATCGTGCGCGATCCGCGCATTGCGCTGATGTTTCTCGTTCCGGGCTCCGATCTGGTTCTCAGGGTGAATGGTACGGCCGAGGTCAGCGTCGATCCAGCACTTCTCGACAGCTTCGAGGTGGATGGCAAGCATCCGCGGAGCGTGGTGATCGTGCGCATTGGCGAGGTCTATTTCCAGTGCGCCCGCGCTGTCATGCGCGCTGGCCTGTGGAATCCGGAGCGAAGGGAACTGGGAAAACAGGTTCCGACTCCGGGCGCCATGCTGAAGGCGGCGAAGGCCGATTTCGATGCCGAAACCTATGACCGCGAATGGCGCGGGCGGGCTGAGAAGACGCTCTGGTAAGCGTCCCGCATTCGATCACTTGTAGATCAGCCAGCTCTTGGAGAAGTCTTTCTTCATTTCGTCATTGAACTGCAGGGCGCGGTTGCGTCCGCCGTCCTTGGCGCAATAGAGCGCAATATCGGCCTTGCTGTACAATTCGCCGGGATCATTCGCCTGGTCTGCCATGCAGAAACCGATGGAAATGGTCACGGGACCGTAATTCACATTGGTGCGGGAATTGCGGAACGGGGTCAGCTCCATCGTGCTGCGCAAACGGTCACAGACAAGAGAAACTTCCTCGACGGTGTTGCCTTCGAGGATGATGGCGAACTCTTCGCCACCGGCGCGTGCCACGAAGGCGTCCTTGCGCAACGTCGAGCGGATGACGCCGGCGACGGAGGCCAGGATCTTGTCGCCCACGGGATGGCCGAACATATCATTGATACGCTTGAAATGATCGACATCCACGATGATGAGCGCGGTGATCGGCACGTTCATCGGGTTGTTGTAGAGCGTCGCGAGCTTGTCGTCGAAGGCGCGGCGGTTGTAGAGCCGCGTCAGCGAGTCCGTGTTGGCGATGCGCTTGTACTCGTCCAGTTCCTTGCGAACCTGATCCATTTCCGCCGAACGCTCGTTCACGTTCATGACGGTGCGCTGGCCGTGGGCCATGGTGCGCCCTGTCGCCTCGGACAGAATGGAAATGGCGTTCTGGAGGAGATCGGCGCTGGCCTGGTTTTTCGTGTCGATGCGGCTATAGGTTTCGCCGAGCAGGCGGTTGTAGCTTTCCAGCGAGGTCTGTTCCTGCTTGAGCAGACGCAGCAATGCATCGAGCTCCGTCAGAATGCGCGAATGCGCGCCTTCGATGACGCCGCCAGGATTGTTGGCGAAATATTTGGCACCGATTTCATCAATTTCCTGCTGGGTGGCGCGGCTGCCCAACGCTGCAAGTTCCCGCGTCAGGGTCGGGTTGGACCCGATGTAGGCCTCATAGAATAGCTGGTAGTTGCGGGGAATGGGCGCCACACCCATCGTCCGCATCGCATAGGTTATTTTCCCAGCGATATCAGGTACCTGCGTTCGTGCCACTGTTGCCGTGTTCATATCGGCAAGCTCTCCAAAATCTTGATGACAAGATTTGTAACGCTAAATGTCTTTGAAAAGAATTAATCGTTTCGACACCAATGCATGATTTTTGCACCGCAGCATCCTTACGCTGTGGCGAAAGCCATCCATGCGCGCGGCAAGGGAAAAGCCCGCCCGGTTTCCCGGACGGGCTTTCATATTCAATACGACGTGAAGCGGATTACTTCGGGCCGATCATGTTTTCCGGACGAACGTACTGGTCGAATTCCTCATTGGTGAGGTAACCGCCGCCGACGGCTTCTTCGCGCAGCGTGGTGCCGTTCTTGTGGGCCGTCTTGGCAATCTTCGCGCAGGCGTCGTAGCCGAGCTTCGAGTTCAGAGCCGTGACGAGCATCAGCGAGTTTTCAACGCCCTTGCGGATGTTGTCTTCGCGGGCCTCGATGCCAACCACGCAGTTATCGGTGAAGGACACGGCGGCGTCGCCGAGGAGCTGGACCGACTGCAGGAAGTTGTAGGCCATCATCGGGTTGTAGACGTTCAGTTCGAAGTGACCCTGCGAACCGGCGAACGACAGCGCGGCATTGTTGCCGAAGATGTGGGCGCAAACCTGCGTCAGGGCTTCGGACTGGGTCGGGTTGACCTTGCCCGGCATGATCGAGGAACCCGGCTCGTTTTCCGGCAGGGCGAGTTCGCCGAGACCGGCGCGCGGACCCGAACCCAAGAAGCGAATGTCGTTGGCGATCTTGAAGAGGGCGGCGGCGGCGGCGTTGATGGCGCCGTGCGAGAACACCATCGAGTCGTGCGAAGCAAGCGCTTCGAACTTGTTCGGTGCCGTCACGAAAGCAAGGCCGGTGATCTTGGAGACTTCTTCGGCGACCTTTTCAGCGAAACCGATCGGTGCATTGAGCCCGGTGCCGACGGCAGTGCCCCCCTGGGCGAGCTTGGAAAGAGCCGGGAGCGTCGTTTCGATGTTGGCGATGGCCGAAGCAACCTGAGCGGCGTAACCGGAGAATTCCTGGCCAAGCGTCAGCGGCGTTGCATCCTGTGTGTGGGTGCGGCCGATCTTGATGATGTGCGCGAACTGCTGGACCTTCTTTTCAAGCGCGGCGTGCAGGTGGCGCAGGCCGGGCAGAAGGTGATGCACGATCTGCTCGACGGCGGCGATGTGCATGGCCGTCGGATAGGTGTCGTTCGAGGACTGGCTCATGTTGACGTGGTCGTTCGGATGAACCGGCTTCTTGGTGCCCATTTCGCCGCCGAGCATCTGGATGGCGCGGTTGGAGATCACCTCGTTGGCGTTCATGTTCGACTGCGTGCCGGAACCGGTCTGCCAGACGACGAGCGGAAAGTGGTCGTTCAGCTTGCCGTCGATGACTTCCTGTGCGGCGGCAATGATGGCTTCGCCGATCTTCGGGTCAAGGCCGGCGAGCGCCATGTTGGCGCGGGCGGCGGCCTGCTTGACGATGCCGAGCGCGCGGACGACGGAAGCGGGCTGCTTTTCCCAGCCGATCTTGAAGTTGCCGAGCGAGCGCTGCGCCTGCGCGCCCCAGTAGCGGTCTGCGGCGACTTCAATGGGGCCAAATGTATCGGTTTCGGTGCGGGTCGTCATTGGGTTCCTGCCCTTTCGTTCAAGCACTTCGCCGCCGTGACAAGCGAGGGGGCGGCGATCCTCGGCGACGGTTATAGTGTCATGCGCGCGTCCTGCAAACCCGGCCTTTGTATGAGAGCAAAGAAAAAATCGGGTACGGTTGCCGGCATTGGTTTTCCGGGCCTTTCGGGTGCCGAACGACAGTTGGAAAGCGTTAAGGTAAACATTCGTAAACCAATCGACACTAGGGTCGAGACGAAACGGGAGCCGTCGAGGCGGTCGCGCGGATTTGATGCGTTTCGTGTCTTTCGGTTCCTTTCCAACACATAGCCAATCGGCTAATAGGCTTCAGAAACGGGCGCCCCCAAGCCGGCGTCTGCCAAGGGATCTGTTCACTCATGAAAATCTCCAGAAGCGCCGCCGCTGCTTTGACCCTCTCCTGTCTTGCCTCGGCTGCCGCGCCCTCGTCGGCATCGGCCTACACGCTGCTCGACATGCTTCGCGGCAATGTGAAGAACGGCAAGGTGGTCGAGAAGCAGGCGACGACCGAAAATTATGCGCCGCCGCCGGCGCAGGTGCCCGCCGTGACACGTAATGTCGATCCTGAAGCCGCTACGCCCAGAGTGACCGGCCCGCGCTATTATACCTATAGCCCCGACGCCGTGCGACGGATCGTTTTCAAGGAGAGTGCTGCGGCCTCGATGCCGGATAGCCAGCTCACGACCGGCAGCGTGACGCCGGACACCGATCTTCGTGCGTTCCTCGGTGCGTCCTCGGTCGTGGCGCCGGCTACGGTCGCGAGTGTCGTTGAAGCCTATTATCGCGACAATGGTGAGTTTATCTGGGTCGAGCACGGCGCGGTGAACGAGCGCGCCAAGGCGGCTCTGTCCGTCTTGAAGGGTGCCGGGTCCTATGGCCTCGATCCCGCTGATTACGCCGTTTCCGAGCCGACTCTAACGGGCGAAGCGCAGGCGGATGCCCAGGCGTTGGCCGCCTTCGAGGTCGCGCTCTCGGCGCGTGTTCTGACCTATGTCGAGGATGCCCAGCGTGGCCGTATCGATCCCAACCGCATTTCCGGCTATCACGATTTCCAGCGCAAGCAGGTCAATCTTGCGCCGGTTCTGAAAATGGTGAAGGCATCGCCGGATGTCGCCGCCTATCTCGAGAGCCGTCAGCCGAACAGCGCCCAGTTCAACGCGCTGAAAACCGAACTGGCGCGGCTGGAAGGCAATAACGGTGAAGGCCACCACATCGCGATCAATCTTTCGAAGGCATTGAAGCCGGGTGATACCAGCGAGGAGGTCGCAAACATCGTTGCGGCCATCCGGCATCGCGGTTCCGAGTCTCTGAAGACGAAGCATGCGGAAACGCTGGCCGCCTATGCCGGCGCGCCGGAATACTCCCCCGATATCGCCGGCCTGGTAAAGGATTTCCAGCAGGATGTGGGCCTGAAGCCGGATGGCATCATCGGTTCTGCCACCGTCCGCGCGCTGGTGGGTGAAACCAGTGCCGCGAAGGTGGACAAGGTGATCGTGGCCATGGAACAGGCCCGCTGGTTGCCCAACGATCTTGGCAGCCGCTATGTGTTCATCAACCAGCCAGCCTTTACCGCGACCTATGTGAACGAAAACCGTTCGCAGTTTTCGATGCGTGTCGTCGTCGGCTCGAAGACGAACCAGACCTATTTCTTCCAGGACGAGATCGAAACCGTCGAGGTGAACCCTTACTGGGGCGTGCCGCAGTCGATCATCATCAACGAGATGCTGCCGAAACTGCGCTCGGACCCGTCCTATCTCGACCGCATGGGTTACCAGGTAGCGGTGAACGGCAAGGCCGTGCCTTCGTCCTCCGTCAACTGGTACGGCTCGACCAATAGCGTTTCCGTACGCCAGCCGCCGTCGAGCGACAACGCGCTGGGCGAACTGAAGATCCTGTTCCCCAACAGCCATGCCATCTACATGCATGACACGCCTTCGAAGAGCTTCTTCAAGAAGGACATGCGGGCCTTGAGCCACGGTTGCGTTCGCCTTTCGGAACCGCGCCGTATGGCAGCCGCCGTGCTGGGAACCACGGAAGAAGATGTCGGTCGGCAGATTGCCGCGGGTCAGAACAAGGCCCTGCGGGTTCCGGCGAAAATCCCGGTTTATGTGTCCTATTTCACGGCCTGGCCGGATGATGCGGGCACGGTTCATTTCTATGACGATGTCTATGGCCGTGACGACTACGTGAAGAAGGCTTTCGCTGCGACCTCCAAGGTGCGTGTTGCGGCAAACTGACTGTGTCGCGCACTGAGAGAAATGAAAAGGCGGCCATCAGGCCGCCTTTTTCGTCCCGGTCATCCGCCGATGAGCCGGGTCACCAGCGCCGGGGTCAGTTCATCGTAATGGCTGATGATGATGCTGGGGTCGAGCGTGGCGACCGGTACATCGGAGTAGCCGAACGGTACGGCGATGGAGGGAATGGCGGCGTTCTTCGCGGCGGCAATGTCGTTGACGCTGTCGCCGATCATGATCGAGCGTGATGCACTGGCGCCCGCCTTTTCGATGGTGCCGAGAATGTGGCGTGCATCGGGCTTGCGCCAGGCGAAGGTATCGCCGCCGGTAATCGTGCCGAAGCGATCCTTGAGGCCCAGCTTTTCCAGCAGCGGGAAGGTCAGGCTCTCGATCTTGTTGGTGCAGACCGCAAGCTTCATGCCTGCGCCCTCCAGCCGGTCCAGCGCGTCGAGAACCCCTGCATAGGGCTTGCTCGCGCCCGGCATCGTGCCGAGGTAGAAATCCATGAAACGGTTGAACAGGCGCGCCCGGGTTTCCTCATCGAGCGCGCGTTCACGCATGGCATAGGCACGGGTGATCATCATGTGGACACCCTGTCCGACGAGGTGGGTGAGGTCGTCATAAGTGACGGGTTCCAGCCCTTCCGCGGCAATCGTGTGGTTCAGGCTTGCAACCAGATCCGGTGAGGTGTCGATCAGGGTGCCATCGAGATCGAAGATGACGAGCGGAGCGGTGGTGTCGTGGGACATGGCGGGGCTTTCATGCATTGGAGGGCCTGCTGTTTGCGACTGGAAAATGCCCTGCATCGCATCTTTTTGAAAGGGGGGCGTCTTCGTGAAAGGGGGCTTTCGTTTGCCCCGCGAGGCGTGTAAACAGGCGGCGGTGTGAACAGACTGGAGTTTTCGGCGCATGGACGCCCGGGAGATGAAAATCAAGGCCGCAGCCGCAGCGCTCGAATTTGTCGAGGATGGCATGCGGCTCGGTATCGGCACAGGCTCGACGGCTGAAGAGTTTGTCCGGCTTCTGGCGGAAAAGGTTGCCGGCGGCTTCAAGGTCGAGGGCGTTCCGACGTCCGAGCGCACGGCGCGGCTTTGCCTCGAACTTGGTGTGCCGCTGAAGTCGCTGGACGAATTGCCGGAACTCGATCTCACCATCGATGGCGCGGATGAAGTGGATTCCGCGCTTCGACTGGTCAAGGGCGGCGGCGGCGCGCTTTTGCGCGAAAAGATCGTGGCCTGGGCCTCGACCCGTATGGTCGTCATCGCCGACGAAACCAAGCTGGTGCCGACGCTCGGCAAGTTTCCGCTGCCCATCGAGGTCAATCCGTTCGGTCTCGGCGCGACGCGGCTTGCGGTTGAAAAGGCTGCGGGCAGGCTTGGCCTTGCAGGTGAAATCCGCCTGCGCCAATCGGGCGATGGCGTCTTCGTAACCGATGGCGGACATTACATTCTCGACGCATCTTTTGGCCTTATTCCTGATGCAGAGGCTCTATCCGGTGCGCTTCACGCGATTCCGGGCGTGGTGGAGCACGGGCTTTTCATCGATATTGCCGATGTTGCCGTGATTGCCGGCACTGCGGGCGTTCGGGTGATCGAAGCGAAGGCGTGACCCGACGGGAAGCGTGACTGAAATTCCGGGTCTGTCCGTCTTCTTCAAGGATGGGTAAGGCCGATGCCGGACAGGATGGCCTGTCCGGTCCTTTTCGAGGAGGCCGTTCGTCGTGCGGGACATCGATCCCAGCCATGAGCGGTAGCGAAATAGTTGAGACAGGAGCTAGAAACTTCATGATCAAATTTGCAGGTGTCGGCCGAGCCGCCGTGTTTGCCGTTCTGCTGTCGGGCATTGCCCTGTCCGGTCCGGCCCGGGCGCAGGAGCCTTCGGAAGACCAGATCAAGGCCGCGCGCAGCGCGATCACGGCGCTCGGCGTAACGGATCAGTTCGACCGTATTCTGCCGATGATCGCCGAACGCCTCAAGTCCCAGCAGATCCAGGCATTCCCCGACCTGCAGCAGCAGGTGACGGATATTGTCGATGCCAAGGCTCTTGCCCTGGTGCAGCGCCGCGCCGATCTCGAGCGTGAATCGGCGACGATCTATGCCAAGACCTTTACCGCGCAGGAACTCAAGGACATCGCCGCCTTCTACCACACGGATGCCGGCAAGAAGCTGTTGAAGGATGGCCCGATTGCCATGCGCGAACTGCTCAAGGCCGCAGATATCTGGGGTGCAGGCATCGATCGCGACCTGAACGCTTCCGTGGCTGCCGAGTTGCAGAAAATTGCGCCGAAGCCGATCCCGGCCGAAGGTAATGTTCCGGGCGCTCCCACGGCCAAGAAGCCCTGATTTCTGCTTCTGTGAACAGAAATTTCAAGGAATTGAAAAAGCCCGGCTCTGCCGGGCTTTTTCTTTGGGGGGCGGGCATCCTATATAGGGCTCGACGCGCCGTCTGTTGGCGCACCCGCCAAACTCTGTTCCAAATCACCTCAGGAGCCCGTCATGACTGCCTACGACTATGATCTTTTTGTCATCGGTGGCGGTTCCGGCGGTGTGCGCAGCGCCCGTGTTGCGGCCGCGCTTGGCAAGAAGGTGGCGATTGCGGAAGAGTTTCGCTTCGGGGGTACCTGTGTCATTCGCGGCTGCGTGCCGAAGAAGCTCTACGTCTATGCCTCGCAGTTTTCCGAGCATTTCGAGGATGCGGCCGGCTTCGGCTGGAGCGTGGGGGAAACGCGCTTCGACTGGCCGGCACTGGTTGCCGCCAAGGAGAAGGAAATCACCCGTCTGGAAGGCCTTTATCGCAAGGGTCTCGAGGGCGCCAAGGCTGAGATCATCGAGAGCCGCGCCGTGCTGGTCGGTGCCAATGCGGTGAAGATCGCTTCTACCGGCAAGATCGTGACCGCCGAGCGTATCGTCGTGGCGACGGGCGGGTCTTCGAACGCACAGGAAGCGATGGCCGGACATGAGTTATGCATTTCGTCCAACGAGGCCTTCGACCTGCCGGAACTGCCGCGTTCGATTCTGATTGCAGGCGGTGGCTATATCGCGGTCGAGTTCGCCAATATCTTCCACGGACTGGGTGTTGAAACGACACTGATCTATCGCGGTCCGGAGGTGCTTTCGCGCTTCGACCACGACATGCGGCGCGGTCTGCAGGAGGCGATGGAGGCCAAGGGCATTCGCCTGCTTCTGTCAGATGTCATCGAAGCGGTCGAGCATGCGCGGGAGGGCGGCCTGATTGCACGCACTGCAAAGCATGGTGAGGTCCGCGCTGACCAGGTGATGCTGGCGCTCGGACGCCATCCGAATACCGCAGGGCTGGGGCTCGAAACGGCCGGCGTTGCGCTCGACAAGCGTGGCGCGATTATCGTGGACGAATATTCGCGGACCAATGTTCCTTCGATCTGGGCGCTGGGCGATGTCACGGACAGGGTTCAATTGACGCCTGTCGCCATTCACGAAGCCATCTGCTTCATCGATACCGAATATCGCGGCAAGCCGACGAAGCCGGATCACGACCTTATCCCGACCGCCGTCTTCTCACAGCCGGAGATCGGCACGGTTGGCTTGAGCGAGGAGGTGGCCGCCAGGCGGTTCCCGGAGATCGAGGTGTATCGGGCACAGTTCCGGCCGATGAAGGCCACGCTTTCGGGCCGGGCGGAAAAGGTCATCATGAAGCTCATCGTCAACGCCTCCGACCGCAAGGTGGTCGGTGCCCATATCCTCGGCCACGAGGCCGGCGAAATGGCGCAGCTTCTCGGCGTGATCCTCAAGGCGGGATGCACCAAGGATGATTTCGATCGCACCATGGCGCTGCACCCGTCGGCGGCGGAAGAGTTGGTGACGATGTATAATCCGAGCTACGTGATCCGCAATGGCGAACGCGTGACCGGCTGAGCCCGGTCAGCCGGTGATGCGCGGCTTGCCGGCGATCTTGTAGAACAGGGCATTCATGGCCTCGCTCAGATCGCTGCCGAGACCAACTTCGAAGTAGAGCCCGTCAGAGGCGCACTCCTTCATCTTTGTGGCGATTTCCGTCTGGAAAGGCTTGATCCAGGAATTGTACCAACCGTTCTTCGGCAGCGGCAGATAGGTGGTATAAAGCACGGCGATCTTGACCCCCTGGGCCTTGATCGGCGTGCAGAATTTCGTATCGATCGGCTCCTGACAACGGGTTCCCGTGGTTTTCTTGGTGCAGCCGGAGCTTTTGGCGCTATCGCCGACGCCGTCTGCGACCAGAAACAGAACCTTTTCCCGATCCGTCTTCGATGAACCCTTACCACCGTTGCCGACCATCGGTTTGATGTTGGTCAGTGCCAGGTCGAAGCTCGTCGTCTGGTCGTTGTTGTACCCCTGATAGGGGATCGTCATCAGGTCAACGGCATTGGCGAGCGTCTTGACCGCGCCGAGATCATTCGAAAGCGCGGAAACGGTTGTCAGCCCCATCGTTTCAGCCTTGGTGCCGAATGTATAAACGGCCATACGAAACTGTTCGTCGGACACCCGCGTGGATGCGGCCGTATCTGTCAGCGTCTGCGTTGCCTGGCGCACTACATCGATACGCATTTTCACGCCGAGTGACTTGGCCAGTGTATAGTAATTGTTCGTGGTGTTTGTCGTGTGGCAGGCGAAGGCGCAGGTGTCGCTGGTGTTTTTCTCCATCGTCTCGATGCCGGCCTCGGTCGCGGCGACGCCCATCGATGGCGTGTTGTCGATGAGGATATGGAAGTCGACGAAATGGTTATCCGGAGACACGGCGGAAGAATTGCCGGTGACGTCGATCTTGCTGACATTGATGATGCTGAGGAAGCTTGTCGGCACGTTGAGTGTGAAGTTGACGTTGGAAACAATATCGCTGGACCGACGGGCAACGGAAATGTTGACGCTTTCCACCAGCGCCTGCTCGGCAGGCGTGAGCTGGGCATTGAAGAGCTTCAATGCCTCTTCGGCGCCAAGCGCCACCTCGCCATCGCCCGACATGGCGAGCGCCGCAGACATGGTTGACGACTTTTGCGAGAGAACGCCGACTGCGGCTGCGTCTGCGGCGTTCTGATAGGCCTCGCGACGCTCCAGAGCATAGGTGTAATCGACCGCTATCCCGACACATGCGATCATCGGTACCGCCAGAAGTGCGGTCATGATGCCGAAATGGCCGGTTGTGGAGCGTAGAAACGATTTTGCTAATTCAATCATGGAGCGTATTCCATCTTAAGATAATACTTAAGTTTGCGAGAATAGGCTTCATGCCATGACAGATATAATCGACGTGATGGTTTAATACTTAAATTGTGAATTTTGACCTAACTGAAACGTCATACCCTGCTGTTCGGTGGAAAATTCCGTCGATGGTTGCTTAATCGGCGTGTCCGGCTAAAGAGCGGTGCCGGGCGCGCGCGGATGAGTGATCGCCGCGGCCCGCTATGTGCCGTCCCGCAAACAGGTCTTCGTTTTCCTTGAGAAGTGCAAGAAGGCGGTCCATCACGAGGCGGATTTCCGGACGATTGCGATCATCGTCATTGACGGCAAGCCACAGGGGATGGGTGAGCCCTTCGATCGGCTCGCCTTCGCGAACAAGCTTCGGCAGGGTGTCTCCGATAAAGGTCGGCAGAACGCCACGTCCGGCACCGCTGGCGATCAGGTCCGGTAGAAGCTCGGGCGCATTCGTCCAAGTATGGATCTGCGGCTCGTGATTGTGGAAGACCCATTTTTCCGGGGCAGAGGTAGCGATTTCTGTGCCGATGGAGATCCACGGGAGGTTGCTTCCGGCCGGCGCGGAGGCGGGGCGATATATGGCATAAGCGACGTCGACAGTCTTGCGGATTGCGAAATTGCCCGTTTCCGGCTTGACGGGCAGAAGCGCGGTGACGCCACGCTGGAACGTCAGGTCATCGGCGGCCGACAGGCGTTGGCTGCAGATGCGGAAAGCATCCGCCGGGCCACGCAGTGTTGTTGACTGGGCGGCAAGGAAGCTCGCGAGCCATGCATGCCCTGCGATCTTGACGATGGGCAGGGTGAAAGCCTCGCCATGCCAGCGGGTGATATCGGACACCGTCATGTGCATGGTTCTGACGCGATCCAGCAGGATTTCACCATCTGGTGCCAGCCGATAGCCCTGCTGGCTGCGCGTGAAGAGGGCGCGCCCCATGGTGCGTTCCAGCGCCAGCATGCGCCTGCCGATAGTGGGGGCACTGATACCGGTCAACGCGGCGGCGCCCGCAAGACCGCCTTGCGAAGCGACATGTAAAAAGAGTCTCAGGTCGTCCCAACCGACTTCCTTCATGCTGGAACCTCCAATGTTTGCGCAATCATAGATCATCGCAATGCAATGTGCACCGCACAGGAATGAAAGAAGCGTTTCATCCATGCGTCTTCGGCCACCCGGCTCGTCGGCCTATCTCTGTCTCGATGCAGTGTTCAGTCGGTACAAGGAGCAGCGCATGAGCCCGGAATTCATGATCGCGATGGAAATGACCCGCCGAGGCAATTCAGGCAGCGTCATCGATCCGATGGCCGATCCTCTGGAGCGGACGCCGAACGGCTGGACGCTTCACCTTTTTGAGCTTCTGGTTCGTCTGCGCGCAAGGCGGCGAGCGGGAGATCAGAAGGGGTGTCGCGTGTCCGTGGGTGAAAAAAGAAAACCGCCGCCTTGCGTGGCGTGAACCAGTTCCCATTTCTTGGGGCAGGGCATTGGGCCGAGTGGCGTGTTCACGGCGGTTCCGGCCTAGCCAAGAACGCGGCAAAGGTTTATAAGCCGCGCCCTGATGGTGAGGAAACGTTAAGTTTTCCGCAGAGGAAAACGTGGAGAAAGAACATGGCACAGAACTGGTCCCCGACGAGCTGGCGCGAAAAGCCGATCAGTCAGGTTCCGGACTATCCGGATGCGGATGCACTCAAGGCGACGGAAAAGCGTCTTGCAGGCTTTCCGCCGCTGGTGTTCGCCGGTGAGGCACGTCGCCTGAAGAAGGCGCTTGCAGGTGTTGCCGAGGGTAACGGCTTCCTGCTTCAGGGAGGCGATTGCGCCGAAAGCTTTGCCGAACATGGCGCCGACCAGATCCGTGACTTCTTCCGCGCCTTCCTGCAGATGGCCGTGGTGCTGACCTTCGGCGCCCAGCAGCCGGTGGTGAAGATCGGCCGTATCGCCGGTCAGTTCGCCAAGCCGCGCTCCTCGCCGAACGAGACACAGAACGGTGTTTCCCTGCCGTCCTACCGCGGCGATATCATCAATGGCATCGAGTTCAACGAAGAGTCGCGCGTTCCGAACCCGGAACGTCAGGTCATGGCTTACCGCCAGTCGGCCGCGACGCTGAACCTGCTGCGCGCCTTTGCCATGGGTGGTTACGCCAACCTGGAAAACGTGCATCAGTGGATGCTCGGCTTCGTGAAGGACAGCCCGCAGGCGGAACGCTACCGCAAGCTGGCGGCCCGCATTTCCGAAACCATGGATTTCATGCGCGCCATCGGCATCAGTTCGGAAAGCAATCCGAGCTTGCGCGAGACGGATTTCTTCACCAGCCACGAAGCGCTGCTTCTTGGCTATGAGGAAGCGTTGACCCGCGTCGATTCCACCTCGGGTGACTGGTATGCGACCTCAGGCCATATGATCTGGATCGGCGACCGCACGCGTCAGCCCGACCATGCCCATGTGGAATATTGCCGTGGCATCAAGAATCCGATCGGCTTGAAGTGCGGTCCGTCGATGACGGCAGATGGCCTGCTTGAGCTGATCGACATCCTGAACCCGGCCAATGAACCGGGCCGCCTGACGCTGATCGCCCGTTTCGGCCATGACAAGGTTGCCGAGCACCTGCCGCGTCTCATCCGTGCCGTCGAGCGCGAGGGCCGCAAGGTCGTTTGGTCGTGTGATCCAATGCACGGCAACACGGTGACGCTCAACAACTACAAGACGCGTCCGTTCGAGCGCATTCTGTCGGAAGTCGAAAGCTTCTTCCAGATCCACCGCGCCGAAGGTACGCATCCGGGCGGCATCCATATCGAGATGACCGGCAACGACGTGACGGAATGCACGGGCGGTGCGCGGGCGGTTTCGGCAGACAACCTGTCCGACCGCTACCACACCCATTGCGATCCGCGTCTCAATGCCGATCAGGCGCTGGAACTGGCCTTCCTTCTGGCCGAGCGCATGAAGAGCGGCCGCGATGAGAAGAAGATGGCCGTCAACGCCTGAGGCGCCTGACGTGTAAACCCAATAAAAAGGCCGGCGGAGCGATCCGCCGGCCTTTTTCGTGAGCGTTCCGGTTCAGCTTCCGGCTTCTTCGCCGAGACGAACCTGCTCCGGGAAGAAACGTTCGAGGCCGAAATTCTTGCCGAACATCATGTCGTATTGCAGCAGGCGTATGTTGTTGATGCTGGCATCTTCCTGACCGTTGCGGCTCCAGTCCACGACGGGCGTGCCGTCGCGCTTCAGCAGCATGTGGCGGTCGATGGCGGCGTATTTCTCGTGGGCGTCGCCGAGAACGCCGGTGTAGTAGGGATGCTCGAAACCGGCCATCTTCAGCGTGAAATAGGGCAGGAAGGCAGGGCTGACGGTGCCGGCCTTCTTCACACCCGCGCGGGACGACCATAGGATCAGCGGTGTTTCGCGGCCGGTCTTGAGCACCTCCGGCGAAGCGTTGCGGCCGGGAACCTCACTCGGCATGGTGCCGGATTCCACGAAAGCGGGCCCGAGGGCCGGCAGGTGGTCACCAAAGAACACGATGATGGTTTCGCGCTGGCGGCGCTTGGCCCATTCCATCAGCTTGCGCAGGCTTTCATCCGCCTCGCGGACACCCTGCGCATAGGTCGAGACCGTTGCATGCGCTGCATTCGACAGCGGCCCATCGACCGAAACCGTGTTGCGGACATAGCGGTTCGGCTCATAGGGTCCGTGACCCTGCAGCGTGACGGCGAACATGAAGAACGGCCGGTCGAGACCATCGGCCTGCCGCATCATTTCCTCGGTGAAATCCTGATCGGCGGCGAAGATGCCGCGCTTGGAGAAGTGCGGCAGGTTTTCTTCCGACAGAAATGCCTGGAAGCCGAGGTGATTGTAAACGGCGTCGCGGTTCCAGAACCAGCCCTGGAAGGGGTGGAGCGCCAGCGTCGTATAGCCTTCACCGCGGAAGAATGTGGCGAGCGAAGGCGTGGAACTGCGAATATATTGCTGGTATGGAATGGAGCCTGCCGGCAGGAAGGCATTGGAGAAGCCCGTCAACGCTTCAAATTCCACATTCGCGGTCATGCCGCCGAATTCGGGCGAGAACACGTTGCCGGATTGCTTGGTCCGCATCCAGGCCATCGGATCGGGCGAAAGCGTGACATTGTTCAATCGCGTCGGGTCCCACAGGGATTCACTCATCACCATGATGACATCCGGCTTACCGCTGCTCTTGCCGGCGATGGCGGGCATGCGGGCCGGAATGGCGTCGATGGCTTCTGCACCATAGCCGACGGGTGAGGCGATGGAGGCCATGGGTAGGTTGAGCGCAAAGGCGAGCAGGAAGCCGTTATGGCGATAGTTTT
The DNA here is from genome assembly GCF_014196535.1 of Allorhizobium borbori. GTDB lineage: Bacteria > Pseudomonadota > Alphaproteobacteria > Rhizobiales > Rhizobiaceae > Ectorhizobium > Ectorhizobium borbori. Next base: position 110,354 of record NZ_JACIDU010000007.1, read on the forward strand.
CCGCCTGATCCCAGACGATCGGTATGATGCCAAGCCGGTCTCGCGTCCACGACTGTTCGCGGTAATCCATGATCGAGGCGAAGCCGGCGAGCAGCGGCAGGGCGATGCCTAGGCGAACGAGGCGGGCTTTCGTGGTCAGTTCCGGCAGGCGAGGGCGTAACCACAGCCAGGCGAATACCAGCGCACCCAGGAGTGCAACGACGCCCACGGCCATACCCATGGCCGCGACGGGCCGGGCTTCCACCATGGCCGGCAGCAGTTCGAACACCTGCCGCGCACCGTAGGGCAGATCGGCGGGGTAAAGCGGGTCAGCGAGATAGATGCGCTTCTGGCCGGAGACGAAGGCGAGGAGCAGCAGCGGCGGGAGAACCGTCAGCAGCGACAGGAACAGCCGCCCGAACAGCGCATCGGCGGCGAGAAACAGCAGGAACACCACCATGACGGCGGTCGGGCCCGGTCGGTCGGCGGCGGTGAGAAACAGACCGACATCGGTCACGCCCAGACGATTGGCGCCTTCCATGGCCAGCACGGCGGCAAAGGCGAACATCAGCGGCAGGCCATAGGGGAACGCCAGCCGTCCCGCCAGACCGTAAACAGCCTGTCGAAGGAAGGTCAGTGAGAGGGGGCGTCCGACAGCGACCGAAAAGGCTGGTCTGTTTTCAGACATAGGTTTCTCCCGCACTGCATGAATCGAATTGGGTTGGAAATGTCACATAACTGTCATGAACCCGAAATGAACCCCTTGTCGCTACACATTTTCGCAAGTGCGATAGAAAACTGGTGCAAAGCCCAGCCGGGTTCGCGCGCAAGCCCCGTTGCGGAGAAACCGGCCTCGCGCTAAACGAAGGACATGAGCAACGAACAGACTTCTCCCCAGACGCTGCGGATTGCGATCGCGCAGTACAATCCGACGGTTGGCGACATTGCCGGCAACCTCGCCAAAGCCCGCGAAATTCGGGCGGACGCAGCCCATCAGGGGGCGGACCTCGTCCTGTTCACGGAACTGTTCATTTCCGGCTATCCGCCGGAGGATCTGGTGTGCAAGCCGGCCTTCCTGTCCGCCTGCCTGAAGGCTGTCGAAAGCCTTGCGGCGGATACGGCCGATGGCGGACCGGGGGTCATTATCGGTTTCCCGAGGCAGGGCGAGGCGGGCCGGCATAATTCTGTCGCCGTTCTGGATGGCGGCAAGATCATCGCGCTGCGTGACAAGGTAGACCTGCCGAACTACGGCGAGTTCGATGAGAAGCGCGTGTTCACCGAAGGCACGATTTCCGGGCCTTACAATTTCCGGGGCGTGCGGATCGGCATTCCGATCTGCGAGGAAATCTGGAACGATCTCGGTATCTGCGAGACGCTGGCGGAGGCCGGTGCGAACATCCTGCTCGTGCCGAACGGTTCGCCCTATTATCGCGGCAAGCTGGATGTGCGCCATCAGGTGGCCCTGCGGCAAGTGATCGAAAGCGGCCTGCCGCTGGTCTTCGCCAATCAGGTGGGAGGGCAGGACGAACTGGTGTTCGACGGCGCAAGCTTTGCCTTCAATGCAGACAAGACACTGGCTTTCCAGATGAGCCAGTTTGAAACCGCGCTTTACGTCACGGAATGGAACCGCCGCGCCGATGGTTGGCGCTGCGAACCGGGCGTCATGTCGCGTATCCCCGAAGGCGAGGAGGCCGATTACCGCGCCTGTATGCTGGGCTTCCGCGATTATGTGAACAAGAACGGCTTCCGTAACGTCGTGCTCGGTCTTTCCGGCGGCATCGACTCCGCGATCTGTGCGGCGCTGGCCGTCGATGCGCTGGGCGAAGAGCGGGTGCGCACCGTGATGCTGCCCTATCGCTACACTTCCGAGGAATCGCTGAAGGACGCCGCCGATTGCGCGAAAGCGCTCGGTTGCCATTATGACATCGTGCCGATTGCCGAGCCGGTCGAGGGTTTCTCTTCCGCACTGGCCGATCTCTTCGAAGGTACGGATGAGGGCATCACGGAGGAAAACCTCCAGAGCCGCGCGCGCGGCACCATCCTGATGGCCATCTCCAACAAGTTCGGCTCGATGGTGGTCACGACCGGCAACAAGTCGGAAATGTCGGTGGGTTATGCCACGCTTTACGGCGACATGAATGGCGGCTTCAACCCGATCAAGGACCTCTACAAGATGCAGGTCTATGCGATCTCGGCGTGGCGCAACAGCCATGTTCCGCCGGGTGCGCTCGGCCCTTCCGGCGAGGTCATTCCGAAGAACATCATTGCCAAGGCGCCCTCTGCCGAACTGCGGCCCAACCAGACGGACCAGGATTCGCTGCCGCCCTATCCGGTACTCGATGACATTCTGGAATGCCTGGTGGAGGGCGAGATGGCGGTGGAAGACATCGTCAAGCGCGGCCATGATCTCGCGACCGTGCATCGCATAGAGCACCTGCTCTACCTCGCCGAATACAAGCGCCGTCAATCAGCACCGGGCGTGAAGATCACGAAGAAGAACTTCGGCCGCGACCGCCGCTACCCGATCACCAACCGGTTCAGGGATCGCTGAAATCGTGGATTAACCACTGCTTCAGGTTGTTTTGAGGCGGCGCTTGAATGCGCGCTTTGCGGGTGCATTATGACGAACTCAATATGATTGATGCAGCGTCGGAATAACCGAAAACCGAATTCCACTTTTCGGTCCGATGCCTCGGGAGTTCGACATGATGTCCGAAAATATCGCTGTTTCCGTTCTGCTGATTGACGGGGAGAACGTTCCCGCCCGATATGCGGATGAAATCATGGGCTTGACCGGCGGTGGGCTTGCCGAGGCGCGGGTCTATGGAGATTTCTCCAATCCCGCCATGCAGGGCTGGCGTGATTGCGCCGCGCAATACGGTTTGCGCCTCAACCAGACCGCCGGCAAGCCCGGCAGCAAGAACAGCGCGGATATGTTGCTGACCATCGATGCCATGGACCTGTTGTGGGTGGCTGAGTATCAGGGGTTCTGCATCGTTTCCGGAGACCGTGATTTCGTTCCGCTGGCAATTCGCCTGCGCCGTGCGGGAAAGACGGTCGTGGGGATTGGCACGGACAAGGCGAATGTGGTTCTCCGTGAGGCGTGCGACCGGTTTCACGTGCTGAGCGTGGAGAAGGCAAAACTTGCCGTCATCGCGCCGCCGCCCTTGGCCGAACTCGAACCGGCTGCATTACCAAAGCCGGCCGCACCGCCAGCACCCAAACGCGATCTTCTCATGATATTCGAAGCCGTGCGGGCCGAATTGATCGCCGATGCGCAGGGTTGGTTCCATGGCGGCGGAGTTGGCAGTGCAATCCGCAAGAAATTTCCCGGTTTCGAATGGCAGGATTACGGTGCATCGACCCTGGGCAAGGTCTTCGCGGCGCATCCACGTTTCGAGACCAAAACGGGCGGCTATATTCGGCTCAAGGAAAAATCCGCTAGCGCCAGTGTATTGCGCGTTGTCGATGCTTGAAAACGCCTCACTGCTTGCATCGCGCCGGTTGATGTGACTATATCGGGCGCGTCAGGTGCCCGCTGTTTGGCGGGAGAATCGGGAATCCGGCGTAAATCCGGAACGTGCCCAACGCTGTGAAGGTGGATGCCTGTCGCGCGGAGCGATCCGTTTGAAGCCACTGGCCATTCTGGCCGGGAAGGCAGCGGCAGGCAGATGAAACCCAGTCAGAAGACCGGCCTGGCGAGATGGCCTGACCCGCGTGGACGGCGGCAAAGGTTTGCATTGTGGGGTTTGACGATGCAGCCAGATAATCCGCATGCGCTTTCGCATGCCGGTCCCTTTTCCGATGACGAGCGGGCGGCGGTCTACCGGGCGATAGAGACGCGTCGCGATGTGCGTGACCAGTTCCTGCCCGATTCCCTGCCGAGCCCGCTGGTGAACCGCCTGCTGGCAGCGGCCCATGCGGCGCCGTCTGTTGGGTTCATGCAGCCGTGGAACTTTATCCTGATCCGCGATGCGGAGCGGCGGGAACGGCTGCGAACTGCCTTCGAAGAGGCGAATGGCGAGGCGGAGGCGATGTTTGCGCCGGAACGTCGCGCACTCTATCGCAGCCTGAAGCTCGAGGGCCTGCGCAAGGCGCCGCTGGTGGTCTGTGTGACGTGTGATCCGACACGCGGCGGCGCCGTTGTTCTGGGGCGCACGCACAATCCGCGGATGGACGTCTACTCAACGGTTTGCGCGGTGCAGAACTTCTGGCTGGCCGCGCGCGCCGAGGGTGTCGGCGTCGGTTGGGTCAGTATTTTCCGCGATGAGGATGTGCGGGGTATTCTCGGTATTCCGCCGCATATCGAGATTGTCGCACTGCTTTGCGTTGGTTTCGTCGACAGCCTTTATCAGGAGCCGGAACTGGCTGTTAAAGGCTGGCGCCAGCGTCTCGATCTTGCCGATCTCGTTTTCGAGGAGCGTTGGGAGGCGCGTTGAAAACGCCCTTACCGAACCTGCGAGCCGTTGCCGAGGTTGAGGTTTCCGGTACTGCTCGGCTCGAATTGCGGGCCAACGACGCGGACCTTGTTCTTTTCCGGCTCATAGGGCCGATCGGGAACGGTGGTTGCGGCGGCTTCGGCAACGGGGCTCTGAACCGGCTTAGGCGTGTCCTTGAGGGCGGGGCGCAGGTCCTTGCTGGCGGAAGCCGTGCTGTCTGGATCGGCTTCTTCCGTGAACGCGCTGCCAGCGCCGCAACCGCAGACGGGTTTTTCGCCGGGCAGGCGGTTACGGTAGGCGAACGCGCTTGGCAGAGCCCGATACGGCTCGCCCGTCGTGGCCGAGACCATGTCCGCGCTCTCGCTGTCGGTCAGCGAGTGATAGTAGAGCTTCGTTTCGGCGCCGGGGCACATATTGTTGCAAATGGCGGCGTCCCGCTGGAAGTCGTCGGTCGAGGCATTCGATGAAATCGGGAAGAAAGAGCCGTCGCAGGTGCGGACGCACATGGTGCGAAGCTGGCCGACATTGCCGGGCGAAGGAATACGGGTGAAGAAGGCGCTCTCGTCTTTTTCCAGCGGCGAGGGTGTAACGAAGGAGGCTTCCCGCACGGTGCCATCGCACCCGTTCTCCTGCAGGGCGGCCAGAATGCGCCGGCGTTCGCCCGAGCCGGTGGAAACCGTGTTCTTGACGGCATCGCGCTCGGTTTCCAGGTAACGCCGGTTCGCTTCCATATCGGCGAGTGAGGACTGCAACTGGTCGCAGGCTTCCTGATTGCGCCCGCCGATGACGGTGAAGGAACCGGTGGAGCAGCCATAACGCTGGAGATCGTTGCGGACCTTGCGGATATTGAGGTTCTGATGCGCCAGCGCATTGGCATAGCGGCGAACTTCCGCCGTGTTGCCGCTGATTTCCGGAAGCTGGTTCAATTGCGCACGCAGGCTTTCGCAGATTGCGGCGTGCGCTGTAAGCGGTGCGCTGATGGAGAAAACGGGCAGCAGGGCGGCAATCAGAAGTCTGGCGCGCATGGGCTCGATATCCGGTGGAAAGGGCGAGGCGCGTGCCACGAAGTCACGGCCTTTCTGGACGCGAACCATAAAGAAACGGACGGCCAGTGCCAAGCACAGCCGTCCGCTATCGTTAATATCCCACACGGGACAGGTTCTGTTCAGCGTTCGATCTGCGAGGCTTCCGCGACGGCCAGTGCCGCCATGTTCACCACGCCACGCGAGGTGACGGTGGAGGACAGGATATGAGCCGGCAGGCGTGCGCCGAGCATGATCGGGCCCACATGCAGGGCGTCCATCATGGTGCGCGTCAGACCAAGCGAGATGTTGGCGGCATCGAGGTTCGGGAAGACCAGCAGGTTGGCTTCGCCGCTCAGCGTGCTGTTCGGCATGGCGCGCTTGCGCAATGCTTCATTCAGCGCTGAACCACCCTGCATTTCACCGTCGATTTCCAGATCCGGCATCTGGTCCTGCACGAGTTGAAGGGCGGCGCGCATCTTGCGGGCGCTGGCGCTGTCACGCGAGCCGAAATTGGAATGGCTGACCAGCGCCACCCGCGGTGTGATGCCGAAGCGCTGGATGGCGCGCGCGGCAAGAACCGCCGTTTCCGCCACTTCCTCCGGTGTCGGATCGTGGGTGATGAATGTATCGGCAAAGAAGATGGCCCCGCGCTGCGAGATCAGCAGGCTGAGGCCCGAGAAAGCGTGTACGCCGGGCTTTTTGCCGATGATCTGGCTAACGTCACGCAGGTGGCGGTCATAGCGGCCTTCAACGCCACAGATCAGCGCGTCGGCATGATCAAGACGCACGGCGAGCGCGCCGATGACGGTGTTGTTGGTACGCACCATGGTCTTGGCGCCTTCGGGATTGATGCCCAGGCGGCCTACACAGGCGAAATATTCGTCCACATATTCACGGAAACGCGGATCGTCCTCGGGGTTCACCACGGCGAAATCCTTATCCGGACGAATGCGCAGACCGTAACGCTTGAGGCGCGCCTCGATGATCTGCGGGCGGCCGATGAGGATCGGGATGGCGGTGTTGTCTTCCAGCAGGAACTGGGCGGCACGCAGAACGCGTTCGTCCTCACCTTCCGCGAAGATCACGCGCTTGCGCGGCGAAGCCTTGGCGGCATTGAAGATCGGCTTCATGATGAAGCCCGAGCGATAAACGAAGCGGCTCAACTGTTCGACATAGGCGTCGAAATCGGCAATCGGGCGCAAGGCAACGCCCGTCTCCGCTGCCGCCTTGGCAACGGCGGGTGCAATGCGCAGCATCAGGCGCTGATCGAACGGCGAAGGGATGAGGTAGTTCGGGCCGAAAACGAGGGCTTCACCGCCGCGCGCCTTGGCGGCGGCCTCGTTCACTTCCTCACGGGCGAGGGCGGCAATGGCCTTCACCGTCGCCATCTTCATTTCTTCGTTGATGGTCGTCGCACCGCAGTCCAGTGCCCCGCGGAAGATGTAGGGGAAGCAGAGAACGTTGTTCACCTGGTTCGGGAAGTCCGACCGGCCGGTGCAGATCATCGCGTCCGGGCGCTCGGCACGGGCGAGATCAGGCATGATCTCGGGCGTCGGGTTGGCCAGCGCCATGATGAGCGGCTTTTCGGCCATCTGCTTCAGCAATTCCGGCTTCAGAACGCCGGCGGCGGAAAGGCCGAGGAAGACATCGGCGCCACCGATGGATTCATCCAGCTTGCGCTTGTCGCTTTCCTGCGCATAGACCGATTTCCACGGGTCCATGAGGACTTCACGGCCCTTGTAGACGAGCCCCTCGATGTCGTGGACCCAGATGTTCTCGCGCCGGGCGCCAAGGGCAACAAGCAGATTGAGGCAGGCAAGCGCAGCAGCGCCTGCGCCGGAGGCGACGATCTTTACCGCTTCCAGTTTCTTGCCGGCCAGTTCCAGGCCGTTGATGATGGCGGCGGCGACGATGATGGCTGTGCCGTGCTGGTCGTCGTGGAAGACCGGGATGTTCATTTTCTCGCGCAGTCGGCGCTCAACCTCGAAACATTCCGGGGCCTTGATGTCCTCAAGGTTGATGCCGCCGAAGGTGGGCTCCAGAGCGGAGATGGTCGACACCATGTCATCGACGCCCGGCGCGTCGATCTCGATGTCGAACACATCGATCCCGGCAAACTTCTTGAAGAGAACGGCCTTGCCTTCCATCACCGGCTTCGAGGCCAGCGGGCCGATATTGCCGAGGCCGAGAACGGCGGTACCGTTTGAAACCACGCCGACGAGGTTGCCGCGCGCAGTGTAATCGACGGCGGTATCGGGATTGTCGCGAATCTCAAGGCAGGGGGCGGCAACGCCGGGCGAATAGGCGAGCGCCAGATCGCGCTGGTTGCCGAGTGGCTTGGTGGCCTGGATTTCAAGCTTGCCGGGGCGAGGATAACGGTGGAAAAACAAGGCCTGCTGATCCAGATCCAGTCGGGCCTTGTCTTCCTCGGACATATTTTTCTGCTCGTCGGTCATCGCAACTCACCTCCGGACCTTAGACATTCGTCTCACTTTATCTTCGACCTGCATACATCAACCGATTGAATTGAAAAGGGGGGATGTGCGGAAAGCGTCAAACGACCGTGCGTTTGTCCGCTGTCATCATGCTGCAACAGGACTCTGTTTTTCAGATGACAAGAAGAGAGATGAGAGATCGATAGGATGATGATGTCCGCAAACGCTAGCATGGAACCCCGGAAATTCAGAACACTGTTCATTTCGGATGTGCATCTCGGCTCGAAAGCAGCACAGACCGACCTTCTTCTGGATTTTCTTCGTCATCATGAGGCCGAGACGGTCATTCTGGTCGGCGATATCGTCGATGGCTGGCGGTTGAAGCGCAGTTGGCACTGGCCGCAGGGCTGCAACGACGTGGTGCAGAAGCTTCTGCGCAAGGCGCGCAAGGGTACGCGCATCGTCTACATTCCCGGTAACCACGATGAGTTTCTGCGTGATTTCCCCGGCATGCACTTTGGTGGCATCGAAGTGGCCGACCGTATCGTTCATGAAATGGCCGATGGCCGCAAATATCTTGTGCTGCATGGCGATCAGTTCGACGTCGTCGTCCATAACGCCCGTCTGATCGCCTATCTCGGCGATTGGGCCTATGACACGGCCATCGCCATCAATGTAGTGCTTGCCAGCATTCGCCGTCATCTCGGCCTGCCATACTGGTCGTTCTCCTCCTGGGCGAAACTCAAGGTCAAGAAGGCCGTTAATTTTATCGGTGCTTTCCAGCATGTGGTGGCCGAAGAGGCCCGTCGCGCGGGTGTCGATGGCGTGATCTGCGGTCACATTCACCATGCGGTGATGGAAGACCTCGACGGCATCCACTACGTCAACACCGGTGACTGGGTGGAAAGCTGTACGGCGATTGCCGAACATGCCGATGGTCGCCTCGAACTTATCACCTGGCTCGTGCCGCTGACGACGGACAAGGATAGGCCGGAAAGCGCCAGTGTTCTGGACTTCAAGCGTGAGGCGGATATGCAGGCCGCTTGATCCGCTTTTCGATCGCCTACCCCCAGAGCGCCGGAGCAGGCGGGAAGGCGAGCGAACCCTCATAGGCAAGGCCGGGCTCACGGTCGCGGGCGAGCAGAAGCGGACCGTCGAGATCGACGAAATCCGCATCCTGCGCCAGCAACATGGCCGGCGCCATGGCCAGCGATGAGCCGACCATGCAGCCCACCATGATCCTGAAGCCGAGCGCCTGTGCGTCGCGCTTCATAGTCAGCGCTTCCGTCAGTCCACCGGTCTTGTCGAGCTTGATGTTGATCGCATCGTAACGGTTGCGCAGGGCCGCAAGATCACCGCCGGTATGCACGCTTTCATCCGCACAGATCACAACCTTGTGCTCCACGTCGGCCAATGCCGCGTCCTGCCCGGCAGGGAGGGGCTGTTCCACCAGCGCCACGCCGCATTCCGCCGATATGCCGATGTGGCGGGCAAGCTGATCAACCGGCCAGCCTTCATTGGCGTCGAGGATAATCGTGCTTTTCGGTGCAGCGGCGCAGACGGCCCGGATGCGACTTTCATCATCGCCGGTACCGACCTTGACCTTGAGGAGAGGTCGATGGGCGTTTTCTGCCGCCTTAGCCGCCATCGTCCCGGGTTCGCCCAGCGATATCGTGTAGGCGGTAATGAGCGGCTTCGGCGGGCTTGTGAGAATGTGGCCTGCAACCGTCGTGCCGGACAGTTTGGCTTCCAGGTCCCAGAGGGCGCAATCGACTGCGTTGCGCGCGGCACCCGGCTTCATTGCGCCTTGCAGGGTTTCGCGGGTCATGCCAGCGGCGATCGCCGGGGCGATGGCAACAATGTCGGCCAGAACGCCGTCCAGCGTTTCGCCATAGCGCGCGTAGGGCACGCATTCGCCGAGACCGATGGCTGTGCCATCGGTGATACGGCAGGTCACAACCAGTGCCTCGGTCTTTGTTCCGCGTGAAATGGTGAAGCCGCCGGCGATGGGAAAGCTTTCGATTGTGGCTTCGAGGTGACGCGACATGGAGATACTTTCAGCGAATGTTGGACAATCAGGATATTGCCCTATTTTACTTGCACTTGCGGTGGCAAACTGACCGTCCGCACGAGTCGAGTCGGGATGTTGCCGCAAGCCTTGAAAGATGCAAGCGAATTGAAGTCCGCCGAAAACAATGATCGCCGCGCCGCTGCCCTTGAGCATGTGCATAAGGGCGACGGTTCCGAGCGCCGCCTTGTCCTGACGGGCGACTGGCGCAACGACACTGTGCCTGCGGTTATGGGTGATGTCGGCGATTTCTGCCAGAACCCCGGCAAGTCACCGGTTGAATTCGTTCTCGACGATGTGACGCATATCGACACGACCGGTGCCTGGCTCATTCGCCGGATGATGATCGAGGCCACACGGCAGGGCGTCACCACACGCCTTTCGGGCGGACATCACGGCATGCAGGACCTCATTCAAGCCCTGCCGGATCATATTCCGGGACCACCGCCCAACAAGACGACGCCTGTCTCGCTGTTCGAAAGGGTTTTTGCACCGGTGGGCCGTGCGGTGATGGACCTTGCGGGAGACGGCGTTGCAGCGCTGAACATTCTCGGCTCGGCGGTGCAGGGTGCGCAGCTCAAGCTCGGGCGCAATTCCGGCCTGTCTCCTGCGGCCATCGTCAATCAGATCGACCATATGGGCGTCAGGGCGGTGCCGATCATCCTGCTGATGTCGTTCCTCATCGGCGCAATCATTGCGCAGCAGGGAGCTTTCCAGCTCCGCTATTTCGGCGCCGAGGTTTTCGTGGTCGATCTCGTCGGCATTCTGCAATTGCGTGAAATCGGCGTGCTGTTGACCGCGATCATGATCGCCGGTCGCTCCGGTTCGGCCATTACTGCCGAAATCGGCTCGATGAAGATGCGCGAGGAGGTGGATGCGCTGAAGGTTATCGGCCTCAACCCCATCGGCGTGTTGATCTTCCCGCGTCTCGTCGCGCTCACCGTGGCACTGCCGCTTCTGACGATCCTCGCCAATTTCGCGGCACTTTTCGGGGCGGCCGTGATCGCATCGGTCTATTCCGGCATCACGTTCGAGGTTTTCCTGTCGCGGCTAAATCAGGCTATCGACGTTTCCACCATCGCATCGGGCATGATCAAGGCGCCGTTCATGGCCCTGGTGATCGGCATCGTGGCGGCGGTGGAAGGCATGAAAGTGGGCGGCAGCGCCGAATCGCTCGGACGGCAGGTTACGGCCTCCGTCGTGAAATCGATCTTCGTCGTGATCCTGATGGACGGGCTTTTCGCCATGTTCTACGCAGCCATCGATTTCTGAGGGGGAGGGACATGCAGGAGAACATCTCACCCCGGCCTTCCCCTTCTACGCGCGAAGCGGTGCTGTCCGTGCGTGGTCTCACCGTCGGCTTCGGCGAAAAGCTCGTACTCGATCATCTGGATCTCGATGTCTATCGTGGCGAGATTCTCGGTTTCGTCGGAGCTTCCGGTGCCGGTAAATCCGTGCTGATGCGAACCGTTCTGCGGCTTTTGCCGAAGCGGGAGGGCAAGATCCACATTCTTGGTTCCGATTATGATGCCGTGAACGAGGCCAAGCGCATGGAACTCGATACGCGGCTCGGCGTTCTGTTCCAGCACGGCGCGCTGTTTTCCTCGCTGACCGTGAAGGAGAACATCCAGCTTCCGATGCGTGAATATCTCGACCTGCCGCAGAAGCTGATGGATGAGCTCGCCTATCTCAAGATCGACATGGTGGGTCTCGATGCCGATGCTGGCAATAAATACCCATCCGAACTTTCAGGCGGCATGATCAAGCGTGCGGCCCTGGCGCGCGCATTGGCGCTCGATCCCGATCTCGTGTTTCTTGACGAACCGACCTCCGGCCTCGACCCCATCGGGGCGGCGGAGTTCGACAATCTCATCGCCCGGCTGCGCGATACGCTCGGCCTGACGGTCTATATGGTCACGCACGATCTCGACAGCCTGTTTTCCGTCTGTGACCGTATTGCGGTGCTGGGAAAGAAGCGGGTATTGGTAGAGGGGACTCTTGAAGATATGTTCGCGTTTGACGATCCATGGGTTCAATCCTATTTCCGGGGCAAGCGTGCGCGGTCCGTTTCCGTCGGAAACGCAGTAGAATGACGGAGTAGAGCGGACCATGGAAACAAAAGCCAATTACGCCGTTGTCGGCTTTTTCACGCTGCTGGTTGTCATTGCCGCGTTCGGTTTCGTCTACTGGATGTCGCAGTTCGGTCGCGGCGGGCCGGTGGCGCAACTCCTGATCCGCATTCCAGGTTCGGCCAACGGTCTTTCCGTCGGCTCGCCGGTACGCTTCAACGGCATTCCCGTCGGCACGGTACGCGGTCTTTCCATCGACCGCGGTAATCCCCGCTTTTCCGTGGCGTTGACGGAAGTGCAGGCCGATGCACCAGTCTATGCCAACACCCGCGCCGTTCTTGAAATCCAGGGCCTGACGGGCGCTGCCTATATCGAGCTTTCCGCCAACCGTGACCCGGAAGGCAAGAATATTCTGGGCGAGGCGATGGATCAGGGCAAGCCGGCCGAGCTTTATGCCGATCTTTCGAGTGTAACCAACCTGCTCGATACGGCCGACAAGATTCTGAAGCGCGCTGACGATGCCATTGGCCAGATTCAGTCCTTTGTCGCCGATGCACGCGAGCCGCTGACGCAGACAGTGAAGAATGCCCAGACCTTTTCGCAGGCGCTCAGCGACAACGCGGACGGGATCGACCGGTTTCTGGAGGGTGTGAGCGCTCTTTCCACGACCATTACCGGCATTTCAGGCCGTCTGGATTCGACGTTGAAGGCCATTGAAGATCTAGCGAAATCGGTCGACGGCAAGAAGGTCGACAGCATTCTCGTCAACATCGACAAGGTGAGCCAGGATATTGCCAAGGTTTCCGGTGAGCTTCCCGATACGGTGGCAAGCTTCCGCCGCACGGCGCAGAGCTTCGAAGCTTTCGGTACAGGCGCCGGCAAGACTCTGCAGCGGGTCGATGCAATGGTCGCTGCCGTCGATTCCGGCAAGATCGGCACGACGGTGGACAATATTTCCACTGCCGCTAGCGATGTTCGCGAAGCGATGAAATCCGTGCGCAGCGTGACCGACGATATTGGCGGTCGCCGGCAGGATATCGACAAGGCGATTGCGAATTTCACCGAGATGTCCAACAAGCTGAACGCCGCTTCCAACCGTGTGGATGGCATTCTGGCCAAGGTTGACGGCTTGCTGGGGTCGGACGATTCGCAGTCGGTGATGGTGCAGGCGCGCGATACGTTGCAGTCCTTCAAGGCCATGGCCGACAATCTGAACGCCCAGATCGGTCCGATCGCCGCCAATATCAGCCGCTTCTCGGGTCCGGGATTGCGTGATTTGCAGTCGCTGATCACCGATACGCGCCGCACCATGCAGAATCTGGATGCGACGGTGAGCAATTTCGACAAGAATCCGCAACGGCTTCTGTTCGGCGGTGAAACAGTCAAGCAATATGACGGCCGTGCGCGGCGTTGATCAGGGGATGGCTGGATAATGCGTAAGAGTTCGATGCGTTGGACGTTTGGTCTGTCTCCAGTGCTTGCGTTGGTGCTGGGTCTTGGGCTCGCGTCCTGTTCTTCCACGGCCACCAATGACACCTTCGATCTCGCGGCTTCAGCACGCGCCGATGGGCCGATGGTACGCAATCGCCAGCTTCTTGTCCCGGAACCGACGGCGCTCAAGGCGCTCGATAGCGACTCCATCCTCGTGCGCGTTTCGGGTACGGAAATCCAGTATCTTTCCAAGGCGCAGTGGAGCGACCGACTGCCGCGCATGGTGCAATCGAAGCTGGTCGAGGCCTTCGAGAATTCCGGCAAGCTGGGCGGTGTCGGCAAGCCGGGGCAGGGACTTGCCATCGATTACCAGCTCGTAAGCGACATCCGCGCCTTCGAGATCGTCAGCAGCGGTACCCGTGCGGCGAATGTCGAAATTTCCGTGAAGATCCTCAATGATCGCAACGGCACGGTAAAGACGCAGAAGAGCTTTAGCGCCAGCGAACCGGTTTCCGGTGGCGAGAACCGCGCCTATGTCAAGGCGCTCGACCGCGCCTTCTCGCGCGTCAGTGCCGATATCGTCGACTGGACGCTTCGCTCGCTCTGAGCGTTTCCCAACACTTCATCTATAGACCAGGGCGCGTTCCGGCGTCGTCATTGATGCATGTCCGCCCATCTTGGGGCTTGCGTCGCATCGGGAAACAGGTGACACAGGAAATTGAATTTTGTGAATTTAATTTTCCTGAGGTTATCTATGAACTGGTTGATGTTGATTGGGGCCGGGCTGCTTGAAATCTTCTGGGCGCTGGGCATGAAATATTCGGACGGCTTCACCAAACCGTTGCCGAGCATCATAACAGCGGTGCTTATTGCCATCAGCGTCTATCTTCTGGGGCAGGCGGTGAAGACCTTGCCGGTGGGCATGGCCTACGGCATCTGGACAGGGATCGGCACGGTTGGCACCGTCATCATGGGCATCATCTTCTTCGGTGAATCCTCCAGCCCCGCGCGCCTCGCCTGCATCGGTCTCATCATCATCGGCATCATCGGTCTTCGGCTTCTGCCGGAAGCCTGAACCAGCCGGATTTCACCCACCAATATAAAAGGGCCGCTCCAAAGGAGCGGCCCTTTTTGTTCTGCATTGATTGCGATCCAATCAGCCGAGGCGACCTGCGGCGTGCGCCAGCATCGTGTAGACCTTACCGGTGTCAGAGGTCAGGTAGGACTGGGTTGCCGTGCGGTCACGATCGGTGCGGGCAACGTCTGTCAGCAACTTTTCGAAATCGGCGATGTAGCGATCCACGGCGGAGCGGAACTCCGGCTCACGCTCATACTTGCGCTTGATTTCGTCGAAGGTCTGCTGACCTTTCAGGGTGTAGAGGCGACGGGTGAAGACATCCCGCTCACCGCGCTGATAGCGGCGCCACAGCTCGACCGAAGTATCGTGATCGATGGCGCGGGCGATATCGACCGACAGCGAATTCAGCGACTCGACCATGTGGCGCGGATTGCGCTGGTCGGCCCGGGCAGCCGGAGCAGGCTCGGGCGCACGCTTAACCTGCGGCTGGGCAACGGGTGCATGCTCGGCCTCGTCGCGGGAAGCGCCGCGCAGCAGATCGCTGATCCAGCCGCTATTGGCTGGATAGTCCTCACGTGTGGCCGGACGGGCCGGTGCGGCAACCGTGGGGCGCTCGGCTGACAGCGTGCCGCGCAATGCCGGCATGGTTTCAGCCCGAGCAGGAACGGCAGTCTGCTGCGGCTGCGGCTGCGGACGCTGTGCGACGACGGGACGCTCCACAACGGGGGCGGGCGCTGGCGCCGCTGCGCGGGGTGCCGGTTCCGACACCTCGAACTGGCGGGTAGACTTGCCCACGAGCTGCGACAGGTCCTGCAGGGCGCGGATCTGTTCGCTGACGGCGCGGCGCATGGCGGCAGCGTTTTCCTTGGCTTCTTCAGGCAGGTCGAAGGCACCACGCTTCAGTTCCGCACGGGTGACATCCAGTTCCTTGCGGATGTCGTGGGCCGAGCGGCGGATTTCCTCCGTTGCGCCGCCGAAGCGACCAACGGCATCTTCCACTGCCTGACGCACTGCCTGGCGCATGTGTTCCGCCGTGGCGTCCGACTTGCGACCGGCTTCGGTCAACAGGCGATCAACATCGCTGAGGGATGAGGAGAGGCCGGTGCGCAGGTTGCCGGCCAGTTCGCCGGAACGCTTTTCGGCGAGCGACAGGGTCTGCTCGACGGCGCGGGTTGTTTCCTCACCTGCGCTGAGCAACGTCGAACGCATGGTTTCCGCCGTTGCCTGGGCGCGCTGTTCGGTATGGGAAAGAACCTTGCCGATATCGGCGAACGCGTTCTGGATTCCCTGGCGCAGGTTGCCGGTCATCTGGCCTGCACGGTTGTCGGCGCGCTCCAGAGCGCTCTCGACCATATCGCCGAGGCCGCGCATCGTGTTCTCGATCTCTTCCGAGCGCTTGACGAGGCCGATGGAGAGGGCGCGCAGGGCTTCCTGCCGCTCTTCCAGCGTGCCGACCAGATTGGACTGGGCGGCCGCGAGAAGATCGGAAGCCTGACCCAGCACCTTGGAGTGGTTCTCGAAGCTGCCGACGATGCCGCCGACCTGCGAAAGCGTGTTGCCAGCGACCTGCGAAAGGCGTTCGATGCCGTCGTCCACGAGACGGCTCGAGGTCTGCAAAGCCTCGGTGGCGCGGGTGGCTGTCTCGGCGAAATGCGAACCGGTTTCACCAAGCTGGCGATCGACGTCGGAAAGTTCGCGGGTGGCTTTCTCGACCACCGATGCGAGCGCCGAATTGCTCTCGGCCAGACGGTCGATGAGGCTGTCCACGCTGCCGGCGAGCGAATTTTCGACGGCGCCGATGATGTTGGCGGCCTTCTCCGTTCGGGCGCTGATAGCGGTCAGCGTTTCACTGGTGCGGGCCGAGATCGCTTCGATGAGCGCCGTGTTTTCGTTGCGCAGAAGGTCCGTGCTTTCGGTCGTCGCGGCGTTCAGCTTCTCGACGCTTTCGGCGGCAGCAGAAGTCAGCTTGCCGGCGCTTTCGGCAGCGGCGGCCGCAATCTTTTCTGCGGCGGCGCGCCCGGTCTCGGCATATTCCTCGACCAGCGGTCGGGCCTTCTCATCGATGAGGCGCGACAGCTCGCTGGAGCGGCCTGCAAGCATCGAGTTGAGGTCACGGCTGCGTTCATCCAGCGTGGCGCGGATGGCATTGCCGCGGGCGGCGAGGGCGCGGTCGACCTGATCGAGCGTCGAGGCGATCTCGCTGCTCGTTTCGGCGAGAGCGCCACGCACTGTGCGACCGCGCTCTTCCAGCTTGCGTTCGGCATCGGCCAGCGTGCCCGAGATTTCGGCGATCTGGCTGGCGACGGAAGCCTCCGCGCTGCCGACGCGGGCAACGAGAGCGTCGCCGGCCGAGACGACCTGACTGGTGATCTCGATGGCCTTTTCGCCGAGCAGGCTCTGTGTCTCGACAATCCGGCCCGACAGTTCAGCCTCGCGCGCCTCGAGCGCGCTGATGAAGTCGTTGCTGCGGCTTTCCAGGCGCTCGGAATACTCGGTCGCGCTGCGTCCGAGCGTATCGACCGTGCGCTGGGCTTCCTCGTCCATTTCGCGGGCAGCCTGCGTGATCGTCTCGCGGAGCGTGGAGGCGAGCGTAACGGCCTTGCCCTCGATGGTGCGGTTGACATTGTCCAGACCGGCATTGAGGGCACGGTCCATGGTGCCAAGGCGTTCCTCGATCTTGGCCGTGCCTTCTTCCAGCGTATCGCTGATGCTGGCTGCCAGAATGCCGCCGGTGAGATTAAGGCTGCTGACCTTGTCCTCGATGGCCGATGCAATGCGCTCGGTCACTTCTGACCCGGTACGGTCGAGTTCCTGGACCTTTTCGGTCAGGGCGTCGGCAAGCTTGCGGCTGGTGCTGTCGACCAGCGTGGAAACGTCCTGAAGATCGTCCCGAAGGCGGGTTTCGAGCGAGCCGATGGAGGCTTCGATACGACCCGTGGTATCGTGGAGGCGCTCTGACATGCCGCCAACGGTCTGTTCGACGCGATTGGCGAGGAAATCGGTCGAGCGGTCGATCTCGGTTGCGGCGGCGCCGATCTTGTTGGCGATCTCGCCGACGCTGCGACGCAGACGCTCATCCAGAGCGGTGGCGCTGCTGTCGATGGTGTGGCGGAGGGATTCCTCGCGCTCGTCGAGCGAGATTTCCAGCATGCCGGTGCTGGTGGCCAGCGTGGCGCCGATCGAAGTCGCCTGCTCGGTCAGCAGGGTGTCGAAATGGCTCCACTCATCGCGCAGCGTGGAGGAAATACGCTCGGCGCTGCCGGCAACGGCTTCCTTGAGGCGCTCATGCCCGTCCTCGAAGGCGCGCTCGACCCGCTCGGCGTTGGCGGCAAGGGCGGCTTCGACCTGACCGGCGCGTTCGTCGACGGCGTTGCGGATGATCTCGTGGCCGACGCCCAGCGCCGTGCCAATGCGATCGGCGACGCCGTGGAGGCCGGTCTGGATGAGACCAGCCCGTTCTTCGACGGTGTTGCGAATGCGCTCATGGGCAGAACCGAGGGCAGAGTCGATGCGTTCGGCTGCCGTAGAAAGACTGCTTTCAAGCTGGGACGAGCGGTCATCCAACGCCGATGCAATGCGGTCCTGACCATTGCTCAGCGTCAGGTCGATGCGCTCCGCGGTGGACAGAAGATTGCTTTCCAGGCGTGCAGAACGCTCGTCCAGCGTGGAAGCGATGCGGTCCTGACCATTGACGAACGCGGTGTCGATGCGCTCCGCAGTGGACAGCAGGTTGCTTTCCAACCGGGCGGAACGTTCGTCCAGCGTCGAGGCAAGGCGATCCTGACCGGCAGCAAGAGCATCGTCTACGCGTGCGGCGGTCGAAAGAAGGCTGCTTTCGATCTGGCCGGTGCGCTGCTCGAAGCTGGACTGCATCTGCTGATGGGCGGCAGCAAGGCTCTGTTCAATGCGTGCGGCGTTTCCGGACAGCGTTTCCGAGATCATGTCCTGCCCCATGGACAGCGATGTCTCAAGCTGAAGGGCAGTGTCGTTCAGGCGAGTGCCGATCTGGTCGGTGCTGGCCAGAAGGGCGGCCTCGATGCGTTCAGCACCGCCGCCCACGAGAATTTCGATATGGGCACCGCCGCCGGCGAGAACGCCGGACAGGTTTTCGGCGCTGCGGTCGAGAGCTTCTTCCAGCTTCGCCTGGTTATCGGCATAGGCGGCTTCGATGGCAGCCGTCTTGCTGGAGAGGGCGGTGTCGAGACGACGCTCGGCTTCGGCGGAAGCTTCCAGCAGGGCGCTACTGCGCTGGTCGAGGCTGGATTCGAAGCGCTCCTGACCGTCGATCATCGTGCGGGCAATGATGGCCGCCTTTTCATCGAGCGTTTCGGCAAGGCGCTGCTGGCCGGCCATGACCGACGAGGTGATCTCGTTCGAGCGGCCATACAGGCTTTCCTCGAAGCGCACATGGTTTTCCGCCAGCGCGCCAAGCAGCGAATTGCCACGTTCGTCCATCACGGCGCCAACCTTTTCGTGGGCGGTGGCGAAGGCTTCCGTCAGGGCTTCGGTGCGGGCATTGATGGCGTCGGAGAATTCGCGCGAGCGGGCGTCGATGGCCGATTCAAGCAGCTCCTGGCCCGTGCCGAGCGCGGTCGAGAAGGCGAAGGACTGGTCTGTCAGCGTCGAACCGAGGCGCTCGATGGACGAGTTCAGGATGCCGTCGATGGCGTTGGAGCCGCCCGACAGCGTGTCGTCGATGCGGGCGAGGCTTTCGGCCAGCTTGACGTCCAGAGAGCCGGCGCGCTTGTCGAAGGCGTCAGTGAATTCGGCGACGCGCTCATCGAAGGTGGTCGAGATCTGGCCGACGGTTGCCTGAAGGCGCTCATCGAAGAAGCCCGAACGTAGGTCGAGATCCATGATGGCGTCATCGGCGGCCGATTGCAGCGTCTGGCGGAAACCGGTCGCCTTGGCATCAAGCGTTTCGTTGAGGCGCGAAAGCGTCGTTTCCAGCGCGGAGGAAACGGTCTGCTCGCCGCCTGAAAGGACCTCGCTGATTTCGCGGGTGCGGGTCAGCAGGGTTTCGTTGAGCTGGCGGGCGCGCTCGTTCAGCGCGGCGTTGAGCTTTTCCGTGTTGGTATCGAGCGAGGATGCGCGCGTTTCGAACTGCGAGAGTAGCTCTTCGCCGCGCGTCGAAAGCACGTCGTTCAGCACGTTCAGACGCTCGTCGAACTCGGTGGTCAGGGCGACGCCGGAAGCGGTCAGCGTCTGCAGCAGTGAATCGGTCTTGGCGGCCAGAAGCGAACCGAACGTGTCGACGGCGGTGTTCGACTGTTCCATGAGTGCGGCGGCGCGGGTATCGATGAGCGAAGCGAAAGCCTCACCCGAGGTCGCCAGACGAATGGCGATTTCCTCGGTTGCGAGGGACAGGTCTTCCTTGAGCTGGTCATTCGCGCCGACGATGGTCGAGCGGATGCGCTCGGCGTGGTTGACGATGGCTTCGCGTTCGGAACCGAGTTCATGGACGAGGCCGCGCACCCGCAGTTCATTGTCGGCGTAGCTGCGCTCCAGCGCATTCACTTCGGAATGCACGAGCGTTTCGAGTTCCGTGGCGCGGGCGATGGTGCGCTCGATGCCTTCGTTGAGGGCGGAAACCTCGCGGCGCACAGCCTGACCGACGGTCATGATCCGTTCGGAGGCAACCGTTTCCGGCTCGACGAGACGAAGCGCCACTTCCGCCATGGAGCGGGCCGCGTTGCGCAGGTCGTGGGCACGGGCCATCATGATGAAGAAGGCGAAGAAGAGCAGGATCGGGACGAGAATGCCGACGAGGACGGCGATCAGACCGGGCTGCGCGAGAGCCGAGCCTCCGGCCGGCGCCTGCCACATATCCGAGCCGAGCAGGATCTGGGCGAGGCCAAGGCCGCCGATGCACCAGAAGAAGGACACGAGGGCGGCGTTGCGCAACGCCGAGCGCATCGATCCGGTTTCAAGTGACCGAAGTATCGCCGCCGGCGCACGCTTGCTGGCATCGTTGGCAGCTTCCAGCGAAGGATTGCGCGCTGCCGATTCTGCCGAAGCGGCGCGGGCGCCTTCCTGTTCCCTGGCACGACTGCGGGATGGCTGCTTTGATGTGTCTGACACGTTTGCCTCCGGGGCAGTGGATGCATTTCTGGCGTTCGAACGGTCCGACGGTTCGGAAACTTCCATCTTCAGGGCCTCTTCGAGGGCCTGGTAGGCGGCGTGATCAATCGAATCGCCGTATTTCCTGTCTGCCATATGAGTACGCCTCGTCACTAACTCACTTCATTCGATCCGGATTTTCCGTCGGGCTTATGCCGCATTTGCCTGCCCGGCGGCGTCCGTTTCGGCCTATTGGCCCGCCCCAGCCGTATACATGATACATGAGCGGGGAAAGGCCGTCATTCACTGGAAGGCGGCGCATCGCCCGGTGCGATGTAACAGCGCTTCATAATGCGCCATTTCAGCCGAACGCTCTGTTGCCATCATAAAATTCCCAGTCGTATCGTAGTGACACAGAAGGGGTTCTGACACAATCGACGCGGCCTTTTCCGCCTCGGGGCCAATCCGTTGTTAACAGATTTTTAGGGACGCTTTCGTCCAAAAGTCGAGTACTCTTCAATGTTTAGCGAATATTAACCATCTTTTAGGGTTTTTGCCGTCTTTGCGCCTGAATTTAACGGAATAGCGAGCGCCGTTTGGCAGCATTTGCTCATCGCAAGATCGCGCAATAACAATAACCGCAGGAACAGGAACATGGCAGCGCTTAATATCGCCTTCGATGCCCCGGATAACTCGCGCAGCGCGCGGCCCTCTCATTCTCGCCCGATCGATCTCGTTCATCTGGCGGCGCAGACTGCCGGTGACAAGAACCTCGAAGCCGATGTGCTTCAGCTTTTCGCCAAGCAGGCCCGCACGTCCCTTCAGGAGCTTGCCAGCGCTGACCCCAAGGGCGTCAAGGCTGCTGCACACCGCCTGCGTGGTGCCGCCAGCGCCGTTGGCGCCTTCACGGTCGCCAAGCTTGCCGGTGAACTGGAAGAAAACGCCGGTGACGCCGCAACGACCGCGGCACTCGCTGCCGCCGTGCTCGAAGCCGAGAACTTCATCCTGAAGCTCAGCCGCTAAGGTCCGTTTTACGGATTGATATGATGCAGGGCGGCGTTCTTCGGACGCCGCCTTTTGCGTTTGCGGAGCCGGGCGCGCGTTTCTGGCGAAAAAGGCTTCACAGCCCGTCCAAACCTGCTTTATGAAACGGAAGGACTGCGCTCCTTTCGTAACTTCTATCTCTTGGGAATCGACTGATGACAAAATTGACGATCGTCGCCTTCGACGGCCAGCGCTTCGAAATCGACGCTGCCGATGGCTCCACCGTGATGGAGAATGCGGTTCGCAATTCGGTGCCGGGCATCGAGGCTGAATGCGGCGGCGCCTGCGCCTGTGCGACCTGTCATGTCTATGTGGATGACGCCTGGACCGCGAAGGTCGGGGAGCCTGAGCCGATGGAAGAAGATATGCTCGACTTTGCCGTCGATGTGCGCCCGACCTCGCGCCTTTCCTGTCAGATCAAGATCGCGCCGGACCTTGACGGTCTGGTCGTACACGTTCCCGAACGTCAGGCCTGATCGACGGGCTTTCCAATGTGCATGCGGCCCGGACCTGGTTTCCGGGCCTTTTCGTGCGTGGGTGCAACACGCCTATTTGCGGGCGCGTTCGATGCGGACCTGGAGCAGTCGGCCAAGCCGTTTCTGAAAATTGGCGGCCTCGACGCGGTCGAAGCGGGCCTGATCGGCATCGTGTTCGGCGCTGGTCTTTTCCGTGATTTCGGAAGCCTTCGCCTGAAGGGCGGCGCAGGTGCGAGCCGAGGTCAGACCGCTCAGGCGCGCTTCCAGCGTGCGGGCATGGTTGCGCGCGATCTCTGCGTGCCGTTCCTCGTGGCGCTTGATGTCTGCGGCCAATGTATCCCACAAAAGCCCCATGTCTCGACTGGCCTGATTGCGGTTTGTCCAGCGGGGCAGGGTGATCTTCGTTGAGACGATGACCTTGACGGCGCGCACCCGGCATCTGCCGCCTTCGTCGGCAAAGGAGATTTCGCCGCCGAATCGAATTTCGGTCGTCCCCGGATGGCGGGAGCCGGTGCTTTTCGTCATCGGCCCGTGGCGCGACAGTTCGCGGTCGATCTCGGCGGTGGTCTTTCCGCCGACCGCGTAGTAGCGAACGGACTTGTTAACGACTGTTTCGGCCTGCGCGATCTCGGCGCCCGTCAAAAGGGAAAGGCCGAGACCCAGAAGCAATGGCAGGGAGCGGGTAAGGGGCATTCTGCTGTCCGCATGTTGAACTCGGGGCGACCTTGGGGCATAGCCCAAGCGAGCGCAATATCCGCCGCGCAACAAATCGGGGCATGACGATGAATACCGGCAGCAAGGTTAAACCCGCACCGTCGCATTGGCAGATGGCGCATGGTCGTTCGCTCGAACTTGGCGCGCGGGGCCTCATCATGGGCATCGTCAACACGACGCCTGATTCGTTTTCCGATGGCGGGCGTTATGCCGAGGGCGAAGCGGCGCTGGCTCATGCGCTGGCTCTGGTGGCCGAGGGAGCGGACATCATCGATATCGGTGGTGAGTCGACCCGGCCGGGTGCGGCTGCCGTCAGTGCGGCGGAAGAACAGGACCGGGTCCTGCCGGTCATCGAGCGTCTGACGGCGGAAAGCCCAGTGCTGGTTTCCATTGACACCTATCGCGCGGAAACGGCCCGGCTTGCGATTGCCGCCGGAGCGCACATCGTCAACGACGTGTTCGGGTTGCAGAAGGATGCGGGTATGGCCGGCGTCGTTGCCGCATCCGGTGCCGGCGTCTGTATCATGCACACCGGACGCGATCGGGAGAAGCTTGCGGATGTGATTGATGACCAGCGGCTTTTTCTCGACCGGTCACTGGTGATTGCCGATGAGGCCGGCATTGCGCGTGACAAGATCATTCTCGACCCCGGTTTCGGCTTTGCCAAGGATACGGACGAAAACACCGAACTGATGGTACGGTTTTCGGAACTTTCCGCGTTCGGCCTTCCACTGCTGGCCGGCACATCGCGCAAGCGCTTCATCGGGGCGCTGACGGGGCGCGAGGCACCGGATGCGCGCGATGTGGGTACGGCGGCGACAACGGTGATCCTGCGCCTTGCAGGAGCGGCGATCTTCCGGGTTCACAATGTGGCGATGACGCGGGATTCGCTGGCTGTTGCCGACGCCTGCCTTGCGATGGCTGACAGGGCCTGAGACAGGCCCATTAACGCAAAAAGCCCGCCATGGGGCGGGCCTTGCATGCCGTTATCGCCGGAATTACCGGATCGAGCCGACGGCCATCGTATCGAGCTGGCGGCCAAGCGTCATGCCGATCACCGGAACCATTTTTTCGCCGACCTTCACCGAAATCGTGACGTTCATGGAGTTCGGATCATCGACACGGGCAATGAGCGCACCGTTGAGCTGGGCGCGGCTGATGCCCATCACGGCGCGGTTATCCGCAACGGTGCCGGAGACGATATCGAGGCCCTTGCCGGCGGCGCCATCAAGGAACTTGCCGGTATAGGTCGAACCCTTTTGGGAGATGAAAGCGGACATGGGCTGCGTGAAGACGCCGACGCGGCAGGAGCCATCCAGCTTGATACCGGCTTCGCCGCCATCGGCGGGCTCGCCCTTCAGCGTGCAGTTGAACTTCGTGCCCTTGTACTTACCGGCGACGATCTCACCCGGCCCCTTCCATTCACCCGCGATGGAATCGAAGAAGGCCTTGTCGCGCGGACCGGCGGCAGCGGGCGAACCGGCAAGAGCAGCAACGGAAACAGCAACAGCGGCAAGACCGCTGGCAAGCGAAAAGATGCGCGAATACATGATACTTTCCCTGGCAAGCAGCGATCTCAATTGGGTTTACCTTAGCCTTTGAATGGTTAACGGGGCGTTGACCGGGTGGCTTTTTGATTCACCATATTCGCTAAACTTTTCTTCAGGTACGTTATGTCTTCGGCTCACCGGACAGTTTCGGTGTCAGGTCACCGATGAAATCGCCAATGCCGGGGCGCTTGAGAGCCGAAAAGGGCAGCGGGCGGCAAAGGTCCATGGCGGCGATGCCGATGCGCGCCGTCATCAGGCCGTTGATAACGCCCTCGCCAAGACGGGCCGAAAGCTTGGAGGCGAGGCCGTGGCCGAGTACCTGCTGCGCAAGGCCGTCACCTACTGCAATCGAGCCGGTTACTGCCAGATGGGCAATCACATCCCGGGTCAATCGAAGCAGGCCGAGCGAGCCGGGGCGGCCGCCATAAAGATCGGCCATGGCGCGGACCAGCCGCATGACCTCGAACAGTACATAGGCAAGATCGACGATGGCACGCGGTGAAACGGCGGTGACAACGGAAACACGTTTCGATGCGTTGAGGATCAGCGCGCGGGCCTGCCGGTCGAGCGGGGTCATCAATTCGCGTTCCGCGAGGTGGATGAGGTGCGGGCCGTCGATGATGTCCTCTTCGGTTTCCTTCAGTCTCGCGCGACCACGAGCGGTATCGGCGCGAGCGGATAGAAGGCCGGAGAGCTTCGTCACGACGGCGCGGGCGGGTTCCGGGCGGCGCTCGGTCATGGCTTTTTCCGCCTCGTCCTTGAGGGACTGCACGGCCGAGAGCCGCATCATGCCAACCACCTCGCGGGCCACCACAACGGCGAGGCCGAGGAGGCCGAGCGCCAGCGCGGCCGTTGCGACATAGCCAAGCGTCTCGTAGCGTACAAAGAGATCGCGGATCAGGTTATCCGCCCACAGACCAAACGCCAGCGACAGCAAGAGGCTGAAGGCGCCCAGGGCAAGCTTGCCAAAGGAGAAGCGACGTCTGCGCGGTTCGGCCAGCGGCATCGGTGGCAGGCTTTCGGAGAGGAAAGGATCGTCCTCGTCCGGCGTCAGAACAACATCATCGGCGAAACTCTGCGGTACGCGCGGATCAGCCTTCACGGGCGCGGCGATGGTGGTCGGTTCCTCTACGGAAAAGGCGCGGGGTTTGCGATCATCGGTCATTTCAGCCGGTCTCCCAGCAGGAATTGAAGGGCGCGGTCCAGACGGATATGGGGCAGGGCGACGCGTGTACCATTCACTTCCGCCACCTCGGGGGGGCGAAAACGCACCGCATTGACGCGGGCTTGCTCGCCTGGCTTCTCCGCTTCAAAGATTGATTCCGGATTCGCGGGCAAGTCACCGGGAAATATTGCTGTTTTCCGGTTTCCGTCGAAGCGTTCATCGTTGATCGTCTCACCCGCAATCGGTGTTCCGACGATGACCGGCAGTGTCTGGCCGTTCTGCCTGACGGTTGCCTCACGCGTGGCGCGGATGGAGGCGATCGCCATGACATCGATGCCGGCACCGGCCACACCCGCGCGCGTGACGGCGCGTTCCACGAGACGCCGCGTGACGGCTTCGAGCCGGTCGTGACCTTCATGGTGGAGATGATCGGCCTTGGTGGCGGCGACGAGAACCCGGTCGATGCGACGGCCCGTGAGGGCTGAGAGAAGGCTGCCCGAACCCGGCCTGAAACATTCCAGCACATCCTGCATGGCGCGCTCGAGATCGGCGACGGCCTCGGGGCCGCGGGTGATCGCCTGAAGCGCATCGACCAGCACGATCTGCCGGTCGAGCCGTGCGAAATGTTCGCGGAAGAATGGCTTTACCACCACGGTCTTGTAGGCTTCGTAGCGCCGCTCCATCATGGCCCGCAAAGAGCCGGGTTTTGCCGGGGTATCCGGAATGTCCGGCAGGGGCGCGAAGGTCAGCGCTGGCGATCCCTCAAGATCGCCCGGCATCAGGAACCGGCCCGGCGGCAAGGTGGAGAGCGAGCGCTCATCGGACTTGCAGGCACGCAGATAGGCCGCAAAGATTTCGAACAGGCGCCGCGCCGTCATTTCGTCTGCGGGGGCATCCATATCCGTCTGGGCAGCGAAGGCCAGCCAGTCGCCTGAAAGCTCGGCGCGAATGCCGGTGCGTGCCAGCGTTGCCGTTCTTTCACTGAAGGTGCGGTAATCCTGTTGCAGGAGCGGCAGGTCGAGCAACCATTCGCCGGGATAATCGACGATATCGATGGAGAGCCTGCCCGGCGACAGAAAGCGGCTCCAGCCGCTGGCGCTCTGATAGTCGAAGGTGAGGCGCAGTTCCGAGATGGCGCGGGTCGAGTCAGGCCAGGTGCGTTCGCGGATCAGCGTTTCAATGTGATCTTCGTACTGGAAGCGGGGGATTGCATCGTCGGGCTGCGGTTCCAGCCGCACATTCGAGATGCGACCGGATTGCAGCGGTTCGAACAGGGGCAGGCGGCCGCCCTTCAGGAGATTGTGAACCAGAGAGGAGATGAACACCGTCTTGCCGGCGCGCGAAAGGCCGGTCACGCCGAGGCGGATCGACGGATTGACCAGACTTGCGGCCCGGTCTGCAATGCTGTCGAAGGCAATCAGCGCGCTATCGGCAATCGATGATAAGGGGGAAGACACTCTTCAAGGCAATCCTGCTGTTCGTTTCGCCGAATATAGGAACGGTGCAGGTACTTGGAAAGTGACGGGCGTTCAGGGGGCGAGGAATTCGGTCAGCGTCCAGCCCGTTTCGCTGCCGGTGGCGCGGTCGATAACGGCGAAGCCAGCGGTCGGATAGCCGCCGGAAATGGCCGACCAAGTGGCGTCCGGGCCGACCAGCGTTTCCATCAGTTCCTCGATCGTCGGATTATGTCCGACGATCATCAACGACTGCGCATTCTTTTCAGCACCGATGACGGCCAGATAGCTGTCAGTCATCCCGTGATAGAGCTCGGGGGCGATCTTGATGGGGAAATCGCGGCCGAACGCACGGGTAACTGTTTCCGCTGTTTCACGGCAGCGGCGCGCGCCCGAGCACAGGACGCGATCGGCCATATAGCCGTGTCCTGCCACGAGGCCGGCAATGACGGACGCCTCGATGCGCCCTTTGTCATCGAGCGCCCTGTCGAAGTCGCTCTCGCCCGGCGCGGGCCATGCCGCCTGGGCATGCCGGAGCAGAAAAATTCTTTGGAGCGGCAGGCTGGCGGCAGTCATCCGTCTCGTTCCTGTTGAGGCTAAGAATGCCTCTATCTTCTTCGGGCCGATGCCGTCAACGGGTCCGCGCGCGCGGTCAGGCGATATGCACGGCAGCTTCCGCCGCTCAAGGTTGTGGGCAGCCGGAAAGGCCCGCTTATTCGGCTTGAGGCAAATTAAGCAGCAAAAAGAGTTCTTTAGCCTAAAATTACGACAGATTTAAAAATGCCTGCAAATGCATCACGAGGCTTGAACCTCCTATCCCTGATGAGATATACAGCGCGCCAGTGAGGCCTAGTACTTCAGGAGAATCGCGTTGAGTGAGAATACCAGTCTTGACGGCTTTGTGCTCTCGGAAGACGACGAGTTCATGAATCCGAACCAGCGTGCCTATTTCCGCGCAAAGCTGATCGCGTGGAAGAACGACATTCTTCGCGAGGCACGCGAAACGCTCGGCCATCTGGCCGAGGAAAGCGCAAACCATCCCGATCTGGCCGACCGGGCCTCTTCCGAGACCGACCGTGCCATCGAACTGCGCGCCCGTGACCGCCAGCGCAAGCTGATCTCCAAGATCGATGCGGCGCTTGCGCGGATTGATGACGGCACCTACGGCTATTGCGAGGAAACGGGTGAGCCTATCGGTCTCCGCCGCCTCGACGCCCGTCCGATCGCCACGTTGTCGATCGAGGCGCAGGAGCGTCACGAACGCCGCGAAAAGGTTTACCGCGACGAATAAATCGCCGTTGCCGGGGCGTTTACGCCAAGGTCGGTGGTGTCGAAACGCAAAGGGGCTGCACCTCAGGTCGGGTGCAGCCCCTTTGTGTTTGAAGCCCTGTCATTCATCGCTTTTCGCCAAAGATGCGGGCGATTTCGTCCTGCAAATTGGGATCCTTGTCCGATGCGGCGGTGGGTGGTGCCGCGTCCGGCCGCCGGACCTGCTGGATGGCGGCGGGAACGGGGCGGGTCGTATCACGCAACGGCGCCTTCATTTCGTTGTCGAGGACCTGAGCAAAGCCAGAGGGCTTTTCCGGCTCGGGGCGCGGGCGTGCAGGGGCTTCCTGTCCGGCCATCCGTCGCTTCATTGCTTCCAGATGCGCCTCGGCTTGCTTGAGGGCGATTTCCTCGGCGGTGGGGGCCGGTGGCGGTGCCGGCTCGGCGGGTGGAGCGGCAAGGGCGGGCTGGCGTGCCGGAGGCGCCGAAGGACGCTGCGCCGGTGCAGTGGAGGGCGTGAAATCGTCGCTGGCCTCGAAATAGGCCGCCTGTGGCGTGATCGGCAGCGGCGCATCCAGATTGCGCTCCCTGATTTCCGGAAGTTGACGCGTAGCGGGACGGGGAACAGGCGGGCGTTCCGGGGAAGGGCGTTCGACGGGCGTTCTTTCAATGAAAGGTCTCGGCGCCGGCGCCTCGGCCTCCGGCTCCGGCTGAAGGGCGCGAGGCGGCTCGGGAATGCGGACGGGGCGGGGAGCCGGAGGCTCTGCCGGCGCGTATGCGGTCTCAGTGGGCGTATAGCTCGCGGCAGCCGGTTTCGAACCGATGTTGCTTTCAATGACCAGATCGGTCGGACCGCCGATCATGATCAGATGTTCAACATCGTCGCGGCGCACGAGAACGACCCGGCGACGCGTGTCGACGGCTGCGGCATCAACCACCTGCAGGCGGGGCGTGCGTGTCTTTCCCCCACGTACGAAAGGCGAAGGGCCATTGCGCTGGCGCAGGTACTTCAGAACTGCCACGAGGCAGATCAGGCCAAGTCCGACGCCGCCGATGGCAACCAGAAGGCGGCCGCCATATTCGGCCATGATGTCTGCGATCATCGCAACGCTCCTCTAATCCGGTCGGGGGGCAGGAAACGCCTTTTTGCCCCTCATGGCAAGGCGCTTCACCCTGATATGGCCGAGGTGCCCGCGAATCGCCTCCGTGACAAGCCATCGATGGCGCGCGACAAGAATTGCCTGTGCATAGGTGGGCGCTTTGTGCAGTGCCCGTGCTTTTGGCAAGTGCGGCAAATTGCTAGATATAAAGGCATAGGGTGATTCCGTTTCGGTCGGACGCGACCTTTGCGTTAGGAATCATCCCAGCGTCAGGCGCCGATTCGCACGGCTGCCGGCAAGCAGGGGGTTTGATGACGGGTATGCGGCAAGCCGGTAACGATGATGTGCCGCTCCTTGATCGGGGCGGGCGGACGGCCGGTACGATCATCCGGATATTGGCGCTTGCGCTCGTTCTCGCGGGTGCTGCCGCCGCTTTCATCATTTTCCGCAATCATCTGAACAACGAGGTCGTGCTTGGCGTCCTCGGCGTTCTCGCGATGGTTGGAATCTTCTTTCTGGTATCGTCGGTTATCGGCTTCGTTCAGGTCATGCCCGGTTCAGAGCCGGACGAGCTGGCGCGGCGCTTCATCTCCTCTCACCCGGACGGGATCATCATTACCGACGAGGCGGGCCGGATCGTGTTCGCCAATGCGGCCTATGGCAAGCTGACCGGTGCGCGCAAAGCGACCGAGGTCCGTACGCTGGAGGCCATGCTGTCGCGCAACCGCGAAGCAACGGAGGTTCTCTATCGCCTGACCAACGGGTTGAGAGAGGGGCGCGAGGGGCATGAGGAATTCCGCCTTCTGAAATCGCTCAGCCCGAATGAACAGGCGGGGGCAGGTGCGCACTGGTATCGCCTCAAGGCGCGCGCGCTGGCCAATGCCAACGGCAAGGACCGCCCGCTTCACGTCTGGCAGATCACAGACATCACACCGGAGCGGGAGGAGCAGGAGCGCTTCTTCAAGGAACTGCAGAACGCCATCGATTACCTCGACCATGCGCCCGCCGGCTTCTTCTCGGCCGGGCGAAAGGGAGAGGTCTTCTACCTCAATGCCACGCTGGCCGAATGGCTGGCCATCGACCTGACCAAGTTCACACCGGGATCGCTGTCGATTGCCGATTTCGTGGCGGGCGAGGGTATGGCCCTCATCCAGTCGGTTCAGGCCGAACCGGGCGCCAAGCGCACAGAAGTGCTCGATCTCGATTTCCGCCGTTCCAATGGCCAGAGCGTGCCGGTGCGCCTCGTCCATCGGGTCAGTGCCACCCGCGATGGAGCGCCGGGCGAAAGCCGCACGATCGTTCTGTCCCGGCGTTCGGATGGCGAAGGGCAGGAACTGGATTCAGCGGCGGCCATGCGCTTCACGCGCTTCTTCAACAACACGCCGATGGCCATCGCCTCGGTCAATGGTGTCGGCCGCATTCTCAAGACTAACGCACCGTTCCTGAAGCTCTTCTCCGGTGTCGTGTCGCGTGATGACATCGAGAATGGCGCGCGGCTTGAAGCGCTTATTCCGGAAGCCGAGCGCAACCAGATGCAGACGGCGCTGGCGGCGGCGCTTGATCGCCAGAGCGATATCCCGCCCTTCGATTGCCGTCATCCGGCCGATGAGACGCGCCATTTCCGCTATTACGTCAATGCCGTGGTGGACCAGAGCGAAGAGGCGCCGGAAGAGGCGGCCATCGTCTATGCCGTCGAGGTGACCGAGCAGAAGGCGCTCGAAACGCGCATGGCGCAAACGCAGAAGATGAATGCCGTCGGCACGCTGGCTGGCGGCATAGCACACGACTTCAACAATGTGCTGACCGCCATTCTTCTGTCGTCCGACCACCTGCTTTTGCAGGCTCGGCCATCGGATGCCAGCTTTGCTGACCTCATGGAAATCAAGCGCAACGCCAACCGTGCGGCGGTTTTGGTGCGCCAGCTTCTGGCCTTCTCGCGCAAGCAGACGATGCGCCCGGCCGTGCTGAACCTGACAGATGTCGTCGGCGATCTGCGCATGCTGGTCGAGCGGTTGATTTCCGGCACCAATGTCAAGCTGGACGTCGATTACGGGCGTGACCTGTGGTCGGTGAAGACGGACCTGTCGCAGTTCGAACAGGTGCTGATCAATCTTTGCGTCAACGCCCGTGACGCCATGCCGCAGGGTGGCAAGATCACGCTGCGCACCCGCAATGTCCCGGCGCGCGAGGCGGCGGCTTTCAACTATGCGGAACTGCCATCCGAGGATTTCGTGATGGTCGAGGTGGCCGATACCGGCACTGGTATTCCGCCCGAGATCATGGACAAGATTTTCGAGCCCTTCTTCACCACCAAGGAAGTTGGTAAGGGAACCGGTCTCGGTCTGGCGATGGTCTATGGTATCGTCAAGCAGTCCGGTGGCTACATTCACCCGGAGTCGGAGGTTGGCCAGGGCACGACCTTCCGCATCTTCCTGCCTCGTCATATTGCAGAACCGGTGCCGGATCATGCGCCGCCGAGCGCGGTGAACACGCAGCAATCTTCCGGTAGCGACGCCAAGCCCGCTGTTTCGCATATTGTTGGCCAGTCGGAGGAACCGCAGGACCTGACCGGCAATTCGGCCGTGGTTCTTCTCGTGGAAGACGAGGAGGCGGTGCGGCGCGGCGGCAAGCGCATGCTCGAAACACGCGGCTATACCGTTCATGAAGCCGGATCGGGCGTCGAGGCGCTGGAGATCATGGGCGAACTGGACGGCAAGGTCGATGTCGTGGTGTCCGATGTGGTCATGCCGGAAATGGATGGCCCGACACTTTTGACGGAACTGCGCAAGCGCTATCCGGATATGAAGTT
Source organism: Allorhizobium borbori (assembly GCF_014196535.1). Taxonomy (GTDB): domain Bacteria; phylum Pseudomonadota; class Alphaproteobacteria; order Rhizobiales; family Rhizobiaceae; genus Ectorhizobium; species Ectorhizobium borbori. The sequence goes on from NZ_JACIDU010000007.1 coordinate 142,516, forward strand.
CATCTTCGTTTCGGGCTATGCCGAGGATGCCTTTGCCCGCAATCTGCCGGCGGATGCCAAGTTCGGCTTCCTGCCGAAGCCGTTCTCGTTGAAGCAGCTTGCGGTGGCGGTGCGTGAAATGCTTGACGGCAACGGTTGAAGCCGCTGCCGTCGTTCATTCCGGTCTCGCATTGTCGAGGTGGCTCAGCCGGGCTGGTAGGTCGACTTGTGGTCCTGATGGAAGAAGCGGAAGTAGGACGAGACCTGCGCCAGCGAGTTGGTGGAAAGCTGCAGCTTTATGCCGAGGCGTGCGCCACGCGTCCACATGACCGTGCCTTCGAGGAAGCCGAGATCGTCGCTCTCGATCCTGACGCGGCTTCCCTTTGCGGCGTGAAACGCATCGCGCAGTTCCAGTGCCATGCCTGTGGCGGATAGATCGACCACGCGGCCCTGGGCAGACTGGTTGTAATAGCTGACCGTGCCATAGATGCGGGTTTGACTGCGGTTCGCCTTGCGCGTGGCCATTCCCAGATTGTTCTGCTGCTGCATTTTTCTACCCCCTGCACATTCAATGCAACCATTCGTATGGATGCAATCCGTATACGCCCGGCTTCTTTCGGCCGGATTAGGTGATTTCCTAAAATTGGAGCTTTCAATCCGATATGCGATCGATGCGGCACTGGAAGCAATTGTTGCGGGCCGAGCGCACATGCACATAGGTGATCCCGTCGCGAGCGAGCAGTTCTTCAGCATAGGCGGGAATCCTTGCCGTTTCGGTGACGGCGCCAGTGCCGTAGACGATGCGGTCGTCGTCGCCATAGCCGCGCACGATGTAGTCCGGGCTCGTCAGCATCGGCGGCAGGATTTCGCTTGCCTCGTAGCGACGGCAGGGCGTGGCATGCAGAAAGATCGGGCCGGTTTCCGCATAGGGTTGGAGCGTGGGGAAGGGGCGGTAGGCCAGAACCAGCATGGGTTCGCCCGTCGTGATCACGTCGAGGCAATGGCGGCAGGGCATACCGCCCGGAGAAGTCAGGTATTCCGGCGCATTGCCGTAGGCATCAGGGGCACCGGCCCGCAGGGCTTCGGCGTCGGCGGAGGGAATGGCAGTAAAGCGGTTGGTCATGATTATCTCCTTTCGATGGTCCAGTGATGGGCCACCGAAAGGCTTGCAGCCACCCGATTTCCGTTGCTGCGAAAATTACCGGACAAAATCGTCGATGCGACGCAGGGTCACGCGGCGGTTGCGCCATTCTTCGCGCTGGGTGTTTACCAACAGGTAGCGCTCGCCATAGCCGACGGTTTCGAGAGAGCGTGGCGCAATGCGGAACTGGCGGACCAGAAGACGCTTCAGCGATGCCGCGCGCTGTTCCGACAGAGCGAGGTTGGACGCGTCGGACCCTACGGCATCCGTATGCCCTTCAATCAGGAAGATCGAGCCCGGGCGGCGGCGCAGGATGCGCTCCAGCGCGATGCCGATCTCACGGACCTTGTCATATTCGGAGCGCGGAATTTCGGCGGAACCGAAGGCGAAATTGATCGACTGGATATCGATCGATGGCGCCATGCGGCGCATTTCCGGACGGCGCTTGAACTCGCGCATATCGATCCGCTCGCGCGGCATGGCGCTCCGGTTGGCGGGGGCTTCCAGACGGCGCATGATTGTATCCGCATTCGGCATCTGCTGGGCGTTGGCAAGCGCGGGGGCGGCAAAGGCTGCGGCAAGCGACAGCATGAAAGCGCGACGGTTCATTATTTCCTCCTTGGTTTTCGTCTGTTTGAGGGAGATATGGCCGGGCGCGCATGAAAGAAAGCTGAACCACCGGTTGTTGATGGTTCAGCTTTTCGTGAGATGTATGTGATGGGACTGCGGGCTGAATTCAGCCGCGCACGTCGCGTTTGAAGACAGCCAGAAGTTCGGCGTCGCTCACCGGATCGATCAGCGTCTCATAGGTCTGGTAGGGCGCAAAGCCGTAGCGCTGGTAAAGCTGGAGGGCGCGCGGGTGGTCCTGTGTGTTTGTGGAGACGATCACTTTTTGCGGGTTAAGCGCCCAGGCGGCGTAAAGCGCCTGCAGCAGGAACCACTTGCCAACGCCAAGGCCAATGGCGCGTTCGAACAGGCCGAAATAGGCCAGTTCCACCACATCGTCGCTCTGCTTGAAGAGTTCGAAGTAGCCGGCCGGTGCGCCGTTGACGTAGAGAACCGTCACCGAGGTGCGGGGATCGTCTAGGACGGATTTCAGTTCGACATCGCTCATTCGCAGGCGCTCATGCCAGTGATAGCGCATGCCCACCTGCGTGTAGAGGAACCGGTAGAAGGGCAGTGGAATATCGGTTGCCCGCATTAGCGCGGTCTGGATATTCACCGGCATCGGCAGGCTGGCCTTGGGCGGCGCCGTCATTTCCAGAAGTGTGACATGGGCCTTCAGTGGACCGTGCTCACCCTTCTCGACGGCATCGGCGTCACCGGTGATGACGGGCGTTTCCGGCAGGCCGCCCCATTCGGACCAGGAGCCGTCATAAAGCGTGTAGTCGTTGACGCCGAGCGATTCGAGCGCCAGCGCGATCACCGAGGCGGTAACACCGGAGCCGCAGCTGGTTACCACCGGCTTTTCGAGGTCGATGCCGGCATCCTCGACCAGCTTGCGCAAGGTCGCAAGATCCTTGAAGTGACCATTTTCCGACAGCGAAACCGCGGGCAGGTTGCGCGCACCGGGCATGTGGCCGGAGCGCATGCCGGCGCGCGGTTCGGCATCGGCCCCGGTGAAGCGGCCGGCAGGGCGTGCGTCGGCGATCTGGCGCGTGCCGGTTTCGACGATTTCCAGCATCTGCTGCAGCGAGGTGACGCGCTCCCGGCGGAAATTTGGCGTGAATGTTACGGGGGCGGGTTCCGGCAGATCGGTTTCGACGGGGCGGCCTTCCGCCTTCCAGCCATCGAAGCCACCATCCAGCACGTAGACGCGCTCGGCCCCCATGGTGCGCAGCATCCACCACACGCGCGGCGCGGAGAAGAAGCCGATACCGTCATAGACGACAATCGTATCCGTTTCGCGGATGCCGAAACGACCCATGGCCTCGGCGAATTGCGATGGCGAGGGCAGGGTGTGCGGCAGGCCGCTCGTTTTGTCGGCGATCACGTCCTGATCGAAATAGACCGCACCGGGAATGTGACCGGCGGCATATTCCACCGCGCCGTTCCGGTTATGGGAGGGGAGATACCAGGAGGCGTCGATAACCCTGAATTCGGGGGCGCCAAGCTGCTTTTCCACCCAGGCGGCGGATACGACGAATCGGCTCTGGCCGGTGCTCATGCTGTCTCTCCCTAATGGCTGCGTGCTTATTCCGGCGTGCCGAAACGAATCCGGAAGCGACGGTTTTCGCGGCCCTTCTTTTCGATTTTGGCGATGTGGATGGGGCCGACCTCGCCGGTCGTGGCCACATGCGTGCCGCCGCAGGGCTGGCTGTCCACCGACGCATCCCGACCGATGCAGACGAGGCTGACCTGGCCGAAGCCGACGGGCGGGCGAACATTCTTGGACTTGACGATGCCAGGATTGGCGATCAGCTCCTCATCGGTGATCCACGTCACGTAAACCGGATGGTTCTCTTCCACGAGCTTCATCAATTCGGCGGTCACGGCATCCTTGTCGATGGTTTCGCTCATGTCGAAATCCACCCGCGATTCATCCTCGCCGACGGCGGCACCGGTAATGGGGAAGGAGCAGACCACCGAAAGCAGGTGGCAGGCGGTGTGCATGCGTGAGAGTTTAGCGCGGCGCTCTTCATTCACCGCAAGAACGAGCCGTTCTCCAATCTCCGGACTTGGCTGACCTTCCAGCGGAACGTGCAGGATGATGTCCTTGGTTGCGCCGTGGCGGGCGGCGTCGAGGGAAATCCGGCTGCCATCGGCGCGCAGCACATGGCCGGTATCGCCGGGCTGGCCGCCGGACGCTGCATAGAAGCAGGTCTGGTCAAGCTCGAAGGTGCCGTCGTCATGCACCGCCGTTACCGTCGCTTCGCTCGAGAGCAGGGTGAAGTCGTGACGGTAAAGGGCAGTGACGGACATGGCATTCTCAGACTGTTTCGAAGGGAACCTCTATATCCCTTTTGTGCGTCAACCAGCCCGGCAGAGGCAAGCCCTTGGCGTGAAGAAATTCCGGATTGAACAGTTTCGACTGGTAACGGTTACCATAATCGCAAAGGATGGTGACGATGGTTTTGCCCGGACCGAGATCCTTTGCCAGGCGAATGGCGCCGGCAATGTTGATGCCCGACGAGCCGCCCAGCACAAGACCCTCCTTCTCCACCAGATCGAAAATGATCGGCAGCGCCTCCGAGTCGGGAATCTGATAAGAGAAATCGGGCGTGAAGCCTTCGAGGTTGGCGGTTATGCGTCCCTGGCCGATACCTTCGGTGATGGAAGAACCGGAGGATGCGAGCTCGCCCTTTGTGTAGTACTCGAAGAGGGCAGCGCCTTCCGGATCGGCGAGCGCCACCTTCACATCCTTGCTGAAGCCCTTGAGGCCGATGCCGGTGCCGGTCAGCGTGCCGCCCGAGCCAACGGCGGCAACGAAGCCATCAACCTTGCCATCGAGATCACGCCAGATTTCCGGTGCGGTCGTCTCGATATGGGCCTGCCGGTTAGCAACGTTATCGAACTGGTTGGCCCATATCGCGCCATTCGGTTCCGTCTTGGCGAGTTCGGCGGCAAGGCGTCCGGACAGACGTACATAATTGTTCGGGTTCTTGTAGGGAGCGGCGGGAACCTCGACGAGTTCGGCACCAAGCAGCTTCAGCGCATCCTTCTTTTCCTGCGCCTGCGTTTCCGGAATCACGATGACGGTGCGATAGCCGAGCGCCGCCCCCACCAGCGCAAGGCCGATGCCGGTATTGCCCGCGGTACCCTCGACGATGACGCCGCCCGGCTTCAGCAGGCCACGCTTTTCCGCATCGCGGATGATGTAGAGCGCGGCACGGTCCTTGACCGACTGGCCAGGGTTCAGAAACTCCGCCTTGCCATAGATGTTGCAGCCGGTGAGCGCCGAGGCGCCGTTGAGGCGGATCAGCGGCGTGTTGCCGATGGCGCTCAGTACCGATTGATGCACCGTCATGGGGAAAGCCTTTCCTGCTGAAGACGAGGGATTGTAGGCCATTTATTCCGCCCGCAAGTTCAATCGAACAAGGAATCATATTCTTTGCATGTTGAATTTGATGCAAAAATATTCTGAAGCGGCGTTGCGACGGTCCCTAGCCCGTGGCTTCATAGGCGCTTAGCGCCTGCTGGCGCGCTGCACCGTGATCGACCAACGGCTTGGGATAGGTTTCGCCAAGCCGGATGCCGGCCCGCAGCAACGCGGGCAGCGGTGCCTCGAAGGGGCGGTGGATATATTTCGCATCCAGTTCCGCGAGTTCCGGCACGAAGCGACGGACATAGTCGCCCTGCGGATCGAATTTCTCGCCCTGCAGTACCGGATTAAAGATGCGAAACCACGGCGAGGCGTCGGCGCCGGATCCGGCCACCCATTGCCAGCTTGCGGCATTGGAGGCGGGGTCGGCATCCACCAGCGTATCGCGGAACCAGCGTTCGCCCTGCCGCCAGTCGATCAACAGATCCTTCACGAGGAAGGAGGCGACGATCATGCGCACGCGGTTGTGCATGATGCCGTGGCGCCAGAGCTGGCGCATTCCGGCATCGACGATGGGGTAGCCGGTCAGTCCCTTTGTCCAGGCCTTGAAGAGGCCGGCGTCGAAGCGCCATTCGAACGCATCGAAGCGTGGATTCCAGTTGCGGGTGGCGAGATCGGGAAAATGGAAGAGCAGGTAATAGGAGAACTCCCGCCATACCAATTCCTTGCGGAAGCGGATGAGGTTGTCGTGGCCCGTGGTTTCACCAAGGCCCTTGGTGGCGTGCCAGATACGGGCTGGCGAGATTTCTCCCATGGCCAGATGCGGTGACAGAAGGGACGTCGCGTCGTCCGCAGGGAAATCGCGGCGGGTATCATAGCGGCCAAGCTTATCTTCCAGGAAGCTGCGCAGCCGGCGCTGCGCCTCCGTTTCGCCGGGAGTGAAAATCTCCGGGAAGGTGGCTGCCCAGTTCGGCTCTTGTGGCAGGAGTTTCCATTCCGCCAGATATTCTGACGCTGGCCATGCAGCGGGTGCAGCGAGGCGGGAAGGGGCATCCACGGGCGAGGGCGGGTCGCCAGCACCATCGAAGGCCCGCCAGAACGGTGTGTAGACGCGAAACGGTGTTCCGCCGCCCGTCATGAGCTTTGATGGTTCATGCAGGAGTTGGCCGGCGAAGCTTTGCACAACAATGCCCCGGGCGCGCAGTTCCTGCTTCAAGGGTGAATCGATGGCGATGCCTTGGGGATCGTAGCGCCGGTTCCAGTAAACGGTTTGCGCACCGGTTTCGGTCATCAGGCGCTCCAGCGTGGACAGCGCCTCGCCGCTGGCGAGAACGAGCCGGCTGCCAAGCTGCTCCAGGCTTTTGCTGAACGATTCGAGCGAATGATGCAGCCACCAGGCTTGCGCTTCGCCCAGTGGGCCCGTGCCGGCGCTTTCGGGTTCACGGATGTAGACGGGAATGACCGCTGCGCCGGAGGCGGCAGCGGCGGCAAGGGCCGCATTGTCATCAAGGCGCAAATCCTTGCGCAGCCAGACAATGACAGGATGGGAAGGGGACGTCACGCGGGAAACTCCGAGGGCTTCTGGTTTGCTGACGTTCATAACGAAAACAGCCGCCTTGTGGATCACAAGGCGGCTGTTTTAAAATGGCTCCCCGGGTCGGATTCGAACCGACGACCTATCGATTAACAGTCGAGTGCTCTACCGCTGAGCTACCAGGGAATGCCGGCTGGCCTTGTGGGCCGCGGCGTTGGGTGGCCTTCTACAAATGCTTCTGCGATTTGCCAAGCACTTTCTTCAAAAAAAGTGCGGTTCTTGTTTTATTTTTCTCACGTTCCCATCTCCTGTGGACAAAGAAGCCAGGGCAACAGGAAGCAAACGTGCCGGAAAACAAGGCGAAGCGCCGATATCGCGTCAATCATCAGACGGGTCGTCTGGAGTTGGGGAAAATTCATGTGCCGGTGCCGCGCAACCGTATGGCGCGCATGGTTCTGGGTGGCGGACTGGTCGCGGGCGGTGTTCTCGGTTTTCTTCCCGTTGTCGGATTCTGGATGCTGCCGCTTGGCATCATCGTGCTCTCCCATGATTTGCCCGCAGTGCGGCGGGCCAGACGGCGCATGGTTGTGTGGTGGAGCCGCAAACGCGGTGGCAAGGGCTGATTGCGTTTCGATTCGCTGCGAATGTCGCACCACGCCGACGGGACGGCTGTTTCAAAGCGGCACAAGCCTATTCCTGGGGATCGTCATCCGCTGCTGGAAATCCGAACGGGAAAAAAGGACGATAATCGAAACAAGCCCTCTTGCATCCTTGGTGGTTTCGGTCTAATTCCCCGCCACCACAGCGAAATTCGCAAACGAGGGGCCTCGTGGCGGAGTGGTGACGCAGAGGACTGCAAATCCTTGCACCCGAGTTCGATTCTCGGCGAGGCCTCCAATCTCTTTCTAGAGTAAAATCAATCAGTTAAGTGCCTTTTGGATTTCGTCCCGATTGATTTCATGTCGCATCTTGTTGCGCCTGATTTCCCTTGATTTTCAATGATTCCGCTACACACTCGGCCACTCCACGCAACATGGATTGCAACATGCTTCTGCGTCTGTCAGGTTGCGCGGGGTTAGAATTTCTCAGGGGCGCCACGGTTTGATTCACCTGCGAAGAGATTGCCACCCGGTGTTTTAGGCTGGACCGGCGTTTCACAAGTATCTGGTCAGTATGTGGCAGAGCATGGAGATGAAATGAGCGCCCCGGCGTTGATCAAGCAAGCTGACCTGAAACGAATCGCAGCTGTGGCGAGAAGTGAGAACGTCACCATCACTATCGAAATCGGCGGCGGGAAATTCACGGTTTCCCCCATCATCCAAGATATCCACACATCAAAAGCGGTTGACGCGGATATCACTTACGGCGGCAATTCTCTAGCGTCATGGAGAAATCGCCGTGCAGATAAATCTCGTGGGAATCCATAAGGTCAGAGAGCCCCCCTCGGGGGGTAACAGCAATTTGTGGGCGAGTGTGTAATCGCCTAGGTGCGGTTCGGCGCGATTACGCATGGTGCAAAACTGCACCATGAGGGTTTCAGTCGGTTATCGATGGATGCCTAGTGGACTTTCGTAGTTTGGTTCCTACAAATGGCCTTCGCCCTTCCAAGCAATATACGCCTTCTCTTTAGCCAATTTGTCCGAGGCTAGGTGTTCCGGCAACAAGCGAATCTTTACGCCACCGATCTCAAGCTCAGCGACGAATCCGGCCTTAGCAGCGCCCTTGCAGATGGCGGTGATTTGAGCCGCCGTGATCGGCAGTGAGCGCGACATGACATCTCCTTGCGAGTGAACTCTTCCCATTGACGAAGATTAATATAGCGCTCTTTTAGGCCCCTCAAGAACTTGTGTATCGTGTTGATCGTACCTCGCTCTGCGGGCGCGACACGCTTTTGCTCAAGAATGACCTAAACCAAGCGTACGGATTTCGTCCGGTTGGTTAAAGTGCTGTCAGCAGTGACGACGTTGAAGCGCCGTCGTTGCTGGCAGCATTGTTGCGCACGCTTAGGCGGGTGCATGCCGAGCTTGAGGTGCCCATTGCGTATAGGCGGAAGAAGTGGAGGCCGAAGGTTTGAAGATCTTGCTGTATGCGAAGGCAGAAGCGAAGGGCAGTAATGGGTAACTTTATCACCTACCCAAACCGCTGGTACTGACGTACAATAGATGACCACACATGAAAGCCGTCACCTTTGCAGAGGTGACGGCTTTAAATGAGTGATCAGCGGCTTGGCTGAGTTCCTCGTAGCAACATGAGAATACCCGTTCTCAAAGAAGAACTCTAGTCGAGCTAGTCACCACCTCAACCAATTGAGAAGGCTAGCAATAATGTCATTTGACGACATTCCAAACACCACCCATAATCAACTGTCATTTGATTTAGAGATCGTTGTCGAAGCTGAAATTGACGGCGTTGGTATGGGGGTTCTCGGAGATGGAACCCCATTCTTAACGATTCGTGGTTTGGCGAGGATGTGCGGCGTTGACCACACGACACTCGTCAAGCTTACAAACGACTGGGGTCAATCCCCCACAAAAGGGCGCGAGCAAAAGATACGCGATTTGATCAAGGCTCAAGGCTTTGATGACACCGTTTTCTTTCATGCCGTTAAGAAAAGCGGCACTATCCATCATGCTATTCCTGCGCATGTTTGCATGGCAACGCTTGAATACTACGCGTTTGAGGCGGTATCCGAAAACTCCCACGCGATCAAAAGCTATCGCACTCTTGCTAAGAAGGGCTTCACCGATTTCGTATATGCGCAAGTCGGCTACAACCCTGATGGGAAAGTCAGCCTTGCTTGGCAGCAGTTTCATGACCGCGTGAGCCTTGTTGCGAATGCGGTTCCGACTGGCTTTTTCAGCGTATACCAAGAAATTGCCGGGATGATTGTGCCGATGATCAATGCTGGGGTTGATGTTGGCCCCCACATCGTACCTGACATCAGCGTGGGGCAGAGATGGGCAAAGCATTGGAAAACAGAAAACCTTGAGGTTCTATACGGCGAGCGCAAGCAGTACATGCACGAGTACCCGGTTTATTTTCCGCAGGCTTTGTCAAACCCGCAGACTCCTTACTGCTACCCAGATGAGGCGCTTGGAGAGTTCCGCAAATGGTTCCGCAAGACGTATCTTGAAGTGCACCTGCCTGACTATATGAATAGCCAGGCCAAGCTTGGCAAGGTCAAGCCGGCCATTGCTACGAAGGCTATTGAGGCTTTCAAACCTAAAAAAATTGCCAGCAAGAAGTGAATTGATTTAGCCCGCTCAGGCGGGCATTTTCATGCGCTGGTGTAGGGGATGTTGGCAATGCGGTATGGTCACCCACACCCAATTTCCCGTCCCTGGCGCCCTCACCTGGCTCTATCGGGGCATCGGCTTCTCCGTTCCGTTTAACGAAAAAGGCCCCCGGTGAAGGGAGCCTTGGAAGGTTTTGAATTTTGTTTCCGTGTTCAGTGCTGGCGGTCAGACCAGCGACTTGATGACAGCCAGCAGAAGCCCATCGTCAAAATCGGCAGCTTCGGTTTGGAACACGTCATGCAGATGCGTTGCTTTGGCCGCTGCTTCCGCCAGCGTTGCAGGCTTGGCCTTGATCAGTTCGCGCATGAGGCGGTTCTGCTCGTCGTTCAGCTTCTTGCACGTGGCGAAAGCTGCCGTGATGCCGCAAGCATCCTCAGCGTCCTTCTGTCGGGCCTTGGCGGCGCGAAGCTCTGCCAGCATGGCATCACGATGTTTTTCCTTCTGCCGGCGAACCTCATCATTCAGAGCGTGTTCAATATGGTACGCGGCGTGTCGAAGAATGTCTTCCTCGCTGTAGCCGTAGATCGGCTTCCGAATGTCATTGCCTTCGCTGTCGCGCCCCAGCAGGAGATTGCCCATGTGGATCTTCGGAGTACCGATCTTTTCTTCAAGCTCCATTTGCAGGTCGGAAAGGTCATTCCACGCAGCGTTTGTCGCATCGAATGCGCGCTGGTGCTGGGCGATCAGGTCGGGAACGGATGATGCAGTGGGGGAAGCCACCACGGCCGCCGGCATCGATGCAATAGCGGAGGCGCAGAGGAAGGCGCGACGTGTCGTGTTCATTGGGCATTCTCCCGGATCTCATCAACGACACAGCGAGCCTGTTCGAGGCGGGCGTTAATCTGCTCTGCCAGAACCTGCAAAGCGCAGGTGTTCGAGGAACTTCCCAAGCCAGCCGCGGCGAGAAATACCGCCTGGGTAAAGCTCCTGGCCTCGCCGAGGATGTCTTCGAGGTTGACCAGCTTCGTGCTCAGGGCTGGCAACTGCACCGATGCGGTGCTATCTATCTGCCTGTTCATTTTCATATCCTTTGCGGGGTTGATGGAACCACGGTCCGGAGAGGTTGCCGCCTCTGCCGGGCCATTTTGGTTTCTGGGTGTCATGATGCCGACCCTGTGAAAAAGGCTATCAGCTTGCTACGCTCGATTACCCAACGGCCCCCGACCTTGCGGGCCGGAAGTGCTCCTGTGGTCAACAGGTGAAACGTTACGCGGGCAGAGCGCCCGATCACCTTTGCAATTTCCTCTGCCCCCCATATCAGGTCAATTTGGGTATCTGGCGTTTCTGTGTTGTTCGGCATGCCGATGTCTCCGATGGGGGTGTGCACGGTTTTGAGTGAAAGTGGTCCACTGCCCATGGAGATCTATTCCGGGGCGGCGGTGGTCATGCTGTCAAAGTTGGACGCTTGTGCCCGACGGGCGAAATTGCCATGGGAAGCCGGGGAAGCTCGACCCGGCGATTACTCGCGCTGCACGAGGCGCATTCGGAACTGACCCTTGCGCTCCGCCAGGTACTGTTCGGTAAGCAGTGCCAGCCCGTTTTTCATGGCCGTTCTGGCTTTGCCGATGTCGAACACTCGATGCATCTTCCCGCCGATGTTGACCCGACTGCCGTACTCCGGGGAGCAGCCCAGCGCGGCAAGGCGGTTGCCAAGCCACACGGTGCCGCCGCGAATGCCGGGATACTTGAACTCCGTCCACAGATCGTGGGCGGTGCAAGTGTTCGGGGACTGCACGCGGTTTTCCAGATCGGCAATCCGCTGGTTGGCGGTATCGAGGCTTTTCCGGGTCTCGACAAGCTCGTCACGCAGCGGGGCAATCTCCTCGCGGAAGGCGACGGCGCTGTTGCGCTTGATCATGCCGCCAATAACCCGGCGCGTGGCTTCGTCCAAGTTGGACACGCCGGCTTCTGGCATCGAGTAGGAGCCGGTCTTGCGGATCGAGGGGATAACCTCGCCAGTTACCCACCGGCGGAACCGGTGCTGGACCGTACCGGGCGTGATCGCCTTTCGGGAGCGCAAGACGACTGTCCAAAGGCCACCCTCTGACACGACAAGCTGCTCCTGAGCGCCGCCAAGGGTGTATGAATTACATATACCCTTTTCATCCGCATCCAGCGGCTTGAGCGCCTGAGAGACGTTTTTGATTTCAAGGCAGTCGCACGCGTCGGCGGCAAAGAACCAAATCTTTCCGTCGCGCTGCTGGACGCGCAGACCGTGTCCCTCAAAGCGGAACGTCTGGATTTCGGAGTTTTGCTTCTCGCTCATTCTCCACCCCCAAGCCCGGCCATGGTGCAAAGCTCTGCGACCTTAAAGCCGGCTTCGGTCAAGCGCACGTTTTTGTATATCCGCTTTTCCTGCCCTTCAGTAATCTCCATGAGGCCGCGCTTGATAAGCGATTCCGTGCCATAGTTGCCCGTATTGAGTTTGCCCCCGTTGGCTGCCGCCATCAGAGAGGAAACCATGCGGCGTGACAGGTCGATACGGAAAGCGGAGCCGGTGACGTAGCTGGCGAATACGCTGCTCATGACCGCGCCTCCAGCAACAGCGAGCGAACGCATTCCTCGAGAAGGCGGCCTTCGCCTTTGCCTTGATCAAGCTCGTCGGCATAGCGATCTTGCGTCAGCGCTGAAAAGATTGGCTCCTGAAAAGCGGCGGTGCCGGCGAACAGATAGGCCAGCTTTACCTGAACATCGTCAGTGGTCTTGCACGGCAACTTCGCGAATGCGCGCAAGGTTTCGATCTCTGCCTCGTTGTTGGCCTTGATCAAGGTCTTATCGTCGGTAACGGAGGAACCGTCCTCTCCATACAGAGCATCGTCTGCAGCGTAGGCGGATTGGTGGGCGGCAACCGCCTCCTGAATTGAAAGATGCGCGTTCATGTTCGCTCCATCGGGTTTGTGGAGCTTTAATGCATCATTAAAATGTGCAGGTCAACTAAAATATGTGCATAAATGCATTAGATACGGCCTGACCAACGGCGACGATCTAGTAGTTGGGCCCGGAGCTTGAAATCGGTCGGGTTTCTCAGCGTCCATTCCACAACGCCGATAACCTTTGTGTCTTTGGCGTCAGGTTCATACGGAATGACCTCAGGGTACTTTTCCATGTTGTCAAAGCGAAGATATGGAGAGGCTCCTTCGGGCTCGATCAATCGACGGAGGGTAATCTCCATCAGGCCGCCGCCATCTCTCCACCGCTCAACGACGAGTAGGTCGCTGTGTGCTGGCGGTGTACGAGCGGCTTTAGTTCGTAGGCACAACGCATACTCCCCTCGCTCCACGCTTGGTGACGATGAATCGTCGTCGATCAGCAAGCCGAATGCGTCCGTCGCATTCACTTTCGGAAGAGTGACCCATAAGGGCGGGTGCTTTTCGAGCTTAAGCAGCTCAGGCACCTTCCACACTCCTGCCGCCGCATGCCCAATAACAATTGTCACGTGGCCTTCTGATCGAGCGGGATCGAAAGGTTTCGCCGGCCCCCAGCTTTCGTCGGTGATATCGTCGCGCTCGAATGGCGCCATCGACATTTCCGCGAAGTCCTTTGCTTCAAAAAAGGGGTTAAAGTTGATCCCGGAGAATTTCATTATCTTCCCAAGGGTGGACGTGGACAGGGTGAACTTATGCCCTGGGTCATTCAATGCTCGGGTCAATGTAGTCGACGATAAGCCTGCTCCTCGTGCAAGGGCCGATGGGGAAAGCTTCAGCTCATCCAGCACGTAGCGGACGTACGTCTTCGCGGCTGCGTCGTAGAAATCGTTTTCGCTCATAATACCCCAATATCACAGATGTGCAGAAAAGCACGGTGCATAAAAGCTTGATTGATGTGCATTAATGCACTATGAATGACTGGCTATGACAATTCACACTCAGATCTCCGACATCGAGAGGCGCTTACGGCTTGCCCGTATTCCCCTCCAATCCCTTTTTCGGGCCGCAGGCATTAACGGTTCGACTTGGACCCGCTGGCGCGCTGCCAAAACCAGCCCTCGCTTGACGACTTGGACAGATGTCCAGCGGGCGGCAGAAGACCTAATTCTCGAAAAGGCCGGCCAGGTCGGCAAGAAGGGGGACGCATGATGCCACTTCGCACCATCGCCCCCCGAAACATCCAAGCAACCGAAGACGTGATCCGCGCAGCTCAATGGCTGGCGGAGCGCAGGGGCGAAGCGTTCGGCGCCGCAGTCTCTACCGTGAAGGCCCGCTTCGGCATTTCCGCCGTCGAAGCTGCAGATGCCATTGAGCTCGCCCTTCAAATGCGGACCGTTCGGAGGGCTTTCGGATGAAAATCAGCCAAAAATCTAAGCGTGACGGTTCTGCGCAGATCACAATGGGCCGGCTCATCCTCAAGGAGCGTCCGGCGCGCTTTTCCGGCCAACCAACGAACTGGCGGTTTTCTATTGAATTCCTGCGTCTTCGGGAGCTTGAGCAGCTTATCCGCCATCGCCATCAGCGCGGCATTCCAGACCCCGCAGGAACCGACGATTTCGATAGCTGCTTCGCCTATCTCTTCGTGGCAGCCGCCACCCCGCGTTCTCAACCCGTCGCTAGCTGGTGCCAAACATGGGCGCCATGGGTCAGTGGTGCTGACCTGGCCGACCTCGCTCATCGCAACAAGCGCCGGAGGCATATGTTGTCGGCTGATGCGGCGGCGAAAATCCTGCACGTCACTATGAAGGAGCGCGATGATCTGGGCCTCAAGACAATTGGCGCGTGCGATGTTTCCGCCGAGGATCGAAAGTCCCTTGCGAAGGAGACGAAGCGCGAGCGAGACAAGCGTCGGCAGGCTGCCAAGCGCCGAGCCGAAGGGGCTGAAAATCGCAACTCCTATACGGCGGAATCCATCAACCGTCTCAAGCCATGGGAAGCTGAAGGTATCTCCCGCCGGACGTGGTATCGACGCCGTGGCACAGGTCCGTCGCCAATAGAAGTATATACTACTCGCGACGGACTTGTGCCAAACCTCAAAAAGGGCACTCCCGCTCCCCAGCAGAAACAGGATCAAGGGCGCGAAGCGTCGTTGATCGAGGGTCTGGGGGATCATCCCCCAGTGGGGCTCCAAGGGGCGTTGCCCCATGGGAAGTGCGACGTTCAGAACGGGAGGGCCGCATGACGAGCCTCGTCATCCCGTTCCCCATCGAACGACAGGCCGCCCTCATCGACGAAACCGTGCGTGTTCTCCGCCGCAAGGAAGGCATCGCTGCTGATCGCTTCTGGCGGCTCACCTGCCGGCGCCTGCTGGCTCGCCTTCAGGTCCAGGGTTTCAGCGAGCAAGTCGCAGAAGCGGAAATCCGGGCCTTTGTGTGCGCGGTCACGGATGGCCTTGAGCAGTGCGAACGTCGCTCCATCGCCAACGACAATCCCAACGGTGCCGCATGACCTCTTTCGTCGACATAGCGCCCGGCCAGTGGGTGCTGGCATTTCACCAGCCGTATGGCCCTTATGACCGAACTCTTGCCGAGATCATTGCCGGCTACGCTTCCCACCACTGGATGGATAATCGCGACAAGGCGGAAATCTTCTTCGTGATGCAGATCCAGAAGGTCATGCCGAGCACGTACCAGGTCTTCGGTTCGTCGCGCTTCATCAGGGAAGACGAGCGGCTTCCTCGGTCACACGTCATCGCTGGATGCAAATCGGAAGCGGCGGCAATCGCCCTTCGCGACATGATATTCGACACCGGCTTCGAGGCTGGCGAGCGCATCGAGGCGGAAATGCACCGTCGGATCAAGAAGTTCGCAGACCGGGAGCGGGCGAGGGCGCTCAAGAAAATTCACCGCACTTTGCCGCATATATTCGGAGGGAAGGCATGACCTATTCGTTCCCTCCCTCACTTCACCCGCTACGTGACTGCCTGCGTACCTTCGGCGCCGACGTGAGCGCGTTCAAGACTGATCGACAGGCCGCGTTCATGGCTCAGCAGTTGCTCGGCACCCGCGTGAAATTCCCCGCCAAAGGAAAGGACATGACGGAAACCATGCTCCGCATTCAGGAGTCCGCAAGGGTGTCGATCCAGCTTTCGACGCCCCAAAAGGAAGTGGTGTTCAAACAGGGTGTAAATCACCCTGAAGCACCTATGCAGAAAGGGTTTTTGGGTGGTGCCCAAAAACACGGAAAGAAGGGACGCCAGACGAAACATCATGCGTTCGACCATCAGGCGGTAACATCTGGCGTGCACATTTTCTGCGACGGTGCCGCAGTTCCCAATCCTGGCGTCGGTGGTTGGGGGTATGCCGTCTACCAGGATGGGCGCGAAACCTTTGCAGGTTGGGGCGGCGACCCGCAGGCGACCAACAACCAGATGGAATTAACTGCGCTTCTCAACGCCATCGATCGCGCGCGGGCACTATCGGAAAATCCGACTGTGATCATCTGGTGTGACAGCCAATATTGCGTCCGTGGCGTAAATGAGTGGATGGCCGGATGGAAGGCCAACGGCTGGCAGCGCGGCGGGCCGAATGCCGATCCCAAGAACCGAATCCTGCTGAATGCCGAGCTTTGGCAGGCCATTGATGCCGCTCTCAATGTCGCGAGCGGCCCGAAGATTGTCATTCGTTGGGTGAAGGGACACCACGGCATTGCTGGCAATGAGCGGGCCGACGAGTTGGCTGAGCGAGGCCGGCAGGGGGTAACAGACCTTGATGGTCGTAACGACCTCGCAGATCCCAATGACCTCGACGTCAGATACCGCCAGATCATGGAGGCGTCGAATTGAGCGCGTCCAACTTTGACATCGAAAAATTCCGCAAGGTGCATGCCCTGATGAAGGACGGTGCGACCGAGGGCGAGCGTGCGGCGGCGAAAAACAGATGCGAAGCGATAGCTGCAAAGGCAGGCCTGACGCTCAAGCAGGCAGTGTCCAAGTTGGGTAGGGCGAAGCCGAAGAATGAAGGCGGATGGAGCGGGCATTCAGCCAGAGAATGGGCGGATCGTTACGAGCGCGAGCAGCGGGAAAAAGAAGCATCTGAGCGTCGTCGTCAGGAAGAACTGCACCGTCAGGCACGCGAACGGGAAGAGGAGAGGGAGCGAGAGCGTCAAGCCAAGTTCGCCGCCAGGAGGGCCGAGATCATGGCCGAGTTTGGGAGCGTGAAAGCGTTTTTAGACCGGAATCCTCGTGAGGAGGCTATCCTGAAAGCCGCTGACCAGTTCATTACCGAATGGAGTGAACCGTATGAAGATGCCTGCGGGACATGGCGCCGCAGCGTGGCTGAGTTCGCTGGCGTGTCCGACCATTTTTCCATCCTGCAAAAGGTTGATCCTGCCGCAATCGAAGCCATCAAAACGGCTTATCTGTTCCCGATCACCATGCGTGACATGTTCGAAGAGCTTCGAAGCTGGGACAAGCTGGAGAGGGAACGAGCGCATTTCTACTGTCATAACGAATATTACTTCGACCTGCCCGTAGAGCTTCGGATCGATCTTTTGCGGGAAGAAATAAGGACCAGGCCTGTGACGTGCTGGGAGGACATGGAAATCCGCCTCCACTACAAGTCCTATGCTTGGCAACAGCAATGGATCGAGCCGCAGGATTTCGATGATCCAGAATGGGCGCGGATGTGCGCCGACGTCCAGATTTTGCGGCAAATGTACAAGGAAGCCTGCACCCACCAAAATGGGGGTGAAGATACTGCAAGCGCCACGCCGGGCGGTGCCCAAGTTGGACGCCGCAGGAATGCCGACATCCGCAAATCCGTTCTGTCCATGTTGGACGCCCATCCTGAATTGTCGGATCGGGAGATTGGCCGGCGTGTCGGTGTCAGTCCGCAGACGGTTTCGAACTGGCGCGCTCGCATGAAGCGGGAGGCCGCGTGACCGAACCCCGCAAACGACCGCGCGCCCCGAACGGCGTGAACCTGCACCGCTTCCTCGACGAGTTCGGCGTGAAGGTCAGGCCCCCGCGCGAGAGCCGCACGCCCCGGCCGGCGAACGTCGTTTATGGCGGCAGAACCATCGTGCGCCTGATGAAGCAGGACGTGGAACGGTGCCGGACCGTCATTATGTCGATCAAGGCGAGCAACCCGGCGGCCTTCGATAATCGGATCATCTGGTCCGTCTTCCGCTTCATTGGCGCGCATTGGAGCGAGGAACCCCGCCAGCGCGTCGTTGCGAGGTTCGCCCGCATAGATCTGGCGGAAATCAACGAACGCGCTCAGCGGCTCGCTACGGGCCGAAACGGACAAATGGGGAAGGTGGCAGAAAAGATTGCCACGCTCCTGGCTGATAGACTTCTGGACGAGGACGACGCTGCATGAAGCTTACCGAACGCCAAGGCGTGATCATGGAGCGCCTCATTGAGGCGATGGAGACCGATATTGCCTTGCCTGTCAGGCTTGGCCCGAAGGCGTTCGGCTCATCGATGCCGGAATACATTCACACGGCCGAAGAAGTCAGAGAGCTACGGCAGGAGGACCAGAGGAAGACAGGCGGCTTCCGCAACCGCGAGAACGAGGCGGCCGAGCGTCGGCGCACCGAGCGAAAGGCACGATGCAGCCGGGAGCGCGTCTCTCAGATGGAGCAGGCGTTTTCGTGGGTGCTGACCCATGTCCAGAACGAGGATCATCGCAAAGCACTGCTGGCCTATGCCGAGGTCAAAGCCCGTCGCTGGCAGTGGGAACGGTATGTGAGCAACCGAAACAAGCGAAATCCGCAAAAAAGAGCGTGGGTTAGGCAAAATACCTACCGGTGGATTTTGAAGGCGCTTCAAGCGATTGACGCGCAGATGCCCAACTTTGACGCGCTGTTGCTCGATCAGGCCACTTTACCGATGAGACAAATCGAGCCAGAAAACACGGGCAAATCAATAAGATCGGATTTGCGTTCGTGGATGTCACCCGATGGAAAGCCGTCCTATCGCAGAACGATGTAGAGCCGGGCTCCACAGTAGATTTTAGGGAAAGCTGCGAAGCCGTCGACCACTGCCCAGTGTAGTGCGCTTCGGATGAGAGCCCCGCCGGCATGTAGGCTGGCGAAACAGCGGCAACGAACCTTCAGGGAGTGCGCGTCTCCGATAGCGCCCTGTCGTAGATTCTCGGGACGTGCTGGCAGAGTGGAAGTGCCGTTTACGGTGAAGATGCCTAGATGCCAGAGGCACGCGAAACCGATCAGTACCCAGCCCGCATAGGGCAGAGGAATCTCGGGCCGGACAAATTCGAGGCGAAGGCCTCAACGAGGCGGCTACGGGCATGCTGATGATAAGGCGTGCTGAGACTGGGCCTCGGGCGAACCTCAAAAGGCTTTATCACCCCGGCGAGGTTCGCCTGATATTTGGAAGACAACGAAATCGCGGATGTAGCTCAGTGGGAGAGCAGCGGGTTTCCACCCCGTGTGCGCGGGTTCAATCCCCGCTATCCGCTCCATGATCAGGGAGAGGTGACATTGATCCGCCCATATTACGATATGGCTCCCCGAGCAATGTTTCACGGCAAGGTAGCGTCAGGTCTCTGATGATGGCCGCAAGCCAAAGGGGACGGTGGTCTGAATACCGCTGGCAGGTTGGACGGCTTCGGCGGTGGGCTTCGTCAGCTTCTCGATGACTGCACTCACCTCAAGCGGCAGGAAGCCCATTTTCAGCGGACTATCGGCGGCGAGTATGATCAATCCCCATTGAGCCGCGGCCAGATGGACCGGGCGAATGGTAGCTTTACCGGCCTCAAGGTCTTCGTAGGTGCGCAATGGTACACCCATGGCGGTCGCGAATTGTGACTGCGTGAGGTTCGCGCCAGTGCGCCAGTACCGTAGAATGTTTTCGCCTGTGATTGTCGTTGTCATTGTCGGCCCCTTTGGTATTTGCTACATTGGGAACCGGAAGGAAGTGCAAGTTCCTCCCGGCCCCCAGTTTAGCGGCTAATGGAGAGTGTCAGTCTCCACTTGCCGAACCGGACTTGGAAGCTGAGCTTGATGCTCATGGTTGGCTCCTTCGTCCACCCGAAACTTGATTGCTTCGGTGATTTCTTTATGCCACGGTTTCCGTGGTGTTGCAAGATAAAACCACGGAAACCGTGGTGAAAATTCAAAGCCGTCTGGTTCGTCCGGGCGGCTTTTGTCGTTTCTGGGGTTTCGCCATGTCTGTTCGCAAGTTTCGCCAGTGGCTGAAGGAAGTCGGCAAGCGCCTTCTCAACGGGAAGGGCGGTGCTGTTCCCCAGCCGGCATAAGTCTCACGTCATGCGCAACCTTTGACTGCCGCCCCCGGCCGGTGGGCTAGATCGTGATCGAGGTGGAAGACACCCTGCGGGCGCGTGACGTTTGCCATAGGCACTCGGAACCGCAGCAATCACAGCAAGCCGGGATAAATCACAAAGGAGCCCACAATGGTGGACCGTAGCAGTTTCGACCTCATCGCCCCGGCTGGGTATGCGTGGAGCGTCACCCCGTCCGATACCGACGACTTTTCGGAAAGCCGCGCCATCTACGTTGGAACCGGCGGCGATGTAGTGCTTCATGCCTACAGCCCCGTGACCAACAACAAGGCCAGCGTGACCATCGCCAATGTGCCGGATGGAACGCTTCTGCCGATCCGCACCACCCGTGTTCTTGCGACGGGAACGACTGCAACCAACATCGTGGCGCTGGCTTAACTCGCCGGCTGTCCACCAACCCGAAAGGGAGTGGGCGAAATGACAGACAGTCCTATTGTAGGCAGAAATATGGGAAACATGGGCAAGGGCCGCCCAAAAGGTTCCCGCAACAGAACCACAGCAATTCTCAAGGATGCAATCCTCAAGGCCGCTGAGAATGCTGGCAAAGGGGATATGGTCGCATACCTGACGCAACAGGCAATCAATAACCCTGGCCCGTTCATGTCGCTTCTCGGCAAGGTTCTTCCGATGCAGATAGCAGGCGACCCGAATGCACCGCTGAACGTCATCACCCGCATCGAGCTAGTCGCGCCAAGTGGCAACAGCGAAACTTGAGCTGCCGCCCAAGCTGATCCCTGTGTTTTCGGGTGAGGCTGACGTAAGGGGTGCATATGGCGGGCGAGGATCTGCTAAGACGCGGTCCTTCGCCAAGATGACAGCCGTCAGGGCGTACATGTGGGACATGGCAGGGCGCGAAGGGCAAATCCTTTGCTGCCGCCAGTTCATGAACTCCTTGGCCGATTCCTCGCTTGAGGAAATCAAGGCTGCGATCCGATCGGAGCCATGGCTTCTTGAGCGGTTCGAGATAGGCGAAAAGTTCATCCGCACAAAGAGCGGTCGCGTTTACTACGCGTTTGCTGGCCTCGATCGGAACATCGACAGTATCAAGTCCAAGGCGCGCATCCTGCTTTGCTGGGTGGATGAGGCAGAGCCGGTCACGGATGAAGCGTGGTCGAAGCTCATCCCGACGCTGCGCGAGGAAGAC
Source organism: Allorhizobium borbori (assembly GCF_014196535.1). Lineage (GTDB taxonomy): Bacteria > Pseudomonadota > Alphaproteobacteria > Rhizobiales > Rhizobiaceae > Ectorhizobium > Ectorhizobium borbori. Next base: position 163,784 of record NZ_JACIDU010000007.1, read on the forward strand.
AGCGAGCTTTGGGCGACGTGGAACCCGGAGCGAAAGACAAGCGCCACGCACAAGCGTTTCCGCGAAAGCACAGGCGACCGCATGAAGATCGTGGAACTGAACTGGCGCGATAACCCGTGGTTCCCTGACATTCTGAACCGCACCCGGCTACGCGACAAAGAACAGCGGCCAGACAGCTATGACCACATATGGGAAGGTGGCTTCGTGACCGTTGTCGAAGGCGCCTATTTCGCAAGCGCGTTGACCCAGGCAAAGTCGGAAGGGCGCATCGGTCGCGTTGCTGCTGATCCGCTCATGACCATCCGCCTGTTCGTTGACATTGGCGGTACCGGGGCGAAGGCTGACAACTTCGTCATTTGGGCAGCGCAGTTCATTGGCCGTGAGATACGCGTCCTTGACCACTACGAGGCTCAAGGACAGCCAGCAGCCGCCCATCTGAACTGGTGCCGGTCGCGTGGCTATACGCCGGAGAAGGCGCAATTCTGGCTGCCGCATGACGGAAGCACGCAGGACAAGGTTTTTGACGTCTCCTATGAGAGCGCACTTCGATCCGCTGGATATTCGGTCACGGTGATCCCCAACCAAGGGAAAGGCGCTGCTGCTGCCCGCATCGAGGAGGCACGGCGGCTGTTCCCGGCGATGTGGTTCAACGAGGCAACGACGGAAGCAGGGCGCGATGCGCTCGGCTGGTACCACGAGAGGCGCGATCCTGATCGGGGAATCGGTCTTGGCCCGGAACACGATTGGGCGTCGCACAGCGCCGATGCGTTCGGCCTGATGTGCGTTGCCTATCAAGAGCCGACGACGGCCAAGAGGCCTGACCCGCGCAATTTCGCACAGCATGGATGGATGAGTTAATGGCGCAACGAACATCGTCTGACCTGCTGGCGAAAGGCCGCAAGGCTTTCCAGCGCTGCAACGACTACGAGAAGGAAAACCGACAGACTGCGCTTGACGACGTGAAGTTCTCGCGCCTGTCGCAGCAGTGGCCGTCCGATATCGTCAAGCAGCGTGAGCTTGAAAAGCGCCCGGTCCTGACGATCAACAAGCTCAAGGCGTTCATCCGTCAGGTGGTCAACGACAGCCGGCAGAACAAGCCTCAGATCAAGGTGCACCCGGTCGACAGCCAAGCCGACCCGAAGACGGCAGACGTGATCAATGGCCTGATCCGCAACATCGAGTACTCTTCGAACGCGGACGTTGCCTATGACACAGGCATCGAGCAGTCGGTATCCGGCGGCTTCGGTTATTGGCGGATCGGCATGGACTACGCCTACGAAGACACGTTCGACATGGATATCTGCATCCAGCGGGTTTCCAACCAGTTTTCGGTTTATGGCGACCCGGACAGCACGTCGGCTGACTCCTCCGATTGGGATGTGGCCTTTGTTGTCGATCGCATGTCGAAGACGGAGTTCAAGGCGAAGTACAAGGGCAAGAAGAACCACGACGGAAAGCCGATCACCACGGAGTTCAACGAAGCAGCGCCGGTCGATTTCGACAGCGACAGTTGGGCGGCTCTGAACAATACCTGGGTGAACGACGACGGCGTGATGATTGCCGAATGGTGGTCGCGCGAGGAAGAGGAAGAGGAGATCGTCAAGCTCTCTAATGGTCACGTCTATTGCGCCGAAGAGCTTTTCGAGGACGAAGCCGCCGAAGCCGAAGACGAAGCAGCCGAGAAGTACGAGGACGCCGGCACGGATGACGCCATGCAGGCGATCCGCATCGGGTTGCGGTCCGGTATGCTCCAGATCGTTGACCGCCGCATGCGCACCGTAAAGAAGGTGAAGCAGGTCATCATGACGGGCGTCGATGTGCTTGAGGTCAACGAATGGCCGGGTCGCTACATCCCGATTGTGCCGGTCTACGGCGACGAGATCATTCTCGAGGGCAAGCGCTATTTCCGCAGCCTGATCCACGACGCCAAAGACGCGCAGCGCATGTACAATTATTGGCAGTCCACGGCGACCGAACTCGTTGCGCTTGCGCCGCGCGTGCCATGGATTGGCCGAAAGGGCACGTTTGACAGTGATGCAAGCCGCTGGGCGACCGCCAACAGCCAGAGCCATGCATACCTTGAGTATGACACAGAGGTGCCAATCCGGCAGGCGCTGGACAGCGGGCCGGCGGCGGGCGCTTTGCAGCAGGCACTAACGACCTCGGACGCTATGAAGGAAATCATGGGCATCTATGATGCTTCCCTTGGTGCACGGTCGAATGAGACAAGCGGCAAGGCCATCATGGCGCGCCAGCGGGAAGGGGATGTGTCCACCTTCCATTTCATCGACAACCTTGCCCGCGCCATCCGCCACACGGGACGCATCCTGATTGACCTCATCCCTAAGGTCTACACGGGTGAGCGCATTGTTCGCGTGATCGGTGAGGACAAGACTGAGAAGAACGTACCGGTCAATCAGGAGTACCCGGCACAGGATGAGGACGGTAACCCGCAGGTTGATGAAATGGGCAACGCTGTCATGGCGCTGCACGATCTAACCGTCGGCAAGTACGACCTGACCGTGACCACCGGTCCGAGCTTCACGACACGGCGCGAGGAAGCCGCTTCGCAGATGACGGAACTTGTCCGTGCATTCCCGCAGGCGGCGCCGGTCGTTGCTGATATCATGGCCCGTAATTTTGATTGGCCCGGTGCTGACGAGATCGCCAAGCGGTTCGAGGCCATGAACCCGGCCAAGCAGAACCAGATCCCGCCGCAGGTCCAGCAGCAGTTGGAAGAACTGACGCAGGCCGTTCAGAAGCTGACCGGCGAGAATGAAAACCTGAAACAAGGCCATGAGGTGAAGATGATGGACGCGGAAACGCGCCGCTTCACCGCCGAGAACAACGCGAAAATCAAGCAGGCAGACACGGGCATCAAGCTCATGGACCTGTCTTCGCGTCCGTAACCCAAAAATCACCAACCCTTAGAGGAGTGAACCTTCCATGGATGAAGGAACGCAGACGCTTGCCCCCGAACAGGAATCCCCTGCAATCGAGGCGCCAGCCGTTGATGAGCCTGTCGAACTCGGAAATGAGCCAGAAGCCACAGAGGCAACCGACCAGACCGAAGAGACTGCACCGGAAGGAAGTGAAGCCGCCGAAGAGGCGGAAGAGGAACCGCAAACCGATCCTGAGCCTGAACTGGCCGAGATCGAGTTGAACGGCAAGAAGTACCAGATCCACCCCGACCTGCGGGATGGGTTCCTCATGCAGTCCGACTACACCCGCAAGACGCAGGAAGTCGCCGCCATGCGCAAGGAGGCTGAGAACTTCAAGGCTGAGGCAGAGAAGATTTACAGCACCTCCAATGAGGAGATCGAGGCACGCGCGGCGCTTCACGGCGTCGATGCGCAGCTTAACCAGTTCCAGAACTTCGACTGGAACCGGTTCGAGCAGGAAGACCCGCTTGGCGCTCAGTCTGCCTGGCGGAACTACCAGATGCTCAAGGAACAGCGTGGTCAGATCGCTCAATATCTCGACACAGCGCAGACCCAGCGATTTGCGAAAGCGGAGCAAGACATTGCCAACCGCCTGCAAGAAACGCGGAGATTTGCGGAACAGAACATTCCCGGATGGAACCCGGAAATAGACGCGAAAGTCGTCAAGTTCGCTGAGGGAATCGGGTTCGCCCGCGATCAACTCGCAGCCGCCATGACGCCGCAGGTCTACCAGATGCTCCACCTAGCATGGGTGGGCAGTCAGGTTTCCAACCTCCAAAAAGCGCCGCCGAAGCCGGCCCCCACTCAAGTCAAGCCGACGAAGACCGTTTCCGCCAAGGCATCGCCAGCGGTCACACGGAACCCGGAAGACATGAGCATGTCGGAATACGTGGCTTACCGCAAATCACAGGGCCAGAAGCTCAAGTAGCTGCCCTTTCCAGAAGGTAAGACAACATGTCGAACGCTGTGAAAACAGTAAGCATGATCGCCAAAGAGGCGATTATGATCCTCGAAAACGAACTCGTCGCCGCCAAGCTCGTGCACCGTGGTTACGACGAGGAATATGGCCGCAACCCGAACGGCTACAAGATCGGCTCCACGATCACCATCCGCAAGCCGACAGATTTTACGGTTCGCGATGGCGCGACGGCATCGAACCAGGACGTGACCGAAGGCTCGACCAGTATCGTGGTCAACAAGCAGAAGGGCATCGACTTCCAGTTCACGTCGCAGGAACTGGCGCTCGAAATGAACCAGCTTTCCGAGCGCGTCATCAAGCCTGCCATGATCCAGCTTGCGAACCAGATCGACCGCGACATTCTCGGCCTCTATTCGTCCGTTCCGTCGTGGGTCGGTACGCCGGGGCAGGTCGTCAACTCGTTTGCCGACTTCGGCGTCGGCCCGCAGCGCCTTGACGAGTTCGCCGTTCCGCAGGAAAGCCGTGCTGGCCTCCTGTCACCGGCTGACCAGTGGGGCATGCTGGGCTCGCAGACCGCCCTTTATATCCAGGAAGCGGCCAAGGGTGCCTATCGTGACGGTTCGCTGGGCATGATCGGCGGCGTCGACACCTACATGAGCCAGAACGTGCCGCTGCACACCGTTGGTGTCGCAACAGGTACTCCGAAGGTCAACGGCGCCAGCCAGAACGTGACCTATGCCTCCGTCAAGGACAGCAACACGCAGACGCTGAATACCGATGGCTGGACGAACTCCACCACCGGCATTCTCAAGGCTGGCGACGTGTTCACCATTGCCGGTGTCTATGCCGTCAACCCGGTCACGAAGCAGACGCTTCCGTTCCTGCGCCAGTTCACTGTCACGGCAGACGCTGATTCCGGCGCATCGACCGGCCCGGCTGCCCTGACGATCACGCCGGCCATCATCACGTCCGGTGCGTTCCAGACGTGTTCTGCTGCTCCGGCAGACAACGCCGACATCACGGTCGTTGGTACCGGTGGCACGTCCTACCGGCAGAACATGATCTTCCACAAGAACGCGTTCGCTCTCGTGACCGTTCCGATGGAAGCGCCGCAGGGTGCCGTCAACGTCTCGCGCCAGTCCTACAAGGGCATCAATGTCCGCCTCGTCCCGTACTACGACGGCACGAACGACATTTCGAAGTGGCGTCTCGACGTCCTCTATGGCGTCAAGGCCATTGATCCGCGTCTTGCGACCCGCATCAGCGGCACGGCCTAACTGGTTGGGGGCTTCGGCCCCCTTCCTCACCAGAGAGGATTGGCGATGGCGATCAGCAATTACAGCGAGCTTAAGACGCGCGTAACCGACTTCATGGACCGCAACGACATTGACGGTTCTGTCGAGGATTTCATCACGCTTGCAGAGGCCAAGCTGAACCGCGAGATCGAATCCATCGCGACGACTGTCATCCTGAACGGGACGGCAGACGTGAACTACATCAGCATTGCCGATCTGAACATCATCGAGCCGGTATCCCTCTACGTGGATGGCATCATTCATGAGTTCTCGGTGACGCCGAAGCCGCAAGGCTCTTTCCCGTACTACGACATTTCCGGCACTCCGCAGCAGTGGTGCATCGAGCATACGTCTGGAGGCGATGAGATCATTCGCTTCGACCGCGCTCTCGACCTGCCTTACACGTTCCGTTTCACGTACCAGAGCCGCTTTGCGCTGACGGATGCGGCCCCGACGAATGAGTTCCTGACCCACTACCCGGACGTTTATCTCGCCGCTGCGATTGTCTGGGGGTGCCTGTATACCAAAGACCTGACCGCCGGCTCCATGTGGAAAGCCGTGCTGGAGGAGGGGCTGGCATCGGCAAAATCCACCTATGCGCAGAACAAGCGCGGGAACCTGACTGTTGACCCGATGCTGACGCGCCGCACGCGCTACAGCTACAATCTGGATACAGCCGTATGAGAGTGCCGTTTGGTCCGTTTGAACCGGACAAGTCCCAATTCAACGGAAGCTCGAGCGCGAACATCGTCAACGCCCGCCCCGTCGCAAACGGATGGGGACCGATGCCCGATCTTGCCGCCATTTCCGATAGCTTGGGGGCTGAATGTCTCGGTGCGGTCTTTGTCCGAACATCGACAGGCACGTTCAGAACGGTTGCCGCAACGGCTACGGCGATTTTCGAGCTTAACAACACCGATTATTCGTGGACCGATATCAGCGGGCCGAGCGCGCCTTACTCTGCATCAGAAAGATGGAGTTTCACGCGCTTCGGCGATATGCTGCTGATCCACAATATCAGCGATCCGATCCAGAAATACGATATCAACGCTGGCGGCGCGGTTTCCGATCTTGGCGGATCGCCGCCGCAGGCGAAATACTCGTGCGTAGTTGGTGACTTCGTGGTTCTCGGCAACCTTTCCGGCGCAGAAACAACAGTCCACTGGTCTGGCTACAATGATTGCGAACACTGGACAGTTGGCGACAAGGGGTCTGACACCCAGGAAATACCGGAAGGCGGAGAAATCTTCTCTATCTTCGGTGACCGTGGCGGATTCTACGTGATCCAGCGGGCCGGGATGCAATACTTCTCATTTGCTCTCGACAGCCCGTACATTTTCACGCGCACCGTCATCAACCCCAATCAGGGCGCGGTTTCTCCTCGATCCGTGGTCAATATCGGCAATGGCCGGTTCTATTACCTGTCGGAAGACGGTTTTTTCGCCGGCGCTGACCGCACGCCCATTGGCGCCGAGCGCGTCGATAAGTGGATTTTGAGCGTCATAGACCCCGCTTACCTCGATGATGTTTCAGGGGCTGCCGACCCATACGAGAAAATCGTATGGTGGGTCTACCAGACCGCTACCGGCCTCCGGAACATGATCGGTTACGACTGGCAACTGGACCGTTGGTGCATGTCAGACAAGGCCGTATCAGACGTTTTCCCGCTGGTGACGATTGGGATGACATGGGATGCCCTTGATGATCTCTATGCATCGATTGATGGGGTCGATCTGCCGTTCGATTCTCGTCTGTTCATGGGCGGCAGGCCGACTCTTGCGGCGTTCGACACTGACAACAAGCTTGCGTTCTTCACGGGCGCAAACCTTGAGGCAACGTTCGACACATCGTTCTTCCAGCCTGACGATGCGGTCAGGGCGTCCGTGACAAGCGCACGGCTCACAACGGACGCGTCGGCGGCAACCGTGACGGTTATCTCCAAGAGCTACCACGGCGATGCCGATCGGTATTCACGGGAGGGGGCCATGACCTCCAGCGGGATAATACCGCTCCGGGCTGACGGGCGACTTCACAAAATCAGGGCGACGATACCGGCGCAGTCGGCGTGGACGATCATGTCTGACGTTGACGTGTCTGTTGTCGCCAGCGGTGGCCGATGACAAGCGTTGCGAACCTATCTGGTGTCTACCAGCCACTCGTCGGCGTAACGCTGTCTGGAACCACACAGACGGTCGTGTATATGGCCCCCAACAAGACCATCGTCGTCAAGTCTGTGACGATCTGCAACCCGACCGGCGGCGCTGTAACGGCAAAGCTGTTTTGGAAAAAGGGGTCTACGTCGCGGATGATCTTTGTGGGGTCAATCGCGGCCAACAGCACGCAAATCGTAACTGAGCCGGCATTCCCGCTCGCGCAAGGCGAGACGATTGAAGCCATCGGCGTGGCATCCGTTGAAGTCACTGTTTCGACAGTGATGAACGTTCCAAATCGATGAAGATCGCGAACAGTGCAGAGGTTGATGCCGTTTGGCCTCTGATCGGTGAAAGGTTCAATGAAGCCTTTCGGCGCTGCGGCGATGACCTGACCGGTGGCGAGCTTTGGCAACTATGCCGGTCAGGAAACGCCTTCCTTGTCCTGAATATGGCGGAAGAAATCAACCTTGCCTGTGTCGTGCGCTTCGAGCGGTGGGCGGATGGGACCGTTCTTCGTGTCCTCTCTCTCATCGGGGATGACGTCAATTCATGGGCTGAACCCATCGCCGATTTCCTGACCGAAATGGCGCGTCTCGGCGGCGCCTCTCGCATCGTCGCGGATGGGCGCGGCGGATGGGAGCGCATCTTTTCGAAGCCCAAAGTCCTGCGGCGCACATACATGATGGAGATTTAAATGTCAGGTGGCGGCAAAACACAGACCACAACATCATCAAACACGCCGTGGACTGCCGCACAGCCGGCGCTCAAGACGGCAATCGGTGGCGCCGAGGATCTTTACAAGAAAGGCGTGGGCGGCGACATATACACGGACTCGACCGTCGTACCGTGGTCGCAGCAGACCAAAACGGCGATGGGCGGCATCACGTCGAACGTGAACGCCAATACAGGCGGGCAGGGGCTTTCTGGCTTCTACGACAAAGTGCTTGGGAACAACGGCCTTTCCCCGGCCCAGCAGAGCGCCATGTCGGCATACAAAACGATCACCGGAGGGCAGGGGTATAACGACGCCAGCCGGAACGCCATGAGCGGATACCAGGCGCTGACGCAGAACGGCGGTCTAAGCTCCAGCCAGTCTGGCGCGCTGAAAAACATGCAGGCGCTGGCGAACAGCCAATATGCGATTTCTCCGGAACTGCAAAAAGTCCTCAATGCGCAGGCGTCTAAGGTCAGTGATAGCGTAAACATGAATGCGGCGGCGGCTGGCCGTTATGGTTCCGGCGCCAACCAGACGCTTCTCGCGAAGAACGTAGGCGATCTCGCAAACCAGACGATTTACAACGACTACACCAACTTCCTCGGCAGGCGTGATGCTGCGAACCAGAACGTGTTCAACATGGGCCAGACCGGGCAGGGCAACTTGTCGTCAGCCTATGGCAACATTGGCAATCTCGGCAATACGGCGCTTTCCAACTACGCGAATACCGCAAACTCAATGGCAGGCCTCGGCCAGCAGGGGTTCACGAATATGGGCGCTGCCTATCAGGGAACGCAGGCGCCTTATCAGGATCTCATGAAGGTCGGGCAGATGAACGAAGACCTGAGCAATCGGCAGATCCAGGACAAGCTCCGCGTCTTCGATGCAAAGAACTCGGTGCCATGGGAGCAACTTGGTCGTCTCAATGCGATCGCATCCGGCGCCGGCCAGATGGGCAGCACGCAGACGCAGACGCAGGCCAACAACCAGAACCCGTTCCTCACGGCTCTTGGTTATGGAGCATCCGGCCTCGGCGTTCTCGGCTCATTCCTCTAAGGGGTAAACCATGGCTTGGCAGGACTTCCTACAGAACAACTCGCTTGCCCTTCTGAACACGGGCGCCGGCCTCCTGAGCGGTAATAACGCGCAGGAGCAGGCCGCAAACGGCTTCAAGGGCTTCGCGCAGGGCATGAATGCGAACAAGACCATGCAGTTTCTGCAGGCGCAGCACCCCGAACTCGCTCAGGCGGTGGGGCAGGGCATCCTCAGCCCCGCCGACGCTTACAAGCTGTCGTTCGAATACAAGACCAAGACGGCGCAGGACGCAGCCGACGAGAAGCGCTGGCGCGACCGGCAGCAGTTCAGCTGGGATAACGACCCGGATCGTGCGCTCAACGAGGAATACAAGCGCGCCCAGATCGATGCGCTTGGCCGCCGCTCGGAAAGCGCGGGGTCCTTCCAGACCTTGCCGAATGGAGACTACGGCTTTGCAAATCCCAACGACGGGACGTTTTCAAAGCTTGGGTCTGCGCCAAAATCGCCGGCGAACGACGTCGAGGCGCGAAAAGTCCAGGCCGAAGCAGCAGGCCTTGCGCCAGAAAGCCCGGCTTATCAAAGCTACTTGCTCACCGGGAAAATGCCTCGCGAAGATCAGGCGCCGCTCACCGCCACCGACAAGAAAGCAATCCTTGAGGCGGATGAGATGATTCTCTCCAATCAGACGGCCATCGACAACCTCAAGAGCGTTCTGGACGAGGGGCAGGGCAAGTCGCTGAATGAACGGGCGGGTTCCGGGTGGACGACGAGTGTGCAGCCGTGGCTTGCGCGTAACGACCCGACCGGCTTCTTTGACGACGCTAAGGGGGAAGCCACGACGGAATTGAACAACGTCGTTATCGGTAACTCGCTGGGGCAGCTCAAGGCCGTTTTCGGCGGCAACCCGACCGAAGGCGAGCGGGCGGCTCTGCGGGAACTAGAGGCCAGCGCGAACAAGACGCCTGCGGAGCGCAAGATCCTTTTGAACCGCGCCATCGGTCTGGCTGAGAAGCGGATGGAGTTCAACAAGCAGCGCGCTTCCGAATTGCGCGGCGGTGGGTATTACAAACCGACCGGCATGCAGTCATCGCCTGTCGTCTCGCCATATAAGAACAAATACGGGCTCGAATAAGGAGCGGACGGAATGGCTGATCTCGCTCGCATCAAGCGCAATGTCGCCAAGATGGCTTCGATGAACGCGCCAGAAGAGGACATCGACGGCTATATCGCGTCCGAAGGCGTGACGATTGATGACGTGCGGAATTTCAAGGTTGGCTGGACCGCTGAAAAGGCCACGGAAGCGCCTGAGAGCGCGGCATCAAAGTCTCTGCGTGATGAACTATCCGGCAAGACAGAGAACACGGCAAAGGCGCTCTATGACGAAAAGCCGGAATGGCAGAAGCCGATCATTGCCGCGCAGGACATATTCAACACCGGCATCAACGGCCTGAGCATGGGGTTTGCCGACAAAGGCGCTGCGCTCGCTCGCTCGGCCGTCACGGGCAAACCCTACGAACAGGAACTGCAGGGCATGCGCGACAGGACGCAGGCCAGCAGGGATAGGGCGCTGTCAGCCGGCACAGCGGCCGAGTTGGGCGGCTCCATTGCTCTTCCGATGGGCCTCGCATCCCGCGGCGTCACGCTGGCCGGACGGATGGGCGCTGCAGGGCGGGAAGGCATCACCGGAATAATGGCGCGCGCCGGATTGCTTGGCGCCGAAGGCGGCATTTACGGTGGGATCAGCGCAGCCGGCAACGACACGGACATTGGTGAGGGGATTGCGACCGGCGCCGCTTTTGGCGCAGCAATCCCGGGGGTGGCGGAGACGGTCGGCAGGGTCGCGCGCCCGTTCGTCGATGCCATCCGCGCCCGCACTAACCCATCGGGCTACGCTACTGAGAAGGTCTCGGAGCGTCTTTCCGACAGCATGTCGCCCCAGCAGGCGGCCAATCGAATGGCGAGCAACCCCGGATCAAATCTGGCGGATGTGGGCGGCGAGAACCTGCGCAACCTGCTGCGCACCACGGTCAACATTCCGGGTCCGGCACGTCAGGCAACCAATGCCCGGTTGACGATGCGCCAATTCGGCCAGGGTGACCGGCTCAAGGATGCTATTTCCAAGACGTTCGCTGACCCGGAAGCCTATGCCGCGTCAAAGGATATGATCGAGGAAACTGCCAAGCGAGAAGCCGCACCGGCCTATCGCCGGGCCTATGAAAAGCCTGTCCATTTCTCCGAGACGCTGGAAGGTATCCTTGCGACACCGGCAGGGAAGGCGGCTTTGCGCCATGCGGAAACGCTCGCCGGAAATGAGCAGGTTCCGTTCAAGCAGTTGTTCGTGAACATTACCGACGACGGCGGCAAGGTGGTGCGCCGCGTCCCGGACACGCGGGGATGGGATTACATCAAGCGCAGCCTGGATGACATGATTGACCGGGAACAGGACAGCATCACCAAGAAATACAGCAATGAGGGTCGCATCCTCATTGGGCTGAAAAACAAGATGCTGGAGGAGGTTGACCGACTAAACCCGGAATACGCGCGGGCGCGCTCCATCTGGTCCGGAAGCGCTGAACTGGACAAGGCGCTTGAAGCCGGCCGGGAGGTGTTTACGGCCACTCCAGCGGCCTTCCGCAAACGGGTGGCCGACATGGGGCCGACACAGCGACAGGCGGCGCGCGTCGGCGCTGCTGAAACGCTGCGAAAGGAGATCGACGGCGCTGGCGTTACGAACAACGCAGTCCTCCGGATATTCTCCAAGCGCCAGCAAATGCGCAATCTCGAAACGCTGTTCGAGACGCCGGAACAGTTTGCCGAGTTTCGCAAGTCCATCTTCGCGGAGGCGCGCAAGCGTGCTACCTACGAGAAAGTCAAAGGGAACAGCACCAGCGTCCAGCAGGCCGCCGATCTGGCTGAGGCTGGCGGGATGCGCGACACCATGCAGTTCGGGAAGGACGCAGCCACCGGCGGCGTTGCCAATGCGACGTTGAATTTCCTCGGGTCGCGTCTTCGGATGTTGGGGGGAATGACCCCGGAGGTGGCGCAGGAGATTTCGAGGAAGGTTCTTCAGACCGGGCCGAACGCGGCGATGAAGCTCGCGGAGGAACTGACGGCCATTCAGAAGGCAAAGGCATCGTCCACCGCGAGGAGCCAGGCTGTTCAGGCGGCAATAGCGCGAAGCTTGGCGGTGACAGCGCCGCCACGCATTTTGGGGCAGGAGCGGCGTGGGCCTACCGAAATCACGGTGCCGGTGCCGATGCGGTGATTATGGGGCGTCGTCGCTCTTGGAAGAAGGCCAGAAGAGCCATGCCAACAGGGCGATGAACGCCACGAGCAGCGTGCTATCGATTAGCCCACCACTGTTCGCAAACAGGCCGCCATTACGCGCTGAGAATGTTCCGATTGCTACAGCCAGAATTGACAGCGGAAGCCACTTATCACGGGCTTGCGCTTTCTCGATCCACGTTTTCTTGCGTGCTGTTTTTTTGTTTTCATCAGACATGCCAGCACCATGACAGACACAAGCACGAAAATCAAAGGCTCCTTCGGGGGCCTTTTTCTATCGCTTCAACCCCCAGACAGGAGAACTGGAATGATTGACCAGAACACCGGATTGAATGCAGGCGTCGGCCTTTACGGGAGTGGGTGCCTTACTGATGACCCGGACGCCAAGCGGCGCTGGATGAAATCCATTCGAGACCGCGCTGAAGCATATAGTCGCGACCTTCCTTTTCGGTTCCAGCATCAACGCCACCTAGGCGAAAGTTCTGAACAGATGCCTCAAACAACTCCCTAATCAGCCTTTCGCCTTCCGGGTTGTTGTGAATGGCCGTCGCTAAAATACAACGCACCAGCGTTTCTAGGGCAAAGAAATCGAGGCGTTCCGTCTTCGCGCTTATGTCACTCATGATTCCCTCCTTGGTTGCGGGCAATCATTGAATCTTTTTTCGCAGGAGTCGATTCATGGCTAAATTGACCGAGATCGTCTCTTACGGTGCTAGCCGACGCTCGGACCAGAGGGCAAATGCGAGAGCGGCGGAACTCCTCAGAGTTTCAGAGAGATCTGTTAAGACTGCGCAACATGTCGCCGCAAGCTTTTGCATGAAGATAGTATATTCGCGCAGGCGAATACCCGGCCCTAAACCGGGGGGAGAGAGTGGCGGGCTGTCTTGCTATTAGAAAGAAAAGCTCCACGTGGGAGACAACCAGATCTCAATCAATATCGCAGCAAAAAATTCTGTTGGTTGATTGGCCCTTAGTTTACTGGACTAGACTCTCGTTCTGATTGATTCCATGCTCCCGTCATTACTGTTGGGGGCATTAATGAAATACAATCGAGTGGGCATTCTGGTGATGATGTCGCTGGCGTTACAATCTTGCGGTTCCATCACTGTTCCGGCTGCCGTGAAGATGGATAGCGGAGAGGCGTACGTTGGAACGACAACAGCAGCGATAAGCGGCGGGACGTTTCAGGTGACGGCAACATCTGGCGTCGTTACGTGTTCCGGAACCTATGACGCTTTCGATACAAATCCGGTGATTTCTGCACCGGTTAGATGCTCTGATGGTCGTTATGGAACGATAACCGTACTGCGAAATCCTGACATGCGCGGGGGAAGTGGAACGGTTACACTTGCGAATGGGTCGCATGGACGAGTGGCTTTTGGGCGCAACGCGTCATCAGTCTTGAGTGCGCCGATTGCTATGTCTGGGTTGCCAACTCCCTCATCAACGACGATAGGCGAAAGCTACTCTTCGGGGGGAGGTGTTTACACCGGCAACTGCCCTACGCCAGAGAGCATAGCAGCTGACGGTAAGCGCTGTGGGAAGCGAAGTGCGGCTTACAAGGCAGGCGGCTACTCAGGATATGGATTAATGTCCAGCGCTCGAAGCTACGGAGGATCCACGTACGTGCGGGGTCACTATCGGAATGGGTCTTACGTCAGAGGCCACTACAGACGCCGCTAGACAGATAGGACAGTGTTCATGGCCGCTTCTTGCACTTTTGTCGGGCGGATATGGAGTCGGATCGAATCGAATCGTGATAATGATGTCGCGACTGGTGTTGCAACAATGTTCTGGCAGCACCCTTGGGAGAGCGATGGTGGCACCATACAAGGCAAAGTCTGTGGCGAATGCCTTCCTTACTCTCGCGAACCGTGACGGGTATGACATTACGCCGATGCAGCTTCAAAAGCTGCTATATTACGCGAACGGTTACTTCATGGCCGAGAATGACGGCCAGCCCCTCATAAATGAGTATTTTGAAGCGTGGGATTACGGCCCAGTTGTTCCCACTGTTTACTATGAGTTTCGGGAGTACGTGAATCGTCCGATCAAGAGATTCGCATACACGTTTGATCGCGAAGTATCCCGCGAAATCGTGGCCCCACAACCGGTGAATGATGATCAGTCTGAATCGGTTATCAGTTGGGTGTGGGACAATTATCGGGATCTGTCAGGCCCACAACTGTCGAATATGACCCACAAAACGGACGGTCCTTGGGACCGGGCTCGCCGACGAGCCAGCAACTCCCAGATGCGCAACGAGCGGCTTGAGACTGCTGATCTCCTAGAGTATTTCAGGAATCTGATCTGAGTGGTTAGGAAGGTCGATACAGAAGGCGCCCATACCGTACCGGCCAGAACGCCAGAAGACGACGGCGATGTGGCAGGGCCGCTACTGATTGAGATTCCGCTCTGGAAGTTTGGGCGGATTAAGCTCGAAAGCTTTAACTCCAAATCATCACTCGCCGTTTTTGCGCTCGTCGTGATCTTGGCGATGATGATTTTCCTCTCAGTGCTCGAAGCCGGGGCTGGGATCATGAAGTCAACAGTTCCAGGTATTGTAGGCCTACAGGGCAAAGTTGGAGAGGCGCTGTTGCTGATACTAGGCGTCCTGTTGGGTGCGTATAACGGCAAGAGTAAGAAGTAGGTTGGCCGAAACGCCTTTCCTATTTCAGCATCACAGCGGCGCCGGTGGCATCGGCGAAGACGGTCATTTGCTAAGCACTGCGCCTGAATCGCACTGAACGCAGCAACAATTTACGGAAACCTTCCAAGGCTCCCTCACGGGGGCCTTTTTCTATGGAGGCCATATGCCAACGTTCGACACTGGCCGTTTTGGTGGCGGCTACTCCCCCAACAACGCGCCCCTGAGTGGTCAGGTCCAGTCCTACGACCCCATGCTATCGCCAGCGGCGGACTTCGGCGGCAGGTTTGCGCCGTCTGGCCCGGTACCGCAGGGACTTGAGGGGCTGCAATCCGGCCTCTACGCCGGTCAGCGCGACGTCGGCCTCCTGCCAGAACTCCGGGACGCGGTGGACTACAGCCGATACAGCGGGCAGATCGCCAGCCAACCGACATACGGTCCGACCTACACGCAGCCGCAGCAGCCGCAGCAGACGGCCACTGCCTATGCGCAGCCGGAAGAGACTGTAGCTCCAGCGCCAGGCATTGACGCAATCCAGACGGCTTCCCCGTCAGCCGGCGGTCTTCTTGGCTCCATACCCGGCGTCACGTCTCCCGATGAATATGCGCAGATCGCCCAGACCCGCGCTGAACTTGGTGTTCCAAACGACCTGACAGGATTGCGCTCTCTTTCGCCCGCAGCGGCCCGCCAGATGGATCGATCATTCAGCGCAAGGCAGACATTCGGGACACTTGGAGGCGCGCTTCTCGGCGGCGCTCTGCTCGGCCCCGTCGGTGGGCTTCTGGGCGGCTATCTCGGCAGGAACGTCGCATCGAAATCATACTATCCCGACGCTCCGCAACCTGTCGCCGGTCAGACAGCCAAGGGCTACGACAAAGGTGATTTGAGCGACTACGGGCAGCGTGCATACGAGAGTTCTGGCCAATTCCGCGATGCGGTTGACAGCGGCAAGGGAGGGCTTTGGTAATGGCAAAGAACAATGTCGGGCAGTGGGATACAACGCCTGCAAACAATACCGATGTAGGCGGGATCAGCATTGAGGGAACCGCACCAGTAAGCAACTTCGACGGTGCTTTGCGCACGATAATGGCCCAGATCAAGGATGGGACAGGCGTCCCCGCAGATCTGTTGGACGGCCAGCACGGCACTTACTACCGGAATGCCGGCAACCTCAATGCAGGGACGGTGCCGGCGGATCGTTTGGCGGGCGGATCATACAGCTTTTCAGCCTTGAAAATCGAGGGTGCCATACCTCGTATTGATTTGCTCGATTCTGATGCGGCAGATTTTTACATCCGCGTCGATAGCGGCGTATTCTCGGTCCTGACTGACCGGGATAGCTCAGGCACATGGGAAACGCCTCACCCGCTCCAATTGGATAACTCAAGCGGCGAGGGAACGCTCTACGGCGACAAGATATGGACTGCCGGGAACGATGGCGCAGGGTCAGGTCTTGCCGCCGATACCGTTGATGGCGTCCATTTGTCCGGTCTTGTGCAAACCAGCCGTACTATCACGGCGGGAAACGGCTTGACTGGACTTGGCGATATGTCTGCCGACCGAAGCGTTGCCGTTGGTGCGGGAACCGGGATTACGGTCGGGACAAGTACTGTGTCTGTGGATACGACGGTCTGGCGCG
Organism: Allorhizobium borbori; assembly: GCF_014196535.1. GTDB lineage: Bacteria > Pseudomonadota > Alphaproteobacteria > Rhizobiales > Rhizobiaceae > Ectorhizobium > Ectorhizobium borbori. Next base: position 180,414 of record NZ_JACIDU010000007.1, read on the forward strand.
ATGGCAACTTGCCGACCGCCGCCCAAATCGGTGGGATCATCGCCGGTCTGACGCAGGGGGCAATCGGATCGTATGCAACGGTCATCAAGAAAACAGCAGGAACGATCAACCCAGGCTCAACAGTGGCCGGAACCGACCTCTACTGGTCAAATTCCGACGATAGCGCCGCGATCGGTATTGACGTCGGCACATGGCGCGCGGTGGGCGTGATCACGAACACTGCGTCGGCCACAGCACTGAGGATTTCGTGATGGATCTGCATATCGAGACAGTGACCGATCTCCGGTGGGTTGATGCCGCCCAGACAAAGCTTGTCGGTATCGTGAAATTTGCTGAGTTTCAGGACGCCGCGCCGTTCAGTTTTTGCTCTACGGCTCCGGTCGAGTACCCGCATGAAGCTGATTTCTGGGACCGATCAACATCGGGTGAGTTCGGGACGATTGCGGACTATGTCCCGCCATCCGTCGATGAAATGCGTGCTTCCATGCCGCCATTGACCGCCCGTCAACTGCGCTTGGGCCTTATCGCCAACGGCATCATGCCATCGCAGGTGCAGTCTGCCATTGAAGCTATGCCGTCCGGTCCGTCCAGAGAGAATGCGCTGGTCGAATGGGAATATGCGTCATCGTTCGAGCGCATGCATCCGCTTATCGCATCCGTAGCCGCTGGCCTGTCGCTGACGGCTGAGCAGGTAGACGCCATGTGGATGGCTGCGGTCATCCTGTAACCAATCGCATCGGAGAACACCAATGACACGACGCATTGACGCGGCGGGCCTTTCGCACATCATGCAGTGGGAGGGAAAGCGCCTGACGTCCTATCGGGACGTGGCCGGAATCTGGACGGTTGGCTTTGGCCATACCGACGCGGCAGGGCCTCCTAAGGTCTTCGCCGGAATGAAGATCACCGAAGAGCAAGCGGCTGAAATCCTGCGATCCGACCTTGCCAAGTTTGAGGAGCGCGTCTCGCGGCTGGTCAAAGTGCCACTAACGGACAACCAGTTTTCCGTTCTCGTGTCCTTCGATTTCAACACCGGGTCGCTGCACAAATCAACGCTGCTGAAACGGCTCAACGCTGGCCAGTACGACGCTGTTCCTGGCGAGTTGATGAAGTGGGTCAACGCCGGCGGGAAGCGTGTTCAGGGCCTTGTGAACCGGCGTGCTGCTGAAGCGGGCCTTTGGGCCAAGGGTGAGTTCGTTTCGTCCAACACGGTTCCCGCCGCGCCGATTGCCTCTCCACTGCTGACGAAGGAGAACGTCTCGTGGGGTGCGGGCATCCTGTCCACCCTTGGGTTTTCCAGCGTCGGTCCCGGCCCGCTGCAATGGGCGCTGGCCGCCGTCCTTGTGGGCGCCTTTGCCATTGGAGCATTCTTCTTCATCAAGAGCCGGGTGAATCCATCATGAACCCGCTGGCATGGCTCCAGATCGGTGCCGGTGCTGTTTCGGGCGCTATCCTATCAGCGCTGGTTATTGCACCTGTCTCCTATCTCAAGGGCGAAAGCGCCGCCACGGCGGAGGCAAAGACTGCCGCGCTGGAAACCACCATCGAACTCCTCAAAAGCCGGGAAATCACCAATGCGGAAATCTCTCATTCCGATGCTGCTGATCTGTGCCGCCATATCGGGCTGCTCGACAACGACATCAACGAATGCATGCGCCGGATGGCAGAAGCTAACACCAAGCCTTGAGACGGCGGTGTTCGTCACGATGAACGATCTTCAATTTGCCAACGGCGTTGCCTCCCACAATCTCCACGGAAGAAAAGAAGGATGCTGGAAATGACCGCAACTGACGAACAGCGCGCACTGATCGATGCAATCACGAAGCACTTTGCTGTGGCTGAGGCAGGCCTGAACGATGCGGTCAAGGCGCTGCATCGGCTGGAGGTGGACAGCGAAGATGCGGCACGGCTGAAACTGGAAGGCGCGACCGGTTCGTTCGTCGTCAAGTTCCGCGCGGAAGTGCGCCAGCTTATCGGCCAGATCGGCGCCATCGAGGCACCGCTTTATGGCCTCCATGTCAAAGCGACCGCCATCGCTCGCAATACGGATGAAGCCTACAAGGCTCCCGATAACTACGTGACCCTTCTCGGCGGTGGCCGCTGATGGAGTGGTATCACCTGGCTCTCCCAACATTGGCGCTTATTTCGGCCATAACGGCCCGGAGAACGCCACGCGCATGGCTGTGGGTGTCCGCCATCATGGCGGCATGGATTACGCCCGTGGTCTATCTCTACGTCGGCCAGCCTGACTTCCTGCCGTGGTATCCGCCGCAGCCGGGAATCTCCTTCCTCTGCGACGGGGCAGTCTACTGCCTGATCATCCACAATCACGAGGAACGGTGGGAGCGCTGGGGCCTTGGCTCCATCTTCATGGCGTCCGCCACGGTCGATCTCATCCAGTGTTTCGGGGTTATGACCGGATACCCGCCACCGCTGGCCGGTCACTCATATGGCCTTGTTCTCGATGCGCTCAATGTCGCGGCTCTTCTCATCATCGGCGGCATAGGCATCGCAGACAGGTTGAAAGATGGCGGATTTGATCTTTCTCACGCTTATAACCGCTATCTGGATCGGGCTGTCCGCTATGCCCACCAAAAGACGCACGCGCCGAAACCGTTCAGGAAGGTCTGGTGATGGAAGGACCGGGAAATCCTGAAAACTACAGGTACGTCGGCGCAGCACTCGGGGCCGCTTCCGGCCTGATGTTCATCCGGCCAAAGTCCATCATGGATGCGGTCATTCGGCTTGTCTTCTCATTTGTCGCCGGCTCCATCCTTTATCTCGTGCTGCACGAATACATGGGTTGGCCACGCGATCCCGATCACATCGTGGCAGCGGCATGGATCGTCGGCTTTGCAAGCTGGCCTCTCGCTGGTGCCGCGCTCTCTGCCGTCAAATCTAGAATGGGGAAGGGGGACGCATGACGATGTCTCTTTCGCTCGGGTTAAGCCTGACCGGCGTCCAAGCAAGCGGCAGCGCGCCGCCAGGATTCTCGTATATGATCGACAAAAACGGCGTCGTCATGCTCGACGCACGCGGCAACAAAATTCCGATGAGGGTTCGCAGCAATGGTTAATATGGCAATGCAATTTGGCGTGTTTGATACGCAGCTCAAGCCATTTCTTTACAATTTCCGCCCCGGCCTCGGCGGCAACATGCCACGTTGGTATCTGGCAAAAGCAAAGATGCGGGCAGAAGGCTATCGGCCACGTATTTTCTATGGCGGGACATCAAAGGTTATGGGGCTGGGCGCTGGAACAGCTCTGAGCGGCCAGCAGTTCGCCGCCGGCGCTGAACCATTCACGCGATCCCGCTATTTCGCTAAGATGCTCGAAGATGCCGGCTTTCTGACAAACAGCCAATGCTTTTTTGGTGATAAGGGGCTATCGACCCTCCCGAACTTGATGGCATATGACGCGCGAATGGCTCGGTCCAGCACGGCATGGGCCACGGAACCTTCCATCACGTCGGTTGGTGGCCGCCCAATTCGAGGCACCGGCGCGGCGACCGAGACATTCACATTCACTCCTCTATCGACCACGACCAACGACAAAATATTCTTGGTCTACATCGGCGGGTCCGGCGCCGGCACACTGCGCACGTCTGACGGTGGCGGCGTCATCGACACAACGTCGACCTTTGATGCGGGCAATATCCTCAAGAGCAAGACAATCAACCTTTCCAGCCGTGGCACCGGAAAGGTTCTGACGTGGAACAGGCAGGAAGATACCCCGAACCCTGTCTTCATTCAGGGTGCTATCGTTTACGACAGCCAGACGCCAGCGATCGACATCGTGAATATCGGCATTTCGGGCAGCACGACAGCGACGTGGAAAGGCGCCGGCCTTGGATACGCGATATTCCCGTCATTGCGATCTGTTGGCGGCGATCTCGGCATTTTCGGGATCATGACCAACGATATGGCGCTGGCGAACAATGTGCCAGTGGCAACGTGGAAAACGAATATCAAGTCTATCATCACGCAATGGATGACGGATGCGACCAACACGCGCGTTCGTGACGCTGTGATCGAGATCGAAAGCCTTTGCTCTACGGCGAGCTATGGCGATGCGGCCACGCAGGCCGCTTACGTGGCTGCGGCTTATGCCGTTGCCGACGAACTTGACATTCCTCTGGTCGATCTTTCCGCGCAGTTCGGGGGCTCGTATTCCGCCGCCAATGCATGGGGCGTCTTTGCCGATACGGCGCACGAGAATGCTCGCGGTAACGCCATGCAGGCACGGCTTTATGCTGACCTTCTGGCGGCATGATTTGCTGCTTCACTGAAACAGTGTGTACAACGCTCGGCCTGCCTCAAGGGCTGCTGTGGCTACGGCCAAGAAAATGAATATGTAGGTCGGAAGATTGTGTCGGTGCATAGCCCAACATAGCGAGTCCATTGCCGGCATCACTACTACGTGAAAAGCGAGCCGCATTGATTAAACAACCATAAGATGGTAATTTCTGGCACATTAGCACTCATCGAAAAATCTTATCTTTGGGGGGCTGCAATGGCGGATAGTATCAAGCACATCATGGACCAATTGGCGCTGGCGCGTGATCTGATCAAGCATGATGGAGCAGGCAAAGACCTGGCAATGCTCGCATATCTTATCGATATGGCAATCCTTGAAGCTCACGATGTGAAGGCCGGCGTACGAAGGTCAGTGCCTGCACGGGCACAAAAGTAGCGCCTGCTTCATCGCATAATCGGATGTAAAAAGCCCGCTGGATCGATCCAGCGGGCTTCTTTTTTGCGTTTCATGTCTTGGTTGGGTGGATCAGGTCTGCCGGTCGATGTTCCCAGCAAAACCACCTCGGCGGTGCTTTCGGTGGGGGCGAAAACCCAAAGCCGCCCCAAGCCTTGCAACCAGCGTGCTCGCAGTAATGGTTCTCGTGGATCTGGTCGTCGCTCATCATGTGCCCCCGTTGTCGCGCCAGTAGTGCTCTACCCGGAGCGCGGCAATAGCAAAAACAATGCGTCCTTGAAATCCGTATCTCGTGATGATACATATTGCGCATGATCCGCTCATTCAGAGACAAGGTGACCGAGCAGGTCGCGCATGGGCAGAACCCAAAGGGCTTTCCCGCTGATTTGTTGAATGTGGCACGGCGCAAGCTGGTCATGCTCGATAATGCCGCCGTTCTTGACGACTTGCGTGTGCCGCCTGCCAATCGGCTTGAGGCCCTGAAGGGTGACCGGGCTGGTCAGTATTCGATCCGCGTGAATGACCAGTTCCGGCTCTGCTTCCGCTGGGTTGATGGGAATGCGGAAGACGTTGAATTCGTCGATTACCACTGAAGGAGATAGCCATGACCCTGCTTGCTTTCGCTATCCATCCCGGCGAAATACTCGATGAAGAGTTCTTGAAGCCGCTGAACATGAGCGCTGGCGCTCTGGCAAAGCGGCTTGATGTGCCGCGTACCCGTATTGAGCGGATCGTGAAGGGTGACACCGCCCTGACGGCTGATACGGCTCTGCGGCTCTCCGCCTTCTTCGGCAACACGCCTGAGTTCTGGCTGAACCTTCAGCGGACCTACGATCTTGCCCAAGCGAGAAAGGTGCTCGATGTTTCGCACATTCGCCCGCTGGTGGCCGCTTGAGCGTCCGCAAGCGTGAATGGACCACGCCGAAAGGCGAGAAGAAAACCGCCTGGGTCGTCGATTACGTCGACACGCTCGGCAAGCGCCGGCTGAAAACATTCAAGCTAAAGAAGCTGGCGGATCAATTCGCCGCTACGGCCTCTGTGGAGGTCAGGGAAGGCGTTCACGTCGCGGATAGCGCATCGGTCACGGTAGAGAAGGCTGGCGCTCTGTGGATCGCGTCGGGCGAAAGCGCGGGCCTTGAGCGCTCGACCATCAATCAGCGCAAGAGCCACCTTGAAAACCATATCGTTCCGTTGATCGGCCAAACGCTGCTTTCCAAGCTGACGGTACCTGTCGTGCGCGAGTTCGAGGACAAGATGCGCGGCGAGGGGCGGTCACCGATGATGGTGAAGAAGATCCTCACGTCGCTGGGCTCGATCCTTTCTGATGCTAGCGAACGTGGCCTTGCGGTTCGCAATCCGGTTCGGGACATTCGCAGCAGCCGCAAGGGGCGCGAGAGACGGCAGGAGAGGCGCCAGAAGAGCCGCGTTGAGGTTGGGATAGATATTCCCACCAAAGACGAGGTGAGGGCGCTCGTGGCCGCTCTGGAGCCCAATTGGCGGCCTTTGCTGATCACGGCGATCTTCACCGGCATGCGCTCATCAGAGCTTCGCGGTTTGCGGTGGAAGGACGTGGACTTTGACCGATTCGAAATCACGGTGAGCCAGCGCGCAGATGAGTTCCGTGAAATAGGGGCACCGAAGTCCGAAGCCGGCAAGCGAACGATCCCCGTGCCGCCGGTGGTAATCAACACCCTGAAAGAACACAAGCTGAAGCACGGCAAGGCAAAGCTGGTTTTCGGCAATCCCGACGGTGAGCCCAGGTCGCACACGAACATCATCAACAAGGGACTGATTCCCGCCATGCTACGGGCCGGCGTGACGGTGGACACTGGCGACAAGGACAAGAACGGCAACCCCATCCTGAAGGCCAAGTACACAGGTCTGCACTCCCTGCGGCATTTCTATGCAAGCTGGTTGATTAACCGGAAGGAAGATGGCGGGCTCGGTCTGCCGTTGAAAATGGTTCAGGAACGGCTCGGCCATGCCTCGGTTGTGATGACGATGGACGTCTATGGACACCTGTTCCCAAGGCAGGATGACGGGACAGAACTGGCACAAGCGGCGAACATCCTGCTCAACTGAACGCGACATGGTCGCGACAAGATGCCGAAAAGCGATTTAAAAACAATAGTGGCTGGAAGCCTGCAAATCCTTGCACCCGAGTTCGATTCTCGGCGAGGCCTCCAATTTCCCTTATTATTTTGACGTGACGCCAAGGTTCCCGGAACTATCGTCTTGGTGCGCCTATTCGCAGGCTTTTTCGATGCGTTGCAGGGACTGGCTGATATTGGCGAGGTCGAACTCGGCGTAGATCAGGTTGCGGTCGCGCAATCTGAGGAAGAGGCCGGCATTGTCGGGAAGCTTCTTTAGGAAGGCAACTGCTTCGGCGGTGGACCATAAGCCAACTCCCGTGCCATCGTCGGCCGTGCGCCAGCGATAGGTGGCGACCTTGCCGTTGTCGATGCGCAGGGTGACTTCCGTGCGTTCGTCCCAGATGGCTGTGTCCGCACTGACAAAGAAGCTGATGGCGTCGTTTTCACAGCGCATCTTGAGGCGAGGGATGACCGGATTTTCACCGTTGGCGGCAGCAGGGCGGGGATCGAGCGTGGCCACGAGCGCAACATGCACGCCCCCCTTCGCGACTTCTTCCGAAAAGTGCCAGCCATGGGGTGGTTCCGGAGGTGGAGTGTTCGGTGCGGCAGCGGTATGCGGTGCCGGGTCCTGCAGATCGGCTGCGGCCGTGTCTCCCATGCGTGCAAGAAGTTCGCTGGTGCTCGAGGCTCCGTCCAGCGTCGCTATCCGCAGGAGCCGGTTATCGGGCAGGGATAGTCGGGCGCAGTCCGATTCGCTGGCGGACAGGGCAAGGCTCAGCGCCATCTTCAAGCGCGGGAACAAGGCCTCGTCGGTCGTTACGGTTTCCACAGCCAGCGTATTTTCCGAAAGGCGCCGGATACGGTAGTTTTCGCCGGTCTGCGGAAAGTTCGAACTGAGCGGCGTATCCGCAATGAAAAGCGCACGGTCCCTGATGCAAGCCGGCAGGGCACCGGCAACGAGGATGCTGTCGCCTTCCGACAGATCGGCCAACGCCACGCGGTGCAGGGCCTGCCGCAGGGCGGGCGTTTCGGAATCAACGGCAAACTGCGCCAGCGCCGTGACCGGATGGCCAAGAACAAGCGCGGTCAACAGGGACAGGCATCTGGCGTACGGTTTCGTCATGCGGTCCTCGCGGGGTGGGCAGCCATGTGTAGCGGGTAGAATCACCGGGGTGCAACTGCAAACCGATGCCCATCCCCGATGAAGCCCAGGCGGGGTATGCAAGGGTGATGACGTTCCGCCCATCGATTTTCGGGGATGCGGCTGAGGTCTGCCATGCTTTTTTGCGCGTCGCCGCGCGCCAGCCTTGAAAGCCTGCGCGTGCGCGATTAAGACACGAGGTGAAAAGGCAACCCGGCTTTTGAGATTGGGGCGACAGGATATGACAGATTACGAAGCCGCACGTGTACACATGGTGGACTGCCAGCTCAGGACGACGGACGTGACGTCGCATCCCGTGCTCTCCGCCTTCCTCACCGTTCCGCGCGAGGCTTTTCTTCCTGAAGCGCTGAAGGCGACGGCTTATATCGATGAGGATATGCCCGTTACCAAGGCCACAGCCGGTGGCGAGCCCCGCTACATCATGGAACCGTCGCCGCTTGCCAAGCTGGTGCAGCTTGCCGATGTGAAGAAGACCGACGTGGTTCTCGAAATCGGTGCGGGCGAAGGCTATGCCGCCGCCATTCTTTCGCTGCTCGCCGGTTCGGTCGTGGCGCTCGAAAGCGATGAGGCGCTGGCTGCAACCGCGACGCAGACGCTGTCCAAGCTCGGCTATGACAATGTCGCCGTCGTCACCGGCCCGCTCGAAAAGGGCTATGCATCCGAGGCACCCTACGATCTCATTTTTCTGAACGGTGCGGTTGAAGAAGTGCCTGCTGCTCTTCTCGGGCAGCTTCGTGATGGTGGTCGTCTGGTTGCTGTCACCGGCAACGGCCATGCTGCCCGCGCCACGGTCATCAGCCGGGAAGGTGCCAACTACTCGACGGTTCGTTATTTCAACGCTGCGATCAAGGTTCTTCCGGGTTTCCACAAGGCAGCCGAGTTCGTTTTCTGAGCCAGGTTGTCGTTGCTCCGGGGGTGCCCGGGCACAGTATTTTCCAAGGCCGGGTCCGCAACGTCCCGGCCTTTTGCATTGCCGGCGGGCTTAATGGCCCGAAGCGGCAACAAAACTGTGCATGCGATACGATTTTATGGAGTGTTGAGATTCCGTTACCGCCGATCATGGCCTACCATTGAAGTCGAATCGGGTTCCTGTCGGGGGTCGTTTCGTTGTTTCAAGACAAACGGGGATTGAAATGGCTCAGCCAAATGTAGCGCGTGAACCGTCAATGGAAGAAATTCTGGCGTCCATTCGCCGGATTATTGAAAGCAACGAGCCCGGCGCCGTTCCCGGCGCATCAGTTGTCCAGTCGCAGCCTGAAATGGACTACGCAGCCGATGACGAAGTGACGAACCAGTATGTGGACGCTGCCCGTCCGGTGGTGGCGGACAGTATGGGGACGCCGTTGCGCGCCGCCAATACCGCCGTGCCGCCGCGCGTGGAACGCGAAGCTTCGCCGGTCTATCAGGGTGAGAGCAAGCCGCAATCGCTTGCTGATATTGCCGCGCGCGTTCGCAATGCTTCCGAACGGATGACGCCGCCGGTTCCCGTCATGCGCGAAGAAGTGCCAATGCCTCCGGAGCCGGTACAGCATCCGTCCGATATTTTCGGCGAGCGTGCCGCACCCGTTCAGGCGCAACCTCTTTCCGCGTATATGCCCGAACCGGATCGCCCGATTTTTTCGGAAGCGCAGCAGCATCGTCCGTCGGCATCGGCTTCTGCGTCGTTGCGCGCATCACTTCAACCGCATCCGCAACCTCAGCAGGCGTCGGCAGTTCCGTCCTTTGAACCTGCCGCCGTTTCAGCCGCCAGCGAAATCATTTCACGCTACCAGGCGGAGGCGGTCTCCACAGCTCCTGTTTCCGAGCCCGTTGCTGTTGAAATTCCGGAAAACGCACCTGTTTACGCCACCTATTCGGAACCCGAGCCGGAACAGGGTGTGAGCCCGGCGCAATCTGCCTTCGCGCCGGCTGTCGAAGCTTCCGCGCTTTCGCTGCTTTCCAGCGAAGCTGGCGTTATGGTTGCCCGCTCCTTTGGCGAGCTAGCCGAAGCCGTGGATGGCGCGCAGCGCCGCTCGCTTGATGAAATGGCCGAGGAAATGCTGCGACCGATGTTGCGCGAGTGGCTGGATGACAATCTTCCGACGCTGGTGGAACGCCTTGTGCGTGAGGAAATCGAACGGGTCGCACGCGGTCCGCGCCGCTGATCTGGCATAGTTGGGCGTCTTTCGCCCGACCTTGCGTCGATATGCGCTTCAGCCGCTCCGGCCACGGGGCGGCTTTTTTATTGACTTGGCCCCTGCCATCCGGTTTACAAACCGGCATCTTCAAATGGAAATTCAGGTCCGAAAATGCTCGAAAAGACCTACGACTGCACCACCGTCGAACCGAAAATCGCCAAGGCCTGGGATGAGGCTGATGCCTTCCGCGCCGGAGCCAATGCCGAACCGGGTGCGGAAAGCTTCTGCATCGTGATCCCGCCGCCGAACGTGACGGGGTCGCTGCATATGGGCCACGCGCTCAACAATACGCTGCAGGACATCATGGTCCGCTTCGAGCGCATGCGCGGCAAGGATGTGCTGTGGCAGCCGGGTATGGACCATGCCGGCATCGCCACGCAGATGGTCGTTGAGCGCCAACTGGCTCAGAAGGGCCTGCCGGCCCGTCGCGACATGGGCCGCGAAGCCTTTGTCGAAAAGGTCTGGGAGTGGAAGGCCGAATCCGGTGGCCTGATCTTCAACCAGTTGAAGCGCCTCGGCGCGTCCTGCGACTGGTCGCGCGAGCGCTTCACCATGGACGAGGGGCTTTCTGCGGCCGTTCTTGAGGTCTTCGTCTCCCTTTACAAGGAAGGCCTGATCTACAAGGACAAGCGCCTTGTGAACTGGGACCCGAAGCTTCTGACCGCGATTTCCGATCTGGAAGTCGAGCAGGTCGAGATGAATGGCAACCTCTGGCATCTGCGTTATCCGCTGGAAGAGGGTGTCACCTACAAGCATCCCGTTGCCTTTGATGAGGAAGGCAAGCCGACCGAATGGGAAGAACGCGACTATCTCGTCGTCGCCACCACACGTCCGGAAACCATGCTGGGTGATACTGGCGTTGCCGTTCACCCCGATGACGAGCGCTACAAGGCGATTGTCGGCAAGCATGTCGTCCTGCCGATCGTCGGCCGCAAGATTCCAATCGTTGCGGACCTCTATCCGGACCCGACCGCGGGCACCGGTGCGGTGAAGATGACGCCTGCCCATGATTTCAACGACTTCGATGTCGGCAAGCGCGCTGGCCTCAGGATGATCAACATTCTGACCGTCGAAGGTGCAATCACCATCACCGATAATGAGGACTTCTCCGAGGGCCTGACACCGACGCGTGAGCAGGAAGCCGTGTGGGAGAGCCTGCAAGGGCTGGATCGCTTTGTCGCCCGCAAGAAGATCGTCGAGATCTTCGAGGCCGAAGGCCTGCTCGACAAGATCGAGCCGCACAAGAACATGGTTCCGCATGGCGACCGTGGCGGCGTGCCGATCGAGCCACGCCTGACGGAGCAGTGGTATGTGGACGCGAAGACGCTGGCTGAGCCGGCGATTGCCTCGGTTCGCGAAGGCCGCACCAAGTTCGTTCCGAAGAATTGGGAAAAGACCTATTTTGAATGGATGGAGAACATCCAGCCCTGGTGCATTTCCCGCCAGCTCTGGTGGGGCCATCAGATCCCGGCCTGGTACGGCCCGGATGGCCAGGTCTTCGTGGAGAAGACCGAGGAAGAGGCGCTCGACGCTGCCGTTCAGCATTACCTTGCCCATGAAGGCCCGTGGAAGGCCTGGGTTCAGGAAAAGCTCGAAAACTTCGCGCCGGGTGAAATCCTGACGCGCGATGAGGATGTGCTCGACACATGGTTCTCATCGGCGCTGTGGCCCTTCTCGACGCTCGGCTGGCCGGAGCAGACGCCGGAACTGGCGCGTTATTATCCGACCAGCGTGCTCGTCACCGGTTTCGACATCATCTTCTTCTGGGTCGCCCGCATGATGATGATGGGTCTGCACTTCATGAAGGACGAGGACGGTAACCCGATCGAGCCCTTCGACACGGTTTATGTTCACGCGCTGGTTCGCGACAAGAACGGCCAGAAGATGTCGAAGTCCAAGGGCAACGTCATCGATCCGCTGGAACTGATCGACGAGTACGGCGCGGACGCGTTGCGGTTCACGCTCGCGATCATGGCCGCGCAGGGTCGTGACGTGAAGCTCGATCCGGCCCGCATCGCCGGCTACCGCAATTTCGGCACCAAGCTGTGGAATGCCACGCGCTTTGCCGAGATGAACGGCGCTACGCACAATCCGCGTTTCGTGCCTGAGAACACGAAGCTGACGATCAACCGCTGGATCCTGACGGAGCTTTCGCGGGCAGTCGCCGCTGTAACGGAAGCCATTGAGAGCCACCGTTTCAACGATGCCGCCAGCGCGCTTTATCGCTTCGTCTGGAATCAGGTGTGCGACTGGTATCTCGAACTGCTGAAGCCTGTCTTCAACGGTGAGGATGAAGCGGCGAAGAAGGAAGCGCAGGATTGCGCGGCCTACGTTCTCGAAGAAACCTACAAGCTTCTGCACCCCTTCATGCCGTTCATGACGGAAGAGCTTTGGACGCACACGGCTGCAGAAGGCACGGCGCGTGCAAACCTGTTATGCCACACGGCCTGGCCGGATGCCGATTTTGCGGATGCTTCGGCTGCCGATGAAATCAACTGGCTGGTCGATCTCGTGTCAGGCATCCGTTCGGCGCGGGCGGAAATGAATGTGCCGCCGTCCGCAACAGCGCCGCTCGTGGTGGTAGGCGCCAACGCACTGACGCTCGAGCGTGTCGAGCGTCATGGTGCGGCCATCGGTCGTCTGGCGCGTGTCGAGGGTATTTCGTCCGCTGCGGTCGCGCCGAAGGGTGCTGCTCAGATCGTTATCGGTGAAGCGACAGCTTGCCTGCCGCTTGGCAACCTGATCGATGTCGCGGCTGAAAAGGCGCGGCTCGAGAAGGCGATCGTCAAGGTTGAGCAGGAGAAGGACCGTCTGGCGAAGAAGCTCGGCAACGAGAAATTCATCGCCAATGCCGATCCTGAGGTGGTTGCCGCCGACCGCGAGCGCTTCGATGAGTTGGAGATTCAGCGCGCCAACCTCAAGACGGCGCTGGAGCGCGTTGCCGAAGCCGGTTGATAGGCAAGGCAGGAACCGAATCTTTCGAAAGGGCGGGGTATTTTATCCCGCCCTTTCGGCTTTGTGTTTCGTCGCTTTGGGCTGTTGCGGCAATGCCCTGGCGATTTCGCGGGTATTTCCGTTATTTTCTGGCATTCAAACGGTTGAAACTCATTTTTCCGAGAATTTCATACAAATTGTCATTTGTGTTCGTTTTGCAACGGACCCCACCGTCTTGGGTTTCAGATTCCAATTAGATGCGAAAATTCAGGCGATGTTGGAATTTTGTTTCTAACGAGCGTTTGGTCCTCTGTTTGCAGCAAAACTTACGTAAATCCGGCAAGGAAATGGCGGTTTCGCATGCGAAATCTTGCTGTTGCCTTTGCGCGCCATCACGACGACACTTTGAACGATTGATTGCATGGGAGGAGACATGGCAACCATATCGTTCAAGACACTCGCTCTGAGTGCGTGCGCCCTTGCCGTTGCGGCACCGGCTTTCGCAGGGGGACTGGAGCGCGGTGGATATAATATCGACCTTTTGTTCGACCCTTCCGATTACGTTCTGGAAGGTACGGCGACGTTTGTCATGCCCCAGCGTGATGTTTACGGTACGGTCGACAACCCCGTAAAAAGTGGCGGCAGCTTGCCTGCAGCGTGGAGGACGACTGCGGACGACTCCGAAAATTACTGGTCGCCGCGCATTGGCGCGAAGGCCGCAATCGGCGACATGGCCGACTGCATGTTCGACTATTCCGAACCATGGGGCGCGCATCTCAAACCCGGCCAGTGGCAGGGGGCGAGCTACAACATGGAAACCGACGTGAAGTCGCAGAATTATGCGACGACCTGCCGGGTGAAGTTCGATTTCGGTAAGGGTGACCTGTCGATTATCGGTGGCGGCTTTTATCAGGAAATCAGTGGCATCAAGCATCGTCAGGTTCTTTCGCCCACATTGCTTGGCCCAGCCTATCCGTCGCTCCTGAGCGGCGTCGGTATTCTGGACATGGAAGGCAATGGCTGGGGCTGGCGTGCCGGTCTTGCCTACGAAATCCCGGAAATCGCCTTCCGGGCTAGCCTCGTCTATAACAGTGCTGTCGATCACGACCTGAGCGGCACTGTGGATCTCACGGGCGTTCCGGCCATTCCAGGCACACCGCTCGCCACCATCGGTGGCCGGGTTATTCCGGTCTACGGTCAGGTGTCCATGCCGGATACGGTCGAACTCAAGATGCAGACCGGCATCGCACCCGGCTGGCTCGCCTTCGGTTCTGTCAAGTGGACGGACTGGAGCCAGATTCAGGTGGTTCCGTTCTGCGCTGTGGGTACGCCGGTTTGCCGGCCGAACTTCGCGATCAACACGCTCGATCTGTTCTATCAGGATGGCTGGACGGTTTCGGGCGGTGTCGGTCACAAGTTCAATGACCAGTGGAGCGGTGCAGTCAGCCTGACGTGGGATCGCGGCACATCGACCGTGATCGGCACGCAAACCGATAGCTGGGTGCTCGGCTCGCAGGTCGTCTATTCGCCCAACAAGAATGTCGAGTTGAAGCTTGCGGGCGCGCTTGGCATTCTCACCTCCGGGTCTTCCGGCTGGGGCGCGACCTGTGACACGGGCAAGACCTGTGGCGACGAAGCCACCTACAAGTTCGGCAACGATCTCGTGGCGGCCATTTCGACCGGTATCAAGGTTAAGTTCTGAGGCGTATCCCGTCAGGTTCGCCACTTTCGAAATTGGGTCCGGCGTTCGCGCCGGGCCCGTTTTAGTTTCAGGTAAGCATGTCGCGACAAAAAGTCGGGGGGGAGTTTGGCTTGTGACGATTCAGCAACAGTTTTGCAGAAGAGTCACAGCGCTGCCCAGGCGGGCGAATTTGGTCCATTTCCCGCCACAAACGGAGCGCAGCGATGGGACCGTGAGATGCGGGGAATGAACATGCCGTTCACAACCGGACTTGAAAGGGGTTTGAAAGTCGTTTGATTGCGGCTCGTTAGAGAAAACGGGCGGCGAGTATGGGGAAATGGGGTCGAATGTCCTCAATTTACCCGAAATGACTTTTAGGGTGAGGTCGTTTTCGCATTTAGCCGGTTGCGGAGCCGGCCTTGTGGAAATGGCTTTGCGGGGCACGGTTTTTGTCTGACGCGGATAGCGCCTGAGGGGCGGCCATCGCGTGGTAAGGCTTAGGGAAAGTAGTCGTAACCATGTGGAATGTTGAGTTCAAATGCGTGAGCCGAATGACCGCGGGATTTGCCCTCGCCGCGGCCGCTTTCGCGACGGCGCCCCTGCCGGCACGGGCCTTTGACATCAACAGCGGCGTCTCCAAGGAATCGGGGCCGTTCGATCTCTTCAAGTTCGGCTTCAAGGCCTACAAGAACGGCCAGAAGCAAGAAGCCGTCGAGGCCTATCGCTATGCGGCGGAGAAGGGCCATACGGGTTCCCGCTGGGCTTTGGCCAATATGTATGCCTTCGGCGACGGCGTGGCGCAGAACGATTTCGAAGCCTTCAAGATCTACAGTGAAATTGCCAACGAGGGCATCGAGCCCGGCTCCCGCGACACCGGTTTCTTCGTGAATGCGCTTATGGCTCTGGCCAATTACTATCGCAACGGCATTCCCGGCAGCCCGATCAAGATCGACCTTTCCCAGTCGCGCCAGCTTTATTTCCAGGCAGCCTCCACCTTCGGCGTTGCTGAAGCGCAGTATCAGCTTGCCCGCATGATTCTGGACGGTCAGGGCGGCAAGGCCAATGTGCTGCAGGCCAAGAAGTGGCTGAACCAGGCCAGCAAGGGCGGTCACCCCGCCGCCATGGCGATTTTCGGCAATATCCTGTTCGAAGAAGGTCAGACGGCGCGCGGCCTGGCCTTTATGACCGCGGCGCTCGACCGGTGTGCCCCCAAGGATTGCCCGTGGATGCAGGATCTTCAGGAGCAGGCCTTTGCCGTTGCCTCCGAAGACGATCGGCGTTCAGCTGTGACGCTGGCCAGCAACATCACGCGCAGTGGTGATTGAACCGGACCTCCGGTTCAGAACTCGAACGAAAACTCACCAACCATCGGAACGTGGTCGGACGGCTTTTCCCAGCCGCGAACATGCTTTTCAACATCTGCCGAAACGAGATGGCGGGCGGCTTCCGGCGACAGCATCAGGTGATCGATGCGGATGCCGTTGTTCTTCTGCCAGGCGCCGGCCTGGTAATCCCAGAATGTGTAGAGCTTGGGCGCGTCGGTGACGGCGCGAAGCGCATCCGTGAAGCCCAGATTTTCGAGGCGGCGGAACGCTGCCCGCGTTTGCGGGAGAAAGAGCGCGTCGCCAGCCCAGACCTTCGGATCATGGCAATCGAACGGTTCGGGGATGACGTTGTAGTCGCCGGCGAGAATGAGCGGCTCCTCAAGCTTCAGTCGGTCTTCGGCAAAGCGGGCGAGGCGATCCATCCAGGACAGCTTGTAAGGATACTTCACCGGATCGTCCGGCGGATTACCATTCGGCAGATAAAGCGAGGCGACGCGAAGTGCGCCGCCCTTGACGGAAAACACGCCTTCGATGAAGCGGGCCTGCTCGTCGCTGTCATCGCCCGGCAAACCGCGATTGACCTCATCCGGCCGTACCTTTGACAGGAGGGCAACGCCGTTGAAGCCCTTCTGGCCATGGGTTTCGACGTGATAGCCGAGCGCCTCGATCTCCAGACGGGGAAAGGCGTCATCGACCGATTTGATTTCCTGAAGGCAGGCGATATCGGGGGAGGAGTCCTTCAGCCACTGGCAAAGGTTCTCGATGCGCGCCTTGACGCCGTTGATGTTCCATGTGGCGATCTTCAAGACGCTTTTCCCGTTCAAATGCAATCAGATGGAGAAGCTGGTGCCGCAGCCGCAGCTTGCCACCGCGTTCGGATTCTTGATCTGGAAGGACTGACCGAGCAGGTTGTCGACGAAGTCGATTTCCGAACCTTCCATGTAGACGAGCGACATGCTGTCGATCAGCACTTTCGCGCCATCGCGCTCGATCACGACGTCGTCGTTGTCGGCACCTGCGGCGAGGTCAAACTTGTAGGAGAAGCCCGAGCAGCCGCCGCCTTCGACGGAGATGCGAAGGGCTTCCTTGCCGGCTTCCGAGCCGACGATCTGGCTGATGCGGCGGGCCGCCGATTCCGAGAGGGTAATCGTGTTCGTCATGGTCAAATCTCCAGGCGGTTCAAGGCCGCACGGGTCATCATTCTTTCTTCCGGGTCGCCAAAGCGCTGGAAAATCGGATTATAGTTCCGATTCGAGCAGATGCGTTTCGCTGAGGCGAAGCCGCTGAATGGCTTTCCGGTATCCGGCGTTATAGGTATGGAGGCGGAGGCATTGCGTCAATGGGTTGGATGAAGAGCGGATGACGATAGACAGGAATGCATTGGGGTTCGGCAATGGTGCACCCGCAATCTATGCAGCTGACCCGTGGACATCACGCGGGCGCCTGTTTCCCGAAGCGACCAGTCCAACGCGCTCGGAATTCCAGCGCGACCGCGACCGCATCGTGCACACCACCGCATTTCGCCGCCTGAAGCACAAGACGCAGGTCTTCATCGGTCCGGATGGCGATCACTATCGCACGCGGCTGACCCATACGATCGAAGTGGCGCAGGTGGCGCGCGCTCTGGCCCGTGCGCTTCGTCTGGATGAGGATCTGGCCGAGGGCATCGCGCTCGTTCACGATTTCGGCCACACGCCCTTCGGCCATACGGGCGAGGACGCGCTGGACGAGATGCTGAAGCCCTATGGTGGCTTCGACCACAACGCCCAGTCCCTGCGTATCGTGACCAAGCTCGAACGCCGCTATGCCGATTTCGACGGAATCAATCTGAGCTGGGAAGCGTTGGAGGGGCTGGTCAAGCATAACGGCCCGCTGCTGACGCCACAGGGAGAAGGGACGCGAGGCCCCGTGCCGCAGCCGATCCTCGATTATTGCGCCGTCCACGACCTTGAACTGGCAAGCTTCGCCAGCCTTGAGGCGCAGGTTGCCGCTATCGCCGACGATATCGCCTACAACACGCACGATATCGATGACGGCCTGCGGTCCGGCTATCTCACTTTCGAGATGCTGGAAGAGATACCCTTTCTGGCCGGCCTTATGGCCGAAGTCAGCGCTCGTTATCCGGGACTTGAGACGACGCGCTTTGCCAATGAGATCCAGCGCCGCCAGATCACCCGAATGGTGGAGGATGTCATTGGTGTGGCGCAGACGCGCCTCAAGGAGATAGCGCCACAAAGCGCCGATGACGTGCGTGGGGCGGGGCAGGTGATCGCGACCTTTTCCGAGGCGATGGCGACGACCGACCGGCAGATCAAGAAAATGCTGTTCTCGCGCATTTATCGTCATCCGGATATCATGCGTATCCGCGAAGGTGCGGCGACGATCGTGAAGGATCTTTTCACCGCCTACATGAACGACCCGAAGGAAATGCAGAGCCATTATTGGGTGGATCATATCACCGGCCTGAGCGAAGCCGCAAAAGCCCGGCATGTGGGCGATTATCTCGCTGGTATGACCGATTCCTATGCGGTGAATGCGCATCGGCGTTTGTTTGACCAGACTCCCGATTTGCGATAGGCAGCGGCAAGACAATCAAACAGCGCGCTGGCCACGCTTCAGGGAAGCGGCATGGCGCGCGCCTGCCGGAAAAAGCCCGCGCAGCGGGCCAAGCGGCTGAAAGACGTGGACGGACCAATGAATCTTTTTACCGATTTTGGATTGCGGATTACCAAGGCGCTTGAGGAGATCGATGTCGTTCGCGAAAAGCGCGACAGTCTGGATTTTGCGCGTGTCGCAGTCGAGCCGCCGCGTGACCCCGCCCATGGCGACGTTGCCACCAATGCGGCCATGGTATTGTCCAAGCCGCTCGGTCTCAATCCGCGAGCCCTTGGTGAAATCATTGCCGAAAAACTCAAGCAGGATCCGGAAGTGGCCGACGTCAACGTTGCCGGCCCGGGCTTCATCAACATCCGTCTTTCGGTCGGCTACTGGCAGCGGCTGCTGAAGAGCATCGTGACCGAGGGCGTCAATTACGGCCGCTCGACGGTGGGTGCCGGCCGCAAGGTCAATGTGGAATACGTTTCGGCGAACCCGACCGGTCCGATGCATGTCGGTCATTGCCGCGGTGCGGTAGTGGGCGATGCGCTGGCGAACCTGCTCGCCTTTGCCGGCTACGATGTGACCAAGGAGTATTACATCAACGATGCCGGTGCGCAGGTCGGCGTTCTCGCCAGTTCCGCTTATCTACGTTATCGCGAGGCGCTGGGTGAGGAGATCGGCGAGATCCCGGCCGGCCTTTATCCGGGTGACTATCTGAAGCCGGTGGGCGAGGCGCTGAAGGAGGAATTCGGCACGAAGCTTCTCGCCATGCCCGAAGAGGAATGGATGCCGCTGGTGCGCGACCGCGCCATTGCCGCGATGATGGACATGATCCGCTCCGATCTCGAAGCGCTCAACGTTCACCACGACATATTCTTCTCCGAGCGCACGCTGCATGCGGGCAATGCCGGCCCGATCCTCAGCGCGATCAACGATCTGACCTTCAAGGGCCACGTTTACCGTGGCACGCTGCCGCCGCCGAAGGGGCAGCTTCCGGAAGACTGGGAAGATCGCGAGCAGACGCTGTTCCGCTCGACGGAAGTGGGCGACGATATCGACCGCCCGCTGATCAAGTCGGATGGCTCCTACACCTATTTCGCCGCTGACGTGGCCTACTTCAAGAACAAGTTCGACCGGGGCTTTTCCGAGATGATCTATGTTCTTGGTGCCGACCATGGCGGCTATGTGAAGCGTCTGGAGGCTGTGTGCCGCGCCGTCTCCGAGGGGACAGCGAAACTGACGGTGCTTCTGTGCCAGCTCGTGAAGCTTTATCGCGATGGCGAGCCGGTGAAGATGTCCAAGCGTTCCGGCGACTTCGTGACGTTGCGTGATGTGGTGGATGAGGTCGGGCGCGATTCCGTTCGCTTCATGATGCTCTACCGCAAGAGTTCCGAGCCTCTCGATTTCGACTTTGCCAAGGTGACGGAACAGTCGAAGGACAACCCGGTCTTCTACGTGCAATATGCCCATGCGCGCTGTGCTTCGATCTTCCGGCAGGCTGAGGAGGCATTCCCCGGCATCACTGCCGATGTTCCGGCGATGGCTGCGGCCGTCGAGGGAATCAGTGACTCGAACGAGATCCAGATCATTGCCAAACTGGCCGAATATCCGCGCCTGATCGAGCAGGCATCGCTTTCCCAGGAGCCGCATCGCCTGGCATTTTACCTCTATGATCTGGCCAGCACCTTCCATGCGCATTGGAATAAAGGTAAAGATCAAACGGAATTACGGTTTGTTAACGATAAAAATAGAGAATCCACGCTTGCCAGACTTGGGCTGGTGCATGCTGTCGCAAGCGTCCTGAAGTCCGGACTGACCGTTACCGGTACCGAGGCCCCCTCGGAAATGCGATAGTCTGTCACCATTTACCCACAATGCGCTGGCAATGGTTGCACGCGTAGAGAGTGGGTGTGGTGATGGCGCAAGAAAAATACGCATACGGGAGCAAGGCCGGTGACCTGTTTGCCGACGACGATCCCTTGGCGGAACTGGCTCGTATCGTTGGATACGATCATCCGTCCACGCGCACCCGACCCGCTGAGCCGCGGGTCGAGGTTGTTTCTGCTGCTGCGCCGGCCCGTGTCGAGCCGGCCTTCAATCTCGAAGACGAGTTGCTGAAGGAATTCGAGCGTTACGACGCGCCGAAGCTTGATCCCGTTGCGGCGATTCCGGTGGATATTCCCGCCGCCGAGCCATGGACGGCTCGTGCCGAGGTTGCCGTGCCGCGCCTGTCGCCGCGCGCCGAGCCGCCGTTTGTCGAGCGCGTCGAGGAAAGTCGCGATTTTGCGCAGCCATCCACTCGGGCCGTGTCCGAGCCTGTTGCGCGCTCGCCGCTTGAGGATATTTTTGCCATCGAACCCAAGGCCCCGGAGGATGAGCTGTCCTTCGAGGCAGATCTTGCCGATGAGCTGGAGCTTGCCGTCGCGGCCGTCAATGTCGATGATTTCGATGTGGTGCCGGATGGCGAGGGGCGTAGTAGCGCGTTTGCGCATGCCGAAGCTGAGCCGGTCGACGCGCGTCGCGAGCCCTCTTTCGATGCGTCTTCCGTTGCCGAGGTTTCCGTTCCGGTGGCGCAGGTGGAGCCTGCCTATGACGTTCGTCACTACGAAAGCCCGAAGATCGAGCTTCCCACCTTCGAAATAGCCCCCGAACTCATCGTTCCTGCGCCGGTCGTCGCCGAGCCCGTGCGCAAGGAGCCTGCGCTTGATGCATTCGACGCGGTTGCCGATGACGAGTTCGATCTGGCGCTGGACGGTCTTGAGATCGATCTTGCTGATATCGTGTTGAATGAGGTCGAGACGGTTGCGCCTGTTGCGGCCCCTGTCGCTGCTGTATCGCCCAAGGTCGAGGAACCGGCATGGTCCGAGCCGCCACGCGCCTTCCCGGATGCCGACTTCGATGGCGAAATGCCGTTCGATGCCTCGCAGATTGCCGAGCCCGATTATGGGCCGGAAACACTTGCCGAAATGGATGTGCCGGCCATGCCGGTGCATGAGGCAGATGAGCCGAAGGCTCACCAGCCGGCCTTCGATACCGATTTCGATGCGGAGCTGGCCGATTTGATCCATGATGATCGCGCTATTGCCGCTGCTGTTGCAAAGCCGGCGGTCACCGCTCCCCAGCCGACGTCGGCTGCTGTCGATCTCGATGATTTTTCCCTGATGATGAATCAGGATTTCCGCGATGATGTTGACAATCCTCTGGGGGTAGAGCGCTCTGCCAACCGTGTGGTGATCGATCCCGACACGATGGAAGTGATCGAGCCCGAAGGGGCGAGCCGTACGCGTCGATGGATTTTGGGGGCGGCTGCCTCGATCGGCGTGGTGGCTCTGGTCGGCGGCGGCTATGCCTGGATGAAATCCGGCGGTGTCGCCGGTATTGCCGGCAATGGTGGTCCGCCCATCGTTCTGGCCGATTCCGATCCGGTCAAGGTCGTGCCGGAAAATCCCGGCGGCAAGACTGTGCCGAACCAGGATAAGGCCGTTTATGACCGCGTGGCCGGCGGCGCGCCGCAATCACCGACGCAGAAGTCCCTGATCTCCTCGAGCGAGGAACCGCTTGATGTTGTTCAGCGCACGCTGACGCCTGAGAACTTCCCGCTGGAGCGGGCCGAAGACGAGGAAGTCGCCGATGGCGCCGACCAGCGTCTCCAGCCCGAAGCAGGCGCTGAGGCCCCTGCCGACAAGGCGGCCGATGCGAATGTTTCGCTTCGCAAGGTGCGTACGATGATCGTTCGCCCGGATGGAACGCTTGTGGCTCGTGAAGTGCCCGAGACGACGGCTCCGGCCCAGCAGACCGCGGCCAAGCTTCCGGCTTCGTCTACCAATACGGCAGCCGATGCCCCCGGTCTGCGCCCGGAAATGCAGGCAACCACCGCGGCGGCCAGCAATGACGCCCTGTCTCAGGCTGCGGCGGCTACTGCCACAACAGATGCGCGGACCACGGCTCGCGCGCCCCAGACGAACGGCGATCGCGCCCCGGTTCCGGTTCAGCGTCCGGTCGAGCAGCCCGTCAACGTCGTGGGCACCGTAACCGGTGCGGGCAATGTTCGCCCGGCTGGTGCAACAACGCCGACTCAGGCTCCGGCCCAACAGGTTGCAGCGGCGACGCCGGCTGCGACGGCGACCGCTGTCCCGAGTGGTGCCTATGTGGTTCAGATCGCTTCCTTGCCGTCCCAGGCCGAAGCCGAAAAGAGCGCGAAGAGCATGAGCGGAAAGTATGGCAGCGTCATCGGCGGACGAGGCCTCGACATCAAGGCAGCGGATATTCCCGGCAAGGGCACATTCTACCGCGTTCGCGTCGTGGCAAGTTCCAAGGATGAGGCCAACGCCCTGTGCGCCAAGCTCAAGGCCGCAGGCGGCTCCTGCCTCGTGACCCGTTGAACGTGGGCGATATGACCTCCGAAGACAGCCGTATCACCGCGCTTGAAGAACTCGCGGCCCATCAGGGCCGCGTCATCGAGGAGTTGTCCGGTGAGCTTTCCGAGCAGTGGAAGGTGATCGAGCAGATGCGCAAGAAGCTCGACCGGTTGACCGAGCGGTTGCTCGACCTCGAGGAAGCCGCGCTCGAAGCGCCGGCCATTACGCGCCCACCCCATTATTGACCCCTCCCGCGACGGCAATGCACCGTCGCTTTTTGTCTGCGGTGTTTCCAATGAGCGATTGCAAGGCGATGATCCTCGGCCTGAAAGGCCATGCTTTGAACAAGGAGGAAGCTGCTTTCTTTCGCGGCGAAGCGCCCTGGGGCTTCATTCTCTTTGCGCGCAATCTCAGCGAACCCGCGCAGATTTCCGATCTGGTCGATTCGCTGCGCGATACGGTCGGCGGGCGCGATGCGCCGGTTCTGATCGATCAGGAAGGAGGCCGCGTCCAGCGGCTTCGCCCGCCGCTTGCACCGAATTATCCGGCGGCAGCGGTTCTTGGCGCGCTTTATGGCGCGGACAAGGAAATCGGCAAGCGGGCGGCGTGGCTCATGTCGCGCCTGCACGCCTTCGACCTCATGCGCTACGGGATCAACGTGGATTGCCTGCCGGTGCTCGACGTGCCGGTAGCCGGCAGCCACAACGTCATCGGCGACCGTGCCTATGGCACCGAACCGGAGATCGTTTCAGTCATGGGGCTGGAGGCGGCCGCGGGATTGAAGGCCGGCGGCGTTCTGCCGGTGATCAAGCATATGCCGGGCCACGGGCGGGGCATGGCTGATTCGCATCACGATCTGCCGGTGGTGACGGCAAGCCGGGCCGAGCTTGAGGCCCATGATTTCGTGCCCTTCCAGGCCGCACGCCATGAGTTGATGGCGATGAGCGCCCATATCGTTTTCACCGCGCTCGATGCGGACAATCCTGCGACAACCTCACGCTACGTTATCGAGGAAATCATCCGCGGGCATATCGGTTTCGACGGACTTCTGATGTCTGACGATATTTCGATGAATGCGCTGAAGGGCACGATTGCCGAGCGTGCGCACGCCATTGTCGCCGGCGGTTGCGATATGGTCTTGCATTGTCATGGTCACATGGATGAAATGCAGGCTGTGGCGGCGGCGGCGCCGGTTCTGGCTGGCAAGTCGCTTGAGCGGGTGCGCGCCGTTGAAGCGGCGCTTGGCAAGCGGGACGGCGCCGAGGAAGCGGCGATCCGTGCGGAGTTTGAAGCGCTCATCGCCACGACTTGAACCGCGCGCCGCGCGGACGGGAAGTGTGAGGGGCATGGCGGACACGCAATCCATTCCGATGGACAAGCTTTGGGCTGACGAGCCGCGCGCCGAACGCGGTGTGACGGAGCCTGCGCTCGTCATCGACGTCGCCGGTTTCGAAGGCCCGCTCGATCTTCTGCTGCATCTCGCGCGCGGCCAGAAGGTGGATCTTTCGCGGATTTCCGTTCTGGCCCTGGTCGAACAATATCTTGAATTCATCGAAAGCGCACGCCGCGTGCGGCTGGAACTGGCCGCCGATTATCTGGTGATGGCGGCGTGGCTTGCCTATCTGAAATCACGCCTGCTCATTCCCCAGCAGAAAAACAGCGAGGAACCGAGCGGCGAGGAAATGGCCGAGACGCTGGCCTTCAGGCTGAAGCGGCTGGAGGCGATGCGCGAGGCGTCGGCGCGGTTGACGGGTCGCAACCGGCTTGGTGTCGATGTGTTCGCACGCGGCATGCCGGAACACATTCCCGAAAAAGCCGGGCATGTGTTCGACGCCAATCTCTATGATCTTCTGTCTGCCTATTCCATGCTGCGCCAGCGGCAGGCGGTGACACAGGTGACGATTGCCCGCCGCGAGGTCTGGTCCTTGTCGGATGCGCGGGAAATCCTGCTGCTTCTGCTGGGCGAGGATTTCGGCTGGACATCGCTCGACCGTTATCTGGCGCGCTATCTGACGGCACCCGGCGACCGGGCGACGGCGATCGCCAGTTCCTTTGCTGCGTCGCTGGAACTGGTGCGCGAGGGGAAGCTCGAGATTCGTCAGGACGGCGTTTTCGGTGAAATCTACATGCGAGCCGGCCCGAACCGGGCAGGTGGCGCGACAACGGGTGAGGGCGGCGATGGAGCCCGTTGAGATGGACGAATCCACGGACGAAGCAACCTTGGCGTTGCCGGTGGAGGTGCTGCGCACCGCGGAAGCGTTGGTGTTCGCGTCCGCGGCTCCGGTCTCGGAAGCCTATCTGACGGATCGGTTGCCGCGCGGCACCGATGTGAGAATGGTGATGGAGGCTTTGCAGCGGGATTATGCGCCCAGAGGCGTCAATCTTCTGCGCATCGACGATAGCTGGGCCTTCCGCACGGCTGCGGATCTTTCCTTCCACATCCGTACCGACGAGACCGAACCGAAGAAGTTGTCGCGTCCGGCGCTGGAGGTGCTGGCCATCATCGCCTATCACCAGCCGGTGACCCGTGCCGAAATCGAGGATATTCGCGGCGTCCAGACCTCACGCGGCACACTCGATGTGCTGATGGAGGCGGGCTGGGTGCGGTTTCGCGGTCGCCGTCGTTCACCCGGCCGACCAGTGACGCTTGGAACTACCCGCGATTTTCTCGATCATTTCGGCCTTGAAGAATTGCGCGACCTCCCGGGACTTGAGGAACTGAAAGGCGCGGGGCTTCTTTCTGGACGCATCCCGCCCGGTCTTTCCATTCCCCGTCCGCCGAGCGACGATGGGCTCGCCGAGGACGAGGATCCGATCACCCAGCTTGATCTCGAAGAGCTTGGCTTGCTGGCGCCAGGCGGTGGTGATGCGACGGATTGACCGCTGAATGGGCAAATCCTTGGAAAGCCGAAAATACGTGCGGAAATCTGTTTGAAAAAAAGCCGCAATGGTCTTACATCCTTCCGGATCATGCGGCACAGGCGCCGCATACGGGATGCAGTGAAAGCTGCAGATAGTCATTTTGGTCGCAATGCTTTCATCCATCCGCGAGGAAGGGAACGAGCAGAGCCGAGGAGCAGGGTATGGGTTCTTTTAGCGTATGGCATTGGCTGATCGTTCTGGTCATCGTGCTGGTTCTTTTCGGTCGCGGCAAAATTCCGGAACTCATGGGTGATGTTGCCAAGGGCATCAAGAGCTTCAAGAAGGGCATGTCCGACGATGACTCCACGCCGGAATCGTCCAAGACCGTCGATCACAAGAACGACGAAACCAAGTAATCGCCTCGCCTGAGGCATTGGCGCCTGCCGGCATCCGGTTCGCGCTTTCTGCTTTGGCCGCAAGCGGCGGGAGTCTTTTATGCTGGATATCGGCTGGACCGAGCTTCTGGTCATCGCCATCGTTTTGATTGTCGTTGTCGGTCCCAAGGATCTGCCGCCCATGATCAGGGCCTTCGGCAAGACGATGGCCAGTCTCCGACGCATGGCGGGTGAATTTCGCACTCAGTTCGATGACGCGTTGCGCGAGGCTGATCTGGATGATGTGCGCAAGACGATTGCCGACGCCCAGAACCTGAATCCGGCCAACGGCCTCAGGGACGCCCTGAACCCGTTGCGGCAGATGGGTGAGGAGATCAAGGCTGATCTCCGCAAGGTCACGACGCCACCGGTGTCGCCCGCCGAAATGTCGGCGCCCTCGGCCTTGGAAACACCTGCCGCACCTGAAGCGCCCGTAACAGCAAGCGAGCCGCCGCCTGCACCGCTCGTTTCGACCCCACCGGCGGTGAATGAGCCGGCTCCGGTTTCCATGCCAAGCGCCGCTCCGGCGAAGCCGAAAGCCGTCCGCAAACCGCGCGCGAAGGCGGTCGCCGAACCGGTTGCAGAGGCCCCCGCTGCAAAGCCCCGCAAGACGGCGGCGAAGCCCAAGGCTGCCGCGAGCGAACCTGTGAAGAAGGCTGCACCGCGCAAGAAAAAGACAACCGAAGCCGGGAAGGATGAGGCATGAGCGGCGAACTGGAAGACAAGCCCCAGCCGCTGGTCGAGCATCTTATGGAGCTGCGCAAGCGGCTCATCTGGTCGCTGGTGGCGTTTTTCGGCGCATTTCTCGTCTGCTTCGCCTTTGCAAAGCAGCTCTTCAACCTGCTGGTCATTCCCTACAAGTGGGCGGTGATCTGGGCTGGTCTCGACGTGGCCAAGGCAGAACTCATCTACACTGCGCCGCAGGAATTCTTCTTCACGCAGATCAAGGTTGCCGCCTTCGGTGCGACGGTTATCGCGTTCCCGGTCATTGCGACGCAAATTTACAAGTTCGTGGCGCCCGGCCTCTATAAGAACGAGCGCGCGGCTTTCCTTCCGTTTCTCATCGCATCGCCTGTGCTGTTCCTGCTTGGCGGCATGCTGGTCTACTTCTTCTTCACGCCGATGGTCATGTGGTTCTTTCTGGCCATGCAGCAGCAGCCCGGCGAAGGCGAAGTGGCGATTTCGCTGATGCCGAAGGTATCGGAATATCTGAGCCTCATCATGACGCTCGTTCTTTCCTTCGGTCTGGTGTTCCAGCTTCCGGTCGTGACCACGCTTCTGGCCCGTGTCGGGCTCGTCAGCGCCGAATGGCTGGCGGCCAAGCGCAAGTTCGCCATCGTCTCGGCTTTCATCGCCGCTGCAGTCCTGACGCCGCCCGATCCGATGTCCCAGATCGGTCTTGCGCTGCCAACGATCCTTCTCTACGAGATTTCCATCTATGCCGCGCGAGTCATAGAAAGAAAGCGCGCCAGCGAGGCTTCTTCTTCTACTGAAGTTGCCACTGCGGGTGACGGAGATTCCGGCGAGGCCTGAGCCACGCCGGAACTTGATCCGCGCGTCGTACCGGCCTGCGGATTGTCATGAACGGGCCGGTCAATAACGAACCTGATTTGGAACGACCATGCTCGACATTAAATGGATTCGCGAAAACCCCGAAGCTCTGGATGCAGCGCTTGCCAAGCGCAGCGCCGCGCCGATTGCGGCCGAAGTCATTGCGCTCGATGAGAAGCGCCGTTCCGTCGTCCAGTCTCTTCAGGACATGCAGTCGCGTCGCAATGCCGCGTCCAAGGAGATCGGTGCGGCCATGGCGCAGAAAAACGCCGAACTGGCTGACAAGCTGAAGGCGGAAGTCGCGACCATCAAGGAAACCATGCCGCAGGCGGAAGAGGAAGAGCGCAACCTGACGGCGGCGCTCAACGATGCCCTGTCGCGCATTCCGAACATTCCCCACGACGACGTGCCCGTTGGCAAGGACGAGGCCGATAATGTGCTGAAGCACACGATTGGCCAGAAGCCCGGCTGGAATCATGCCGCACGCGAGCATTACGAGCTTGGTGAGGCGCTGGGCTACATGGATTTCGAACGCGCGGCCAAGCTTTCGGGGGCGCGCTTTACTGTGCTGACCGGGCCGCTTGCCCGGCTGGAGCGGGCCATCGGCCAGTTCATGATCGATCTGCACACCGGCGAGCATGGTTACACCGAAGTTTCCTCGCCGCTCATGGTGCGCGACGAGGCGATGTACGGCACGGGCCAGCTTCCAAAGTTTGCCGAAGACCTGTTCAAGACGACCGATGGCCGCTGGCTCATTCCGACGGCTGAGGTTACGCTGACCAATCTCGTCTCGGGTGAAATCCTCGCGGAAGAAAAGCTGCCGTTGCGCTTCACGGCTTTGACGCCGTCCTTCCGCTCGGAAGCCGGTTCGGCCGGGCGCGATACCCGCGGCATGCTGCGCCAGCACCAGTTCTGGAAGTGCGAACTCGTGTCGATTACCACCGCCGAGACCTCGCTGGAGGAGCATGAGCGGATGACGGCCTGCGCGGAGGAAGTACTCAAGCGTCTCGGCCTGCATTTCCGCACCATTACGCTGTGCACGGGCGATATGGGCTTTGGCGCCCGCAAGACCTACGACCTCGAGGTCTGGCTGCCGGGGCAAGACACCTATCGCGAAATCTCGTCCTGCTCGGTTTGCGGCGATTTCCAGGGCCGTCGCATGAATGCGCGTTACCGTGGCAAGGATGACAAGGCGACGAAGTTCGTGCATACGCTGAACGGTTCGGGCACGGCTGTCGGCCGCTGCCTGATCGCGGTGATGGAGAACTACCAAAACGAAGACGGCTCGATCACCATTCCCGACGTGCTGGTGCCCTATATGGGCGGCCTGACGCGCATCGAGAAGGCCGTTTGACCCATGCGTATCCTGCTGACCAACGATGACGGCATTCACGCGGAAGGGCTGGCGGTTCTGGAGCGGATCGCCCGCACGCTTTCCGATGATGTCTGGGTTGTGGCGCCGGAAACCGATCAGAGCGGCCTTGCGCATTCGCTGACGATTTCCGAGCCGCTCAGGTTGCGCAAGATCAGCGAGAAGCGCTTCGCCCTGCGCGGCACACCGACGGATTGCGTCATCATGGCGGTGCGCGAAATCCTGCCGGAAAAGCCGGATCTCGTGCTCTCCGGCGTCAATTCAGGCGGCAATCTGGCCGACGATGTGACCTATTCGGGTACGGTCGCCGGTGCCATCGAAGGTACGTTGCAGGGTGTCCGCTCCATCGCGCTGAGCCAGATCTACGAATATTCCAATGGCGGTCGTTACGTGCCGTGGGAAGTGGCCGAGACGCTGGCTCCGAAACTGCTGCGGCAGTTGATCGAGGTGGAGCTTGCACCCGGTACGTTCCTCAATGTGAATTTCCCGCGTTGCGCCCCCGCAGAGGTGCAGGGCGTTGCCGTCACGTCGCAGGGTAAGCTGGATTTCGGTCTCGATGTCGAGCAGCGTCAGGACGGGCGCGGCTTCCCCTATTACTGGCTTCGTTTCGGTGACCGGGGCAGCAGGTTCCGGGATGGCACCGATCTCAAGGCCATTCAGGACAACAAGATTTCCGTGACGCCGCTGAAGCTGGATATGACGGATCACGCCGCCCAGGACAGCGTGGCGCGGGCGCTTGGATTTGGAGCAGGCGATTGAAGTCGGGCATGGCGGAAAAGGAAGGCTTTGCCGCGCTGGTGCTTCGGCTCCGGTCGAATGGCGTGTCGAACCTCGACGTGCTGACCGCGGTTGAGCAGACACCGCGTTCGCAATTCGTACCGCCGCAGTTTTCCGCCGATGCCTATTCCTCCCGTACCATTCCGATTGATTGCGGGTCCTTCATGGAAGGCGCCGACCTTGCCGTCCGGCTTCTCGATGGGCTGCACATCAAGCCGGGGCACCGGGTTCTCGAAGTGGGAACGGGCAGCGGCTTCACGGCCGCGGTCATGGGCAGGCTTGCCGAACGGGTTATCACCATCGACCGTTACAAGACGCTCGTGGCGCAGGCTCAGGCCCGTATGGAGGCGCTTTCGTTGCGCAACGTCATCGTGCGTCAGGCGGACGGTGCTTCCGGATTGAGCGGCGAGGGGACCTTTGACCGCATTCTGGTGACTGCGGCGTTTTCGGCCGTACCGCGCTTTTATGCTGACCAGCTCGTGGCCGGTGGTTCCATCATCGCGCCGCTAATCATCGAGGGTGACCAATGCATGATGGTGCGGCTGACGAAGACCGGCAGCCGTTTCGAGCGCGAAGACCTGTTTGCCGCCCCCTATCTGCCGCTCGTGCCGCACATCGCCGCCTATCTCTAGGAAATCCCTACCTTTTCAGTGGCTTCTCCCGTTAATGGGTGATTCATAGTTAAAAAGATTTGGCCTTCCTCAAGCGCTTTAACGGCATGGTAATACTAACGCGCTTTAATCATACCCACATGAGTTTGCGTTAGTGCGGGTTGAGTCATGCGTAAGAGATCAGTGCCGAAATTTGCCAAGACTACCGTTCGCTTTGCGGGCGTGACGCTTCTGGCTGGCGCGGCTGCCGGCTGCAGTTCCGACGTATCCCGCTTTACGGGCGGCGGGCTTTTTGCCTCCAATCCCGATACCATCACGACGGCATCGATCCCCGCCCGTCATCAGGAGATCACCGGTCTGAACGGTGGTGTACCTATGCCGCGCGAAAATGTGGGCGGCGGCTACGTGGACAATACCGGTTATCCCGGCAACGGCTATCCGGTATCGAGTGCGGCTCCCGCCGGCAGCGTGGTGCGCTCGCCGTCGGCTTATCCGACTCAGTCTTCTGCCCGCGCCGTGTCGCGTCCCGTCGCAGTTGAACGCGCCTCCTTGACCCCGCCCTCCATTGGCCGTCCGGCTGATCCGGTCACGCGCAGTCAGGCCATGGCGCAGCCGTTCCCGGCGCAGTTGCCGGCGACCACGAAGGCTGATCCGATGTCGACCGGTACGGTGCGTTCGCGCCTTTCCGCAGGCTGGACGACCAACAATGCGCCATCGGTTACGTTGCGTCCGGGCGAAAGCGTCGCAACGCTTTCCAATCGTTACGGTGTGCCGGAAAAGGAAATCCTGGCAGCGAATGGTCTGTCTTCCGGTTCTGCCGCCCGGTCTGGCCAGACGATCCTGATCCCGACCTTCAGCGCCTCCGGCAACGCGGCACGCGCGGCCTCTACGGCTGGCAATCTTCCGTCTCAGGGCAACGCGCCGCAGCTTCCCGACGCACCGGGTCAGAAGGTTGCCGTCATTCCGACGGCTCCGCAGCTTCGTGATCGCTCGCAAGCCACGGCGACCTCCGCTACCGCCAAGGCGACGCCCGGTGAGGGCAAGCCGGTCAATGGTGGCTATGTCGTGAAGTCCGGCGATTCGCTTGCCAAGATCGCTCGTGAGACCAACACGTCTGTTGCCGATCTGAAGGCAGCAAACGGGATTACCAACGGGCAGATCCGCATCGGCCAGACTCTGAAGGTTCCGGGAGGCGCAGCGCAGTCTGCCGATGCCGTCAAGACCGCATCCATTCCGGCCAAACAGCCGGCTGTTCAGGCAACCGAAGCGTCGGTTCCGGCCGCGGCTGCGGCCAAGCCCCAGTCCACCGCCGCAAAGTCGCAGCAGCAGGCGAACGCTTCGCCATCGCCCTATCGTCCGCCGGTGGCAAACGACAGTGTCGAGGATGTCGAGAAGAAGTCCGACGTGACGGCGGCAGCACCTGCGCGCACGGGTATCGACAAGTATCGCTGGCCGGTCAACGGCGCGGTCGTGACCCGCTTTGGCGACAACGTTGCCGGCAAACGCTCGGATGGTATCGCTATTTCGGTTCCGGAAGGCACGCCGGTCAAGGCCGCGGAAAACGGCGTGGTGATCTATGCGGGCAATGGCCTCAAGGAGCTCGGCAACACGGTGCTGATCCGTCACGATGACGGCCGCGTCACGGTCTACGGCAATGCCTCGACCATCAATGTGCAGCGCGGCCAGAAGGTGCAGCGCGGCCAGACGATTGCCGCCTCCGGCATGACCGGCAGCGCGTCGCGGCCTCAGCTCCACTTCGAAGTGCGCAAGGATGCGACACCGGTCAACCCGGCGACCTTCCTCGAATAGTTTTCCCGAATTTGTATTGCGTTATCGGGAAAGGAAAGCCCGGCTGCGAAGCCGGGCTTTCTTGCGTCCGCATTATCTGCTTTCGAGCGATTTCCGCTCCTCACCCGCGGCATTCTGGATGAACTGCCAGGCGACGCGGCCTGAACGGCTGCCGCGTGTGGTGGCCCATTCCAGTGCCTGTGCATGCAGGGCCTCGCGTCCGGTCGTGAGGTCGAAATAAGCGGCGTAGGAATCGATCATCTGCAGATAGTCCTCCTGGCTGCACTTGTGGAAGCCGAGCCACAGGCCGAAACGATCCGACAGCGACACCTTTTCCTCGACCGCTTCCGACGGATTGATGGCGGTGGATTGCTCGTTTTCCATCATGTGGCGGGGCAGAAGGTGACGGCGGTTGGAGGTGGCGTAAAAGACGACGTTCTCCGGGCGCCCCTCGATGCCGCCGTCGAGTGCTGCCTTCAGCGACTTGTAGGAGGTATCGTCATGGTCGAAGGAGAGGTCGTCGCAGAACAGGATGATGCGGCACGGCGCGTCACGCAGCATGGGCAGGAGATCGGGCAGGGTATCGATATCCTCCCGGTGAACCTCGACCAGCTTCAGGGCAGCGCCGGTGGCGGACTGCACATCGGCATGGACGGACTTGACCAGCGATGACTTGCCCATGCCACGCGCGCCCCAGAGCAGCACATTGTTTGCGGCAAATCCCTCGGCAAAGCGCTGTGTGTTTTCTTTCAGGATATCGCGAACATGATCGACGCCGCGAATAAGCGACAGCGCGATGCGGTTGGGGCGGGTAACCGGTGTCAGTTCCAGTCGTGCCGGTGTCCATATGAAGCAGTCGGCTGTATCCCAATCCGTTTCGACAGGCTTCGGTCCGGAAAGCCGTTCGACCGCGTCCGCCAGACGGCGCACTTCTTCTATCAGAGCGTTGAGTTTCTTGCCGGCCATGGCATTTCCTCCGTTGTCGGTCTCCTTAGCGAGTGTTGTGATGGCGGGCCGAGGGGCAGGGGTCAAGGTCGCCTATGGCCCCAGGCGTTCGCTTCCTGCCGAACTCCAGCGCAAGTCCGTGGCTTTTGGCCACACAATGACGTAATAAGCCGCTGAAATGCGGGGGTGTGGTATGGGTTGCTGTTGCAATCATACCCTTCGCCATTATATTCCGGCGACTTGAAGCCGGGCGGTCTTTCGTTTGCGCGGCAATCCTAGGAGTTTTTGATGTTCATTACTGAAGCATTCGCACAGGACGCGGCTGGCGGTACGTCCGCGATGGGTTCCAGCCTTGAAATGCTGCTCCTGTTCGCGCCGCTGATGGTGGTGTGGTACTTCCTGCTTATCCGTCCGCAGCGGAACCAGATGAAGAAGCGCAACGAGACGCTCGCCAACATCCGTCGCGGCGATCAGGTGGTTCTCGGCAGTGGCGTCGTCGGCAAGGTGACCAAGGTCGTGGACGAGAAGGAGCTTGAAGTGGAAATCGCCGAGGGTGTTCGCGTTCGCGTCGTTCGCACCTTCGTCGCCGAAGTCCGCGTCAAGGGCGAACCGGTCAACACCGAAGCACCGACGAAGTAATGAAAGATGTGAAAACCCGCCGGCGTGCCGGGCGGGGGTGAAATTCGGCCCGGCGGCTGCATGAAGATGCGGTCGCCGGGCGCTTCCAATATGGCTTCGCATCGCGAAGCGAAAACCTGAATACGAGAGCTTCATGCTGTATTTCTCCCGCTGGAAGACCTTTATGATCTGGGCCGTGGTCGCGATTTCCGCGCTGATCGCCGTGCCCAACCTGTTCAGTGACAAGCAGCTTGAAGCATGGCCCTCCTGGCTTCCGCATCAGAAGGTCACGCTTGGCCTCGACCTTCAGGGCGGCTCCCATATCATGCTCAAGATCGAGCGGGCCGATATCGTCAAGGAGCGCCTTGAAACGGTGGTTGGTGACGTTCGTACCACGCTGCGCGACGCGAATGTGCGCTACAGCGGCCTTTCCGGCGCCGGTCAGACCGTTCAGGTCCGCATTACCGATACGGCGCAGCTTCAGGCGGCACGCGATGCCCTGAAGCCCCTGACCAATCCGGTGAACGGCGGTACGTTGATGGGCGGCTCCGTGACCGAAGTGAACATGAGCGATGACGGCTCCGGCCTCATCAAGCTGGAACTGACCGATCAGGGCATCCAGTACCGCATGTCGTCTGCCGTCGGTCAGTCCATCGAGGTCGTGCGTCGTCGCGTCGATGAATTGGGTACGACCGAACCGCTTATCCAGCGTCAGGGTTCTGATCGCATCATCGTACAGGTGCCGGGCCTTCAGGACCCGCAGCGCCTCAAGGCGCTCTTGAACCAGACGGCGAAGCTGACCTTCCGCATGGTTGACAGCACCATGTCGGCAACGGACGCCCTTAACACCCGTCCGCCTGCGACCTCGGAAATCCTTTATTCCACGGATGATCCGGCGGTTCCCTATCTCATCGAAAAGCGCGTGGTCGTATCCGGTGAGAATCTGGTCGATGCGCAGGCGAGCTTCAACCAGCAATCCAACGAACCGGTTGTTTCCTTCCGATTCGATTCACGCGGTGCGCAGAAGTTCGCCCAGGCCACGCAGCAGAATGTTGGCCGTCCGTTTGCCATCATTCTTGACAACCAGGTGATTTCCGCCCCGGTGATCCGGGAACCCATCGTTGGCGGCTCCGGTCAGATTTCAGGTAACTTTACTGTCGAAGGTGCCAACGATCTCGCTGTCCTGTTGCGTGCCGGTGCACTTCCCGCGACGCTGACGGTGGTCGAAGAGCGCACCGTCGGTCCCGGCGTTGGCGCCGATTCGATCCGCGATGGTTTGACGGCGAGCGTTATCGGCGCACTCGGCGTCGTGGTGTTCATGATCGGCTTCTATGGCCTGTTCGGCGTGCTGGCGAATATCGCACTTGCCGCCAACGTCATCATGATTCTCTCCGTCCTTACCCTGATTGGTTCAACACTAACGCTACCCGGTATCGCCGGTATCGTGCTCACCATGGGCATGGCGGTGGACTCCAACGTTCTTGTCTACGAACGTATCCGCGACGAGGTGAAATCCGGCAGACCGCTTGTGCAGGCCATCGACTCCGGCTTCCAGCGCGCATTCGCCACGATTATCGACGCCAATGTGACGACCCTGATCGCGGCCATGGTGCTGTTCTTCCTCGGCTCCGGCCCGGTACGTGGCTTTGCCGTCACGCTGTCCGTCGGCGTCATCACCACGGTTTTCACGGCCTTCACCATGACACGCTGGTTGATGGCCGTGTGGCTGCGCCGCACCCGTCAGAAGCACCTGCCGAAGGGCGTGCGAACCGGTATTTTCGATGCGCAGAACATCCGTTTCATGGCTATCCGCCGCTATGTGTTTGCCGCTGCTGCCATTGCCTGCATCATTGCGGTTGGTGGTTTTGTCACCAAGGGCCTCAATCTCGGCATCGACTTCAAGGGCGGCTCCATCGTTGAGGTGCAGGCCAAGCAGGGCAATGCCGATCTCAGCGAGATCCGCGAGAAGCTGGCCGAACTGAACATCGGCGAAATCCAGGCGCAGAGCTTTGGTGACAATACAACGGCGCTCATCCGCATCCAGGCCCAAGAGGGTGGGGAAAATGCGGAACAGTCGGCGATGACAATGGTGCGCGGCGAACTGGAACAGAATTATGATTTCCGCCGCATCGAAGTGGTCGGCCCCGCCGTTTCCGGTGAGTTGACAATGAATGCCACACTTGGCGTTCTGGCTTCTTTGGCAGCGATCCTCGTCTACATTTGGATTCGCTTCGAGTGGCAGTTCGCCGTGGGCGCCATTATCGCCACCATGCATGACGTGATCCTGACGCTTGGCCTCTTCGTGCTGACGGGGATCGAGTTCAATCTGACGAGTATCGCGGCGATCCTCACCGTCGTCGGTTATTCGCTCAACGATACCGTTGTCGTGTATGACCGAATGCGTGAAAATCTGCGGCGCTACAAGAAGATGCCGCTTCCGGTGCTGATCGATATTTCCATCAACCAGACCCTGTCACGAACGGTTCTGACCGGCATGACGACGCTTCTGGCGCTGCTTGCGCTCTATCTCTTCGGCGGTGAAGTGATTGCGTCCTTTACGGCGGCCATGCTGTTCGGCGTTCTCGTTGGCACGTTCTCGTCGATCTACATCGCCGGTCCGCTGCTCATCGCATTCCGCCTGCGTCCGGATATCTTCGACAAGGAGGGTGAGCAGACCGAGAAGGAAGGCGTGCCCTCCAAGGCGGCCAAGGCCTGATCGGGAGGCGTGGGTGATGGAACTCCGCAAAGCTCATTTTCCCGGAAGCGCGCCGATCGATGCCTATGGCAACGGCGGCTTCCGCTTTGCGGATATGTCACATCGTGGCTCGCTGCTCTTTTTGCCCTCCGGCATTCATGGGTGGGATGCGCGGGAAGATAGTCCGTTGACGGTCGATCTGTTCGCGCCGCTCCTCGATGAGGAACCGGGCAAGATCGAGGTTCTGCTGATTGGCACGGGTCGCGAAATGCGGTTTATCCCGCAGGACGTGCGTAGCGCCCTTCGTGAGAAGGGCATTGTCTGCGATCCGATGAATACCGGTGCGGCGGTGCGCACCTACAACATTCTGCTGGCGGAATCCCGTGCGGTTGCGGCCGCGCTGATTGCCATTTAAGTACCGCGCGGAGAGCCTGCGATCATGACTGAAGCCAGTGGCGGGATGCCGTCTATCGGCCAGATTTGCCTCGATACGCTGCGCGATACGGATCGTGACCGCTATCTTGCCTGTCTGCTGTCGCCCGAGGACAAGCGTGCCGATCTTGCCGCGCTCTATGCCTTCAATGCCGAACTTGCCCGTATCCGCGACCTCGTGCACGAACCTCTGCCGGGTGAGGTGCGGATGCAATGGTGGCACGACCTTTTGGAGGGCCGGTCTCACGGCTCCAGCGAAGCCAACCCGCTGGCTTCGGGACTTCTGGCGGCGGTCGCCCGCCATCGGTTGCCAGTGCCGACGCTGACGGCGCTGATCGAGACGCGCATCTTCGATCTTTATGACGACCCCATTGAAAACCGTGCCACGCTGGAAGCCTATGCAGGGCATACCGCTTCGACGCTCATCCAGCTTGCCAGCCTGATTCTCGACCCACAGGCCGCGCCATCAAGCGCCGACGTGGCAGGTCATGCTGGCGTTGCGCAGACCATTGCCGGTTTGCTTCTGCTGATGCCGCAGCATTGCCGGCGCGGTCAGCTTTACCTGCCGCTCGATATTCTCGCGGCAACCGGGCTTGATCGGGAGCAGTTTCTCGAGGGCAAGGACAAGGTGCGCATTTCAGCCGCCATTGAGGCTTTTGCCGGGCTCGGGCGTGAGCATCTGGCCAAGGCGCGGGCTGCCGGCCCTGTGGCGTCGAGCGTGTTTCCGGCTTTCCTCACCGTATCGCTGGCCGAACCTGTTCTTGAGCGCGCCATAAAAGTTGGCGCCGGGCTGTTCGATACTTCCTTGCAGCGTCCGCAATGGCGGCGGCAGATGCGTATGTCCTTTGCCGCCTTCAGGCAAAAGTTCTGATCTGCCGCGATATTCGCGCAAGCCTCGGCTGCTAAGGGAACGAATGACACCCTCAGGGGGTTATTCCAATCCTAAGACGTGGCTGGAGGAACAAACGTGGCAATCTTGAGCTGGGCGGTGGTCGCAGGTCTGATCATCCTTCTTGCGTTCATTTCCGCGCGTATGGCCAGGACGGATAGCAGCGAAAGACACGATATCGGCCTGGCAATTCTCGATTTCGGCCGGGCTTTTCCGAACGAAGCCATTCGCAGCCTGCATTTTACCGAGGACGGCGCTGCTGTCTTTGTGCGGCTGTTCGACAACAAGACCGGGTTCATGCGCAAGGTGAAGGGGCATTATGCCTGCCGGGTCGTCGAACCGGGCAAGGTGCGGGTACAGGCGCTCGATCATGGGCGAGGGCTCGCCGTCGATTTCACGGATGATCCGCCATATGGTGGCCAGTTCGAATTTGCTTCGAGCCGCGAGGCGGCTGAGGTTTCGCTCTGGCTTCTGGGTAATTATGTCCATCCGGTGGACCTTGCCGATCACGCCTTGCCCTTGCGGCAGGCGTGACCACGGATGGCTCACTGTCCGGTGAGCCAGTCCTTGCAGGCGGCCAGCGCGCGGCTGGCGATAAGCTGACGCTTGACGATGGCCTTGTCCTTGCCTCGAAAGCGTTTTACGCCCTCGGGCTTGACGATGGAGCCGGGTTCCAGTTCCGGAAAAAGACCGAAATTGATGTTCATGGGCTGGAATGAGCGCTTGCCGGGCTCTTCATCCGTGACCAGGTGGCCGCCGGTGATGTGGCCGAGCAGCGAACCGAGCGCCGTCGTTGCGGGCGGGAGCACGACCGGCTCGCCCTTACGCTCTGCAGCAGCAAAGCGGCCGGCAAGCAGACCGATGGATGCGCTTTCCACATAGCCTTCGCAACCGGTGATCTGGCCGGCGAACCTCAGGCCGGGCCGCGACTTCAGAGTGAGTGACGGATCGAGCAGCACCGGCGAATGGATGTAGGTGTTGCGGTGCAGGCCGCCGAGCCGGGCAAATTCCGCGTTCTGGAGGCCCGGAATCATCCGAAAGATTTCGGCCTGCGAGCCGTATTTCAACTTCGTCTGGAAGCCGACCATATTGTAGAGCGTGCCGAGAGCATTATCCTGCCGAAGCTGGACTACGGCATGGGCCTTGACCGAAGGGTTGTGGGCGTTGGTAAGCCCCATGGGCTTCATTGGGCCATGACGCAACGTTTCACGGCCGCGCGCGGCCATGATTTCGATCGGCAGGCAACCGTCGAAATAGGGTGTGCCTTCCCATTCATGGAAGCCGACCGTATCGCCGGCGATGAGCGCATCGATAAAGGCATTGTACTGAGCTTCGTCCAGCGGGCAGTTGATGTAATCCTTGCCCGTGCCGCCGGGGCCGACCTTGTCGTAACGCGACTGATACCAGCAGATGTCCATGTCGATGGAATCGCGGTGGACGATGGGTGCGATGGCGTCGAAAAAGGCGAGCGAGTCCTCACCCGTTTCCGCTTGAATGGCTGCGGCAAGATCCGGAGATGTGAGCGGACCCGTTGCGATGATTGCAAGATCCCAGTCGCGCGGCGGCAGGCCGGACACTTCCTCGCGCACTACGGTAATCAAAGGATGCTGGTGGAGCGCTTGCGTCACCGCATTGGAGAAGCCGTCACGGTCCACGGCCAGCGCACCGCCCGCAGGCACCTGGTTCTTGTCAGCGCAGGCCATGATGAGGGAGCCCGCAAGGCGCATTTCTGCGTGGATCACACCGACGGCGTTTGCCGTTGCATCATCGGAGCGGAACGAATTCGAGCACACCAGTTCGGCAAGTCCATCGGTGCGATGGGCCTCGGTAGGGCGCACGCCGCGCATTTCATGAAGAATGACGGGAACACCGGCGCTGGCGATCTGCCAGGCGGCCTCGCTGCCGGCCAGGCCGCCGCCGATGACGTGAATGGGTGAAAAAGAGCTAACGTTCGTCATAGCGGTTCCTTAGCGCAAAGCTGGGATGAAGGGAACCGGCGCTTGATCGAATGGCGACCCATAAACGCGAAAGGCGGCGCCTCCCGAAAGAGGCGCCGCCCTGAAAATCATCGCCGCTTTGAAAAGCGCGACTGATTAGCGGTAGCTGCGAGCTGCGACGTTGCGGATGTCGTAGCGGGTCAGGCCGATGTCGTTCAGCGACTGGTTCGAAAGGCCGCCAAGTTCGTTCATCGTGCGACGGTAAGCGAGCCACTTCTTGGCGATACGGATCGGGTTCATGGGTGTTTCCTCGTACTTCTTTTGAATTCGTGCCCGGTCGTTGTTGACCGGTGGATTGACCGCTTTATAGGCTCGTCCAACGAGGATGTGGAGTGCAAATAATATGCTACTGCCATGCATTTGTGCAGCATATCGCATAACGTGTGGGCAATGGTTGAAATTTAGGCTAAAAATCCAAGGCGCCCGAAACAGATGGCGCGAAAATTATCAATCTTTCATGACATGAAAAAGCGCGACTGAGAAGCCGCGCTTTTGTATTTTTTAACGATGATGTCGCTGGCCGTTCAGGCGGCTGCGGCCTGACGGGCGATGCGGTTGATTTCCGAGCGACCGATGCCGAGGTCCGAGAGCTGACGGTCAGTCATGCCCTGCAGTTCAGTAACGGTGCGGCGGTAAGTGCGCCAGTAACGAAGCTTGGTCGTGATGCTCATTGTCTCTGTCCTTCTCTTGCGTGCTGCCGCGCTCATCGCGGCTATGGAGGCATCCTGCGCTGCACCAGAGCCGCAGTCTTGGGAGGGGTCTGCGGCAAGGAGACTGGTTGGGGACGCCTCAATCTCTATGAGGACTAATATACACCTTTCGTCGAACTCAGTTAGATGGATCGCAGTATGGCACCTATGCGAACAGCGCATGTGTGGATCTGATCTGGTGATAAACTGGTTATGAAATGGGCAGAAAGGAGGCGGACTTTTCCAGCCTGGGATGTGTGCCCGTGTTCAACGCACCGATAGGCGTGGAATGTTATTGAATATGTAGCATTGGCGCGGCGCCGTGTTAAGCCGTTGGAAATGCGTCAATTCGCCCCGAGGGGGCGAACGTCCACGGATAGTGCTGTCGTGTAGCCGGTCTGGCCTGATCTGCACGGTAACGAGGTCAGGCGTCGCGCAAGGGCGGCGGCGGGTTGATATGC
Source organism: Allorhizobium borbori (assembly GCF_014196535.1). Classification (GTDB taxonomy): domain Bacteria; phylum Pseudomonadota; class Alphaproteobacteria; order Rhizobiales; family Rhizobiaceae; genus Ectorhizobium; species Ectorhizobium borbori. The sequence continues at coordinate 221,572 of NZ_JACIDU010000007.1, forward strand.
CGTCGAAAGAAAGGCTCGTTAAGGATTGATAAATAAAAAATAACGCCCACCGGGGGAGGAGATCCGGTGGGCGTCATTTTTAAGGGCTGGAGGCTTGGGAGGAGGAGAAGCCAATCCAGCTAGATCGAGGCTGCGCAGGGAGGAGGAGAGCGCTTCCTCGAAATTCTTTTTGCCGCAATGCAGCAGTCAATTCATAACAGAACCAGCAACTTGCCGATAATCCGATGCTGCGTTTTTGCTTCGACTTTTCGGTCCGCTTCAACACCTTTGCATGGTGTCAAAATAAGTGATGTCTTGGTGAAAAAACAGTGCAATCTCCGCATGGAAGGCATGCGTTAAGCGCATGGTTCCGGGGTGTCGAACGCCAGAGGGCACGCGTCCGTTGAGTTCACACAAGTCGCGTGCAATAAAGCGCCCAGGTGTTGCCGGAGTGACGGGCATGTATGTTCGTAAGGTGAAGCGGGATATTGCCCGCTGGGTTGAACTGGGTCTTTTGCCGGCGATGACGGCGGAAGCGCTGGTTCGAGATATCGACAGCCGCGGCAGCCGGCTCGGCATCGCGCAAATTCTTCTTATCCTTGCGGCCATTTTTCTGTCTGCCGCACTTCTGTTGCTGGTTTCCGCCAATTGGGAAGCGGTGCCACGCATCGTGCGGCTCTGTGTGGTTCTGGCGTTGATCTGGCTTTGCCACCTTGGTGGCGCATTGCTGTTCAGGGCGGGCAGGGATACGTTGGGCGCTGCGGCCCTTTTGCTCGGCACGGCCGCATTCGGCGGCGGGTTGGCGCTGGTCGGGCAAATGTATCACATTTCCGGTGATGCGGTTTCGATGTTCGCCGTCTGGTTTCTGGCTGCGGCATTGACCAGCGTTCTGTTCCGCTCTGGTGCCGTTGCTGTCGCAGCGGGCCTGCTCACCTTCGTGTTGTGCTGGTCCATTGTCGATACGACCGATGGCGCGATTTCCGGGCTGACCTTGTTCACGCCTGTGGTTCTGGCCGTGGTGATGGCTGGACTTTCTGCCTGGAGCGGGCAGGAAAAGGCGGCGCACTTCTCTTTCCTGCTTCTCCTCGGTTGGGCTGTCTGGCTCTACAGCCAATATGAAACACCGCACACGGCGACCGGCTTTGTGGTGATCGGATTTGTTCTGTTTGTAGCGCTTGCGTTCAGCCGTTCCCCCTTTGCCCGCTACGGTGAGATGATGGCCGGCGCTGCCCCGTTCTATGCGCTGCTTCTGTGCGCGATTGGCCTGTTGATCCTGCACATCGAGGTGCACGATGGCGGGCTGGTTCTCGTCGCAGTGATCGGGCTTGCCCTGTCTGTGGCAGCCCTTGCCCTTGGTGGGCGCGATCATGGCGGCGTCCGCTGGCTCTGCTACGGAATGATTGCCGCCATCATCTTCTACCTGTGGGCGGAGACGATCGGCAGCATTCTTGGCACATCCGGCTTCTTTCTGGTTGCCGCTCTCGTCGCCGGCGGCCTGGCGCTTGCCGTGGTGCGGGTCGAGAAGTTTCTGGCCAAAAAAGGGAGGGATGCGTGATGACCGGGCGAATGCTTTCGACGCGCTTCCTCATTCCCGCGGCCCTGATCGTTGCCGTACTGCAAAGCGCGATCCTTCTTTATGTCGTCGTGAGCCGTGCAGCGGTCCTCCGCGACGGTGCGGAGGTGCGGCTCGAAACGGCGCCCGTCGATCCACGCGATTTCCTGCGTGGCGATTATGTCATTCTCAACTACAAGATCGGCGAGGTGTTGCCGGAGGCTGTGACCGGCGCGTGGCCGACGGACAGCGCGCGTCACACGATCCATGTGCGGCTGGAGCCCGGGGCCGATGGCTTCTGGACCGTGCGTGAGGCGTCCTTCATGCCGCTTGCCGAAAAGCCCGGTTCCGTCATCGTCGAGGGAATCACCGATCGCTTTTCGACGCAGGGATCAGGGCGCGCCATTTCGGTGACCTACGGGATCGAGCGTTATTATGTGCCGGAGGGCGAGGGCAAGGCTATCGAGGCTGCCCGCAACGATGGCCGCATCAGCATAGCGGCGCGGGTGTCGAAAAGCGGAATTATCCATATCCGGGCGCTGCTTGAGAATGGCCAACCACTTTATGAGGAGCCGCTTTACTGATGCGGCCGGGCCTCACCCGTGCGTTGTCGTAAAAGCCTCATTTTTCCTTTGCGCCAGTGGAAACGGATGATATAGAGACGCGCGCTCCGGAAGGGCCTTGCGTTCCATGGATGCTGCTTTGCGGGCGCGGGTATGGTGAAATTGGTAGACACGCCAGATTTAGGTTCTGGTGCCGCAAGGCGTGGGAGTTCAAGTCTCTCTACCCGCACCAGAAGCGAAACGTGTGATGGAGGAGGGCTCTCGCCCTCTCCGGAACTCAGGTCCGAGCGCCATTCTGCAACGCAGGATGTCTTGAATTCTGAAAGCCGCGTGCGGAGGCAAATCCGGCGTCGTGCTCTGTGAAACGAACGGGTGTCCGGGCACGGCCGCCACGAGATGAAGGTTAGAAACATGCAGGTTATCGAAACGCTCGCTGAAGGGCTGAAGCGCGAAATCAAGGTTGTCGTTCCGGTTGCGGAACTCGAAGCCCGCCTGAGCGAGCGCCTTGTCGAAGTCAAGGACAAGGTTCGTATCAACGGCTTCCGTCCGGGCAAGGTACCGCCGGCTCACCTCAAGAAGGTCTATGGCAAGTCCATCGTTGCCGATCTGGTCAATGAACTGATCCGCAACAAGCCGACCGAAATCCTGGCCGAGCGTGGCGAAAAGTCCGCTACCCAGCCGGAAATCGTCATGACCGAGGACAAGGACGAAGCCGAGCGTATTCTCGCTGCCGAAGCCGATCTCGAATTCTCCTTCACCTACGAAGTCATCCCGACGTTCGAAGTCGTTCCGGTCGATGGCATCAAGGTCGTTCGCGAAGTCGTCGAAATTCCGGAATCGGAAGTTGAAGCGCAGGTTCTGCAGATCGCTGAAAGCGCCCGTTCCTTCGAAACCAAGGACGGTGCTGCTGAAAACGGTGACCGCGTGACCATGAACTACCTCGGCAAGGTCGATGGCGTTGCCTTCGATGGCGGCGCTGCCGAAGATGCCGAACTCGTTCTCGGCTCGGGCCGCTTCATTCCGGGCTTCGAAGATCAGCTCGTCGGCCTCAAGGCTGGCGATGAAAAGGTCATCACCGTGACTTTCCCGGCCGAGTACCCGGCTGCCGAACTGGCCGGCAAGGAAGCCACCTTCGACATCACCGTCAAGGAAGTCGCTGCTGCCGCTGAACTCGAAATCAACGACGATCTCGCCAAGAAGCTCGGCCTCGAATCCGCCGAACGCCTGCGCCAGATCGTTCGCGAACAGATCGAAAGCCAGTTCGGCCAGGTCACCCGCCAGAAGGTCAAGCGTCAGATCCTCGACCAGCTCGACGAACTCTACACGTTCGAAGTGCCGCAGGGCCTCGTTGCCGCTGAGTTCGACAACATCTGGCGTCAGGTGAACACCGATCTCGCACAGTCCGGCAAGACCTTTGCTGACGAAGACACGACCGAAGAAGAAGCTCGCGCCGAGTATACGAAGCTTGCCGAGCGTCGCGTTCGCCTTGGCCTCGTTCTCTCGGAAATCGGCACCCAGGGTGGCGTCGACGTGACCGAAGAAGAAATGCAGCGCGCTCTTTACGAGCAGCTTCGCCAGTTCCCGGGCCAGCAGAAGGAAATCCTCGACTACTTCCGCAACACCCCCGGCGCTTCCGCTTCGCTGCGCGCTCCGATCTTCGAAGAGAAGGTCATCGACAAGCTGCTCGCCGAAATCGCCGTCACCGACAAGGTCGTGACGAAGGAAGAGCTGCTCGCTGAAGACGGCGAGGAAGAAGGCGAAAAGACCGAAGAGAAGAAGAAGGCCGCTCCGAAGAAGAAGGCTGCCAAGGCAGAAGCTGCTGCCGAAGGCGAAGAAGCCGCTGCTCCGAAGAAGAAGGCTGCTCCGAAGAAGAAGGCTGCCGAAGACGCCGCTGAATAAGCCATCTCCGGATTGCGCATAAAAGAACCCGCCGCGAGTCGATCGCGGCGGGTTTTTCATTTCCGCTTTTTGAAAGTGAAGAACGATCAGTCCTTTTTCACTTTCTGCAATTCGCCCATGCGGTTCCAGGCGTCGAGGCCGGCGATCTTGTAGGCTTCTGCGAGCGTTGGATAGTTGAAGGTGTTCTCGACGAAATATTCGACGGTGCCCTTCAGGTTCAGGACGGCCTGACCGATGTGGATGAGTTCGGTCGCGCCTTCGCCAACAATGTGGATGCCGAGCAGGCGACGCGTCTTCAGTGAGAAGATCATCTTCAGCATGCCGCTTTCCAGCCCCATGATGTGGCCGCGCGAGGTCTCGCGGAAATGGGCAATGCCGCATTCATACGGAATGCCGCGCTGGATGACCTCTTCTTCCGTCAACCCGCAGGTGGAGATTTCCGGCACGGCATAGATGCCGTAAGGGAAGAACTGCGGTGGGTCGTTGGCGGGCGCGCCCACGGCGTGACGGGCGGCGATACGGCCCTGTTCCATCGACGTGGAGGCAAGGCTCGGAAAGCCGACGACATCGCCGGCGGCGTAGATGTTTGGAACATCCGACTGGAAGGTTTCCGGGTTCACCTTGATGCGGCCGCGATTGTCGGCTTCGAGGCCGGCGGCGGGCAGGTTGAGCGTGTCCGTTGCACCGACGCGGCCGGCCGCAAACAGCACCATTTCCGAAAGGACGATACGACCGTTCTTCAGCACGATGCGACACTTGCCGCTTTCATCACGCGAAACGCTGTCGATGCCCTGACCGAAGATCAGCTTCATGTTGCGGTCGCGGAGCTGATAGGTGAAGTCCTCGACGATTTCCTTGTCGATGAATTCGAGCATCGTTTCGCGTGTCTCTATGACGGTGACCTGCGTGTCGAGCGTCGAGAAGATCGTCGCATATTCGATGCCGATGACGCCGGCGCCGATCACGGTGAGCGAACGCGGCAGGGACTTGATCTCAAGAACCTCGTCACTGTCGATGATGGCTTCGCCATCGAAGGGAATATGGCTCGGTCGATAGGGGCGGGTGCCGACGGCCAGGAGGATGGATGTGCCATGCACGCGCAATACCTCACCGTCGGTCTTGGCGACTTCCAGTGTGTTCGCATCGATGAAAACGGCATTGCCATGCATTTCGCTGACGCGGTTTCGTGCGAACTGATGTTCCAGAACTTCGACCTCGTGGTCGAGTGTTATGAGCATGCGCCGCTGAAGGTCTGCGGCGCTGATATTCTGCTTCACGCGGTAGGAGCGGCCATAAAAGCCGCGCTCGCGCCAGCCCGTGAGGTTCAGCGCGGTTTCGCGCAGGGTCTTGGAGGGAATGGTTCCGGTGTGCACCGAAACGCCGCCGACCCGGCGGCCTCTTTCGATAACCAGAACCGATTTTCCGAGTTTGGCAGCCTGCACGGCTGCACGTCGTCCGGCCGGCCCGCTGCCAATTACGATGAGATCATAGGAATTCATATATGCGCCCCGAATGATATGAATTTGCCTGCGGTCTTCATGCCGCGTGATTGCAGACTAGCAGGCGATTCTCACTGATTTCGTAACGCGTCAGTATTTCGCTAATGCGAAAGCTCAAATGAGACGCAATCCCTTGAAGCTGACATGGCCATCCTTGCCGATGATGATGTGGTCATGCACCGTAATGCCAAGCGGCTTGGCCGTCGAAATGATCGTGTGGGTCATGTCGATATCGGCGCGGGAAGGGGTCGGATCGCCCGAGGGATGGTTGTGGACAAGGATGATGGCGGTGGCCGAAAGCTCCAGCGCCCGGCGCACGACTTCGCGCGGATAGACCGGCGTGTGATCGACGGTGCCCAGGCCCTGTACTTCATCGGCAATCAGCGTGTTGCGCTTGTCGAGAAAGAGAATGCGGAACTGCTCGCGCGGTTCGTGCGCCATGGCGCTGTGGCAATAGTCGATAACCGAAGACCAGGAGCCCAGCACCTGCTTTCCGGTAATTTCGCTTTTCAGCATGCGGCGGGACAGCGCCGCCACCAGCTTGAGATCGAGGGCCACGGCCTCGCCGATGCCATCCACTTCCTGAAGCAGCGGCGCCGGCGCGCCAAGCACGCCGCCCAGCGTCTTGAACCGGTCGAGCAACGCCTTAGCCACCGGCTTGGTGTCTCGGCGGGGAATGAGACGGAAGAGCAGGAGTTCCAGCAATTCGTAATCGGCCAGCGCCGCATCGCCGCCTTCGCGGAAGCGGTTACGCAGCCGTTCCCGATGACCATGATAATGGGCCTGCTTATCTTTCTCCGCGGATTTGACGGTGACGGGACCAGCCTCGTTCAGCGCGAAAAAGCTTCGCTCGTCAGCTTCCCCCGAAGGCAGGGGAAACAGGTCTTTATCTCCGAAAGCGCCTTGCTGTTCATTGTCAGGCTTGCCGGAGCGCTTCTTCATGCCGTCAGGCCTTTCTGTCCGGCGAAATGCCCGGGCAGAAGAGGCCCTTGGGCGACAGGGTGAAGATTTCGCAGCCTGTGGCTGTCACGCCAACGCAATGTTCGTATTGGGCGGTCAGCGAGCGGTCGCGGGTCACGGCGGTCCAGCCATCGGCCAGAACCTTCACATGCGGCTTGCCGATGTTGATCATGGGCTCGATGGTGAAGATCATGCCCTCGCGGATTTCCGGACCTTCGTCGGCCCGGCCGTAATGCAGGATGTTCGGGGTGTCATGGAACAGTGTGCCGACGCCGTGGCCGCAGAAGTCGCGAACCACGGAACAACGCTCGGCTTCGGCATAGGTCTGGATAGCCTGACCGATGGCGCCGGTCCGGGCGCCGGGGCGGACGGCGGCGATCCCGCGCATCAGGCATTCGTGGGTCACTTCCAGCAGGCGCTCGGCGGCGCGCTTGATCTGACCGACTGGATACATGCGGCTCGAATCACCGTGATAGCCGTTCAGCCAGTAGGTGACGTCGATGTTGACGATATCGCCCTCGCGCAGCGGCTTGTCGTCAGGAATGCCGTGGCAGACGACGTGGTTGATCGAGGTGCAGACCGATTTGGTGTAGCCGCGATAGTTCAGCGTGGCGGGAAGCGCGCCGTGATCCATGCCGAACTGCAGCACGAAGCGATCGATAGCATCCGTTGTCACGCCCGGCTTGACGATGTCGACCAGCGCATCGAGGCACTCCGCCGTCAGACGGCAGGCCTTGCGCATGCCTTCGAAATCGTCTGCGCCGTAGAGGCGAATGGCGCCGGTATTCTTCATCGGCGCGCTTGCCGCTTCAATGTAATTCACCATGGTCGTCTGCTTTCATGTCGGTTCGTCTCAAGTCTTAAACAGCGCGGGCACGGTCGTCTATCGGGACTGCGTTTTCTGCGCGAATTTCCCGGTGGGTTATCGCACAGCGGACCGCTCGCACTTCAACGCCGCGGGCAACGGCCCGGTCATAGGCGCGCGCATAGACCGGGTCGAGATCACCGGCGATGGCCAGTCTGTGGCAATCGGGGCGCTGGATGAGGTAGAGCATCACGGCTCGATGACCGGCTTCCACCATGTCGCCCATCTCTTCCAGATGGCGGGCGCCGCGCGCCGTGGCCGTATCCGGAAATTCGGCGAGGCCGGGCTGGCGGGTGAAGTGCACGTTCTTCACCTCGATATAGGCATCGGGGAGGCCATTTTCCGCAAGAAGAAAGTCGATCCGTGATTTCTTTCCGTATTTCTGCTCGCGCTTCAAAACCGTGTAGTGTTCAAGCCCCGGCACGAGGCGGGCTGTGAGGGCTTCCTCGGCGAATCGGTTGGCCATGGCGGCATTGATACCCGCCGTGACGCCGTCGACCTCGATCAGTTCGAAGCGGTAGCGATATTTTCGCGTCGGTCCGATTTCGTGTTCGGAAAGCCAGATCCGCGAGCCCGGCGCGTTGAGTCCGAGCATCGAGCCGGTATTCGGGCAGAAACCGGTGATGGCCTCGCCATTTTCCAGCACGGCATCGAACAGGAACCGCTTGTAACGTCGGACAAGTATTGCGGAGATGAGTGGCGGATCGAAAATCATGGTTGCGGTTTTGCCGCCTTTGGCGCGGTGGTGCAAGCGGAACCGTTGTTCTTTCGGGCGGCTCATGCTTTAAGAAGTCCGATGGCGATTTGCGAGGCGAGGGCGGAGGCTCCGCTCCGAAAAGGCCCGTATCGAAAAGGAATGAGGCAAGCATGATCCCGCTCGAACCCATGGCGCTTCTCAAGCGTGCCGCTTTCGTTGCTGCATTCGGTGCGGCGCTGGCCGGCTGTGCGAGCAACAATGTGGGCACAGAGAAGGGACCTATGGCGACGCCGCAGGTGGTAACGGTGGTGCCGGGTGTGCCGCAGGGCGCGCCGGCAACAGGTCCGCAGAAGACGGGCTATTATCCCGGCTTCTCGCAACCGCTGACCTCTGCCTCCCTTCAAATGACGGATGAAGAGGCCGCCGCCCAGCAGTCGCAGTTGACGGCGCTTGGTGCCGCCAAGCGCCGGGGCACGATTTCCGAGGCGGAGTACAAGCGCCGTGAGGCCGAACTGCGTAAGCTTGCCACGCAGCATGGCCAGCAAACGCTGGACGAAATCGCCCACTGACAACATTTTCAGCGGGAATAGGCGAAGTCGTCCGGACCACTTGCCGAAGCCATGCCAAAAGCCGCACCCTTGGGCGCAATCCGGCCGATTTGGGCTTGCGTTTCGGGTGGTTTGGTCGCAAAGCACTCGATTAACGACCGTAGCGGCATGAGAATGCCCGCTTGAGCCGTGTCGTCATCCGGGGACATATCCGGCTGACGACAAGACGCCCCGCGATTTTAGGAGGTTCGTGTCGCGGAGGCCATGATAGGAGACGAATCCCGGCGAGGCCCCTCAGGGGCCGATGATTCCATGAGGAAAGAGATGGAAGAGTTTCACAAAGTCCGCAGACTGCCGCCCTATGTTTTCGAACAGGTCAACCGACTTAAGGCGGCAGCGCGAGCCGGTGGCGCCGATATCATCGATCTTGGTATGGGCAATCCCGACCTGCCGACGCCGCAGGCGATTGTCGACAAGCTGTGCGAGGTTGTTCAGGATCCTCGCTCGCATCGTTATTCCGCCTCAAAGGGCATTCCCGGCCTTCGCCGCGCCCAGGCCTCCTATTATGCCCGCCGCTTTGGCGTGAAGCTCGATCCGGATACGCAGGTCGTTGCGACGCTCGGCTCCAAGGAAGGCTTCGCCAACATGGCGCAGGCCATTACCGCGCCGGGCGATGTGGTTCTTTGCCCGAACCCGACCTATCCGATCCATGCCTTCGGCTTCCTGATGGCGGGCGGTGTGATCCGCTCGATCTCGGTGGAGCCGGATGACACCTTCTTCCCGCCGCTGGAGCGCGCCATCCGCCACTCCATCCCGAAGCCGATTGCGCTCGTCATCAACTATCCGTCCAACCCGACGGCGCATGTGGCAAGCCTTGACTTCTACAAGGAAGTCGTTGCCTTCGCGAAGAAGCACGATCTCTTCATCCTGTCCGATCTGGCCTATTCGGAAATCTACTTCGACGGCAACCCGCCGCCGTCCGTTCTGGAAGTGCCGGGCGCCATGGATTGCACCGTGGAGTTCACCTCCATGTCGAAGACCTTCTCCATGCCCGGCTGGCGCATCGGCTTTGCCGTCGGCAACGAGCGTCTCGTTTCGGCGCTGACGCGTGTGAAATCCTACCTCGATTACGGTGCCTTCACGCCGATCCAGGTGGCGGCGACGCATGCGCTGAATGGCGATGGTTCCGATATTGCGGAAGTGCGCAACGTTTATCACCGCCGCCGCGATGTGATGGTCGATGCCTTCGGCAAGGCCGGTTTCGAGGTGCCGCCGCCGGCCGCGACGATGTTTGCCTGGGCGAAGATCCCGGAACCGTTCCGCCATCTCGGTTCGCTGGAGTTCTCCAAGCTTCTGGTCGAGAAGGCCGATGTTGCCGTGGCGCCGGGCATCGGCTTTGGTGAGCAGGGCGACGAATATGTTCGCCTCGCACTGGTAGAGAACGAACACCGCATTCGTCAGGCCGCGCGCAACATCAAGAAGTTCTTCTCGACGGCGGATGACACGCTGCATAATGTGATCTCGCTCAACGCCCACCGTTGAGTGATCCCACCTGTCACGGGCGGCCGCATTCGTCGGCCGCCATTTCCGGAAATACAAGACGTCAGGACTTTTTCTATGGCAGATGCCCTCAGGATCGGCATTGCGGGCCTCGGCACCGTGGGTGCTTCGCTCGTCGCTCTGTTGCAGCAGCGTAAAAACGAACTGGCCGTAACGTGCGGCCGCGCGATCGAGATCGTCGCCGTTTCCGCCCGCAACCGCAATCGCGACCGTGGCATCGATCTGACAGGTATCGATTGGTACGATTCTCCCGTTGAGATGGCTTCCAGAGCCAATATCGATCTGTTCGTCGAACTGATGGGTGGCGCAAATGGTGCCGCGGACGAATCCGTGCGTGCCGCTCTGTCGCGTGGTCTGCATGTGGTGACCGCCAACAAGGCGCTTCTCGCCCGTTGCGGCGTCGAACTTGCAGCACTCGCCGAAGAGAAAGGCGCGCTCCTGAACTTCGAGGCGGCGGTTGCTGGCGGCATTCCGGTCATCAAGGCCCTGCGCGAGTCGCTGACGGGCAACCATGTCAGCCGCATCTACGGCATCATGAACGGCACCTGCAATTACATCCTGACCCGCATGGAAAAGGAAGGCCTGTCCTTTGCCGACTGCCTCAAGGAAGCGCAGCGTCTTGGTTATGCCGAAGCCGATCCTGCCTTTGACATCGAGGGGAACGACACCGCTCACAAGCTTGCCATCCTGACGACGCTGGCCTTCGGGTCGCAGATCGCCGCCGATGACATCTATCTCGAAGGCATCACCAACATTTCCATCGAGGATATTCGCGCCGCTGCCGATCTCGGCTACCGGATCAAGCTGCTCGGTGTCGCGCAACTGACCGATTCCGGCATCGAACAGCGGGTGCATCCGACCATGGTGCCGCTCGATTCCGTGATTGCACAGGTGGATGGCGTGACGAATGCCGTTGCCATCGAATCCGACATCCTCGGTGAATTGCTGATGGTCGGGCCCGGTGCAGGCGGAAACGCGACAGCCTCCGCCGTTCTGGGTGATATAGCCGACGTGGCCAAGAGTCGCCCCGGCGCACAGCAGGTTCCGGCTCTCGGTCGTCCTGCAGCCGCGCTCGAACCCTACCGGCGTGCGCGCATCCAGAGCCATGAGGGCGGTTACTTCATTCGACTGACCGTAGAGGACCGGGCCGGTGTGTTCGCAGGCATCGCAACGCATATGGCTGCAAACGCCATTTCACTCGAATCCATCGTGCAGCGCCCTAAGCCGCGCGGTGAAAATGGACCGCAAACGATTATTCTCGTCACGCATGCCACGCGGGAGGATTCCGTGCGCGGGGCCGTAGAGGCGATCTCAGCGGACGGTTATCTGCTTGGCGCTGCACAAGTTATCCGCATAGAGCGTCCCAAGAACGCGTGATTGGACAAGGCGCCGCGGGCTTGCTCTGCGGCGAAGGTCTAACCCCTTAGAAGTCATCGATACAAACCTAACCTTGCATACGAATCGATTTAGTGTTCTGATCTGGGACATTCGATGTTTTCAAGCGAGGGAGGCGCTCTGATGATTTCGACCACTCTGGACACGCATGCTTCCACCTTGTCACTTGCTGGCAATGGTCAGCGCAAAAAAGTTGTAGCGTCCGCGAAGCAGGCGACGGCGCCTCGTAACTGGACATTGCTTCTCGTTTTTCTGGTTTCGCCACTGATCATGATGGCGTCAGCAGCCTGCATTCTCGCAACCATGCTGGGTTGAGCCTGCGGGGCGGCGGTTTCCATCCGTGTCTTTCTGTGCCAAGAGGAGGAGACTTGGCATTTGAAGATTACGGTTGAACGCTATCCATGGTCGCCCCTGCAGATCCTGTTTCCCGCGCATTCCTGAACGTCGAGAAATCCGTTTCAGGTCAGAGATGGGTTGCGCGGCTCGATCAAGCGGGCGTTAACCGTGCGCTGGCAATGGCGCAGACGCACGGGTTGCCCGAGATTGTTGCCCGTGTCCTGGCCGGGCGCGGTGTCGGTGTTGATGACGCGGTCGATTTTCTTGACCCAACCATTCGCGGGCTGATGCCCGATCCTTCCAGCCTGACAGATTGTGACAAGGCGGCAGCCCGTATTGCAGCGGCTATCGCCGCGCGGGAGAAGATCGCGATTTTCGGCGATTACGACGTCGATGGTGCCGCGTCTTCGGCACTCATGTTCCGGTTTCTGCGCCATTTCGGGCTTGAGGCGGAAATATATATTCCCGACCGTATTTTCGAAGGGTATGGCCCCAATCCAGTCGCCATTCGCCAGCTTGTGGAAAATGGCGCCCGCCTGATCGTTACGGTCGATTGCGGTTCGACGAGCCATGAGTCTCTGGCTGTTGCTGCCGATATGGGGGTGGACGTGGTGGTGATCGACCATCACCAGCTCGGCGCCGATTTGCCACCCTGTCATGCGTTGGTCAATCCTAACCGTCAGGACGATCTTTCGGGGCAGGGGCACCTGTGTGCTGCAGGCGTTGTCTTTCTGGTTCTGGTGGCTACGGCGCGGGTGCTACGCAAGGCTGGTGACGGGCGCGAAAGGATGCTCGATCTCCTGTCGTGGCTCGATATCGTGGCGCTGGCCACAGTCTGTGATGTCGTGCCCTTGAAAGGGTTGAACCGTGCTTACGTGGTGAAGGGGCTGATCGCGGCACGGCACATGCTCAATCCCGGCCTGGCGGCGCTGTTTCGGACAGCCGGGTTGAGTGGCCCGGTAACGCCCTATCATTTCGGCTTTCTGATCGGGCCTCGAATCAATGCCGGGGGCCGTATTGGCGATGCCGCGCTCGGCAGCCGGTTGCTGACGATGGACGACGCGGCGCGGGCAGGCGAAATTGCCGTGCGTCTGGACGAGTTGAACAAGGAACGGCAGGCCATGGAGGCCGTGATGCTGGCCGAAGCCGAGGCCGAAGCGCTGGCAGAGTACGGAACAGGCGAAGGTGCTTCCGTGATCGTAACGGCCAACGATCACTGGCATGCGGGTATCGTTGGCCTGTTGGCCTCGCGTCTCAAGGACAAGTTCCGCCGGCCCGCCTTTGCGATCGCCTTTGATGCGAATGGCAGGGGCACCGGTTCGGGACGATCCATCAACGGATTCGATATGGGGCGCATGGTGCGGGCGGCCGTGGAGAACGGGTTGCTGGTCAAGGGCGGCGGTCACGCCATGGCGGCGGGTCTCACCGTCGAGCGCGCCAATCTCGGACGTCTTCGCCATTTCTTCGAAGACAGTGCCCGCACTTCCGTTGCTGCGCTGGTCGCCGATCCAGCGCTCAAGATTGATGCTGCCGTTTCGGCTTCGGGGGCGACGCCGGCCTTGCTGGAAAAGATAGAAGCGGCCGGACCCTATGGCGCAGGGCATCCGCAACCCGTCTTTGCCGTGCCCGCGCACAGGCTGCGCGATTCGCGCCCGGTTGGCACGACGCATGTGAAGGTCACGCTGGAGGCAATGGACGGATCCCGGCTGGAGGGAATTGCCTTTCGTGCCGCAGAAACGCCTCTGGGGGACTTCCTGATGAGGGAGCGTGGCAGCATGGTGCATGTCGCCGGATCGCTATCCCTCGACCATTGGCAGGGTTCACAGCGTGTGCAACTGCGCGTGAGCGACGCGGCGCGTGCTGTCTGAAACAGCTTTCCTCAATGACTGTCGCGCATCGGGAGGGAGGCTCCGCAATATCGGGCTGTTTTCTGAAAAAAATGGAAGAAGTGGCACGCCCTAGGGGAGTCGAACCCCTCTTTTCAGAATGAAAATCTGACGTCCTAACCGATAGACGAAGGGCGCGTGTGAGCGCTCTTATAGTCAGGCCAACGGGGGAGCGCAAGCGGCTTTTTGCATTTTCTCGTACTTTTTCAAAAACGGTCTAAGTCACGGATTCTGCGCTGGAATTACTTGTCCTCGCTTAGTGTTCTCAGCTTTTCAGGCCGATGGATTTCTCAAGCGCTTCCCAGCTTCGCTCCATGGCGTAAGCCTTCAGGAATGGCAGGCCAATGTGGCCGAATGCAAAGGAAAGCTGGCTTTCCGCAGCGGTCTCCGTCGCGCCTTCCACCTGCTGCAGGAAGACCACGGAAGCGAGCCCCGTGCGATCGGCGCCCGCGCGGCAATGAACGAGCACAGGCTTTGGTGCGGCCCGTAGCAAGGCCGCGAGTTCGAGGCTGCGTTCAACACTCAACTCGCTTGCCGCCGACATCGCGAAGTCTATGTGACCGGCGCCATTGGCGTGCGTGGCCGCAACTTCTTCCTCATACCAACCGGCACCGGGGGAGGCGCCCCGCAGATTGACGACCGTGCGGATGCCATAGCGCTGGATGTAGGTTTTGAGCGCAGGCCCGCTCAGTTGCGCCGAACGGTAATAGGTGCCGGGAATCACTTCGTGAAAGTTTCCGGAGATCTGGAGCAGGGCGAGATAAAGCCCGCTAGCAATGAGCGTGACGGTGCAGAGACCAAGCAGGGTTTTTATAGCGGTTCGCAATTTCATGGTTTGCCCCTGGCAGCGCTTCCATCGATGGGGAAGCTGCAGTCGCATAAAGCATGAAGCTGACAAGCATATGAACGCGCGGGATAAAGGCGCTTTCAGCAGATTTAAAAGAAAGGGAGGGAGTGGCACGCCCTAGGGGAGTCGAACCCCTCTTTTCAGAATGAAAATCTGACGTCCTAACCGATAGACGAAGGGCGCGTGTGAGCGGCCTTATAGTCAGCCCCATGGGGGAGCGCAAGCGGTGATTTCGCTTTTTTTGACAGTTTTTCGACAATAGTCCTTTTTTCGTCAACGGCGTTTCCATGACGATCGCAAGTCCCGCAGCAAAGCGCGTGTGTGTTATGCGGAGCAAAAGCAAAAAGGGGAAAGTGGCACGCCCTAGATAACGAAGATGAGAACTGGTGTGTATGTGTTATCCGCTAAAGGGCCTCAGTGTCTGGATTTTTCACCTGCTCCGGTATCTACTCATGATCCATGCTTGAGAAATTAATCGTATCATTTTGAATATATTAAAATAATATGGTTTTATCGCTCGCAGCGACGATCGGCCTCTGCGTCTGCCTTGCACTGTCATGCCCTAGATCGCGAGATCTGTATGCTAAGCGACTGCGAGAAACAACAATGGCAACTATACGCCTCCATCCCAGATCATTGATCTAAGAGTGCGGGCACGCCAAAAGCGGACTTCCAATCTGTTGTCTATCCACTCTGGGTAGGCATCAATGCTTGCCTAAGATTTCGTCCAAGATTGGCGCTACCTTCTTCAGATCGTAGCCTTCGGAATAACGAAAGTCGCCACGGGATGGGCGGCTTGTTGATTGCCACTGAGAACTGACCCGGCGTTGCCTGATATTTCCATTGAGAATTGACCCATGTTCCAACTTTCCCTCGCATGTTTTCAGCGGGG
>NZ_JACIDU010000008.1 GCF_014196535.1 Allorhizobium borbori
AGCCGCCGCGCTACCTCAAGGCCGGCGATACCGTCGAACTCGGAATCGAGGGCCTCGGCACGCAAAAACAGACATTCGTCGCCGATATTTGATTGTGACGCGGAGGCAGCCGCAAGGTTGCCTCCGACGCCATGCGACAAGGGTTTGAGGAGACCCGCATGGCGAGACCGGCTGGGAGGAAGCCATGAAAATCACCGCACTTGAAACCGTTCGCGTTGCCGAGCGCAGCAATCTTATCTGGCTGCTTGTCCATACGGACGAGGGCATTACCGGGTTGGGCGAGACCTTCTTCGGCGCAGAGACGGTCGAGGCCTATGTGCATGAATATATCGCCCCGCGCGTGATCGGCCGCGATCCGCTGGAAATCGACAGGCTGGCAGCCGACCTCGTCGGCTATGTCGGCTTTCGCTCCTCGGGTGCGGAAGTCCGGGGCAATTCCGCCTTCGACATCGCGCTCTGGGACATTTTCGGCAAGGTAACGAGCCAACCCATCGCCCAGCTTCTCGGCGGGTTCACGC
This sequence comes from Allorhizobium borbori, assembly GCF_014196535.1. Lineage (GTDB taxonomy): Bacteria > Pseudomonadota > Alphaproteobacteria > Rhizobiales > Rhizobiaceae > Ectorhizobium > Ectorhizobium borbori. The sequence continues at coordinate 519 of NZ_JACIDU010000008.1, forward strand.
GCCGGGAAATCCGCACCTATAACACCTGTGCGGGCACTGAATATATCAAGAAGGCAACAGGCCAGACGACAGCCAATTACGGTCTGGCCGAGGGCCGTGACTATGACGACCTGAACGGCTTCCTGCATCGCGCCGATGAACTGGCACATTCGCTGCTGGAAGAGGGCATCACGGCCATGAAGATCTGGCCATTCGATGCCGCTGCCGAGAAGACGCGCGGGCAATATATTTCACCCGGTGACCTCAAGGCCGCCCTTGAACCCTTCGACAGGATCCGGAAAGCCGTTGGCGACAAGATCGACATCATGGTCGAATTCCATTCGATGTGGCAATTGCTGCCCGCCATGCAGATCGCCAGAGCGCTGACACCCTACGGCACCTTCTGGCACGAAGACCCGATCAAGATGGACAGTCTTGCAAGCCTCAAGCGCTACGCCGAAGTGTCGCCCGCGCCGATTTCGGCTTCGGAAACACTCGCTTCGCGCTGGGGCTTCCGCGATTATCTGGAAACCGGCGCAGCAGGCGTCGTGATGCTCGACATTTCCTGGTGCGGCGGCCTCTCCGAAGCGCGCAAGATCGCCTCCATGGCGGAAGCATGGCACCTGCCGGTCGCGCCGCATGACTGTACAGGGCCGGTCGTTCTGTGCGCATCAACCCACCTCTCGCTCAACGCGCCCAACGCGCTGGTGCAGGAAAGCGTTCGCGCCTTCTACCGGACATGGTATCGGGATCTCGTAACCGCCCTGCCCGAAGTGAAGAACGGCATGATTACCGTGCCACCCGGTCCGGGCCTTGGCATGGAACTGAACCCGGAACTGGACAAGGCGTTTACAGTAAGCCGCCGCCGTTCAACCCTTGAAATGCTCTGAGAAAAGGACGGGAGGAACCATGTCCGCAACCACCCAACCGCCCGCCGCTGGCGGCGCCTTGCCTGCCATCGCCGGCCCGGCGCTGATGCTGGCGGGAATGCTGATGTTTTCACTGAACGACGCCATGGGCAAATGGCTCGTTGCCAGCTACGGCATCGGGCAGGTCATCCTCATCCGCTCGCTCGCCGCCCTCGTCATTCTTGCGCCCTTTCTCTGGAGTGCAGGTCTGAAATCCGTTTTCAGGGTAGAGAGGCCGCTGATGCAGGCGGCGCGCGTATTCTTCTCGACGATGGAGGTATTCGCCTTCTATTTCGCCGTGATGTATTTGCCGCTTGCGGATGTCATGACCTACTGGCTTGCCGCACCGATCTATGTTGCCGCCGCCTCGCCCTTCCTGCTGGGCGAGAAAGTCGGGTGGCGCCGCTGGACCGCGATCGCCATCGGCTTTGTCGGCGTCATCATCGCGCTCAATCCTTCCGAAGCGATCTTCTCGCCGCCGGCGATTATTTCCATTCTCGGCACACTCGCCTTCGCCTTCATGATGATTTCGGGCCGCAGTCTGCGCGGCACACCGGATCGGTCGCTTGTCTTCTTCCAGATTTCAGGCGCCCTGATTGCCGGCGTTCTGGTCGCCCCCTTCGACTGGAGCCCCATCACCTCCACCACTGATCTCGGTCTGCTCTTCCTGCTCGGTATCGTGGCGATGACCGCGCATGTCATGGTCAACCGCGCGCTGAAGATTTCCGACGCCGCCACCGTCGCGCCGCTGCAATACACGCTTTTGCTGTGGGCGGTCGTTTTCGGCTGGCTGTTCTTCGGCGATGTGCCGCACACGGGCATGGTGCTCGGCGCGGCACTGATTGTCGGATCGGGCCTGTTCATCTTCTTCCGCGAACAGCAGTTGAAGAAGCGGGGATAGACCCTCCCCGCTTTCCGAACATCCCTCAGGCCGCCTTGTCCCACACCGGGGCAAGGCCCGGTGGCGAAACGATGCGCCCCTCCGGCTGCGCCAGCGCGTGGATCACCGCCATTTCGGAAGGGGATAGGGCAAAGTCGAAAATCGCGAAATTTTCCGCAGCACGCGCAGCACTCACCGTCTTCGAAAGGGTAATGACACCCTCCTGCTGCACCAGCCAGCGCAGCACCACCTGCGCCACCGATTTTCCATGACCGGCGGCAATCTCCTTCAGCACCGGATCATCGAACACCTTGCCATCCGCCATGCCATAATAGGCGGTGACGGAAAGGCCGGCACGGCGCGCTGCGGCGACCACCGCCGTCTGGTCGAGATAGGGGTGATATTCGATCTGGTTGGTAACGAGCGGAGCCGCACTTAGCCGCACAGCTTCCTGCATCAGCGCGATGGTGAAGTTCGACACGCCGATATGGCGCACCTTGCCCATGGCATGAACGGCATTCAATGCCTCGATCTGCTCTGCAAGCGGCACGGCGTCATTGGGCCAGTGCAGAAGCAGCAGATCGACATAATCCGTCTTCAGCTTGCGGAGACTTTCGTCGACGGAGGTGAGAAACGCCTCGCGCGGGTAGTTCTCGACCCAGACCTTGGTCGTCAGAAACAGATCGCCGCGAGCAACGCCGGAAGCCGCAATCGCTTCACCGAGCTCGGCTTCGTTACCGTAGATCTGAGCGGTGTCGATATGGCGAAAGCCGAGTTTGAGCGCGTGCGGCACGATGTTGATAACGTCGTTGCCGGGCATGCGGAAGGTGCCGAAGCCGATGGCGGGAATGGAGGCGCCGTTTGCGGTGACGGTGTGCATGGTCATTTAATATCCTTTTCTTGTGTGTTTCAGGCCACCCGCCCAAAGGCGGCGTCGGCCTTGGCGGGCCTGTCGAGCAGACCGCTCCAGAGCGTCAGGAGCAGCGCGCCGACGGAAAGCAGTGCGCCGACCCACGGCGTGGCCCCAAGGCCGAGCGGCGAGGCGACGATGAGGCCGCCGAGCCATGCACCGAGCGCAATGCCGAGATTGAAAGCGGCAATATTGAGTGCCGATGCCGTATCCACCGCGCCCGGCCGGAAACGCTGGGCAAGCTGAACGACATAAAGCTGAAGACCCGGCACGGTGGCGAAGGACAGGAAGCCGAGCGCAGCCAGCGTTACCAGAGCGGGCAGCTTTGCCGCCGCGGTGAAGGTGAAGAGGCCAAGTACCACTGCCAGCGCCAGGAAAATGAAGGCGAGCGCCCGCACCGGGTTGTGGTTGGCAATCCGCCCGCCGACGAGATTACCGACCGCAATCGCCACCCCATACAGCACGAGGATGAGGCTGACATGGCCGGCGGCGAAACCGGTAATCGTTTGCAGAATGGTGGCGAGATAGGTGAAGGCAACAAAGGTGCCGCCGTAACCCAGCGTCGTCATGGCAAAGACGATCAGCAGACGGCCGGAGCCCAACACGCTGAGCTGGTCGATGAGCGAGGCCGGCGGCGCCTTGCGGATATTGCCCGGCAGAAGAGCCGCAATGGCGACAAAGGCGACGAGACCGAGCACGGCAACCGCAGCAAAGGTGGCGCGCCAGCCGAAGGTCTGACCGATGAACGTGCCGAGCGGTACGCCGGTGACGATGGCGACCGTCAAGCCCATGAACATCAGCGCGATGGCCGAGGCCCGTCGGTTTTCCGGCACGAGATCGGCGGCGATGGTGGCGCCAACCGAGAAGAAGACGCCATGCGCGAAGGCCGACAGCACGCGGGCGACGAGTAGAACCTCATAATCGGGACTAACGGAGGCCAGCGTATTGCCGGCGATGAACAGCAACATGAGACCGAGCAGCAGCGGCTTGCGGGCAACGCCGCCGGTCAGTGCCGTCAGCACCGGGGCACCGAAGGTAACCCCGAGTGCGTAGACGGAAACGATGAGCCCGGCGAGCGGCAGGGTAATGGTCAGGTCGTTGGCGACCGTCGGCAACAGGCCGACGATGACGAATTCAGTGGTGCCGATCGCATAGGCCGCGATCGTCAGGGCATAAAGGGCAATGGGCATGGTTGATCCTCCGGCCGGCGCGTGGGAGACATCGCCTGCACGTTGACGTTGGGGATATGGGGTTTCGGTGGAACTCAAGATGGGGCATTGCCACTTGAGAATGAAGGCCCATATTATTCCAAGAAGTTGTGACTTGCATTCACATATAACGAAGACGGAGACAAAGCCGGATGGACTATCGAAGCAGCGAAATGGCCGTCTTCAGCGCGGTGGCGGAAGCCGGCGGCTTTTCCGCAGCCGGACGCAGGCTCCATCTCACACCTTCGGCGGTGTCCAAACTTATTGCCCGGCTGGAAGACCGGCTTGGCACGCCGCTCTTCACCCGCTCGACACGGCGACTGCAACTGACGGCGGAAGGTGTGCTTTATCTGGAGCGCGTGCGACGCATTTTGGCCGAAATGGACGAGGCCGACCGGCTGGTTGGCAGCGGCGCGGGTGCGGTACCGCGCGGGCGTCTCAGGGTCAGCGCTTCGGTTGCCTTCGGTGAGTGCTGTATCCTGCCGCTCGCACCCGAATTTCTGGCGCTTTATCCGCAGGTGGAACTGGATATTTCGCTGACCGACGCCGTTGTCGATCTCGTGGACGACCGCACGGATATCGCCATCCGCATTGGCGCGCTGCGCGATTCATCTCTGAAGGCGCGCAAGCTGCTTGAAACCCGTCGTGTCATCATCGCCGCGCCCGAATATATCGAACGCCACGGCCTGCCGCGCGTGCCGCAGGATCTCGCCACCCACAATTGCCTGCGCTTCAACTTCCGCCGCACGCTGGACGAATGGCCCTTTCGCGATCCGCAGACCGGTGCCACCTTCACGGTTGCCATTGCCGGCAATGCGCACGGCAATAACGGCGTCATCCTGCGCCATCTGGCCTTGAGCGGACTGGGCCTCGCCCGGCTCGGCTCCTTCCATGTCGCGGATGACATTGCCGCCGGCCGGCTCGTGGCCATTCTCGAAGATTACAATCCGGGCGACATTGAACTCATTCACGCCGTCTATGTCGGCCATGAGCAACTGGCGCTACGGGTCAGGGCCTTCATCGACTTCATCGCGGACAGGATCGGAAAATCGTAGTTTCTTTCAGCGGGCAAAACGCCGCGCACCCGCCACACAGGCAACGACCGCCAGCGTGGCGAAGACCATGGCCGGATTGACCGCCTCATGGAGCAGGCTGGCCGCCAGCAGCAAGCCGAAAAAGGGTTGCAGAAGCTGCAATTGCCCGACGCCCGCGATGCCGCCAAGCGCAAGCCCGCGATACCAGAAGATGAAGCCGATCAGCATGCTGAACACCGAGACATAGGCAAGTCCCGCCCAGGCACCGGGCGCGATGCCCGCGAAGCTTGCTGGCAGGCTGGCCAACATCACCACTGCCATGAAAGGCAGCGACAGGATGAGCGCCCAGGAAATGACCTGCCAACCGCCGAGCCGCCGGGAAAGCGTCGCCCCTTCGGCATAGCCCAGACCGCAGACAAGAATGGCCGCGAGCATCAATAGATCACCCGCCAGCGACACTTCGCCGCCGCGCAGGACGGCGAAGCCGACCACGGTGGCGCTGCCCAGGCCGGAGAACAGCCAGAACAATGGTTTTGGTCGTTCACCACCGCGCAAGACGCCGAAAATGGCGGTAGCGAGCGGCAGAAGGCCGACGAAAACAATTGAATGGGCAGAGGTCACATATTGCAGCGCCAGCGCTGTCAGAAGTGGAAAACCGACGACGACACCGAGTGCAATCAGCGCCAGCGAGACAAGATCACCCCGCCTCGGCTTCGGTTGGCGAAGAATCAGAAGCAGGACAACAGCGAGGAAAGCGGCAATCACCGCCCGCGCCGAGGTCAGGAAGAGCGGCGGAAAATCCGCCACCGCGATGCGCGTCGCCGGTAGCGATCCGCTGAAGATGACGACACCGGCCAGCCCGCTGCCCCAGCCTTCCAGAGATGTTTTCATGAAATCCTCGCTTTCGCTTCCGGTTTAGGCGGGAGGCACTGGCGGGACCAGCGACACATCCATACAATACGCAGGAACTGTACTGATATGTTGAGCCATACAGACTGCGAGCCATCAGGATGCCATCGAACCCGACCGGAACACGCACAGCCGAAATCATGGCCGCAATCGAAAGCCGGATCGCAGCCCGGCTTCTCGCACCGGGCGACCGGCTCCCCTCGATCCGCCGCTTCGCGGCAACCATGGGCGTCTCACCTTCGACCGTGGTCGAGGCCTATGACCGGCTGGCGGCAGAGGGGTTGATCCGGGCACGGCGCGGCTCCGGCTTCTATGTGGCAGCGACCGGCCAGCCGCCGCTGAAGCTTGCTGATGCCGAAACACCAAAGGCACGGGCGGTCGATCCATTCTGGGTATCCCGGCAATCGCTGGATGCCGATGATACCGTGCCGAAGCCCGGTTGCGGCTGGCTTCCGGCGGACTGGATGCCGAATGAGGCGATGCGGCGGGCGATGCGAGCGCTGGCGCGCGGCAACGAAACCGTTCTTTCCTATTACGGCAGCACGCGGGGCTCGCCTGCCCTTCGCCGCCTCCTGCACGCACGCCTTGTCGAAGAAGGAATCGATGCCGCGCCGGAACAGGTGATGCTGACCGGCTCAGGCACACAGGCGCTCGATCTCATCTGCCGTTTACTGCTCAATCCCGGCGATACCGTCTTGATCGACGACCCGTGCTATTTCAATTTTCAGGCCCTTCTCAAAGCCCACCGCGTCAAGGTCGTTGGCGTACCCTATACGCCGGTCGGGCCAGACACCGCACGTTTCGAGACGGTTCTCGCCGCCGAGCGGCCCCGCCTTTACATCACCAACTCCGCCCTTCACAACCCGACCGGAGCAACGCTTTCACCGCCCGTGGCGCACCGGCTGCTGAATGCGGCCACCCGACACGACCTCATCATTGTGGAGGACGATATTTTCGCCGATTTCGAGCCGGAACCTTCGATACGGCTTGCCGCGCTCGATGGGCTTTCCCGTGTCATCCGCATCGGCAGTTTCTCGAAAACGCTGTCAGCGTCCGTGCGATGCGGCTACATCGCCGCCCGGACGGACTGGATCGAGGGATTGGTCGATCTGCAGATCGCCACGAATTTCGGGGGGCCGAGCCCCGTGTCCGCCGAACTCATTGCCCACATGCTCGCAGGCGGCGGCTATCGCAAGCATATGGAAGAGTTGCGGCTGCGGCTCGTACGGGCACGACGAGACACGACGACGCGTTTACATGATCTTGGGATCGAACCCTGGCTTCAGCCACGCGGAGGCTTCTACCTCTGGTGCCGGCTTCCCGAAGGAACCGATTCCGCCGAACTCGCGCAGACGGCTGTCGCCCGCAATGTAGTGCTTGCCCCCGGCAATGTCTTCAGCCCTTCGCAAACGGCATCCGCCTTCATGCGCTTCAACGTCGCCCACATGGCCGACCCACGCATCCATGCCGCACTGAAGGCAGGGACCAGCCACGCCTGAACAGGGCAGCAGAAGGCCCATGACGGCATACCGCCATGGGCCTCATTTTAGCATTCCGTCCGGCGATTACTTCCGCAGGTCGGCCAGAATCTTCTGCACGCTGTCCACCACATCGGGACCGATATCGGCCTTGTGCTTTTCATAGACGACCTGCGACTTTTCGAGGATGCGCTTGTGTTCTTCCGGCGAGAGCGTGTTGAACTTCACGCCCGCCGCCTGAATCTTCTCCAGCGACGTCTTGTTGAGATCCGCGATCACCGAACGCTCGACATCGCGCCCCACTGCTGCGCAATCCCTCAGCGCCTTCTGCTCGTCGGCGGTGTAGGTGTTGAAGATCGCCTTGGAGAAGAGGAAGAGGAACGGCGTGTAGGCGTGCTTCGTTTCCGAAACATAGGCCTGCACTTCGTAGAACTTGGAGGTGTCGATGGTCACGTAGGGGTTTTCCTGCGCGTCGATCGCCTTGGTTTCCAGCGCGGAGAACACTTCACCGAATGCCATCGGCGTGGCGTTGGCGCCGAAGTTCTTGAAAGTGTCCAGGAACACGTTGTTCTGCATCACGCGAACCTTCATGCCCTCCAGGTCTTCCCACTTGGTTACGGGGCGCTTGGAGTTCGACAGATTGCGGAAGCCGTTCTCCCAATAGGCCAGGTTCACGAGACCGGCATCGTCCAGCTTCTTGTTCAGCATGTCGCCGAATTCGCCGTCCATCACCTTGTAGGCCTCATCGGCACTGGCAAACAGGAAGGGCAGATCGAAGACGCCGAGCGCCGGCACGATGCCGACCAGCGGCGAGGACGAGGTGACGACCGCTTCCTGCACACCGGAACGAAGTGCCTGCGTTGCCTGAAGGTCGCCGCCGAGTGCGCCGCCCCAGAAGGCCGTCAGCTTCAGCTTGCCGCCGGACTTTTCGTCCAGGCACTTCTGCATGGCCTGAATGCCGTTCCCGACGGGATGGTCGGCATTGATACCGTTGGAAACGCGGATGTTGCGGGCATTGAATTCAGCAAAGGCCGGGGCTGCGCCAAGCGTGGCGGCAACGGTGATGAGCGCGGTTGCGGCTTTCAGGATCTTTCTCATGTTCATTCCTCCCAGAGTTACGAGAAAGTTGCGGTCAGAGACAGACTGGCTCAATGAAGCCAGCTTGCCGGTACGAGAACGAGGTCGGGAAACAGGACGAGCAGGAAGAGCACGATCGTTTCCGCAAGCAGGAAGGGCCAGACGCCAGCCGTGACACGTCCCAGCGGAATACGGGCCACGCCGGAGACGACATTCAGCACGACGCCAACGGGCGGAGTGATGAGGCCGATGGAGTTGTTCATGATGAACAGCACGCCGAAATAGACCGGATCGATACCCGCCTGCTTGATGATCGGCATCAGTACCGGCGTCAGGATCAGGATGGTGGGCGTGAGATCGAGGGCCGTTCCGACGACGAGAACGAGGATCATGATCGCGAACATCAGGATCTTCGGATTGTCGATCAGCGGTTCGATATAGCCCGTAATCTCGGCCGGAATATTTGCCGCCGTAATGAGCCAGGACGACACCAGCGCCGCGCAGACAAGGAACATGATAACCGCAGTGGTCTTGGCCGCCGACAGGAATACATGCATCAGATCGGAAACCTTCAGTTCCCGATAAATGAACAGGCCAACAAACAGCGCATAGGCTGCCGCCACGACCGCCGCTTCCGTCGGCGTAACGACACCGGCCTTGATGCCGCCGAGGATGATAACCGGCATGCCGAGCGCCCAGGCTGCACGACCTGTGGCGGTGACGCGCTCCTTCGCCGAAGCCTTCGGCAGCGGCTGCACGTTATCCTTGCGGGCCACGATCAGCCAGGTGATGATCAGCGAAACGCCCATCAGGAAGCCGGGGAAGATCCCTGCCATGAACAGCTTGGTGATCGACACATTGGCGGCGACACCGAAGACGATGAACGCCATGGACGGCGGAATGACCGGAGCAATGATACCGCCGGCAGCAATCAGACCGCCCGAGCGCGGTACGTTATAGCCGGCCTTCGCCATCATCGGAATAAGGATGGCGGCAAGGGCAGCCGTATCCGCCGCCGCCGAGCCGGAAATGGAGGACATGATGAGCGCGGCAACAATTGCGACGATGCCGAGGCCGCCGCGAATATGGCCGACACAGGCAATCGCGAAATCGATGATGCGGCGCGAAAGACCGCCGGAGTTCATCAGTTCACCGGCCAGAATGAAGAAGGGGATGGCCAGCAGGGTGAAGGTATCGGCACCCGCAATCATGTTCTGCGCGATGATCTGCGAGTTGAACATGCCCATGAACCACATGAGCACGACGCCACAGAACATCAGCGAAAAGGCGACGGGAACGCCGACGGCCATGGCTCCCAACAGGGAGCCGACGAAAACGAGAAGGGTCATCAGGTACGCTCCGCCATCTGCTCGAGGGTCAGGTTCTCGCCGGCAAAAGCCGCGATTTCCTCATCGGTGATCCGGCCAAGTGCCAGTCGCACGAGACGTTCGAGCGTAATCAGGAAAATGCCGCCGCCGGTGAACATGCCGATCCCGTAGACCCAGCCCATCGAAAGGCCGGAGACAGGCGCGACCATCGACGCGTTGATCGGAAGCTGGACCCAGGTGCCCCAGAAGAATATGCCGGAGCAAAGCAGGACGATGGCATTCGAGATGCCCATCAGCACCAGCCGACCCTTGCGGCCGAAATGAGTTACAAGGGTTTCAACCCCGAGATGCAGATGTTCGCGGTGTGCCACGATCGCACCGACAAAAGTGATCCAGACGAAGAAGTAACGCGACATTTCCTCGGAAAGATCGATGCCGGAATTCGCCGCATAACGCATCACGACATTGACGAAAACCATCAGCGCCATGCCTGCCAGCATCAGCACCAGAAGGATGTTCAGGAACCGGTAAAAGAGATCGATCAGCGTCTTGATCATGGCGTCACACCTTGTCCAGAAGGCCGCGAGCGGCGAGGTTCTGCATCAGCGCGCGGGTGCCGAATGTCCATTCCGGGCAGGCATTGGAGCGATCCACCCAGTTGACGAGACGACCGAGAAGCGGCGTCGCGATCTCCACGCGATCACCGATCTCGTGGGTGAAGCCCTGGCCCGCACCGCGACGATCCTTCACCGGCGCGAACATGGTGCCGAGGAAGAGCACCGCGCCGTCCGGATACTGGTGATTGCGGTTGCGAAGCTGGGAAACGAGGTTTTCCGGCGAACGGCTGATTGCCTCCATCGGGCTTTCGCCGGTCATTTCAAAACCGTCCGTGCCGCTGACGATGAGCGAGACGCGGACCTTCGACAGCACTTCAAGCGTGAAGGCATCGTGGAACAGGCGAATGAACGGACCGATGGCGCACGACGCATTGTTGTCTTTGGCCTTGCCGAGCAACAGCGCGGAGCGACCTTCCACATCGCGCAGGTTCACGTCGTTGCCGAGTGTCGCGCCGAGGATGGTGCCATCCGAACGCACTGCCAGCACCACTTCCGGCTCCGGATTGTTCCATTCGGAAATCGGGTGAATGCCGACGGTATCGCCACAACCGACGGACGACATGGGCTGTGACTTGGTGAAGATCTCGGCATCCGGACCGATGCCCACTTCGAGATATTGCGACCAGAGGTTCATGTCCTGAAGCAGCGCCTTGACGGCTGCTGCCTTTTCCGAACCGGCCGCCACGCCGCGCAGGCTGTCACCCAGAACCGGCGCCAGCTTTTCGCGAATGGCACGAGCCCGCGACGCGTCGCCCTTCGCCTGCTCCTCAATCACGCGTTCCAGCATGCTGTCGGCGAAGGTCACGCCCGCTGCCTTGACAGCCTGCAGATCGACCGGCGCCAGAAGCGAACCGGCTTCACCATTCAGGAAGGTGTCGAGTGCACCAATGTCCGGAAGATTGGTGGCCGTGGCCAGCGTATCGGCAATGCCGTCAATCTCCAGAAGACCCGCCATGGTGGCCGCCAGTCCCGTCAGATCCAGCACGCGGCCAGCGCGTACCAGAACCGGGCTCGGGCCGTTAGCAGCCTTGGACCAGACGCGTCCGACCAGAATCGCGCTAGTGGCGTCTTCCGGCAAAATGAAATTGCTTGTCAGTGAATGCCTGGTCCCCAAGCTTCCTCCTCCCGCCACGCCTTGCTTCCAGCAATGCATGGCCTCCGTTTGTTTCATCACATGCGGAATGGATTTCGGCGGACGGAACGCGGCTGGACGCACGCCTCCGAAACGCGCATCGCCATGGCGATGCCTTCACTCTCCTCCCGCAAGCGACCCTCCAGTCAACCTGCCTTATTGTCAGGATGTCTGACAACTATGCAAGTGTTTTAATCGCAAGCTTTCCCCCTGTCCAGCGGGGAAGCACCATGTTTGCAAATAACACTGGATAAGTGACGCAAGAGATCGCGCACGACGCAGGACGAGGCCCCCGTCCGGGCATCGCCAACCACAATCCTCTTATTCCGATAACGTGATCAGTAGGTCTCGAGTGTCAGATCAACACGGCTTGCGGCGCCGAGAAGGTGTGCACGCATGGCCTCGCGGGCCGCCTTCGGATTGCGACTGGCAATCGCATTGCGAACCACGACATGCTCATCAATGGTGACGTTGACGATCTCTTCCAGCTCGACCCGTGCGCGGGCAGCGGCGATGGCCAGACTGATCCGCTCGGCAATGAAGCCGATGAACAGGGCGAAATAGTCATTGCCCGTGGCTTCGGCGATCGCACGGTGAAAAGCCAGATCGGCGTCAATGCCTTCATCGGTCCATTTTTCCGAACCCGTCATCCGCGCAAGCGCCTCGTCAATGCGTTCCAGATCGGCTTCCTTGTAATGGACAGCGGCCAGTCCCGCGGCCTCGATTTCCAGCGGTATGCGAAGCTGGAACAGATCGCGGAAACTGTCGCGCTTGAAAAGCTCGCCCTCATCGATGCGGATCGTGCGGCTCTGCCGCTCTGTCACAAAGGCGCCGACGCCCTGACGGGTTTCGACCAACCCTTCATTGCGAAGCTGGGCAATGGCCTCGCGCACCACCGACCGGCTGACGCCGAGCGACTTCGCCAGAAAGTGTTCCGTCGGCAGCTTGTCGCCGGGCTTCAGACGCCCTTCCTGAATATCGCTGCCGATCTGGGCGGCAATACGGGCCGGCAGGTGCTCGTTACGCCTGATCTGACCGAAATCCACCGACATGCCACTTCCTTCCGTTTCACCACCCGTCGCCATGGCAAAGACAAGCCGCGCGGCAACGCCTATCAGCTTTGCCCCGAATCGCCGGTGTAATTCAATTGGCAACCGGCATTCATGACCAAAGTCGGATCAACCGCCGTCTTGATGGCATTGAGAAGCTTGCGCTGAACCGCAGGCAGACGCGCCTCGAAATCAGGCTTCTTGAGGCGACCGATACCGTGTTCGGCGCTGACTGAGCCGCGATAGGTATCGAGAACCGTATTGATGACCGTCTTTGCCTTGTAGATTCGCGCGTCGATCTCGGCGCGCGGCAGATCGCCCGGCGGAAGAACGTTAAGATGCACATTGCCATCACCGACATGGCCGTAGGACACACAGGTACAGTCCGGCAGGGCCTCTGTAACGGCGGCCTCGGCATCGCGCACGAAATCGGCCAGCCGCGACAGGGGCACGGATACATCGGTGCGCAGATGCGGGCCGCGTTTTGCCTGCCCTTCATTCATACCCTCGCGGAAAAGCCAGAGTTTGCGCGCCTGATCGCGGGAATTGGCGATGACACCGTCCACCACGAGTTCGTCCTCCAGCACCGCCCCAAGGAAACGCTGCATCAGATCTTCGATATCGATGAGACCCGAACCGGAAATCTCCATCAGCACATAGGCGGGATAGCCTCCGTCCATCGGCATGGCGAGATCAGGAATGGCTTCGCGCGCCAGCGTAAAAGCAAGCGGCGGCATGAACTCGAAAGCGGACATGAGATCGCAGCAATCACGCCGGGCACGGCGGTACAGCGTGATGGCATCATCCAGCGCATTGAGACCGATGAGCGCCGTTGCCACCTGCTCCGGCTGCGGCATGAGCTTGACGGCAACGGCGGTGATGATGCCCAGCGTGCCTTCCGCGCCAATGAAGAGCTGCTTCAGATCGATGCCGCGATTATCCTTGCGAAGCGTCGAGAGACCTTCGAACACAGAGCCATCCGGCAGCACCACCTCAAGGCCCAGCACCAGTTCGCGTGTCATGCCGTAGCGCAGCACGTTGATACCGCCGGCATTGGTGGAGACATTGCCGCCGATGCGACACGATCCCTGTGCGCCAAGCGCCAGCGGAAAGAACATGCCAGCCTCTTCAACCCTGTCCTTGAACTCGGAGAGGATGGCGCCCGCCTCGACCACCGCGGAGAAATCGTCGGCATCGATGCTGCGGATGCGCGTCATGCGCTCAAGGCTCAGGATCACCTGACTGGCGGGACGATCGGGAATGGCCCCCAGTACAAGCCCGGTATTGCCGCCCTGGGGCACCACGGACAGGCCGAGTGCGGCACAGGCCCTTACACAGGCCGAAACATCCTCAGTCGAACGAGGACGCAGCACAGCCACCGCCCCGGTCGCCACATCGCCGTGCCAGTCGCTGCAATAGCGCGCGACGTCGGCACCGCCCAGAACAAGATCCGCGCCAAGCGCCGCCTCGAGCGCCAAAGCCGGCTGGCCTGGCACTTCCTTCGTTTCGATGCTCATCAATCCTCCCGCCCTCGCCACCAGCGCACATGGCGCAGGAAGTGAGGGATCACTGCATTATTCGGTTTTCAAACGCATGATATAAGGTTATCAGACAACCTTACAAATACTTTTTCGCGCGACGTGCACGGGATGCACGGATTTGAGGTCTTGCGCGGATCGGAGGAGGAAAAGGCATGCATATCCTGATTATCGGCGCCGCCGGCATGGTTGGCCGCAAGCTTACCGAACGTCTCGTGCGGGACGGTGCGCTTGGGGCGAAGCCCGTCAAGAAGTTGACGCTGGTCGATGTCGTCGCGCCGCAGGCACCCGTGGGCTTCACCGGTGAGGTAACGCTTGAAACCGGCGATCTTTCGGCCCCCGGCACGGCGGAAAAACTCATCGCCACGCGCCCTGATGTGATCTTCCATCTGGCCGCCATCGTCTCCGGTGAAGCCGAACTCGATTTCGACAAGGGCTACCGCATCAATCTCGATGGCACACGCTTCCTGTTCGACGCCGTGCGCGCCGCCCATAATACCGATGGCTATTTCCCGCGTATCGTCTTCACGTCATCCATCGCTGTCGTCGGTGCGCCACTGCCCTTCCCCATTCCCGACGAATTCCACCTCACGCCGCTGACCAGCTACGGCACGCAGAAAGCAATCTGCGAACTGCTTCTGTCGGACTACACACGCCGCGGCTTCTTCGACGGTATCGGCATCCGCCTGCCGACCATCTGCATTCGCCCCGGCAAACCGAATGCCGCCGCCTCCGGCTTCTTCTCCAACATCCTGCGTGAACCGCTGGTCGGGCAGGAAGCCGTATTGCCCGTTTCCGACGACGTGCGTCACTGGCACACTTCGCCGCGCTCCGCCGTCGGCTTCCTCATCCATGGCGCAACGATGGACCTTTCGACGGTCGGCCCGCGCCGCAATCTCTCGATGCCCGGCCTTTCCGCTACGGTCGGCGAACAGATCGAGGCACTGCGCCGCGTTGCCGGCGACAAGGCCGTCACCCTCATTCGCCGCGAGCCGAACGAGATGATCATGAAGATGTGCGCCGGATGGGCGCCGGGCTTCGAGGCGAAACGTGCCCGCGAACTTGGCTTCACCGCCGAAGCCTCCTTCGACGAGATCATCCGCGCCCATATCGAGGATGAACTGGGAGGGAGCCTGTGACGCGGAAAATTGCCTTTCTTGGCACCGGCCTGATGGGTGCCCCCATGGTGCGCCGCCTGCTGGGTGCCGGCTTCGACTTGACGGTGTGGAACCGTGACCCCGCCAAGGCCGAAGCACTCCGTGCCGATGGTGCGAAGGTTGCAGCAACCGCCGTTGATGCGGTGAAGGACGCCGAAATCGTTTTCACCATGCTTTCCGATGGCAAGGCCGTGGGCACGGTTCTGTTCGAGGCGGGCGTCGCGGCAGCGCTAAAGCCCGGCGCAATCGTCATCGACACGTCCTCCATCGCGCCGCCGACTGCAAGGGAACATGCGCAAAAGCTGGCCGCACGCGGCATCACCCATATCGACTCGCCGGTTTCCGGTGGAACGGTGGGCGCCGAAGCCGGAACGCTGGCGCTGATGGCCGGCGGCGATGGCCCGACCATTGAAAGCCTGGCGGATGTGTTCGTCGCGCTTGGGCGCGTCACCCATGTCGGCCCCTCCGGCGCGGGGCAGGTGTGCAAGCTCGCCAACCAGCAGATCGTGGCGATCACCATCGGCGCGGTGGCGGAGGCCATGATGCTGGTGGAAGCCGGGGGAGCGGATCGCGGTAAATTTCGTGACGCCATTCGCGGCGGATTTGCCGAAAGCCGTATCCTCGAACTGCATGGCAAGCGTATGGTGGACCGCACATTCCAGCCCGGAGGCCCCTCGCGCCTGCAACTGAAAGATCTCGATGCGGTGGCTTCGATGGCCGAAAGCCTTTCGCTGCGCCTGCCGCTGACGGAAGAGGTGCGCGGTGAATTCCACGCTTTCGTGGCGGATGGTCATGGCGAGACCGATCATTCCGGCCTCCTCATTCATCTTGAAAAGATCAATCACCGCCAACGGGAGGAGAACCGATGAGCGACGACAAGACTTCCAGCCGCCGCCTGCGCTCGCAGGACTGGTTCGACAATCCCGACCACCTCGACATGACCGCGCTCTATCTCGAGCGTTTCATGAATTACGGCACGACACCTGAGGAACTGCGCTCCGGCAAGCCGATCATCGGCATTGCCCAGTCCGGCAGCGACATCAATCCGTGCAACCGCCATCATCTGGACCTCGCGAAGCGCATCCGCGACGGTATTCGCGATGCCGGCGGCATTCCCATCGAGTTTCCCTCCCATCCGCTGTTCGAGAACTGCAAGCGCCCGACCGCCGCACTCGACCGCAATCTGGCCTATATGGGTCTGGTCGAAATCCTCTACGGCTACCCGCTCGATGGCGTGGTTCTGACCACCGGCTGCGACAAGACCACCCCCTCCGCGCTGATGGCGGCCTCCACCGTCGATATTCCGGCCATCGTCTTTTCCGGCGGGCCGATGCTCGACGGCTGGCATGAGGGCGAACTGGTCGGGTCCGGCACCGTGATCTGGCGTTCGCGGCGCAAATATGCGGCGGGTGAAATTACCAAGGAGCAGTTCCTCGATGCGGCGTTGAGTTCCGCCCCTTCCGCCGGCCATTGCAACACGATGGGCACGGCTTCCACCATGAACGCCATGGCCGAAGCACTCGGCATGTCGCTGACCGGTTGCGCCGCCATTCCCGCCGCCTATCGCGAACGCGGCCAGATGGCCTATCGCACCGGCCGCCGCGCCGTGGAACTGGTGCTGGAGGATATCCGCCCGTCGAACATCCTGACGCGCGAAGCCTTCCTCAACGCCATCAAGGTCAACTCCGCCATCGGCGGCTCGACCAACGCCCAGCCACACCTGATGGCGATGGCCAAGCATGCGGGCGTCGAGTTAAAACCCGAAGACTGGCAAGACGAAGGCTACGACATTCCGCTGCTCGCCAATGTGCAGCCGGCGGGCGCCTATCTCGGCGAACGCTTCCACCGTGCCGGCGGCGTGCCTGCCATCATGTGGGAACTGCTCAAGGCCGGCAAGATCGAAGGCTCCTGTCCGACCGTGACCGGAAAGGCGATGGCGGACAATCTCGAAGGCCGGGAATCGAATGACCGCGAGGTCATCAAGCCCTATGCCGAACCGCTGAAGGAACGCGCGGGTTTCCTCGTGCTGAAAGGCAATCTCTTCGATTTCGCCATCATGAAGATGAGCGTCGTCTCGCCGGAATTCCGCAAGCGCTATCTCTCGGAGCCCGGTCGGGAAGGCATTTTCGAAGGCCGCGCCATCGTCTTCGACGGCTCGGAGGACTACCACAAGCGCATCAACGATCCCGCACTGGAAATTGACGAACGCTGTATCCTCATCATTCGCGGAGCGGGCCCACTCGGCTGGCCGGGTTCGGCCGAGGTCGTGAACATGCAGCCGCCGGATCACCTCATCAAGCGTGGCATTCTGAGCCTGCCGACCATCGGCGACGGTCGCCAGTCCGGCACCGCCGACAGCCCGTCCATCCTCAACGCCTCGCCGGAGAGTGCGGCGGGCGGCGGTCTTGCATGGGTGAGAACCGGCGACACGATCCGCATCGATTTCAACCATGGTCTTTGCGACATGCTGGTGGACGAAACCGAAATCGCGCGGCGCAAGAGCGAAGGCATTCCGGCGACACCGGCAGACGCCACCCCCTGGCAGATGATCTACCGCCAGACGGTGACACAGCTTGCCGACGGGGCGACGATCCGCGACGCGGACAAGTTCCGTCAGCTTTCAAAAACGCCACCGCGCCATAATCACTGAACAACAAGGGCAAGAGGAAACACATCATGGCTTTCACCCCCCATGGCAAGCATCTGGTCGCCGGTGAATGGATCGGGACGGACAATACCTTTCAGAGTGAGCCCGCCCATGGCGAGGCGCACGCCTTTTCCGTGGGCACCGTCGATCTCGTAAACAAGGCAGCGGAAGCCGCCGAGGAGGCCTTCTGGTCCTTCGGCTACTCCACCCGCGAAGAGCGCGCCGCCTTCCTCGACACCATTGCCGATGAAATCGAGGCGCGCGCCGAGGCGATCACCGCCATCGGCACCTCCGAGACGGGCCTGCCCGCTGCCCGCCTCGAAGGCGAACGTGGCCGCACCACCGGCCAGCTTCGCCTTTTCGCCAGCCACATCCGCAAGGGCGAATATCTCGACCGCCGCCACGACGAGGCCCTGCCGAACCGCAAACCGCTGCCGCGCCCGGACATTCGCCTGATGCAGCGCCCCATAGGCCCAGTCGCCGTCTTCGGCGCATCGAATTTCCCGCTGGCCTTCTCAACCGCCGGCGGCGATACGGCTTCCGCACTCGCGGCCGGCTGCCCGGTTGTCGTCAAGGGCCATTCCGCCCATCCCGGTACCGGTGAAATCATTGCAGAAGCGGTGCATGCGGCGATCGGCAAGCACAAGCTGCACCCCGGCGTCTTCTCGCTCATCCAGGGCGGGCGGCGCGATGTCGGCACGGCACTCGTCACCCATCCGCTGATCAAGGCCGTTGGTTTCACCGGTTCGCTGGCCGGCGGACGCGCACTGTTCGATCTCTGCGTCTCGCGTCCCGAACCGATCCCCTTCTTTGGCGAACTCGGTTCCGTGAACCCGATGTTCCTCCTTCCGGAAGCGGTAAAGGCCCGCGGCGAGGCCATCGCCAAGGGCTGGGCCGGCTCACTCACCATGGGAGCGGGCCAGTTCTGCACCAATCCGGGCATCGCCGTCATTCTTTCGAACCAGGCCGATGCCTTTGCAGAGACCGCCCGCGCCGCGCTTTCCGAGGTCGGTCCGCAGGTCATGCTGACGGATGGAATTGCCAAGGCCTATCGCGACGGGCGCGACCGTGTTGCAGCCGGGGCCGGCGTCAGGGAAATTCTGACCTCCACCTGCAACCTGCGCAACGCCACGCCCTATCTTTTCCGTGTCACCGCGAAGGACTGGCTGGCCAACCACGCACTTTCGGAAGAGGTGTTCGGCCCGCTCGGCCTTATCGTCACGGTCGAGAGCACCGAAGAGATGGTCGCCGTCGCGAAAAGCTTCGAAGGCCAGTTGACGGCAACGCTGCATCTCGATGATGCCGATGTCGGTCTTGGCCGCAAGCTTCTGCCGGTTCTTGAGCGCAAGGCAGGCCGCGTTCTCGCCAACGGCTTCCCGACCGGTGTCGAGGTCTGTGACGCAATGGTGCATGGCGGCCCCTACCCCGCCTCAACCAATTTTGGCGCAACCTCGGTCGGCACCATGGCCATTCGCCGCTTCCTGCGGCCCGTATCCTACCAGAACATTCCCGAGGGCGTTCTTCCCGAAGACCTCGCCTGACAATCGAAAAGGCCGCCCACCGGGCGGCCTTTTTTGTTGGGCGCTGGAGTAGCGACGGATCAATAGACCTTGTCGCCCACCGGGCCTTCCACCGGCTTGGCGGCATGGAACGCAGCAAGCTGCTTCTCGCAGGCGGAGGCGAGCAGCATGACATCGATGCCGATGGCGATGAACTGGGCGCCCTGCTGTTCGTAGCGCTTGGCAAGCGCGGCATCGCCGGTCAGGATGCCGGGCGCCTTGCCATGCGCGCGGATGCGGGTGAAGGCATCGGCAATCGCCGCCTGCACCGGCTCGGAGCCCGAACGGCCGAGATAGCCCATATCAGCCGCGAGATCGGCGGGACCGATGAAGATACCGTCGATACCGTCGAGCGCCGCGATTTCATCAAGTGCGGCCAGCCCGGCGCGACTTTCCACCTGCACCAGAAGGCAGATTTCCTCATTGGCGGTTTCGAGGTAATCGGGAATACGGCTGTAATCGGAAGCGCGCGCCATGGCGGCCCCCACGCCGCGCACGCCATGCGGCGGATAGCGCGTGGCCTTTACCAGCGCTTCGGCCTGCTCCCGGCTTTCGACCATCGGAATGAGCAAGGTCTGGAAGCCGACATCAAGCAGCTTCTTGATGATCCAGGTTTCGCCGATGGGCGGGCGAACAATGGGGTGGCTCTTCGAGTGCATGGCCGCCTGATACTGCTCGGAAAGCATGGGAATGTCGCTCGGCGCGTGTTCCCCGTCGATCAACAGCCAGTCGTAACCCGTACCGGCGCAGATCTCCACTGCATAACCGGTGGTCAGCCCCTGCCAGAGGCCGATCTGCACCCGCCCCTCCTTCAGCGCCTGCTTGAACGTGTTCTTCGGGGCGGGCATGTGTCTCTCCTTCTCGAGTGTCAGACAACCTGATGGCCATTCTAGGCTGAACGACCATCAGGCGAAAAGCCGGTTTCGGGCGAATCCGTCCGTTTCTGAGATTATCCCAAACTCTTGCCGTAGCGGGCGAAACTTTCAGGCAGCGGCGTCGTGCTGGCGCCCGGCTGTTGCGGCCTGAGGAACACGCCGTCCATAACGTTGGAGGGCTCGTGGAAGTGGTCTTTGATCCACGGAATATATTCCAGAATGGTCGAGGCCGGGTGCCAGTAGCTCAGATGCACATGCACCTGGCTCATTTCACCGGCATGGGGCACCACAGGCAGACGGTGCGCCAGCGCCAGATCGGCCACCTGAATATATTCGGTAATGCCGGCCAGACGCGTCACGTCCGGCTGCACATAATGCACCGCGCCGGCGGCGATGAAGGCCCGGAACGCATCGACGGTGTAAAGCTGCTCGCCTAGCGCGACGGGGATCGCAGTGTTGCGGGCAAGGGCTGCGTGGCTGGCAATGTCGTCATACCACATCGGCTCCTCGAACCAGTAGATATTGAGGTCGCGGGCCTTTTCGCAGAAGCGCTGGCACGTCGGCAGGTCCCATTTTCCGTTTGCGTCGATGGCGATGCGCACAGCACCGCCGAGCCGCTGGCGAACGGCGGCAAGACGGTCAATGTCGACATTCGGATCGTCATGGCCGACCTTGATCTTTATGCGGGTGAACCCGTCTTCTTCAACTGCCCGCGCTGCCCCCGCGAGAAGCGCGTCCTTCGAAAAGGACAACCAGCCAATGTCGGTATTATAGGCTTCGAGCCCTTCGGTCCGCGCGCCGCCCAGAAGGCTCCAGAGTGGTTGCCCCGCCTTCTTGGCTTTCAAATCCCACAGCGCCACATCCACCGCCGCAAGCGCCAGATGCGTGATGCCGGCGCGACCTACCCATTGCAGCGAGGGGTAACGGGCAAGCCTGGTCCAGAGCCGCTGATGGTCGTTGGCGTCCTCACCGATCAGAAGCGGGGCATAGCAATCGCGAATGCAGGCGGTAATGAGCCGGTCGGATGGCAGATGCGCATGGGTGCCCGTGAAGCCGTACCCCTCCAGCCCCTCGGCGGTGGTGATCTTGGTGCCGACGACACCCCAGTGGGTGATCGAGTGGGTGGAATCCGAAATGGAATCCGACGTCAGCGGCAAGTGCAGAATGAACGGTTCAACGGATGTGATCTTCATGGTGGGGCTCCTCCTCCCGGCTGGTCACGTCGGCAGCAAACGGAACAAGTTGTCCGACAAGCCGACGTCTTCCCTTTTCGTAACGCTAAACGCACCTCAAATAAAATAAAAAATTTTTTATTTTTTTGTCGCTTGCCATGATCCGATGGTTGAGTGATCTTTTCCTCATGAGCATGATCAAGACGACTCTTGCCGAGCAGGCCTATCAGGAGCTTCGCGCCCGCATCATCGGCGGGAAACTGGCCGGGGGCACGCGGCTTTTACCCAATGAACTCGCCGCCGATCTCGGCATCAGCCCGACGCCGGTGAAGGAAGCCTGTCTGCGGTTGGAGGCGGACGGGCTGGTGGTGGCGACCGCCCGGCGCAGCATGGCTGTGCGGAGCTTTACCGAAGCGGATGTGGAAGCGCTTTACGCCGCCCGCATCCTGATCGAGAAAGGCGCGCTCGAAGCGGCATTCGAGGCCGGCCATGTGGATGCCGCCCTGAAAGCCCGGCTGGCGGAAAGCCTGGAGGGGCACCGGGCCTATGCCGACGGCACATCGCTGGATGATCTCGCCCGGGCACTAAGCTATGACCGCGCCTTTCACAGCGCACTGGTGGAAGCCTCGGGCATCGCGCTCATCATCGAGACCCATGCCCGCATTCTGGGCCAGACGCATACGCTTTTCGTCTCGGTTCCCGGCGAATATGACCGGTCGGTGAGCGAACATCGCGCCATTCTCTGCGCGATCGAAGCCGACGACCAAGGGCAGGCGGTCGCGGCTCTTCTGGCTCACCTGAAACGCAGCCGGGAAAACACGCTGCGGCAGGTGCGCCTGATGGCACCGGCTTGATCAGACCGGCTCGAGCCGCTCCAGATAGGGCAGTTCATCGGGCTCGATAACCTGCGCCACCGCCTGAATGCGCAGCATGGCGCGCTGGCGGGAAATCTTCAGGTGATGAACAAGCGCAGCCTGCGCGCCCGGCACATCGCCCGCCTGAAGCCGCGCCACGATCTCCAGATGTTCCGGCAGGAACGGTTCGGTATCGAACAGTTCGCTGGTCCAGCGATAGAGGAAATGGTGGGCGACCAGCAACGCCTGCGGCAGGCTGATGGCGCGCATCAGCGCGTCATTGCCGCAATGGCCGAGCAGTTCCACATGCAGTTCCTGCTCAAGCGCGTCGAGCGCCTCGCCATCGGCGTCGACCGCCGCAAGGGCGGCTTCGATATGGGCGCGCATTCGGGCAAGCAGCCCCTCCGGCAGATTGGTGGCCGCCTTTTCCAGCGCCAGCGGCTCCAGCACCCAGCGCAGCTCGTAAAGCTCTTCAATATGCTTTGGTGTCAGCGCCGGCGCGTACCAGCGCCCCTTGTCATCCTTCTGTACGATGCCGCGCTGCTGTAACCGCGCCACCACGTCCCGCGCCACGGTGCGGCTTACACCGTAATGCCTGGCAAGCACCGCTTCATTGATTCGCCAACTGGCCAGCGATGTGCGCGAGACGATCTCGATTTCGATGTCGGGATAAATGAGTTCCCAACTCGGCAGGAAGTGAATTTTAGGATCGTCCGGTTCGGCCGGAGCGACCGGCACCATCATCGGCGCATCGGCCAAGGCCACCACGTCGTAACCGCGCGATTCCGCCTTGCGCACATGGCCCAGACGCTCCAGTTCCGTCAGCGCCTGACGTGCGGGGGCGCGGCTGATGCCGAAGCGCTCCGCCACCGCCGTTTCAGTCAACCGCGTGCCGGCGCTGAGCAGGCCGGCTGCAATATCGGCTACCAGCGCCTCGCAGGCCCGCCGGTAAAGCTTCGGCGCAATGGCTGTGACCTGGCTGCACATTCGGCGGCAAACCTTCCTTGAACCGGTGTTTCGCACGGAGAATGGGACACGAAGCCTCATCCCGCAACCGCGACCATGGACGATCCACAGATCCGGGGGTTGCGCATCATAACACAAACGTCTAGTGTATGCACAATACATTTTACGTGATGGCGTTGGGAGGCGCTTGCACGATGTCGCAGACCAAATCGCAGATGAGCGTCCCGCTTGCTGCGCTTGATGAGTTTTGCCGCCGGGTAATCAGCGCGTGCGGGGCGAATGAGGCCACAGCCGATGCCGCGACGCGGGCGATGATGCACGGCACCCGCCACGGCGTGGACAGCCACGGCATTCGCCTTCTGCCCCACTACATTCAGGCGCTGGAGGGCGGGCGGCTGAACAAGGCGCCACAGCTTCGAACAGTCACCAACTTCGGCGCGGTGGAAACGCTGGATGCCGACAATGCGCAGGGCGCACTCGCTGCCTATACCGGCATGCAGCGCGCGATTGCGCTGGCCAGCGCGTTCGGCATCGGCGCGGTTGCCATCCGCAACACTTCGCATTTCGGTCCTGCCGGTGCCTTCTCCATCGAAGCGGCACGGCAGGGCCTGATCGGCTTCACCTTCTGCAACTCGGACAGTTTCGTGCGACTGCATGACGGCGCGGAAAAGTTCCACGGCACCAACCCCATTGCGGTAGCAGCGCCCTCATCCGGCGAAAACCCATGGCTGCTCGACATGGCAACCAGCGCCGTGCCCTTCAACCGCGTTCTGCTCTATCGAAGCCTCGGCAAGCATCTGCCTGCCGCCGTCGCCTCGGATGCACGGGGCTTCGATACGCAAGATGCGAGTAACGCCCAAATGCTGGCGCCACTTGGCGGCGAATTCGGCTTCAAGGGAGCCGCCCTGGCCGGTGTCGCGGAAATTCTCAGCGCCATCTTGACCGGAATGAAGCTGTCCTTCGACATCGCGCCGATGCAAGGCCCCGATTTCTCCGCACCAAGGGGCATGGGGGCCTTCGTGCTGGCCATCAAACCCGATGCATTCATCGATCGCGATACCTTTGACCGGGGCATGGCGCGCTATCTGGAGACACTGCGTGCCTCACAACCAAGGGAAAGCTGCCGGGTGATGGCACCCGGCGACCGCGAATGGGCGGTGGCAGCACTCCGCGACAAGCTGGGCGTGACCGTTGATCCGGTCACGCTCGTTGCCTTCGAAAGACTGGCGCGGCGCTACGCCGTACCCATGCCCAGCCCTTAAAACAACCGGCGGACACCGAACAGGGAGGAGAGAAGCCGCACCGTGGCGCAAAGCCGCGGCATGGATTTCTTTGCCTAATAAAATCAATTAATTCAGTGGCTTAATTCAATAATTCATTCATTTCGACGGTTGACTTTGGAGCGAAAGCGGTTTTACTGAGGAAAGTGGTCAGACAACATGACCACTTGCGCACCAGGGGAGTGGTTGCGCGGGAGGGACCCAATGTTCGTGGCTTTGGAGCCGCGCCGCCTTTACCGGCAGGTCGCGGAACAGATTCGTATACTCATCGAAACGGGCGAACTGAAAGCGGGTGCGAAGCTGCCTGCGGAACGTGAGCTGTCGGAACGGTTCGGCGTATCCCGTCCGACCGTTCGGGAAGCGCTGATCGTTCTCGAGGTGGAAGGCTATCTGCAGATCCGCATGGGATCGGGCGTCTACATCAACCGCAAACCGCAACCGATGACGGATGCAGTTCCGGTCGATGACAGCGATGGCCCGTTCGAAATTCTTGAGGCTCGCCTCCTCATCGAAAGCGGCATTGCCGAGGAAGCGGCCCGGCGGGCAACGCCTGCAAGCATCGCGCGGATCGATGACATCCTCGCGCGCATGGAAGCCGGACTTGAAAAGCCACAATTGGCTCTGACCTGCGACAGGGCATTTCACACCGCAATTGCCGACATCATCGGGAACTCGGCGCTCAACCGCTTCACCGGCCTGATCTACGACAGGCGGATGACACCTTATTTCGAAAAGCTCGCGAGCTACTTCGAAGGCCCGCACACCTGGCGGCTGGCGCTTGAGGAACACAAGGCCATTCGCGATGCCATCGCCGCCGGCAATCCATCCGCCGCTCGCGAGGCGATGCGCCAGCACCTGACGCTGGCGCAAAAGAGATTCTCTGAAAGCTTCGGGGAGGAGCCGTCCAGAGAGGACTGACCCCGCCGCGAGAGCGCGACGCGGGATTTGAAACGCTTATCTGACATCAGTTTCGGGAGGAAAAAATGACGATCAGATTGAAGACCTTGCTGGGTGCAGCCGCGGCCATCGCCATGTCCAGCCTCGCAGCCCATGCGGAAACCGCACTGAAGTGGGCGCATGTCTACGAAACCTCGGAGCCCTTCCACACGGAATCCGTCTGGGCGGCGCAGGAGATCGCAAAGCGCACCGACGGCCGCTACAAGATCGACGTCTTCCCGGCCTCGCAGCTCGGCAAGGAAGCCGACCTGAACCAGGGCCTCAAGCTCGGCACCGTCGACATCATCATCTCCGGCTCGAGCTACGCCGCCCGGGACTACAAGCCGATCGGCGTCACCTACTATCCCTACATCTTCCGCGATGCGAGCCATCTGATCGCCTATACGAAGAGCGACATCTTCAAGCGCCTCGCCAAGGGCTATGAGGACAAGACCGGCAACCACATTGCCGCCGTCACCTATTACGGCACGCGTCACACCACATCCAACAAGCCCATCGAAAAATGCGCCGATCTGAACGGCGTTAAGATGCGCGTGCCGGATGTGCCGGCCTATCTCGCCATGCCGCGCGCCTGCGGCGCCAACACCACGCCGATCGCCTTCGCCGAAGTCTATCTGGCGCTTCAGAACGGCACGGTGGATGCGCAGGAAAACCCGCTGACCACCATCGAGGCCAAGAAGTTCTACGAAGTGCAGAAGAACATCGTGCTCACCGGCCACATCGTCGACCACCTGAACACGCTGTTCTCGAAGAAGCTGTGGGACAGCCTGTCCGATGCCGACAAGAAGACCTTCAGCGAGGTCGCTCAGGAAGCTTCCGAACGGGCCTCCAAGAAGATCGAGGCGCGCGAGAAGGAACTCGTCGCCGAATTCAAGACAAAGGGCATCAATGTCACCGAGGTCGACAAGACCGATTTCGAGAAGAACGTCCAGGAAAAGGTCAAGCTGGAGGACTTCGGCTACGTGAAGGCCGATTGGGAAGCCATCCGCGCCGTCAAGTGATCCGCCACGGCGCGGCCATCTGAAGGCCGCGCCTGTCTTTCAATCGGGCTTTCCCGAAGAACCCCTCTGACCAGCGACCTTCTCCCTTGCAAGAGAAGAGCCGGCGGCGGCCAGAGGGGAACACCGCCCCTTTACAAACTGGATGTTCTCAATGTCTGCGACGCAGGAAATCCATACCCAGGTGACGCCTGAGGAACTTGCCCACACGTTCGATGAAGCGCCCGTCGACGTCGATCTGAAGGTTTACGCGCCGGAGGATTGGATCACCATGGCGCTGTTCTGGCTGATGGCCGGTTGCGTGTTCCTGCAATTCTTCACCCGTTACGTGCTTAACGACAGCTATGCCTGGACGGAGGAAATCGCGGTAAACTGCCTGATCGGCGTCGTCTTCCTCGGTTCGGTGATGTGCGTGCGCATGTCGCGCCACATCCAGGTGGACGTGCTCTACCACTACCTGCCGGCCCGCCTCACCCGCATCATGGCGACCCTGGTCGATATCGCCCGCATCGCCTTCTTCGCCTACGGCTCATGGCTGATGTGGCGCTATCTCGAAATCGTCGGTGAGGAAGAGATGGTCACGGTGGAACTGCCGCGCAACATTGTCTTCTACAGCGTATTCGCCGCCTTCGTGCTGATGCTCGCCCGCTCGATCCAGGTCTTCATCGCCAACATGCGCCGTGGATATTCCGTGCTCGAACGCCCGGAAGCCTTCCAGAACGCCGAGGATTAATTCCATGCTCCTTCTCATCGGTTCCTTTCTCGGCCTGATGGTGCTCGGTCTGCCCGTCGCCATCTCCATGGCCTCCGCCTCGCTGCTCTACATCATCTTTTACAATGTCGCGCCCGACATCATCGCCGCCCAGCGGCTCATCGCCGGCGTGGAAAGCTTCCCGCTGCTGGCCGTGCCCTTCTTCATTCTCGCCGGCAACCTCATGAACATCGCAGGCGTCACCGGCCGCATTTACGCTTTCGCGGTGGCGCTCGTCGGCTGGATGAAGGGCGGGCTTGCTCAGGTGAACATCATCGGCTCCGTGGTGTTTTCCGGCATGTCCGGCACCGCTCTGGCCGATGCCGCCGGCATCGGCACCATCGAGATCAAGGCCATGAAGGACCACGGCTACCCGGTTGAGGCCGCCGTCGGCGTCACCGCCGCCTCCGCCACCCTCGGCCCGATCTTCCCGCCATCGCTGCCCTTCGTCATCTACGGCATGATGGCCAATGTCTCGATCGGCGCGCTGTTCATGGCCGGCATCGTTCCCGGTGTCGTCATGACCGTGCTGATGATGCTGACCGTGGCAGTTTTCGCCTACATCAAGCGCTGGGGTTCCGACACGCCGTTCAGCATCAAGAACCTGCTGGGCGCATCGCTGGAAGTCTTCGTTGTGTTGATGGTGCCGACCGGTATATGGCTGCTCACGCTGACCGGCCTGTCGCTCAACTGGTCGATCTTCATCGCGCTCCTCGTGCTGCTCGCCTGCGACTGGTATTTCGATTTCTCGGCCGTGATGGCGCTGATGACCCCGGTCATCCTGATCGGCGGCATGACCATGGGCTGGTTCACGCCGACGGAAGCCGCCGTCGCCGCCGTACTCTGGTCGCTGTTCCTCGGCCTCGTGCGCTACCGCTCGATGACCTTCAGGACGCTTGCCAAGGCAACGCTGGATACGGTGGAAACCACGGCCTCCGTGCTGTTCATCGTCGCCGCCGCCTCCGTCTTCGCCTGGCTTCTCACCGTCAGCCAGACAGCGCAGCTTCTCTCCGATGCGATCCTGTCGATCACCAGCAACAAGTGGGTGTTCCTCATTCTCGTCAACCTGCTGATGCTGTTTGTCGGTTGCTTCCTCGATACGATCGCCGCGATCACCATTCTCGTGCCAATCCTGATGCCGCTCCTGAAGACTTTCGGCATCGATCCGGTGCATTTCGGCCTCATCATGACACTCAACCTCATGATCGGCCTGCTGCACCCGCCGCTCGGCATGGTGCTGTTCGTTCTGTCGCGCGTCGCCAAGCTTTCGGTCGAACGCACGACGATGGCGATCATTCCCTGGCTCGTGCCCCTGTTCATCGCGCTTCTGCTCATCACCTTCATCCCGGCCATCACGCTTTGGCTGCCGACGGAGATGGGACTGATCCGCTAAGGCATGCACATTCTCTCCCGCTCACCTTCGGGCCCTGCCCGAAGGTGAGCGGAAACAAAGCAATCAACATCTTCGAAAGGCATTCAAACATGCAGACGCGCGTCGCCCGCCTTCACGGCATGCGCGACCTTCGGGTCGAAACGCTCGATTATGCCGAACCCGGCCCCGGCGAGGTTATGCTGTCCATGGCCGCCGGTGGCATCTGCGGCTCCGATCTCCATTACTATCAGGATGGCGGTTTTGGTCCCGTGCGGGTGCGTGAACCGATCATTTCCGGCCACGAGGCCTCCGGCTTCGTGGCGGCGCTCGGCGCCGGCGTCAGTGGTCTTGCGATCGGCCAGCTTGTCGCGGTCAATCCGTCCCAACCCTGCGGCCATTGTCATTATTGCAGGCTCGGCCAGCCCATCCATTGCCTTGAAATGCGCTTCATGGGCTCGGCCATGCGCCTGCCGCACGAAAACGGCATGTTCCGCGACCGGCTCGTGGTGCCCGCCATCCAGTGCCATGCCTTCGGACCGGACACGACGCCCGGCGAAGCCGCCTGCGCCGAACCTTTGGCGGTGTGCCTTCACGCCGTGGCCCAGGCGGGGGATCTTTCCGGAAAGACGGTACTCGTCACCGGTGCCGGTCCCATCGGCCTGTTGACCGTTGCCGCCGCACGCCATGCGGGTGCGGCCGAAATCGTGGTGACAGACCTGACCGACGCCGCTCTTTCACGCGCGCCAGCGATGGGCGCTTCAAAAACCGTCAATGTCGCAACCAACCCGGAGGGGCTTGCGCCCTGGCAGAAAAACAAGGGCCTCTTCGACGTGGTGTTCGACTGCTCGGCGGCCGGACCGGCGCTGCGCTCGGCTTTTGCCGCCGTCAAGCCGCGCGGGTTGATCGTGCAGGTGGGGGTGACCGGCGATGTTACCATTCCGCTCAACGCGCTGGTTGGCAAGGAAATCACCTGGCGCGGCTCGCAGCGCTTCCACACGGAATTTGCGGACGCCGTGCGCCTCATCTCGGCGCGCGCCATCGACGTGCGTCCGATCATTTCCCACACATTCCCGCTCGAACAGGCGGTCGAGGCCTTTGAACAGGCTGGCGACCGCGCCGTTGCCTGCAAGGTGCAGATCACCTTCGACAGCACGCGCTGACATGCAAAGGACAACACGATGAGACATACATGGCGTTGGTTTGGCCCGGTGGACAAGGTCACGGTGCGCGATGCCGCCCAAGCGGGCGCGCAAGGCATCGTCAGCGCGCTGCACCACATTGCGACCGGCGAGGTCTGGCCCGTCGCCGAGATCGAGAAACGCCACGCGGAAATCCGCGCCGGTGGCCTTGTCTGGGACGTGGTGGAAAGCGTGCCGGTTTCGGAATCCATCAAGACACAGACCGGAGACTGGAAGGCTCACATCGCCAACTGGCAGGAAACCCTGCGCCGGCTCTCGGCGTCGGGCATCCGCACCGTCTGCTACAATTTCATGCCGGTTCTTGACTGGACGCGCACAGACCTGCGCTGGGAGACCCGTCACGGCGCGAAAGCCATGCGCTTCGACCTGCCGGATTTCGCGGCCTTCGACATCCACATCCTCAAGCGTCCAGCGGCGAAAGACGATTATCCGGACTGGCTGGTAGAAGAGGCAGCGAAGCGCTTCTCCGAAATGCCCGAAGCAAAGATTGTCGCCCTCGGCAAGAACATCGGCGCCGGCCTGCCCGGCTCGGCGGATGGCTATACGCTGGCGCAGTTGCTCGAAAAGCTGCGCAGCTATGAGGGCACGAACCGCGCGCGGCTTCAGCAGAACCTCGTCGATTTCCTGTCGGAAGTGACACCCGTCGCCGAACAGGTCGGCATCAACATCTGCGCCCACGGCGACGATCCGCCGTGGGCGCTGCTCGGCCTGCCGCGCATCCTCTCCACCGAAGCGGATTACGCCCATATGCTCTCGCAGGTGAACAGCCGCGCCAATGGCGTGACGCTTTGCACCGGCTCGCTCGGCGCACGGGCCGATAACGACCTGCCCTTCATCGCCACCCGCTTTGCAGACCGCATCCACTTCGTCCACCTGCGCAACGTGACGCGGGAAACCGATACCGTGCCCTGCTCCTTCTTCGAGGACGAGCATCTGGAAGGCGGCACGGATATGGTCGCGGTAATTGCTGCGTTGCTGGCCGAAGAGAGCCGCCGCCGCGAGGAAGGCCGCGACGACCATGAAATTCCGATGCGCCCCGACCACGGGCAGGAAATTCTTGATGACCTGACGCGAGGCGCCCAACCCGGCTATCCCGCCATCGGACGGCTCAAGGGCCTTGCCGAATTGCGTGGTATCGAGCGCACGCTTCTTCATTCCCGCTACGGACTGGTATGAAACCCATGCAACAGCTTTCCGCGAAAACCACCCTGCCGCCGCATGTTGCCCGCCCGACCTATGACCGTTCGACCCTGAAACCCGGCATCCTCCATATCGGTCTCGGCGCTTTCCACCGGGCGCACCAGGCCGTGTTCACACAGCGCGCGCTGGAGGCCGAATTCGGCCCGTGGGGCATCGTCGCCGTCAACCTGCGTTCGCCGGAACCGGTTGCGGCGCTCGCCGCTCAGGACGGGCTCTATTCCGTGACCACGCGCGGCAAGGCGGATGACCGTTCCGAGGTGATCGGCGCGACCGTGGACTGGATCTGCGCCGCGCAAAACCGGCAGAAGGTGCTGGATTATCTGGCCAGCCCGGAAATCCGCATCGTCACCCTCACCGTGTCGGAAAAGGCCTATGGCCTGCATCCCGTCACCGGCGGGCTGGATACCGATCACCCCTCCGCGGCCGCCGATCTCGCCAACCCGCACCAACCCACCGGTCCTATCGGCTTTCTGGTGGAGGGGCTGGCGCTGCGCCGTGCCGCAGGCGTGAAACCCTTTACCGTCTTGTGCTGTGACAACCTTCCCGCCAACGGCCATGTGGTGCGCCGCCTCGTGCTCGACATGGCCGAACGGCGCGATCCGGCGCTCGCCCGCTGGATTGCCGAGAACAGCGCCTTTCCCTGTTCCATGGTCGACCGCATCGTGCCCGCCGCAACCACAGCCACGCGCGAACGCGCCGAGCGGTTGCTCGGCGTGACGGATGCGCTGGCGCTCGATACCGAACCCTTCATTCAGTGGGTGATCGAGGACAATTTTGTTTCCGGGCGCCCGAAATGGGAAGCGGGAGGAGCAATCTTTGCCGAACATGCCGAACCCTATGAGAAGATGAAGCTCCGGCTTTTGAACGGCACCCATACGCTTCTCGCCCATCTCGGCATCATCCACGATCTGGAATGTACCCGCGATGTGATGGCTGTGCCGGAACTGGCGGCGGAAGCCCGCCGGCATCTCGATGCCACGGTGAAGACACTCGACCCCGTGCCCGGCATCGACCTTGCCGCCTATATGGACCAGTTGATGGAGCGCTTCGCCAACCCGACGATCGCCCACCGCTGCACCCAGATCGCCCTCGATACGACGCAGAAAATCCCTCAGCGCCTCTTCGTGCCCGCTATCGAGGTGCTGGCCCAACGGGGCGACGCGGCCGCCTTCGCCCATGTGGTCGGTATCTGGATCAAGGCGGTGCGCAAGCGCGGCGATTGCGATGATCCGCGCCGCGACGAAATTCTCGCCGCGGCAGCGAACATCGACCCCGCTGATCCCTCCGCGTCCTTCTTCGCCATTCCCGGCCTTTTCCCGCCGGAACTGATCGCGGCGAGAGGCTGGCGTGATCTGGTGAACAGGGAACTCAGGTAGTCAGAGCCCGCTCAGCCCATCACCCGTGCAACCTCGCGCACGAGGCTTTCTGCCGAGATTTCGCTGATCGACTTCGCGCCGGTCAGCGTCATTGCCACCTTCATTTCCTTGGCGAAAATGTCGAGCAGGTTCTCAACACCGGCCTGCCCCGCCGTGGCCAGCGCATAGACGAAGGCCCGGCCGATGAGAACGCCATCCGCACCCTGCGCGATCATCCGTACGACATCGAGACCGGAGCGGATGCCTGAGTCCGCAAAGATCGCCAGATCGCCCTTGACCGCATCGGCAATGGCCGGCAGCGCACGCGCCGACGACAGGACGCCGTCAAGCTGGCGGCCACCGTGGTTCGACACCACGATGCCATCGGCACCGAAGCGCACCGCGTCCTTCGCGTCCTCGGGATCAAGAATGCCCTTGATGATCATCGGCCCCTTCCAGAACTCACGGATCCATTCCAGATCGGACCAGCCGATGGACGGGTCGAAATTGGCGCCGAGCCAGCCGATATAATCGGCGAGATTGGTCGGCTCACCACGGTATTTCGAGATATTGCCGAGATCGTGCGGTTTGCCCAACAGCCCGACATCGACAGCCCAACGAGGATGCGTCACCGCCTGCAAAATACGCCGCGCCGGTGCGTTGGGACCCGACATGCCGGAATGGGCGTCGCGATAGCGCGCACCCGGCACCGGCATATCCACGGTAAAGACCAGCTTGCGGATGCCCGCATCCCAGGCGCGTTCCAGCGCATTCTTCATGAAGCCCCGATCCCTAAGCACGTAAAGCTGGAACCAGATGGGCTTGGCGACCTGCGACTGCACCTCCTCGATAGGGCAAACCGAGACGGTGGACAGCGTCATCGGAATGCCCTTCCTGGTCGCCGCACGCGCCGCCTGCACTTCGCCGCGCCGGGCAAACATGCCGGTGAGGCCGACGGGCGCCAGCGCCACAGGCATGGCGACATGTTCATCAAAGAACTTCGAGGTGATATCCACCTCGCCGACGCTTTTCAGCACGAGCTGGCGCAAGGCCAGTCCCGCGAGATCATCGACATTGCGGCGAAGCGTATGCTCGGCATAGGCGCCGCCGTCGATATAGTGAAACAGGAAGGGCGGCAGCCGGCGACGAGCGGCCTCGCGGTAATCCGATGCAGATGAAATGATCATGGCTTTGCCTCCTCCAGCAAAAGCGTGTTGTGAGCAAGGGTGGCGCGACGGCTGCGAGCCACCTCCTCCTCGATATGTCTCAGACCGTCTTCCACGAAGGCCAGATGATCGGTGACGGCCATGCGGGCCTTGTCCGCCTCGCCGGCAAGGATAGCCGCAACAATGGCCCGGTGTTGCCGATCCAGCTTTTCCACCGTCTGCGGCAGACGGAAGAGTTGCTTCAGGCTCTCGGCAATGCTGATGCGCATCAGTTCGAAAAGCCCCGCCATGACCTGCCGCAGCACGGCATTGTGCGAGGCCTCGGCAATTGCCATGTGGAACGCGGCGTCGGCCTGTGCCTGCACCGCCGGGTCGCTGCTGCCCTCACCCGAGACGGCCTCAAGCGCGGCGACCAGCCGGGCCTTGTCCGCCTCCGTGGCCCGCTGGGCGGCAAAAAAGGCGGCGTCGGTATCAAGCGTTTTGCGGAGTTCCATCACATCGCGCCAGAAGCCGTTTTCCAGACGTACGAGCCCGCCCAGCGGCCGTAATGCCCGCTCGAAGATAAAGCCGGCGCCGGGTTCGGCCACATAGGTGCCGCCGCCCTGCCGTGTCGTGACGATGCCACGACTGATGAGTTCGCGCATGGCCTCGCGCAGCCGCGACCGCGACACGCCCAGTTCGGCCGCCAACGCCCGTTCAGCCGGTAGCCGGTCGCCCGGCTGAAGCCTCCGCGCCGACATCAACGCCTCGATCTGATGGACAAGCGTGACCATTACGCCTCCATTTGGCCCTACCAATTTCAACGATCAGCATCGACAATGGCATAATGACTTGAAACGTTGCAAGCTTTGCAGAAATAATGCGCATATTGGTAGGACCACTATGCCGGAGCGATCTCGATAGAGGCAAGCATCGTGGAGCGCGCGGTTTCGAGATGCACATGGCTGACCGTGCGGGCCTTCTCGATATCGCCGCTGCGCAGGCCGGCGATATAGGCGAGATGCTCATGAAGGGCGACGTGATTGCGCTCCTTCTCGTATTTCTTGTTCCACTGGTAATGGTAGTGGAAGATCGCCGACATCACGCCCTGAATGTTGCTGAAAAAGCGGTTGGGCGCGACGCTGTTGATGAGCTTGTGGAAGCGGTGATCGAGTTCCGAAAAGTCACGATAACGGCGATCGAAATCGGCGAGAAGCGCGTGGTGTTGCGCTTCGATACCCGCCAGCGCCTCCCAGGCGGCGTGCCCCTTCGGCAGCGCGACGAAGCGATCGACGGCGCGAAATTCCATGACTTCGCGCATGTCGAACAGTTCCTCGACGAAGTCGACCGTCAGCCCCAACGCCCGCCAGCGCCCGTTGCTCTGCCGTTCCAGAAGACCGAAATGGCTGAATTTGTTCAGGCACTCGCGGATGGCCGACGTCGAAACACCGAACTGGCGGGCAAGATCGAGCCCATTGATGACGCCGCCAGGATGGCAATCGGGACCGACCATCCACGCCATGAACTTGCGCTCCAACATGTCGGCGACAGGCTCGAGATCGGCGGAATCGAGATAATCGGCGCGTGACGGCAGCCGCAGAAGACGTCTTTCCCGTCCCTCCTGCCCCACGATGCCGCGCTCCACCAGACCGGCAATAACGGCGCGTACCGTCGTGCGGCTCACGCCAAGCTGTGCGGCAAGGGTCGGCTCGGAAGCCAGAACCTCGCCCGGCGCACGGCCTGCGAGAAGATCGAGACACTGATTGTACGCCCGCTTGTAGACCCCATTGGTCTTCATGTCCGACTTCTCTCCGTCGGCTTTCACGCCTGTTTTTTTCGTCTGATTTTTTTACATAAAAAACAAATTGCGGGCAAGTCGAATGTCTTTTATCCAAAAAGAACAGACAAAATGACCCTTGAAGGCAAGACACCATGAGCGGCATCGTTCTCCAGTTCGGCACGAGCCGGTTTCTTCAGGCTCATGCCGATCTCTTTCTCCACGAGGCAAGGACTGCCGGACAGGATGTGCCACCGGTGGTGATCGTGCAAACGTCCGGCTCCGCCCAACGTGCCGGGCGGCTGGCCGCCTTTTCCAATCCCGAGGGTTACCCCGTCATCATCCGCGGCTTAGAAGACGGCGTGCCGGTGGAACGCCACATCGCGGTGAAAAGCGTTTCGCGTGGACTTTCCACGGCAACGGACTGGGCGGAAATTGTCGATCTCTTCGTCAATGACGCCGGCTATATCCTCTCGAATACCGGCGACTCCGGCTATGCCGTCGATTTTACCGAGGCCGAACGGGGGCTCGATGCGGCAGAACCCTTCGCGTCTTTTCCCGGCAAGCTGGCACAGCTTCTCCACGCCCGGTTCCGCAATGGCGGCGGGCCGCTCACCGTGTTGCCCTGTGAACTCATCAACGGCAATGGCCCGGCACTGAAGGGCATCGTAAATGACTTCTCGCTGAAAGCCGGCGCGGATGCGCTCTTCCTGCGCTGGCTGGACGATCAGGTGATCTTCGCCAACACGCTGGTCGACCGTATCGTTTCCGAACCGCTGGAGCCGGCGGGTGCGGTCGCCGAACCCTATGCGCTGTGGGCAATCCAGAACGCGCCGGGGCTTCGCCTGCCCTGCACACATCCCGCCATCATCCTTGCCGACGAGATTGAGCCCTTCGAGCGCCTGAAGCTTCATATCCTCAATCTCGGCCACACCGTTCTGGCCGAGATCTGGCAGGTGGAGGACCGCCCGAAGGACGAGACGGTCAGGGCCATTCTGGCCGATAGCGCCGTCCGCACCCGGCTGGATGCGCTTTATCGTGACGAAGTCGTTCCTGGCTTTGCCGCAAAAGGCATGGGCGAGGAAGCCAAAGCTTATGTGGAAACGACCCTCGGCCGCTTTCTCAACCCCTATCTCGACCACCGCATCGCCGACATAGCCGGCAACCACGCGCTGAAGATCGAACGACGTATTACCGCCTTTCTCGACTGGGCGGGCACGCCTGCCCCCACCCTTGAAGCCATCGCTGCCAAAACCCCGAGGACCCCATCATGAAAGCCCTGATCTGCGACGAGCCCGGTCGCCTCTCCGTCATCGAGCGCCCCGTTCCCGTGCGTGGCGAGAATGAGGTGCTGGTGCGCATTCGCCATGTCGGCATCTGCGGCACGGACTTCCACATCTTCGCCGGCAAGCATCCCTTCCTCGAATATCCGCGCGTCATGGGCCATGAGCTTTCCGGCACGGTGGAGGAAACGCCTTCGGGAAGCGCGCTGAAGAAGGGCGATCCGGTCTATATCGTGCCCTACCTTTCCTGCGGCCAGTGTCACGCTTGCCGCAAGGGACTGACCAATGCCTGCCAGAACATCAAGGTGCTCGGTGTTCACTGCGATGGTGGCATGGCGGAATATGTGAGCGTGCCCGAACAGAATGTGGTGCCGACCGGCGGCATCGCGCTTGCCGATGCCGCAATGATCGAGTTCCTCGCCATCGGTGCGCATGGCGTAAAGCGTGGCGGGATCACCGCCAGCGACCGCGTGCTTGTCACCGGCTCCGGCCCCATCGGCATGTCGGCGATCATCTTTGCCAAGGCGCGCGGCGCCCATGTCACCGTCATGGATACGCGTGAGGACCGCCTTGCCTTCGCCGTGGACGGGCTTGGCGCCGATGCCTCGCTGTTTGCCAATGCCTCTGCCGAGACCGAGGTCATGCGCATGACCGGCGGCGACGGTTTCGACGTGGTGATCGACGCCACCGGCAATGCCATCCCCATGCAGCGGGGCTTCAACTTTCTCGCCCATGGCGCGCGCTACGTGCTGCTTTCTGTGGTCAGAACGGAGATCACCTTCTCCGATCCGGAATTCCACAAGCGCGAGGCCACGCTTTTCGCCAGCCGCAATGCCCAGCCTGACGATTTCGCGGAGGTGGTGCGCCAGATGGAGGCAGGCAAGGTGCCGACGCGGGCGCTGAATACCCATACCGGCCGGCTTGAGGACGGTGTTTCCCTGTTCAACGAATGGTCGCAGCCGGAAGCCGGCGTGATCAAGGCCATTCTGGAGGTCTGACATGAACACGGTGAAGATCCTGCGGCTCAATGCCGACGACAATGTCGTCGTCACCGTTGCCGACCTGCCCGCCGGCAGTCCGGCTGAAACCGTGACGACCACCGTGCGCGTGCCGCGCGGCCACAAGATTGCAGCGCGCCCGATTGCCAAGGGCGAACCGATCCGCAAGTTCGGCCAGATCATCGGCTTTGCCAGCACCGATATTCTGCCGGGCGAATGGGTGCACGAAAAGAACGTGACGATGGGCGAGGGTTTCGAGCGCGATTACGCTTTCGCCTCCGAAGCCAGGCCGTTCGAAGGCCTGCGTCCCGGCGAGGTTCCTGCCTTCTTCGAAGGCTTCCGCCGGGCCGATGGCCGCGCCGGCACACGCAACTACATCGGCATTCTCTCGTCGGTGAACTGTTCCGCCACGGCGGTTGATTACGTCGCAGACGCCATCAACCGCTCCGGCATTCTCGATGATTATCCTGATATCGACGGCGTCGTGCCGCTGCCGCACGGGCAAGGCTGCGGCATGGCTGGCAAGGGGGAAGCCTTCGACGTGCTCTCACGCACGCAATGGGGTTATGCCAGCCATCCGAACTTTTCCGCTGTCCTGCTCATTGGGCTTGGTTGCGAGGTCTTCCAGATCCCGCGCATGAAGGAAACCTACGGCATTGCCGAGGGCGATCATTTCCAGTCGTTGACCATTCAGGAGATCGGCGGCACGCGAAAGGCGGTTGAAGCCGGGGTGGCCCGCATCAAGGAGATGCTGCCCTTTGCCGCCCGCTCCAGGCGCGAGCCGATCCCGGCCTCGGAACTGACGCTGGCGCTGCAATGCGGCGGCTCGGACGGCTATTCGGGCCTGACCGCCAACCCCGCGCTCGGCGTGGCCGCCGACATGCTGGTGCGTCAGGGCGGCACCGCCATCCTCTCGGAAACTCCGGAAATCTATGGGGCCGAACATCTTCTGACACGCCGCGCCGAAAGCGTCGAAGTCGGTCAGAAGATCGTCGACCTGATTGACTGGTGGGAGGATTACACGGCGAAAAACGGCGGTGAAATGAACAACAATCCCTCGCCCGGCAACAAGGCGGGCGGCCTGACCACCATTCTGGAAAAATCTCTGGGGGCGGTCGCCAAGGGAGGAAACTCCACCCTGCGCGGCGTCTATCGCTATGCCGAGCGCATCGATCGCAAGGGCTTCGTCTACATGGACACGCCGGGTTACGATCCGGTCGCGGCAACCGGTCAGGTGGCGGGCGGTGCCAACATGCTCTGTTTCACCACAGGTCGCGGCTCGGCCTATGGCTGCAAGCCTGTCCCCTCCATTAAGCTCGCCACCAATAACGAGCTTTATGCCCGCATGCAGGAAGACATGGATATCAACTGCGGCGATATCGTTGATGGCGTGACGCTGGATGAAAAGGGCAAGGAAATCTTCGACACCGTTCTGGCCGTCGCCTCCGGCAAAAAGTCGAAATCGGAGGAACTCGGCTACGGCCGCAACGAATTCGTGCCCTGGCAGATCGGCGCGGTTATGTAAGACGATGATGGAAGGCGGCCCAAAAGCCGCCTTCTGCTTTCACACCACGACCTTAAAGGCCATGCTGAATTTCGTCGGTGACGACATCGAAACGCTTGAGAATGGCGGGACCGAAGGCGGTGCTCAACGCAACGTCGGTCGCATCGCGACCGGTGGCCATGAGGATGCGTCCGATGCGTGGGGTATTGTGGCGGGCGTCGACCGTGTACCAGCGGCCGCTGAGAAAGACCTCGAACCAAGCGCTGAAATCCATCGGCTGGGCGTCTGGCGGAACGCCGATATCGCCGAGATAGCCGGTGCAGTAGCGCGCCGGAATATTCATACATCGGCAAAGCGTGATGGCGAGATGAGCGTAGTCGCGACAGACACCGGTCTGGTCGGTAAAACCGCCAAAGGCCGTACGTGCCGGATCGGCCTTCATGTAATCGAAGGCGATGCGGTTATGCGTGAAGTCCAGAATGGCCTTCACCCGCGGCCATCCGAGCGGTGTGCCTGAAAAGGTCTTCCACGCGAAATCCGCCAGCCGGTCGGTGTCGCAATAGCGGCTGCCAAGCAGATAGACCAGAACATCATCCGGCAACTCGCTGATACCGTGCTGGTAGGCCCCTTCCGGCACAGGATCAGGCAGACCGGTATCATAGATGTCGAACATGGTGGAAATGGTGGTCAGCCCCGGTGGCGCAACGATGCGGGTGCAGGCATTGCCAAAAACGTCAGTGTAACTCCAGGCATTGATCGGGCGGTCGAAGCTCAGAACCTGTTCCGTCAGAAGATCCACACGGCGGGTGGGATGGATATTGAGAACAAGCAGCATCGGCGTGTCATGTTCGCACTCATATCCCAGATGAAAGCCGGCACGTATCTTCATGTGGTTCTGGTCCTTTGAAATTGTTTCGTCGTTTTATTCCTTGATAAGGCAAACGTGCGGACCCGCCTGCCGTTCCATCGAAGATCAGGCCGGCGTTGCCACTGCCGTTTCGCTGGTGCCCGTGGTCACATTCACCTGTACCAGCATGCTGTCGAAATCATCCGCGCCACCGTCATAAGAGCCGGACAGCGGAATGGCCTGCCTTGGGTCGCGCGCCACACCGACGCGAATGAGGTCGCGGTTGCCGACGATGCCGTTGGTGGGATCGAATTCCACCCAGCCCGCCCCGGGGATATAGACCTGACACCAGGCATGGGTCGAACCGCCGCCGATCGTGACGGAACCGTCGCGATCCTGCACGTAGATGTAACCGGTGACAAAGCGAGCCGCGAGCCCCAGCGAACGGGTCGCCTCCATCATCAGAAGTGCGAAATCGCGGCACGAACCTTTGCGCAATCGCAAGGTTTCCACAGGCGGCTGGGTACCGTGTTCGCTGCGCCGCACATAGCTGAAACCGTCATGGATGGCGAAGCACAGTGTCATGAGGACATGGCCCGTACGCGCCTGCGGGCCGACCGGCACGAATTGCCGCGCCCATTTCCCCACCTCATCGCCGGGGTCCGGATAGTGCCGCTCGATGGTCCGTTCGAGGTCGATGGCCTCGTCAGGTTCATAGGCGAAGGGGAAGGTCAGCGCCGCCATGTCCGTTTCGAGATCGAGCGGCACATGCGCCGTATGATCCAGACGGATAGACGTTTCGAAACTCAGTTCCGCCTCAGGATCGGCAAAATCGATCAGCGCGATGCAATTGCCGAAGACATCGTGAACCCAGCGCACCGCCTTGGGCGTGGGATGCACGTCCAGACGACAATCGAGCTGCGTCTGGTCGAAACTGTCGCGCGGGCGAAACATCAACCGGTGCTGACCGAAAAGCACCGGCCTCCTGTAGCGATAGGACGTGATGTGCCGAACCGAGAAAATCGTCATGTCATGCCCTGCTCAAGGGGTACGACGCGCCAGCGGAAATTCCGGGGCATCGTAAAGCCGCCGGATCTGCGTATCGTCGAAACGGGCTTCGTCCACTTCGAGAACCGAACCGCGCAACTGCGAACCGGGCATGTCCTCGATGGCAAAGCGCACGGCCTCGGCGGCGGTTTCGAAACGCCTGTAGCGCGGACCGCTGCTGCCCTGATAGCGTTTGCCGGCATAAAGCCCTGCTTCTGTCTTGTAGTCGAAATCGGCCACGTTATGGTCCTTTCTGTGCAGCAAGGCCATCAGGCGGCAGGCCCATTGTGGGCCGGCGCGAAGACGGCGCGTGACAGTCCGGGGCGCAATACGCGCTTTTCCTGGCGATCCTGTCGCTCGGTCAGTTTCAGTTCGCGTGTTTTCAGT
The DNA here is from genome assembly GCF_014196535.1 of Allorhizobium borbori. Classification (GTDB taxonomy): domain Bacteria; phylum Pseudomonadota; class Alphaproteobacteria; order Rhizobiales; family Rhizobiaceae; genus Ectorhizobium; species Ectorhizobium borbori. The sequence continues at coordinate 41,896 of NZ_JACIDU010000008.1, forward strand.
TGCAAACGCATGCGGAATTCCCGGAGCTTTGTGGCATCCGTACCCTTTTCGGCCGCCGGGGCGCGAAAGAGGTCCTGCGCCATGCGGCGCGTCGTTTGGGTCAAGGTCATTGTATCTTTCCATAAAAACAGGAGGCTTGCGCCAATCAATGACGCAAGCCGGGTCGTGAGCCTGCGGCTACTTCTTCTTGCCGACCGGCACGGTACTGCTCGAAAGCTTGACCTGCGAACCCATAACGGGCGCGGCGGCCGGAGTTACCGACTTGTCTTTCTTGGGCTTTCGAACTTCACGATTACTGCGGACTTGGCCTTTGGCCATGATATTCTCCCTGAGATGGAATGTGGGCGGAAAGGGTACGCGGCATTTGCCACTTCATCGGCTCGCCGTACGGCGACTTTCCGGACTTAAAGCGGATGCGGCCCGACGGCCGTGCGTTGCCCGAGCGAAACAGCCTGCATCGAAAGATGGTTCCGCCCGAAATTCACGGCCGTTGGTCTCACCGTCGGCATGGTGCCGAAATCGGGGTAGGTCACGAAAGTCGTGGCAGAAGCAAAACCCAGCCCTGCTTCTTCGCCTGCACCTTCAACTTCGGTGAGAAAAAGGCCAAGGACCGCATTCTCGCGATAACCGTAAGCACCGGCACGAACGAGGTTACGCGAAAGGCTGGAAGGATAAATGTCGGAAGACATCACGTCCTCCTTTCTTTGGGGCCAAGGTAGCAAACCCTGAACCGGCAGCGCCCTTTAACCGGCTGCCAGCTTTGATACCATGCGCCCTTACGGGTTATATGGCAATCTTTATTGCGCATGTGTGGGGCTGGACCGTCGGATCAGGCGCATATCCCGATCGTTCCGGTCGGCTTGCCGCTACAACATCAGGCCCCAAAGCCGTGCGCGAAGGCCTCGGCAATGGCTGGAACCGCCGCTTGGACAGATCCCGAAGAGCGAATCTGACGTACCGTTGGTGTTTGGGCAATGCCGGTGCACCCATGGCCTTGACCACTCACGATATAGCCACGCGCCACCGGATTGACCTTCGCATCCGGCAGACGACATTTCCCCCACTCGCCGCTATCAGCCGGCCACCGCGCACACCGGCTGGGAGGGCAAGCCGCAAGGATGCCCGGCTTGCTGGTCGTCTTTGTTTTCCCACATGATGGCCAGGCACTCGGGCACCACGCTCTCGAAGGCCTTCACGCAATCGGGATCGAACTGCGTACCGGATTGCGCGATGATATGCGCAACAGCCCGCTCAACGCTCCAGGCCTCCTTGTAGGGTCGTACTGTGGTCAGTGCGTCAAAATTGTCGGCAAGGGCGACGATCCGACCCGAAAGCGGAATGGCCGCGCCCGCCGTGCCATGCGGATACCCCCGTCCGTCCCAGCGTTCGTGGTGGGTCAACGCAATCTCGGCCGCCAGTTGCAGCAACTCGGACTTGGAATCCGCCAGAATGTCGTAACCAATGAGCGTATGCCGCTTCACCTCGGTAAATTCCTCGTCCGAAAGCTTGCCGTTCTTGTTGAGAATGGCATCGGCAATCGCGACCTTGCCGATGTCATGCATGGGCGAAGCCAGACGGATATCATAGCACTGTTCGGGCGACAGGCCGAAGGCGCGCGCGATCGCCTCGGAATAGGCGCCGACACGGATGGTGTGACGTGCCGTTTCCGCGCATTTATAGCTTGCCGCCGTTGTCAGCCGTTCGATGATTTCCACCTCGCGCTCACGAAGCTGGGTTACGGCCTTGTCAACCTCGCTGCGCAGCCAGCCGGCCTGGTCCGCCAGCTTGTTCTGCGCATCGACCAACGCCATGAGATTGCGCAACCGCGCCTGAAACTCCAGCGGGCTGACTGGCTTTGTCAGAAAATCGATGGCGCCTGCTTCCAGCGCAGCCATTCGTGTCACCGTATCCGCGTCGGCTGAAACGAAAACGGCAGGCTTGTTGCGATACTTTTCGAACCGCGCCATTTCCTTCAACAGTTCGATTCCGTTCAGAACCGGCATCCGATAATCGATCACCGCAATATCGTAATCGAGACCTGGCATATCCGACAACGCCTCGACGGGCGAGCCATAGGCCACCGCCATGCCACCAATCCGCTCCACGAGTCGGCGGAGAAAGATGAGGTTCGTCTGGTTATCCTCGATCAGCAGAATACGCATGCATAGGCTCCTAAGCCGCCAGCCGCCGCCGGCAGTCATCGATCATCGATTGGATTTCCGTTACTGTTTCCACGGTCAGCGGCCTTTGCCGCATGTCCTGGCACTCATCCGCCAACATCTGGAAGCCGACATTGGAAGCCGCCCCTTTCAGCGTGTGCAAAAGCCGGTCGCGCGTTGCCCCGTCGCCACTTTGGGCAGCCTTTTCCAGTGCCGCAACCAGCATGGCCGCATCATCGAAGAAATGCGCGAGCAGTTCCGCAAAGCCGTCTTCGCCCAGCACTTCGGCAATCTCCTGGCGTCGCGCCTCGAAAGAAGGCTCGTTCATCGCAGGCAGGCCGTCATCCACCGGTGCCGGAAGACCGGTCGGCGCGATGGACTGAATGACGCCACGCAGCTTCTCGACGGAGATCGGTTTGGACTGGAAGCCGTTCATACCGGCCGTGGCGCAGCGTTTACGGTCGTCTTCCGAGGCATTGGCGGTTATCGCAATGATCGGCGTCTGGCTGCGCGGACCACTCATTGCCCGAATACGGGTGCTTGCTTCGACACCGTCCATATTCGGCATCTGCATGTCCATCAAAATCACGTCATAGTCGTTCTTCGCCGCCATCTCCACGGCCTCGAAACCATCGTTTGCGAGATCGACATTCTGCCCCAGATGCTTGAGAAAGCCAGCGGCAACCTGCTGGTTGACGCGATTGTCTTCGACCAGAAGCACGCGCAGCGTCGGGAGCGGCCCAATCGTCGCCACCGCGGCAGGCGCCGGAAGAGATGTGGTTTCGATAACCGGGAGTTCGAACCAGAACCGGCTGCCAACGCCCTTCTTGCTGGAAACACCGACCGTACCGCCCAGCCGCTCGACAATTTCCTTGCTGATGGCAAGGCCAAGGCCGGTGCCGCCGAAGCGGCGGTTGATTGAGGCATCCACCTGCGAAAAGGGCTGGTAAAGCTTGCGAATACCTTCTTCATCGATGCCAATGCCGGTATCGATGACCTCGAAGTGCAGCCGGGCGCCGCCGAGATTCAGCCGTTCCTCAAGCCGGACGGTGACAGTGCCACCTTCGGTAAACTTGATCGCATTGCTGATGAGGTTGAGCAGCACCTGCTTGAGACGTGTCGGATCGGTTTCCACCACCGGAAAGCGGTGTGGCGACGGTATTTCCAGCTCAATGCGATTGCCGTTCTCAATGGCGCGATCACGTAGCATGTCGACGGCGGCAGTAACCACATCGACAACAGATGTCGGCTGCACCTCGACGGTCAGCTTGCCATCTTCCGAACGGGCAAAGTCGAGAACCTGGTTGAGAATGGAAAGAAGCGCTTCGCCAGACCGCCGGATGGTACCGATGCCGGCATCGATCTTTTCGGGAAGCGGCTGGAGTTGCATCAGTTCCGCCGTACCGAGAATGGCATTGAGCGGCGTGCGGATCTCATGCCCCATCGTGGCCATGAACTGCGACTTGGCGCGATTGCCGGCTTCCGCCGCCAGATAGGAGCCGCGCAGATCCCGCGCCATGCGCTCGAAACTGAGGCCAGCCGCCCGTACGGAACGCAATTGCCGCGTGAGCAGAAAAATGAGGCATCCCACGGACACGACGAGCAGGCCGACCAGCCCCGCGGATTTGAGCTGAAGGGACAGAAGAGCGGCGCGCGCTTCCGCCCGGTCGGCGCTGACGGCCGTATTGGCATAGACGAGGACGCCCTCGGTCTTGCCCATGAGAACATCAAGCTCGGCATCGACCTGCCGCAGGGCATCGATGCTGATCGCGCCGGTCCGGTTGATCTCGTCAAAGATCGGCTCCAGCTTGAGGATCGATGCGTCGATTTCATCCAGCATCGGGCCCGTATCCTGCTCACCACCCAGCTTGCGATCGAAATGCCCCTGCTGGACGATATTCATGCGCGAATAGAGAATGTCGTAGCGCTGCGAAGCGAGCCGCCACGTCTCATTCGTTTCGTCGCCTTCGACGATGGCGACGTGGACACCCTCATGCAGTTTGCGTGTTTCCCGGTCTAGCTGGTAGAGCGACCAGAGCGCGTTTTCACGAATGCCGTCCTGGAGAGTGGAATAGCGCTGAATGATGACAACGAAGATGGCCGCAAGCCCGAGCAGCAGCACAACGGCAAAGACCTGCAGCACGGCAGTTGCCTTGCTGACCCTGCGGATAACGTCGCTGCCCGGCGCGGCCCTCAATGTCACTCGGAGACCTCGATTTCCTTGATCTGCCAGACGGAGCGCGAGAAATATTTCTCGTTGAAGAGGTTCTGATCCTTGTCGAATGGGTAGATCAGGAACAACGGCCCCTTGTTACGCACGGACATGGCCTGTCCGTTCATGCGAGTCGCAAGAATGGTATCAAGCGTCTCGGCATCTTCCATCGGCACTTCGGCGGCGTAGTCGTTCAGCGCCCGCACCTTGAGCGCCGTGCCCGTGGCGCCGGCCGCTTCCAGAACCCCCCGCAGGAACGGACCTGAGAACGAAACCTTGCCGTCCGTCCAGGGCGTTTCCATCGTCGCGGTGCGGCCGGCAAGCGCTTCGAGCATTTCAAGATCAAACTGGGCGGTGCCGTTGACGTTTGCATGGGTCAGGTGCGGCGCACGCACCGTCAGCACAACCTGCCCCTTGGGAACTTCAAGCGCTTCAGCCTTTCCCGCGAAGGTGGCGAGAACCGCCATCGCGGCGGCAACGAGAGAATGGTAACCGGTCTTCATAGGTGTTTCCGTGCGCGCACCTCTGTGGGGCGCTTGAGTGGCTGGATGATGAAGGGGAGCCGATGTCGATTGCGCCCGCAACGCCGCCCCTCATTCCTGAAGGAATGCGCTGATCCGCCCGGCCTCATGCCGGTCAACTGCTGAACAGTCTGACACTACGAATTCTAGGAGAGAAAGCTTCTGGCCCGGTAAAAGCGCTCACTTGAATTTTAGCGATCCATATTTTCTTGATCTTGCGTGCTGGCAGGCGTCGCTGTCTGACGACTACCATTCGATGGGTTGCCCGTCATAGGCAAAGAACCGCCCGGTTTGCTCAGGCCTCAACTTGTTCAGAACGCCGAGAAGCGCGCGGGCGCTATCGTCCGGCGGCATGCGGGCGTGCCCGGCTGCATAGTTCTGCGTCAGCGACGTGGCTACCGTGCCGGGATGCAGGGGCACAACGACGGCTTGGGGATGTGTCCGGGCAACTTCCACGGACGCGGTGCGGACGATCTGGTTCAGCGCCGCCTTCGAGGCGCGGTAAGAAATCCATCCGCCCAGCCGGTTATCGCCAATCGAACCGACACGCGCCGAGAGGAACCCCATCAGCGCTCTTTCGCGACGGACGAGATGTGGCACGAAATGCTTGAGGACCAGCGCCGTGCCGAGCGCGTTCAGCGCAAACTGCTTCATCATCGCTTCGGGCGCGATCTGCTTCAGGGATTTTTCCGGGCCGGCGCCATCGATGGTCAACCCGCCCGTCGCACAGAAGATCAGGTGGAATCCGCCGCTCAGGCGGGCTGATGCCGCCGCGACGCTGTCCTCGTCTGTCAGGTCCAGCCCGTCGTCGCGACGCGAGAACCTCACGACACCGCCACAACCCGGGTCCGCCTGAAGCGCATTTGCAACCGCAGAACCTATGCCGCCGCTGGCACCAATGACGAGCGCCCTGTAACCTGAAGGCAGAGAATTCATCTCCATCCCGTGTCTCCCTTCATATCCGTTTCCCCGCATCCAGTTTCACCAGAAAGGCCCGCGCGCTTTGACGGTAGTCTTGCCGCTGATCTTCCGTCATGCGACGCCAGGTGGCGTAGGTCTGGGCGAGCCGCCGATTGCCCGAAAGCTTGTCGGCATTGCGGTCCAGAAAATCCCAATAGAGCGCGTTGAACGGGCAGGCCCCTTCCCCCGTCTTTCGCCGCACATCGTAACGACAGCCTTCGCAATAATCCGACATGCGCCCGACATAGGCGCCACTGGCGGCATATGGCTTGGAGCCCAGCAGCCCGCCATCGGCGAACTGGCTCATGCCGATCACGTTGGGTAACTCCACCCATTCGAAGGCATCGGCATAAACCTCCAGATACCATTGATGCACGGCCTTCGGATCAAGCCCCGTCAACATGGCGAAATTGCCGACCACCATCAACCGCTGGATATGGTGAGCATAGGCGTTGGCGATGGTCTCCCCGATCACGGTCGAGAGACAGGCCATGTCGGTTTCCCCCGTCCAGAAGAAGGCGGGCAGCCGGCGCTCGGCTGCGAAGAAATTCCGCCCCGCATAATCGGGCATGAACAGCCAGTAGACACCGCGGACATATTCACGCCAGCCGATGATCTGGCGAATGAACCCTTCGACGGCATTGAGCGGCGCGCGGCCTTCCAGATAGGCCCGTTCCGCTGCCGAACACAGTGCCATCGGATCGAGCAGGCCGACATTGATGTAAAACGAGAGCAGAGAATGGTTGAGAAACGGATCACCTTTCAGCATTGCATCCTGCGTATTCCCGAAGCCTGGCAGGAAATCGGTCATGAACGCATCGGCCACATGTTCCGCATCCGTGCGCGTCACCGCGAACGCAAACCCGTCCACCGAACCCATATGGTTCTTGAAGCGGCGGGCCACCAGCGCCATGACAGCAAGGGTCACGGCATCGGGTGAGAATTCCAAATGCTTCGGGCGAAATAGGTCGGGTTCGGCGGGTTTGCGGTTTTCGGCATCAAAGTTCCAGCGCCCACCAACCGGCGCGCCACCCTGCATCAGGAGCCCCGTGCGGCGGCGTATGTCGCGATAGAAGAACTCCATTGTCAGTTCGCGCCGTCCCGCCGCCCATTGGCGAAAGGCTTCGCGGGAGCATAGAAAGCGGCCGTCGGTTCGAACCTCCACCGGCAGGCCGATCTGATCCGGCCACCGGGCAACGGCCTCCATGACGCGCCATTCTCCGGCTTCAGTGATGATGATCTTTCGCGGCTTCAGGTCTGCAATCGCGCGCAGCAATTCGCCGGTGAACGAACCGGAATTACCGCGATCATCGAGCCTGACATAACGCACATCCAGACCGCGACCGACCAGTTCATCAGCAAAATGGCGCATGGCCGACAAAATGAAAACGAGCTTCTTCTTGTGATGGCGCACATAGGTGGTTTCCTCGGCCACCTCGCACATCAACACCATGTCCTGCTCGGGATCAAACCCGTCAAGGCTGGAAATCGAAGGCGAGAGCTGGTCGCCAAGAATGAAGACGAGGTTGCGACAGGGCATCAGGACCGCCGGAGTTTAAGAAGCATGGAAATGAATTACGCGCCCGTGCCGCGGCCGGATCTGCCGCCACGCTCGAGTACATCGCGCGTATGACGTTGTTGATCGCGCCCGAGCGGGAAACTCCACATGAGCACGATGGCGGCAAGCTTGGGCAGAACGGGCAGCCACGCATAAAGGCCGGACAGTGTCGAGAGGGCACCGGGTGTCTGCTCGACGCTGCCGGTCATGAGAAAGCCGGACCATTCCAGAAGGGGAAACACCAGGCCGGCGCTCGCGGCCAGCGACAGTTTCGTGGCAAGCCCCCAGGCAGCGAAGTAAAGCCCGGAGCGCTGTTCACCGGAGATCATGGTGTCGTTGTCGATGACATCCGCCTGAATGGCCGGCGGCAGGGCAAGATCAAAGCCGAGCAAAACACCCGTCAACGCGCAGATGATTCCGAAGGCGAAACCATCGCCCTGCCCCAGAAAGCCGGCGAGGCCGAAGATCAGGCAGGCGGCGATCATCGCACCGCACCAGGCGCGATGTTTTCCCACACGCCGCGCCACGACGACAGCCACCGGCACGCCGATCATGCCGCAGGCAAAATAGAGAAAAAGAAACGGCCCGCGCAGTTCTGGCAGACCGAGCCGTTCGGACACGAAATATAGGAACAGCGTGGCGGGAATGGCGTTGGCGAAGCCGTTCAGGAAGAAGGCGGCAATCAGCCGGACAAAGGGCCGGTTGCCGGCGAGCAACCGCAGCCCTGCCACGAGCCGCAACCGCTGGCTGGTGAGGTTGGCGGGTTCCGGCACCTTCCACACCGCGAGTATTGCGGTAAGCGGCAAGAGGATGACCACAAGCAGCGCCACGGCCGCCAGACCATGGACGCCTATCCGATCAAGGCCGACAGCAAAGGGCAGAACGACGGCGAGCAGCGTTCCGACGAGTGTCGCTCCCTCGCGAAAGGCCGAAACCACCGAGCGCCCGTCGTAGTCCGGGGAAAGCTCGGCGCCCCAAGCGGTGTAGGGGAGAGTTACGCCGGTATAGCAGAAGGAAAGCGCCGCACCCCAGATGCCGAGGTAGAGAAGATCCGCATCCGCGGGCGGCCAGAACACCTTGAAGGCGCAAAAGGCTGTCAGTGGAACGAAGAGAATGAAGAAACTCCGCCTTCGCCCTGTGCGCAGGAAGCTTCTATCCGACAGCCAACCAACCAGCGGATCGCTCAGCGCATCGAGAATCCGGATGAGGAGCAACACGAGGCCGAGACCCGCGGCGGAAAGACCGAGGCTCTGCGCGTAGAATGTCGGCACGACCACATAGAATGGCAGCGCCATGACCGCCAGCGGGATGGCCGGCAGGGCATAGGCCAGAAGACGCGGCGGGCGTTCATCGGAAGCTTTCATCCTCAAGGCGTCCGGCCGGCGATGACGGCTGTGCCAGTCGCTCCGTCATCGCGAAGCCAGGAAATGCGGTTCGCATCCAGTTGGCTGATGGTGAAGCAGAAGGTGCGGCCCTTGTACCAGCTCGGCCATTTCTGGCAGAGCCGGTCCTTGTCGATCCACCAGCGGCCTTCCTCCTTCGGTGCAAACATGCTGGCCATTGAGAAGCCTGAAATATCACCGGCGACCACGCCGTTGGAGCCATAGCGCAGGGGCAGCGATATGCCGAGCGGCGTGCTGAGCCGCACCGTCTTGCCGGTAATCAGGTTGCGGATTTCGGGGCCGCCAAGTTGTTCGGCGTGGGCAAACGTCGCGGTCAGGGCCGCTGTGACAGCAAGCAACAGAACAGATTTCAAGCGCATCGATCCGTCTCCTTTGTCGGGAACACATGGCCTTGTTACGCAGAGCAGGCGGGAGCGGATCACGAAAAAGGCCGGCTCTTGTGAACCGGCCTTTCGTTCTCGGGGCGGCGACGGCGGATTACTGCTTCGGCAGAAGTACCTTGTCGATGACGTGGATGACGCCGTTCGACTGCTTCACATCGGCGATCGTGACATGGGCCACGGTGCCGTTTTCATCGGTCAGCGTGATCTTGCCCATGCTCTGCTTGGCCTTGAGAACACAACCGCCAACGGTCTTCACGTCATGCTCGCCCTTGTCATCGGCGATCATCTTCTCGATAGCCGGCGAAAGCGCATTTGCAGCCACCACATGGCAGGTCAGAACCTTGGCGAGCTTGTCCTTGTTTTCCGGCTTCAGCAGGTTGTCGACGGCGCCCTTCGGCAGTTCGGCAAAGGCTGCGTTGGTCGGCGCGAAGACCGTAAACGGACCCTTGCCCTGCAGCGTTTCAACCAGACCGGCGGCCTTCACGGCGGCAACCAGCGTGGTGTGATCCTTCGAGTTGACGGCGTTCTCGACGATGTTTTTCGTTTCCAGCATCGGCGCGCCACCGACCTCGGGGTTTGCGGCGTGGGCGGCTACGGCACCGAGGGAAAGAACGGCAGCAAACGAGAGCGCGCGGATCGAGACGTTTCGCATCGGGTATCCTCCATTGAGACATACAAGGCGCCGGGGGCCATTCCCGCCGGGCCGCCACCTTTGAACCGGTGGCGCTACAAAGGACGAAGCCATGCTTCAGAAAGTTTCACTCAGACCCGATTTTTCTCACAAGATATTGAACTTAAATTCATTTTTCAGAGACTGCGTACAGCGCCGCTGACGATGACGGGCCCCGTGGGCAAGCCGGTGGGCGAACCGCCGAAAGGCTCGACCGTGACCGCCAGAACAACGCCGTCGTGCAGACCGGCCCGCATCTCCGCCGGGATGACGATCTCCCCTCCGGCACCGGCCTCCAGTACGCCAAGCGATTTCGGGCTGCCGCTGCCGGGCACGACCCAGAGTTCAAGCGATTTCTGACCGGCCTCAGGCGCTGCCGCCGGTACGATCTTCATCCGGCCATCGGCGGCATTATAGGAAGCAAGAAGAGCAATGGTACCACCGGGTGCGGAGAGTTCGGCAACAAGCGGCACGGGCGCAGCCCGGAATGGCGGCCAGCCAGAGGCAACGATAACGGCAGCAAATGCCGCAAAGCAGGAGCCGAAGGCGAGGCCTCGCCAGAAGGCGAGCGAGTGCCACAAGCCGGCAGGAGGTCTGGCCTCGGCGCCAAACAGACGGCTTTCGATGCGCGAAAGGATGACAGGGTCCGGCGCGGCTTCGCCATAGATCCCGTTCCAACTGGCGGTATCGGCCTGCCAGCGCTCGACAAGGCGCGCGAAGGCCGGCTCCGCGACCATGCGCGCCTCGACTTCACGACGCTCTTTCGTTGACAGAACGCCCAGCACATATTCGCCCGCCAGAGCATCGTCGGCGCTGGTCGTCCTCCGGTCTTCGTCGCCTGTCGTCATTGCTCCATGCACTCTCTCAGTTTGAGCAGGCTACGCCTAAGCCAGGTCCGCACCGTGTTCAGCGGCACTTTCAATTCATCTGCCAGCTCAAGATAACTCAAGCCCTCGACATAGGCACGACGCACCGCATCCGCCTGCGGGGCCTGCAGCCGCTTCATGCAATCGTCAATCCGGCGGCCCTCGTCGCGGACGGCAGCGACTTCTTCCGGGTTGGGGGCGCCATCATCGAGAGCCTCGGAAAGATCGTCAATGTCCTGCGCTGCCGGTCGTCTGGCCCGGATCACGTCGATGGCATGGTTTCGGGCAATCGCCACAAGCCAGCTTGTCGCCGTTCCGGACCGGGTGGCGAAGCTGCGCGCGCGCTGCCAGATCTTGATGTAGATCTCCTGCAACGCTTCCTCGGCATCCGTCCTGTCTCGCAAGATACGAAGACAGACGGCAAAAAGTTTCGGGCTCGATGCGTGATAAAGATGGGCGAATGCAGCCCGGTCGCCTAGCGCGACCCGACCGATCAGGGCATCGAAATCAGGGTTCGACATGATCGTGGCTCACATTCTCATTTGCGGCGAAAAACAACCTTGGTCCACGCCACCGGCAGCGCCCACTTCGTCACCAGCGCGTTGTTGACGAGCGTGCCGTCCGGTTTCAGCACCATGCGGTCATGAAAGCGCACGCGCATCACCTTGCCGGAGGCAGGAATATCCACGAGGTAGGTGAAGGTCGCTGTATCGCCGCGCACCGTCACCGTGGTTTCGCCGACCACATCCTCACGGGTGCCGCGATAGCGATTTTCGGCGATCTTGCGAAAACGCCACGTCTTGCGGTCCCGCTCACCGTCGGCATAGCGGAAGTTCTCGACAAGAACGAGCGTCCTGCCATCCCACTTGCCGTTGAGATCGACGGTGAAGTCCCGCTTCACGCCGTTGATGGCGGTAAAGCTGCCCGTTGCGATGGTGGAACCCTTGAAATAGCTTTCAAGGCTGAAGGGCGCGGCATCCGCTGCGCGGGCAGGCACGAGACCGATGATGGCGGCGGTCAGAAAACTGGCGGCAAGGCGAAACATATCATCCCTCCGGGTTCATGATGGATCGACTGCCCTTCTAAACGCGCGCCGATGCCTTCCGGATCAAAGGCCGTGACCTTTTCTGCCGTCTCCTATTCATAGCCCGTCATTTCCAGATAGCCCTGGCCGGGCTTCGAACCCGTGACCCGCACCGGGCCCTCCCAATAGGGAAAGCGCCCCGCCACCCATGCGGCATCATTGACCGCCTTTACCGTCACGTCGAGTTGCTGCGCCGGCAGTTCCACACGCCAGAGAACGGGAACCTTCCGCCCCGCCACCTGTGCCGTCGCCTGTGGCGTCAGTTTCAATGCGTTGGGCGTCAGCGGCGTCGCCGTGCCATCCGCCGCAATCCAGGTGCCGGACACGAAATTTCGCCCGCCGGTATGCCTGAGGCGAAAGCCCATCAGCTTTTCGCCGGTTTCGAAATGCAGCGAGAACCAGTCCCACCCCTTCTGGTCGGCAGCCAGCGGCTGGCTGGACCACTCCCGGTCGAGCCACGCCTGCCCGGTTACTGCCATGTCTCTTCCGGGAAATTTCAGCGTGCCGGACACCCGGTAGGAGGGCTGCGAGTAATAATAGCTCGCCTGCCCGCTTTCGGATTTGACGGAATAGCCGCGATCCCCGTGCAGGACGAGCGGGCCGGTCGCTTCAAGCTGCAAATCGTAACGGAAATCCTTGCCCCCGGCAGCCATGTCGAGCCTGTCCAGCCCGGCCGCATCCGGCGCGGCAAGGCGCCACTCATCGATGAAAGCCGTAAAGGGTTCGGCCGCCACACCAGCCTCGCCGATGCCACCGCGCGCCAGCCGCTCGGCTGAATAATGGGCATCGGGCGTCGTCAGTGCGGCATTGCCCATCCAGATCTGCGGGCTGGTCCATCCCTCTCCTTCGCGGGGTGCCATGGCCGACCGGAACAGCGTCCACTGCACGCCGTAATCGCGCCCGTCCTCGCCCTTGAGATTGGCGGTGACGTACCACCATTCGATGCGGAACTGCGGATGGGAGCCGTGATCGGCGGGAAATGTGAGCACCGTGCCCCGCTCCGGCACCGAATAGCCCTTGGCATCACCGCCAAGTCCGGCAAAGCCCTGCGCCAGCGAGACGCTTGCGACGGCGCAAAACAGGAGGACCAGCAACGCTCTAGCGTTCATTGGCAAACACCTTCAGCAGATCGGAGGGCGTAATCCGTGCGAGCCGCAGCAGCGGAAATGCAACGGAAACCAGTGAGGCCACCACTGCGAAGCCGGCAAGGCGCAACCAGTCGAGCGGGAAAAGCCGCAACGGCAACCGCCAGCCGAAGGCCTCGACGTTGACGATGGCGAGCAGCACCCAGGCAAGCGCAATGCCGACGGGAATGGCGAGAACAAGCGTCGCGACCACCAGCAGCAGCGTACGAATGAGTTCGAGCCGGGCGAGCGTGCCGCGCCGCGCGCCCATGGCCCAGACCGGCGCAAGCTGCGGCAACCGCATGCCCGAAAGCGTCGTCATGCTGGCAAAAAGCGCGATACCGGCCGTGCCAAGCGTCAAGATGTTGAGCGCTGCGGTCACGGCAAAGGTCTGTTCGAAAATGGCGAGCGAACGGCGCTTGATCGCGGCCTGATCCGTCACCTGCATCGACCCCAGTCCGAATTGCGATTCCAGGCCTTCAATCAGGGCTGGAACGGCATCGGGCAAGGCTCTGACACCAAAGCGCAAGTGCTGTGCTGCGGGAAACAGCCGGTCGAACAGGTCGAGGCCGATCATGACCTGCCCGGTCGGGTTACCATAATCCGAATAGACCCCCGCGATGGGTAACGCGGTGCTGCCCGGCAGCGAAAGCCTGTCGCCCAGCGCCATATGGTTTCGCCGGAAAAGCTGCTCGTTGACCAGAATGCCCTCGCCCGCCTTCACCCGGTCCCACACGTCCGGGCGGGCCTGCAACAACGGCCAGTGGTCGCGATAGGTCGGGTGGTCGGCCACGCCATAGACCTGCCCCGGTTGGCCGGCAAGCTCGGCATCGGCATTCACGATGGGCAGGAGCGCATCGACCTTGGGCTTCAGCCAAAGCGCCACGTCGCGGGCCTCCGCCTCGCTGCGGGCCGTCACATAAAGTTCGGCGGCCAGCCGCTGGTCCAGCCAGCCGGTAAAGGTGGCGCGAAAGCTGGCGACCATGGTGCTGACGCCGACATTGGCGGCAAAGGCAATGAGAAGCGCCATGACAGCCAGCGACAGGCCGGGCACCTGCTGACGCGTATCCGCCCAGAACCATTGCGCCATGGGCCGCATCGCCCAGCGCCCGGCCAGCGACACGAAGGCGAAAAGCAGGCCGGGCCACAGCAGGGCCGCGCCCAGCAGCAGGCCCGCCAACACGGCAAAGCCGGCGAGCAATCCAGCGCCGGACAGCGCCAGTGCCGCCGCCCCGACCAGAAGCGCAACCGCCGCAACGGATTGCAGGAGGAGAACCCGGCGGGACGCCTGAGCCCAGGCGCGTGGCTGCGCCGGCGCCAGCAGCGGCAGGCGCGACAACTGCCACAGGCTTTCCGCGGCAGAAAGCAGCGCGCCACCAAGCGCGATGGCCAGGCCGCTCAGAACCCATTGCGGGCGAAAGGCGAGCGACCCTTCGACGGCGGCGCCGTAGAGCGCGTTCAGCGTTCCGGCCACGCCCGGCATCAGCGCTGCGGCAACGAAATAGCCAAGCCCCAGACCGATGACACCGGCAACCAGAGCAAAGCCCGTGATTTCGGCGAGCGTCAGCGCCATCAGGAGCCGGGTCGAAAGCCCCAGCGAACGCAGCGTGCGAAAGGTCGGCCGGCGCTGCTCGAAGGCCAAGCCAACGGTGGAATAAACGATAAAAAGCCCGACCATGAAAGCGAGAAAGCCGAAGGCGGTGAGGTTCAGGTGAAAGCTGTCGGTCAACCGACTGATGTCACCACCCGCCTGAGGCTTGTGAAGGACAAGGCTCGGAGCAACCTCTGACAGCGCCGGAACGCCCATCGGTTGCTCTGGCAGGAGGATCAACCGGCTGACGCGCCCCTGCTTTCCAAGCAAGCGCTGCGCAATACCGATATCGGCGATCGCCATGCCCGGCAGAAGATCTGCGCTGACCCTGAGCGGCGGAGTGTCCACCCCCCTCAAGGTCTCAAGCACGGAAGGCGCAACCTGAACGAAGCCCGGCGGCGTGATGAAATCGACCAGTGCGCCTGCCCCTGCCAGTCCTGCAGCCGTGCCGTCCGCCGGCATGGAGACCGGCTCGATGCCGATCAGCCTCAGGCGCTGGCCTTCCACCCGCCAGTTCCCCTCCACCACCGGTGATACTCGCCAGCCGGCGCGGCGAAGCGCGATATAGGTTTCCTGGTCGATCTCACCACCGTCGCGCTCCGTCAGCGTGTCGAAGCGGTCTTGCCCGATCAGTGCCCCTGCCCGGTCATAGCTGGCGCGAGCCTCCGTATTGATGGCCTGAACGCCGGACCAGAGCGCGGTGGCAAGGCACAAGCCAAGGAGCAGCATGGCAAGCTGGAAGGGGTGACGTCGCCAGTGGGAAAGAAGCGCGCTGAAGCTGGCGACCATCATGGCTGGATGCGCCCGCCGGTCAGCACAACATGCCGGTCGAGCATGGCCGCAAGCCGGGCCGAATGCGTGACCATCAGAAGTGCCGCGCCGGTTTCGCGCACGAGATCGAGCAGCAGCGTCATCACGGTATCGCCGTTGGCCTCGTCCAGATTGCCGGTCGGCTCGTCCGCCAGAATGAGCGGCGGGCGGGCGGCAAGCGTCCGGCCGATGGCCACGCGCTGCTGCTGGCCACCCGAAAGCTGTTCGGGATAGCGCTCCAGAAGCGCGGTCAGGCCCAAATGGTTCGCCAGCACCTTTTCCCATCCGACATCGCGCCGCCCCGCCAGCCGGGCATGGAAGGAAAGGTTCGCGGCGACGGTAAGCGACGGAACGAGATTATATTGCTGGAAGATGATGCCGACACGCGTGCGTCGCACTTCGGCCCGGCTGCTGTCATTGAGACCGGAAAGCCTGTGCCCGGCGACGGTCACTTCACCCTCGTCGGGCGCATCAAGCGCACCGGCCAGATGCAGAAGCGTGCTCTTGCCGCTGCCGGATTCACCGGTCAGCGCCAGGCTCTGCCCGGCGGCCAGATCGAGATCGACGGTGTTCAGCACCGTAAGCGGCCCCTCCGCCGTCTGATACCGCTTGGTGACGGAACGCAGCGAAAGCACCATGACGGCAAACCTCATCGATTGAAGCGGACGACACTGTCTTAAAGGCAAGTGCACGCGAAGACAAAGCCCCTACGCGCGAACCTTGTCCGCAGATTGCCGTCAACCCTTCGTTTCGGTCACCAAAAGAAGCAGCATGTAGAAGATGATGGTGAACATCAGGCCGCGGAAGGCAAAGGCCACGAAGCGATATTTCTGCTTGGCGATGAAGGCCAGAATGTCGGCGTTTTCCAGATATTCGCGAAATAGGTAGCCGATGTCGGGATTTTGGGCCGATTTCTCGAAAATCGGCCGGTGGATCGACCATGTGCCCCAGAACAACGAGGTTGATTTCGGCACATGGCGGGGCAGAACCACCATGACGGCAAACAGGACGGAGAATATCGAAGCGACGGCGAGACCCGCGGAAACGAAAGCCTCCGACCAGGAACCATGGACATAGCGGGTCCAGTTGAACACACCTCGGCCTTCCGCAGACGAAACAAGAAAGGCCACCATGAAAGTGAAGATATAGGCCGCCTTCTGGTCGGAAATTTTGATCTGATCATAGAAAATATCGTTTATCTTCTTGATGTGATTAAAATATTCGCCGTTTATTTCGACTGCCGCCTCGGGTTCCCCCAACATTTCCGTCGGCGTCCCATCAAAATCACTCACGTTTTCAACCTCCCCCAATCCTTTGCCGCACCGATACTCCATAGTGAAAACTGGGTGGATGTCAAAGTCCGCTTGACACTTTAACGTTGCTAAAGGATTTGTTAACTCATGCTCGGGGTGACAAATCGTATTCTTATGGCAGCGACAACGTTGCCCTTCATCGTCATGGCTTCCAGTCTGGAAGCCTCTGCCGAAACTGTTGCGCGCTCCGGCTCCATTGCCGGGGCCGTTATTGCGCGCAAATCGGAAGAGGAAATCCGGTTCATCGACGTGTCCGACTGGCGTTATGTCGACCTGAAGCAGGATCTTGTCAGCGGCGACGTGCTGCGTACCAACGGCAACGGCCAGCTTGCCATCCTGTTTTCCGACCGCACGCAGGTTCGCCTCGGCCGAAACTCTTCGCTCGTCGTCAAACAGATCACGACCGGCACGAGCGCCGACACGGTGCTCGAACTGCAATCCGGCTCGATCTGGGCCCGTGCCGAGCGCGGTGGCACGGCTGTTTCAGTCGAAACGCCGGCTGCGACCGCCGCCATTCGCGGCACTGACTGGACGATGACGGTCGATGGTTCCAAAACCTCGTTGTCGGTGCTCGAAGGTGAAGTCGAGTTTTCCAACCCGCATGGTAGCTTGCAGGTAAAGCAGGGGCAGGCGGCAGCGGCGACGCTCGGGCAGGCGCCGCACCGCGTCACCATCGTGGAGTCCGACGACCGCGAGCAGATGCTGTTCTACTTGCAGCCGCGCGAAGCCTTTCTCCAAATGCGCCCCTCGCCAGAGCCCATTGCAAAGCTGAGAGCCGATGCCGACCGTATCGATGCACGGCCCATCAACAGCCGAACTGTTGAGGAATGGCTGACACTGGCGGAAAGCCAGCTTGCGCTGGAGGGACGGCAGAAAGCGCGTGAGACGCTGACAGTCCTTCGGGGCAAATCGCTCACGTCCGTGCAGCAGGCCCGCGTCGGGCTGATCGAAGCCGTGATCGCCGCTTCCGAACGGCGCTATGCGGAGGCGGCGGCCCTCTTCGCCAGGGTCGAGCCGCGTCTTGACAAGCAGCGCCGGAGCATCGCCCTTTATGGTGGCTATTACGCCCGCTCGCTTGCCAATCCCAACAAGACCATCAGCCTGCCGCACCCGACCGGCGACGTCTCGGAGGTCTTCCTTCGCGCCTATGCCGTCGGCTTCCTGCAGGACACGAAGGCCGCCATCAAGGTTCTGGCCGAGGCGGAACGGCGGTTTGGCGAGAGAGCCGAACTCCCTGCCTATCGCGCCTGGCTGGCGTTCTTCCTCAACGACCGCGCACAGGTCAAGGAAGCCATCGACCGGGCGCTGGCACTCGATCCGAAGGAGCCGGTGGCGCTTGAAGTGCGTGCCCATTATCGCGCCGGCATAGAAGGTGACAGCGACGGCGCGATTGACGACGTGCAGCAAATTATCGGCGTCGCGCCGGGCTCATCCTCGGCATGGAACCTGCTCGGCACGCTGCAATCCGACCGCGGAGCCAACCGCGAGGCTGAGGCGGCTTACCTCAGGGCCGTCGAACTGGAGCCGGATTCGCCGGTCGTCCTGATCAATCTCGCCGTGTTCTATCTCGAGACCGGTCGCATGGATGCGGCGAAGCGCGCCATCGACAAGGCCGTCGAACTCGATCCGTCGCTGGGTCCCGGCCTCATCGTGCGCGGTATGTATCACCTGCAATCCGGCGAGGTGGACCAGGCGATTGACGACCTTTTGGCGGGAACGGTGGCCGATCCCAGCTATTCGCAGGGCCAGCTTCTTCTGGCCGCCGCCCATTTCGAAAAGGGCGACCGGGTACCCGGCGCGCAGGCCCTCGACAACGCCAATCGCCTTGATGACAACGATCCAGCTATCGCCGCTGTGCGCACGGCCGTGGCAATCGATAATTACGATTCTGTCGGCGCCATTCGCAGTGCGCAGGATTATGTGAAGCGGGCCCGCGCCCGGGGCGGCCAGTACAGCGCGCTGGGTGCCAATCAGGAAGCCGGCTCTTCGCTGAACGGGGCCTTCCGTTTTCAGGGCATGAACGCCTGGGCCGAATATTACAGCGATTCCGTCTTCGATCCGTTTTCCGGCACGTCCTATATCGACCAGACAGTGCGCGGCAGCACCGATATCTTCGCCAACGACTTCGCCTACGGTACCGATATCTTCAACAATTCCGCAAACAGCCGCACCTTTTCCTCATTGGTTCAGGGGCTGATGCTTGAGCCGCACGTCATCGCCAGCCGCTCGCTGACCCCGGAACTGCTCAGCCGGCCCTTCATCGAGAGTTCGATTGGCGGCGGCTTCACCCATGGCGGCGGCGACATGGGCTACACGACGGAAGCCGAGGTGCAGGGCTACAACAACCGGCCCTTCCCGGTGAGCTTCTATTCCAGCCTGAGCTGGGAAAATGTGCCGGATAACCGCACCATTGCCTCCACCGACCAGCTCGACACGAACAAGCGGTTTCGGCATGGCATCGCCTATGTCACAGCCAGTCCAACGCCCTATGATCGCGTCATCAGCTATTTCAACGGTTCGACAAACCGCTTCAGCGGCGACCGGCTGATCACGCCATTGATCGGCGGAGCATTTCTCGGCGGACAGACCCTGGACACGGAAACCTATAATGCCGGCCTCGGCTGGAGCCACACGGTCGAATACCAGAACGTCGTCAACGCGGCTCTTCTGTTCAGTGCTTCCAATATCAACAGCCGCGAAGATACGACGATCATCGACAGCACCCCGGCATTCGTGCAGAGCGATTCCAGGCTGAACGACTATCGTGAGCGCTACTACATCGCCGCCCTCAACCACACGGTGGCGACCGGTGACTTCACATGGCGCTATGGCATCGAGGGCGGCCTGATGCGAACCGAAACCGACCAGACCTATATCGACTGGCTGGTGCCCGGCTCCACTGTCAGCGCCTCGGCATCGCAAACGTCGGGACTTGCCCGTGCCTATGTGGATGTGCTGCACGAGATCACACCTGATATCAGGGCCGAATACGCCCTGTTCGGCACGCTCATTTCCGGCGGCGGAACGGATGTGCAGCGGCTTGATCCGCGAGCCGGCATTGCCTGGTCCTTCGCCGACGGACAATCGCTTCGAGCGGGCTTCATGCGTGACGGGCTCGACACGACCGTGCCCACCTTGTCACCCATTGGCATTGTCAACCTCCAGCCGAACCAGACGTCAACCGACGATAGCGGTTACACGGATACACTTGCCGTGCGCTGGGATGCGGAATGGACGCCGGATTTCTTCACCGCCGTGGAGTTCCAGCATCAGGAAGCGAAGAAGCTGCAAATCGAGGTGCCACTGACAGCCGTGGCCTACACGACTGGCGAGGGCCGTATCGACCGCGCAAGTGTCAGCGCCAATTACCTGATCGGCCACGGCTTCGGCCTGTCCTCCACGGTAGCCTATGCGGACACCAAGGACACCGACCCGAGTTCGCCGCTCTTCGGGGGCGCGCTTCCCTATGTGCCGGACTGGATGGGGCAGATTGCGCTGACATGGGTGAATGAAGCGAATGTAAAGGCGACCCTTGCCGCCAACTATATCGGCAAGCGGGTTGATGAGGTCAACGTGGAACTCGATGAAAGCTGGACGCTCGATGCCGCGCTGACCTGGGAACCCTTCGGCAAGCACATCGAACTCGATCTCGCAGCCTACAACCTCCTGAATGAGGACACGGAACTCACGGCCGGCATTCCCGGCTGGGGCCGCTCGTTCAAGGGCTCGCTCAAAGTCCGCTTCTGATGGCGTCGCAAGATCCGCTTAATCCGAACACGCTCATTCGCTCGCGTCCGGTGCAGATTATCCTGCTTGCCGCACTGGTGCTGGCCCTGACGGGCCTCATCGCCCGGCTTCCTGCATGGGCGCTGATCGACGACCGCGCTTTCGATTACCTTTCGACGCTGGGAGCTGAGCCGCGCCCCGACGACAGTCCGGTCATCGTCGCCATCGATGAACCCTCGCTCGCGGAAATCAACAAGCAATGGCCCTGGCCGCGCAGTTTGCATGGCAGGCTGGTTTCGGCGCTGCGAGCGGCGGGCGCCCGCGCCATAGGGCTCGACATTATCTTCTCCGAACCCTCGAAGCCGGAGGAGGACGCCGCGCTTGCCGCCGCGCTCGGTTCCGACATTGTTCTGGCTGGTGATGAAACACTGGTGAAATCCGCGCAGGCCGACCAGTTCATCCGTGTCCTGCCGCTCCAGATCTTCAGCGATGCAGGCGCGCAAAGCGGCATCGCCTCTGTCGATCTCGGACATGACGGCGTGCTACGGACCATGCCCAACTATTTTGACGGCTTTGCCGCAACGCTTGCCTCCGTTGCCAGCCTGGCCGTGGAGATGCCCCCCGAGGGCAACCGCATTCAGACCTTCGGCGGCGCGCGCACCTATCCCACCGTGTCCTATTATCAGGCGCTCGACCCGGAACACTTCCTGCCGCCGGGTTTCTTCAGGGACAAAGTGGTCATCGTCGGCCTCAGCCTGCAGAATGCCCCAACACTGGCTGCGGGCGGCACGGACGCTTTTGCCACATCCGACACCATCCACACCGGCAAGCTGACGGCGGGTGCGGAGGTACACGCAACGATCTTCGACAATCTTAGGCTTGGTCGTTCGATCGGCATAGGAAGCGCCACACTGACTGGCCTGGTGTTGGCGGCCGCAGCGCTTTTCGCCGCCGCCATCGTGTGGCGGGATACCGGCTGGATCACTGCCATCGCGGGTATAGGCGCGCTAATTGCCCTCGTCGCCGGCAGTTATGTGGCGCTGCGCTTTGGCCGTGTCTTCGTGTCGCCCATGGCGCCCGCACTGGCCTTTACTGGCATAGCCATGGGACAGGCGGCTCTGGATTATGCCGGGGAACGGCGCAGCCGCCGTTATGTGACGCGGGCCTTCTCGCAATATCTCGCGCCGGCGCTC
The DNA here is from genome assembly GCF_014196535.1 of Allorhizobium borbori. GTDB lineage: Bacteria > Pseudomonadota > Alphaproteobacteria > Rhizobiales > Rhizobiaceae > Ectorhizobium > Ectorhizobium borbori. The sequence goes on from NZ_JACIDU010000008.1 coordinate 63,469, forward strand.
GTCGAGCAATTGGCCCGCGATCCCTCGCGTTTGAAACTCGGCGGCGAAAAGCGCGAATTGTCGATCCTGTTCAGCGATGTGCGCGGCTTCACCACTATTGCCGAGCAATTGAAGGGCGATCCGCAACAGCTCACAACGCTGATCAACCGGCTGCTGACACCGCTTTCGGACATCGTCCTTGCCCATAATGGCACGATCGACAAATATATCGGCGACTGCATCATGGCCTTCTGGAACGCACCGCTGGACGATGCCGACCACGCCGTCAATGCAGTGGGCGCCGCCCTTGCCATGCTGGAATCGATGGAAGCGCTGAACCTGACACTGAAGGCGGAGGCCGAAGCGGAAGGCCGCGTGCACTATCCCCTGCAAATCGGCGCGGGCATCAATACCGGCGAATGCGTGGTCGGCAACATGGGCTCCACCAGCCGCTTCGATTATTCGGCACTGGGCGATGCCGTAAACCTTGCCGCCCGTCTTGAAGGCTCATCGAAGCTTTACGGTGTGTCGCTTCTGCTCGGCGAGGGGACGGCACGGGCGGCGTCTCACGCCTTTGCGATCTTCGAACTTGACCGCATCCGCGTGAAAGGCAAGATGGAAGAAGTACCGGTCTTCACCGCGTTACGCGGATCATTCTCGCCGGAAATCCAGGGGCGTCACGCCGACTTCATCGCAGCCCGTTACCGCTGCGATACTGCCGTCTGCCGGACGATGGCCACGGCGCTTGCCGCAGATATCCCCGGACTTCGCAAATATTACGAGATGATGCTGGTGATCCCGGAAGCGGATCAGGCCTGACGTGCGAACGCCGCCATCGGCATCAGCGCGCCGCGCTGCATGATGACCTGTGAGGATACCGCATGGCCCTGCGCCATGGCCGCCCGCAGGTCAGCCCCTTCAGCCAGCGCCGCCAGAAATCCGCCATTGAAGCTGTCGCCCGCCCCGGTCGTATCCACGGGTTGCACCTTTTCCACGCCATCGACCCGAACGAACCCGTCCGGGCCGAACGCCAGCATCGGCCCGCCGCCATTCTTGACGACGACGGTTCCCGCGCCGGCGGCGCGATAGCGTTCGGCGCAGGCCTCGAGCGAGACATCGCCGAAGACAGCCGCCTCGTCATCGAAGCTCGGCAGAACGATTTCGGCACTCGCCGCCGCCGCCATGATGGCCGTCTTCATGACATCAGGGTTTTCCCACAGACGCAGGCGAATATTGGTGTCGAACACCGTCAGCCTGCCAGCATCGCGCGCTGCCTTCACGGCCGCCACGAAGATCTCGCGCCGCTCCGGCGCAAGGATCGCCAGCGTGATGGCCGAGAAATAGACCACATCGGCGGCGGAAAACGCCGCTTCGAGGGCCGCGGCATCATCGGCCAGAAGCTTTGCCGCCGACTGGCTGCGCCAATAGGTGAAGCTGCGCTCGCCATCCTTGATCTCGATGAGATAAAGACCTGGTTGCCGCACGGGATCGGCGGAAACAAAGCGGGTATCGATGCCGTTTTCGGCAAAGAAGGCTTTCATCTTTTCCGAATAGCTGTCCGTACCGAGCCGGGTGAAATAGGCCACATCCCATGTCGCATGCGGCAGGCAAGCCCGCGCATACCATGCGGTGTTCAGCGTATCGCCGGCAAAGCCGAGCCTGAAATCGCCATTGGCCTGCGTTGCCATTTCCAGCATGCATTCGCCCGCCGATACGAACAGTTTGCGGCTCATTTCCTCTCCTCCGGAAGCTCTTCCGCTGCGAGATTGCATCCTTTCTACGAAAGTACAATCCGCACTGGATCAGGCGCCGCTTACATCCACATAAACCGCATAGAGGGACTGCGTGGCGGTGATGAACAACCGGTTCTTCCTCCGCCCGCCGAAGGTGAGATTCGCCACCGTCTGCGGCACGAGGATCTTGCCGAGAAGCGTGCCATCCGGCGCAAAACAATGGACACCATCACCGGCAGAGGTCCAAAGATTGCCCTGCGTGTCCAGCCGGAATCCATCCGGCAGGCCCGCATCAAGCCGGCAGAAGACGCGTCCATTGGCGAGACGCCTGCCATCCACCACGTCGAAGACCCGGATGATCGGTTCGGCGGACGGATCGTGGCTGACAGCGGAATCAGCGACGTAGAGCTTCGTTTCGTCCGGCGAGAAGGCGAGACCATTCGGCTGACCGAAATCGTCTATGACCGCGGTCAGATCACCGGTTGCCGGGTCGAGACGGAAGACGTTGCGACGGGGCTGCTCCACGTCCGACTTGTAACCCTCGTAATCCGAGCGGATGCCATAGGTGGGATCGGAGAACCAGATCGAGCCATCCGATTTCACCACGACATCGTTGGGAGAGTTCAGCCGCTTGCCCTGATAGCTGTCGGCGAGAACAGTAATCGAGCCGTCATATTCGGTGCGGGTCACGCGCCGTCCGCCATGCTCGCAGGAAACAAGCCGACCCTGGCGATCACGCGTGTTGCCGTTGGCAAAGTTCGATGGCTCCCGGAACACCGAGACGCCCTGCCCCGACACGTAGCGCAGCAGCCGCTGGTTGGGAATATCGCTGAAGATCAACAGCTCATGGTCCGCGAACCACACCGGGCCTTCGGCCCAGCGGCAGCCGGAATAGAGTTCCTCCAGCGCCGCACTGGGCACGATCATGTTGGCGAAGCGGGGATCGTTGATCTGATAGACGGAATGACTCATGGCGAGACTGCCCTGTTTTAACGCTTGCCGCCGGCGGGACGGCTGGCCGCGACAATGACGGCGATGATGATGAGGCCGGTCAGCATGAGGCGAATGCCCGCGCCAAAGCCGTAGGTGTTGAGCATGGAAACGACGAGGAACATGAAGAGCGAAGCACCCCAGATGCCCGGCACGTTGGAGTTGCCCCCTGCCACCGCCGAGCCACCAATGACGACGACGGCAATCGACATGAGCAGGTATTCCGCGCCCATGTTGAGCGCCGCGCCGCCGGAAAAGCTCGCCAGCAGATAGCCGCAGACGGCAGCCAGCACGGCACAAAGAACATAGGTGACGAAGCGCGTGCCATCCACCGGAATGCCGGCCATGCGGGCCGCAAACGGGCTTTGGCCGATGGCGGAAATCCAGCGGCCATAGATCGACCGTTCCAGAAGCCACCAGACGATGACCGACAGAACGAGACCGGCCAGCGCGATGTTCGGCACACCGCCAGTGGTGCCGGTGGTGAAGGCGGCCAGCGCTTCAGGCGGCTTGATGCGCAGGCCCCGGTTCGACCAGATGGCCAGTGACTGCACGAGAAAGCTCATGGACAGCGTGGCGATGATCGGCGGAATGCGCAGAAGCTTGATGAGCGCATAATTCGCCGCCCCAATGGCGAAACCGATGCCGATCGCGATCAACAGGCCCGGCAGGACGAGCGATCCCTCCGTTTCCATGAATTTGAGCGCCAGCGTGCCCGACAGCGTGATCGTGGCTGGCACAGAGAGGTCGACATTGCCGGGGCCGAGCGTGATGACCAGCATCTGGCCGAGCCCGACCATGACGGAAAAGGCCGCGAAGGTAAGCGTGGCCTGGGAAAGGCCGAAGGCAGACGCGCCGCCGGTAAACAGGGCAGTCGCGGCAAAGGTGGCGAGCGCCGCCAGCCAGGACCAGATCCAAGGCTTCGAAAGAACGGGTTTCAGAGCGTTCATGATGTCACCTCACGCTTCGCGCCGGCTGAGAAGAAGGCGCAGGCCGAGCACGATGATAAGCACCGCACCCTGCGCACCGATCTGCCAGTCGGGCGAAATCCGCAGGAAGGAGAGAAAGGAACCGGCGAGCGTGAGCGTGAGAGCGCCGACGACCGCGCCGAGCGGAGAGACACGGCCGCCGACGAATTCGCCGCCGCCGAGAATGACGCCGGCAATCGAAAGCAGTGTGTAGCGCAAGGCGATATTCGCATCCGCCGAGGTGGTGAGCCCCACGAGCGCCATGCCGGCAAGCACCGAGAACAGGCCGGACAATGCATAGGCTGCCGCCTTGATGCGCAGCACCGACCAGCCGGCGCGCGCGACCGAGCGGCTGTTGCCTCCGACGCCGCGAATGGCAACCCCGAGCGTGGAGCGCATGACGACAAGATGGGCAACGATGGCAATGACGATGCTGGCGACGATGGCAAGCGGCACGACGGGAATTGCCGCCGTCATCAACGAACGCAGCCAGACCGGGGCCGTGCCGCCGGGTGCAGGCAGAATGAGCACGGCCAGCCCACCCCAGACGAAGCTCATGCCGAGCGTGACGACGATGGACGGCAGGTCGCGCAGATGAATGACGATACCGATCACCGCATAGGCAGCGATGGCCGCCGCCAGAATGGCGATGCCCGTGACCGGTGCGGTCGGTAGATAGACAGCGGTAACGCAGGCCGCAAAGCTGACGAAAGTGCCGATGGAGAGGTCGAGATCGTTGACGGCGATGATGAGCATCTGGGCGATGGTGGCAAGCGCAATCGGCACCGCCAGATTGAACAGCAGGTTCATGCCCATGTAGCTCATGGCACGCGGCTGCAGCCAGAAGACGGCCATAAGCAGTACGGCGAGCGAGACGACCGGGATCATCAGGCGGAGCGTGTTGGCGGAAAGTCCCTTTTTCATGCGGCTTCTCCCGAGAAGGAAGCGGCGAGAACATGTTCTTCGCTGATCTCCTCCCCTTTCAGTTCGGCAACGATCACACCGTCACGGAAGACATAAACCCGGTCGCACAGGCAGATTTCGTCCATCTCGGTCGAGTACCAGACGAAAGTGCGCCCCGCTTCGGCTTCCGAGCGGAGAATGGCGTAGACATCCTGCTTGGTGCCGATGTCGACGCCGCGCATGGGATCGTCCATCAGCACGATGGCCGCCGGTGTCGAAAGCGCGCGGGCAAACAGCACCTTCTGCTGGTTGCCGCCGGAAAGGGAAAGAATGGGGTTGTGCATATCCGGCGTGCGGATCGCCGTCTTCGCCTTCCAGTCGGCGCCCAGCGCATCCTCGCGGTCGCGGTCGATGGCAAAGAGGCGCGACAGCGCGCCGAGATCACCGATGGAAAGATTGCGCAGAATGCTCCACAGCGGGAACGTGCCGTTCAGCGAACGATCGCCGGCGACGAAAGCAATTTCTTCGGGCCGCTGCGGTCGCCAGTTGGATGAACGAGCGCGATAAAGCGACAGCAGCATATCCGTCTGGCCGTGGCCGCCGAGACCGGCGAGCCCGACGATTTCACCCTTGCGGGCCGCAAAGCCAAAGGCGGAACCGGGGGCCACCGGCAGATCCACCACCAGCGGCGCGGCGTTCGCGCCTGTACGGGTGGCCGCATGGGTCTTTTCCTTGATGACACTGCCCATGGCTTCGACGAGGCTTTTCGCCGTGAAATCAGCCACCGGTTTCGTCACCACCACCTTGCCGTCCTTCATCACGACGATGCGGGTAGAAGTGGAGAGAATTTCACCGAGAATATGCGAGATAAGCAGCACCGAACCACCGGCGGCAACAAACCGGCGTACATGCGCCATCAACTGCTCAGCCAGCGACGCATCGAGCGAGGAGGTCGGTTCATCGAGAATGACGAGGCGCGGCGCTTCCGTGACCTCGATGAAGTTGATGGCGATTTCCACCATCTGTCGTTCGGCGATAGAGAGTTCGCCCACGGTACCAGTGCAATCGATGCGGTTTGCGGGAAACACCTCATCGAGCTTGGCCCGGATCAACGTCAGCGCCCGCTTGCGCCAGCCGAAGCCGGTCAATCCCTGATGCATCAGCCGGGTGTTTTCGACGATGGTGAGGTTCGGGCAGAGCGAAAGCTCCTGGAACACGCAACGCACGCCACCGGCGCGGGCTGCTGCAACGCCACCACCGGCCGCATCGACGCCGCCGTAGGAAATCGTGCCCTGATGCGGGGTCAGGCCACCATTGATGACGTTGACGATGGTGGATTTGCCGGCGCCGTTATGGCCGACAAGACCCAGCGCTTCGCCGGCGCGAATATCGAGATCGACGCCATCGAGCGCCGTGACCGCACCAAAGGCGACGCGAACCCCGCGCGCGGCGACAACCGGCTGCGGTTCAAGGGAATTGTTCATGCTTTTCAAATCCGTGTGTTGAGAAAGGCCCCATTTGGCCACGGCCACCTTGCCCGTTGGGGAGATGGCCGGCGGGCCGAAGGGGGTTGGATCCCTCCACCTGCCGGCCACCCTTCTCCGGGAGGATTACTTGGCGCCGGCGATAACCTTTTCGGCATCGGCCTGCGAATATTCCACGTTGGCAACGCCGCCCTTCTGGGTGGTCTTCACGCTCTCGTCCAGCGTATCCTGATCGATGCGCAGGAAGGGAACCGTGAGGTCCTTCTTGACGTCCTTGCCATCGAGGATCTGCTGGGCGACCCAGAAGGCGAGCGTCGAGACACCGGGTGCGATGGAGACCGACATGGTCTCGTAGCCGTTGGCATCCTTCTGCTTCTTCCACCACTGCAGCTCATCCTCGCGGTTACCCATGACGATGACCGGCGTCGGACGCTTGGCGGCCTCGAACGCCTGTGCCGCGCCATAGCCGTCACCGCCCTGGGTGACCACGGCCGCGATGTCCGGCAGGCTCGGCAGAATACCGGCCACGGCGCGCTGCGCCACATCCTGCGCCCAGTCGCCATGCACCGAACCGGCAATCTTGAACTGCGGGAACTGCTTCACGCCCTCATGGATACCGGCTGAAATCTCGTCGTCAACGAAGACGCCGGCCAGACCGCGGATTTCAAGCAGGTTGCCGCCCTTCGGCAGCTTCTTGGAAAGATACTCGACCTGGCTGCGGCCCATTTCCTTGAAGTTGACAGCGATGCGCCAGGCGCAGGGTTCGGTGACGATACCATCGAAGGAGACTACGGTGATACCGGCATCGCAGGCAGCCTTGACCGCGCCGTTCAACGCCGTCGGCGAAGCTGCATTGATGACGATGGCGTCATAACCCTGCAGGATCATGTTCTGGATCTGCGCAGCCTGTTCCGTCGCCTGGTTTTCGGCGGTGGTGAAGGCGTCGGCGGCAGAAACGACACCAGCCTTCACGGCCTCCTTCGTCACCTTGTCCCAGCTCGTCAGCATGGCCTGCCGCCAGGAATTGCCGGCATAATTGTTGGAGAGCGCGATCTTCTTGCCCGCCGTATCCGCCTGCGCAGAAAGCGGCGCGAGCGCGCAAACTAGAACGGCGGCAGATGCCGCGAGAATTTTACGGATAGTCATATTTCCTCCCAAACGCCGCCCATTGCGGCTTGTCACGGGCCCGCTCCTCAACGGTCATTTCCCGGACTTCAACACCTGCGGAACTCCGATCCGCGACAAAAAGGATGGCGCAAACGGCAAAAGCTGTATAGGCGAATTGGAACAGGGAAATTGCGGGTTCCCGCAGGTCATTTGCGGCAAACCGCAAGACGAACCGGGTATCGGAGGCGCTATTCTCAGGGAGGGGAAAAGCGGGTCCGCAAAGCCCGATACAAGAGAACGGTCAAGGAGGAAGAACCGTGCTCGACAGTTCCACATCGCCGCTGTTCCAGCAGTATCTGACCATTGCCTGGCATCTCGCCGGCAAGCTCGATTTTCATTCCGCGATCCGCGCTGTCGCAGAACACATAGCGCTGATCGTGCCGCATGACCATATGGACGTTTGCATCATCATGCCCGGCAGCCGCTTTCATATGGCCTATGAAAGCGGCTTCGAGACGCAATGGAGCAAGCGGACCGAGGCGCGCATCGAGGAAAGCCCGCTGAAGCGCCTGCTCACCGGCGAGGTTGATACGATGCTGACAGACGACGCCATGGTCGATCCGGCCTTCCATTTCGAAGGCTCCTTCGTGCAGCCGATCATGGAGTACAAGCTGAAATCGCGCGTGCATGTGGCGCTCAAGGTGCGCGGCGAAACCATCGGAGCCCTGTCCTTCTCGGACCTGAAGCCGAATGTGTACACCGTGGTCGATGTCGAGCGCGCCCGTTGGATCGCCGATCTCATCGCCCCCTATTTCTTCGCACTGCGCGCCTCCGACGAGGCCAGGCGCGCCGCGATTGCCGAGGCCGAAACGCGCGTGCGGGCCGAGGGCTTGCGCATCGGCGCACTGAAACTGACACAGGCGCTGGAGGCCGAGCGCCAGCGCATCGGCATGGACCTGCACGACCAGACACTGGCTGACATGACCCGTTTTGCCCGTCGCCTCGAACGCCTGTCGCAAATGAAGAATGTGCCCGGCGAAATGCTGGCGCCGCTGTTCCAGAGCCTGCAGCAATCCATGCGCGACCTGCGCCAGATCATCGAACAGGCGCGGCCTTCCGTTCTCGCGCTGTTCGGCCTGGTCGAAGCCATCGACAATCACCTGGACCGCTCGGTGCATGACAGCGGCCTTTCCATCGGCTGGACGTTGCGCGATGAAAGCGACGGAATGGTGGAACGGCTGCCGAAACCGGTTCTGACCGCGCTCTTCCGCATCACACAGGAAGCGATCAACAACGCCGTGCGTCATTCGCAGGCCGACCATATCGGTGTCCGGCTCGGCCATGCCGGCGGGCGTTTCCTGATCGAAATCCGCGACGATGGCGTCGGCTTCGACCCCGATGTGGAAACCACTGGCAGCGGCATCGGCAACATGAAAACCCGCGCCCGCCTGATTGGCGCTCAATTTACCTGCCGCCGGGAAATGGCGGAAACGGTGGTGAAGGTGACACTGCCCGTGCCGAAGGAGGGGTAAGTGGATGTGGAGCGCCTCTCGACAAAGGAAACCGTCATGAAAATTCTGATCGTCGAAGACGATGCGCTGCACCGGGCCTATCTCGGCGAGGCGGTGCGCGCCGCCCTTCCCGAATGCGACATGGTGCTGGAGGCCGCCGACGGCGCGACCGGGGAGAAGCTTGCCCGCGAGCACGCGTCCGACCGCGTGGTCATGGATCTGCAGATGAGCCCACGCAACGGCATCGAGGCGGCGCGCACCATCTGGCGCGAGCGGCCCGATACCCGCATCCTGTTCTGGTCGAACTACGCCGACGAAGCCAATGTGCGCGGCATTTCCCGCATTGTTCCGGCGGGGGCCGCCTATGGCTATGTGCTGAAATCCGCTTCCGACGAGCGGTTACGCCTGGCGCTGCGCTCGGTCTTCATCGAGGACCAATGCGTCATCGACCGCGAGGTACGCGGATTGCAGCAGAAAAGCACGGGTGCCGTCAGCGGCTTCACGGATTCGGAATATGAGGTGTTGATCGACATCGCGCTGGGGCTGACGGACCGCACCATCGCGCGACGCCGCAATCTCTCGCTGCGCAGCGTGCAGAACCGGCTGCAACAGCTTTACGAAAAATTGGGCGTCTACCAGCCGAACGATGGTGACGCGGAGGCCCGCTTCAACCTGCGCTCACGCGCCGTCACCGTATCGTTGCTGCGCAAGCTGGTGAACTATACCGCGCTGGAGCGGGCCGAGATCGAACTGGCCCGCTGGCTGGAAAAGGACGGAAATGGCCCGAGGTCCTGACCCTCAGCCGGTGACCGCCGCGTCATAAGCCGCAACGATCCTGGCCGCCTGCGCGGCTGTCATCTCGACGCTCTGGCCGGGTTTGTAGATCGACGTGCCGATACCGAAGCCCGTTGCGCCCGCCTTCAGCCATTCGGCAAAGTTATCGGCACCCGCACCGCCGACGGCATAAAGTGGTGTACCCTTGGGCATGACCGCCTTGATGGCGGCAAGACCTGCCGGTCCGATCAGCGTCGCCGGGAAGAATTTCAGCCCCGTCGCACCGGCCTTCAGCGCGGAAAAGCATTCCGTCGGCGTGAACACGCCCGGCCAGCTTTCCATGCCGGCAGCGCGGGTGGCCGCAATCACATCGGCATCGGCATTCGGCGACACGACGATGGCGGCCCCCATCTTCGACAACCGCTCAACGGCGGCAACGTCAAGCACCGTGCCAGCGCCGATCTTCGCCTGCCCGCCAAAGCGCGCAATCAACCGCTCGATGCTGTCAAACGGCTCGGGCGAGTTGAGCGGCACCTCGATCACGGTCACGCCGGCGGCAATCAGTGCCTCGACATGGGCTTCCACCTCATCCGGCTTCACGCCGCGCAGGATGGCGATGATGTTGCGGCTCATGCTGTTTCCTTCCCAAATCCCTTGAACGCTTCCGCCAGACCGGCCAGCGCCATCGCCTCGCCGGAAACAAGCTCGGCATCCGCGCCCAGAAGCATCAGCGCGCGACCATAGAGCCGGGCGAGCATGCCCGTTCCAACGACCAGCGTTTTCTCATCCTGCCACAAAGCGCGCGCAGCCGCCATTTCAAGGCCGATCAGCAGGCCAGATAGGCGGCTGCGCGCCGCCGCGGGCGAAAGGTTCGCAAGTAATCCTTCCGCGCGCAGGCGAAAAAGCGAGGCAGCAAAATCCGTAGGCGCGACAACGGTCTTGCGAACCGCCGCCGCAAAGGCATCCTCATCCGTCTCCTCGCCCGGCATGCCGTGGCGCAGGACGGACTGCGTGGACAGAAGTGCAAAAAGCTCACCGGTCATCAGCGTCAGGAAGCGCTCGACACGCCCGCCATGCACCACCGCCCATTTGGAATGGGTGCCGGGCAGGCAGATCACACCTTCGAAATCCGGCCGCCCGGCGAGAACACCGGCAATCTGCGTTTCCTCGCCGCGCATCACGTCTGCGGGTTCTGCCTGCGAGAGCCCGGGAACGATGAAGACATCGATCAGCGGGCTTTCGACCTTCGGTCTGGCGAACGGGCCGCCAACGGGTGTGCAGGGCACGGCACGATAAGCCGCCTCAATCCAGCCCTGACGCGCGCCCGCCATGCCGCAGACGAGAACCGGCGTTACGCGGTTCGGATCAAGCCAGCCGGAAATCAGCGCAAGCAGGGCCGGTTCATAGTCCGGCGGTGTCAGCTTGCCCATGCCCTTGTCGCTGGCGGCTTCAGCGATCACTTTGCCAGTGTCATCCAGCGCGAAGACGCGCAGGTTGCTGGTGCCCCAGTCGGCAGCGATGCTTGCGGCAAAGCTCACGGGCGCCACACTCATGGGCGAATATCCGCGGGCAGGATGTCATCCGGCAGGTTCTGATAGGACACCGGCCGCAGGAAGCGGCGGATGGCCATCGTGCCGACCGAAGTCGCTCCGAAATTGGTGGAGGCCGGATAGGGTCCGCCATGGACCATGGCGTCCGATACCTCGACACCTGTCGGGAAACCGTTGGCGAGAATACGGCCCACCTTGCGCTCCAGCACCGGCAGAAGCTTGCGGGCCATCGGCGCATCGGCCTTGTCGAGATGAAGTGTCGCGGTCAACTGTCCTTCAAAGCCCTTGGCAAGGTCGACCATCGCCTGCGCATCCGGCACGCGGATGACGAGACCGAGCGGGCCGAAGACTTCCTCGCCCAGTGCGTGATCCTGCAGGAAATCCTCCGAAGATGTTTCATAAAGGTTCGGCGTCGCGGTGCGTCCCTCGCTTGCCATTTCGAGAACGGGGCGAACGGCATTCCGGGTCGAAAAACGTTCCTTGCCGCGCCGGTAGGCTTCGGCAATGCCATCCGTCAGCATGGTCTGGGGCCCGACTTTTTCGAGAGCCGATTTCGCCGTGGCGACAAAGCGGTCAGCCGCCTCACCATCCGGCAGGACCACGATCCCGGGATTGGTGCAGAACTGGCCAGCGCCCATGCTGAGCGACCCCGCCCAGCCCTCGGCGATGGCAGGGCCACGGGCAGAAAGCGCTTCCGGCAGAACGAACATCGGGTTCACCGAGCCCAGTTCACCGAAGAAGGGAATGGGTTCCGGGCGACGGGCGCAGAGATCGAAGAGGGCACGCCCACCGGCCAGCGAACCGGTGAAGCCGACCGCCTTGATGAGCGGATGCTGCACCAGCGCCTCGCCCACCAACCGGTCTTGGCCGTGGATGAAGGAGAAGGTACCCTTCGGCACGCCGGAGGTCTCGATGGCTGCAAGGATGGCCTCAGCCACGATTTCACCGGTTCCGGGATGGGCGGGATGCCCCTTCACCACGACCGGGCAACCGGCGGCAAGCGCCGATGCGGTATCCCCGCCCGCAACAGAAAAGGCGAGCGGAAAGTTCGATGCGCCGAACACCGCGACAGGGCCGATGGGGCGCTGCATGAGGCGGATTTCGGGGCGCGGCAAGGGCTTGCGGTCGGGCAGTGCCTCATCGAAACGCCGGTCCAGAAACTCACCCTTGAGAATGTGATAGGCAAACAGTCGAAGCTGGCCGGTGGTGCGCCCGCGCTCGCCTTCAAGACGGGCAGCGGGAAGGCCGGTTTCCTGCATGGCGATTTCGGTGATGACATCGCCGCGCGCCTCGATCTCGGCGGCAATCGCCATCAGAAAGCTTGCGCGCGTTTCGCGTGGCAGGTAGCCGTAGGTCCAGAACGCTTCTTCAGCGGCCAAAGCCGCGGCATCGACATGCGCCGCCGTACCTGCGGAAAAGGCATGCGGTGTGCCGGAGGATGGCGACGACACAAATGTCGTTTCGCCCGCCACCCAATCCCCGGCGATGAGGTGTTTGCCGTGGGGTGTGAAAACCATGTCGTTATCCTTTTCAAGCATATGAACAGGGGGCTTGCCCCTCCCGCCTGCCGGCCCTCTGCCCAAGAGGGGCGAAAGCGATAGATGCAGGGACGGTCGGCCCCTCGGACTGAAACGTCCGCCAGATATGTTCTCCTCCCATTGGTGGGGAGAGAGCCGGCAGGCCGCAGGACGCATCCTTCTGCCCGCCGGGTGCTTGTGTCAGTGACTATCCTTGCCCACAGCCGAGCCGCGACAACCCTTGAGGAAGTCGAGGTCGGCACCGGTATCCGCACCCTGCACATGCTGCTGATGCAGCCAGGCGTAGCCGGAGGCCGGCAGATCGTGGTTCGGCTGCCATTCGGCCAGACGTGCGGCAAGTTCCGCCTCGGAAATTTCCAGCGTCAGCGAGCGGTTCGGCACGTCGAGCGAAATGAAATCACCGTTCCGGACCACAGCGAGCGGGCCACCGACGGCGGCTTCGGGCGCTGTGTGCAGGATGACCGTGCCATAGGCCGTGCCGGACATACGGGCGTCTGAAATGCGCACCATGTCGGTGATGCCCTTCTTCAGCACTTTCGGCGGAAGCCCCATATTGCCCACTTCGGCCATGCCGGGATAACCCTTCGGACCGCAGTTTTTCAGCACCATGACGCAGTTTTCATCGATATCGAGCGCGTCGTCGTTGATCTTGGCCTTGTAGTCGTCGATATCTTCAAACACCACGGCCCGGCCGCGATGCACCAAAAGATGCGGCGAAGCGGCGGATGGCTTCAGCACCGCGCCCTTCGGCGCAAGGTTACCCTTGAGCACCACGATGCCGCCGGATTGCGTCAGCGCCTTTTCGGCCGGCAGGATGACGTCCTCGTTCCAGTTGACAACATCCTTCACCTCATCCCAGACGCACTCGCCGGAAACCGTCAGTGCATCCTTGTGCAGAAGACCCGCCTCGCCCAGACGCTTCAGCACCACCGGCAAGCCGCCGGCATAGAAGAACTCTTCCATGAGATACTTGCCCGAGGGCATGAGGTTGACGATGGTCGGCACATCGCGCCCGCAACGGTCCCAATCGTCCAGCGTAAGATCGATACCGACGCGACCGGCCATGGCCAGCAGGTGGACGACGGCATTGGTCGATCCGCCAATCGCCGCATTGGTGCGAATGGCGTTTTCGAAGGCTTCCTTCGTCATGATGTCGGAAGGCTTCAGATCGTCCTTTACCATCTGCACGATACGACGGCCCGTAAGCTGCGCCATCGCCTTGCGACGGCTGTCAACGCCGGGGATAGCGGCATTGCCGGACAGCGCCATGCCGAGCGCTTCGGCCATGGAGGCCATGGTGGAGGCTGTGCCCATGGTGTTGCAGGTGCCGGAAGAACGGCTCATCGAAGCCTCGGCCTCGAGGAATTCGGCCTGCGTCATCTCGCCGGCCTTCACCATTTCGGAGAACTTCCACAGATGCGTGCCGGAACCGACGCGCTCACCGCGGAAGTAGCCGTTCAGCATCGGCCCGCCAGTGACGACAATCGAGGGCAGATCGACCGAGGCGGCAGCCATCAGCAGCGACGGCGTGGTCTTGTCACAACCAACCATCAGAACACAGCCGTCCATCGGCTGGCCGCGAATGGCTTCCTCGATCGACAGCGCCGCGAGGTTGCGGAACATCATCGCGGTCGGGCGGAAGGTGTTTTCGGAGGCCGAGAACACCGGTACTTCCATCGGAAAACCGCCGGCCTCCCAGATGCCGGCCTTGACCTTCTCTGCCAGCTCCCGCAGATGGCCGTTGCACGGCGTCATGTCCGACCAGGTATTCAGAATGCCGATCACCGGGCGACCGTCAAACAGGTCGTGCGGGTATCCCTGGTTCTTCATCCAGCCGCGATGATAGATCACGTCGCGGCTCGTGCCACCATACCAGTGCTGCGAGCGAAGCTGGCGTGGCCAGGGTGCGGGGGTGAATTTCTTGTTCGTGCCGGTCATGTCCAGCCTCCATCGACAATGTAATTCTGCGCGGTGCACATGGCGGAGGCCTCGGAACCGAGGAACAGGGCCATTTGTGCGATGTGTCGGGGCAGAAGTTGTCCCGGAAGACACTGGTTCATTTTGATCGTCTCGCGCGCGGCGTCATCGACCCAGAGCTTCAATTGCTTGTCCGTCATCACCCATCCGGGAACGAGCGTATTCACGCGAATGCCATCGGCGCCGTGGTCGCGGGCGAGGCACCGTGTCATGCCGTGGACGGCGGCCTTGCAGGCGGCATAGGCGGCCAGGTTGGGGTTCTTGATCATCCACGACACCGAGCCGAAATTGACGATGGAGCCACCGCCCGCCACCTTCATCATCGGAACCACGGCCTGCGCCGCGAACATCTGATGGCGCAGGTTGACGGCAATCGTCTGGTCGAAGAACTCTTCCGTCAGACCCTCAAGGTCATGCCGCTTGTCGTTGGCGGCGTTGTTGAGCAGAACGCGGATCGGCCCTTCCTCGGCGGCAAACTGCCGGATCGCTGCCTGTAGATCCGCCGTCTTCGTGATATCACAATAGGCAAAACGGGCTTTCAGACCCTCGGCATTGAGGCGCGCTTCCAGCGCCTCGCCTTCCTTCTCGGCAATATCGACAAAGCAGGTAACGGCGCCCTGACGGGCATAAGCTTCTGTCAGTTCCTCGCCGATACCCGTTGCCCCGCCGGAGATGAACACCACCTTGCCGGCGAGATCGGGATAGATCGCAATCGGTCGAGCCGCGTCGCTCATAGCGCGCTGACCTTAACGGCGCCGGCAGCACCTTCGGCAACCGCCAGCGGGTTAGCGAGCGCGAGGCCGAAATCGGGGGCTGAAATCTCGAACACGTCGCCGGCTTCCGGCTTGATCTGGTCGGCAAAGGACAGCGTCGCCGTACCGAACATATGAACGTGCACGTCGCCCGGCTGGCAGAACAGGCCATATTTGAAGTGATGGTGCTCAAGGTTGGCGATGGTATGGGACATGTTGGCCTCGCCAGAGAGGAAGGGCTTTTCCCAGAGAACCTTGCCATCGCGAAGAATGCGCGAGGTGCCGCGAATGTCGCGCGGCAGATCACCGACCAGAAGCTCCGGACCAAAGGCGGCGGGGCGCAGCTTCGAATGGGCGAGGAACAGGTAATTGATCCGTTCCGTCACATGGTCGGAAAACTCGTTGGCGAGCGAGAAGCCGACGCGGAACGGCGTGCCATCCGGGCCGATCACGTAATAACCGGCAATCTCCGGCTCTTCGCCGCCATCAAGAGCGAAGGCGGGAGAAACGAGCGGGGCACCGGGAGCAATGGCATTGACGCCGGTGCCCTTGTAAAACCATTCCGGCTGCACGCCGACTTCACCAGCTGCCGGCTTGCCACCTTCAAGCCCCATGCGGAACATCTTCATCGAGTCCGAAAGGCCTTCCGCCGGGGCGTGCATGGCATCACGCGTCGAGGCCGAACCGGTGTGGGTCAGGCCCGTTCCGGTCAGGAACATGCGGGCCGGTTCCGGGTGACGAAGCGGTACATCCAGTGCGCCCCTAGCGGCGAGGTCCGCCACGTTGACCGGCTCTCCTCCGGCGGGGATAACGGCTGCCAGCGGCTTGCCCAAAGCGATGGCTTCCTGGGCGAAGCCCAGAATGGTGGCGCCCGAAATCAGGCGAGCCGAGGCCGTTGCGTGGTCACGGACTGCGACCCCGCCGGTTTTGATCTGACTGAGCAGCATGTGACTTATCCCTGCTTATTCTTGTTGTAGACGTCGAAGATGACGGCGGCGAGCAGCACCAGGCCCTTGATGACCTGCTGGTAATCGATACCGATACCCATGATCGACATGCCGTTGTTCATGACACCCATGATGAGCGCACCCACCACGACACCGATGACCTTGCCCGAACCGCCGGACATGGAGGCGCCGCCGATGAAGACCGCCGCGATAACGTCCAGCTCGAAGCCGACGCCCGCCTTCGGCGTTGCCGAGTTGAGGCGCGCCGTCACGATCATACCGGCCAACGCGGCCAGAACGCCCATGTTGACGAAGGTAAAGAATACCAGCCGATCGGTCTTGATACCCGACAGCTTCGCCGCCTTCTCATTGCCGCCGACGGCATAGATACGCCGACCCGTGGTCGTCTGGTTCGCAAAGAAGTTGTAGGCGACGATCAGGATGGACATGACGATCAGCACGTTCGGCAGGCCGCGGAACGTTGCAAGCTTCCAGCCGACGAACAGCAGCGCAGCGGAAATGAAGGCGTGTTTCATCCAGAACATGGCGGGCGAACCCGTCTGCATGCCGAAAGCCGTATCGTGATTGCGGGCCCGCAGATTCTGCCAGATGATGGCGAGAATGGCGACGACGATCACGGCAATCGCAGTCATGTTGGGCCGACCGACGCCGAAGAGATCGGGCACGAAACCGGTGGAGAGCGCCTGGAATTCACGCGGGAACGGACCGATATTCTGGCCGGCGAGCAGCCACAGCGTCAGGCCGCGGAACACAAGCATCCCGGCAAGCGTCACGATGAAGGACGGAATACGCCAGAAGGCGATCCAGTAGCCCTGCGCTGCGCCGATCATCGCTCCGGCGACCAGCACGGCGGGCATCACGGCCCAGACGGGCCAGCCGGAATTGACGGTCAGCGTGGCGGCAATCGCGCCGGTGAAGGCGGCGACCGACCCGACGGACAGGTCGATATGGCCGGAGACGATGACCAGCAGCATGCCCAGCGCCATGATGATGACGTAGGAGTTCTGCAAGAAGAGGTTGGTGATGTTCTGAGCCGACAGGAAATCGACATCCTGAACAGCACGAACGACGACGAGGAAGAAGAAGACGATGGCGAGCAGCGCCAGCATCATTCCGTTTTCCCGCATATTGCCCCCAAGCTGGGTGCGAAGGGTTTCCTTGGCGCTTGTCACGCTGCTTTCTCCCCGTTTTCGTTACCGTCACGAATAATCAGGCTCATGATGCGTTCCTGGCTGGCTTCCTGGCGGGAAAGCTCACCGACGATCTTGCCCTCGTTCATGACGAAGATTCGGTCGCACATGCCGAGCAGTTCCGGCATTTCCGACGAGATCATCACGATGCCTCGCCCTTGCGCGGCGAGATCGTTCATGATGGCGTAGATTTCATATTTCGCACCGACGTCGATGCCGCGTGTCGGTTCGTCCAGGATCAGCACCTGCGGATCGGTGAACAGCCACTTGGACAGAACCACCTTCTGCTGGTTGCCGCCTGACAGGTTGACGACCCGCTGGTGGACACCGGGCGTGCGAATTTTCAGGGCCTTGCGATAATCCTCGGCAACCGAATGTTCCCGCCCCTTGCCAAGCACCCAGCCGGATGCGACGCCGGCAAGGTTGGCAAGCGTGACGTTGCGGGTGATGGGCTCGTCGAGAATGAGGCCCAGCACCTTGCGGTCCTCGGTCACATAGGCCAGTCCCGCATCGATGGCGCGGCTAACCGTCGAGAGATCGGCAGGTTTGCCCTCAATCGTCGCTTCACCGGACTGGAAACGGCCATAGGAGCGGCCGAACAGGCTCATGGCCAGTTCGGTGCGGCCCGAGCCCATGAGGCCGGCAATGCCGACGATCTCGCCGCGGCGCACGTTGAAGGAACAGTCCTTGATCATCTGGCGGGGCTGGTCGGCATGACCGACGTTCCAGCCTTTCACCTCCATCAGCATCTCGCCGATCTGAGGCTCCCGATGCGGATAACGGTTTTCCATGTCACGGCCCACCATGTCGCGAATGATGCGCTCTTCCGTGACCTCGTCGCGGTTGAGCGTCGAAACGGTGGAGCCGTCGCGAATCACGGTCACGCGGTCCGCGACACGGCGGATCTCGTTCAGCTTGTGGGAAATGATGATCGAGGTGACGCCCTGCGCCTTCAGTTCCAGCATCAGGTCGAGCAGTTTCTGGCTGTCGTTTTCCTGAAGCGCGGCCGTCGGTTCGTCGAGGATCAGAAGCTTCACATGCTTGGCCAGCGCCTTGGCGATTTCGACAAGCTGCTGCTTGCCGACGCCGAGCTTTTCGACCGGCGTGCCCGGCGCTTCCTTCAAACCGACCTTGGCCAGAAGTTCTTCCGTCTTCTGAAAGGCGAGCGGCCAGTTGATGATGCCACTCTTCGCCACTTCGTTGCCCAGAAAAATGTTTTCGGCAATCGAAAGAAGCGGCACGAGCGCCAGTTCCTGGTGAATGATGATGATACCCTCGGCCTCGCTGTCGCGAATGCCCTTGAAAGCCATGGTGCGGCCTTCATAGACAATATCGCCCTCATAGCTGCCATGGGGATAGACGCCGGAAAGAACCTTCATCAGCGTCGATTTGCCGGCACCGTTTTCGCCGCAAATTGCATGGATTTCGCCCTGCTCGATCCTGAGATCGACGCGGTTCAGGGCCCGGACACCGGGGAAGGATTTGCCGATGCCCCGCATTTCCAGAAGTGCCGTCATAAGCGCCTCCACATACTGAACGGAAGAAAGGGCGCGCGCAAACGCGCCCTTTCCCATGGGAAGCCGAGGCTTACTTGAGCTGGTCAGCCTTGTAATAGCCGGAGCCGACGAGAACCTTTTCGTAGTTGGTCTTGTCGACCGGAACCGGCTCGAGCAGGTAGGACGGAACCACCTTCTTGCCGTTGTCATAGGTCTTGGTGTCGTTGATGTCCGGCTGCGAACCCTTGAGCACCGCATCCACCATCTTCACGGTTACACCGGCCAGAGCACGGGTATCCTTGAAGATCGTCGAGTACTGTTCGCCGGCAATGATCGACTTGACGGACGGAATTTCAGCATCCTGACCGCTGACGATCGGCATCTTCAGGTCGCCCGAGCCGTAACCCACACCCTTGACCGACGACAGGATGCCGATGGACAGGCCGTCATACGGCGAGAGAACACCGTGAAGCTGCTTCTTCGAATACTGCGCCGAGAGGATGTTATCCATGCGCGACTGGGCCGTGGCCGGGTCCCAACGCAGCGTGCCGACCTTGTCCATGCCCATCTGGCCCGACGGGACGACGATTTCGCCCTTGTCGATCATCGGCTGGAGAACAGACATGGCGCCGTTGTAGAAGAAGAAGGCGTTGTTATCGTCTGGCGAACCGCCGAACAGTTCGACGTTCCACGGCTTGGCGTCCGGGAACCGCTCCTTGAGGCCCTTCACCAGCGAAGATGCCTGCTGCACGCCAACCTTGAAGTTATCGAAAGTGGCGTAGTAGCTGACAGCGTCGCTTTCGCGGATCAGGCGGTCATAGGCGATAACCTTGATGCCGGCAGCTTCGGCGTTTTCAAGCGCGTTGGTCAGCGTCGTGCCATCGATAGAGGCGATGACCAGAACCTTCACACCCTTGGTGATCATGTTCTCGATCTGGTTGAGCTGATTCGGAATGTCGTCTTCCGCATACTGAAGGTCGGTGTCGTAACCGGCTTCCTTCAGCTGCTTGACCATGTTGTTGCCGTCATCGATCCAGCGGGCCGACGACTTGGTCGGCATGGCGATACCGACGAGCCCCTTGCCTTCGGCCCAAGCCTGACCGACAAAAAGGCAAGCGAGCGCGGCAGTCGCCGCGAGAAACTTCAACTTCATACTATCCTCCCTGGGTGGTCGGGATCATCCTCCGACCCCGAAACCTCATCCGCTTTACGGATGGGTGAGGAATAGTGCCTCTCGACATGCCGATCAAATCGAATTAAATCATTCGCTCATATCAAAATTGGTATATTGAAAATGGCCTTTCCGCTCGCACCCCTTCCTTTTCTCAAACTGTCACATCTGCGCCTCGTGGCAGCGATTGCCCAGCACGGGCAAATCCAGATGGCGGCCCAGGCTTTGACGTTGACCCAGCCGGCCGCCTCGAGAACGTTGGCAGAGGTCGAAAAGCTGGTCGGCGGCGTTCTCTTTGAACGGCACCCCCGCGGCATGACACCAACGCCGCTGGGAATGATCTTCGTGCGGCGGGCGCACACGATGCTGATGGAAATGCAGGATCTGGCCCACGAGCTTCAACAGGAGCGCGCCGGGCTTTCAGGCCTGGTGCAGGCCGGCGCCGTGACCGGTCCCGCCGTCGGATGTCTCGTCCCCGCGATCCGCAAACTGAAGGCCGTGAGCCCGCATGTGGAACTGAGAATCGATGTCGGCCCGTCGATACAGCTCATGCGCGGGCTGGAAGAAGGCGATTACGACTTCATCATCGGCCGTCTCCTGCCGGAATCGGATGCCGAAGCTTTCCAGATCGTGCCGGGCAAGATCGAGCGGGTGCGCTGTCTGGTGCGGCGAGGCCACCCGCTGGCCGGATTGCACCATGTCCCGCTCTCTGCCCTCAAGGAGCATCCCTGGATCATTCAGGAGCGAGGCACGCCCATTCGCCAGGCCGTCGAGGCCGCCTTTATCGGCAAGGGCCTGACCGTCCCCGCCGATGTGGTGGCAACCTCATCGCTGGTTCTGATGATGGCGCTGATCACCGATTCCGACATGATTGCGCCGATGTCGCTCGAGGTCGCCCGCCTGATGGAAGCCACCAGTGATGGCGTTCTTGCCTCACTCGACCTGGACATACCGATCGAAGTCGCGCCGTACCACATCATCACCCGCCGCGACCGCCGCCTGTCCCCTGCGGCAAGCCGTCTTTATGCCCTGACGCTGGAAGAAATGACGCGACTTCGTGAATGAAATGCTGCAGCGCAAACGCGAATCCAGAACGCAGTTTCATTCTGCGACAGCGCCATACATGGAAATACGGCAATTTGTTAAGCCATCGACAAAATAAAAATTCGTAATATGCTGTAGCTCTTCATTCGCGAACATCCTGAATTCACAGGAAGGCGATCCATGAGCAACGTACTTGTTGTCGGCGGAGCCGGCTATATTGGAAGCCACACCTGCAAGGCATTACATAAGGCCGGGTACACGCCTGTTACCTACGACAATCTGGTGAATGGCTATGAAGACGCCGTACAGTGGGGTCCTCTCGAGAAGGGCGACCTCCTTGATGCCGGGCGTCTTGATGCCGTCATGGCGCGCTACAAGCCGGTATGTGTGATCCATTTCGCGGCCTTCGCATATGTCGGTGAATCGGTCCTGGACCCGGCGAAGTATTACGGCAACAACATCACCGGCTCACTTTCCCTTCTCGACGCAATGCGCCGCAACGGCATCGATTCGATCGTGTTTTCCTCAACATGCGCCACCTATGGCGAGGTGGATACGCTGCCAATCGTCGAAACCCTTCCGCAGAACCCGGTCAGCCCCTATGGCTTTTCCAAGCTGGTGGTGGAAAATGCCTTGCGCGATTACGGTCGCGCCTACGGACTGAAATGGGTCGCCATGCGCTACTTTAACGCCGCCGGCCTTGATCCCGAAGGTGACCTCGGCGGACGGCACGACCCTGAAACCCGCGTTATCCCGGTGGCGATTATGGCGGCCATGCGCCAAACCGGGTTCGAAGTCTTCGGCACGGATTTCGACACGCCGGATGGCACCGCCATTCGCGACTATATCCACGTCTGCGATCTGGCTGATGCCCATGTCCGCGCCATCCCCTATCTTCAGGGCGGAGGCGAAAGTACAGCGTTCAATCTCGCAACCGGGCGTGGGATCTCGGTCAGGGAAATACTGGCGGCCGTTGAAAAGGCGGTCGGAGCCCCGGTTCCGGCGAACTATGTGCCGCGTCGGGCCGGTGACGTGCCCATCCTCTATGCGACCGGGGAAAAGGCCCGCGAAGTGCTCGGCTGGGTACCGCAGTACACCGATATCGACTTCATCGTGAAGACGGCTGCCGACTGGCTTCGCCGTCATCACAATTGAACGCGAGGGCTATCATCCCTCCGCGTTGATCGCGCCGAGAACCTCGTCCGTCTCATAGATGGCGCAAAGGATGTGATAGAACGTCGAAGCCGGGGCTGGCTCGTCGATCATGTCGCCCTCGGCGGGCCACTTGTCGTACCAGAGGCCGGAGACGGGTGTTGCCAGAAACGGCGCAAGCGCGTCCAGCGCGCGATTGGCCGAAACCAGATAGGCCTGACGCGCCTCGCCTTCGCTGAGGCTCGCCAGCCTCACGGCGGCCTTGAGCCACTCCGTCTGCGGCCAGAGGCGCGCAAGGCCGTCGGCCCAGGTAAAATCGTCGTTGAGCGCCATGATCGCGACCTTGCGACGAGGGCAGATACCGTACTGTTCACCGATTTCAAAGAGACGCCTGGCCTTGGCGATGGCTTCGTCATGACCGCGCGCACCGCCCCAGCGGGCCAGCAACCAGGCCCATTCGAACTGGTGCCCCGGCTCCATGATCCGGCCCTTTGGTCCGGGAAGCGGCTTCCAGTCCATATCGAAGAACTCGCGAAGCCCGCCACTTTCGGAATCGATAAAGCGGGTCAGCGCCAGCGTCCCGATTTCATCGGCCAGATCCCTCCACAAGGGATCGCCGGCCGTCACCGCTTCCCAGGCGAGAGCCGCCTCGAAGAGATGCATGTGCGGGTTGGAGCAGAGCGGCACGCGTGGCGGCTTTGCCTCGTGGAAACCGCGCTCGGCATGCGCATAGTCCCTCTTCAGAAGCGACAGCAACTCTTCGGCCCTCGCCCGCGCTGCCTCAGCCTGTTGCGGCAGTGCCTCTGAACGCGCCGCGCCGGCAAAGATCGCAAAGGCCTGATTGTAAAGATCGAAGGAGGGGTCAACCAGCCTGCCATTGCTGTCGGCGAGATTGCCGTAGAGCCCGCTCTCCAGCAGATAAACCTCATCGAACCACGAAAGGCCGTGGGCCACCGCCTCCTGCCACGGAACACCATTCCAACCGGTCTTGCCCGCGGCGGCGAAACAATAGGCCTGCCTCGGCTGCACGCGCGAACGTCGGTTATCGTCCACACAGGGGGCGCCATCCTGCCCGATCCGTTCGTAGAATCCGCCGCCTGCCTTGTCTGCGCCAACGTTCCACCACAAAGGAAGAGCGGCATCTTCAAGCCATGTCTTCAATCGTGCCGTTCGTTGGCTCAATGCCTCGCGGGCAACGGGGATCGTCATGTTCATTCCGGCTCCAGAATTCAGATTTGCGTCGACCCTAGCAAGAATAGCGCAGTCATTCAAACCAACGTTAAAACATGCTTTCCACTATCTGTGTGTCACGCATGTGTATTGCGGGAGAGACAATCCTCTCAGTTCGGCACACGGACCAACTCGACGCGCCGGTTCTTCGAGCGTCCCGCTTCCGTCTCGTTCGAGGCGATAGGCGCCGCCATCCCGGCACCGAAGGGCCGGAGGCGTGCTGCGGGAATGCCATAGGTCTTCACCAGCGCATCCACCACGGCTTCCGCTCTTCGCTGCGACAGTTCAAGATTGTAGTCGAAACCGCCCTTGGCGTCCGTGTGACTTGTGACAACGAGATTGAACGAGGGATTGGATGTCATGAACTTGGCAATCTCGTCCAGTGTCGGCTTCGATGTATCGCTGATCGTAGCCTTGTCGAAATCGAAGAGAATCCCGTAAAGCACAACACGTCCACCGTCACCGATGTCGCTTGCCATTTTCGCGGCGTCAACAAACTCGATTCTGCCGGTATCGATTGCCGCGGTCTCCACGACATCGATGAGAATCTCGGCGTGCCCTTCGAAATCGGTGGCGTAGATACTGGCATACACGTCGCCCTCTGTCCGCTTGAGCACGAAGGACGCATAGGTTTGCCGGTCCGGAACCTGGTGCAGCGGCACCTTTCCGAGCGCGCTTTCATCGGTCAGCGCCACATAAAGCGTGGCGCCGCCCATATCGGCGCAGACCGCTCCCTGACAGGTGTAAATTTCGGAAAATCCCTTGGCCGCGAGCGATGCCTCGAATGTTTTCATCACATCGAGCGCCGAACTGTCAGCCGGCCCGTCATAACCGATTCGCCAGGCGCGCCCGGCGGCGCCAACGCTGTTTTCGCCGTTCATGTAGCGGCCGGTCGCTCGCTTGGCCTGCGGCGTGATCGGTCCATTGAGGAAACGCACTTCCTCGAATGCCCTTTCGGCATACCCGGTAATCGAGGAGCCATCATAGCGCCCGACGAGGGGATGATCCGCCGTGCCGGGAAGATCCTTGGCCTGTGAAGAGCCGCCGAGGATCGACAAGACAAGCAAGGTGGCAACTAGCGTACGAAGGGTCAGGATCATGGTTTCCTCCGGTTCCCGGGATAGCTGCAATCCTAGCGAAGCTGGCCGGCGCCCGCCATAACCGTTTTTGATAGCAAGCACTGCTTTGTGTCGTTCCCTTTCTGCCAAAATGCTCTTAGTCTTGCCGGGAAGGGGTCCGGCAAGATGCAGCTTTTTACCAGAAAATTCTCCCGCCGCAGTTTTGGGCTGAGCGCAGCCGCAATGGCCCTTGCCGTGGCCGCAAAGGCGACCGCAAGCGAAGCATCGGTCCGCCTGACGATTGTCGGCCGCAACGGCACCAGAACACGATTGACGGATGCTGACCTCGACCGTCTGGAACAGGTGAACCTCGACACGACGACGTTCTGGACCAACGGCGTGCAGCATTTCGAAGGCGTCCTGTTGCGCGATGTCCTGGCATTGGCGGGGATAGATCCGTCCGGGGAGACCGGAAACATCGAGGCGGAAGCCTACAACGAATACACCGTTGCCCTTCCCATTTCCGATGCGATGACCTGGGATGTGATTCTGGCACGGCGCATGAACGGCAAGGTCCTGACATTGCGCGACAAGGGACCACTGTGGATCATCTATCCCCGCGACCAGGACTCCGCGCTTCTCGACAAGAGCTACAATCACAGGTGGGTCTGGCAATTGCGGCAGTTCAAGCTCTTATGAAGCCCTCTCCGCTTTACAGCCTGACAGCCCTGACTATTGCCGGCTTCGTGCTGCTGTTCATCTATGCGTTCCATCAACTGGTGCAGATCCAGCAGGCCGTTCATACGGGCACTGGCAAGAACATGTTGTGGACCATTTCACAGGCCGAGCGCGAGGCCAGGAAGCTGGACAATGCACTTCTGGATGCAGGAGGCCGGCCCGACGGCCTCACCGAGGTGTCCCATCGGCTCGATATTCTCGTCAGTCGTATCGCCATGTTCAACGAGGGGCCGCAACACGATTATTTCCTGCGAATCGGGCTCGGTCCGAAGCTGGAACAAAGCACCCGCTCCATGCGTGACATAACTGCCATTCTGGACCCGGGAATCGTTGCAGGACGGATAGAGGCCGATCGGGTACGCGCCGTCCTCGTGCCCATGATGGACGATTTGGGGCGTCTCGCCAATCGCGCGACGCTTGCGGAACTCGACGATGCCAGCCAGAACCGCCAGAACCAGAGCAAGGCGTTGACGCTGGCCATCGCTGCCGTCGTTGGGCTGATGCTGACCGGTGCGTTCCTGATCTGGCGGCTGCTGGCCAGCACCCGTGCCGCCGTGCAGAGCGGTCACGCACTCGCCGAACACAAGGCCCGGCTGGAGGCAATGGTGCAGGAGCGAACAGCCGCTCTTTCGACAGCGCTCGAAAAGGAAAAGACCACCAGCGAAATCTACCGCAGTTTCATCACCACCGTCTCGCACCAGTTCCGCACGCCGCTTTCGATCATCGATATGGTCGCCCAAAGCTTTATCCGCAGACCGGCGGCATTTCCGCCCGAAATCGTGGCGGAAAAGGCGCTTCGCATCCGCAACGCCTGTATAAGGCTCATGCGGATGCTGGAGAGTACGACGAATGCGGCGAGGCTGGATGGTGGCGCGGTTCCCGTGGAAATGGTCAACGATGACCTGGCCCACATCGCCGAAAATGCCTGCACCTACCAGCGCGAGCTTTCACCCGAACGCCGTATCCTGCTGGAAGCCGAAAGCCGTGATTTTTCCTGCCGGGCGGATTCGGCGCTGATCGAACAGGTGCTTCTCAACCTCCTGTCCAATGCCACCAAATATTCACCTGCCAACGAACCGATCGTCGTCAGCATCACGGGCGATGCGGATCATGTTCGTTGCGCGGTGTCGGACAGGGGCATCGGCATTCCCGCCGCCGATCGCGAAAAAATATTCACCCGCTTCTTCCGGGCCGGCAATGCCGTCTATATTCCGGGTACCGGTCTCGGCCTGAATCTGTCGCGGGCCATCGTCGCCCTGCATGGTGGCACCCTCGATTTCGCTCCTGCGGCCGATGTCGGGACGGTCTTCACAATGACACTGCCGCGCCGAAAGGAGGCATGACCATGCCGCATCGCGTCATCATTCTCTGTATCGAGGACGAGTGCGACCTGCGCACCGAACTGGCGGAGGAGCTGGGCGCGTCCGGCTACAATGTTCTAACGGCAAGCGATGGCCCATCGGCACTTGGCATTCTTTCCCAGCAGACGCCTGATCTCATCTTTTGCGACGTCATGATGCCGGGCCTCAACGGGATCGACCTGATTTCCGAGATCCGGCGTTTCCGTCCGGCCCTTGCCGCCGTGCCGATCGTGCTCCTGACGGCGCTGGCAGACCGGCGCGACGAACTGGCAGGCCGGCAAGCCGGCGCCGACGATTATCTGGTGAAGCCAATTGACTATGACCTTCTGCATGCCGTGATCCGCAACAAGGTGGCTTTGGTCGAGCGCATCCGCACCGCCGCCATCGCGCCGCCCGGCCCGGATGGCCTTATCCACCTTTCCCGGCGGGAAACGGAAGTGCTGCGGGAACTGGGGCTTGGCAACCGCACCCGCGAGATCGCGGCCAAGTTCAGCCTGTCCGAACACACCGTCAGCGACTATGTGAAGGCCATCTATTCCAAGCTCGGTATTTCCTCGCGCGCCGAGGCAGTGCGCGAAGCGCTGCGCCGCCAGCTTATCGCACTCGACAGGGACGGCGAGCCCGGCTGAAATGCGTCAGCGCCGCGGGATCAACCGTTTCCAGTCGGCAATGAAGTGCGACCGCTGAATGGCGTCCTGCGCTGCCAGAAGCGCAGGGCCGATGCGAATAGGCCTTCCGATGCCCGATTCCATCAGTGATTCCGGCCCATCCACCCCTTCCGGCAAGGGTTCGCCCTCATCGAAGAAGAAAGCCCGCTCCCTCGCCACGCGCCGACCTCGCGGCGAAAGCAGGTAGTTGAGGAACTCCTTGCCGATCTGCGGACGCGGTGCATTGTTGGGGATCATCGCCCCGCGCGACAGGACCAGCGCGTAATCCTGCGGCACGACGATGGCAAGCGCAGGGTTTGCCCGCGCCGCCGCATAGGCATAGGACCCCAGCACATTATAGGCGATGCGGACATTTCCCGCCGCGGTTTCGCCGAGAACCTCGCTGTTGCAGCAGCGTGTGACCGTATCCGACCGGCTCAGGCTCTCGATCAGCCGTCCATAGGTCGTGGGCGCCTGGCGTGAATCGTGGAAGGCCAGCAGATAGCCGACCCCGGACGCCTCGATGTCATAGGTCCCGATCCGGCCGCGATAGGCATCCGGCTTGCGGCGCAGCAGATCGGCCAGCGCCTCATGGCTGCGCGGCACATCCTCCGGCGGCACTGACCGGCGATCATAAACGAAGACGACCGGCTCGAAGGTAAAGCCGAAGATCTCGTTGCGCCAGTTTGCCCAGCTCGGCACCGTCAATGTTTCGGTCGAGCGATGCGGCTGGGCGCAACCGTCATTGGCGAGACGAACAAGCTGGTCCACCGACGAGGACAGCAGAATGTCTCCGCTTTCCACCGCACCGGTGCAGGCTTCCTGCGCCTGGCGGAACAGGTCATTGGTAACGTACTCGACGAATTCGATGGTGACGCCCGGAGCCATCTGCTGGAAGTCCTCGATCAGCGGGCGCATCGCGTCGAGATCGGTCGCGGCATGGATGACGAGCCGGCCCGCCTCCGGCCCCGGCGCCGGGAAGATTTCCCGCGCGCCCTCCAGCGCACCGGCTGGGCCTAAGGTTGTGAACCACAAGGCAAGCGTCGCGAGGGAAGCGGACAACCTCATGACGCATCCCCCTTCTCAATCGGCGCGCTTGAGAGCGGCAATGCAATCTGGATCGCAAAGGGTGCCGTCTCGGATTTCGTGCGAAACCGCAGCCCCCCCTTCAGCGCTCCTGCCACCTCGGCCGCTATGGCAAAGCCCAGCCCGCTGGCTGCCCCATCGCTCTGGCTGGAATGAAACCGTTTGAGCACGTTGCTCCATTCCGCCTCGGGAATCCCCGCCCCGTCATCACTCACTTCCACGACACCGAAATCGCCATCACGCCAGACTTTGACGTCCAGCCGGGCGCTTGCACCATGGCGCAGGGCGTTATCGATGATGTTGACGATGGCCTCGCGCAGGCTGAGTTCGTCGCCCGTGACATAAAGCGCTTCCTCCGACGCCTCGAAGGAGACAACGAGATCGGGATCGACGGTGATCGGAATGGCGGCCCGAAATGCCTTGCGGGCCACATCGTTCAGCGCGACCGGCGTCAGGTGTACGGAATCGAAGCGGTGAATGACCATCGCGTGGTTCAGAAGCTGGTTGGTGAACCGCGCAAGTTCGGCAGCGCGGCGACGCACCCGCTCCAGATGGCGGCGACCTTCAGGCGGCAGTTGATCCTCATCGATCAGGCTCACCTGTGCATTGAGCGCCGTCAGCGGCGTCCGGATCTGGTGGGCGCTGTCTGCGATATAGCGCTGCATGAGTTGCATACGCTCCGAAAGCCGCGTGATGAAATGATTGATCGAGCTGACGAAAGGCGAAAGCTCGGCGGGGACTGACACATCGAGCGGTGTCAGGTCCTGCGGTTCGCGACGCGACAGAGCCTCACCCAGCCGCGCCACCGGCGCCAGCGAATAGCGCACGGCGAGCGCAGCGCCGCCCAGCGCCAGAAGGCTCATGACCGCCACGAGAACAGTCGCACGCACCGTGAGTTCCGATGCCAGCGCCCGGCGCGATTCCACCGTTTGCGCCACGATGACATTCGCCCAGCCGACACCCTGAGGCAGGCTCAGCGCACGGGCGATGGTAACCGTACGGATATCCTCGCCCTTATATGAACCGTCGGCGAAACGCGGTTGCTTGCGGCTGGCATCGATATCCGCGCCAGTGTCGAGGTCGGTGTAGCCGGTCAGCGTCTTTCCACCGGGCGCGATGACCCGGTAAAAAATGCGATCGCTTTCGGCGAGACCCAGAAGCTCGAAGGCCGAGGCGGGAAGCTCGAACTGCAATTCACCATCGCGCACTGTCAGGCTTTCCGTCATCTGGAAGGCCGAACCGAGCAAAAGCCTGTCATAGGCCTCGTCGGCGGCGGCGCGGGCATAAAACCACGCCGCGGTGATGAGGCCGGCGGCGCTGATGGCCAGAACGATGGACATGCGCCACATGAGGCGCGAGAAAAGCGACCCCTTACCCGACATCGGCCACCAACTGATAACCGATGCCGCGCAGCGTCACGATACGGGCGCTCGCCCCTTCAAGTTTCTTGCGCAACCGCCCGACATAGAGTTCAACGGCATTCGGCCCGCCAGCCTCATCGAAGCCGAACAGGCGTTCCAGCAATTCTTCCTTGGTGAAAACCCTGCCGGGGCGTGACGCCAGAATTTCCAGAAGCGCCATCTCGCGTCGCTTCAACTGCACTTCGCGGCGCCCGACGCGTACGCTGCGATTCGTCATGTCGAGCGTCACGTCCCCGCAAACGATGACATTGGTCGCCTCACCGCCGGCGCGGCGGCGCATCAGAACGCGGGCACGCGCCTCCAGCTCACGAAAGTCGAAAGGCTTGACCAGATAGTCGTCGGCCCCGAGATCGAGCGCGCTCACCCGGTCATCGATTTCCGAGCGGGCGGTCAACACCAGAACCGGCACACCATTGCCGCGCTGGCGGATGGCCTTGAGCAGCGTAAAACCGTCAAGGCCCGGCAGCATGACATCGAGGATCACGAGATCGTAGTCTGTGAACGACAGGATGTCGCCCGCAACGGCGCCGTCAGTCTCCCAGTCCACGGTATGCCCCGCCTGCTGAAAGCGCCGACAGATCGCCTCGCCAACGTCATGTGTGTCCTCGGCCAGAAAAATCCTCATGCGCGTTCATCGCACGCCGCCCATGGCCCGATCAAGGTGGCTTGTGCGCAGCGACCTCAGCCCGCCGCGACCGGGACGAAATCGAGCCCGCCATCGATCGTGGCCGGACGGCCTTTCAGGAAGAGTTCGCTGATACGCGGGGCCGTGCGGCTGATGACCCTGCCGGCCTTGAGAACATAGAGCCGCGCCGGCTTCAATCGCAGCGCCTCCTGCACATCGGCGGCCTGCAACACGACGAGATCGGCCTTGCAGCCGGTAGCGAGGCCATAACCCTCGATGCCCATGGTGCGCGCGGAATTGACGGTCACTGCATCGAAAAGCTGCTTCTTTTCCTCAATGCCGCCCATCTGCGACACATGCAGCGCCATATGCGCCACTTCCAGCATGTCACCAGAGCCCATGGAATACCACGGGTCCATCACGCAATCATGACCAAAGGACACGTTGAGGCCCGCCGCCATCAGTTCCCGCACCCGCGTCATGCCACGGCGCTTCGGGTAGGTATCGTGCCGGCCTTGCAGCATGATGTTGATGAGCGGGTTGGGGATGACGTTGATTTCGGCCTCCGCCATCAGCGGAATGAGCTTCGAGACATAATAGTTATCCATCGAATGCATGGAGGTGAGATGCGAACCGGCGACGCGGCCCTGAAGACCGAAACGGACCGTTTCCGCCGCCAGTGTTTCGATGTGGCGCGACAGGGGATCGTCAGTTTCGTCGCAGTGCATGTCGACCGCAAGTCCCCGGTCAGCGGCGATGCGGCAGAGCGCTTCCACCGATTTGCGGCCTTCATCCATGGTGCGTTCGAAATGCGGAATGCCGCCGACGATCTCGACGCCCATATCCAGCGCTCTGGCGAGCGAGGCCACCCCTTCCGGCGCACGGTAATAGCCATCCTGCGGGAAGGCGACGAGTTGCAGGTCGATATAGGGTTTCACGATCTCGCGCACTTCCAGCAGCGCTTCGGCCGTCACGAGACGCGGATCGGAGGTATCGACGTGGCTACGAATGTAAAGCAGTCCCTGACTGACGGCGAGATCGCAATAACGCACCGCCCGTTCGATCAATGCCTCCTTCGTCAGCGTCGGGCGCAGTTCACCCCACAGCGAAATGCCTTCCAGCAGCGTGCCGGAGACGTTCATGCGCGGCAGGCCAAGCGAGAGCGTAGCATCCATGTGGAAATGCGGATCGCAGAAGGCGGGGCTGACAAGGCGGCCGCTGGCGTCGATTTCCTCGACAGCCACAGCCTCGATGCGCTTTTCGATGGCCGCGATCCGCCCGGCGGTCACGCCGATATCGAAGCCCTTGCGGCCATCGGAGAGATTGGCATTACGGATGATGAGATCGAACATGGAAGCCTCGCGAAATAGGGTATCAGCGCTCGCCGCGCCGGTAGGGTTGCATCAGCGCCTGCGGCACACGAGCCCGGCGCGCCATCACGGCCAGCGCCACGATGGAAAGGATATAGGGGATCATCAGGAAGAGCTGATAGGGCACGGCACCGTTCAGCGCGGTTTGCAGGCGAAGCTGGAAACCGTCGAAGAAGGCAAAGAGCAGCGCGCCGAGAAGCGCCCGCCCCGGCCGCCACGAGGCGAAGACGACGAGCGCGATGCAGATCCAGCCGCGCCCCTGCACCATGGTGGGGAAGAAGCTGTTGAAGGCCGAGAGCGTGAGGAACGCACCGCCCACGCCCATCAGTGCCGAACCGGCGATCACCGCGCCATAACGCACCGCCATGGGGTTGATACCCTGCGCCTCCGCCGCATGCGGATTTTCACCGGCCATGCGGATGGCAAGGCCAAGTGGCGTGCGGAAGATGACATAAGCGAGGATGAGCGCGATCAGAATCGCCAGATAGGTCGGCGGCGTCTGGGTGAAGAAAGCCGGACCAAAGAAGGGCAGATCGGACAGGCCGGGGATGGCGATGGGCTGGAACGGCTCCACCGTTGGCGGCGTGCCGGCCACGGGCACCATCAGGCGGAAAACATAATAACTGAAACTCGAAGCAAACAGCGTGACGCCGAGACCCGACACATGCTGCGAAAGCCCGAGCGTGACAGTGAGCACCGCATGCAGGAAACCGAAGACGCCGCCCGCCACCGCTGCTACCAGAATCCCGGTCCACAGATCGGCACCATTATAGACGGCCAGCCAGCCGATCATCGCGCCGAAGGTCATGATACCCTCGATCCCGAGGTTCAATACGCCGGAGCGTTCGCACAACAGCGCGCCGAGCGTGCCGAGAATAAGCGGCGTGGCAATGCGCAGCACGGCCGCCCACAGGCCGGCGGAAGCGAGAATATCCATCAACGCGCTCATCGGCTTATCCTGTATTGGGTGAAGAACACGGCGATCAGCATCGAGATCAAAGACAGCGCGACCGTGACATCAGCGATATAGGTGGGAATTCCCATGCTGCGGCTCATGCCGTCAGCACCGACGAACATGATGGCGGTGAAGAGCGCGGCAAGCACCACGCCAAGCGGATTGAGGTTGGCGAGCATGGCCACCACGATGCCGGAGTAGCCGTAGCCGGGCGATAGGTCCGTGGTGACATAACCCTTGACGCCCATCACTTCGATGGCGCCGGCCAGACCGGCGAGACCGCCAGACATCATGGCGACGATGACCAGCGTGCGCGCCAGAGGCACGCCGGCAAAGCCGGCCCCTGCCGGATTGAGCCCCGCCGCCCGCGATTGCAGGCCGAACACCGTGCGCGACTGAACGAAATGAACGACAAGGGCAAGGACGACAGCAATCGCCAGCCCTATATGAAGCCTTGAGCGCGCCAGAAGCTTCGGCAGGCGCGCTGCATCAGCCACAGCTTCGGATTGCGGCCAGCCAAAGGCGGTCGGGTCCTTGAGAACGCCGTCAATCAACATGGAAACGAAGAGGATGGCGACGAAGTTCAGAAGTAGCGTCGTCACCACTTCATCGACCGAGAAGCGCAGGCGAAGCCAGAGCGGAAAGAGCAGCAGAACCATGCCGGCGATGGCGCCGACCACAAAAAGAATCGGGATCTGGAGAAGTGAGGGAAGCCCGCCGAAAAGATGCGCAGATGCCGCTGCAACCGCAATCGCCCCGAAATAGAACTGGCCTTCCGCGCCGATATTCCAGAGCCGTGCGCGAAAGGCGATGGCCGCGGCAAGTCCGGTCAGCATCAATGGAGCCGCACGCGTCAGCGTTTCGGTCGTGGAAAGCCGCGAGCCGAAGGCACCGGTCAGGATTTTCCAATAGGCGGTCAGGACCGGCGCACCGGCAAAGGCGATCAGCACGCCCGCCACGGCCAGTGCCGCGATGACGGCGATGACCGGGGTGGCGATAACCAGCGCCGCCGGGCGGTGTTCGCGTCGTTCAAACCGCATGGGCCACCTGTTCCTTTTCCCACTCGCCGGCCATCATCAGGCCAAGCCGGCGCGCATCGACGTCCTCTGCCTTCACCGGCGGCGAAAGCCTGCCGCCAACGATCGCCTGAATGCGGTCGGCGAGCGCCATCACCTCTTCCAGGTCTTCCGAAATCAGGAGAACGGCGGTTCCGGCGCGGCGCGCTTCCAGAATGCGCTCGTGAACCGCGGCGACCGCCCCTTCGTCCAGCCCGCGCGCCGGCTGGGCGGCGAGCAGGATGCGCGGTCGCTCGATAAGGTTCCGGCCGAGAATGAGTTTTTGCATGTTACCACCGGACAGAAGCCGAATGCGGCTCACCGGCGTGCCGCCGCGCACGTCGAAGCCTTCGATGATCTTCTTCGCGAAGGCGATGCCCGCCCTGCGATCCACGAGGCCGTGGCGGGAAAAGCGCTGGATGCGTTCCAGAACGGCGTTTTCCCAGATGGCCATCTCGCCGATGGCCCCTTCTCGATTGCGATCTTCGGGAATGCGTCCGATGCCCGCCTCAACCGCCTCCGCCACCGTGAGATCACCAATGCCGTGCCCATACAAAACCAGATCGCCGGCGCTGCGCTGCGCCGTTCCGCTCAGAAGCTGGGCGAGCACCGTCTGGCCATTGCCGGAAACGCCGATAATGCCCAGCACCTCGCCGGCGCGCAGGTGGAAATCCACCGCTTTCAGCCGGTCAACGCCATCCTGGCGAACGGTCACGCCAACGGCTTCCAGCACGGTTTCGCCGGGCGTAGCGGCATCGCGCACCGGGCGGTGCACGGCGCGACCGACCATGAGTTCGGCAAGCTCCGCCTTGCTGGTGTCTGCCGCCTTGCGTTCGGCCACCAGCTTGCCGCCGCGCAGCACGACGATGCGGTCGGCGGTCGCCATCACCTCGTCCAGCTTGTGGGAAATGAAGATCAGCGAAAGCCCCTGCCGCGCCATGTCCTTCAGCGTCGAGAACAGCTTTTCCGCCTCGATATTGGTCAGCACCGCGGTCGGCTCATCGAGAACGAGAATACGGGCGTCGTTATAAAGCGCCTTGAGGATTTCAACGCGCTGCTGCTCGCCGACCGAGAGATCGCCAAGGCGCGCATCCGGGTCGACCCTCAGGCCGAAGCGCCCGGAAATGGCCATCAGTTTCTTACGCGCGGCGGATACGTTCGAAGCCAGCGACCACAGGCTTTCCGTGCCGGTCATGACATTTTCGAGCACGGTCAGGTTCGGGGCCAGCGAGAAATGCTGGTGCACCATGCCGATGCCGGCGCGGATCGCCGCACGCGGCTTGCCGGGCGGCAGGTCCTCACCCATCACCGACACCTTGCCGGTATCGGGCACGTAATGGCCGAAGAGAATGCTCATCAGCGTCGTCTTGCCCGCGCCGTTTTCGCCAAGCAACGCCACGATCTCGCCCTTGGCAAGCGAGAGCGAGATATTGTCGTTGGCGAGGTTGGTGCCGAAACGCTTGCTGACGCCCGAGATTTCGAGAACGGCTTCGCTCATGGTTCAAGCCCCGCGATGGGAAAGGGATGTTGCCAACGCTCCTCGCTTTCGAGGTAACGGGCTAGATGAAGAAGAAGCGCCTCGCAGCCCATAGGCGCAACAAGCTGCACGGGCAGCGGCAAACCGGCACGATCGGCTCCGAACGGAAGCGTCAGCGCCGGAAAGCCGGAGATATTTGCAAGGGCTGCGAGCGGCGCAAAGGCCACCATGCGCGCGAAATGAAGATCGGTATCGGCGTGATCGGTGGGGAAGGAGCCGACAGGCTTCGGCGCATCCGACAGCATCGGCGTGACGAGGCAGTCGATCCCTTCGAACAACCGCCAGAGATCGCGGGAGACAAAGACCATGGCGTTCATCAGCCGCCAGACCTCGGTGCCGCGCAAAGTTTGACCGCGCGCCAGCACCGCCTGCGTCATTGGTTCGGTACCGGAAAAATCGGCGGACAACCGTTCGGCGGTCTCGGCCAGATTGATGGCGACGACATCGGCAAAAGCGCGATTGCTGGCCTGCACCATCTGTTCCACGTCGGCAAAGTGGATCGGATGCAGGCTATGGCCGGCAGCCTCCAGCGAACGGGCCGCCGCCTCCACGGCTTCAAGACGAGCCGGCTCGGTGGCGCCCGCTTCGAGCAGAACGCCGATCCGCAAGCCACCACCCGGAACCGGTTCCGGAGCCGGCGGCGGGAACGGACCGCGCGCATTGCCTGACAGGGCCGCGAAGGCCCGCTCCGCATCGCGCACCGAGCGACAGACCGCCAGTTCGGTGGCGATACCGCCGAGATGATTACCGAAACCGGGGCCACCCGGCATCGCGCCGCGACCGGGCTTCAGGCCGACGAGGCCGCAGCAGGCGGCGGGCACTCGGATCGAACCGCCGGCATCGGTGGCATGGGCAATGGAAACAATCCCCGCGGCAACGGCAGCCGCCGCACCGCCGGAGGAACCACCGGAACTGAGCGCGGGATCGAGCGGGTTACGGGACATCGGCCCGATGGCCGGTTCGCTGGCCAGCGAAAGGCCGAATTCCGGGCTGGTCGTCAACCCGAACAGACAGAAACCAGCGGCACGAAACCGGGCGGCCAGATCGGAATCGGCCATACCTCCGCGACGCGGCAGCATTTTCGAGCCCGCGCTGACGGGAAAGCCTTCGAACGGCCCACCCAGATCCTTGGCAAGCGTTGGCACACCGCCAAAAGGCAGCGCCTTGCGTTCGGCTGGCAGGGCGTCAAAGGCCTCTGCTGACTGGCGTCCCTTTTGCGGATCGCTCCAGGCGATGGCGCCGAGCGCGGCAAAGCGCCCGGCAGCGGCAAGCGATGCTTCCATAACCTCCGCCGCCGTCAACCGGCCGGCGAAAATGGTTTCGGCAAGCGCGGTTGCGTCGAGACGCATCACACGCTTACTTCGGCTCGCTCATATCCTGCGGCACGGTGAAGGTGCCCGCCTTGATCTCGGCGCGCTTGGCCTCCATCGCGGCGATCACGTCTGCCGGGGCGGCATCCTTGACGTAGGCGATATCCGAGCCGCCTTCCTTGAGCAGGCCATAGGCCGTGTAATCGCGACCGACCGGCTTGCCAGCGGCGACATCGGCAAGGGCTGCGTTGAGGATCGGGCGGAAGCCCCAGAGCGCGTTGGCGAACACGGTCTGCGGATAGCGCGGCGTATAATCGATCAGCGAGCCGACCGCCTTGATGCCGCGTTCCTTGGCGGCATCGGCCGTGCCAATACGTTCGCCGAACAAAATGTCCGCACCGGCGTCGATCTGGGCCAG
Source organism: Allorhizobium borbori (assembly GCF_014196535.1). Taxonomy (GTDB): domain Bacteria; phylum Pseudomonadota; class Alphaproteobacteria; order Rhizobiales; family Rhizobiaceae; genus Ectorhizobium; species Ectorhizobium borbori. The sequence goes on from NZ_JACIDU010000008.1 coordinate 100,567, forward strand.
ACCGGCCTCACGAGCCTTCGGCGGATCGAAGAAGGTGCCGATGAAGGTTACGAGATGCTTTGCGTTCGGGTTCACGGCCTTGACGCCAGCGGCGAAGGCGTTGATGAGCTGGTTGACTTCGGGGATCGGCATGGCGCCAACAGAGCCGACGACGTTCGACTTGGTCATCTTGCCCGCCAGCATGCCGGCGAGGTAGGCGCCGTCCTGGTTCCAGGTGCCAAACACACCGAAATTGTCACCCGCTTCCTTGCCACTAGAGCCGAGAACGAAGGCGGTTTCCGGGTAATCGGCCGCCACTTCGCGCGCCTGCTTTTCAACGGCGTAGGCTTCGCCGATAATGAGCTTGGCGCCCTGTTCGGCATATTCGCGCATGGCGCGGGGATAATCGGTGCCGGAAACACCCTCCGAGAAGACATATTCGATCACGCCTTCCTTTGCGGCATCCTGCAGCGCCTTATGCAGAACGGAGTTCCACGCGTTCTCCACCGGGGAACCGTGGATACCGGCAACCTTGACCGGCCCGGCAGCACGAACCGCGGGCGCAAATGCACTGGCGCCAAGGGCAAGGCCCGTTGCCAGCACTGCGCGGCGGGAAAGAAGAATGTCTTTGGTCATACGGAGTTCCCCTTGTGATAAAATTTTACCATTTGGTTCATTTTTAGGCGGCGCATAAAAATGTGTCAAGCGCGCCTCAACGACAAATCACGGACAAGAACTGCTATTTTTTTGCCGGATTGCGGGCGCCAATCCAGCCATTTGCCATAATGCGAAGAAAACGAAAACGGAATGAAACCCGCAAGTCGTTGACTGCCCCCAATTATCTGCGCCAATCAGCCGTGAACGACCCAGCCAACATCGGCGATGGCTGCACTGCATTTTCGCAATTGCAGCATAAATCTTCGTTTGACATTCGTTTTGCATTCGATTTAGATGCTCAAGGCTTTCAAAAAGGCACTAAAAAGAGCGCCAACGCAGCCACGGGGAGGATGCATGTCAGGCGAGACGATTCACGATCTCTTCGTGATTGGGGGCGGCATCAATGGTTGCGGCATTGCCCGCGATGCGATTGGCCGCGGCTATTCCGTTGCGCTGGCCGAGATGAACGATTTTGCCTCCGGCACCTCATCCGCCGCGACCAAGCTGATCCATGGCGGCCTGCGTTATCTCGAGCATTATGAGTTTCGCCTGGTCCGGGAAGCCCTCATGGAGCGGGAAGTGCTCTGGTCGATGGCGCCGCACATCATCTGGCCCATGCGTTTTGTCCTGCCGTTCCAGAAAGGCGGCGTGCGCCCGGCCTGGCTGGTGAGGCTCGGGCTGTTTCTTTACGATCATCTTGGTGGCCGCAAGCTTCTGCCCCCCACCCGCAGCCTTGACCTTCGGCATGATCCGGCCGGCAAGCCACTGAAGCCATTGTTTGCCCGCGCCTTCGAATATTCCGACGGATGGGTGGATGACGCCCGCCTCGTCGTGCTCAACGCCCGCGACGCGGCCAACCGTGGCGCCCTGATCCTCAACCGCACGCAGGTCATTTCGGCCCGGCGCGACGATGGGCTGTGGCTCATCAGAACCCGGTCATCCTCCGGCGATGTTTCGGATCACCGCGCGCGGATGCTGGTCAACGCGGCAGGCCCTTGGGTGGATAACGTCATTTCCGGCGTACTGGGACGCAACAACGTGCATAATGTGCGGCTCGTGCAGGGCAGCCACATCGTGGTGAAGCGGAAGTTTGCCGATCCCCGCGCCTATTTCTTCCAGAACCCGGATGGCCGCATCATCTTCGCCATTCCCTATGAGCGCGATTTCACGCTGATCGGCACCACGGACCGCGATTACACCGGCGATCCGCGCACCGTCGAAATCACCGGTGACGAAATGACATATCTGTGCAAGGCTGCCAGCGAGTATTTCGCGGAGCCGGTCCGGCCGGAAGACATCGTCTGGACCTATTCGGGCGTGCGCCCCCTGTTCGATGACGGAGCGTCGAAGGCGCAGGAGGCAACCCGCGATTACGTGCTGAAAACGGAGGGTGATGCCGGTCAGGCGCCGCTACTCAACGTTTTCGGCGGCAAACTGACCACCTATCGGCGCCTGGCCGAGCATGCGCTGGAAAAGATCGGCGAGGCGCTCGGCTCGAAGGGTCGCCCCTGGACGGCAGGTTCGCACCTGCCCGGTGGCGATTTCCCGACGGGAGCCTATGACGACGAGGTCAGGGTTCTCATTGCGCACTATCCGTTCCTGAACCGCCGCCACGCCGAAAGGCTGATCCGCTGTTACGGGACGGATGCGAAGACCCTTCTGGGCGAGGCAACGGACGAGGCCGGGCTCGGAAGACATTTCGGCGGCACGCTTTTCGAGGCGGAAGTGCGCTGGCTGATGGAGCATGAGTGGGCCCGAACGGCCCAGGACATATTGTGGCGTCGCACCAAGCAGGGCCTGTTCCTGACGCGGGAGGAAGCGGCGGCACTGGAGGAATATCTGGAGGGTGTCGGCGAACGCTTGAAGGCGGGCTGACCATCATCCCGAAGGCTGGAGGAGGCTTTGGGTTACAATGCTTGAATTGCGGAACGTCTCGAAGACGGTGGGTGGCGCGTGCCACATCCACCCGACGAACCTGACGCTGGAGCGCGGCAGTCTCAACGTCCTTCTGGGACCGACACTGTCCGGCAAGACATCGCTGATGAGACTGATGGCGGGGCTCGATCGCCCGAGCGAGGGCACGATCCTGTTCGACGGCGAGGACGTGACCGGCTGGCCGGTGCAGAAGCGCAACATCGCCATGGTCTACCAGCAGTTCATCAACTATCCGGCGCTGACCGTTTACGAGAACATCGCCTCGCCGATGCGCATTGCCGGCAAGGATCAGGAAACGATCGACCGTGAAGTCCGCAAGGCCGCCGATCTGCTGCGGCTGACGCCCTATCTCGACCGTACGCCGCTCAACCTCTCCGGCGGTCAGCAGCAGCGCACGGCGCTGGCCCGCGCCATCGTCAAGAAGGCCACTGTGGTCCTCCTCGATGAACCGCTCGCCAATCTCGATTACAAACTGCGCGAGGAACTGCGCGAGGAACTGCCCCGCCTCTTCGCCGAGACCGGAACGATCTTCGTTTACGCCACGACGGAACCCTCCGAGGCGCTGCTTCTCGGTGGTTCCACGGCAACCCTCAGCGAAGGCCGCGTCACCCAGTTCGGCAGGACGATCGACGTCTATCGTCATCCCGTCGACATCCTCACCGCCCGCACCTTTGCCGATCCGCCGCTCAACACCATCGACGTGGTGAAGACGGACGGACGGTTCCTGCGGGCCGAACAGCCGGTGATCCCCGTCCCCTCGCATCTCTCCACCGTGCCGGATGGGCCACTGACCATCGCCTTCCAGCCGCATCATCTCTATCCGGGCCAGACAGGCCACCTCGCCGAACATATCCGGGCGCGCACGATGATCTCGGAAATCGCCGGTTCGGAAAGCTTCGTGCATGTGGATTTCTCCGGCCAGCGCTGGGTGATGCTGGCCCAGGGTATTCACGATATCGAACCCGACCGCGAGATCGACCTCTATCTCGACACCCGCCATCTGATGGCGTTCGACGGCGCGGGCCGCGCCATCGGCGAAACCGCCTTCGGCAGGGCGTGAGGAGAAGGACCATGGCACGCATCACGCTCGACCACATCCGCCACGCCTATAACGCCAGGGCTCAAGCAGCCGGCGATTATGCGCTGAAGGAGGTTCACCATGAATGGGAAGACGGCGGTGCCTATGCGCTGCTCGGTCCTTCCGGCTGCGGCAAGACCACACTTCTCAACATCATTTCCGGCCTCATCCGCCCCTCGGAAGGGCGCATCCTCTTCGACGGAAGCGATGTGACGGATCTGGCCACGGAAGACCGCAACATCGCGCAGGTCTTCCAGTTCCCGGTCGTCTACGACACGATGACGGTCTACGACAATCTCGCTTTTCCGTTGCGCAACCGACAGGTGCCGGAAGCAACCGTTGATCAGCGCGTGCGCGAAATTCTCGAAATGACGGATCTCGCCGGCATGGCGAAGCGCCGGGCCCGTGGCCTCACCGCCGACCAGAAGCAGAAGATTTCGCTGGCCCGCGGGCTGGTGCGCGGCGATGTCAACGCCATCCTGTTCGACGAGCCGCTGACGGTGATTGATCCGCACATGAAATGGGTGCTTCGCTCGCAACTGAAGCGCCTGCACCGTCAGTCGGGCTTCACCATGGTCTATGTTACCCATGACCAGACGGAAGCGCTGACCTTCGCCGACAAGGTGGTGGTGATGTATGACGGCCAGATCGTGCAGATCGGCACGCCTGCAGAACTGTTCGAGCGGCCGAGCCACACCTTTGTCGGTTATTTCATCGGCTCGCCGGGCATGAACGTCATGCCGGCTGAAATCACCGGCGCGACCGCCATGGTCGGCGGTATGGCCGTGCCTTTGTCCGGTGCCCCGCATCTTGCCGCCCAGAGCCGCATCGAACTCGGAATCCGCCCGGAGTTCATCAAGCTGGAGCGCGGCGGGCTGCCGGTCTCGATCGAGAAGGTCGAGGATATCGGCCGTCAGAAGATCGTCCGCGCCCGATTTGCCGGGCAGAAGCTCGCCATCGTCGTGCCGGAAGACGAGGCCATCCCGGCAGAGGCCGGCGTGCGGTTCGACCCTTCCGCCATAGGTGTCTATGCCGATAGCTGGCGCGTGGAGATGGAGGCGTGAACATGGAAAAGACCTGGAACAACAAGGCCTGGTTCATGGTACTGCCGGTTCTGGTGCTGGTGGCTTTCTCGGCAGTCATTCCGCTGATGACGGTGGTGAACTATTCGGTTCAGGATACGTTCGGCAACAACCAGTTCTTCTGGGCGGGAACGGAATGGTTCGAGCAGATCCTGACCTCCGACCGCTTCTGGGATGCGCTCGGCCGCAATCTTCTGTTCTCCGGCATCATTCTCGCCATCGAAATTCCGCTCGGCATCTTCATCGCACTGAAAATGCCGAAATCGGGCATCGGCGTACCGATCTGCCTCGTCACCATGGCCTTGCCGCTTCTCGTTCCATGGAACGTGGTCGGCACCATCTGGCAGGTATTCGGGCGCAGCGATATCGGCCTTCTCGGCTATGTCGCCAACCAGATCGGCCTCGATTACAACTATGTCAACGATCCCTTCGACGCCTGGGTCACCGTTATCGTCATGGATGTCTGGCACTGGACGAGCCTCGTCGTGCTGCTCTGCTACGCCAGCCTTGTCTCCATCCCGGATGCCTATTATCAGGCGGCCCGCATCGATGGCGCCTCGCGCTTCGCCGTGTTCCGCTACATCCAGTTGCCGAAGATGAAACGCGTGCTGCTCATCGCCTTCCTGCTGCGCTTCATGGACAGTTTCATGATCTATACCGAACCCTTCGTCGTCACCGGCGGCGGTCCGGGCAACTCGACCACCTTCCTGTCCATCGACCTCGTGAAGATGGCACTGGGCCAGTTCGACCTCGGTCCCGCCGCCGCCATGTCGCTCATCTACTTCCTCATCATCCTGCTCATGTCCTGGGTGTTCTACACCGTCATGACCAGCCACGACGCGGAGACCTGAGCCATGAGCACCTCCAACGCAACCGCCCTCGGCATGAAGAGAAACGACATGAACGGCAGCAAGGCCGCACACGGCACAGAACGGGCACGCCCGCTTTCAAGGTCGCGCCGTCACCACGGCCCGTCGCGCTTTTCCTGGCTGGTTCCGACCATTTATATCCTGCTGCTGATGGTGCCGATCTACTGGCTCGTGAACATGAGCTTCAAGACAAATGCGGAAATCGTCTCTTCCATGACGCTTTTCCCGCGAAACCCGACGCTCGATAATTACCGGACGATCTTCACCGACAGTTCCTGGTATTCGGGCTATATCAACTCGATCCTCTATGTCGTCATGAACATGGTGATCTCGGTGGCGGTGGCGCTGCCTGCGGCCTATGCCTTCTCGCGCTACCGGTTCCTCGGCGACAAGCACCTGTTCTTCTGGCTGCTGACCAACCGCATGGCCCCGCCCGCCGTCTTCGCCCTGCCCTTCTTTCAGCTCTATTCAGCCTTCGGCCTTATCGATACGCACATCGCCGTGGCGCTGGCGCACTGCCTTTTCAATGTGCCGCTGGCGGTGTGGATTCTCGAAGGCTTCATGTCGGGCGTGCCGAAGGAAATCGACGAAACCGCCTATATCGACGGCTATTCCTTCCCGAAATTCTTCGTGAAGATCTTCACCCCCCTCATCGCCTCCGGTATCGGCGTCGCCTGCTTCTTCTGCTTCATGTTCTCGTGGGTGGAGCTTCTGATCGCCCGCACGCTGACCACGACCGACGCCAAGCCGATTGCCGCCACGATGACCCGAACGGTTTCTGCTGCCGGCATGGACTGGGGCCTGCTCGCCGCCGCCGGCGTGCTGACGCTGATCCCCGGCGCGCTCGTCATCTGGTTCGTCCGCAACTACATCGCCAAGGGCTTTGCCCTCGGGAGGGTTTGATCCATGTCTTTTCTGCCCGATTTTTCCTGGATGGCCTGGACCTGGCAAACGGCCGTGTTCTTCGTCGCCATCGCCGTCATCATCGCCGGCATGGGCCTGTGGGAATATCTCGTGCCCGGCGGCGCGCCGCGCTTCGGCATCCTGCACTTCGAAACCACGCGCGGCGACCGGCTTTTCATCTCGCTGCTGGGCAGCGCCTTCATCAATCTCGCATGGCTCGGGCTGGTTGGCCCGAACCTGTGGTGGGCTCTCGCCCTTTCCGCGGTCTACGTTATCGGCGTGTTCCGTCTGGTCTAGGGCAAGACGACGAAAGGATGCGGGGAGGAGATCCGCATTCTCTGAGACTTCAGGCAATCGCAACATTTGGGAGGACAAAATGCGACGGCATCTGATGACAACGACGGCAGCCATGCTGCTGGCAATGACGGGTTCGGCCTTTGCCGGCATGGACGAGGCCAAACAGTTCCTCGACAAGGAAATCGGCGATCTTTCGTCGCTGTCCCGTGCCGAGCAGGAAAAGGAACTGGAATGGTTCGTGAATGCCGCCAAGCCCTTTGCCGGGATGGAAATCAAGGTGGTTTCGGAATCGCTGACCACCCACGAATATGAGTCCAAGGTGCTGGCGCCCGCCTTTTCCGCCATCACCGGTATCAAGGTGACGCACGACCTCATCCAGGAAGGGGATGTGGTCGAAAAGATCCAGACGCAGATGCAGACCGGCCAGAACCTCTATGATGGCTGGGTCAACGACAGCGATCTTATCGGCACCCATTGGCGCTACAAGCAGGTGCGCAACCTGACGGATTTCATGGCCAACGAGGGCAAGGACGTCACCAATCCAGGCCTCGACCTCAAGGACTTCATCGGCTCGTCCTTCACCACCGCGCCGGACAAGAAGCTCTACCAGTTGCCCGATCAGCAATTCGCCAACCTCTACTGGTTCCGGTACGACTGGTTCAACGACGAGAAGAACAAGGCCGACTTCAAGGCCAAATACGGCTACGAACTCGGCGTGCCGGTCAACTGGTCGGCCTATGAGGACATCGCCGAATTCTTCACCGGCCGCGAAGCCGACGGCAAGAAGATCTTCGGCCACATGGACTACGGCAAGAAGGACCCCTCGCTGGGATGGCGCTTTACCGATGCCTGGCTTTCCATGGCCGGCAACGGGGACAAGGGCCTGCCAAACGGCCTGCCGGTCGATGAATGGGGCATCAAGGTCAACGAGAAGTCCCAACCGGTCGGCTCGTGTGTTGCTCGTGGCGGCGACACCAACGGCCCTGCCGCCGTCTACTCCATCGAGAAATACCTTGAGTGGTTGAAGAAATATGCCCCGCCGGAAGCCCAGGGCATGACCTTCTCCGAATCCGGCCCGGTTCCCTCGCAGGGCAATATCGCCCAGCAGATCTTCTGGTACACGGCGTTTACCGCCGATATGGCCAAGCCCGGCCTGCCCGTGGTGGACGCGGACGGTTCGCCGAAATGGCGCGTCGCCCCCTCGCCGCACGGCGTCTACTGGAAGGACGGCATGAAGCTCGGTTATCAGGACGTGGGTTCCTGGACGCTGATGACATCGACGCCGGAAAAGAACGCCAAGGCTGCGTGGCTTTACGCGCAGTTCGTAACGTCCAAGACCGTCGATGTGAAGAAGAGCCATGTCGGCCTCACCTTCATTCGTGACACGACAATCCACCACAAGAGCTTCACCGATCGCGCGCCGAAGCTTGGTGGTCTGGTCGAGTTCTACCGTTCTCCGGCCCGTGTGCAGTGGTCACCGACCGGCACCAACGTTCCGGACTATCCGAAACTCGCTCAGCTCTGGTGGCAGGCGATCGGCGACGCATCTTCGGGTGCCAAAACCGCGCAGGCGGCAATGGACTCGCTGTGCGCCGAACAGGAAAAGGTCATGTCGCGTCTTGAACGCGCCGGCGTGCAGGGCGAATTCGGCCCGAAGCTCGCGGAAGAGCATGATCTCGCCTACTGGAACAAGGATGCCGTTTCGAAGGGCAACCTGGCGCCGCAGTTAAAGATCGCCAACGAAAAGGAAAAGCCGGTCACCGTCAATTACGACGAACTGGTCAAGAGCTGGCAGAAGTAAGGCCGACATGTAAAAACGACCGGGGCGGTTCGCCGCCCCGGTTTCAGGCATGGAGCAAGGAGTTCGGTTCATGAGCGGTTACATTCTGGCGATAGATCAGGGCACGACATCCACGCGCTCAATGATCTTCGATCGGGACATGCGGGTCGTTGGTCTGGGCCAGCGCGAGTTTCCGCAGCATTTTCCGGCCTCCGGCTGGGTCGAACACGAACCTGAAGACATATGGCAGAGCGTGCTTGAAACCATCCGGCTGGCGCTGGCCGATGCCGGGCTTTCAGCCGCTGCGATTTCCGCCATCGGCATCACCAACCAGCGGGAAACGACCGTGGTCTGGGACCGGAAAACCGGCGTGGCACTGCATCGCGCCGTCGTGTGGCAGGACCGGCGCGGCACGCCGATCTGCGAGTTCCTGAAGCAGCGGGGGCTGGAACCGCTGTTTTCCGAGCGCACCGGCCTGCTGCTCGACCCCTATTTCTCCGGCACGAAACTCGCCTGGATTCTTGATCATGTCGAGGGGCTGAGAGACCGCGCCGAACGCGGCGAAATCTGTTTCGGCACCATCGACAGCTTTCTGATCTATCGGCTGACGGGCCACCGCCGGCATGTGACCGATGCCACGAACGCCTCGCGCACGCTGATCTATGACATCGAACGCAATGTCTGGGATGACGAGTTACTGTCGATCCTCGACATCCCCCGCGCCATGCTGCCGGAGGTTCTCGATTGCGCCGCCGATTTCGGCGTGACGGATTCCGCTCTGTTCGGGGCAGAAATCCCGATCCTCGGCGTAGCAGGCGATCAGCAGGCCGCTGTCATCGGCAATGCCTGCTTCGAACCCGGCATGATGAAGTCCACCTACGGCACCGGCTGTTTTGCGCTGCTGAACACCGGCACCGAACGCGTAACCTCCTCGAACCGGCTGCTCACCACCATCGCCTACCGGCTGGATGGCGTCACGACCTATGCGCTGGAAGGTTCGATCTTCATTGCCGGTGCTGCCGTGCAATGGTTGCGCGATGAACTCGGCTTCATCAAGGTCGCCTCCGAAGTCAGCGCGTTGGCGCAACAGGCCGACCCCAACCAGCGCGTCTACCTCGTGCCCGCCTTCACCGGCCTCGGTGCGCCCTATTGGGATGCGGAAGCGCGCGGAGCGATCTTCGGCCTGACCCGCGGAACAGGCCCGGCAGAATTTGCCCGCGCCGCACTGGAAAGCGTGGCCTACCAGACCTTTGACCTGCTGGAAGCGATGCGCCACGACTGGGCGGGCGACACCGGTCAGGACAAGGGCCAGACGGTTCTGCGTGTCGATGGCGGCATGGTTGCCTCCGACTGGACCATGCAGCGCCTCGCCGACATTCTGGCGGCCCCGGTGGATCGCCCCGTCTTCCTCGAAACCACCATTCTGGGTGCCGCATGGCTTGCTGCGTCGCGCGCGAAAATCTGGCCAGACCGCGCTGGCTTCGCCGCCCGCTGGCACCGCGACCGCCGTTTCGAGCCGGGGATGGATGATGCGGCACGCGAAACGGCCATCGATGGCTGGCGCGACAGCGTCCGACGCTGCCTGACCCGCGCCTAGAGTATTCCGGTAACTACAGGATCACCGGACATGCCCTAACTGAGCGCCGCCAGTGTCCGGACCACACCCTCGTCAATTACGTGGATCATTGCGGCCCTCGCCTTGCCTTCATCGCGGGAGGCGATGGCGTGCGCGATCTTGAGGTGATCCGCCGCACAGCGTGCAATGCCCTCGCGGCTCAGCGCCGGTGAGGAGATCTGGAACGAGACAGCCAAGGCCGCTTCAATAAGGCTGGACGCCGACCGCATGAACGGATTGCGTGACATACGGGCAATGGCAAGGTGAAATTCAAGATCGACCCGCGCGATGCTTTCCCGGGTGTGGTTGGCATCGTCGAAACGCGCGGCGATGGCGTAGAGCGCCACCATTTCCTCGCTCGATGCGTGGCGGGCGGCGAGCGCGGCCATGGCGGGTTCTATGGCCTGACGCATATCGGCAAGCTGCGTTACGAACTCGGAATCGATACCATCGCGCAGCCGCCAGTCGATCACGTCGGCATCCAGCATGTTCCACGTATCCTTGGAACAGACCCGCGTACCCACCCGCGCTTTCGCCTCGATCAATCGCTTGGCGGATAAGGTTTTCATCGCTTCGCGCAGCACGGTGCGGGACACGTCGAACCGTTCCATCAGCTCCTGATCACCGGGCAGGATCGAACCTTCGGCCAACCGGCCTGTCACGATCGAGCGCCCGAGTTCTTCCACGACCATGGCGTGGCTCGACCGCTGCGTGGGTCCGAATATCCGGCGCTCAAGGAGCCCCATGCATCATCCTCCGCGTGGGATTGGGGTGAAAGCGACTGCTTTGCCGCTCCTGCGCGGTAAAAGCAAGGTGGCACGTTGAAGCACAATGAAGACGAAGAGCAGAATGCCAATGGCAATCTTCGTCCACCACGAAGAAAGCGAGCCGTCGAAAACGATGTAAGTCTGGATGAGCCCCTGGATGAACACGCCGAACAGGGTGCCGAGAACGAGGCCGCTGCCACCGGACAGAAGTGTGCCGCCAACGACCACCGCCGCAATGGCGTCGAGTTCGACCCCGACCGTCGCCAACGAATAGCCGGCAGATGTGTAGAGCGTATAGACGAGACCGGCCAGCCCTGCGAGGAAGCCGGACAATGCATAGAGCCGAACGGTGGTTGCCGCTGCAGGAACCCCCATCAGTTCGGAGGATTGCTGCGAACCACCGAGCGCATAGACATTGGCGCCGAAGCGTGTGCGATGCGCCAGCACCATGCCGATGACGAAGGTCGCGAGCATGACCATGCCGATGAAAGTGAGCCGTCCCTTGCCAGGAAGCTGGATGTAAAGGCTCTTCAGCATGTCCAGAAACTCATGGCTGATCGGCACGCTGTCCGTCGTGATGAGGAAGGCGGCTCCGCGCGCCAGAAACATGCCTGCCAGCGTGACGACGAAGGCAGGCATGGCGAGATAGTGGATCGTCATGCCCATGACCGCGCCGAAGGCGGTGGAGAGCGTGAGCGCCAGCGCGAATGCCACCGCCGGATGGACGCCAGCGCGCACCAGAACGGCAACGAACACCGACGTGAAGGCGATAACCGCGCCGATGGAAAGATCGATGCCGCCCGAGAGGATGACGAAGGTCATGCCGACGGCGGCGACGCCGAGAAAGGCGTTGTCGGTGAGCAGGTTGCCGGCAACGCGAAACGACAGCATGGTCGGAAACTGCAGGACGCAAAGCAGGTAGATGCCGGCGAAGACGAGAACCGTGGCGGCGAAGGGCAGGTTGCGGTTACGGATCATTTCGCACGGGCTCCGGCTTTTCCTGTGGGTTCATGGGAGTTGCTGCGGCTGGCGGAACCGAAGGTCGCGCGCAGGCCGCTGAGCGCGGTGGCGACGGTTGGCGATTGCAGCGTCAGGATGACGACGATGGCCGCAGCCTTGACGATGAGATTGAACTCCGGCGGCCAGCCCGACATGAGAATGCCGGTGTTGAGGGACTGGATAATCAGCGCGCCAATCAGCGAAGCGGTGATGGAAAAGCGCCCGCCGGAAAGCGACGTGCCACCGATGACCACGGCGAGAATGGCGTCGAGTTCAAGCCAAAGGCCGGCATTGTTGGCATCCGCACCGTGGATGTCCGCCGTCACGATCATGCCGGCCAATGCGGCGCACAGGCCGGAAATGGCGTAGGCCGCGACGATGAGGAACCGCGAGCGCACGCCGACAAGGCTGGAGGCGCGTCGGTTGACGCCGACGGCTTCGATCAGAAGACCAAGGGCCGAGCGGCGCACCACGAGCCCGACCACAAGCCCGGCGACCAGCCAGATCAACACCGGCATGGGCACGCCGAACAAAGCACCGGAGCCGATGAAGGAAAAGGCAGGATCGTTGAAGGTGAGAATGGTGCCGCCGGTGACGAGCTGCGCGATGCCACGCCCGGCGACCATCAGGATGAGCGTTGCGATAATCGGCTGGAGATCGAGAAGCGCGACAAGCGCACCATTCCACAGGCCGCAGGCCAGGCCGATGCCGAGCGAAACGAGCAGCACCACCACGAGCGGCTGGTTGTCTGCCACCAGCGTGGCGGCAATCGCACCGGTGATCGCCATGACCGCGCCGACCGAAAGGTCAATGCCGCGGGTGGCAATGACCAAGGTCATGCCGATGGCAAGCAGAGCCACGGGAGCGGCCCGCACGCAGATATCGACGAGGCTTCCATAAAGCCTGCCATTCTGGACGGAGATCGACAGGAATCCCGGCACGGCAAGCGTGACGGCAAACAGCACCAGAACAAGGGCGACGATTTGCGGGGCAAGGCGCTTCAGTTTCCTCATGCAGCTTCTCCGGCGGCCATGGCCATGGCATTGACGATGGTCGCGGCGTTGATTTCATCGCCCGTCAGTTCCCGCAGATGGGTACGGTCGGACAGGACAACCACGCGGGAGGCATAGGCCACGAGTTCCTCGATTTCGGAGGAGATGACCACAAGCGCAACGCCCTCCTCCCGCAGTTTCTCGATCAGGCGGATGATTTCGGCGTGCGCGCCGATGTCGATACCGCGCGTCGGCTCATCAAGGATCAAAAGCCGCGGATCGGTGGCAAGCCAGCGGGCAAGGATCGCCTTCTGCTGGTTTCCGCCGGACAGGAACTTGATCGGCCGCTCGGGATCCGGCGGACGGATATCCAGCGCCTTGATATAATGTTCGGCCAGCGCCAGACTTTCGCGATAGCCGATCGGTCGCGCCCAGCCTCGTCGTGCCTGCAGCGCCAGAACGATGTTTTCCCGCACCGAAAGATCGGCGACGATGCCATCTGTCTTGCGCTCCTCCGGGCAGAAGCCGAAACCGTGGCTGATGGCATCCACCGGCGAGGAGAGCGTGACCGGCTTGCCGTCGATTTCCACGGTGCCGCTATCGGCCTTGTCTATGCCGAAAAGCAGGAAGGCGGTTTCGGAACGACCGGAGCCAAGCAGCCCGGCGATACCGATCACCTCGCCGTGGCGAATATCCATGTCGAACGGACGAACAGAACCGCGGCGACCGAAATTGCGGAAACGGAACGCGGCCGGACCATCGTCAACGGCAACCTCCACCGGGCGGCGATGCGTTTCCGCCTCCAGTTCCCGCCCCAGCATGAGACTGACCAGATCCCGGCGCGGCAGGTCGGCAATGGCAGCCGAGCCAACCATGCGCCCGTTGCGCAGCACGGTAATGCGGTCGGCAATTGCATAAACCTGATCGAGAAAGTGAGTGATGATGACGATGCTGAGCCCTTCCGCCCGCAGACGGCGCAGGATGGAGAACACCATCTCCACCTCGCGCGCATCGAGGCTGGCGGTCGGCTCATCCAGAAAGAGAACCCGGCCGGAGAGATCAACGGCGCGGGCAATGGCAATGACCTGACGGATCGCCACCGAATAGGCGGAGAGCGTTTCATCCGGATCGACATCGAGCCCGTAGCGGGCCAGCAGCGCGCGCGCATCGGCGCGCATGCGGCGGCGATCCACCATGCCGAAACGCAGCGGTTGACGCCCGAGATAGAGATTTTCCGCAACCGTCAGATTATCGAGAAGGTTCACCTCCTGATAGACCGTGCCGATGGACAGCGCCTGCGCTTCGGCCACGCTGAGCGGCTCGATTTCCTCGCCGGCAAGACGCAGGGTTCCGGCATCGCGGCGATAGGCACCGGTAAGGATCTTGACGAGGGTGGACTTGCCTGCGCCATTTTCGCCAAGCAGCGCATGGATTTCACCGGTGCGCAACGTCAGATCGACGCCATCCAGCACCTTCACATTGAAAAACGATTTGTCGATACCGCGCGCTTCAAGAAGCACGGCCCCGTGTTCCGCCATGACGGCTCCTCCGGAAACACTCGAACCCTGGGAAACGGAAGGCGGCTCAAGGCCGCCTTCCGGCACGGGCAATCAGTAGCCGAGGCCCTTCTTGGCGTCGTAGACGGCCTTGGGGTCGTCAGCCTGGGTGTAGAGCTTGGATTCCGTCTGGATCCACTTGGCCGGCGCCTTCTTGTCCTTCAGATAGGCTTCCAGCGCATCGAAGGCGGGGCCTGCCATGTTCGGCGTCAACTCCACCGTGGCATTGGCTTCACCGGCCGCCATGGCAAGGAAAATATCTGGCACGGCGTCGATGGAGACGACCTTGATGTCGGTTCCCGGCTTGAGACCGGCTTCCTTGATGGCCTGGATCGCACCAACCGCCATGTCGTCGTTATGGGCATAGACAGCGCAGATATCCTTGCCGCCGCCTTCGGCCTTGATGAAGCTTTCCATGACTTCCTTACCCTTGGTGCGGGTGAAGTCACCGGTCTGCGAACGGGCAATGGTAATGTTGGAATGGCCGGCAATCGCCTGTTCAAAGCCCTTCTTGCGGTTGATGGCGGGCGAAGAACCGGTGGTGCCCTGAAGCTCGACCACCTTGCACGGCTTGGCGCCGACATCCTTCACCAGCCAGTCACCGGCAACCTTGCCTTCATGCACCTGATCGGAGGTGACGGCGGTAAGATAGAGGCTGTCGGGGGCTTCGATCTGGCGGTCAAGCAGGATGACCGGAATGTCGGCTTCCTTGGCTTCCTTCAGAACATCATCCCAGCCCGTTGCCACCACCGGCGCAATCAGGATCGCATCGACACCCTGCGCGATGAAGCCGCGAACGGCCTTGATCTGGTTTTCCTGCTTCTGCTGCGCGTCGGCAAACTTCAGGTCAATGCCACGTTCCTTGGCCTGGTTCTGCGTAACGGTGGTTTCAGCGGCACGCCAGCCCGATTCCGAACCGATCTGCGAAAAGCCGACCGTCAGCGATGCCGCGAATGCCGTTGACGCAAGCATGGAAAGAGCGCTCGCGGCGGCGAGCCGCGTTACAATTTTCATCATGATATTTCTCCTCCTCCGGGATCTCCCATCCCTAGGAAGAGTCATATAATCGTATTTTTTAACGGTCAAATGAAAATGTCGCGATCATATCCTTCAGGCGAAATATCCAATGATATTATAGTCCAATCGAAGTTCGCCGACCTGAAATGAAGGGCGCATCGCCTCACTGGTATGACTTTAATACGGAATCATTATCACGGAGCGCCCGACGTTCCATCCCGCATGAAGAACTTTGAGATTCAACTCGGGACACTCTCAGGCTCCCTTGCACGCCGGTTCGTTAGGGCCGCCGCGCGAAATGCGCCCGGCGTTTGGCCGGTCCATTTCCGGAAGGCGCGATGGAAGGCGCCAGGCTCGCTATAGCCCAGTTCGGTGGCGATCTGCGTGATGGCATCGCCTGTCTCGGACAAAAATTGTTCGGCGCGTTCTAGCAACACCTCGTCCCGGATCGTGGCAAAGCCTTGCCCCTCTGCCCGCAGGCGACGACGAAGCGTGGCCGATGACAGGCCAAGTTCCCCGGCCATCGCCTCCAGATCCGGCCAGCGCGCTGCGGGCATTGCGCGCAACTGTCCGCGGATCCTCATCGTCAACTCCTGATCATGGCGATAGCGAAGGAGAATATTGGCCGGAGCACCACGCAGGAAGGCCTGCAACTGGGCAACATTACGGATATTCGGTAGCGCCAGATAGCGCACATCGAAGGCGAGAAGGCTTCGTTCGGCGTCGAAACGAACCGGCGCACCAAAGAACTGCAGGTAATCGGCCCGGTTTTCGGGTGCCGGGCCGGCAAAGTCGACCCGCCGGAGCGGGATCTGCCGGCCCACCAGCCAGCAGGCCAGCCCCATGACAAGAAGCCAGTAAGTGCGGTCGGCAAAGGCAGGCCGCGCGCCTCTCCGGTCTTGCAGCACGATCTCGGCTTCCACCCCGTGAACCAGATGCAATTCGCCCCAGGGATCATCGAGGACAACGCGCAGGAACCGCAATATTCGCCGCACCGCTTGCCCGAGTGTCTTCGCGCTCAGCACCGCATGCCCCATCAGCGTGAAACTGCCCGGCCGCATCGCGCGCGCGCCAAGAGCGAAGAACTCGTCACCCGCGGCTTCGGCAATGGCCAGCCACAACCGTCCATACGCCTCGTTGTCCACCGGATGGCCGCGTGTCACCCCCGTTTCGTCAAGAATTCGAGCGGGATCGACACCCGCTGCTTCCGCATAGAACAGGATATCCTCGACAAACCCCGCCGTGATGGACCTGCGCTCCATGGTTGTCTCCCAGCTATGGCATTTCTGCTCATAAATTATGTGCAGCCTTGTCATTGTTTGCAATGACAAGGCGGATTTATCTTTCCCCAGCGTTCCGGGAGGACAAGGAGGGCACGACCCGACTTGCGGAGCCAAGGGAGGAGTACCCATGAACACCAAACCCGTCTTTCGGGCGCTTCCGGCCAGACAAAGGCCGTGGAGCACGGCCGCGCCGCACCCGAAATGTGCTGCCGACATGCACATCGACGACCGGCCCAATCTTCTTTCAGGCCGCACCACCGCCCCTTGAGCGCACCAAGACGCTGTCACCGAAGCGTGTTCTCCAGCGCGTCTTGCTGCGCGCCGGGCCGCGGTTCAGTTACCAGTTGCGAGGACCATTGGAATGAATCTCGAGAATAAAGTCTTCCTCATCACCGGAGCCGGGTCTGGCCTTGGCGCGGCTGTCGCCGCCATGGCGGTCGCGGCGGGCGCCTCTGTTCTTTTGCTGGATGTAAATGCCGAAGGCGGTCAGGCCACGGCCGAAAAGCTCGGCCCTGCCGCAACCTTCGTGAAGACCGATGTGACCTCCGACACCCAGGGCGAAGCCGCGGTGCAGGCCGCGCTGGCCGCCCATGGCCGGATCGATGTTCTGGTGAATTGCGCCGGCATCGCGCCGGGTGAGAAGATTCTTGGCCGCAACGGCCCGCACAAGCTCGACAGCTTTGCCCGGGCGGTAACGATCAACCTTGTCGGCACGTTCAACATGCTGCGCCTCGCCGCGCAGGCCATGGAACGGAACGCGCCCGGCGAGGACGGCGAACGCGGCGTCATCGTCAACACCGCGTCCGTAGCTGCCTTTGACGGGCAGATCGGTCAGGCGGCCTATGCCGCTTCCAAGGGCGGTGTCGCGGCGCTGACGCTCCCCGCCGCCCGAGAGCTCGCCCGCTTCGGCATCCGGGTCGTCACCATTGCTCCCGGCATTTTCGAAACGCCGATGATGGCTGGCATGCCGCAGGAGGTTCAGGACAGTCTCGGAGCGTCCGTTCCCTTCCCCTCGCGGCTCGGAAAGCCGCAGGAATACGCCGCCCTCGTCAGGCACATCATCGAAAACCGGATGCTGAATGGCGAGGTCATCCGCCTGGATGGCGCGCTGCGCATGGCGCCGAAGTGAAAGGAAAGTGAGATGGATAGCAAAGATCCAGTCGTCATTGTGGGCATGGCCCGCACACCGATGGGTGGCTTCATGGGCGATCTGGCGGGTGTGGAGGCACCGGAACTCGGTGCAACGGCTATCCGCGCCGCCCTCGCCCGCGCCGGGCTTGCCCCCGAAACGGTGGAAGAGGTCATCATGGGCTGCGTCCTGCCGGCCGGCCTCGGTCAGGCGCCGGCACGTCAGGCAGCGCTGAAAGGCGGCCTGGCGCTTTCTGCCGGAGCAACGACAGTGAACAAGATGTGCGGTTCGGGCATGAAGGCAGCGATGCTGGCCCATGATCTCATCGCTGCCGGCTCGGCGGAAATCGTCGTGGCCGGCGGCATGGAGAGCATGACCAACGCGCCCTACCTGCTGCCGAAGGCGCGGCAGGGCATGCGCATGGGCCATGGTCAGGTAATGGACCACATGTTCCTCGATGGGCTGGAAGATGCCTATGACAAGGGTCGCCTGATGGGCACCTTCGCCGAGGATTGCGCCGAAGCCTATCAGTTTACCCGCGAGGCGCAGGACAGCTTCGCCATCCGATCGCTTGCCCGCGCGCAGGAAGCGATTGCCACCGGTCGCTTCAAGGCAGAAATCGCCGCCGTGACCGTGAAGCAAGGCAAGGCCGAAACGGTGATCGACACGGACGAACAGCCGGGCAAGGCAAGGCCGGAAAAAATCCCCACGCTGAAGCCCGCCTTCCGCAAGGATGGCACCGTGACGGCAGCCAATGCATCTTCGATTTCCGATGGCGCCGCCGCCCTTGTGCTGATGCGGCTTTCGGAAGCAGAGCGTCGGGGCCTGACGCCGCTTGCCCGCATTGCCGGCCATGCAACACATGCGCAAGCACCCAACCTTTTCGCCACCGCGCCTATCGGCGCTCTCGGCAAGCTCGCCGAGAAAACCGGCTGGGCGCTCAGGGATGTCGATCTGTTCGAGATCAATGAAGCCTTCGCGGTGGTGACGATGGCGGCCATGCGTGATCTCGCCCTTCCCGACGACAAGGTCAATGTGAATGGCGGTGCCTGTGCGTTGGGCCATCCCATCGGCGCCTCGGGCGCGCGGGTTCTGGTGACATTGCTCGCGGCCCTTGCCGAACGCGGGCTGGATCGCGGCATGGCTTCGCTCTGCATCGGCGGCGGTGAGGCAACGGCAATCGCAGTTGAAAGGATTCACTGATGTTCCTTACGGATACCCAGGAAGCGCTGCGCGATGCCGCACACAGCTTTGCCACCGAACGCCTTGCCCCCGGCGCGGCGAACCGCGACCGCAACCACACCTTTCCGCGCGAGGCGCTCAGCGAAATGGGCGAACTCGGCTTTCTGGGCATGCTGGTGCCCGAAGCCTATGGTGGATCGGAAACCGGCATTGTCGCCTATGCGCTGGCGCTGGAGGAGATCGCCGCCGCTGAAGGCGCAACCTCGACGATCGTCTCCGTGCATTCCTCCGTCGGTTGCGTCCCGATCCTCAAATACGGCACGGAGGAGCAGAAAGCCCGCTTCCTGCCGAAAATGGCCTCCGGCGAATGGATCGGCGCCTTCGCGCTGACCGAGCCGCAGGCGGGATCGGATGCCTCCAACCTGCGAACCCGCGCCCGGCGCGATGGCGACCATTACGTCATCGATGGCGCCAAGCAGTTCATCACCTCCGGCAAGAACGGCGATGTCGTCATCGTCTTCGCGGTTACCGACCCGGCAGCGGGCAAGAAGGGCATCTCGGCCTTCATCGTCCCGACCACCACGCCGGGTTATGAAGTTGTTTCCGTGGAGCACAAGCTTGGCCAGCACGCCTCCGACACCTGCGCGCTCAGCTTTACCGGCATGCGGGTACCGGTTGAAAATCGCCTCGGGGAAGAAGGCGAAGGCTACAAGATCGCGCTCTCGAATCTGGAAGGCGGCCGCATCGGCATCGCCGCGCAAGCGGTGGGCATGGCCCGGGCCGCATATGAGGCCGCCGTTGCCTATGCCAAGGAACGGCCGGCCTTCGGCAAGCCGATCATCGAACATCAGGCGATCAGCTTCAAGCTGGCCGACATGGCCACACAGGTCGATGCGGCACGACTGATGGTGCTGCGGGCTGCGGCGCTTCGCGATGCCGGTCAGCCCTGCCTGACCGAAGCCAGCATGGCCAAGCTCTTTGCTTCGGAAATGGCCGAGAAGGTCTGCTCTTCGGCAATCCAGATCTTCGGCGGCTATGGCTATCTCGCCGACTATCCGGTCGAACGCATCTATCGCGATGTGCGCGTCACGCAAATTTACGAAGGCACGAGCGAAGTGCAGCGGCTCGTGATCGCGCGGGGTCTCTGACCCATGGCCGGCGGTCTGAGCGTCCGCGACGAACGTCATTATCGAAATCAGCGGGAGGTCATCATGTATGAAACCATCGAAGTCAGCCAGGAGGGGCGTGTTGCGCTGATCCGCCTGAACAGGCCGAAGCAGCTCAATGCCCTTAACAGCACGGTTGCGCGTGAGATCATCGCGGCAACGGAAGCCATTGAGAAAGACCACACGATCGGTGCGATTGTGCTGACGGGTTCGGAGCGCGCCTTTGCCGCCGGCGCCGATATTTCAGAAATGGCCGGAAAAACCGCTTCGGACATGATCGAGGCGGATTTCTTTGCCGAATGGGAGCGTTTTACCCGTTGCCGCACACCGAAAATCGCAGCCGTCAACGGCTACGCGCTCGGAGGCGGGTGCGAACTGATGATGATGTGCGATTTCGCTATTGCCGGTGAAGGCGCGAAATTCGGACAACCGGAGGTCAAGCTCGGCGTGGTGGCCGGCATGGGCGGCACGCAGCGCATGACAAGGCTGATCGGCCGCGCGCGCTCCATGGAAATGCATCTGACCGGCCGGACCATGGGGGCCGCCGAAGCCTTGCAGGCCGGCCTCGTCGCCCGTGTCGTCCCCGATGCGGAGGTCGTCTCGACAGCGATGGAATCGGCAAAGCTGATCGCTTCCTACGCCCGTGCCACGGTGCGGACCATCCGCGACACGGTGATGCGGGCCGAGGAATTGCCGCTTGCCGAAGGTGTTCACTACGAGCGCGGCCTTTTCCACCGCATGTTCGGCACGCAGCACCAGATCGAGGGCATGACGGCGTTCCTCGAAAAGCGGGCACCGCGTTTTCAGGAAGGAGAGTGATGAATATGTCGAATGCAAATGACCGTTACGCCGGCAAGCTGCGCACCGCCGAAGAAGCCGCACGCCTGATCGAATCCGGCTCCAAGGTTTGCCTTGCCATCAGCGTTTCCCAGCCGCCGGGCCTTCTTCAGGCGCTCGCGGCCCGTGAGGATGTCGAGAACATCGATCTTTATTACCTTTTGTCTTCCGGCAACGCGAAATCGGTCCTGACGACGCCGCTGCGCAAAAGGATCCGTCCGATCAGCCTGTTCAGCGGCGCCATCGAACGGAAGCTCGACGCCGAGGCCATTGCCCTTGGCTTGCCCCGTATCGATTTCATTCCCTGCTCCTTCAGCCAGGCCTCGAAAATCCTCTGCCCGATCGTCGATACCTTTCTTGTGATGGTGTCGCCGCCGGACGAGCGCGGTTACTTCAATCTCGGCGTCAACGCCTCCTATTCGGTGGCGCTTGCCCGCAGCGCCAGAAAAATCATCGTCGAGGTCAATCCGTCGATGCCGCGCGTTTACGGCAACGACCAGATTCATATCAATGATGTGGCGGCGGTGATCGAACATCAATCGGCGCTGCCGGAGTTTCCATCCGGGGACCTGAGGCCGGAAGACAAGGCCATAGCAGGCCACATCGGCACCGTCATCGATGATGGTGCCTGCCTGCAATTGGGTATCGGCGGAATTCCGGATGCCGTCTGCTCCGTTCTTTCGAACCACCGCCATCTCAGCGCCCATACCGAACTCATGACGCCGGGCATGGCCAAGCTGATGCAGGACGGCATAGTGGATAACAGCCGGAAGACGACCGATCCGGGCAAGACCGTCTTTACGCTCACCCTGGGCGACAGGGCGCTTTACGACTTCCTGCACGATAATCCCGAAGTCATGGCAAGGCCGGTGGAATACACCAACAACCCCGCTGTCATTTGCCAGAACGATAACGTGGTTTCGGTCAATTCCACGCTGGAGATCGATCTGGAAGGCAACTGCAATTCCGAATTCGCCAATGGAAACCAGTTCAGCGGAACCGGCGGCCAGCTCGACTTCGTGCGCGGCGCGGGGGCGTCCATGAATGGCAAGTCGATCATCGCCTGCCATTCCACCGCTTCCAAGGGCACCATCTCCAAGATCGTTCCCCGCCTGAGCGGCCCCGTCACGACACCGCGAACCGATGTGCAATACATCACGACGGAATACGGGATCGTCAACCTGCGGGGACTGACGCTGGCAGAACGCGCCCGGGCGCTGATCGGTCTTGCCCATCCCGATTTCCGGGAAGCGCTCGACCGCGAATACCATGCCCGCTTCGGCGCCTGAGCTCCACCATGTAACATCCCGGCGGTCTCGCCGCCGGGATGTTCGAAGGAGACCGGTGCCAGAGCCACTTCACTTGGCAGTCGGGCAGGTGGTCTGCGAGAGCGGCGCAGCGGTCTGTTCGGCCGGAATGGTCGAGAGAACGTCGAAATAGTCCCACTCGCTCTTGCTGTCCTTCGGCGATTTCACCTGAACCAGATACATATCGGTGATCATGCGTCCATCGGCACGGATCCTGCCCGTCTGGGTGAAGTCGTCATTGACCGGCATTTCCCGCATTTTCGCGGCCACGGCGGTGGCGTCGTCGGTCCCCGCCGCCTCGATGGCCTTGAGGTAATGCAGAACGGCGGAATAGGTCGCGGCATGGATCATGCCGGGCATCACGCCGCGCCGTTCGATGAACTTCTTGGCGAAGGCACGGCTGCGCTCGTCACGATCCCAGTAATAGGACGTGGCAAACGTCAGACCCTGCGCGCTCTGGAGCCCGAGCGCCTTGACGTCCGACATGACGACGACCATTCCCGCCAGCGCCTGACCGTTCTGGGCAATGCCGAAATCGGCTGCCTGTTTCAGTGCGTTGACGGTATCGGCACCGCCATTGGCAAGCGCAATAAGCTGCGCGCCGGAAGACTGCGCCTGCAGGAGGAACGACGAAAAGTCCATTGTTCCCAGCGGATGCTTGACCGAACCGACAATCTTGCCGCCCTTTTCGGTAACGACGCGGGTGAGGTCGGCAACCATCTGGTGGCCGAAAGCGTAATCGGCGCTCAGGATGAACCAGTCCTTGTAGCCCTTGTCGAGCAACGCGGAAGCCGAAGACACCGATTGCGAATAGGTGTCCCAGCCCCAGTGGAAGCCGGTTGGCGAGCATTCCTTGTTCGTCAGCGCGGTGGTGCCGGGGCCGGTCATCAGCGTGATCTTCTTCAGATCGCGCGCCATGTTGTTGACGGCGATGGCGACGGATGAGCCGGTAAGATCGGCGATTGCATCCACCTGCTCCGTCTCATACCATTTGCGGGCCATGGCAGACGCAACGTCCGGCTTGGTCTGGTGGTCGGCGGAAATCAGTTCCACCTTGATGCCCTTGGCCGACGGATTGAATTCCTCGATGGCGATTTCTGCAGCGGCGACAGAGCCCTTGCCGCCAAAATCGGAATAGGTGCCGGACTGGTCGTTCATAACGCCGATCTTGACCGATCCGCCGGACAATTCGGCGGCATTCGAAATCGCGCTGGATGCGAGCAGCGCTGCTGCCAGTGTCAGGATTGTCTTCATTCTTGTTTCCTCCCGTTGAAAATCGCCGAGATCTTCGGCCCCACGCCTCCCGCATGTGGTCAAAGACCGCGAAAGCATCAGTTATTGCTCGGAAAATCGAGTGACATCTTGCCGGGGACTGCGCCTGCCATTTCCGGCGCTGGCCAGCGTTGCGATACGGTCTTCATCTTGGTGTAGAAGCGGGCCGCATCGGGACCGAACATATGGGCATCGCCGAATTTCGAACGTCGCAGGCCGCCGAAATTGTGGTGACCAACCGGCACCGGCACTGGCACGTTGACGCCCAGCATGCCTGCCTCCACCTCCTCGCAGAAATCATGCGCAGCACCACCCGACCGGGTGAAGATGACCGCGCCATTGCCGTATTCATGGGCGTTCACCACCTCGATGGCCTCCTGAAGACTGGCCACGCGCATCACGCCACGAACCGGGCCGAAGATCTCCTCACGCCAGAGCTGCATGTTGCGCGTCACCCGGTCGACCAGAGACGGGCCCGTGAAATAGCCGTTCTCATGACCGCCAACGGTCAGGCCGCGACCATCGATGACCAGTTCACCACCCTCCTCGATGGAGCGCTGGATCGCGTTTTCCACGGCATCGCGCGCTGCCTTCGTCACCACCGGGCCGAAATCGGCCGTGGCGTCGTCATAGGGACCAACCTTCAACGTCCCGATCTTCGTCTTGACCAGCGCGAGGAGCCGTTCCGCCGTCTGCTCGCCCACACAAACCAGCAGCGACACCGCCATGCAGCGTTGCGAGGCCGAGCCATAACCGGCGCTGACGAAGGCCGCAGCGGCCGCTTCCAGATCGGCATCCGGCATGACGACCATATGGTTCTTGCCGCCGGTATAGGCGGCCACCCGTTTGTTGTGCCGGCAGCCCTTCTGGTAAATATACTCGCCGATGCGGGTGGAGCCGACAAAACTGACGGCCGGAATGCCCGGATGTTCGAGAATGGCGTCAACCGCCTCCGCGTCGCCGTTCACGACGTTCCACACGCCCGCCGGCAGACCGGCCTCCGCCCACAGATCGCTCAGCATGGCAGATGCACCCGGCACGCGCTCGGAAGGCTTGACGATGACGGCATTGCCGGTGGCAATCGCCATGCTTGCCATCATCAGCGGCACCATCACCGGAAAATTGAACGGCGCGATGCAGGCGACGACGCCAACCGGCATACGCAGCGAAAACGTATCGATGCCGCCGCCGACATTGCGGGAATATTCGCCCTTCGTTACCTGCGGCGCGTTGGTGGCGAACTCCACCGCCTCCAGAGCGCGCCCGATCTCGCCCTTGGCATCCGAAATCGTCTTGCCGTTCTCAAGACCGCAGATTGCCGCCAGCTTGTCGGTATCGCGGATCAATAGTTCACGCATGCGGAAGATGACGGCAAGCCGCCGGGCCTGCGAGGCATTGGCCCATTCCCGTCCCGCCTTGCGCGCCACGGCCACAGCCTCGTCCACCGTCGCCCGGTCGGCATAGGCTGCGTGGTAAAGCTCCGCGCCGGTGGACGGATTGAAGACCGCCCCGCTGCGGGCAGAAGGGGATGCGACGAAGGCGCCGCCGATATAGTGTCGAGAACCGTACATGGCTTTCTCCGGTTATAGGGATTTCAGGAAGCGGGCGTGTGTCCGGGCAGGCCCGCACGAAACACGTCGATGATCTTGGAAAAGTCCTTTAGCCGCGCACCCGCTTCGGATTGCTGCTTCAGGGTGTAAAGGTTCTGGGCAAGCGCCCCGAAGGGAGCCGGCTGGTGGCTGGCGCGTGCACTTTCCAGCGCAAGCCCGAGATCCTTCAACATCAGTTGAAGCTGGAAGCCGTTATCGTAGTCCCGGCTGGCGGGCGCCGCCGCGACAATACCCGGATAAGGGTTCCAGCGCTCCAGAAGGAAGGAACTGCCGCTGCTTCCGGCCATGATCCGGCTCAACGTCTCGACTTCAAGACCGAGACGTTCGCCCAGCGACAACGCCTCGCAGGTGGCCGCCATGATGACCGCCGCCAGCATATTGTTACAGATCTTGGCGGACTGGCCGCTGCCGGCCGGACCGGCGTGAAGAACGATCCTCGCCATCGCGCGGATAATGGGTTCGGCGCGGGAGAACTGTTCGTCGGTTCCGCCGACCATGAAGGCAAGCGTCGCCTCTCGCGCGCCCTGAACACCTCCCGAGACCGGCGCATCGATGAATTCCACGCCCCGCGCCACCGCCTCCGCGGCCAGTATCCGCGCGTCTTCCGGCGCAATGGTCGAGCAATCGATGAACAGCGGTTTGCTGCCATCAACGGCCGCGAACAGACCGCCTCCCCCCAGAAGCAGGGCTTTGACGATCCCGCCATTCGGCAGCATCGTAATCACGAAGTCCGCACCCGCTACGGCCTGCGCAGGGACTGTCACCCGCTCAGCGCCGGCGGCAACGGCCTCGGCGGTACTCGCCTCCACGAGGTCGTGAACCACCAGCCGATGTCCGGTCGCAAGCAGGTTCTTCGCCATCGGCCCACCCATGGTGCCGAGGCCGATAAATGCAATTCTGGCCATGTCTCCTCCCGGTCATGCACCGCACCGGGTCTCCTCTTCCCGATGCGACCACGGCATAGAGCAATAGAAATCGCTGGCGATAAATTGGCAAATGTCGCAAAACAACTTTGCAAAAATCGTCAGCCGTTATGTCCGGAGGGAGGCCGCCATGGAATGGGATGACCTGAAATACTTTCTCGAACTGGCGCGTACCGGCACCCTGACAGCGGCCGCGCGCCGTCTTCAAGTGCAACATTCCACGGTTTCGCGCCGCATTACCCGGCTGGAACGCATTCAGGGAACGCCGCTTTTTACCCGCAGTCTGGAGGGCTATCACCTGAATCGCGCCGGCCAGAAGCTTCTGGTGCAAGCGGAGGAAATCGAGGCGGCCTTTGCCCGCATCGGTGCCGGACGCGACGTGCCGGCTGATCCGCTATCCGGTCTCGTGCGGATCGGTTGCACGGAGGGCTTTGCGTCCTATCTCATTGGTCCCTGGCTCACTGCCTTCCGTGAGGCGCAGCCCGGCATAACCATCGATCTCCTGGTCAAGCCGCGCTCGGCGCATCTGCCGCGCAACGAAGCCGATATCGTCATCAATATCGACCGCCCGGAGCGCGGACCCTATCTCATCTCGAAGCTTCTGGATTACCGTCTCGGCCTGTTTGCCGCTGCGGATTACCTTTCCACGCGCCCGTCACCACAGCGTCTGGCCGATCTCAGGGACCACCAGTTCATCAGTTACGTCGCTGAAATGGAACCCGCCAAGGATCTCCCGACCTGCGAGAGCGTGCCGAACACGAGCCGGCCGATCATCCGCTCCACCTCTCTCACCGCCCAGAAGGCTGCCGTCCTGTCCGGTTGTGGAATCGCACTGCTGCCGAACTATGTCGGCGACAATGAGAGCATGCTTCGCGCCGTGCTGCCGGATCTCGTGAACTTCCGAAAGACCTATTACATGCTGATGCCGGAGGAAGCCCGCAAGGTACCCCGCATCTCCACCGTCTGGAAATCGCTTAAGGAGGCCTTCCGCAGCCGGCTGAGTGAGAATTGACACCGACGCCCGTATGGACATGCCCGCCAGCCTTCGCGCCGGCCATGCGTATTTCTGAAACGGCTGGGCCTGGTCCGTGAAAACCGCGACACGGACAGCGCATTCGCTGTCCGTGAGAAGGTCAGAGTCTTATTTCAGCTTGATGCAGAAATGCTTGCGCACCGGCTTTTCGATCTTCCATGTGCCTTTGAAACCGGGCTCAACGATGAAGGCATCGCCCGGCGTCAGAAAGACCGGCTCGCCACCGTCCGGCGTGATCGTGATCTGCCCTTCCATCATGTGGACGAACTCGTAAGCCGCGTAAGTGGCATGATAGGTGCCCGGCGTCGCCTCCCAGGTGCCGCTGATGACGGTGCCATCCGCAGATGTGTGCTGGACCCAAGTCTTCATGGTGGGATTGCCCTCCACCTTCGTCCAGCCATCGAGATCCGCCGTGACAGGTTCCGGGCCCGGAGCCGGAAAGCGGTAGACAACATCAGTCATTTCAATGCATCCCTCATTTTCTTTTGATGAACAAAAAATTACCAAAATGAAATAAATTCAGAGCGTCGATCTGATGTCAATCGGCAATCGAGGCGGACGGGCGACCGACTGACACAGCCGCACAACAAAAAGCCCACCATGCAAGAGCGCTAAATTCCATAAACGCCCGCGATCTGAAATTTCCGCCGTTTCTCGAACGCCGCGACGATGGCGTTCCGTTCTCGGCATCAACCTCCGGAAAGCGGCAACGCTCCGCACGCGCCGTCCGGAAAGCGCCGGATTTCATCTGTAATGCGTACGAATGATTTATGTGCCGCGTGCCGTCGACGCCATATTGGCCTTGAACCAGTCATAGCTTGCACTTACGCCATCACGGAGCGCAATCCTGGGCTTCCAGCCAAGTCCGCGCAGCTTGTCGGCGCTCATCAGCTTCCTGGGCGTTCCATCGGGCTTGCTGAGATCGTGAACGATCTTCCCCTCGAAACCTACGACCTCGCACACGAGTTGGGTGAGTTCCAAAATCGTAATGTCTTCACCCGACCCGACATTCACATGCTCTTCGCCGGAATAGTTCTTCAGGAGAAAGACCAGCGCGTCAGCGCAATCGTCGGAATGCAGGAACTCGCGCCGAGGCGTTCCCGTGCCCCAAATGACAATCTCGCGGTCGCCTCTGAGCTTTGCCTCGTGCGCTTTGCGTATCAGCGCGGGCATCACATGGCTCGAATTCAGATCGAAATTATCGCCGGGGCCGTAAAGATTTGTCGGCATCGCCGAAATGAAATCATGCCCATATTGCCGACGATAGGCTTCCGCGAGCTTCAGGCCGGCAATCTTGGCGATGGCGTACCATTCATTGGTCGGCTCCAGAGCGCTGGTGAGAAGCGAACTTTCAACAATCGGCTGTGGCGCGAATTTGGGGTAGATACAGGACGACCCCAGGAACAAATACTTGCTGACGCCAACTTCATGCGCTGCATGTGTGATGTTGGCTTCAATAATCATGTTTTGATACAGAAAATCTGCAGGATATTGGCTGTTGGCAAGAATGCCGCCAACCTTGGCGGCCGCCATGATGACCACATCCGGCTTTTCTTCGCGCAGGAAGCGTTCAACTTCGTTTTGACGAGTCAAATCCACCCGTTCACGGCCCGTGAAGACCATGGTGCAATTTTCCCGCTCGAGACGCCGAGCCACCGCGCTGCCGACCATGCCGCGATGGCCCGCGACCCAGACGCGCTTACCTTCGAGTTCGAAAGCCAACGTTTACCCCTCCAGACTGACGGGAAGGTCGAGGCCATGCTCCTTGAGGAGCGCATGGCGCCTGGCGAATTTGTGGTCGGCAGCGACCATTTCGCTGCACATCTCGCGGGCGGAAATCTCGGGCACCCAACCCAGACGCTCCTTGGCCTTCGTCGGGTCTCCCAGCAGGGTTTCAACTTCCGACGGACGGAAATAGCGGGGATCAATACGAACGATCACATCGCCTACCGCGATGGCTGGCGCCAGATCTCCTTCGATCTTCGTCACAATACCGACTTCATCGACGCCCTCGCCCTTGAATTCAATGGTCAAGCCGAGGTCTTGCCCCGCCCAGGCAATAAATTCGCGGACAGAATGCTGAACACCGGTGGCGATCACGAAATCTTCCGGCACCTCCTGCTGCAGCATCATCCACTGCATGCGCACGTAATCCTTGGCATGTCCCCAATCACGCAGGGAATCGATATTGCCCATGTAGATGCAACGATCAAGACCGAGTGCGACATTGGCCAGGCCACGGGTGATCTTGCGTGTCACGAATGTTTCGCCGCGGCGTGGCGATTCGTGGTTAAAGAGGATCCCGTTACAGGCGTACATGCCATAGGCTTCGCGATAGTTGACGGTCATCCAGTAGGCATAGAGCTTCGCCACCGCGTAGGGACTGCGGGGATAGAACGGCGTTGTCTCCCGCTGCGGAATTTCCTGAACGCGACCATAGAGTTCAGACGTCGAGGCTTGATAGAAGCGCGTCTTGTCGGTCAGCTTCAGGAACCGAATTGCCTCCAGCAACCGCAAGGTGCCGACCGCATCCACATCGGAAGTGTACTCCGGCGCTTCGAAGCTGACGGCCACATGGCTTTGCGCCCCGAGATTATAAACCTCGTCCGGCTGAATATCCTGGATCAGCCGCGTCAGGTTGGATGCATCCGTCAGATCGCCGTAATGCAGTTTGAGCCGCGCGTTATCGACATGAGGGTCCTCATAGATATGATCGATGCGCTGCGTATTGAACAAGGAAGCGCGACGCTTGATGCCGTGGACTTCATAGCCTTTCTCCAGCAGAAACTCAGCGAGATAGGAGCCGTCCTGCCCGGTGATCCCGGTTATGAGAGCGACTTTTCCATTGGCGTGGGACGGGAGCATCATCAAAACCTTGCTTCTGTACGTCTGATAAAGGCATGAGGGAATTTCAGTAACGCCGATCATTAGTCAACACATGACAGACGAATTTATCCGCATCAATTGTGAGCAACCGAGTTCGAGCCCGTTACGGCTGCGACCAGTCAAGATGGTGAGCCACGCGACAGGCGCGCGACTGTCGTCCTGATGACACAATCCACACAAACACCACGCACCAGATGGCAAGCGTGCGTGCATCAAACCGAGTCAGATGAGCATACAATCGACCCTGCACGCTCCCTAAAGTGATCCTTGCCGCGAGGCAATAGAGGGCAGTCGGGAATTGCGTGTCCGGACCGACCGAATGGAGATAGGAAGGGCATTGAGCGCGCCGGTCGCCGGGCGGCAGCTTCCCCGAAATTGCTTTTGAAATTGACAAAGATCACGATAGAGCGGCCGACAAGCGTCGCAATTTGCCTTACATCGCCTATATAGGCTCGAAGTGCCGGATCAATCAGAATGATCCGCAAGGGAGAGGCCGGAACCATGTGGACACAGCATCGCTATCAGGCGCTATCGGCACGCTTTTATGAACCCGTGGAACTGTCCCCATCGGCAAGCCCTTCGCTTCTGATGCTGAACGAATCGCTGGCCGAGGACCTCAATCTCGATCCTGATTGGCTCCGCTCTGTGGAGGCCGTCGCCTATCTTGCCGGCAATGCCGCGCTGCCCGGCGTTGAACCGGTCGCCCTGGCCTATGCGGGTCACCAGTTCGGCAATTTCGTGCCTTCGCTGGGCGATGGTCGTGCCCTTCTGCTGGGTGAACTGGTGACCGGCGACGGCAAGCCCGTCGAGCTTCAGCTCAAGGGTTCCGGGCGCACCCCGTTTTCGCGCGGTGGCGATGGCCGGGCACCGCTGGAGGCCGTGCTGCGGGAATATATTTTTTCCGAGGCGATGCACGCGCTTTCAATCCCGACCAGCCGCACACTGGCGGTGGTTCTGACCGGCGAGCAGGTGGCTCGCGAAACCATGCGTCCAGGCGCGGTACTGGCGCGGACGGCGGAAAGCCATGTGCGGGTCGGCAGCTTCCAGTATTTCGCAGCAAGGCGAGATAACGAAGCGCTCGGCCTGCTGATCGACGATGTCGTTGCCCGAAGCTATCCCGATCTTCTGCCGCTTCAGGGCGTTGAGCGGGCAAGGGCGCTGCTGGCGGCGGCCTGCGCACGACAGGCGCAGCTTGTGGCCCGCTGGATGGCCGTTGGCTTCATCCACGGGGTCATGAACACCGACAATATATCGTTGGCGGGTGAAACCATCGATTACGGGCCTACGGCCTTTCTCGACAATTACAATCCCGGCGCCACGTTCAGCTCCATCGACCGGCGCGGGCGCTATGCCTATGGCAACCAACCGGCCATGGCTGGCTGGGGCATGGCGCGCTTTGCCGAAACACTGCTGCCTTTTTTGGCGGATAACGAAGCGGCCGCCATTGCCGCAGCGCAGGAAGCGCTCGATGAAATGTCCTACGCCTTTCAGGAGGCTTATGAACAGGCCTTTGCGGAAAAGCTCGGTTTTGTGTCAGTCGACGACCGTAACCGTGAACTCGCAAACCGGCTGCGCGATCTAATGAGCGAAGCGGAAGCCGATTTCACCGCAACGTTCAACGCGCTGAACGCGATTGCCGCCGGGCGGGAAGCCGACCTCCTGCCGCAAGTCTTCGCCGCATTGCCTGCCTTCGCGGCGTGGAAGGCCGACTGGAAGGCCGCCCTCGGCACCCAGACGGAAGCATCCGCCGTTCGCATGCGCCGGGCCAATCCGCGCTATATCATGCGCAACCATCGGGTGGCAGCGGCGGCCGACATGGCGGCGGCGACTGGTTCACTGTCCGGCGTCCTCGATCTTCTCGAGGCGGCACGCCACCCCTTCGACAGGAACGCGCGCATCGATTACCTGGCCGCGCCGCCCTTCCCCGAGGAACGCGGCATCCGCACCACTTGCGGCACTTAATTGCGTTTCTGGGAAATCCAGACGCCGGAGATGATCATCAAAACACCGAGCGCGCTTGCCCACAGCACCGGCTTCTGGCCGGACAGAAGGTCAAGCACGATACCGGTGACCATCTGGCCACCAATGACCAGCAGTGCCGTGTTGGTCGCGCCGATCCTGACGATCAGCCAGCTTCCCGACGCGACGAAGATGACGCCAAGCGGGCCGCCGAAATAGGCCCACCACGGGGCTTCCTCCGCCCCCGGCGGGAAAATGCCGCCAATTACGAGGCCGATGGCCGTCAACAGTGCAAGACCGACAACGTGGTTCCAGAACGATGCGACAAGCGGTGAGGTCGAGAGACTGAGGCGACCGTTGATCTGTCGGCTGAGGCTGATGAGCAGGCCGGCGGAAAAGGCGAAAAGTGCGGCAAGCATCATAACCCGGCCCTCCCGAACAGAATGATGAGTGCACTGCCAAGCCCGATCAGTCCAAGGGATGCCGCATCCTTCAGCGACAGCCGGCGTTTGGCCAATCCGAACAGGCCCCATTTGTCGGCGGCGAGGCTGAACACGACCTGACCGGCCAGCCCGAGCGCAAGCGTACCGGACAGGGCGAGCGGTGAATTCACCGCTTTTGCCGTAAAAATGACGGTCAAGGCGCCGGAGAAGCCGCCGAAATAGGCCCAGAGCGGCGCACGCCCCTTGAGGGCCTTGCCCTCACCGCGCCGGAACAGCACAGCCAGCAGCAGAATGGCGGCAACGGTGCCCGCGCCATGCGCCATCCAGGAGGCGAAAAACGGCCCACCAAAGTGGCCGAGCGTACCGTTCTTGTGCGCCATCAGAGTCAAAATACCGCCCGAGGCAAAGGCAAAAAGAAAAGGCAACGCCCTGCGGCGCGGCGCGGCGGGTGTTTCCATCGCGGCAATGTCCTGATCGAATCGAGAAACGGAGAAGACCCACCTTGCCATTGCGGCGACCGGAAGGCTAGTCTCGCACCGAATACGACAGGGAGGCAGGCACGATGGCATCGATCGAGGAACAGGCGGAGATTTTCGGAACGCTGGAAAATGGCGAAACCGTGCGGCGCGTGACGATCAACGGCGGCGGGTTGACCGTCTCGGTCATCACCTATGGCGCTGTCATCCAGGACGTCCGGCTTGACGGCTATGCGCCTTCGCTGGTGCTCGGCTTCGATAATTTCCCGGATTACCGCCAGCATTCCCGCCATTTCGGCGCTTCACCGGGTCGCTGCGCCAACCGCATCGGCGGCGGCCGTTTCACCATTGACGGCACGGACTACCAGCTTGAACTGAACGAAAACGGCGTCACGCATCTGCACGGCGGCAAGCAGGGTTTCGGCAAGCGTAACTGGACGATCACCGCACTTGCAGCCGACAGCGTGACGCTTTCCATCCATGACGAGGATGGGCATGCCGGCTACCCCGGCAATTGCGATGCAAGCGTCACCTATTCCCTGCCCGGAAACGGGGTTCTCTCCTGCGTTTATCGCGCCACATCCGACAAGGCGACTCCGGTCAACCTTTGCCAGCACAGCTACTTCACGCTGGACGAGGCGGATAACGTTCTCGACACGCGCTTCACCATCGCTGCCGAACACTACCTGCCCGTGGATGAGAAATTGATCCCGACCGGGGAAGTGCGCGCGGTAGAAGACACCGCGTTCGATCTGCGGAGCGAAACCGCGCTGCGCGACCGGATCGGGGCAGATCTATCCGGCTACGACCACAATCTCTGCCTTTCGCCGGAGCGCGTGGCCAAACGCGCCGTGGCCCGCGCGTTCAGCCCGAAAAGCGGTGTCAGCCTCGATGTCGAGACGACCGAGCCGGGTGTGCAGTTCTACACGGCGCAAAAACTGTCGGTCCCCGTGCCAGGCCATGATGGCCGCACCTATGGCCCCTTCG
This sequence comes from Allorhizobium borbori, assembly GCF_014196535.1. Classification (GTDB taxonomy): domain Bacteria; phylum Pseudomonadota; class Alphaproteobacteria; order Rhizobiales; family Rhizobiaceae; genus Ectorhizobium; species Ectorhizobium borbori. The sequence continues at coordinate 134,586 of NZ_JACIDU010000008.1, forward strand.
CCGGTTTCTGCCTGGAAACCCAGATCTGGCCGGATGCGATCAACAAGGAGAATTTCCCGAACGCCGTTCTGCGCCCCGGCGTCGAGCTGGTGCAGGAAACGGATTACATTTTCCGCAAGACGTGAAGGAAGCGGGCGGGGCGCCCGCCCGCTGGTTATTCTGCGTCGACCGAGCGCGGCTTGCCGTCCTTGTCCAGCGCCACCATTACGAAAACGGCTTCCGTCACCATTTCACGGGTGTGGTCGTAGTGACGGCGCGCCCAGGCCTCGATCTTGAGCGTGACGGACGTGCGTCCAACCTTCTCGATCTTGGTGTAGACGCACAGCGTGTCGCCGATCTTCACCGGCTTCCTGAAAACGATCTCATGGACGGCTACGGTGGCGGTGCGCCCCTTGGCGCGCTCATCGGCACGCACTGCGGCCGCCAAGTCCATCTGCGACATAACCCAGCCGCCGAAAATGTCACCCGCCGGATTGGCGTCGCCCGGCATTGCAAGCGTTCTCAGCGTCAGTTCCATTCCGGGCGGCGTATGAGCTTCCGACATCGCGGATCCTTTCGACTGATTCCAGACTATAGTTCTATGTTCGTGACACAAGCTCAAGGCGCGAGCAATGGTCTGGGTGCATGGCAGACCCGCAGCGCGGAACCTGCAAAATCGCAATTTCCCCATAGCGGAAAAAAGTCCGGACCACTATGAAGGAGGACATGAAAAACAAGCTTCATGGCTATCTGTTCACGCTGTCCGCGGTCACCATCTTCGCGGCACAGGACGGCCTGTCCAAATATCTCGGCACGCACTACCCGCCGGTTCTGGTCGCGATGATCCGCTACTGGGCATTTGCGGTGTTCGTGCTGTTTCTGGCGGCGCGCGCCGGCGGCATTCGCCATGCAGCTTCCACCAAACGGCCCTTTCTGCAGATTTTTCGTGGCGTAATGCTCGTCGCGCAGATCGTGGTGATGATTTATGCCTTCGCCCATGCCGGCATGGCGATGTCGCAATCCATTCTTCAGGGCACACCGCTCATCATAACGCTTCTCTCCGTGCCATTGCTGGGTGAAAAGGTCGGTTGGCGGCGTCTGACGGCGATCATCGTCGGCCTTTGCGGCGTGCTGCTCATCATCAATCCGGTCAGCGCCGATTTCGGGCCCACGCTTCTGGTTCCCGTTCTCGGCGTTCTGATGTTCGCACTTTACGGGATCGCAACGCGTGCCGTCAGTCGTGTTGACCGCTCCATGACGAGCTTCTTTTATACCGGCATTGCGGGTGCGGCTGCGATTACGCTGATCGGACCGTTCTACATGACGCCGATTGCCTTGCATGACTGGGGCTGGATGGGAGCGCTCTGTATCTCGGGCATGGTGAGCCACTATCTGCTTATCCGCGCCTACGACATTCTCGAGGCCAGCGAAGTGCAGCCGCTGACCTATTTTCAGTTGGTCATCGGCTCCTTCATCGCCGTCACCGTGTTCAATGAACGTCTGAGCTGGAACATGATTGCCGGCGCCATCATCGTCGTCGGCGCGGGCCTGTTTACCGTGCTGCGGGAGCATCATCTGGCGACAAAGAAGGCCCGCGCAGAAGCTGCCACTGCGGCAGAATAGTCAGGCCGCCGGGAAGATATGCGCGCGGGCGAGCGTGATCACGCCCCGAGCACCCGCCTTGACCGGCGCATCCGGCGCCACATCCAGTTCCACATGCTCACCAGCTTCTGTCACCGCGATCAGACGCCGCCCGTCTGGGCGATCCAGAACACGGGAAATGGTTGCGGCGACGCCATCACCTTCCAGTGAAAAGCCGAGATCGCCGGGGCGTGCATAGGCATCCGCCGCTCCATCCACGAGGCCGGGGGCCGGCATTCTGGCGCCGCCAATGCTGGCGACTTCACCCGAGATCGTCGCCGGGAAGTGATTGGCATCGCCCAGAAAACGCATGACGAAGGCATTGACCGGCGTGCGGCAGACCTCTTCCGGCGTGCCAACCTGCACGATCTTGCCATCCTTCAGAATGACCACGCGATCGGCCAGATCCAGCGCCTCTTCCTGATCGTGCGTCACAAACAGCGTGGTAATGCCGAGTTCATCGTGAATTTCGCGCAGCCAGCGGCGCAATTCGCGGCGTACATTGGCATCGAGCGCGCCGAAGGGTTCATCGAGCAGCAGCACTTTGGGATCGACGGCCAGTGCGCGGGCGAGCGCCACGCGTTGCCGCTGACCACCGGAAATCTGCGCCGGATAGCGGTCGCCAAGCCCTTCCAGACGAACGAGGCGGAGAAGATCGGCGACGCGGGCGGCGATTTCCGCCGGGCTGCGCTTCTTCTTCGAAACCTTCATGCCGAAAGCAATGTTGTCGCCCACCGTCATATGCGGGAAAAGTGCGTAATGCTGGAACACGAAGCCGACGCCGCGCTCGCGCACGGGAATGTCGGTCGCATCCTCCTCACCGAAGCGGATCTGACCGCCATCGGCATATTCGAGGCCTGCCACCATCCGCAGGATCGTTGTCTTGCCGGAGCCGGAGGGGCCAAGCAGCGCCACAAGTTCACCGCTACCGATATCCAGCGAAACGCCGCGCACGGCCCGGAAGGTGTTGAAGGTTTTCACGACATTGTCGAGGGTGATTTTCATGGCGTTTCCTTCGAAATTCCGGCCGGTTCGGCAACGAAAGCGGGGCGGTTGCGGCGACCGGCGCCACGCCGTTCCAGCGCCACCTTTACGAAGAGGGTGACGACGGCAAGGCCGGCGAGAATGGAGGCGGCGGCAAAGGCGCCAGCCGTCTGATAATCGTGATAGAGAAGTTCGACATGCAGCGGCAGCGTGTTGGTCTGGCCGCGAATATTGCCGGACACGACCGAAACGGCCCCGAACTCACCCATGACGCGGGCATTGCAGAGCACGACACCATAAAGCAGGGCCCAGCGAATATTCGGCAACGTGACCGAGAAAAAGGTGCGAAGGCCCGAAGCGCCGAGCGAAGCGGCAGCTTCTTCCAGATCGCGCCCCTGTGCCTGCATCAGCGGAATGAGTTCGCGCGCGACGAAGGGAGCGGTGACGAACAGAGACGCGAGAACGATGCCCGGCAGTGCGAACAGCACCTTGACGTCATGCGCCGAAAGCCACTCACCGAAAAGACCCTGCAAACCATAGACGAAGAGATAGGCCACGCCGGCCACGATAGGCGAGATCGAAAAGGGAATTTCGATCACGACCAGAAGCAGGCGGCGTCCCGGAAAATCGAACTTGGTGATCGCCCAGGCGCTCGCGATGCCGAACAGCGTGTTGATCGGCACGGCGATCAGCGCTGTCACCAGCGTCATGCCGATGGCGTGCAGCGTATCGGGATGCGTGATCGCAGCCAGGTAGGTTTCGACACCCTTGGAAAAGGCCTGAACGGCAATGACCGCAAGCGGTGCGGCAATCACGAAAGCCGATACGACAAGGACGCCGATGATGAGCGCCCGGCGAACGAGAGGGCTTTCACCGATGCGCGGCGGACGGTGCGAGGAGGCGTTGCTGGATCCGCTCATGTCAGCCCTTCCGCGTGTAGCGCAGGGCACGCGCCTGCAGGATGTTGGTGATCGCCAGCATGGCAAAAGCGGTAATGAGCAGCACGGACGCAATCGCCGCCGCTGCCTGATAATCATATTCTTCCAGCCGGATAAAGGCGAGGAGTGCGGTGATTTCTGTCGACATCGGCTGATTGCCGGCAATGAAGATGATGGCGCCGAATTCACCGAGCGAACGCGCGAAAGACAGCGAGACCCCGGCCAGCAACGCGGGCGCCAGCAGCGGCAGTACAACTCGTGCAAAGATCGCACTATCGGATGCGCCGAGTGAAAGCGCCGCCTCCTCCAGCGTCGGGTCGAGATCCTCGAGAACCGGCTGAACGGTGCGAACGATGAAGGGCAGGCTGGTGAAGGTCATGGCCACCATGATGCCGAGCGGCGTATAGGCGACCTTGATACCAAGCTCGGCGAGCGGAGCGCCGAACCAGCCGGAGGGTGCGAAAAGTGCTGTCAGCGCAATGCCGGCCACAGCCGTCGGCAGCGCAAAGGGCAGATCGACCACGGCATCGAGAATACGTCGGCCGGGAAAGCGGTAGCGGGTCAGGACCCAGGCAAGCGCCAGCCCGAAAACCAGGTTGAAAACCGTAGCTCCCAGCGCCGAGAGCACGGTAACCCGATAGCTGGCAACCGCGCGCGGCGAGGAAACGATCGCCCAATACTCAGCCGGCCCGAGGCTCGCCGCCTTGAAGAGGAGGGCTGCCACCGGCAGGGCGACGATCAGCGCCACATAAAAGAGCGTGAAACCGAGCGTCAGTTTCAGGCCCGGGAGAACGGGACGGCGTTTCAATGGGAACCCTCTTGCACAGCGTCACCCGGCCTTGGGCCGGGTGACGGTTTCGATCGCGATTCGGCTCTTCGGCGCGCTTAGCGCTTGCCGTAAAGACGATCCAGCGTGCCGCCTTCCGCAAAGTGTTCCTTCTGGATGGAGGACCAACCGCCGAACACGTCTTCGACAGTCACAAGACGCACGTCGGGAAATTCGGCCTTGTGCTTTTCGGTCACATCCTTGTCATGCACGCGGTTTCCATTGCGGGCCAACACCTCCTGGCCTTCCGGGGTGTAGAGGAAGGAAAGATAGTCCTTGGCAAGCGTCTGGGTGCCGTGCTTTTCGGCAACCTTTTCGACCACGGCAACCGGGAACTCGGCCAGAAGGCTGACGGAGGGCACAACCGTCTCGAACTTGTCTTCACCGAATTCCTTGGCAATGCCATGGGTTTCGGCTTCGAAGGTGATCAGCACATCGCCGATTTCACGCTCCACGAAGGTCGTCGTTGCCGCGCGTCCCCCGGTGTCGAAAACCGGGACGTTGTTGAACAGCTTGGCAATGAACTCCTCGACCTTGACCGGATCGTTGGCGAACTTCTCCTTGGCATAGGCGGTGGCCGCCAGATAGGTATAGCGCGCATTGCCGGAGGTCTTCGGGTTGGGGAACACGACCTTCACGTCGTCACGCACGAGATCGGACCAGTCCTTCACGCCCTTCGGATTGCCCTTGCGGACAAGAAAAGCCGGCAGCGAATAATAAGGCGAGGCCTTGTTCGGAAGCGCTTCCTGCCAGTTCTTCGGCACGAAGCCGCCCTTCACCAGCGCCTCGACATCCGTAACCTGATTGAAGGTCACGACATCGGCCTCAAGCCCTTCGAGAATGGCGCGCGCCTGCTTGGAGGAACCGCCATGCGACTGGTCGATGGTCACGTCCACGCCTTTGTCGGCCTTGTACCTGGCGATGAACGCCTTGTTCACGTCGGCGAACAGCTCCCGCGAAATATCGTAGGAGGCGTTCAGCAGCTTGTCGGCGCCCTGGGCGGTAACGGCAGAGCCGAGAATCAGTGCAAGCGCCGCGCCGGCAAGAGTTAGGCGTTTCATGGTCGTCTCCGGTTGTCGTGTTTCCTCTTATGCTGGCCACAATAGGGGCTGCCATCACTGCGAACGAGGTATTGCAGGCCACGACAGCATCCGGAAATAAAATTTCAATCCGAAATCGCCTTCATTGAAGGAATTGCATTTCAGTCTACGCACGACGCCCTCACCCCTAACCCTTGGTAAGCCTCGTTTATGTTTCGTTAAGTATAGTGGTTGAAATTTGGTCCGTGGCGCGATGACGATGTGTGCCACGCAAGGAGCGATGACGTGCTCGGGTTCGGCCAATCAGGGAAACGACATGCCCATCATCACCTTTGCCAATTCCAAGGGCGGCGCCGGCAAAACGACGGCGGTCCTTCTACTCGCAACCGAGCTATGTCGCCGGGGTTACAGGGTCGATGTACTGGACGCCGACCCGCAACAGTGGTTCAGCCGCTGGCACGACGTCAGCGGCGGCAAGGTGCGCAACATGACCGTCGTCAGCTACGTGACGGAATCCTCGCTCGCCGACCGTATCGCTGACAGCAAGGCCCGGGCCGATTACACCATCATCGATCTTCCGGGTGTGCGCAGCCCGCTTCTGGCGCGGGCGCTTGGTCATTCCGACCATGTTCTCATTCCCGTGCAGGGTTGTGCCATGGATGCGCAGGGCGGCGCGCATGTGCTGGAAATGCTGAAATTCCTGGCTGACAAGGCGAAGATCCGCATTCCTCATTCCGTCGTGCTGACCCGCGTCAATCCGCTTGTCACCACGCGTGCCCTGATGGCCGTGCGCCAGCTTCTGGCCAGCCGCAACGTGCATGTTCTGGATACGCCGATCATCGAGCGCGCGGCCTTCCGCGATATTTTCGATATCGGCGGTACGTTGCAGGATCTCGATCCCGTTCGCGTATCGAACCTCGACAAAGCGCAGGAAAATGCCCGCGCCTTCGCCCATGAGGTTCTCGCCCGGGTCTGGGGCCGCGTGACCGACGAACTCGCCGCCGCCGACATCGAGCGACGCACCAGCGAAGCGGCTGCCTGAGACTTTTCTCAGGCAGGATTAGCGGAAGGCCGTCGTTCACCGGAAGTGCTGACGCTCATTTGCACCAGCAACCCGCCCTCCCCGGATCTTCCGAGGGTAATTTTGCCGCCATAGGCGGCGGCAATGTCTGCCGCGATGGCCAATCCCAGCCCATGGCCGCTTCCCTCTCCGCCAAGGCTGGCCCCGCGCCTCAGAATGGTCGCGCGGTCATCATCGGCAATGCCGGGACCGTCGTCGGCAACGGAAATGATCGCCGCCTCTCCGCGCTTCTCGGCCGAAACGTGAATATGGCTGCCGGTCCATTTCGCGGCATTGTCCAGCAGGTTTCCAAGCGCTTCAGCCAGATCGGCGGGGTCCATGGGCAGAACCAGCGTCTCATCGACATCGATCGACCAGACGATGCCGCGCTCCTCCGTAACGGGCGCGAAAACATTTACCAGTCGCCGGATGAGAACGGCAAGCGGCGTCTCCGCCATGCGTTCCACCCCCATGCGCGCCGCCTGCAACTGTCGCCCGGCGCGCTGGAGAATGAGGTCAACCTGTTCCAGCGCAATGGCACGCTCCTTGTCCGGCAGGGATTCGGCGAGGTGGGCGAGAACGGTCAGCGGCGTCTTCAGACCATGCGCTAGGTCGCTGGCCCGGCTGCGGGCGCGCTCTACCGCATTTTCCCGTTCCTTCAGGAGTTGGTTCAACTCGCTTACGAGAGGCTGAACTTCCGACGGACCGTAGTCGGCGATGCGATTTTCCCGCCCTTCGCGCACGGCGGCAACATGCGCACGCAACCGTCGCAACGGCTCAAGGCCGAGAAAGCCCTGAAGAAATGCCGCAAAGCTCAGGAGGAGGGCCATCGTCAGAAGCATGACCCTGAGAGGGTTCTGAAAATCGGTCAGCGCGGCGTCGAACTCGCTCTCTGGAAAGGCGGCATGAATAACGAAGCGATGCGCCGTGCCGCCAGCGCTGATCATGGATGGCTGTGAAAGGACGAGAAGCGGGCCACCTTCGGGCCCTTCGGCCCTCGAAAAGCCATAGGCTGCCTGCATGTCGGAACGATCGGGAAGAACCGTATCCCATAGTGAGCGGGAGCGAAGCGGCTCGCCCCCGTCCGGTGAAACCTGCCAGAAGCGACCGCCGAACGGATTTGCAAAACGCGTGTCCGCCGGTTCGCGCTGGATTACCAGTTGTCCGTTGCGCACAACAAGCCCCGCCGCCACGGCATCGGACACGGCCTGCATTTCCTCCCGGTAACGGCTGGCCACATAGGTGGAGAATTGCGTCTCCAGCGTCCACCAGACGACGCTCAACGCCAGCGCAATCGCGATCACCGCACCAGCCGCAAGCCGCAGCCCGAGGGAGCGTATCACGGGCCCACTCCCTTGCCCGCGACAGGCAGTAGGTAACCAAAGCCGCGCCTGTTTTCGATGGCGTCGGGTGCCGTCTTGCGACGAAGACGCGTGATGATGGCCTCCACGGCATTCTTTGCGGTCGCATCGTCGCGGCCCTGCACTTTCTCCGCCAGCTCATAGGGCGTCATGATCTCGCCGGCCCGGTCGATCAGGCATTCGAGAAGGCGATATTCCAGCGGTGTCAGCGCAAGCGGTGCACCGTCGAAGGAAATGCGCATGGCCGCCTTGTCGATGGTAAACCGTCCGGCGCCGATAGCCTGGGTCGGCTTCACGGTTCTCGCCCGGCGCAGCAACGCCCGCAGCCGTGCGAGCAACTCCTCGGACCGGAACGGCTTCGGCAGATAATCATCCGCGCCGGCATCGAAACCATCCACCCGCTCCATCCACGACCCGCGTGCCGTCAACACCAGCACGGGCGTTTGCACGCCCGCCTTGCGCCAGCGCCGCAGGATGGACAGCCCATCGAGTCCGGGAAGACCGAGATCGAGGACGATGACATCGAACTCATCCATCTCTCCCCGCTCCCAGACCGCCGGGCCGTGGCTTTCATGCGTGACCTGATAGCCTTCGACCTCCAGCTTGCCCTTGAGATATTCGGCAATGTTCCCGTCGTCCTCCGCGATCAGAATCCGCATCACATCACCTTGCCGCTGACCGCATCGACCCTCACCCGACGAATGGAGCCATCCGGACGCCGAAGCGTGATCACATAGACATTCTTGCGTTGAATGCTGCGCAGTTCGATGTCGATCACGCGGCCTCGCTTTTCGACGCCCGAGCGCGAAAGGATCTCCCGCAGGCTGAGAATTTCCCCGCGCTTGACCGCAGCCCGAACGTCTTCATGATCGTCGCCACGTCCCGAGCTTCCATCACGGTTGCCGCTGCTGCCGCTATCATCATCGCCGTCATCGCTGTCGTCATGCCCATCGTCATCATCGCCACCGCTGTCGTCCCCGCCACCATCGTCTCCGCCCTTGTCGGCCAAAGCGGAACGCACGCCGAAGGGCGACGCCGCCAGAGGGAGAGAGGCAAGCGCAACCAACAGCAAGTGTCGACGGCTCAGGAGATCTGTCATTCATTCCTCTGCAAGGGGAAGGCGGGAGAAGAGGGCCATTCGTAAGGCGGCGAGGATGGCGTCTTCTCCCGCCACAGGCAAGACCCAACGAGGATGGGGCCTGCCTGTCGGGGCTCGTTCTTAACGCCGCAGGGCGGCAGGGCTGTATTCAACATCAGTGATGGCGCCGGGCTTCGTGCGGGCATCATAATCGCTGAGTTCGCCCTTGACCTCGACGCGACCATGTTCCCGTTCAATCTCGATTTCCAGACGCCGCCCAAGGCCGTCGGTTGCGATCAGCGATCCATCGCTCAGGCCCCGAAGCTGCTCCGGCGTTGGGCTCAGCCTGACTTCGTCGGGGTCATCGCTACGTCCGCGGCTGGAATGATCCCGACCATCGTCGCCCTTGCCGCCGCGATCGTCGTTACGATCGTCGTCGCCACCACGGCCGCCATGGTCGTCATTGCGGTCGTGGTCATCGCCGCGATCATGGTCGTTCCCGTGGTCGCCATCGTCATGATCGTCGTCGCTGTCGCGGCCCCGGTCGGCGAGTGCGAAGGCTGAGAACAAGGAGGCGCCTGTTGGCGCGAACGGGCCTGCCAGCGGAAGCGCGGTGACCGTGACCATGGCGGCCGCGGAAACGAGAAGCAGGCTCTTGAGGTGTTTGACCATTTGCGTGTCCCTTCAACATCGTGTTGCGATGGAGGGACCATGGCATTGTGCCGCTGACAGGTGCTTGACGGTGATTGTCAGCAAATTGTCAACGGGACCGCCACACATGAAAAAGCCGCCCTCAAGGAGCGGCTTCGGCATGGTCGCGGCGGCGCTTGAATTACTTCGGCGCCAGTACCATCATCATCTGGCGGCCTTCGAGCTTCGGCTCGGCTTCCACCTTGGCGATTTCCTGCATGTCTTCCTTGACCTGGATCAGAAGCTTCATGCCGAGTTCCTGGTGCGCCATTTCGCGACCGCGGAACTTGAGGGTAACCTTGACCTTGTCGCCTTCATCGAAGAAGCGGTGCATCGCCTTGATCTTCACCTCATAGTCATGGGTGTCGATGTTGGGACGCATCTTGATTTCCTTGACCTCGACGATCTTCTGCTTCTTGCGCGCTTCGGCAGCTTTTTTCTGCGTCGCGTATTTCAGCTTTCCGAGATCGAGGATCTTGCAAACCGGCGGTTCGGAGTTGGGGGAAATCTCCACGAGATCCAGACCGGCTTCTTCAGCCATTTTCAATGCCTGATCGGTGGGGACCACGCCCAGATTCTGCCCCTCATCATTGATGAGCTGGACGCGAGGAATGCGAATTTCCCGGTTGGCGCGCGGTCCGTCTTTCGTGGGAACGTCGGCTTTGAACGGTCTGCGAATGGTCGTATTCTCCTAGTAATTGACAGTGCGATCGTCGGGCGGCTCATGAAAAATGAGCCAAGCGAACGCGGCTGATGGCAATGTCGTTATTGCTGCTGGCGAGTCAATAGCACAGGCTTTCAAAAAAATCACCTCCTCCCTTTGTTTTCAGCGGTTTTCGACGGTTCGTGACCGAAAGACACGCGTCTTTGCTTGGCAAGAGCCGCAACGCACGCTTAGAAAGGCCCGACAACAGGCAAATCAGGGCGGAGGGCACGCGCATGACGGACGGCATTTCTTCAGGTTCCATCCCGGTCGGCGAAGGGGTTGAAGCTCGCGAGATTGCGTGGAAGCGCCGGGCAGCGACCAAGCCGGGGCCAGCGGTCATCTGGCTTGGCGGCTACAAGTCCGACATGGAAGGCACGAAGGCGCTGGCGCTCGATGCCTTTGCCGCCGAAACCGGCTTCGAGGCGATCCGCTTCGATTATTCCGGCCACGGTGTTTCCGGCGGGGCCTTCAAGGATGGCACGATCTCGCGCTGGCTGGAGGAAACGCTGGCCGTCATCACGCATTTCGGTCCTGAAGAAGCCATTCTCGTCGGCTCGTCCATGGGCGGCTGGATCGCGCTGCGGGCCGTTCAGGAGATCGCCCGGCGCGGCTTGCCGGTAAGGATCAAAGGGCTGGTCCTCATTGCCCCCGCCCCCGATTTCACCTGCGAACTGATCGAGCCGGAACTGACCGAGGCGGAGCGGCAGTCGCTCGCGACGCGCGGCTATTTCGAGGAACCTTCGGAATACGGGCCGGAACCCTACATCTATACCCGAGCACTGATCGAGGACGGCCGGCAGAACCGCGTCCTGCAAGGCGTCATCGCCACCGGTTGCCCGGTCCATATTCTTCAGGGCATGCGCGACACCGCAGTGCCCCATGCCCATTCCCTGAAATTGCTGGAACATCTGCCCGCCGACGATGTGGTGCTGACGCTGATCCGCGATGGCGATCACCGCCTCTCCCGCCCGCAGGACATCGAACGGCTCCGGGCTGCGCTCGCGGAAATTGTGAGAGCTTAATCGCTCTCGCGTTAACCATATCCGCGTTCATCTTCTGTTAAGCTTTCGCCGCCCGTTGACTCATGGGGCCTTTGGTTCTTTAACTCTTTGTTAAGAATTGAAGGAACGGACCGATGTTGAGTACGGGTAAACGCATTGTTTTCGCGCTGGCTGCGCTTGCCGCAGCAGGTACGGCTGCGAGCGGTAGCGAACTTCGTCCGGACGCCGCCATGGTGACCGGTTCCGTGACTTCGCAGCCCATCGGTCACTATGAATTCTGCCAGCGTTACGCTTCCGAATGCGCCGTGCGCAGCAAGGTCGGCCCGGCACCGACGCTGACCCAGCATGGCTGGCAGGTGCTGAATGCGGTCAATACCCGGGTCAATACCACCGTTGTGGCCATGACCGACCAGGACATCTATGGCAAGGAAGAATACTGGGCATATCCGGTGGACGCCGGCGATTGCGAGGACTTCGTTCTCGAAAAGCGCCGCCAGCTTCTGGCCAAGGGCTTTTCCGCTGCCGATCTGCTGATCACCGTCGTGCGTAAGCCTGATGGAGAAGGCCATGCGGTCCTGACCGTCCGCACCTCCGAGGGCGATTTCATCCTCGACAACCTGTCGGCGGATGTGAAGCTCTGGACGGATACGCCCTACACCTACCTGAAACGTCAGGCGAGCTTCAATTCGGGCCGCTGGGTCACGATCGAGAACGGCAACGTCGTGGTTGTCGGCGCGTTGCGCTGATTACTGCGGCCTGGCCAGGCGAGCCAGCGCCAGAACCGTCGCGAGCCCGATGAACGCGACGACGGCGAGCGCGACGAGTGCCGCCGTCAATCCGAAATGCTCCTGCACGAACACCACGAAAACCGGCGCGACAGCCCCGCAGACGATGCGGGGGAAGGACAGGTTGCCTGTCAGCTTGCCATAACCTTCCGCCCCGAAGAAATAGAGCGGCAGCACGCCACGGACGATGGAGTTCAGGCCCTGCCCGCATCCCATCAACACGCCAAACAGGATACCGATGGCCATCAGGGGATAGGACTGGGCCAGGCCTAGCGTCAGCACGGACAGAAGCGTTGCCGCCGATGAGACGACCGCCGTCATCATCGGCGTCATCGCGCCGCGCAGGCCGAAATCCAGAAGCCGCGACACCACCTGTGCCGGCCCGACGCAGGAACCGATCAGAGTGGCCGAAGCCGCGGAGAAGCCCGCCCCGGTCAAAAGCACCATCAGTACCGTCGACATGGCCGAGATCATGAAACCGCCAGCCGCCAGCATCGCGCTCATCAGAATGAGCGCCTTGCGCCGCCTCTCCAGTGAAACGACGGCGTTTCGGGTATCGCCACGGCCACCACCAGCTTTGACGGCATGCACTGGAGACACGACGCGCGGAAGTGCAAGGTGTACGGGCAGCGCGCCGATGGCATAGACCGCGGCAATGGCGAGATAGGTTCCCCGCCAGTCCGTGACCGTGAGAAGCCACTGGCACAGCGGCCAGAAAATGGTGGAGGCAAAACCGGCCACCAGCGTGACTGCCGTCATGTGTGATCGCGATGCCGATCCATAACGCTGGGTGAGCGCGGTAAAGCCGGTTTCGTAGAGCACAGCGATGGAAACGAGCGGCACCAGCGCCATGATGAGGGCAAAAAGAACAGGCTGTTCCACCCAGCCATGCAGCGCCAGAAGAACCGCGGACACAGCAGACCCGATGCTCATGACCGGCCGGGCGCCGAACCGGTCAACCAACCGGCCGCAAAGCGGCGACAGGAAGGCGGAGACCAGAAGGCCTGCGGAAAACACGCCGAAAACGAAACTGTTATCCCACTGAAAATGACGCGCAATTTCCGGCGCAAGCACGCCGAACGAGTAATAGAGCGCGCCATAGCCGCAGGTCATGGATACCCCGAGGCCGAGGGTGAGCGGAGCGATTTTCATGGTTCGGTAAAACTATCGCTTGCGGCGGAAAAGCCAAGATGAATTTATCTCTACGACGCTTATGCAATTCATAAGGGGTGAGAACTTAACGATGGACGGCGAACATAAAGAACAGTAGTGTATCGACCAGGAGAATTTTAATAAAATCTTCACAAAGCCATTCTAGTTTGAAGATGAGCATGACGCTCGATAGCAAGCCGGATTGTGTTTCTTTGTACCGGCGCTGTACTTTGAATGAGCGTCAAGATGATCTCCTCCGCCTTTCGCATTCCGTCAAGAACCATTCATCCGTCGTCGACCCTGCGTGACGCTGAAACGGAAGCAAGCGCCACCGGCGCTCTTCTGGGAACGGCATCCGCCGTGGCTGAGGAAGCACTCAAGTCTGGCGACCTGATCGGTGCGCTGGTCTTTCTCGCCCAAAATGTGAGCTGTGCCGAAACGGTCTATGATGTGTTCAGCGCCATCAATGCCTATGCGGCCAATGACGGGCAGAAGCCATCCGAAACGGAGCGTTCTGTCGCGAAGCTGTAAGCCCGCGCTCCAGAAAATGCGCCCCGCCGCCTTGAGAGCGCCGGGGCCATGGCTATGCGGCCCAACCAGCCGTGTCTGCGCCGTGTGCTCAGCCCTGCCCGATGAGAATGCCCGCAGCAAGCACCAGCGAGCCACCCAGCACGACCTGCATGACGGCCCGCAGGAACGGCGTTTCCATGAACTTGTTCTGGATAAAGGCAATCGCCCAGAGTTCCACGAACACGACCGCGACCGCGATGGACGTCGCCACCACGAAGTTCGGAATGAGGTAAGGCAAGGCATGGCCAAGGCCGCCGAGCGCCGTCATCACACCTGAAGCCAATCCGCGCTTGACGGGCGAACCGCGCCCGGAGAGCTTGCCGTCATCATGGGCTGCTTCCGTAAAGCCCATGGAAATGCCGGCACCGACCGAAGCCGAAAGACCGACAAGGAAGGTCTGCCACGTATTGCCAGTGGCAAATGCCGCAGCAAAGATCGGCGCGAGCGTCGAAACCGAGCCGTCCATGAGGCCGGCAAGCCCCGGCTGCACCCAGGTCAGCACGAACTGACGATGCGCGTTATGCGCCTCCTCTTTCACAACGTCATCGGGAGTATGCTTTTCACTCAGGCCCCGGGCGATGTCTTCGTGACCGTCCTCGGCCATGGCAAGTTCGCCCAGAAGATCGCGGGTGCGCGCATCGGAGACCCGCTTGGCGGCTTCGCGATAGAAGCGAGCCGCCGACTGCTCCATGCGTTCGGTTTCCTCACGAATGGTTTCGAAGGAAAGGTTCTTCTGCAGCCAGTCGGGCCTGCGCTCATAGAATCCACGGACATGCTCCCGGCGAATCGGCGGGATGACCTCGCCAAACCGTTCGCGATACATGGCAATCAGATTGCGGCGGTGGGTATCTTCCACCTCCGCCATGTCGCGAAAAATCTTGGCCGTTGCGGGGAAATCAGCGTCGAGACGCTGCGCATAGGCCATATAGATGCGCCCGTCATCTTCCTCCGAAGAGATCGCCAGCGCCAGGATTTCCTGTTCGCTGAGCTGATCGAAGGAGCGTTTACCGGTGCCGAAAAGATGGGAAAACATGATCATTGCCGTCTTATTTTTAGAATTATTCTAAATTAGATAATCGAGCGAAGAAGGTCAAGGCTTAAAGCGGCAGCGCGCGCACATGCCGCATTTGACAGGCGGGCCTGACTGCCGGACAAAGAGCGCCAGAAAGCAAGGAGCAACCATGCCCCCCGACCTGCAGGACAGAGCGGCCCATCGCGCCGAAGCGGAGGCAAAAGCCGCCGCGGACATGGCTGCCATCGGCATCGACCCGATCTTTATCGACCGCCTCGTTGAGACATTTTATGGGCGGATACAAACGCATGCCGTACTCGGTCCTGTTTTCGAGGCAAAGCTGCATGGCCGCTGGCCGGAACACCTCGGCAAAATGAAGCTCTTCTGGCAGGCCGTCGCCCTTCGCAACGGCGCCTATTCCGGCCGTCCCGTGCCGGCCCATCTCGGGGTCTCCGGCCTGAAGGAACCTCTCTTTGCCGACTGGTTGGCATTATTCGGCGAGACGCTGGATGATATTGCGCCCTCTCCGGAAGCCCGCGACTTTCTTATGGCGTCGGCGGAAAGAATCGCCCGCAGCCTCATCCTGTCGATCTTCCACAATCCTGCCGTCACGTTGACGCGAAGCTAGGGCATAAAGCCTCTGAAGCTGATGCCCGTAATCTAAATTTAGGGGTTTTGGCCCATTCTCCGGCTTCCTGCAGCCATAAAATTTGGCGACAAGGCAGGTTACCGGACTTTATGGAAAGCTGTGGCTGAACGATGCGCCGTCTCTTTGATCTTCCCACCATCGGTGGACTTCTGTTCAGCAGTCTGGTCGTCAATATTCTTGCGCTGACGTCACCGCTTTTCATGTTGCAGATCTATGATCGGGTTCTCTCGAGCGGCAGCGTTCCCACGCTGGTCGGCCTCGTCATTCTCGCCAGCGTGCTTTATGGCTTTCAGGCGCTGCTCGAAATCCTGCGCTCGCGCGTTCTCACCCGCATCGGTGAACGGTTTGACAGAAGCCTGTCCGCCCGCGTGCACGAGGCGACCATTCGCCTGCCGCTGGTGACGCGGATGCAGGGCGATGGCCTTCAGCCGCTGCGCGACCTGGACAATGTGCGAAGCTTCCTCTCGGGCGCCGGCCCCACCGTTGTGTTCGATCTGCCGTGGATGCCGCTTTATCTCGCCATCTGCTTCATATTCCATTTCTGGCTGGGTGTTACGGCGCTGGTCGGCGCCGTCATTCTCGTCTCGCTGACGCTGCTGACCAACATTTTCTCACAGAATGCGGTCAAGGACTCCATGACGCACAACATGGCGCGCAACGGGCTGCTGGAGGCCTCGCGCCGGAATGCCGAAGTCGTGCAGGCGCTTGGCCTGGGGCGCCGGCTTGAAAATCGCTGGCACAAGGCAAACGAGGCCTATCTGATGGCCAATCGCAAGGCGAGCGACGTCACCAGCGGACTGGGTAGCCTCTCCAAGACTTTGCGCGTCATGCTGCAATCGGCCATTCTCGCTGTCGGCGCCTATCTGGTCATCATGCAGGAAGCCAGTGCCGGCGTCATGATCGCATCCTCGATCATGATGGGTCGCGCCCTTGCACCGGTCGACCTGGCCATTGCCAACTGGAAGCCGTTCGTGATGGCTCGCAAGAGCTGGGAGCGCCTCGACAATCTGCTGACAAAAATTCCCGCCCGACCCGAGACCATGCCTCTGCCTGCTCCCGTCAGGGAGTTGCGCGTCGAGGCGCTCTCCATCGTTCCTCCGGGAGAACGCGCTCCGAATGTCGTGGGTATCGGATTTCTTGTCGAGGCCGGCAGCGCGCTCGGCGTCATCGGCCCGTCCGGCTCGGGTAAATCGAGCGTTGCCCGCGCGCTTGTCGGCGCATGGCGGCCGGCCGCCGGCACCGTGCGCCTTGATGGCGCAAGCCTCGATCATTGGAACGACGAGCAGCTTGGTGGCTATATCGGCTATCTGCCGCAGGGTGTCGAATTGTTCGACGGCACAATTGCGGAAAACATTGCCCGCTTCGAGGAGAATCCCGACCCTGACGCCATCGTGGCGGCAGCTAGGACGGCTGGCGCGCATGACCTGATCCTGCGGTTCGAAAACGGTTACGAAACCCGGATCGGGGAGGGCGGTTCCGCCCTGTCGGCTGGCCAGCGTCAACGTATCGGCCTTGCCCGTGCACTCTATCGCGATCCCTTCCTCGTCATTCTGGACGAGCCGAACGCCAATCTCGACGCCGATGGTGAAGCGGCAGTGGTGAATGCCATTGCCTCGATCCGTAAACGCGGCGGTGTTGCCGTCGTCATTGCCCATCGCCCGAGCGCCATCAGCGTCGTCGATCTGGTGCTGTTCATGGAAAGCGGTCGCCAGCGGGCTTTCGGGCCGAAGGACGAGGTGCTTTCGAAGGTGCTGAAGGTCGCACCCGCCAATATCGCTCCGACGGCCCAGCGCGGAACGGCTTGATGCCGCATTTGAGGATTATCGGCGTTCGTAACGGTTGCTACAGGCCGTCGAACCGCATGGAGACGATGCATGAAGGATGAAAATCGGGAACTGGGCGTCATTGGCTCGATCCGCAGTCATCTCCTCGCGAGCATGGGCGTGGGCGCGTTGCTCGTCGTTGCCATTGGCGGCTGGGCCTCGATGACGAAACTGTCCGGCGCGGTGGTCACGTCCGGCCATTTCGTGGTCGATTCCTATGTCAAGAAAGTGCAGCATCCGACCGGTGGCGTCGTTGGCGAAATCTTCGTCAAGGAAGGCCAGAAGGTGGAAGCCGGGCAGGTGGTCATGCGCCTCGATGCCGCGTCCACCCGCGCCAACCTGGCGATCATAACCCGCAGGCTCGATGAAGCCCTTGGCCGCTATGCCCGGCTGGAAGCCGAGCGTGACGATGCCGCAACGATTTCCTTTCCGAAGACTCTGCTCGACCGCGCCTCCGATCCGCAGATTGCCGGCATCTTGCACGGTGAAGCCCGTCTGTTCGAAATTCGCCGGGAAGCACTGGCCAGCAAGAAGGCCCAGCTTATCGAGCGCATAGCGCAATACGAGCACGAGATCGAAGGCCTCAAGGCGCAGGAAACGGCCTTCAACAACGGCATCGAGGTTCTCGACAAGGAAATTAATTCCCTCATCGGCCTGCGCGAACAGGGGATCGTGTCCGACCAGCGACTCAACGGCCTGAAAACGCAGGTCGCCACATTCGGCGGCGATCGCGGCGAAAAGATCGCCTATCAGGCCCAGGTGGCCGGCCGTATTTCCGAAACACGCCTTCAGATCATCCAGCTTGATCAGGATATGAAGGCCGAGGTGGGGCGCGACCTGCGCGACACGCAGGCCCAGATCGGCGAGTATTCCGAACGCAAGATTGCCGCAGACGACGAATTGCGGCGCATCGACATCCTCGCCCCCCAGAAGGGCACCGTCTACCAGCTCACCGTTCACACGGTCGGCGGCGTTATCGCACCCGGCGATCCGGTCATGCTGATTGTTCCCGAAGGCGACAATCTCGCCCTCGACGTGAAGATCCAGCCGAAGGATGTGGATCAGATCGTGCCCGGCCAGCCGGTCGTGCTGCGCATGTCCGCCTTCAACCAGCGCACGACGCCGGAACTGAACGGCTTCGTCAACCGCGTCGCACCTGATCTGACGACGGAGGAACGCAGCGGCCTCTCCTACTATCAGGTCCGGATTTCCGTACCGGCAACGGAGACGAAAAAGCTCGGGCAATTGACGCTTCTGCCCGGCATGCCGGCCGAAGCCTTCATCCAGACGGGAGAGCGGTCCGCCCTCTCCTACTTCATGAAGCCGATGACCGACCAGATCAACCGGGCCTTCCGCGAGGAGTGATCCCCGCGACGGCCCGGCGCTCCGGTCGCTTCAGCCCTTGCCGTAAGGCCATTTCCAGTTCTGGATTTCCGGCATGTCCTCGCCGTGCTCGCGCACATAGGCGTGGTGTTCGGCGAGCTTTGCCTCGAACTTGGCGATGGCTTCCGCACCCTTGCGTCCCAGAGAAGGCAGACGGTTGATCGCCTCGATGGCCAGATGGAACCGGTCGAGATCGTTCATCACCACCATGTCGAACGGCGTGGTGGTGGTGCCTTCTTCCTTGTAGCCGCGCACATGGAAGCTATCGTGGTTCTTGCGCTTGTAAACCAGACGGTGAATGAGCCATGGATAGCCGTGATAGGCGAAGATCACCGGCTTCGTTGTCGTGAACATCGCATCGAAGGTCTCATGCGTCAGACCGTGCGGATGCTGGTCCGGTGATTGCAGGGCCATCAGGTCGACCACGTTGACGACGCGGATGCGCAGGTCAGGAAGCGCCTGACGCAACAGGTCAGCGGCGGCGAGCGCTTCAAGCGTCGGCACATCACCGGCGGCGGCCAGAACCACATCGGGTTCGAAGCCTTCTTCTTCCGTGCCGGCCCAGTGCCATATGCCGGCGCCGGCTTCGCAATGGGCAACGGCTTCATCCATTGTCAGCCATTGCGGCGCGGGCTGCTTGCCGGCCACGATAACGTTGATGCGGTTCCAGGTCTTCAGGCAATGATCGCCCACCCACAGCAGCGTATTGGCATCCGGCGGGAAGTAGACGCGCACCACATCGGCCTTCTTGTTGACGACGTGATCGACGAAGCCCGGATCCTGATGCGAGAAGCCGTTATGATCCTGCCGCCAGACGTGGGATGTCAGCAGATAGTTCAGCGAGGCGACCGGCTTGCGCCACTCGATATCGCGCGTCACCTTCAGCCACTTGGCGTGCTGGTTAAACATGGAGTCGATGATGTGGATGAAGGCTTCGTAGCAGGAAAAGAAGCCGTGGCGGCCCGTCAGCAGATAGCCTTCCAGCCAGCCCTGGCACATATGCTCCGACAACACTTCAACGACCCGGCCGTGACGCGCCAGATGATCGTCCGTTGGAAGGATTTCCGCCTGCCAGACGCGATCCGTCACCTCGAATACGCTTTGCAAACGGTTCGAGGCCGTTTCATCCGGCCCGAAAATGCGGAAATTCTTCTCGGCGTCATTGAGCGTCAGTGCGTCGCGCAGGAAATCGCCGAGGATCTTGGTGGACTGTTCGTCTCCCGCACCCGGTGACGCGACCTTTACCTCATAGGCGCGGATATCCGGCAGCTTGAGTTCCTTGCGCAACAGGCCGCCATTGCCCTGCGGGATGGCGCCCATCCGTTTCTCACCCTTGGGCGCCAACGCCTTGAGTTCGGGCTTCAATGCGCCCTTCTCATCGAAGAGATCAGCGACATTGTAGGACTTGAGCCAGTCCTCGAGGATCTTGCGGTGCGCCTCATGCTCACGGCAACCGGAAACGGGTACCTGGTGCGAACGCCAGTGACCCTCCACCACCTTACCATCGACCGTCTTCGGACCCGTCCAGCCCTTTGGGCTGCGCAGGATGATCATCGGCCAGCGCGGACGCGAAAGATCGCCCGCCTTTGCGGCGGCGCGGATGGCATTCAGCCTGTCGAAGATCGTGTCCAGCGTCGCGGCCATCTGGCCGTGCATGTCGATGGGTTCGGACCCCTCCACGAAGAAGGGTTCGTAGCCGTAACCTGTAAACAGGTCGGTCAGCTCCTGATCTGACAGACGGGCGAGAACCGTGGGATTGGCGATCTTGTAGCCGTTGAGGTGCAAGATCGGCAGGACCACGCCGTCGCTACCCGGGGTCAGGAACTTGTTGGAATGCCATGCCGTGGCCAGCGGACCGGTTTCGGCCTCACCATCGCCCACAACGCAGGCGACCACGAGGTCGGGATTGTCGAAGGCCGCGCCATAGGCATGCACCAGCGCATAACCGAGTTCGCCGCCCTCATGGATGGAACCGGGCGTTTCCGGCGCCGCATGGCTTGGAATGCCGCCGGGGAAGGAAAACTGCTTGAACAGCTTCTGGATCCCCTCTTCCGTCTCCGGAATGTCGGGATAAATTTCGCTGTAGGTGCCTTCAAGATAGGTATTCGCCACCATGCCGGGGCCGCCATGACCGGGGCCGCAGATGTAAAGCACGTTTTCGTCACGCGCCTTGATGATGCGGTTGAGGTGGGCATAGATGAAGTTCAGGCCGGGCGTCGTGCCCCAATGGCCGAGCAGGCGCGGCTTGATGTGTTCGGATTCCAGCGGCGCCTTCAACAACGGATTATCGAGCAGGTAAATCTGGCCGACAGAAAGATAGTTCGCCGCCCGCCAATAGCGGTCAATCAGCGCAAGTTCATTCTCTGCCGGACGGGCAACCGTTGCGATCCCTGCTTCTGCCATAAACCTGACCCTCTTCGTTTTCATACCAAGCGACGATTACTGCCCCTGCATGTCGATCATGTAACGATCATCAACGAAGGGTAGTTCTTCAGTGCATCATCGCGCAAGGCGAATGGCAACGACTTGATGAAGATCAATTGGCGGGCGCCATTTGGATTCTTTTCGGCTTTCAGACGATACGCTTGTAAAAAATGGTGGTGCCGCAATAGGAGCCATCGGGATAAAGCGCGTAATCCGGTACAACGCCAACGCGCTGCCAGCCGAAACGCGGATAAATCTCTTCTGCAGGGCTACCGGTCGCCGTATCGAGCACCAGAAGCGTCTTGCCCGCCTCCGCCGCCTTGCGTTCCGCCTCCTCCATGAGAAGACGCGACAGGCCAAGTCCGCGCGCGTCACGGTGGACCAGCAGCTTCTTCAAGTCCCCGCGATGCGGCTGGTTCGGCGCCTGCTTGAGTCCGACCAGAACCGTGCCGACCGCCCTGCCCTCATGAAGGGCAGTCGCCAGTAACGTATCACCCCGACCTACACTCTCGGCCACGTCGCGCCAGAAATCGCGCGCCTCCTCAAGTGGAAACGGCAGCATGAAGCTGACGGATGCGCCGCCATGGACGCAATCGTAAAGAACCGCGCTCAGCTCTTCCAGACGTTGAAGAGCCTCTTCGCGGGTCAGAAATCGGATTTCGGTCATGGTTTTCTCCTGATGGTCAGGCCGGTTTTTCGATGATGACGGCGTAGCGTGCGGGCTCCGGCCCCGGATTGTGAAAGGCATGCGGCGCGGAAAGCGTCATGAACAGGCAGTCGCCGGGCAGCATCCGGTGCGTCGCGCCATCCGCCGTCATTTCCAGCACACCGGAAAACAGCCAGACATGCTGGACCATGGCAGGTTGACCGGTAAGCGCCGGGTAGGACAGGGTCTTGCCCGAAGGAAACTCAACCTCAACCAGATCCGCCCGCGCCGGCATGCCGAAGGGTGACACCGAGCGACGGACATAACCGGTTTCCGGATCGCGCCAGACCGGCTGATCTGCCCGCAGGGCGAGCGGCGAAGTAACCTTTTCCGCTTCCTCGAAAAAAGCGGAAAGGGAAAGCCCGAGGGCTGAGACCAGCCGGGAAAGAAGGGCGGCCGTCGGGCTCGCATCGCCTCGCTCGATCCGCGAAATCATCGCCCGGCTAACCCCGGAAAGGGTTGCCAGTTCATCGAGGGTCAGGCGCTTCTCGGCCCGCAAAGCCTTCAGCCGCCCTGCAATTCTTCGGTTCAGTTCATCGTCATTTTCCATTATCGTAGACTTGCTGATTACGATAATAGAGTCAAGCCGACTCTCGGT
Source organism: Allorhizobium borbori (assembly GCF_014196535.1). Taxonomy (GTDB): domain Bacteria; phylum Pseudomonadota; class Alphaproteobacteria; order Rhizobiales; family Rhizobiaceae; genus Ectorhizobium; species Ectorhizobium borbori. The sequence goes on from NZ_JACIDU010000008.1 coordinate 156,992, forward strand.
TTGCGGAAATTCCTGACGAATGCAACAGAATGCTTGCACTTCCGCCCACATCCTGCCCATTTCCAAGTTCAGATGGCATCCCGATGATTCGAGGGGAATCGGCTTTCGAGTCGAAGCCGGAACTAAACAATTTAGAACGTCCTTCGCGCGCCCAATCGGGCGCACGGCGCTCTTGGAGAGAGGCATGAACGATGTAATGAGACCGCAGATCGCGGAGATGCGGCCGAAAATCACGGTAATCGGCGTCGGCGGTGGCGGCGGCAATGCTGTGAACAACATGATCACGGAGGGCCTGCAGGGGGTCGATTTCATTGCCGCCAACACGGATGCGCAGGCCCTGACCATGTCGAAAGCCGAGCGGCTGATCCAGCTCGGCGCCGATATCACCGAAGGTCTTGGCGCAGGGTCCGTGCCGGATGTCGGTCGCGCCGCTGCGGAAGAATCGCTACACGAGATCATGGACCACCTCTCCGGTACGCATATGTGCTTCGTGACCGCCGGCATGGGCGGCGGCACGGGCACGGGCGCGGCTCCGGTCATTGCGCGCGCGGCACGCGAAGCCGGCATCCTGACGGTTGGCGTTGTGACGAAGCCCTTCTCCTTTGAAGGTCGCCGTCGCCTGCAGGCTGCCGAAGAAGGCATCGAGCGTTTGCGCGAGGCCGCCGATACGGTGATCGTGATCCCCAACCAGAACCTGTTCCGCATCGCCGATGCGAACACGACCTTTGCCGATGCCTTTGTCATCGCCGACCGGGTTCTGTTCTCGGGCGTTTCCTGCATCACGGACCTCATCACCAAGGAAGGCCTCATCAACCTCGACTTCGCCGACGTGAAATCGGTGATGAAGGGCATGGGCCGCGCGATGATGGGTACGGGCGAAGCTTCCGGTGAAGGCCGGGCGCTGCGTGCGGCGGAAGCCGCCATCGCCAACCCGCTGCTGGACGACATGTCGATGAAGGGCGCGCGCGGCGTGCTGATCTCGATTTCGGGCGGCATGGACATGACGCTGTTTGAGGTCGACGAAGCCGCAACCCGCATTCGCGACGAAGTCGATGATGAGGCCGATATCGTTGTCGGCGCCATTTTCGACCAGAATTTCGACGGCCGCTTCCGCGTTTCCGTGGTGGCGACCGGCCTGGGTGAAGGTCCGAAGCCGCTTCAGGCGCGCTGAGGTAATCCACCCGATGCATTCAGGGACCGGCGTCTTGCGGCGCCGGTCCCTGTCGTTTCCGAAACGCCATCAGAGGCCATCATGGACAGTCAGGTACCCGGCACGGCATCGCCGCTTTCGATTGCCGCCATCATTCTGTCGATGACGATCCTGGCGCTGGGCAACGGCATCATCTTCACCTACGTGCCCTATACGCTGGCGCGCTCACCCGAAACCCAATGGGCAGCCGGCTTCGCGATTGCCGCCGTGGCGTTCGGTGGCCTGATCGGCAGCGTCATCGCCGGGCCGCTCATTCGCCGTGCCGGCCATGCACGCCTCTTTGCCGCCTCCTTCGCGCTCGTAATCGTTTCGGAGGCGATCATCGCCATCGGCGTCAATCCATGGGCATGGGTTCTCGCTCGCGGCATTTTCGGTGCGGCCGGCAACATGAACTTCATCATCACCCAGAGCTGGATCAACCACGCCGCCTCGAACGACTGGCGCGGCAAGGCCATGTCGTTCTTCTACATGACCTATGTGATCGGCCTTGGCTTCGGCGCGCTTCTGCTCGGACAATTGCCCGAAGCCACCAACATCGCGCCGGTCGTCGCCATCATCTTCTGCGCCATCGCCATCCTGCCCGTCAGCCTCACCCGGCTGCCGATCCCGCCGGCACCGGCCAGTGTGAAGGTTAATTTGCGGCTCGCTTGGCGCAACTCCCCTGTCGCCCTCATCGGCATTCTGGCGTCCGGGGCGCTCTCCACCTCGGTACAGAGCTTCACGCCCGTCTACGCCGCCGTCAACGGCGTTTCGCAGGAAACCATCGCCACGCTGATGTTCGTCATGGCGCTCGGCCTTCTCTTCGTCCAGTATCCGCTTGGCGCGCTCTCGGATCGCATCGACCGCCGTTACGTGCTGATTTTGACCTGCGCGATCATCGCCGTGGCCGGCTTCTTCGCGCTCGGCGTTTCCTTCTCGTCCTTCATCCTGCTTCTCATCGTTTTCTCTGTGCTCGCGGGCTCCTCGGAGGCGATCTATTCCATCGCATCCGCCCATGCCAGCGACCGCGCGGACCCGTCCTATTTCGTGCCGCTGGCCTCCACGCTTCTCATCGCCTGGTCCATCTCGGCCACCATCGTTCCGCTTGGGATTTCAGCGCTCACGCCGATCCTCGGGCCCAAGACCTTCCTTTTTACGGCGATTCTCGTCGCCATTGCATATGCGGCCTTTACGCTTCTGCGATTGAGGCAGCGTCCACCGAGCGCCGAAGAGGAACGGGACGGATTCGAGATGCGGAGCGCCCAGGTGCCCGATGCTACCGCCCTCACCCAGCCCGTTTCCGAAAACGCCGGCGAAAATCCTTAAAATTTTCAGCATTCGTGGGCTCTTCAGCCTCTTTCCCCTTTGCTGTCAACTTGGCCCCTGCTATACGCCGGTTCCATGAGCACCAATTCGACCCGCACGCCCCTCGACCATATCCGCAACTTTTCGATCGTGGCCCACATCGACCACGGCAAATCGACGCTGGCCGATCGTCTGATCCAGACCTGCGGCGGCCTTGCCGAGCGCGAAATGTCCGAACAGGTGCTGGACTCGATGGATATCGAGCGTGAGCGCGGTATCACCATCAAGGCCCAGACCGTGCGCCTGCACTACAAGGCGAACAACGGCGAAACCTATGTGCTGAACCTCATCGACACGCCCGGCCATGTCGACTTCGCCTATGAAGTCTCGCGTTCGCTGTCGGCCTGTGAAGGGTCGCTCCTGGTGGTGGATGCCTCGCAGGGCGTGGAAGCCCAGACGCTGGCCAACGTCTATCAGGCCATCGACAACAACCATGAACTGGTGACCGTCCTCAACAAGGTGGACCTGCCCGCCGCCGAACCGGAGCGCATCAAGGAACAGATCGAGGAAGTGATCGGCATCGACGCGTCCGACGCGGTGCTGATTTCGGCCAAGACCGGCCTCGGCATTCCCGACGTGCTGGAAGCCATCGTGCACAAGCTGCCGCCGCCGAAGAAAGGCGATGAAAAGGCTCCGCTCAAGGCGCTGCTGGTCGATAGCTGGTACGACACCTATCTCGGCGTCATGGTTCTCGTGCGCATTATCGACGGCGTTCTCTCCAAGGGCCAGCAGATCCGCATGATGGGCACCGGCGCAAAATACGGTGTGGAGCGCGTCGGCATTCTGACGCCCAAGATGGTCAATGTCGATTCACTCGGCCCCGGCGAAATCGGGTTCATCACCGCCTCCATCAAGGAAGTGGCCGATACCCGCGTCGGCGACACGATTACCGATGACAAGCGCCCGACCACGGAAGCCCTGCCGGGCTTCAAGCCGGCCCAGCCGGTCGTCTTCTGTGGCCTGTTCCCCGTCGATGCTGCCGATTTCGAAGACCTGCGCTCTGCCATGGGCAAGTTGCGCCTGAACGACGCGTCCTTCTCCTTCGAAATGGAATCGTCTGCGGCACTCGGCTTCGGTTTCCGGTGCGGCTTCCTCGGCCTTTTGCATCTCGAAATCATTCAGGAGCGGCTGGAGCGCGAGTTCAACCTCGATCTCGTCGCCACCGCGCCCTCGGTCGTCTACCAGATGACGCTGACCGACGGCACGGAGAAGGAGCTGCACAATCCGGCCGACATGCCGGATGTGGTCAAGATCAAGGAAATCCGCGAGCCGTGGATCAAGGCGACAATCATGACGCCGGACGATTACCTCGGCTCGATCCTCAAGCTTTGCCAGGATCGCCGCGGTATCCAGACCGAACTGACCTATGTCGGCTCGCGCGCCATGCTGACCTATGAACTGCCGCTCAACGAAGTGGTGTTCGACTTCTACGACCGCCTGAAGTCGATTTCCAAGGGCTACGCCTCCTTCGACTACAACATCACGGACTACCGCGAAGGCGACCTTGTGAAAATGTCGATCCTCGTCAACGGCGATCCGGTCGATGCGCTTTCGATGCTGGTCCACCGTTCGGCGGCCGACCGGCGCGGGCGCGGCATGTGCGAAAAGCTCAAGGAGCTTATTCCCCCGCATATGTTCCAGATCCCGATCCAGGCAGCCATCGGCGGCAAGGTCATTGCCCGCGAAACCGTGCGCGCACTGCGCAAGGACGTGACGGCTAAGTGCTACGGCGGCGACGCCACCCGCAAGCGCAAGCTGCTGGACAAGCAGAAGGAAGGCAAGAAGCGCATGCGGCAGTTCGGCAAGGTCGAAATTCCGCAGGAAGCCTTCATCGCCGCCCTCAAGATGAACGACGAGTAAGGCCGGAGGCTCCGCCTTCCCATGTTTATGGCGCCCTGCATTGGGCGCCATAAATCGACCGCCATCCTGCGCTCTACTGGGTTTTCCGGGAGGATAAGGGTCATGTTCAAATCGTCGTCGCCAAGCCAGTCTTTCGAACACCGCGTGTTGCTTGCAGCAACCGTCGCGCTCGGCCTTTGTCTTTCCGCAGCCGGCGCGCTTGCTCAGCAATATCCCAATCTGGAAGTAACGCCTGACCGACGTGGCGGCGCGACCGGCCAGTATGGCGGTCAGAACTTTCAGGTGGAACGGGACTATAGCCGCCCCCAGAGCCAGCCCGGATCGCAGCGCCGTAATCCGGTCATCGTCGTTCCGCCGCAGCAAAAACGCACAGGCGGTACAACGCAGTCCCGTTGTTACACGGACGAGCGCGGTCAATCGACCTGCTACTGACCAGCTCATTGCCGAGCGCCCTGAGGCGGGACCGGCTTATTGCGGTGGCAGGCCGGGCACCCGGCTCAAGATTTGCGCCAGGCTCTTTCCGTCGATCACGCAGTCCGCTGTCATTTCAGCGTCTTCGCCGGGAAGAATGCGGCATTCGAGAAATTTTCCCCGCACGATATTGCCAAGCGCCTTGAACGCGTTCAGGCCACAGGCGAACCGGCGCCCCTGCGCGTCTATGCAAACGCGGTTGCGCTCCACGGGCGCCAGATCCATGACCCGGTAAGTTACCCCGTTGAAACTGAAGTGATTGCTGTCCAGTGCACGCCAGCGGCCGTCCGCGCGAAATTTGAGGGGATAGGGATCGGGCGGAACAGGGAGGCGCTCGAATTCCTGATTCTGCGCATTGACCACCTTCACCGGAACGTTTGTCCAGAGGCCTTCGGCACTCACATCCAGCCTGACGTTCCTCGATGTCGGGGAGCCGGACGTTTCAGTAGCGACCTGAACCACCAGAACGCCTGCGAACAGAACGAACGCAATCTGGGCGATCAGCGCCAAAAATGCCTTCATCCCATTCCCCCCGAGGCCGCACCGTTTCACATCGGAGCGTATCCGGGGCCTTCAAGTCTTTAAAGATGTTTTTGTTCCATCCGCCCCTGAAGAACGTCAGGCAACTTGTGCTTCGCCGGACGTATCAGCGGATATCGAACGAAAAAGTGCAGGGCTTGTTCTCGACCCATGCGGCTCGCGATTGGTGAAACTGCAACGTAAATGTCTCGCCCGCCTGCGCATGTTGCACACGTACGACCGGAAAGCGGCTTGGATTGAACTGGTATCCCAGTTCGGAGCTCCGCTGCAATTCGAAACCGCAAAAGCCGTTTTCCGCCTCCAGCGTGAAGGTAATGTCGCGCGCTTCCGTGGACTTGAACAGAAACACGTTCGGCTTTCCCAGAACGACGGCGTTCTTGACACCGTTCGCCTTCTCAGCGGTCGAAAGGAAAACCTCGGTCGGCAATTCCATCGCAAGGACGGGGCAGGCTCCGAAAGCGACAAGAAAAACGGCCTGAAGGAAAAGCGGGGAACGCATGATGATCTCCTTAAAAATCATCCTGCTCACATATGCCCGGAAATAGCTATCGAATTCGTGCCCGCAGACGCTTAGAGCCAACCGAGCGAGCTGCCCGCGAGGCTGACGGCAAACGCCATGAGAAAACTTGCCGCCACGCGGCAGAAGAGACAGGGAAAGCGCCGGCTGGCAAAACGAAGGATCGAGGCACCAGCCGAAAGCCAGAACGCCGCCACGGCGGCAACGATCATCGCGAAAACACCAAGACGCGGCAAGGTCTGGAAAAAGGAGCCATTGGGCAGGAGTGCAATCCCGAAGATCAGCGCCTTCGGGTTCAGCATGGTGGTCACGAAGACCTGCCGGAACGTGATGAGACCACGCTCCGTGATTTCACCCAGCGGCGTCACCCAGAGCTTCATCGCAAGCAGTGTGACCCAGGCCGCCGAGCATAGCTTCAATGCGCTTGCCGCCATCGGATGGTCGGCCAGAAACGGGCCGGCAAAGGCGATGAGCGGCACGATGGTGGCAAGGTAGCCGAGATTTTCAGCGAGGATGAGAGGCAGGCTGCGACGGAAGCCCGCCGAAGCGCCGCCTATGGCCAGCAATGTGTTGGTGGGACCGGGCGTCAGCAACAGAAGTGTGATTGCCAGCATCAGGCTCGCCGTCATTTCTTCGTCTCCCGCCGGTTTTCATTGTTGATGCGGCGCTGATATTCTCGAAGACACGCCGTCAAGCAAGGGAATGAGATTCCAAAATCACGAGGTTCACGCCGTAGATTTTCTTGCCCGCAATGGCCTGCGACGTTAATGCCTTTCTATTCAGGGAGTTTGCGATGACCGAGACCACAACCACCAGCGAAAATGCCGCACCCTGGCCACGCATTGCGATTACCTATTGCACCCAGTGCAACTGGCTTCTGCGGGCAGGCTGGATGGCGCAGGAATTGCTGCAGACATTCGGCCAGACGCTTGGTGAAGTCGCGCTCATTCCCGCCACCGGCGGTGCCTTCGAGATCACGCTCGATGGCCAGACCATCTGGGAGCGCAAGACGGATGGCGGCTTTCCCGGCCCGGCGGAATTGAAGCAGCGCGTGCGCGACATCATCGACCCCGACCGCGATCTCGGCCATACCGACCGGAAGAAGAAGGACGACGCGTAACCGCACTCTTTCAGTCCTCCATTCAGGCCCGCCGCGTGCGGGCTTTTTTCTTGGGCAGATGCCTCATCCGTTTCGGCATACACGATACTCCCATGGGTATGTTGACATACCCCATGCAGTATCTGTATGCCTCCTTTCAGGAGAGGTTTCATGCCCCATTCACCCGAAGACAAGAAGCGAGCACTGGTGCGGTTGAAACGCATCAAGGGCCAGGTCGAAGCGCTGGAACGCGCCGTCGAGGCCGGCACGGAATGCAGCCTGCTCCTGCAACAGATCGCCGCCCTTCGGGGTGCGACGGGTGGGTTGATGGCCGAGGTGCTGGATATCCACCTGAGGGAAAGTCTGGCGCAAAGGGCTGAAGGCCCCATATCCTCCACCGATACCGGCGACAATCTGGACGCCATCATGAAGATCGTGCGCACCTATCTCAAGTGACCGCACCCGCCACAGCCAAGGAGACAAGACCATGAAAAGCCGCGCCGCCGTTGCCTGGGAAGCCAACAAGCCGCTGACCATCGAAACCATCGAGATCGGAGGCCCCAAGGCAGGCGAGGTCCTGATCGAAATCATGGCGACCGGTGTCTGCCACACTGACGCCTACACGCTCTCCGGCCTTGATTCCGAAGGAAAGTTCCCGGCCATTCTCGGCCACGAGGGTGCCGGCATCGTGCGCGAAGTCGGCGCAGGCGTTACATCGGTGCGGCCGGGCGATCACGTCATCCCGCTCTACACGCCGGAATGCCGCGGCTGCAAGACGTGCCTTTCGCAGCGCTCCAACCTCTGCACCGCCATCCGCTCGACACAGGGTCAGGGCCTTATGCCAGATAAGACCACCCGCTTTTCCTGCGATGGCGGCGAAGTCTTCCATTACATGGGTTGCTCCACCTTCTCGAACTTCACCGTGCTGCCGGAAATCGCCGTCGCCAAGGTGCGTGAGGACGCGCCTTTCGACAAGATCTGCTACATCGGCTGCGGCGTGACCACCGGCATCGGCGCGGTCGTCTACACCGGCAAGGTCTGGCCGGGCGCCAATGTCGTGGTCTTCGGCCTCGGCGGCATCGGTCTCAACGTCATTCAGGGCGCGCGCATGGTTGGCGCGGACAAGATCATCGGCGTCGATCTCAACCCCTCCAAGGTCGCGATGGCGAAGAAGTTCGGCATGACACACTTCGTCAACCCGAACGAAGTCGGTCATGACAAGGTGGTCGAAGCCATCGTCGACATCACCGGCGGCGGCGCCGACTTCTCCTTCGAATGCATTGGCAACGTCCACACCATGCGCCAGTCGCTGGAATGCTGCCATCGCGGCTGGGGCGAGTCCATCATCATCGGCGTGGCACCGTCAGGGCAGGAAATCTCCACCCGTCCGTTCCAGCTCGTCACCGGCCGCGTCTGGAAAGGCTCGGCCTTCGGCGGCGCGCGCGGACGCACCGACGTGCCGAAAATCGTTGACTGGTACATGGAAGGCAAGATCGACATCGACAGCCTCATCACCCACACCATGCCGCTGGACGAGATCAACACGGCCTTTGACCTGATGCACGAGGGCAAGTCGATCCGTTCGGTCGTGGTTTACTGAGGTCGGTCATGACACTTGAAACCATTTCCACCGCGAAAGCGCATGGCGGGGTGCAGGGTGTTTACCGCCATGCCTCCGCCGAGACGAAGACACCGATGACCTTCGCCGTCTTCGTGCCACCCCACGAGCAAGGCGCAAAGCTGCCGGTGCTCTGGTATCTCTCGGGGCTCACCTGCACCCATGCCAACTGCATGGACAAGGGCGAGTATCGCCGTCTTGCCGCCGAACTCGGCCTCATCGTCGTTCTGCCAGACACCTCTCCGCGCGGCGAAACCGTGCCGGATGAAAAGGATAACTGGCAGTTCGGTTCGGGTGCCGGCTTCTATGTCGATGCGACGCAGGCACCCTATGCCGAGAACTACCGGATGTATTCCTACGTCACCAAGGAATTGCCGGCGGTAATCGCAGCCAATTTCCCGGCGGATATGAGCCGCCAGGGCATTACCGGCCACTCCATGGGCGGCCACGGTGCCCTGACGATCGCACTCAAAAATCCGGACACATTCAAGAGCGCCTCAGCCTTTGCACCCATCGTCAAGCCGAGCGTGGCCGGCTGGTCAAAGCCAGCGCTTGAAAAATACCTCGGCGCGGATGAAACCGCCTGGCGGGCTTATGACATGGTTCTTCTGATTGAAGACGGCAAGCGCTTCCCCGAACTCCTCGTGGATCAGGGCGAGGCCGACAGTTTCCTGACGACCGGCCTGATGCCGGAACTTCTGGTCGACGCCGCCGCAAAGGCAGGCCAGAAGGTCGTCTTGAATTTGCGGGAAGGTTACGACCATTCCTACAACTTCATCTCCACCTTCATGGACGACCACCTGCGCTGGCACGCGGCGCGGCTGAAGGCTTGACCTGCGCCGGTCCGGGGGTGGCAAACGCCGCCCCGGACCTTGCAAATCGACATCAGCCTTCGCCTTCGCGGTTGATGAATGCGAAAACGGCTCCTAGACTAAAGTCCGAATAAGACGTGCCGAATGAAGCGCTTCAGGCGTCACCGGCTGAAGCGGACCTGCCATGAAAACCTATTTCCTCAGCCTTGCAGACCGGGACCGCAGCGAACGCGGCGACCGGCACCTTGCCTATGTGCTTGCCTTCGTGGCGGGCGGGGTGAATGCAGGCGGCTTCATGGCCGTGCATCAGTATACCTCGCATATGTCCGGCATGATTTCGTCCCTTGCCGATAACATCGTGCTGGGAAACATGAAACTCGTGGGGCTGGCGCTTGGCGCAATCGCCGCCTTTGTCTCGGGGGCCGCGACCTCGGCCATCCTCATCAACTGGGCCCGGCGGCGAAACCTGCACTCGCAATATGCCCTGCCGCTGGCGCTGGAGGCCGCACTGTTCGTGGTGTTTGCCGGCAGCATCGCCGTTTCCGACATTGCGCCGATGCGCTACACGCTGCTGATCGTCGTGCTTCTCTGCTATGTCATGGGCTTGCAGAACGCCATGATTACCAAGCTCTCCGGCGCGCGCATCCGCACCACCCATGTCACTGGCATGGTGACGGATGTCGGCATCGAGTTCGGCAAGCTGCTTTACCGCAACGGGCCGCTGCCACGTCCGGGTCTGCCGCCCGTCAGGGCCGACCGGGCCAAGCTGCAGTTGCTGCTCAGCATGATCGGCCTGTTCTTCAGCGGCGGCATCTGTGGCGCATTTCTGTTCGCCCTGTTCGGACTGCCCGCCGCCCTCGTCTTCGCCATACCGCTCACGCTGATCGCCATATTCCCGCTGGTTGCTGATGTCCGGGCCTGATCCAGTTCCCGTCAGAGAATCGGATGGTGATCGTGGTGCTGCGGTTTGAGCGGCATGTCGTCCTGGCGCGGCACGGTCTGGCGCTCGATCATGCGGTGAACCCTCGGCTTTTCCGAACCGCGATGCAGCGCCAGCAGACGTTCCGTCACCTCGGCATCCGCCTGCGTGCGGCGCTGGTTGTGGCGGATATATTCAACCCAGGTCGGAACGTGATAGGTCTCGGTCCAGATGTCCGGTGTCTCGAGATCGCGCAGCAGCGCCCATTGCTGCGCCCCGTCCCTCAGCCGGATACGCCGGCGGTCGGTCATGGCGGCCAGAAAGGCCGGGACGTCCTCCTGCGCAATCTGGTAGTCCACCATGATCATGATCGGACCGCTGCGGGAGCGGATGTCGAGGCTGAGTTCCGGCTCGCTGAAGCGGTTGAGCGGGTCGAGATTGAGATCATTGAAGGGCGGTAGAGGCTGGCGAAGGCCGACAGCAAGCCCGATCAGCATCGCGAAGCTGGACAGGACCAGCGCGACTTCCGGCCCCTGCCCTTCCGAAATCACGCCCCAGATCCAGCTTCCGAGCGCCATGCCGCCGAAAGTCGCCGTCTGATAGAGCGCCAAAGCCCTGCCAACCACCCAGCGTGGCGTGGAAAGCTGAACCGTGACATTGAACAGCGACAGCGCCATGACCCAGCAGGCACCGGCCGGCAGGAGAACCAGACAGTCCAGCCAGATCGAACGGCTGACGGCAAGCACGCCGAGACAGGCGGCAAAGCCGGCAAAGGCAAAGCGCACTATGGTTTCATTGGCCAGAACCTCGCGCACCCGACCGTTTGCCAGCGCACCGCCGATGGCGCCAAGGCCGAAGCAGCCGAGCAGCACGCCATAGCTGAAAGCGTCACCGTTCAGCATATCGCGTGTGATAACCGGTAAAAGTGCGAGAACGGAAATGGCGAAGGTGCCGAACAGAAAGCCCCGGAACATGACCTTGATAAGGTTCGGCGACATGGAGACATAGCGCAGACCGGCCATAACGGCGCTGCCGAAATGTTCCCGCGGCAGGCCCGACGGGCGCGGCTCCGGCTTCCAGAACCATATGGCGCCGATGAGTGCGAGATAGCTGACGGCATTGAAGGCAAAGGCTACCGCAGCGCCGGCCACCGCAACGATGGCGCCACCGAAGGCCGGGCCGATGGAGCGCATGAGGTTGAAGCTCATGCTGTTCAGCGAAATGGCAGCCGGCACATCCTCACGCGGCACAATATCGCCGACCGAAGCCTGCCAGGACGGATTATGCAGCGCCGTGCCGCAACCAATGAGGAAGGTGAAGCACAACAGCAGCCAGGGCGTGATCAACCCTGCAAAGGCCGCGAAGGCAAGAAGCAGCGAAACAGCCAGCATGAAGAGCTGGGCCGCCAGCATGATGCGACGACGGTCGAAATTATCGGCAAGCGCACCCGAAGCGAGTGAGAAAATCATCACCGGCAGCGTGGTCGAAGCCTGCACCAGCGCCACCATATCCTGCGACGGCGAGATTGTCGCCATCAACCAGCCAGCGCCCACCCCCTGAATGAGCCCGCCGAGATTGGAAACCAGCGTGGCGATCCACAGCGCGCGAAACACCGGATGGCGGAACAACGCAAGTGTCGGCCTTCTCTGCGGCACATCATTCTCCCCGGCCAGCGCCACTTGAGTCCATTGATATCCGGCAAGTTACAGCGAAATAGCGTCGAGGCAATTGCCGGCAAGGGCAAAAAGAGTTTGTCCGGACCATTTCCCGCTTGCCTCCCGCCAAGGAACGGGAAATGCTGCGATATATCCCTATTGTGCAACGCACCAAAAATAACGCCAGAGGACGAACGACATGGCCCTTTCTCCTGATATCGACGGCACGCGCCTGTGGTCCGACCTGATGACCATGGGCGCAATCGGCGGCACGGCGCGCGGCGGCTCCTTCCGTCCGGCCCTTTCCGGCACGGATGCCGAAGGCCGCAATCTTTTCGCCCACTGGGCGCGCGAGGCCGGGCTTGCGGTCACTGTCGATCAGGTCGGCAACATGTTCGCGCGCCGCGAAGGAAGCGATCCTTCGCGGCCGCCGCTGATGATCGGCAGTCATCTCGACACGCAGATGCCGGGCGGCAGGTTCGATGGCGTGCTCGGCGTACTCGCCGGCCTTGCCGTGGTGCGGGCGCTGAACGCGGCTGGCATCGTTACGAAGCGCGCCATCGAGATCGCCAACTGGACGAACGAGGAAGGCGCACGCTTCCAGCCGGGCTTGATGGGCTCGGGCGTCTTTGCCGGCCTTCTGCCGCTGGAAGAAGTTCTGGCCCGCACCGACCGCAAGGGGCTCTCGGTCAGGGATGAACTGTCCGCATCAGGTTATGCCGGCACGTTGCCGGTCGGCGGCAGGCCGATCCACGCCTATCTGGAACTGCACATCGAACAGGGACCCGAACTGGAAGAAACCGGCACGCTGATCGGAGCGGTAACGAACTCCTCCTGGGGCTGCTCGGGTTTCATCGAAATTCGCGGCGAGAATGGTCATTCGCAGACAGCGGCCATGTCGAAGCGCCGCAATGCACTGGTGGGTGCCGCCAAGCTTATTCTTGCCATTGAGGAGATCGGCGCGAGCCAGGAACCGGCGGGCATGGTGAGCGCCACCGTCATCGATAGCTGGCCGAACAACCGCGTCAACATTCCCCATCTCGCAAAGCTTTCCTATGTGGTGATCCACGAAACGGCAGAGGGACGTCAGGCCATCATCGACCGTATTGAGGAGGCCGCTACCAGCATTGCCGCCGAAAGCGGCCTCGAAATCGAGACCACGACGGCCTTTTTCCGCGACCGACTGGATTTCGCGCCTGATATGCTGGGCCTGACCGTCAAGACAGCGGAAAAGCACGGGTTCCCGGTGATGAAATTACCGACCCTGACGGCGCATGATGCGCTGTCCATCCACATGGTCGCGCCCGTCGCCATCATTTTCGTGCCCTGCCGCGACGGCATTTCCCATTCTGAACTGGAATGGTGCGAACCGGACCACGCCACCGCCGGCGCGCAGGTGCTGCTCGACATGGCACTCGATCTGGCAAATGCGGAATAGGAATTCGGCAAAGCGCAGCCCCGCCGATCGCATCGAACGGCGGAACTGCCTGAAATCACGGCGCGCGCTATGCACGCTCCGCATCGGCGGATATCGAAACGATATATTCCTGAATGGCCGATAGCAGCCGAAGAAATCTCTCCGAGATTTCCTCGCTTTTCTCCACCAGCGCGTGATCCATATGACAGTGATCACTGATATTGCGCTGGACGCTGGCGAACGCTTCAAATGAAGACCGAACCTCGTCGTTGAACATCGAGGCGGCTTCATGCGACGCAGTGCGTTCGCCGAACATAAATCGTGCCGCTTGCTGCTTGCTTCTGGCGGTTACTTCATGGGCAGCAAGGATTTCCAGAAAATCCTGAGTCATGAATGCACTCCATTTCGCAGTTGCGAGATAAGGATTGCACATAACACCCGTCAGTCAACCGCGCGGGCGCATTTCAGCCATGCGCCAGGCGGGAAGCATTGAAATGACATGCTGAAAATTTCAACATTCCCTCGGGATGTTCGGGCTTTCGCAGCCGCTTCACTTGCATACGCCGGGAATCTCGATCTTGTAGGTCGTCTTGCCCACGCCATTCGGCATAACGGGAACCAGATAGACCTTCAGATCGCAATCCTGCACCCGCACTGTCCATTCACGCGCGCCATCCTTGCGAGTGCCGGTGTTGGAAATGGTGCCAACCGGCGCCTGATGCAGCGCATTGGCAACGGCCGCACTGGAAAGAATGACGCCGATCTGCTCGGCGCTGTCATAAAAACCGGAAAGGGCGGCATGCGCCGGGACGACGGCAAGCGTGACCGCCAGAAGCGATATGGCAATTCTCATGGCAGGCTTATCCTCAATGGACCGTCGGCTGATCTTCTTCGAGGAGCGCGGCAAGGCCGATTTCCTGAACACCGCTTTCGAACTCCTCCCATGCCGCCTGGTCGGTCGGGAACGGGTCATCCCACACCGTCGAGGTCCACTCGTCATCCACGAGTTCCAGCGTCCACTGGTCCGAGCCTTCAGCGCGATAGATCTCGACATCAACGGTAATTCCGTCGGCGGTGAACTTGCGGCTAAGCGGCGACTTGATGATTTTCGGATCGTTGGTCATGCGGTTTCCTTTGCGCACCAGAGGGCAGCCAAGCTTAGCCACGCCATCGGGAAAAGATAAAGAGGGGCGATGCGAATGGGCGACATAGACATCATCGATCATCAATCGCCATGCATATCGCCCGACGCGGGCAGAAGCCCGTGATCATCCCACTCGGCGCGGGGAATTTCCGCGCCAAGCGCAAACGAGAAGTGTGCGACCGTGGCCGTATCGGCCGTCATCGCGCAGGCATAACGCAGCCGAAACCAGCGACCGGCGATGCGAATGGCCGCACCGTCCGCCCGGATTTCACGGCTTTCGATACGGGTATCCTCCAAAGCATAGGCAACGAGGAAATCCGGTTCGAGCGCCGGCTTCCACAGATGAACCTGCTCCATGGCCTCCAGATTACAGATTTGCTCCAGTCGGGTTTCCGGCGCAAGCGTCCCGAGATCGCGACGTACGCCAGCGCTGCGCGGATCAGCCAGCACCTCCGCCGCGCGCAACCGTGTCGCGGAGATCATGCCGTCTTCCGCCGGCGCAGGCGGCTTTTCAGGCGAAGCCGCTTCCGGGGCCTGAAGTTCGGTCGGGACCGGCTTGGGACGTGTTTGTGTTTCAGGCGCGAGCGTCACGCTGATTGCCTGATCCTCCGGCTTCGGCAGATCAGGCGACACCGCGATGATGGCGAGCAGCACGACAGCGGGAACGTGGATGAGAAACGACAAGGCAAACCAGGGCGCAAGGCGCGACGCGTTTTGGCGTCGGTTGCCTTGCGTTCCGGAAACCATCGCCGCTGCGCTCATATCCTCTGGCCCATTGTCGAAATCTTAGCCCGCCGTTTCATCACATCGCCACCGTCAGGCTTCTGCCCAGCACCCCGGCCGCCATATCCATCTGCCTCGGCGTGAATCCGGAAAAGCCGAGAACAAGGCCCTGATCCCGAGGCGGGTCCATGTACATTGGCGAAAGCGGGCGAAGTCCCGTTTCAACGGCAATCCGTCGTTCGAAAGCCAGGGCATCGACATCACATGCGGGGAACGCGGCAAAGCGGGCAACGAGATGCAGGCCCTGTTCCGGTGGTGTAACGCAGATCGCCTCGCCGCAATGCGCCTTCAATGCCGCAACCAGTGTGTCGCGGGCCTGCTCGGCAGCGCGGCGCGCCCGCTTCAGGTGGGCGGAGAAATGCCCCTCCGCAATCAGCCGTGCCAGTGCCCGTTCGGCCAGCACCGGCGGCTGGCGGTCGGCGCGCCGGCGCAATTGCAGAACCCGAGACAAAAGCCGCTCCGGCAGAACCGCATAACCCGTGCGAAGCCCAGGAAAGAGAACCTTGGAGAAGGTGCCTAGATAAGCGACCGAGCCTGATGAATCCATGCCCTGCAAAGCCGCAAGCGGCGGCCCGGCATAACGGAACTCGCTGTCGTAATCGTCCTCAATGATGACGGCACCGCTGGACCTTGCCCACTCGATCAGCGCCAGGCGCCGGCGCATGGTCATGGTAACGCCAAGCGGAAACTGGTGCGAGGGCGTGACACAGACCGCCCTTGCCGCCGGCTCTGCATCATCGATCGCTGCGGGGTCAAGACCTTCCCGATCCACCGGCACAGGGCGCGGTTTTCCGCCCGCCTCTCGCACAGCCGCCAGCGCGGAAGGGTAGCATGGATCTTCCACCAGAACGGCGTCGCCCGGCTTCAGCGTTGCCCGCAACACGAGGTCGAGCCCCTGCTGGGTGCCGGCCGTGATAACGATCTGTTCCGGCGAGCAACGAACCCCGCGCGCCGTTTGCAGATAACCGGCCACGGCCTCGCGCAATTCATGGCTGCCGCGCGGGTCGCCATAACGGAAGAAGCTTTCGTGCGGACGGGCGAGATCGCGCGCAATGAGACGGCGAAACACATCGAAGGTGCGCAGGTCGGGTGTCGCAACGCCGAGTGCAAGCGGCGCTTGCGCTGCGGGCGCAGGCGGCGTCACCGGTACTGCCGGGCGTTCCAGCACCTGCGGCACGGCGGCCGCGACAAAGGTGCCTGCACCAACGCGCGCTTCGGCAAAGCCTTCCGCCGTCAACCGTTCATAGGCCATCACTGCCGCCGCACGCGACAGCCGCAGGCGCTTCATCAGATCACGGGTTGGCGGCAGTTTGGTGCCCGGTGGCGCCAATCCCGCCTCGATCAGCCGCCTGATCGCATCGTAAAGCGCCCCGGCGCGGTTACCTGCCTCTGGCAGCACCGGCATCAGCGCCGACCAATCCGGCAAATTGGTCTTTTCATTCTTGACCATATTGGCTCTTTTCCAATCCAATTTTAACAAGCAGGAATAGCCGCATGAGAGGTGCCGCGACAAGTCGGCATCGCAAGAATACCAAGAGGAACTGACAATGAGTGACGGCGCCGAACCCACTTCCTACCCCGTAACGCCGCGCAACCGGGTCAAGCGGTCCCATGAACGCGGCCAATATGATCGCGCAACGGTCTATGCCGTGCTCGATGCCGGCATGCTCTGTCACGTCGCCTATGTCATCGATGGTCAACCCTATTGCACGCCAACCATCCACTGGCGCGAAGGCGACCGGCTCTATTGGCACGGCTCCTCCGCCAGCCGCATGTTGCGGCACGAGAAGAAGGGCGCACCGGTCTGTGTCACCGTCTCGCATCTGGATGGGCTGGTGCTTGCCCGCTCCGGCTTCAACCATTCCGCCAACTATCGCTCGGCCATGTGCTTCGGCACCGCCGCCATCGTGGATGATCCCGAGGAGAAGATGCGGGCGCTGGCCGCCGTGACCGACCGCTTCTGGCCGGACAGGGCCGCAACGCTTCGTCCCATCGATGAGCAGGAGGTGAAGGCAACGACCGTGATCGGCATGACCATTGAGGAGGCTTCCGTCAAGATTCGCGCCAAGGGCGTCGGCGATGACGACCTGGATGACGCGACCTTCCCGGTCTGGGCGGGGGTCATTCCTGTTTCAACCGTCATCGGCCCCTTGCAGCCCAGCCCGATCCTCGCCCCTGGCATCACAGTTCCCGACAACCTCCGCCATTATGCAAAGGGCCGCACGCTCGATGAGGCCCTGCTGGAGACGCAGGCGATCTACGAAGCTGGCCCGCCGCTTTCGGGCAATTGACACCTTACCGTCACCGGCATGGACAGCCGGGCCTGTCTCGTCCTAAACCGGGGTGACACCACGGACGGACGGGACAGATGACGACGCGAGCGACACGGGAAATGATGGAAGTTCTTGAACAGGCCGCGCTGGCTGCCGGTGAGGCCATTCTGACGGTCTATGCCGAAGGCGCGGAAGTCATGCTGAAAGCCGATTGCTCTCCGGTAACAAAGGCTGACCAGCAGGCCGAGATCATCATTCTCGACCATCTCGCCCGGGCTTTTCCCGATATTCCCGTAATTGCTGAGGAATCGGTTGCGGCCGGGCGCGTGCCGGAGATCGGCACCGGGCCGTTCTTTCTTGTCGACCCGCTCGACGGCACGAAAGAGTTCATCGCCCGCAACGGCGATTTCACCGTCAATATCGCACTCATTGAAGGCGGCGTCCCGGTCGCCGGTGTCGTTTACGCGCCCGTCTGCAAGCTGGCCTACAGCGCCTCGAAAAGTGGCGTCGAAAAACTCACGATCGCGGCGGACTTCACGATAGCTGACCGCCAGCCGATTGCGGTTCGGCCTTGCTCCACCGAACCCGTCGCGCTCATCAGCCGCTCGCACAATTCACCGGAGACACTCGCCTATCTGGAACGGGAGAAGATCGCGGAGCGCCGTGTCGTCGGCTCCTCGCTGAAATTCGGTCTGATCGCCGAAGGCGGCGCAGATATCTATCCACGCTTCTCGCGCACGATGGAGTGGGATACGGCAGCGGGCGATGCCGTTCTGCGTGCAGCGGGCGGTCAGGTCACGGATGCGCAAGGCGCGCCGCTTGTCTATGGAAAACCGGGCTTCGAAAACCCTTCCTTCATTGCCTTCGGCGGATGCCCGTCAGTGCAAAAGCCGGAAGGGCACGCCTGATATCAGCGCGCGGACATAGCGCCGCTGCTGATAATAGCCGTTGAGCGAAACGCGCGGCAGGCTTGTAACACGCTTGAGAAGGCCCGGTTGCAGAACGCCGGGCCGGGTGGTGACACCAACAGGAATGCCGGCCTCGGCCACCATCCGCTCAGCCCTCTCGCAGAAGGCCGACGACCAGCCGTAAGGGTAGGAAAAGGACCGGGGCGGATTTCCAGTATAAGCGGCAACCGTTTCAACCGAAGCGTCAACCTCATAGCGCAACCGCTCATCGGACAGTCGGCAGAGGTTGGAATGGGTCATGGTGTGCGCGCCGAAGTGGACGAGCGGATCTTCGGCGGCATAGGCGGCCAGTTCCTCCCTCGCCATCGTCAGGTCCTCGACAATGGCCAGCGGATCGACGCCATAGGCGCGCGCGCAGGCATCCAGACGTTCGACGGCCTCATCTTCGACAACCGTGCGAATGAAGGCCGAGAGTCGGTCGAATGCCTGATCCTTTTCCGGATGGCTGCGACATTGCACCCATTCATCGCCTGCGCCGAAGTCGAAACGAAAACTGTCGCGGCTGGCAACAAGCGCCTCGACGGTTTCCCACCACATCGAGCGCGTGCGTTCGACGAATCCGGGCGTGATGAAGATCGTGTACGGAACCCCATAACGGCGGAAAATCGGCGCGGCGAACTCCCGGTTATTGCGGTAACCGTCATCCAGCGTGAACGCAACGAAGCGGCGCGTTTCATTGGGATCGGCCAGCAGAGCCGGCAGGTCATGGAGATGCACCGGCGTCAACCCGGCTGCCAGGCTTTCCTCGATGGCGCTGGCCAGAAATTCCGTTGTGACGGAAAGATACGCGTTCGGCGTGTAGGCCTTGCCCTCATCCGGGCGCACATGATGCAGCGTCCAGATCAATCCGCGACCGCGTGCAGCCGGAAACAGTGCGCGCACCGCCGGAAGGGCCGTAACTTCAAGACCCGCGCGGATGAGCGGGTACTTCAGCTTGGCTTTCACGCATTCCCAATAGGACATGGATCGCCGCCCAGACGCACCAAAAAACATTCCTTCGGTCGTACAGTGAGAGTCTTAACGGACCACAAAGATTGCGTGCCCGATGTTCAATTGGTGCTTGTATCCACGCTTGCGCTCGAGCGCTCTCATGCACCTGCGGCAATCATCACGTCGAGAAGGGCAAGTTCCTGTTCATCCGAGACAATGCCAGGATCGGACGCCATGACGAAGCGCAGCACCTGAGCGATGCCGTTGAGGTGCGCTTTCATCAGGCGAACGGCTTCGGCCTCGTCATGCGCGGCAAGCGCCTTCTGGATGGCGGCATGTTCTTCCACCACCTCATCGAAGAAGCCTTCCTTCGGAAAGGCCTGACGGCGTAATCGATCAAGCTGACCGGTGGCTGCGTGAATCGTCTGCCAGATATTGGGGAAACCGGCAACAGCACAGATCTGCCGGTGGAATTCGTTGTCGATGGTGAAGGCTTCGTCCGCATCCCGACGTTTCCCGGCCTCCTGCTGGCGGAACATCAGGAGGTCGAAGGCACGTTCATGTGTCGAGTCAAAATTGCGCGCAGCCAGACGCACCATTCTGAGTTCGAGCGCATCGCGCACGATCTGACCTTCGATGACATCACGCACCGAGATCTTGTTGACGAATGTGCCACCGCTCGGGATGACATTGACAAGCCCCTCCTGCGCCAATCGGAGAACGGCCTCGCGCATCGGGGTGCGCGATATCGCAAGCTGGGCGCAGATTTCACGCTCCTGCAGGGCCACGCCCGGCTGCAATTTCATGGTTATGATCGCATCGCGAAGCTCGCTATAGGTCTTTGCGGCTTTCGGTTGACCATCCCCGGCTTCTATCGGCCTGAATTCAAATTGCATGCGTCTCTTCCCCGTAACCTGATTGGCCCTAGCGTGCTGGACCTTTTCAGGCAAGCTCCGTCAATACCGCTGCGAGCGATTCCAGGAAAATATCCGCGTGCTCGCGCTTAAATGGCAACGGCGGGCGGATTTTCAGCACATGCCCATAGGGGCTGGAAGCCGAAATCAGTATCCGCTTGCGCCTCAATCCGTTGACAACAGCGAGCGCCAGGGCCCCGTCCGGCTCGCGGCTTTCGCGGTTTTTGACGAATTCGAGCCCTAGAAACAGCCCCGCCCCACGGGCTTCGCCAACGCAGGCAAACTGTTGCTGGAGCCGTTTCATTCCCTCCAGCATATGATGACCTGTTGCGGCGGCATTTTCCATGAGCTTTTCGTCGCGGATCACGTCGAGAACGGCGGATGCGGCCGCGATCGACACATGGTTCGCGCCGAACGTGTTGAAGTAGCGGATATCGCGCCCGAACCGGTCCTGCACCTCGGCCTTCATGACGGCCGCCGCAATCGGAATACCGTTGCCCATCGGCTTGCCCATGACCGCAATATCGGGAACGATACCGTGACGCTCAAAGCCCCACATATGCGTTCCGGTGCGACCGAAACCGGGCTGCACCTCATCGGCAATGTAAAGCGCACCGTGTGCGTGCATCACATCGACGGTCTTCTGCAGGAAGCCGGCGGGATCGGGGAAGATGCCATCTGTCGAGAAAATGCTGTCGGCGATGAAGGCAGCCGGCCTGATACCATGGCGCATCATGAAGGCGATGGCCTTCTCCACCTCCTCTGCCAGCACCTCACCGACATCGCGGCCGTTCGCATTTGCCGGATCGGGCGCCGGCACGGTAAAGACGTGCTGTCCAAGCGGCACGTTGGGACCAAGCGAGGGCGAGATTTCGACCGCAGCGGCTGTGACGCCGTGATACGCGTTTTCGGTGATGATGATGCCGGTGCCGCCCGTATAGTGGCGGGCGACCCGCAGCGCCAGATCGACCGCTTCCGACCCCGTACAGGTGAACATCACCCGGGTGATCTCTTCCGGGAAAGTGGCGAGAAGCCGCTCGGCATAGTTCAGGATATTCTCATCGAGATAGCGCGTGTGGGTATTGAGCACCAGCGCCTGCTTCGCCACGGCCTGCGCCACGTGTGGATGGCAATGCCCGACGGAAGGCACGTTGTTGTAGACGTCGAGATAGGCATTGTCCTCGGCATCGTAGAGCCACACGCCCTCGCCCCGCACCGGATGAACCGGTTCCTCGTAGAACAGGCGGTAGGAAGGTCCCAGCAGCGCCTGCCGCCGCTCGATCAGCCGGCGTTCACGCTCGGGCAGGCTGGCGAGCTTCGCTGGATCGAAGCCGTTGATCATCACGGGTGCGGTCTTTGTCATCGGTTCTATCCTATCGGAAAACGGCTGCAAAACGGCGGGCAGCTTCGGCTTCGCCGGCGGCATCGAGACGGGCGAACTGCCGCTCGACCGTCGGGCTGTTGCGCGTCAGGAAGTCCCGCTGCTCGGGAAACAGGCTGCACCGCCATTCGGGAATGGCAAGCCGCATCGTCATGCGCATGACGATGGCGGGATAAAGCAGGCCGATCTCGTCATCGGACAGGCTCTTCAGCGTGGCGTAACCTTCAAGGAACTCGACGGCGGCTGTCACCGGATCGTCCGCTTCGCCCATCTGGTAGGCGGCGCCGACGGCCACGTCGAAGAGAACAGGCGCATGCACCATGTCGCCAAAGTCGATGATCCCGCTGATGACATCCGGATGATCCGGATCGACCAGAATATTTTCCATGTTGAAATCGTTATGGACGACCTGCGCGGGAAGGCTTGCCATGGCCGGCACGATCCGCGCATCGAAATCATCGACGGCCTTTTCCAGCCGCGCCCGGATGGGCTGGTCACCGAAGGCCGGCAGAAGGCCACGCATGCCGCCCGCATGTTTCATGTCCCAGGTAATGCGGTGATGCGCCGCCTCATGGGTGAAATCGGCAAGCGCCCTCTGCATGCGGGCGAGCCAGATGCCGACGGCGCGGCGTTGGGCTTTTGAATGCGGCGCGCTTTTCTGCGACTTGCCGGGGACGAAAGTGACCATGCGCACGCTGCGCTCCTGACCGCCGCGATCGACCATGCGGAAGTCGGCCTCACCATCGACAGTGCGGATGATGCGCTGGACGGGTATCTCCGGATCATGGGTCTCGACATGGATGAGCGCCTGGCTGTGCATCGATGTCACGGCCTGGCTTTCCGCCGGGTTCAGGATCTTGAGAAGATACTCCGTTCCATCCGCCAGCGTCAGGCGATAGTTCGAATCCTTTTCGCCCCATAGCCACTCGGCCTTGCCGTCGAGACCGTATTTCTCGCGCGCGATGGTTTGAGCCTCGTCCGCACTGACGATTACCGCCTCGGTCTTCAGTTCCGCACCAACGGTCGTGGCCGCTGCCGTCATGAATATGTCCTTTGTCTGAATTCGTTCCCCTTCCCGGCTCACCGGGAAGGGCGCTCTGTTGGGTTCTGCTCAGGCCGGCTTGCGCGGCGCGGTCAGGAATTCCTCCGGCCAGGCGGCCTGATAGGCAGCGGCAAGCTTCAACACGATATCGTCGCGGTAGCGCGGGCCGACGAATTGCAGACCGACCGGCAGACCGCCCTTGTCGAAACCGCAGGGCACGGAAACCGCCGGCTGCCCGGTCATATTGAACGGATAGGTAAAGGGCGACCAGTCGGACCAGTCCTTGCCCTCGATGCCGCCGGGGAAATCGACACCGGCTTCGATGGCCGTCACCGGCATGGTCGGCAGCATCAGCGCGTCGTATTTTTCATGGAACAGCGCCATGCAGACCTTGAGATCTGCGCGCACCTGTTCGGCGGCAACGTAATCCGTGGCCGAATAGGTCTTGCCCTTCTCGTAGATTTTCACGAGACCGGGATCCATCATCGCGAACTGTTCCGGCGTTGGATTGGCCAGCATCACCGTCTTGGCTTCCGCCGCATACCAGAGCGCGATCAGCGCATCCTGCGGGTTGGCAAAACCTGGATCGACCTCCTCGACGATAGCGCCCATGTCGGCCAGACGCTCGGCAGCGCGCTGCACGGCTGCCGCCACATCCGGCTGCACTTCCGCATAACCGAGATTGCGGCTGTAGCCGATCTTCATGCCCTTGACGGACGCGTTCTTGATCGTTTCCTTCCAGTCCGGCACCGGCGTCGGGCAGGTGCCGTACATGGCGAGCGGCGTCGGGCCGGTCGTGGCGTTGAGGAACAACGCGGAATCCTCGACCGTACGTGTCAGCGGGCCGCGATGGGCAAGCTCGAACAGGGCGGTCGGCGTATCCGCCGGGATCCAGCCATAGGTGGGCTTGATACCGAAGCAGCCGGAGAAGGACGAGGGAATGCGGATCGAACCCGCGCCATCCGATCCCTCATGCAGGACGCCCATATTGAGGGCCGCGGCAACGGCGGCACCGCCGGAGGAGCCACCTGATGCACGGTCCGTGCGCCAGGGGTTCAGTGTATTGCCGAAAGCCGGCCCATGGGTCACGCCCTTCCAGCCGAACTCCGGCGAGGTCGTGGTGCCGATAACCGTCACGCCAGCACCACGCAGGCGCTGCATGATGAGGAATTCCTTGTCCGAAGGGGTCGTTGCGCCCAGTGCGGAACCGCGACGCCACGGAATACCTTTCACCGGGGTTAGTTCCTTGATCGTCGTCGGCGCGCCATCGATGGGTGAAAGCGGCTCGCCCTTTTTCCAGCGGGCTTCGGATTCCCTTGCCGCCTCAAGCGCCAGATCCGGCACGACATAGGCAAAGGCATTGACGTCCCGATTGAAGCGTTCGATCCGATCGAGCGAGGCTTTTGCCGCTTCGACCGGAGAAGCCTTGCCGGAGGCGAAGAGCGCGGAAAGCTCCGCTGCGCTCATCTCGCCGAGATCGGTCTTTTCGAAACCGCTCATGATTATTCCCCTTTATGGATGATCGGCTGGAAAGTGGCGCGGTCGCCACGTTCCTCTTGTTTCGTGCGGCGAACGCGATCATCCGGCCCGGCACCGCCTAAGAACGGGCGCGGTCGCGGTGACGGCAGCCGCCACGGGATTTCCAAAAGAGTGGGTGAGGCGCATGACGCCCCTCACCCGTTCCGTTGCAATCAGGCGCGGGCGGCGGCGACCTTGTCCAGCGCGCGGGCCACGCAGGCGAACATGTCATCGATCTGCTCGGCCGTGATGATCAGCGGCGGGCAGAAGCAGAGCGCCTCAGCCACGTTGCGGCAAATCAGACCTTCTTCCTCGCAAGCGGCGGAAAGGGCTGCAGCGGCATCCCCTGCTGCGGCACCTTCCCACGGCTTCATTTCCAGAGCGCCGATGAGGCCGACGCCGCGCGAGGAATGGGCCAGCGGATGTTCCGCGAGCTTGGCGAGACCGCCGAGGAACTTCTCTTCCAGACGGGCAGCATTGCCGACGAGATCGCGCTCCTGAATGATCTTCAGGTTTTCAAGGCCGACAGCCGTGGCGACCGGATGACCCGAAGCCGTGAAGCCGTGGCCGAACACGCCGATGCGGTTCGATTCATCGGCGATCGGCTGGTAGAAGCGGTCGTTCACGATGATGGCCGAGAGCGGCATGTAGGAAGACGAGATCTGCTTGGAGACAACCAGAACATCCGGCTTGATGTTGAAGGTTTCGCAGGCAAACATCTTGCCGGTTCGGCCAAAGCCGCAGATCACTTCGTCGGCAACGAGCAGGATATCGTACTTGTTGAGGATTTCCTGAACGCCTTCCCAGTAGCCGGCCGGCGGCGTGAGAACGCCACCGGCGCCCATGACCGGCTCGCCCCAGAAAGCGGCAATCGTTTCCGGGCCTTCCTTCAGGATCAGGTCTTCCAGATCCTTGAGGATACGGGCCGTGAATTCGGTTTCGCTTTCGCCTTCAAGGCCGAAATGGACATAGGAGGGGCAGGATGTGTGGATCATGCGATCCAGCGGCAAGTCGAAGCTTTCATGGTTGCGCGGCAGGCCGGTGATCGAAGCCGACGCGATGGTGACGCCGTGATAGCCCTTCACGCGACCGATGATCTTCTTCTTGTCCTTGAGGCCGAGCGCGTTGGAACGGTACCACACCATCTTGCAGGCAAGGTCGTTTGCTTCAGAACCCGACGAGGTGAAGTGCACCTTCGACATCGGCACCGGCGCCATCTTGATCAGCATCTCAGCCAGATCGATGGAAGGGCCATGCGTCTTGTAAGAGAAAGTGTGGTAGTATGGCAGCTTTTCCATCTGCGCCTTGGCGACTTCGGCGAGACGCTTC
The DNA here is from genome assembly GCF_014196535.1 of Allorhizobium borbori. Classification (GTDB taxonomy): domain Bacteria; phylum Pseudomonadota; class Alphaproteobacteria; order Rhizobiales; family Rhizobiaceae; genus Ectorhizobium; species Ectorhizobium borbori. The sequence goes on from NZ_JACIDU010000008.1 coordinate 182,736, forward strand.
TCACCAAAGCCGAGCGCCACCGACCACAGGCCGGCCATGCCCTCGATGTAGCGCTTGCCCGACGTGTCCGTCACGTAGATGCCATCGCCGGATTCGATCACCAGGCCGCCCGTCTTCTCGTACTTGCGCAGATTGACGTTGGGGTGAAGCTGGTAGGCGATGTCACGCGCTTCGATGGAGTTGGGAACGATTGTCATGGTTGGCTCCGTTGTTGGATCTTCGTATCTTGAATTGGCGGATTTGCCGGGGATCAGGCCATCGCGGCCTCTTTTTCCCGGCCGGGAATCGCATCGATCAGGCTTTGAGTGTAGGCGTGTTTGGGCGCGCCGAAAATGGCAGCACCGGGGCCGATTTCGACCACTTCCCCCTTCTGCATCACCATCACCCGATCGCAGATCTGGGCGGCGACGCGCAGATCGTGGGTGATGAAGATCAGCGACAGGTTCAGGTCCTTTTTCAGCGTGCCGAGCAGGTCGAGAACCTGCGCCTGAATGGATACATCAAGCGCCGAAACGGCCTCGTCGGCAACGATGATCTCCGGTTCGAGTGCCAGCGCGCGGGCAATGCCGATGCGCTGGCGCTGGCCGCCGGAAAACTCGTGCGGGAAACGATTGACGCCCCGGGGATCAAGCCCGACCATTTCCATCAGCGCCGCAGCGCGTGAAAGCGCCCTTTTCGGGTCCTCACCATAGGCAATAGGACCGTCGGCAATGATGCGGCCCACCTTCTCGCGCGGATTGAGCGAGGAGAACGGGTCCTGAAAAATCATCTGGATGCGGCGACGCACGGCACGCAACTCCGTACCCTTCAGATGCGCCATATCCTTGTCGCCGAGCAGCACGCGACCCGATGTCGGGTCCTGCAGACGCACGAGGCAGCGTCCGACGGACGATTTGCCCGAGCCGCTTTCCCCGACGATTCCAAGTGTTTCGCCGCGCCCCAGCGTGAAGGAAACGCCCTTCACCGCATGCACATCACGCTGCCTCTTAAAAAACCCGCCGCCCATGTGATAGGTCTTGGTCAGATCCTCGACGGTCAAAACGGGGGCGCTGGCGGTCTTTTCCGCAGCCCCGGCCCGAAGCTTCGGGATCGCGGCGATGAGTTTCTTCGTATAAGGATGCTCGGGCGAATAGAGCACCTCATCCGCCGGACCACTTTCCACGATCCGACCAAGCTGCATGACGGTGACATAATCCGCAATCTCGGCGACCACGCCGAAATCATGGGTGATGAACATCACGGCCATGTTGCGCTCTTTCTGGAGCCGGGCGATGAGTTTCAGGATTTGCGCCTGGGTCGTCACGTCGAGCGCGGTCGTCGGCTCGTCGGCAATCAGCACCTGCGGTTCAAGCGCGAGCGCCATGGCGATCATAACGCGCTGACGCTGTCCGCCCGAAAGCTGGAACGGGTAACTGTCGGCGGCGCGCGGCGGATCGGGCAGGCCGACTTCGGTCAAAAGCTGAAGCGCCTTGTCCTTGCGCTCTTTCGGCGTCAGGAGGCCATGGGCCTCAAAGACTTCCTCGATCTGGGCGGACACCTTCATCAGCGGGTTGAGCGCCGACATCGGCTCCTGAAAGATCATGGCGACGCGGCGGCCACGGACGTCATAGAGCTTGTCCGCGGGTTCACGCAAAAGATCGGTCTCTTCCAGCAGGATGCGGCCTTCGGCAACGCGCACCGTGTCGGGCAGAAGCCCCATCAGCGCATTGGCCGACATGGATTTTCCGGAGCCGCTTTCGCCGACGACACAGAGCAGTTCTCCGGGACGCAGGTTGAAATTCACCCGCTCCACCGCAAAGGGCCGGTCGGCACCTTCCGGCAGGGCAATGGACAGGCGCTCGATGCGCACCACCGGCGCGGGACGGCCCTCTACGGGCTCCGGGCGGATGACGGGACGATGGGGTTCTTCGGTCATGCGGCCCTCCTCACTTGCCACGCCGCGAAAGGCGCGGATTGAGTGCATCGTTCAGTCCTTCGCCGATGAGATTGAGCGCGAGAACGGTGAGCAGGATGGCGGCGCCGGGGAAGAAGCTGACCCACCAGGCCTGACGGATGACGGTGCGGCCTGCGCCGATGATATAACCCCACGACATGACATTGCGGTCACCGAGCCCGAGGAAAGAAAGCGAGCTTTCAATCAGGATCGCGGCGGCGACCATCATCGAAGCCAGCACGATGATCGGCGACAGCGTATTGGGCAGGATCTGCCGCCAGATGATGGTGGCGTGGGTCTGACCGGAGAGAACCGCGGCCTCCACGAATTCGCGGGATTTCAGCGACATGACCTCGCCACGCAGCAAGCGGGCGACCGGCGGCCAGGAGACGATGGCAATGGCGATGACGATGGAGGTGATCGACGGCTGGAAGATGGCGACCAGCACGACGGCAAGCGCGAAGCTTGGCACCGACTGGAAGAACTCGGTGAAGCGCATGAGGACATCATCCACCCAGCCGCCGAAGTAACCGGCCAGCGCGCCGATCGGAATGCCGATCAGCAGGGAGACGACCGTCGAGACCAGCCCGACCAGCAGCGAGACGCTGGCGCCGTGGGCAAGACCGGAGGCGAGGTCGCGGCCCATAGGGTCCGTGCCCAGCAGAAACTTGTCCATGGTGAAGGGCGGAATGAACGGTCGCTGCACCATCGCCCAGGGCGATTTCGGAAACAGGAAGGGAGCCGCCGCCGAAAGCGCGATGACGGCGACGAGGATGACGAGGCCAATGACCGCGCCCTTGTTGCGCGCGAAGCGTTTCCAGAAATCCTTCATGACGTCACCCGGATGCGCGGATCGACGACGCGGTAGAGAACGTCAGTGATCAGGTTGAAGAGGAGCACCATGGCGGCGGAAATGACGAAGACGCCGAGCAGCAGATTGTAATCGCGCTGGGAAAGCGCTTCGAACATCAAGCGCCCGATGCCCGGCCAGGCGAAGACGGTTTCAATGAGAACTGCACCCCCGACAAGCTGACCGGCCTGAAGACCCGCCAGCGTGACGACCGGCAAAAGCGCGTTGCGAAGCACATGACGCCGCTGGATGACGCCGGGCCGCAAGCCCTTGGCCTTCGCCGTCTTCACGAAGTCCATCGTGTTGACCTCAAGCATCGAGGCCCGCGTCATGCGGACATAGACAGCCATGAAGAACAGCCCGAGCGTCAGCGCCGGCAGAACGAGATGGCTGAGAATATCGAGCGCGCGCGCAATGCCGGTATAACCAGCCCCGACCGTTTCGTAGCCGAAGCCCGGAAGCCAGCCGAGTTGAACGGAAAAGAGCAGAACGGCCATCAGTGCCAGCCAGAAGAGTGGCGTGGCATAGAAGATCAGCGCGACCATGGAAATCAGCGTATCCGACCAACGCCCCTGCCGCGCGGACGCAACCGCACCGGCGAGAATGCCGAGACCAAGCGAGATGACAAAGGCCGAGAGCGACAGAAGGAGCGTCGCCGGCAAGCGGTCGGCGATCAGGTCGAGTACGGGAAACTGCTGGCGATACGAATAGCCGAGGTCAAGCTGAACGACCGACTTGAGGTAGATGAAAAGCTGCATGTAGAGCGGCTGATCGAGGCCAAAGCGCTCACGAAGCTGCTGCAGGAAGACGGCATCCGTCTCACCTGCTTCCCCCGCCATGACGGCTGCCGGGTCACCCGGCGCGGCATGGATGAGGAAGAAGTTGAGGATGGTGATGCATATCAGGATGACGATTGCCTTCAGCAATCGCCCCGCGATGAAACGCGCCATGAGGACCTATCCCGTTCGTGTTGCAGGAGGGACCGGCGGAGAACCCGCCGGTCCGGTCTTCCGAGCCGTTACTTTTCGATGTAGGCGTCGCGCATGGACTCAGCCAGACCGTTGGCGGTGGTCACGATATCCTTGAATTTGCAGTTATAGATCGTCGGGAAGCCCAGCTCGAGCAGCCATGCCACCGGCACGTCTTCCATGATCTTGGCCTGCAGCTTGTCGTAGATCTTCTGACGCTCGGCTGCCGGATAGGCAACCGCCGCGTCATCGAACATCTTGTCGACGTCAGCGTTGGAGTAACCTTCGACATTGTTCCAGGGCGAGCCCTTGGAAATCTGCGTCGTCTTGTAGTTACGTTCCACGCCGATGGCCGGGTCGCCGTTCTGGTAGAGGAAGGTAAAGGCGATATCGTAATCCCAGTTGGCGGTGCGCTGGTTCCAGCCGGCCACATCGGTGGATTCGATCTCGACGGGAATACCGACGTCGCCGAGGTTCTGCTTCACGGCCTCGGCCCAGCGCTGCCAGGTTTCGCCATAGGGCAGCGGCAGAAGCTTCAGCGGCTTGCCGTCATAGCCGATTTCCTTCAGGAGCGCCTTGGCCTTGGCGGGGTCGAAGGCATATTGTGGTTCCTGCTCACTGTAGAACGGCAGCTTGGAGGAGAACGGGCTGGTCGCGACCTTGCCATAACCGTTCCACAGCACATCCTTGGCGAATTCGCGGTCCATGGCGTACATGATCGCCTGGCGGAACTTCGGGTTATCCATTGGTGCCGTGCGGTTGTTCAGCCACAGCCAGGACAGCGGAGCGAAATATTCCCAACCCTTTTCCGTGGTGCAGGTGTTCGGCAGCGCGGTCAGGCGCGGAATGTCGAAGTTCTCGACTGAACCGCCCGGCAGAATGTCGATCTTGCCCGTTTCGAAGGCGACAGCGCGCGAAGCGCCATCCGGAATGATCTGGTAGATCAGTTCATCGAGATAGGGCTTACCGTCGAGATAATAATCCTTGTTCTTTTCGAGCTTGATGTAGCTGCCCTTCTTCCATTCCACGAACTTGAAAGGACCTGTGCCGATCGGCTTTTCATTGGCCGGATTGGTGGTGTAATCGGTGCCTTCATAGACGTGCTTCGGCACAATCGGCTGCGAGCCGAAGGCGAAGGAACGGATGAAGGGTTCAAAGGGCTGCTTCAGCTTGAAGATGACCGTCTTGTCGTCCGGGGCCGAAACGCTTTCAACGCGCGCCATGGTATTGCGGTGGCGCGGCTGGGTCTTCATCAGGAAGTCGTTCACGGTGAACAGCACGTCCGCCGAAGTCATCGGCTTGCCGTCGTGGAACTTCACATTGTCCTGAAGCTTGAAAGTGTAGGTCAGGCCATCCGGAGAAATATCCCAGGACTTGGCGAGCGAAGGCATGGGCTGCAGCTTTTCATCGTAGCGCAGCAGGCTCTCATAGATATTGCCCCCCACCGCCAGTGCCGGAGCATTGGTGGTGATGCCGATCATCAGGCTGGGCGGTTCCGGCTGCACGATGAGATTGACTTTACCGCCGGCAGAGGGTGCCGCGAACGCCGCACCGGCCATGAGGATTATTGCAAAGGATGTGGAAAGCAGACGTCGCATGAAGTTCCCCTTGTGGATTTTTCGTTAGAACGCGAGCGTGGTCTGAGGTAATCGCGATATATCAATATATCGATCCAGACATTAAAGGTCGCCGTTCCGCTCCTGTCAAGCGAGGACGCATGCGTTTTGCACAAAGCTTGATCCTGTTTTCACGGTGCCGGAAATTTGTGCTTTTTGCGCTGCACGATCAGACGCTGACAGCCCATCAGAAACGCAAACGCGGCCCAAGCGGGCCGCGTAGCGCGTTAAGCATGAGGAAAACAGCCGGCGGAAATCAGACGCCGGGTCGGGCCTGTTGACCATAGGCCGGGACATGCGGCGTCGCCGCTGCCGCGGGGCGCACGGCAATATCCGTCACCGGCGACCAACGGGCGAGACCGCCCTTGAGATTATACGGGAACCGATAACCCCGCGCAGTCAGCACACCCGGATAGACATCCGTGGAGCGCACCAGTTTCGTTACCCGTTCCGGATGAAAGCCGATATTACCCGCGCCGATCTTGCCGAGGATCGCCGCCGCACCGGTCACAACGATGCGAGGGATCATGAACAGCCGGGCGGCCGGGAAGTGATCGGCACGGAAGGTTTCGATGATTTGCTCGAGCGTGTAACGCTCCGGATAGGCGGCGTTATAGGTAATCGCCGGATCCGGCTGCGCCAGGGCAAAGTCCATGGAATCGAGCAGGTCTTCGACGTAGACGCAGGCCTTGATCGTATCCTTGCGGCCAGGATAGACAAAGAACCCCTTGTTCAGCAGCTTGGCGAGCCGGGTGAAATTCCCGCGTTCACCGTGACCGAACACCACGGCCGGTCGCACGACCACGAGCTTGCGGGCTGGCTGCGCGTCGAACCAGATCCGGTGAATGCGTTCCGCCATGAGCTTGGAATAGCCATAGGCCGATTCCGGCTTCGGCTCTGTTGCCTCGGTCTTGGTCTCCTCGGAAGGACCGTAGACCGAAATGGAACTGGTGAAGACGATTTCACCGACACCACAGGCACCAGCCCAGCGCGTGACTTCGATCGCGCCGTTGATGTTGGTGTCATAGTATTCCCAAAAGGGGTGACCCGGGGTCGTGTGAACAGCCGCGAAATTGTAAATCCGCTTCACAGGACCGTCGACGGTGAACCCGCTGAGATCACGCACATCGCCTATCCGGTAATCGACGCCCGCAAGCGTTTCGCGCTGGCGCTTGAGATCGAGTGAGATGACGCGCTCGCCGGCTGCCACAAGCTTGCGGATCAGATGCGTTCCGACAAAACCGGAGCCGCCAAAGACAACGATCGAACCTTCCATGCCCATCCCCCTGAACCGAGACTTTTTTGCTTGGTTCGATCTTGCTCGGAAGGACTTTCGGTCAGTTGAAGCCAATCGGTAACAGTTTAACGATCTGTCGATTTATTGGCGTGGCCGGTATCAATCGACAAGCACACCGGCAACCTTGCGGCAAAGCGGCGACGCCCCCTGCGGCAAGGCATCGCGCGGGAACCAGCGAAGCGCCCCTGACGATGAAACCGGCAGCTTCGAAGGCGCTGTAAAGTTGCAGGAAATGAAGACCGCGAAATACAGGCGCGGGGTCACTCGTTCCAGATCAGGAAACACGCCGAGAAGTTCCGGGCTGTCGCGCAACTCATAACCGGTTTTCTGGCCAAGCGCACGTATGGCTGTGGCTTCCGGCGGTTCAGGCGGCGCAACAATACCGCCCGGCAACTCCCAGCCCATATTGCCCCCGGAACGCAGGAGCAGGATTCTGTCATGCTCAATCAGAGCGACTTGTGCGCACAGCATAGATCGTAACTTGAGCCACATCAGCAGTTTGGGAATCGTCAATATCAAGGGCTCTAATACTCGCGTGATCCTAATTTTAGGACTATGCGATTCAAAGCGTTGTAAGCAACCTGCAATTTAGTCGCATTCCTCATGCCGAGTTTTGGCGATACCATCGCCGGCACAACGCGAGCCAACATTCTTGAACAGGATGAAAAGCGACAAATCGATAGCGCCCACCGCTCACAAAACTGTCGCGCTGCCTATATATAGGGTCCGGAAAATCGCAATGCCCGTGACGTGCTGCTCGTTGACAGCGCAATTGCCATACGTCACACAACCAGATCACAAGAGAGAAACGGGGCCGTCATGGTTAAGATCACGGTTGCAGGAATTGGCTATGTCGGGCTGTCGAACGCCATCCTCCTTGCCCAGCACAACGATGTTACCGCTTATGACATCGCCACCCAGAGGGTCGAGAAGCTCAGCAGGAAGCAGTCTCCCGTCGTGGATGCCGAGATCGAAGAGTATCTGGCGACAAAGCCTCTGCACCTGAAGGCTACCACCGACAAGGCAGAGGCCTTCACCGGTGCGGATTTCGTCATCATTGCAACGCCCACGAACTACGACCCGGAGACCAACTATTTCGACACAAGCAGTGTCGAGGCCTGCCTTGCCGATGTGCGCCGGTACAACAAGACGGCGACAGTCGTCATCAAATCCACCATTCCCGTCGGCTACACCAGCGAACTTGCCCAGGAGCGCGGCGATGACCGCCTCATTTTCTCACCCGAGTTTCTGCGGGAAGGCAAGGCACTCTACGACAACCTTTACCCATCACGCATCGTGGTGGGCGCCGATACGCCGGAGGCGCACCAGTTTGCCGAACTGCTTCAACAGGGCGCCATCAAGCAGAACATCGATGTGCTGTTCACGGGATCGAGCGAGGCGGAGGCCATCAAGCTTTTCGCCAATACCTACCTCGCCATGCGCGTGGCCTATTTCAACGAACTCGATTCCTACGCCATGCTTCGCGGGATCGATACGCGCCAGATCATCAAGGGCGTCGGCCTCGACCCCCGCATCGGCAATCACTACAACAACCCCTCCTTCGGCTATGGCGGATATTGCCTGCCGAAGGACACCAAGCAATTGCTTGCCAATTTTCAGGAGGTTCCGCAGAACCTGATCAAGGCCATCGTCGATGCCAATACGACTCGCAAGGACTTTCTGGCGGCCGACATTGCCTCGCGCGAGCCCAACACCGTCGGCGTCTATCGCCTGACAATGAAGAAGAATTCGGACAATTTCCGCGCCTCTTCCATTCAGGGCATTATGAAGCGTATCAAGGCCCGGGGCATCGAGGTGATCGTCTATGAACCGGAATATCCGGGCGCGGACTTTTTCCGCTCCGAGGTTGTCCGCGACCTCGCCGAGTTCAAGAAGCGATCCAACATCATCATTGCCAATCGCCTTTCCGAAGACCTGGCCGACGTTTCGGAGAAGGTCTATACACGCGACCTCTTCGGATCGGACTGAGCGCTGACTGTCCGCCCCATAAAAAAGGCCGCTTTTCAGAGCGGCCTTTTTTATACGTGTCAGCCCTTGCCAGGACGGGGAATGCGGAACCAGGCAACGTAGAGCGCGGGCAGGAAAATCAGCGTCAGCGCCGTCCCAATGATGATGCCACCCATCATCGCGTAGGCCATGGGCCCCCAGAACACCTCGCGCGAGATCGGGATGAGACCGAGCGACGCCGCGGCAGCCGTGAGCATGATCGGCCGCATTCGATGCTCGGTGGCCTCCTTCACCGCCGCCCAGGCTTCCATGCCTTCCTTGCGCAGATCCTCGATCTGCACCACGAGAATGACCGAGTTGCGGATGAGAATGCCGATGAGCGCCAGAACGCCGAGGATCGCCACGAAGCCAAGCGGGGCGTTGGCGGGCAGGAGTGCCGCCACGACGCCAATGACCGCCAGCGGTGCGACGGCAAAAACGAGGAACAGCCGTGAGAAACTCTGGAGCTGGATCATCAGGATCGTCGTCATGACAAGCAGCATGAGCGGCACGACCGCTGCAATCGGCGCCTGACTTTCGGCGCTCGATTCGACCGTACCACCGGTTTCGAGCTTCAGGCCTGACGGCAGCTTGGCTTCAAAGGCGGAGATAGCAGGCGAAAGCTGTTTCACTACGGTATCGGGCTGCGTCGCATCCGCAATACCCGCCTTGACGGTGATGGTCGGCAAACGCGAGCGTCGCCATATCACGGGTTGTTCCACATCGAAGCGGAAATTGGCGACGGCCGAAAGCGGCACGGCGTTCCCGCCGGAACCCGGCAGTTGCAGGTTTTGCAGCGTATCGATGGAGGATCGCTCATCGGCGCGGGCCCGGCCCATCACGTTGATGAGGTAGATGTCGTCCTTGATCTGGGTGATCGTCTGACCGCCGACGATGCCGTTCAGCGCCGTCGCAATATCCTTCGATGACACGCCGAGAAGACGCGCCTTGTCCTGCAGGACATCGACGCGCACGACGCGCACCGGCTCCATCCAGTCGAACACGACATCGGAAAGATGCGGATTTTCGGCCATGACGGCGGCCAGATCCTGCGCGTGCTTGCGCAGGCTTTCGATGTCGCGACCCGAAAGGCGATATTGCACAGGCCGACCGACCGGGGGACCGATATCGAGCAGCTTCACGAAGGCATCCGTGCCGGGGAACGTATCCCGCAGATAGGCGCGGATCTTGGGGCGCAACCGGTCGCGGGCCTCAAGGCTTTTGGTAACGATGATCGTCTGGCCGAAGGACGGTTCAGGCGGCTGCACGTCGAAGGCCAGAACGAAGCGCACCGCACCCATGCCGATATAGGAGGAGTAATGTTCGATATCCGGATTACCGTCGAGCATTTCCTTTTCCAGCCGGCCCATCTGGGCACTGGTATCGGCAATGGAGGCATTGTGCGGCAGCGTCCAGTCGACGATCAGTTCGACACGGTCGGAAGACGGAAAGAACTGCTGCTGCACGAAACCCATGCCGAACAGCGCCAGGAAAAAGGTCGCCACGGTGATGGCGATTGTCGTGTAGCGAAAACGCATGGCAAGATCGAGCAGGGCGGAAAAAGCGCTGCCAACGCGGCCCTTGTGCTCAGGGGCATGCTGCTTCATCGCCTTGGGAAGGATCGTGACGCCAAGAAGCGGCGTAAACACCACGGCCACCACCCAGGAGGTCAGCAGCGACACCGCCAGAACGACGAACAGCGTGAAGGTGAATTCGCCCGCCTGCGATGAGTTGAGGCCGATCGGGATGAAGCCCGCCACCGTCACCAATGTGCCCGTCAGCATCGGGAAGGCCGTCGAAGTGTAGACATGCGTTGCGGCGCGCTCCAGCGGGTCACCCTTTTCGAGCCTCGCCACCATCATTTCGACGGCGATCATCGCATCATCGACCAGAAGGCCGAGCGCGATGATAAGCGCACCGAGCGAGATACGTTGCAGCGAAATGTCGAGCAGCGCCATGACAAGGAAGGTAATGCCGAGTGTGAGCGGCACGGCTAGCGCCACCACGAACCCCGCACGTAGCCCGAGACTGACGAAACTGACAACCAGAACGATCACCACGGCTTCGAACAGTGCTCTGGTGAAACCGGAGACGGCCTCTTCCACCACATGCGGCTGATCGGAAACAAGGTGGACACCAACGCCAACCGGCAGGTCGCTTTCAATGGACTGCATTTCCGCCTTCAGATGCTCACCGAAGGTCAGGAGATTGGCGCCTTGCTTCATGCCGATGGCAAGCGCGATCGCCGGTTTGCCGTTGAAACGGAAGAGTTCGGACGGCGGGTCCGTATAGCCGCGCGTGATGCGGGCGATATCGCTGAGACGGAAGAAGCGGTTGTTGATCCTCAGATTGACCGCTTTCAGATCCTCTTCGGAATTGAATTGGCCCGATACGCGGATGTTGATCCGTTCGGCCCCGGCCTGGATGACGCCGGAGGGCGTGATGGCATTTTGCGCCTGCAGCGTAGCCAGAACCGTCTGCTGGTCCAACCCCATGGCCGCCAGTTCACGGGTGGAGAACTCCAGATAGATCGCTTCGTTCTGGGCGCCGATCAGATCGACCTTGCCGACATTCTCGACGGTCAGCACGCGGGTGCGGGCTTCCTCCACGTAGTCGCGCAATTGCCGGTGCGGCAGATCTTCCGCCGTGAAAGCGTAGATATTGCCGAACACATCGCCGAAGCGGTCGTTGAAGAACGGTCCGACAACACCCGAAGGGAAATCCTTCTGAATGTCGGCGATCATGTTGCGGACCTTCACCCAAGTGTCCGCCACGACCTTGCCGCGCGTGGTGGGCTTCAGGTTCACGAAGATCAGCGTCGAGCCCGGCTTCGTCATCGAGCGGGTATAATCCAGCGTATCGAGTTCCTCGAGCTTGCGCTCGATGCGCTCGGTGACCTGCGTCGTGGTATCTTCCACCGAAGCACCCGGCCAGTTGGCCGAAATGGTCATGGTCTTGATGGTGAAGGATGGATCTTCTTCACGGCCGAGGTCGACATAGGACATGACGCCCGCGACCATGAACAACAGCATGAAGTACCAGATCAACGAGCGGTGCTCGAGTGCCCAGTCGGAGAGATTGAACTTTTTCATCGGGCCTCGTCTCCGGAAAGCTTCACTTTCTGGCCATCCTGCAATTCATGAACTCCAGCGATCACGATGCGCATTCCCTCGCTGATGCCGCTTGCGGGGGTGAAGCCGCTCTCGTCGCGCGTGGCAACGGTAATGTCTTGCCGGCGCACGGTCGCAGTCGCCTCATCCAGCACGAAGACAGAGGTTTTGCCTCCCTCTTCCAGCAGTGCCGCCAGGGGCAGCGTGATGGTTTTTACCAACGCATGTTCGGGACGCGCCGTAATCGTCGTGCCCAGGCGGAAATTCTCCGGCGCATCCGAAAGGGCGATACGCACGCGAAAAGTACGCGTCAACGGATCTGCCTGTGGCGAAACTTCCCGGGCCGTTCCCATGACGCTGACGTTGGGATCGATTTGCAGGCTGACCGCGAAGGCTTCACCCATCGCCACCGTTCCAACGGAAAGCGGCACATCGACAACCGCATCGCGCAGGTCCGGTCGGGCAATGGTGAGAACCGTTTCGCCAGGTGAAATAACCTGCCCCACCTCGGCATCGACGGAGGTGACAACGGCATCGTAATCCGCCGAAATCGTCGTATAGGACAGATGCTCCCGCGCCTTGGAGAGTGCAGCTTCCGCCTTGGCCACGGAAGCCTGAGCGGAAGCACGTCCGAGATCGGCACGTTCGACCATGGACTGCGATGTCGCATCGCCTGCCCGCAGCACCTTGACCCGTTCGGCGGTTGCCTCGGCATCGACAAGCTGCGCGCGCGCGCTGGCGAGATCAGCTTCCGCCGCCTCGAGCGCAAGCTTCATGGAAGTGGGGTCTATGGCTGCAAGCCTTTGGCCCTGTTTCACCATGTCGCCAACCTGCACGTCTCGCGCAACAAGACGCCCAAGGGTTCGAAACCCCATGGGTGTGGAGACCTGTGGCTGGACGGTACCCGCAAACCCCGCATCGACATGATCGGTCGCCTTTGCAACCAGGGAAAGCACCGGACGCACCGGCGGCGGCGCCTTCACCTGTTCCTCACTGCATGCGACGAGAAGCAGAACGGGAGCGAAAATGAAAAAGCGCTTCACGGCTTGTCCTCCCCGAGAATCCGGACTTTCTGCCCCTCGCGCAGGAACTTGGCCCCTTCCGACACGATCTCTGTCCCAGGCGCTATGCCGCGTGAAATGAGCGCGGCCTCCTTTTCATAGGAGAAGACCGATACCTTGCGCATGGCGACCGTCTGCGCGTTCCGGTCAAGGACCCAGACCGCCGGCTCGCCGTCTTTCGAACCGATCGCCGTCCAGGGCACACGGATAACCTGCGTCGGGTCAAGCACCACCCGGCCGCTGATGGCAGCACCGAGCGCCATGTCCGCGCTGACATCGCCAAGATCCGCCTTGATCCGGACCGTGCCCGTCTTGGCGTCGATAGTCGGTGAAATCTCGCGGATCACGCCCTTGGCCGTGACCTCCGGCCGGGTGAGAAGCGCAACGGAAACCTCTACCTGCTGCCCGGTGAAGGCGTTGCGTCTGAGGAAAATGGATTCCTGCACATGAAACACGGCATCGCGGGCGCCATCGCGGGCCAACCGAAACACCATCTGCGCAGCCTGCGCGACCTGACCGACTTCGGCGCTGCGAGCGGTGATGATGCCATCGGCATCAGCGCGCAGTTCTGTATAGCCCAACGCGTCCTGTGCGGAGGCAAGGGACGAGCGGGCCGCATCGACAGCATGCTGGGCGCTGGTCAGCGCCGCACGGGCGGTGTCGTGATCGCCACGGGTCGTCAGACCCTTCTGCAAGAGCTCGGAACTGCGGTTGAACGCCGCCTGAAGCTGTGCCTGCTGGGCTTCGGCCAGCTTCAGGCCAGCATCGGCCGAGGCAAGGTCAGCCTTCTGCTCTTCCGGATCAAGGCGGGCAAGCAGATCACCCGCCTTCACATGCTGCCCGGTATCCACGCTACGCTCTATGATGCGGCCCGAAACCCGGAAGGAAATATCGCTCTCGATCCGCGCCTCGATCTCACCGGTCATGGTTACCGCCGGCGAATAGCTGGTGAACCGCGCCTGCTCCACCTTGACCGGCGTCAGCGGCTTTTCCGCCTGGGACTTGTTGTCGCTGCAACTGGAGAGCAGGAACATCGTCGCGCCGGCCAGAATGACCGGAAGTGTGTGGCGACTTGCAAACAGGCATCGGCCGAACATTCAGAAACTCTCCAGAAAACCAAGCGCAAACATGCAAGTTACGGCGAACATAGGCGAATGCAGGAGAAGCACAAGTGACGTTTTTTAGCAATCGACAATTATCCCTACATACCAGGTCGAGCCGCGCCCGGTGCGTAACGGGTCTTGCCGGAATGTTGGGCGAGAGCTAGTAAATTCAGGGGCAGTGAGCAAAAGGGGGAACGAACACTGAGCGAGACCACGGACACGACGATGGCGATGCATCGCAAGCCGCAATGGCGACATCAGGCCCTGGCCGAAACGCTGTTCCAGCGTATTGCCGCTGGCGAATTTGCCATTGGCACCGCTCTGCCGACGGAACGGGAAATCGCCGCATCGGAAAAAGTCAGCCGCGCCACGGTTCGCGAAGCGTTGCGTTTCCTCGAAAGCCGCGGCATGATCCGTCGGCGCCAGGGGTCGGGCACGATTGTGGTGGCACGGGAGCCGCAGCAATTGCGAATGCCCTTGAACTCTCTTGAGGCCCTGCTCGCCTATCCTGTGGGCACAGAGACCGAGTTGCTGACCGGCGGCCCCGTTTCCCCGCATGACCGCGCCTTTGCCGAGGCCGACCTCGATGAGAGCGGCAACTGGTATTGCTTCTCCTTCAGGCGACGCATGCCTGGCATTGCAGCTCCTGTCTCCTATATCGAGATCTATCTGCTGGAAGAATACGCCGATGTCGAACGCGATGTGCCTCCGGGCGGCGGCGCAGTGTTCGAACTGGTGGAAAAGCGCTACGGCATTCACCCGGCAGAGGCTGTCGTGCGCATCGATGCGCTCGGTGTAGACCGAACGCGGGCGGAAGCTCTGGACGTTGCCGAGGGAACGGCGACGGTTCGCATCCAGCGGCGCTATACCGATGCCGACGGCCGGCTCTATCAGGTTTCAGTGTCGATCTACCCGCAGGACCGCTACGTGTTCGAAACGGTCATTCGCGGATAGGGACGGAGCCGGCTCGTCAGAGCCGGCGGTAATCGTCCTCAATCCGTTCGATATCGTCTTCGCCGATATAGGCCCCTGTGCGAACTTCGACCAACTCGAGCGGAATGCGGCCCTGATTGGCAATGCGATGGAACGTTCCGACCGGGACGTAGAGGGATTCGTTTTCCGTCAGAACGGTTTCATTCTCGCCGATGATGACCGTTGCCGTACCGCGCACGACGACCCAATGTTCGGACCGGTTCATGTGGCGCTGGACCGAGGTCCGTGCACCCGGATCGATCAGCAGACGCTTCACGCCGAAACGTTCACCCGTCAACATCTCCTCCACATAGCCCCAGGGGCGATATGCGCGGCTGTGCAGTTCGGTTACGGCGGCACGCCCCGTGGTCTTGAGGCGATCCACCAGACCCTTGACCTCCTGAGCCCGGGACTTCGGCGCAACGAGGACCGCATCCTTGGTGGCGACCACGACAAGATCCTTGGCCCCAACGACCGTCGTCATCAAGCCGCTCGAATGAATAAGGCAGCCTTCCGAATTCAACGCCAGCCCCTCGCCTTCAATGGCATTTCCGAAGTCATCCTTTTCGGAAACCTCCCAGATGGCGTCCCAACTCCCGATATCGGACCAGGGGAAGTGACCGCGCACGACGGCGATCTTCCTCGTCTTCTCGATCACCGCGTAATCGATGGAATTTTTCGGCGAAGCCTCGAAACTTTCCTTGTCGAAACGCAAGAAGCCGAGATCAGTTTCCCCCTTCTCGACCGACGCTGTCACGGCGTCCAATATTTCCGGCGCATAGGCCCGCAATTCGGCTATCATCACGTCGGAACGGAACAGAAAGTTACCGGAATTCCAGAGATAACCCTTCTCGAGATAGGCAACGGCCTTCTCGGCGTTCGGCTTCTCGACGAAAGCCTCGACAAGGCGCAAATCGTCGTCATCACCGAAAACCGCGCCGGGATTGATGTAACCATAGGAGGTTCGCGGCTCGGACGGCGTCAAGCCGAACACGACGAGATGGCCTTCAAGCGCAGCCTTGCAGCCAAGACGCACGGCTTCCGAAAACAGGTTGTCATCCAGAACCACATGGTCGGCGGCAAGCGCCAGAACAAGGCCACCGGGCGAACGCTTTTCGGCAATGACAGCGGCCGCAGCCATGGCCGCGGCGCTGTCGCGACGGGCCGGCTCAAGCGCGACAAGAACATCAACCCCGACATCCTCCGCCTGCCGACGGGCGAAAAAACGGAAGTCCTCATTGGTAATGACCACGGGATCCCGATAGAGCGCGGGGCTCGAAACACGCTTCAGGGTCTGCTGATAAGTGGAATAGGGGCCGACGAGCGGCTGAAACTGTTTCGGTAGCTGATCGCGGGACACAGGCCACAAGCGCGATCCCGCACCGCCAGCAAGAAGCACAGGAGTAATTTTGCTCACAGTTTCTTTCACGCCGGCAATTCCTTGCAAATATGGTGTAGGAGTTTCATCGGACGTCAAATTCCTTGTCTCGGCCCCGGGAGTCAAGCCGCAAGACGAAATGTTGGCCATATGGTAAAATCCACCGCTTTGCGATTGCCTCACTGGCTTGAACCATAATAATAAATACAGTCTAGCCGATCCGTTGCTTTAGTAACGCGTCAATCCCTGCGACCTGGAGAGAAAATGAGTCTGAAGTTCGGCACCAGCGGCTTGCGTGGCCTTTCCATCGACCTCAAGGGGCGCGCAGCTGCGGTTTACGCCACCGCTTTCGCCCGCCATCTGGTCAATGCCGGGCTTGCGAAAGCAGGCGACCCCATTCTGGTCGGTCGTGACTTCCGCGATTCTAGCCCCGAAATTGCCGCTACGGCAATCGGCGCGCTCGCCCGTTGCGGCCTCGTGCCGCTGGATGTCGGCGCGATACCCACTCCCGCTCTGGCGCTTTACGGTTTGTCGCTGAAGGCAGCGAGCATCATGGTGACGGGGTCGCACATCCCCGCCGACCGCAACGGAATCAAGTTCTATCGTCCGGATGGCGAGATCGACAAAGCCGATGAGTTGGCGATCGCCGCGCAGGCAGCGGCCATTTCCGACATCGACGCGACGCCCGGTGTGGGTGAGGACCGCTCGAACGACGCCATAGCCCTGTTCTACGGGCGCAACATTTCCGTATTGCCGGACAATGCGCTCAACGGGCTCAAGATCGGTGTATACCAACACTCGACTGTAGCGCGCGATCTTCTGGTCGATGTTCTTCGCCACTACGGCGCTGAAGTGACCCCGCTTGGCCGGTCGGAAACCTTCATTCCGGTCGATACGGAAGCCGTTTCCCCGGAAACAATTGCGCTGCTACAGAAATGGTCGGCGGAGTACGGTCTTGACGCCATCGCTTCGGCCGACGGTGACGGCGACCGTCCTCTGCTCACCGAAGAAACCGGCACCCCGCTGCGCGGCGACCTGATCGGCCTGATTACAGCCCGGTTCCTCGGCGCCGACATCGTTTCGACACCGGTGACGTCGAATTCCGGCATCGAGGCCAACGGCGTCTTCACTGTTGTTCGCACCCGCGTCGGCTCACCCTATGTTATTGCCGGCATGATGGAGGCACTGGCTGCTGGCAAAACCAATGTGATGGGCTTCGAAGCCAACGGCGGATTGCTGACTGCTTCACCATTTACGGTGAACGGCAAAAGGCTCGATCCGCTACCGACACGCGACTGCTTCCTTCCCATTCTGGCACCGCTTTATCTGTCAGCGGCACAGAAGAAGTCGCTTTCGACCATTGCGAAGGACTTCAACCTTCCCGTTGCCGCCGCGGACCGGCTGGAAAACTATCCGCTGGAGAAGAGCGGCGCGCTGATGGCGCATTTGCGGGAAACGCGCGCCAATCTTGAGAGCTTCGTCGCACCGGTTGGCGCGGTTGCTGCCGTCAGCGATATTGACGGCCTGCGTATATCGCTTGCGGACGGTAGCACGATACACTTCCGCCCCTCGGGCAATGCACCGGAAATGCGCTGCTATGTCGAAGCGGCCAGCGAAGCCGCGGCAAACGCGCTTCTCGCCAAGGGGCTCGAACTCGCGCGCACTTTCTGACGCAGTACTCATCAAAAACGACGAGTGACCCGCACCGCGCCGGTCACTCGTGCATGATGCGTGTCTGCTGATCAATACGTTCGTCACCGCACAATGCAAAAAGCCCGGCCAAAAGGCCGGGCTTTTTGTTTCATAATCCCACCAGAGATTAGAAATTCTTGATGTTGAGGCGCGTCGAGCGAGCGTTGGCCGAAACATCCGCTGCCGTCGAGGGAACCGAGCCGACGAGATCGAGGAACTTGTAAAGTTCGGTCGCCGTCGAGTTGGTGACATAGATGATGTCGCCGTGCTGCATCGGGAACTTGGAAGCCACAAAGAAGGTAGACGGATCGCGCAGGTTCGCACGGAAGACGACCGGAACGGCCTCGCCCTGGAATTTGGACACATTAGCGCCCAGCTTGACCAGCAGTTCACGACTGACGGTACGATAGATATAGACCTGAGCCGGGTCCGCACGGGAATCGAGCAGACCGCCAGCCTTGCCGAGCGCATCGGCCAGCTTGAGATCGGCATCCTCGAATTCAAACCGGCCATTCGCACCCGACGCACCAAAGGCCATATATGTCCGGCGCTCGCGCTCCACGATAATCGTGTCGTTCGGTGCCACGTAAATGTTTTCGGCAGGCGTCGCGATCAGATGATTATAGCTGATGCGAGCAGAACGCCCGCGACGGGTCAGTGTCACGTAGGACTCAACGTTCGGGGCACTGAGACCACCGGCTTCGGAGATCACATCCAGAATGCGCGAGCCGCCTTCAGAAATCTGGATCTTTGCGGCATTGTTGACGTCACCGAGCACAGCAACCTGTGCAGAGCGGATCGTCAGACGCGAGATCATGATCTGGGGCTCGATTGCACGGTTCGCCAGACGCTCCTCGATCTCCTTCTGCACTTCATCGATGAAGCGGCCGGAGGCGCGGATCTTGCCGGCGTAGGGAACGGTGATGTTGCCTTCGCGGTCAATGCTCTGCTGCGGCAGGGTGATATAGTTGCCGGGACGGCTGCCTGCATCGGCCGGAATGAACAGACCACCGGCCTGGCTTTCGAAGACCGAGACCTGGATGACATCGCCAACGCCGAGCGGAAGTGACGGAATACCGCCCTTGCCGCCGCCGAAGCTGCCTGCAATCGTCGTGCTGGTGGTATCGCCGAGGTAATTCAGTACAGCGCTGTTGATGTCGATCAGTGCGTAGTCAAGACCTGCGGTCTTGCCACCATTCGTTTTCACCGGTTCAATCTTCAGCGCAGCCTGCGCTTCGATCTTCGAGGATGCAGGACCTGAGGCAGATGTTGCCGCACAGCCAGCCAAAGCGGTGGTTGCAAGTAAAACCGATACAGTCAAAAGTCGCATAAGGTCCTCAAGACAATTTTCAACAGTCGCGCAGCCATTTAGACCGAAGGGTAGCCTAGTGCGTGAACAAATCACATTAATAACACTCTTAAGCGCCAATTCTTAATGCACTGTTGCGGAACAAGCACATACTGCCTTCATCAGTCAGAATCTCGGGAGTCTTTAACCACGGTTTTCCACAGACGGCAACGCAAGCGAATGTTCATTTTCTGGGTACGATGATTGGCGATCGAGTTTATTCAGGCATTTTACAGTCCTCGGACACAATAAGACATCATCGCTGTGCGACAGGAATCTTATGCCGGGATGCTCGAGGAGAATTTTACTCCACGGATCAGACCCGACCGAAGCGCTGATTGAGGAAATTCGTGATTGGCCGCTCGAAGAACCGGTAAGTCACGACCGACGCACCGACACTGACGACCACACCAACGCCGAATGTGACCAGCGAGGGCAAACCAAGCCTGCCGCCGATGATCGCCACGATATTCGCCGTAAATGCGTGAACCAGATAGAGCGCATAGGACGCATCACCCCCAACCTCCAGCCAGCGCGCAACGCGGTTTTTCGGCGTAAAGTCCACGAACACTGCACCGATGAAGATGAACGCGGCGGGTATGCCACCGGTCACAAGGCGCGGCATGAAAGTGTAGCTTCCCGTCTGGTAGAAGATGACGGCCAGAAGCACGCCAACCACCATGAAAGCGACGGCGACAAGCGGCGATATTCTTCTATCGGTATTGAGAAAAATCGCTGCCAGTGCGATCCCGATCAGGAATTCGAAGATAATCCAGTCACCGACATAATGCAGGAACCACCAGGATTCCGGAGCCGCCATGTGTCCGGCCACGAGAGCGGAAAACGCCAGAAAAGCGAAGATCAAACCGCTGCGGCGCGACATGGAAAGCGCGATTGCGAACACGATGTAGAAGATAATCTCGTAATTCAGCGTCCACCCCAGAGAAAAGACCGGGAAAATCTCGCCATTCGCCCTTGGCCAGGGGATGAAGAGATAGGACGCTATCAGATGAACCGGATCGAGAACATTGTTGTTGATCAACTGCTTCGCGGACAGGATGGAGGCCACCATCAGCGTCGTGCAGGCCCAGTACAACGGCACGACACGAATAAGGCGACGACGCAGAAATTTTCCGGAAATGCCTGGCTCACCAAATCGGTCGCGCATCAGATAATACATGATGAAGCCACTGATGATGAAGAACACATCGACACCGAGGCCCCAATCGAAAGGATAAACCATCCGGAACACGGAAGAATCGACCTGATCATGCTCTTCAACAGCGACCCCGATGTGGGCCAAAGCAACCGAAAGAGCCGCAAAAAAGCGCAGTATCTGTATATTTGTAACGTATTTTGGCGCCATAAGACCTCCATCGGCCGCGTTGGGCAGAGTTACTCTCGTCAGAGCCGATGTAAAGATCTGGGTAGCACAAATTGATTGACGAAACCTCATCAAAATAAACCACGGCTAACTATCAGGAAAAACGAATATCCTCGTCGTTCAGGTTAATGTCAGGATAATCTCTTAACCGGAGACCCCTTCATGACTCAAATCTCGATTTCTGTAACATGCGCCCTCACTCTGCCTCGTCTTGGCCGTGGGACGACGACGCAGAACTACCGTGCTTTGTTTGCCCGCATCGATAGCGGAGGACCTGGCGTTCCGTTGATGGTATCTTTGCCAGCCGATGGCGTGGTTCGTCTGGTCGCAAGACTCTAAATGAGGGCCTCGATAGCGGCGTCATCAAACCGTCTCAATTTATTGTGCTGTTGATCGCGACAAATGCTTTGTTACGATCAGATCCGGTCGACGCCGATGTGCCGCGACCGGACAGACACCGCCATCGCCCGCCCGCCACCCTCACTTGCAGGACGCCAGATGCAACTTAAAACCCTTCTCCTGAGTGCGGACAGCGCGACAAAGCGCATCGTCTGGGTCGACAATGCGAAAGCGCTGCTGATCGTCCTCGTCGTGCTCGGGCATTTCGCGGCCTTGTGGTACAGGGTGAAAACGATCGATTACGCCTTTCACCTGCCAGCCTTCCTCTTCCTGACCGGCTTCATGCTGTCCTCACGGCTGGAAGCCACGACGTTCAGAGACTTTCTCGGCAAGTATGTCTTCCCGTTCGCCCGGCTATATGCCGTCGTGAGCGTGTTTTCCATCATCATCTGGATCGTGCTGCGGCGTAAATTCCACGTCGAAATCGACAGCGTGCTGACAGCGATCTGGCAATCGATTTACGGAACACAGGCGGACGGTGACCGTTTCCTGCATGAAAACGGGCCGATCTGGTATCTGCCGTTCCTCGTTTCCACGTTCCTCGTGCTATATGCCACCATGCGGCTGCCGACGCTCGCCCGCATACCGGTCTTCATCGCACTCTTCCTCTTTACGACGAACTATAGCGGACCGCGCCTGCCCTGGGCGCTGGACGCAACGGGCGTCGGCCTTGCTTTTGTCGGCGCGGGGCTGCTGTTCCGCCGCTCGCTCGAAGGCCCAGTTGGACGCATCGAAATCCAGCGCTGGATGCTTGTGCCGATTGGTGTTGTGGCTGCCCTCGCCATGGCGGCGCTTGCCCTGAAAAACGGCACAGCCAACATCAATATCATGGAGTTCGGACGTAATAATCTGATCTATCTGCTGGCTGCGTTTCTGGGCACGATGGCCGTAGCAGCCCTTTGCCTGCTTGTGCCGCGTACCAAACTCGCCGATCTTCTTTCGACGCACTCGCTGGTCATCTTCTGCATTCACATCTATGCCGTGAAGGAACTGAAGGGACCACTGGGAATGGTGCCCTGGCCGGCAAAGCAATTAGCCCTGCCGTTTATCGCGCTGGCGATTGCCATCGTCTGCGCCCTGATCTCGGTGGCCATCATGCCAGCCCTCGAGCGCTATGTGATGCGTCGTCCGCGCGGCAAGCCGGTCGTTCAGCCTCCCGCTGATTCGAAAAGCAGCATGTCGGCGATCAAGCCGTAATGGTTCGAACCGGCCGGGCCGATGCGCCCGGCCTTGACCAGCCGCATTGGCGGCCGGGCGAAAATGTGATCGATCGCCAGTCCAACGGGTGCCGCGCCCACAGGCCAGGTTGCCGGCTCCAGGGGAAGCGTGCGCAAGCCGGTTCGCCGCAACAGGCCCTGCATGTCGGGCGCGAGAACCGAAGCATTGAAATCGCCAGACAGCACGAGCGGCCCGTCCAGTTTTTCCAGACGCCGGGCAAGACGGCGCGCCTCCCTGTTATGGTAGTCATCGTAATAGGGCTTGCTCAGATGTGCCGCCACGATATTGACGGGCCTTCCCGCGAGATCGATAACGGCAAGCGCAAGCCGCTCAGGCCAAAGATTACTGAGAGTTCCCAGTTCCGCCGAGCGGAACGGATGCCTGGATAACAACACCAGGTCGCAGGAGCGGGGTCCTGTCGTTGAACAGCCGAGCTGATAGGGATAGGCCACGCGCAAACGGTCCAGATACGGACGCACCGGACCCGCCTCCATCAACGATACCACATCTGCACCCGACGCCAGCACGATATCGGCCACCTCGCTACCGCCCTCGTCATTCGTGAAGAGGACGTTGAACGACAGCACACGAAACGGCACACCACCCGCGCCATCGCTGGCAGTGGCGGCCGGAAGAGCGTGGCTCTGCATCAGAATCACACCGTAACCGACCATGCCGAGAGAGATAGACAACATCAGCCAGCCATACCAGCCACGCCGCAGCACGAGGGCAAGCGCGCAGGCCACGACGCACAGGACAGCGATATGCAAATGCAGGCTGAATGCGACCGCAACGATGCCGGAGGTCAGAAAGAAGCGGGAAGCGAGAAGAACGAGTGCGAGCGTGACAAGCGTGAGGGCGGAGTGACAGAGGGCAGTTCGCATTCATTTTCCTCGCAGGTCTGAACGCAACATCGGATTTTGCGGCGGTGCGGGATATCACGGAAGGCACTGCACCGCCAAAGATCTTGCTTTCCGTGCCTCACCGGGAGGGCGCAAATCGCGCCCTGGCGAGCATTCCGACAAGATCGGGCGAAACCGCGTCGTCAAAAATCGCCGCATACTGCACCTGCCCCCGAAAATCGACATCTGCAGTGGCATTCGCCGGGAACAGCCTCAAGGACTCGACCGCATCTGCCGGTGCCGCGACACGGCCTTGCACGACGCCATCGACAATGAGCGACATTTGCTTACCGTCACAGGTCAGGGCCACGGTCACGGGCTGATTGTCATCTGCGGTAAGCGGCACGGCGATTTCGCCACCATGACCCGGCACGACGAGAGCACCCGACGCAACCACGAGAAGCGGTCGCTCCAGAGGCCCCCCTGTCGTCAGGAGCGTATGTGCCCGTCTTGTATCCGCGAAGCAAAGGCGAAGCACGATCGAAAAACGCGCAGGCAGCGCCGCGCGGCGCAGATAGCCACTGCCACCAGGGCCGTCCCGGTGAAACGCGAAAGTTCCGAACACCGAGGAAAAGCCAACGATATCAGGGGTCGCACCACCCTGCTCAATATCCTCGCGGCCGGCCAGATCGGTCAGACCGCCCGCCCGGAAATCGTAGAGCGACAAAAGCCGGGCCGTTTCCGGCAAACCGGAAAATGGCAGACGCGGATCGCGATTATCCCGCGCCTTCTGCAAGCCGGCAAGCAGCAGACGGCCTTCCGTCAACACGCCGTTGCGATCCGCATGCGTCCCGTCGAAAGAGTGAACCGGCAGGTTCGCGGCCTCGCCATCCCCCCAGTCGTTGATGGGGTCCATGAACCAGGTGCGCGCCTTGCGCCAGGCAACCCCATGCGCCGACGACAGAAAGGTCAGCGCGGGCGCCCCCAGCATTCTGACCTGCATCTGCGTCATTGCCGCCGAGATGATAACAGGAAAATCGGGCGGTACGGCTTTGAGGTTTGCGCGAACGAAGTCGACATAGGCATCGACGTGCAACGCGTATTCACGTGCCCTCTCCGTCAGGCTGACGGGATCGGATGTGTCCACGTCAGGTCGCGACGACAGATGCGCGGCGGCAATCGGTTCGACCTCGCAGCCAAGGGCAAGCAGCGCAACATAAGCGGAATTCCAGCGGCGAAGCGCCGATTGCAGCAGATTTCCGCGGTTCGCTTCCGCAGGGTCCCATTTTCCGCGCACGAACCCGGTCGACCCCTGTCCACGCGCCACGGCCACGATGGCATCAAGATCCGGTCGTTGCGCCGCAAGGCCGTTCAGAAAGGAAAGCGAAGGGCCAACCGACTCGTTGCCGAATGCCGGGTTTTTGTCGCCGGCGTTGAGAATGCCCGCAGTGATGCCATTGAGCTGTCCGTTGCGGTCAACCTGCAACACCCGTGAGGAAAATCGATCCCCCGCCTGTCTTTGCGCCCAGCCTATCGAATGCGAATTGCCGGTCAACAGGACCAGTCCGACACGACGCGGTCTGGCCGCTTTCGCCATGACTGGCAAAGCTAAAGCCGCCAGCGAAAACGAAAGGAATGTTCTTCTGCACGTCTGCATAGCACTTCCAATTCTGCGGTTGCAGTATTGCACCTATAATCCGCAAGGTGCTTGACCAATGTTGCGACGCAATGTTTATTTGCCGTGCGATCTGCGTCAATGATCGGGAAGCGTACTGACTATGTGCTCGCCCACGGGTAACGAAAAGACAAAGTTTCGTTAAACATCTTCAAAGATTTAGGGAATAGCATGCAATTCATCAACAACCTTAGAGGCGTGGCGATCCTGCTGATCGTCTTTACGCATGCTATTTCGGCGGTTCCCCAGCCTGGCGATGTCGGCTATTTTCTTGACTACGTACTGGGTAACGGCACAGTCGTCTTCATGTTCATTGCCGGGTATCTGTTTTCATCGACCCTCGATGGTTACGAGTACGGGCCCTACCTCAAGAACAAGTTTCTCTCCGTCATACTTCCTTATATTTTCATCGCCACTCCGGCGATCTTGACTTACTTGATTGGGATAAAGAACGGTCATGGCTGGATAGACCTTGAATGGCTGCGCCATAACTTTAATCCCGTAGTACAGTATTTTTATATTCTTGCCATGGGGGCAGCCCTCGGGCCGCTGTGGTTCATTCCCATGGTGGTGCTCTATTTCATCGCTTCCCCGGCTTTCAAGTTTATTACACGCTCGAATTTGCTGATCCCTGCCATTCTCCTCACGACGATCATCGCATTCATCGTCGGTCGCCCGCCGGGCAACAGCAATCCTTTGCAATCCTTCGTGTTCTACCTGCCGTCCTATCTGCTCGGGATCGCTTCACATGTGCACCTGCAAACGCTTCTGAAGCTCAAGCCAATCAGCGGCTGGCTTCTGGCAGGGTATCTGGCGATCTACATCATCTTCTATTTTACTGTGTACGACACGACGATGGTCGACGGCGCAACCAGCACGATGCTTTTCTATCTGCCTTTGACCGTGCTCCTCACCGTCTTCTTCGCACAGTATCTTGACCGCCGAAACGCCATACTCGACATGTTTGCGCGGCTCAGCTTCTTCATATTCTTCATTCACGGATATTTTTCGGCACTCGAGCGCGCCGTGCTGCGTCGCGCGGGCCTTATTACAGCGATCGAAAATCCATTTATCGAAGTCATCGTGATTATCGCGACGTTCCTTGCGATTATCGTCATGAGTCTTGCGGTCTATGTCGTTCTAAAACTCATCACACGTGACAAGAGCCGGTACATTATCGGTGGTTGAGGCGCCGACCCGACTCGGGAAGCCCTTGCTGGAAGGAAATGCAAAATGCAGCTAGACCGGAAACCTTTCTTCCAAGATCTCGGCCGCTTTGGTGACGCACCGGCCCTGATCGTTGCCGACACGGGTGAAACCCTCTCCTACCTGGATCTGGCCGCGCGGGTGGATGCCCGCAAGTCCGATCTTGGCACCACCCGCAAGCTCGTCTTTATCGAGGCCCATAACGACATCGGTTCCATCGTTGATTACCTCGCATGTCTGCAAGGCGGCCATGTCGTCTACCTGCTGGAAGACCTGTCATCGCCCAAGGTGCAGGAACTGGTCGATTTCTACAAGCCGAACATCGTGATCGACGGCCAGCGCTCCGTCCGCACCGTCAACGAAGCACCGATTGTGCTGCATCCCGATCTTGCCGTCCTTTTGTCCACCTCCGGTTCCACCGGTTCGCCGAAATTCGTCAAGCTCTCGGTCCGCAATATCGATTCCAATGCCCGTTCGATTGCCGAATATCTCGAACTGAAATCCGACGAACGCGCCTTCCAGCACCTCAAACCCTTCTATTCCTACGGCTTGTCCATCATCAATTCGCATATTGCCTGCGGCGGCGCGCTGATTCTGACCCAGTTTGCGGTGATGGAAGAAACCTTCTGGCACGAGTTCGACCAACACAAGGCGACCAGTTTTGCCGGTGTGCCCTACACATTCGAGACGCTCAAGCATAGCGGCTTCCGGGCCGAAAAGCACCCGTCACTGCGCTATGCAACCCAGGCCGGCGGCAAGCTGGAAGCAGGTCTCGTGCAGGAGTTTGCAAAAAAGTTCGAGGCAGCAGGCGCTCGCTTCTACGTTATGTACGGTCAGACCGAGGCCGCTCCGCGCATTTCCTATCTGCCGCCTGCACTGGCCGCTGAGTTCCCGGCCTCGATCGGCAAGGCTATCCCCGGCGGTCGTCTCTACCTCATCGATGAGGAAGGCGATGAAATCACCGAGACCGACCGGGAAGGCGAACTCGCCTACGAAGGTCCGAATGTCATGCTCGGCTACGCCACCTCACCCGAGGAACTTGCGACGGATGAAACGCCGGAGCGACTGAAAACGGGCGACCTGGCCGAAATCCGTGATCACGGCCTCTTCTTCATCGTCGGGCGTGCATCCCGTTTCGTGAAGCCTTTCGGCGTTCGCGTCAATCTCGATGAAGTCCAGAGCTATCTGAAGCGCGTGTTCGAGGGTGTCTGCGCGGTCACCGGGGATGATCGCCACATCATCATCGCCATCGAAGAGACGTCGGCAACGACCAATGCCCCGGATATCGCCGGGCTTGCCAAGCGCTTCAACCTGCCGGACCACATCTTCAAGACGAAGAGCTACGAAAAGCTGCCCGTCTTCGCGAGTGGAAAATATGACTATCGCCGCATCCTGCAGGAGGCAAATGCGCCGGAGGAACCGCCGGAAAGCACCTTCATCGGCAAGATATTCAACAGCGTCAAGGAGATCCTTGGCCTGAACCAGCCATCGTGGAACACGATCTCCGAAATCTACGAGACCATGTTGCCGCGAAGTGAAATCACGCCGGCAAAGCGCTTTATCGATCTCGCCGTGGATTCGTTGACCTTCGTGTCCCTGGCCATCGAAATGGAAGAGATGTTCGGTGGCGAACTGCCGGAAAACTGGCAGGAAATGACTGTCGCGGAACTCGAAAAGGCTTATCTCGCCCACGTTGTCGAGGTCGAAAACATTTAAGCCTCGACCAAGGCGGTCGGCAGGCGGAACCGTGGTCGGCACCCGCCTGATGGGCCTTCAATCACGGGTTATATGATCGCCGGTCACACAAATCGGCGGCCGGTCAGCAATGCACTGGCGCGCCGAGAGTGCTCTTCCCAGACTGGATGTTCGCCCGTCCTGGTGCGAGTAATCGGCGGCACCATATTCAATTTTCAATATGACAAACAAATGCCCAGCCCGCCTCGCAGCGGGCCGGCAGAGTGCATCATGCCTTGACGGGGTTCGGCTGAGGAGCCGCCTTCCTCCCGTGACCGATACGAATGAACGGCTGCTCGATGTAGCGATAGGTCAGCGTGGCAATGGCGATCGTGGCTGGAATGCCGATGAAAACGAACGGAAAACCGACAACCCCATAGCGCGACAGCACATGCAGAAGCAGCGGGTGTACGAGATAGACCGAATAGCTGATCGAACCCAGAAGCACGAGGTATCTGTTGCAGATGGCTGGAGAATTGCGGAACAGATAGAAGAAGAAAAAGGTCGCCGCGCCAATGGTCCAGGACGCCACGAAAATCGGAAAATTGACCATTTCACCGAGGCGCGCCACGGGGCGCAGGCCAAAACCGACATAAAGAACAAATACGCAGACCAGCACGAAAACACCGTTCACCAGCCAGAACTGCCGCAGGCTGAACCTGCCCTTCGTATACTCAAGAATGAACAGGCCCCAGCAGCAGGCCAACAGATTGCCGAGACTACCGAGCGGAATGCGCGTGGGATAGACGATGGCAATCGTGGAAACCGTGACTGCGGTCACGAAAGCAACGATCAGCAACTTCTTCGCATGAATGCCGCCGGTCAAGCGCCACCAGATGAAGAGGCCAACATACCAGGTGAATTCGATGACCAGCGTCCACGAACCGCCGACATAATCCTGAAAGCCGACCCAGGCATTGATGAAGACAAGCTGCCCGAGGATAGTCAGCAGCGGTCGCTCGAATGGTATGCCCTCGACATAGGTGAACACCAGGAACGTCATGGCGAACATGAAGAGATAGAGGGGATAGATGCGCAACAGGCGCTTGATCCAGAAGTCTCTCGCGGATTTCGACCGCTCCAGGCTGAAGGGAATGACGAAGCCGCTGACGAGAAAGAAGGCAAAGACCCCGGCCTGCCCGAAATTGGCAATCAGGTTATACGAACCTTTTCCAAGAACATTGATGAAACCGGCATATTCAAGGGTGTGCTGCATCAGCACGAAGACAGCAGCAAGACCGCGAACACAATCGATATAGGCAAAACGAGGAGATGAAGGCTTTGCGTTCTCTGCCATACTTTTGCATTCCTTCCCAGTTTACAAATATCGTGCGTTGCAACAGTCAAGTAAGTCATTGCAATCCCGGCACCCCGAATTTCCGTCAGGCTATAGAAAAACGAGGCCAGTTTCCAGTTCATTTCCTGGGCGTATAGATGAAGTGTGAGAGCATTTGGGCTTGCTCGCAGACAATTTCGATCTAGAAGTTTAGTTCGATATTTGTATGGGCGGCGCAGCATTAAGGCGAAAAACATGCCATGCTGCACCGGCGTCCATCTTAGCAAGCGCAAATGAGTGAATTGCCTGCTGTGGCCTGATCGGGCAAAGTGGCGAAAGCGAAACGTGGTGGAGCAGGAATGAGAATTCTACAGATTGAGTATGCGCGCGCCGTCGCTGCAATTCTGGTGCTTCTTTTTCATGTCGAGGTGACGTTCGCCCGTCCAAAATACATGGGTGAATCGACCCTGCACTTCCTGATCAACGGCGACAGCGGCGTCCAGATCTTCTTTGTTATCAGCGGTTTCGTCATCTATCTCATTCACCATGGCGATCCCGAGGGAAGTCTGGCCAATGTCAGGTCGTTCTTTCACAAGCGCTGGACGCGCGTCCTCATACCATTGTGGATCGTCGCCACCATTCTTTTCGTCACCGCCAAGGCCGGTCTGACGCCGAACGTCGCCGGTTTCATCGATTATCTTGGAATTTACTTCCCTTTCCCGCTCGCCAAGGAAAGGGTCCTGTCCGTTGCCTGGACGCTGCGCCACGAAGTTCTCTTCTACGTCATTTTCGCGGTCTGGATATGGAAGCGCTCCCTTGGATGGTCGCTGCTTTTGGCCTGGTGCGCTCTCGGCCTGATCATCGGTCCGTTCATGGAGCGCGGCACGGCGTTCAAGATTGTATTCAACACCAACAACTTTCTGTTTCTCGCCGGCATCGGGCTCGCCCATATCCATGTCCGCAAGATTGACGTACCCTTCCGGGGACTGGTGGGGGCCGCCGGCATCGGGCTTTTCCTGCTCACCTGCATCGGCCGCAGCGCCTTCGCCACACCCCTTTGGCTGAACAATATCGGCTACGGCATCGGCGCGGCGCTGTTCTTCGTCTGGTTCTTGCGCAAGCCCGTTGGCGAAAGCGCTTTTGTTCTGCTGCTGGCCCAGGCGTCCTATTCCCTGTACCTCATTCACTTCCCGCTTCTTTCGGTCGTGACCCGCGTGCTGGATACGTTCGGCGGCCATGAGTTCTTAGCCGTCCGCCTGGTTTACTTCGCGGTTTCGGTAGTTATTTGCATCGCCGCCTCGATCGTCTTCCACAAATACGTGGAAAAACCGGTTCTCAAGATGTTCCGGTCATCGAAACCGAAAAACAGCGCGATGCCAGCACCTTCCGAGACAACGCGGTGAGGTCCGATGTCGAGCAAGTTACCGTTTCTCGCTTTCCATCCCGATGTATCGCATGTATCATTAGTGATGCTGGCCGGGTCAGGACGGTTCACGTCAAAAGTTGTGACAAGCTGAGGCGAACCTTGGTCAAGAGGCATATCTCTCCATGATTCGGATTTCCAAGAAGAAGGCGGAAACACTTGTAAGCGCCTATCTCATAACGACGTTCATGCTGTTCGCTGTTCGCGACAGTATGTCCGGCGTGATGCGCTATGCGTTTTCATTGGTGCATCTCGATTTTCTGTGGTTCGTCGTGGACGCATTCGCGATGGGCGCCACGATCATCTTCTTCATCCAGCAGTTTTCGCGGCGAAATCCGCTTGGGATCGCGATCTGCCTTTCCTTCGTCTTCTCCCTTGTGGTGAGCGTATTCACGACCAACGACACCATTGGCGGCTTCTTTTCCTCGATCAAGATGTTTCTGCCCCTTCTGGCCGGCATGTCGCTGAGCGGCACCGTGCTGGAAGAACGGAAATGGCCCAACATCATTCTCCACGTCGTGTTTGTGGCGTCGGTGATCGGCCTGATCCTCAACCCCTATATCTCGTATCCATGGGTCGGGCAGACCTTCAACACGCTCGGCGTGGAACGTCAGGCGACGCGCCTTTGGTGGGTGGAAGGCGGCATCGTGCGCTATGGTGGCCTCGCGGGCGACAGTACGATGGCCGGCTATTTCTGCGCGTTCCTCTATATGCTGTTGGCTCGACAGCACAGGCTTCTGGTCAACGTCGTGTCCTGGCCGATCATTTACTGGGCGCTGAACACGTCGACCAGCAAGACCGCCACAGGCGTGTTCTTTATTGCGATCCTGCTTTACCTGTTCCAGTATTTCCTCGGTAACAACGAACGCCGCATCTTCGTCATGCGCAAGGTGGCGCGCTTCTCGTTTCTCTTCATTCTCGTGCCCGTTGTGCTCATCATTTTTACGGCTGGCATGGACCTGACGGAAATCAGTCCAAAGTTGTTCAGCCTTCAGGACCGGATCAACAACACCTGGCAGGAACCCTACATACTGATGGCGGAGATGTTTCCCTGGACCATCTTCACGGGTTGCGGCATGGGATGCATGTGTTATCCGATCTACTATACGTCATATGCCCAGCTCTACATCCCGCTCGACAATTTCTATCTGATGACATTGCTGATGATGGGGCCGTCGACGATTTTCATTCTCATCGCGCAGTACAAGAGCGCCGGCATGTCGCGGGATACCTCCAAGCTCGCCGTGATATTCCTGTTCAATATCTATTCCATTACGGTGCAGTGTTACGGCCCGTCCTTTGCGACGATGATGTTCGGTTACATGTTCAGCGATGTATTCGCCCTCCGCTCCCGAACTGAATTGAGGTTGAAGCCAATCCTGCAGAGGTTCGGTTCATCCGATTCACTCGCTTCGTTCAGGCCGCTGGGGCGACCGGCCGAATAGTTTCGGCCAAACCCGGCATGGCTGAACGGCAACAAACGTTCTCGTTGCTTGCGTTCGGCTTGTACAGCGGGTATCGAGACGGGAAACTTCCTGATGAATTGCTCCCGGCCTGACACATGCTCGCTGGAAACCGAGCGGCGACGGGCTATGGACCGCCCCATGCCGCTGTGATTGGGTAAATCGACTTTTGCGGGGAATATTGCGTGAAGAAAAGACGAATTTACATCAACGGCCGGTTTCTGACGGGCGCGGTGACCGGTGTCGAGCGCTATGCGCGCGAAATCGTGACCCATCTTGACGGACTGCTGGACGCCGATCCCGACTTGAGAAAGTCCTACGACATCGTCCTCCTCATGCCGGGCGTCTGCAAGGACCTTCTGCCGCTCAAGCATATCGAGCAGCGGGCAAGCGGGCCCTTCAACGGCCATCTCTGGGAACAGGTCTGCCTGCCCTGGTTGGCGCGGGACGGCTTCCTGATCAATCTGGCCAACGGCGCGCCCCTCTTCAAGATGCGGCAGTTGCTGGTCATCCATGACGCTGTGATCTACCGCTACCCGCAGTATTTCTCCAAAGCCTACCGCCTCGTCCACATGATCATAGACAAGGTGTGCTCACGCCTGGCCCGCATCGCAACAGTATCGGACTTCTCCAAACGGGAGGTTTCCCGCGTTCTTGGCGTTGCGGAAAACCGCATAACGGTCGTGCCGAACGGCTATGAACACATTCTACGGGTCCAGCCGGACAATACCATCCTCAGGGAGTTCGACCTGCGGCCTGGTTCCTATTTCTTCATCCTCGGCTCGCGGGCACCGCACAAGAATATCGACTTTGCCGTCGATGCCTTCCTCAAGGTGGCGCCACCCGGTCTCAAGCTGGTGGTTTCCGGCGGACAGAATTCGAAGGTTTTCGCGGGCGCGAAGACCGTCGAAGCCTCGAACATCATCTATACCGGGCGCGTCTCCGACGAAGCGATCGCCGCCCTTTACCGCAATGCCTATGCCCTGATCTTCCCCAGCCTGTACGAAGGCTTCGGCATTCCGCCGCTCGAGGCCCTGGCCTGTGGCACACCGATCCTCGTCAGCGACATCGATGTGCTGAAAGAAGTTTTCGGGGCGAGCGCGATCTATTTCAGCCCGCTGGACCGCTCCCACCTGGAGCGGGTGCTGCAGGATGTGATTACCGACCGTTCGATCCTGATGCGGGCTTATGCCAATGCGCCCGATACGCTGTCGCACTTCCGCTGGTCCAGAAGTGCGTCGAAGCTCCTGAATGCCGTCGCCTCGATGATGTGAACGGACCGGCTTCCCGAGCCGGTTTGTTCGTTCCCGCCATTGCCCGAAGGGTGAATTCATGCGCGTAGTCCTTGCCGCCGCACTTTATCCGACGCCCTCCGAGCCCCGCATCATGGGCGGCGCGGAGGTCTTCACCCGGCAGCTTGCCGAGGGGCTGGTCGCGGCGGGTGACGACGTATCGGTGGTGCGCATTGCCCTCGACGGTCACTACAGGCGCGAAGACGCCAACGGGGTCAGCGTTTATTTCGTGCCGATCCGCAATCTCTACCCGCCCTTCGCGCCGAAAACCAACCCGTTGATGCGTATGGCATGGCATGTGATCGACGACCGCTGGCGCGCTCCAAGCGAGCTTGAGGCGATCCTGAAGGATGTGAAGCCGGATATCTTTCACACCCACACATTCAATGGCTTGAGCACCGATATGTGGCATGTGGCCCGGGCGCTCGGCATTCCGGTCGTGCATACGCTCCATGACTATTACCTGATCTGTCCGCGCTGTTCCCGGTTCAAGGACGGCCAGGTCTGCGAAACGAGCTGCGGCTCCTGCCGCTTGCTGACGACCAACCGGCGCGAACGCACCCGCGATCTCGATGCGGTGACGAGCGTCAGTCACCGGACCCTGGCGATCCATCAGCAGGAAGGCATCTTTGCGCCGAACCTGCCGACCCATGTCGTGCACAACGTTGCCAATCCAGCCATTTCGCTTCTGCCGCCGATGCCATATGAAGGCGTGCTCAAAGTCGGCTATATCGGCCGCTTTGCGGAGGAAAAAGGCCTGCACCTGCTTGTCGCAGCGGCGGCCCTCTTGCCGGCCGGCAGCATCGAACTGAAGCTCGCGGGCACCGCGTCACCGGAAGATCAGGAACGGCTTCGCCAGCTTGCCCCGGCGGTCAGCATGGACTTCCTCGGCTTTGTCTCCCCGGTCGATTTCTATGCGCAGGTCCATCTGAGCGTCGCACCTTCGATCTGGGAAGAACCGGCCGGGCTTGTGGTTCTGGATGCGCTGGCGGCTGGCCGACCGGTCATCGGCAGCAACCGCGGCGGCATTTCGGAAGGCGTCGAGGATGGCGTTACCGGCTGGATCGTCCCCCCGGAAGTCGACGCTCTGGCCGGGATATTAAAGCGGCTCATCGAACAACCGAAGCTGCTCGCCGACGCGGAAGCCGCCCTTGTGGACAAGGCCTCGTCGCGGCGCGCATTCTCCGATCTGATCGATGATTATCGTAAGATCTATTCCGATTTGCAGCCCTGATTTTCGCGTACGCTTTTTGCCCGATAGCCCGAGCGGGGCATAAAGCGGCGCAAAAATTCCTTCGTGGATTTTTGCCTGCCGGCCAGCATGGCGCTAAGCCATTGTAAAACAAAGCGCGCCGTATGTCCGCAATGTTCCCTTTGCGGTTTCAAGCTCTATCGACGCCGTCATTTTGCTCCCGGCCCGGATCGCAATGCCATCCTTTCCCCGTCCCATGCCGAAAGGAAAAAAGATGACGGGTGAAATCGAATACATCGCCAAACGCCACCTGAAAGCCGTACTGGGCATCAATGCGGCCGGCATTGCAGGCCTTCAGGGTGTCAACAAATGCCCGAACCTCGTCGCACTCTACGGCGACAGTCTGGTCGCCCAGACCTTCATGGACCCAGGCGTGCGCCTGCGACGGGCCGCCTTCAACAGCATCAATATCGCAAACGCGCTCTCCGGCCAGCGCATGATCTACGTGATGAAACGGGCCGTCTCCGGGTGGCGCAGCGATGAGGTGTTGCAGCGCTTCCTGTCCGATGTCGAGGACGGCTCGCTCGATGCATCGAATGCCGGTACGATCATCTTCACGATGGGCACCAACGACGTGGCCCAGGGCAGCTACACCGATGTGGTAAGCGGCGTGGCCGTGACGCCGGCGAACGTGGCGGATAATGTGGTCGCCAACGCGGCCCGGTTGATCGATACGTGCACGGCGCGCGGTATCCAGTGCATCTTCCGCACGCTGCACGGTTCATCGAATGCCAACGCAGCGCAGATCGCCTTGTTTGAGGATACGAACCGCAAGATTGGCATGCTGCCTTACGGCCGCCGTATGTGGCTTCTGGAAACCCGGGAGCCGCTGCGCGATCCGCTGAACACAACCAATGCGCTCTATGCTTTCCGCGCGGGCCATATGATGAATGACAGCGGGGTGCTCGTTCATGAAGCCGTTCCCGGTGCCGTTGCGGTTGGCAAGCGGCTGGCGGAAATCGTCAGGAAGGCCATTCCTGACCTGCCATCTTTCTACGCAGATGGTGCGGTACGCTATTCATCGAACCTTTCCTCGCAACTTCTGACGTATCCCGATTTTTCCGGCACGACCGGAACGCTGGGAGCTGGCGGCACGCTTGGGTTCAATCCGTCCGGCGGGGCGCTGGCGGGGGTTCCAACCAGTTGGGCGGCCACTCGACGTTCGTCGGATTCGACCACGACCTTCACCATCAATGTCGGCGAGGACATGGCCGGCCGTTACGTGGAATTCGTCATCAATACGACCAATGCGGGGGGCATCTTCTTCCAGTATGAGGTGACATCGGCGGCCGGCAAGGTGCTGGCGGGCGATAATCTGCGTGGCTTCTCGACCGTGGAAATCATGCCGGGCGCCGTCAATCTTGGCGCCGCCGCGCCAGCGATGGAAGTCAATACCGTGAAAACCGGCGTCACCTCCTCGCTCTTCACCCACGGATGCCATCAAACCGGTTCCTACGGCGCCTATCCGTCTTCAGAGCATCTCGTTCTGGAAGACGCGACCGAGGTCGCGACCGTTCCGGCCTATGACAGTATCAACTGGCTGGTTTGCCGGGCGCTGGACGTGAAGTTTACCGGTGCCGGGTCCGCGACGGTTCGCGTTCGCCGGCCCCGCTTCGAAAAGGTTGCGGCCGTGCCGGCGATCGCCGCCTGAGCAGGAAAATCCGCAATACTGACTTGAGCCCTCGACCCTGAACGCCGGTTGGCGCCACATAAAAAACGCATGTGCGAAACGATTTTGCCTCGTCATTGCCGCGAAACTCCGGTTTACTTCCAGAATGTGTTCGCAATTTTTAGCCGCGAGGCCTGTAAAATCAGTATTGCCACCAGATGGAGCATGTCGAATGAACTATTTCAGGATGAGTTTTGCAATTCTGATTTGCATCGCTCCTCTGACTTCCTGCGATGCAGCATCGAGTAGCAATCTGGACGTCACGGTCGAACGGACGGCACTCGCCGAACGCTCAGAACCGATGCTGACGGGCGTTGCGACCCATTTCGGCATTCAGGGCAAGCGGAACTACGTTCCCGCACTCTCGGTCGGTCCCCTGGCGGAACTGGGCGTCGATTCCTATCGCGACGATATTCCGTGGATCGATTACGATCCGGAAGGCAGCGGCAGAAGCGGTACTTTGCCGCCAAGGCTTCTGACCATGCTGATGACGTCCAGGCTCACCCCGCTTCTCATTCCTGGCCATTCCAATCCGAATGTGCCGGAAGGCAATCCTCCGGTGACGGATGCCGGACGAGCCTCGTACGACGCGTTCATTACAGATGTCGTTCAAAAGACCGCATCCTACTCGCCGATGTATGAAATCTGGAACGAATGGAACATCAACGCGGAAGACAGAAGGCCGATGCTGCGCGGCCCCGGTGGGCCGGAAGACAAACGTGCCGCGACCTATTACGCCAAACTCGCGCAGTCGGCGCTGCCGGTGGCAATCAAGGACGCGCCGAAGGCAACGATCCTTTACGGCGCGGTGGGTGACGATCATGACTGGAGCTGGACGAAGGCGATGGTCGACGAACTCAAGCCCGATGCCCGTACGTCGCTTTCCGTGCATCTCTACAACATGTGCTACGACGACCTGAGCAAGCGAACCGCGACCGAGATGATCGACCGGCTCGAAAACCTCCAGAAAACGCTCAATCCCGGAGCGCCGCCTCGGCCTGTCTACGTCACGGAGTTTGGCTGGCCGACCGGCAAGCACCGCTGCAGTGTCACGCCAGAAATGGCCGCCGCCAACATGGCCCAGTTTCTGCTCTGGTCGGCTGCCACGCCGTGGCTCAAGGGTGCCTGGGTCTACGAGTTGAAGGATTCCGGCCGCAACGAGAACGACGTTCAGGATAATTTCGGCCTTTACGACTACGATTTCGTGCCCCATCCCCAGGCCTGTGCAGTTCGCGAGGCCGTACGTTTCCTGAAGGGGGCAAAACGTTTCGAGATCAAGCGTCCCTCGAACGATCTCTTCGTGGTGCAGGTTGATACACCGGATGGCGTGCGGATGGCGGTTTGGACCACATCGCAAAAGCGTGGCATGCGGCTGAGCGTGGCCGGCGATGCGCCGGTGGCTGCAAGGCATTTGTGCAATGGATCGGTCCAGCCATCCGAAGGCGCCTTTAAAATAGGCGATGACCCCGTGATCCTCGATGTGGCAGGCGTCGAACGGGTCGCATTGCATTTTCAGCGAGACGAATAGGGCCGACACAACCCCACTCGGGTAGTGGGACATGGAACCTGAAAATCAGGCTGTTTAGGCGCGTTGATTGAATGTCGTCCCCGATTTAACAATCGCGAGTGTAACTACTCAGTCTAGGTTGCAATTGAGGATTCAATTTTGAATTATTCGAACTGTTTTCAAAATGACATGATTTTTGCATGGTAGTGGAGAG
The DNA here is from genome assembly GCF_014196535.1 of Allorhizobium borbori. Classification (GTDB taxonomy): domain Bacteria; phylum Pseudomonadota; class Alphaproteobacteria; order Rhizobiales; family Rhizobiaceae; genus Ectorhizobium; species Ectorhizobium borbori. Next base: position 220,625 of record NZ_JACIDU010000008.1, read on the forward strand.
ACAGGAAATATACAGTCAGCGCTGCTATCAGCAGTCACATCAATACGCTCAAAGCGGCAGAGTCTTCGGAACATATGAAAATACTTCATGTTTGTGAGAGCATTATCGGCGGAACGGGGTCCTATCTGGCGGAGCTTATTCCTCACCAGGTCCGCAAATACGGCGCGGAGAATGTGGCTCTGCTTATTCCCGATTCGCAGATGGACTATCTTGAAACGTCCATCAGCAACGTCAGCCCCGTCATCATCAATTTCGCGCGGCCAAGACGGCTGGCCGGCGCGTTTCATTTGATCGGCGCGTATCGTCAGGCACTGTTTACGTTCCGTCCGGATGTCGTCCACGCTCACTCTTCGATTGCCGGCCTCGTCGTGCGCTCGCTGCGGACAGCAGGCATGGCAAAGATTGCCTTCTGCCCGCATGGCTGGTCGGTCGATATGAAGAGCGGTCCCGCCATGCGGTTGTTCGCCCAGGTTTCCGAGCGTGTTCTGGCCCTGTTTTCGGACGAGACGATCGTTATCTCGCGTCATGAGTTCGATCGCGGTCGCCAGCTTGGGGTCGGCGAGAGCCGCCTCCACCTCATTCCCAATGGCATTGCCACGGAACCGCCGGATGTCGAGCCTGCCGAATGGAACGATAAACGCCTCAAGGTGCTTTACGCCGGTCGGCTGGACCGCCAGAAGGGCGTCGATATCCTTCTGAAGGCTGTCGTCGGCCTGGAAGACAAGATCAGCGTCCGTCTGGCCGGCGACGTCGCCGTCGGCAGCAACTTCCTGCAGGATGAAATGCCGTCCTGCGTTGAAAAGCTCGGCTGGCTGGATCGCAAGGATGTCATTGCACAGATGAAAAGCTGCGACGTGCTTGTGATGCCGTCACGCTGGGAGGGTTTCGGTCTCGTCGCGGTCGAGGCCATGCGGCTTGCCAAACCGGTTGCCGCATCGGCAGTCGGTGGTCTTCGCGAAGTCATCGGCAATGGCGACTGCGGCTTTCTCTTCCCCCCCGAGGACGACAGGGCGCTGCATGAAGTGCTTGCCGCCCTCGACAAGGAGAAATTGAGGGCGATGGGCGAACGGGCCTATCAACGCTTCCTCTCGGCCTACACGTCCGACCGCATGGTTCGCGAGATCGACGGCGTCTATGTTCATATGATCGGCACAGTCCAGCCCTCAACGGAACGAAGTGCCGTTTGAAAGATACCGACACGCCGTCGTGACCATACGTCCTGCCGTTGTGACTTGCATGAAGACACGGTTTAAGTGAAAACTGGCGAGCACGCCGACGCAGGAGGATTTTGGTTGATACACATGTGGCATCGCTGATGTTGAAGTTGTTTATCAACAAACTGGGCGCACGCACCGCCGCGACGACGGCCATCACAGCTTCGCGAAGCAGGCGACGGATCGATCTTGGGGACGATATTCCGGCCTACTCCATCTATGCGATCGGCGATGTTCACGGCCGACTTGACCTGTTGCTCGCGGCCGAGAAAAAGATCGAAGCCGACTTGAACGAGACCGGTGATCGCGGGCTCATCGTCACCCTAGGCGACCACATCGATCGTGGACCGCACTCGGCCGGAGTCATTTCCCATCTCTTGAAGCCGCTTCCGGACGTCATGCGACGGCTGGCCCTTTGCGGAAATCATGAAGCCGCTTTTCTCGACTTCATGGATGATCCGCTCAGCAATATGTGGTGGCTTGAGTATGGCGGCCGAGACACGCTCCTCTCCTACGGCGTGGACATCGATTACTTCATGTCCAAACGCAAGCTTCTGGCCGAGGATCTTCGCCGGGCAATGCAAGAGTCCGTTCCTGTCGAACATGTCGATTTTCTCAAGGCCATGCCGATTTCGCTGCGCGCAAGCCACTTCGTTTTCGTGCATGCAGGCCTGCGCCCCGGCATCGCGCTCAATGCCCAGACCGACCAGGACATGCTCTGGATCCGGGAGCCGTTTTTGTCTGAAGGCCCCCGGATGGATTACACTGTCATTCACGGACATACGCCGAGCGATGATCTGGACCTTGGACCGAACCGTATCGGAATCGATACGAACGCCGTAACGACAGGGCAATTGACTGTTCTCAAGATCGAGCGCGGGCGGGCCCATCTGCTGGGCTGAGATAAAACAGGCGGCTTCATTGTCCGTTTTCCCGCCGCCAGGCGATATTCTTTCAATATACTTAATTTGGGAAAGCTGAGGATGCCGAGCGGCGGCACCTTTGCTGATCGTTAAAAAATCGTTTACGAACAAATGGATATCCGAACTTCGTCTTTTTTTTGCGAAAATGCCACCCAAATTTTGACAGTTGAAGCGCCGGCACAACCCGAAAAAACGGGTTGAACGCTCAGGTCCTGTGTGTAAGTACATTCGTCAAACAGGAGTGCAGAAAAATGTCTCGTTCATTCTTTGCGCAAGTTGCTGCTGCATCGATTATTGCATCGGCTGGAATTTGTTCTTGGTCGCCCTCAGCGCAGGCGCAGGAGACGGCGCCCGCGCAAGTGACGGCACCCGCGCCGGCCGCCGCACCGCTCGTGCGCAACGAAGGCGAAACCGTCGGCGATTTTCTCGGGCGCCTACAGGCTGCCGATCCGCTGACGCTCTCGGACAAGGTCGCGGCGCTGTTCGTCAACGATCCGACGGTCTTCCCCTACCTTGCCGGCCTCGCAACGAATCCCGAAACGTCGCAAACGCTGATCGTGGAAATTCTCAAGGGCATGACGGTTGCGGCTGATCGGGAACCGGTCAAGCTGGCAGGAAGCGTTTCCGCCTTCGCATTGGCCGACCCCGCCAACACGGCGACGCTGATCAGCATGGCGAGAGAGGCAAATGCCATCCCGCTCGATGAAGTCTTCGGCGAAGGTTTGGCGCTGGCTGCATCGACCCTGAAGACGTCCGGCGATAACATTCTGCTGGCCGCGTCCATTCAGTCGCAGGCCACTTCGCGTGAAGCGCCGGTTGCCCTGTCTGAGGCATTCCTCGACAACCTTCTGCTTACGGCGGCTGGCCGTCAGGCCGGAGGCGCCGGTGCAGGCGGTGCGGCGGACATTACCGGGAACAATCCCTCGCCGCTTCCCACTGGCGGCGTAGGCTCTGCCTTGAACGGCGTGACACAGACGGCTGGCGTAACAGCGCCTTCTGGCGTCAGCTATTTCTCCGCTGCAACCACGAATTTCAGGACGAGCACGAGCCCGACTGAACAACCGTGATGATTTGCGGCATTTACGGCACGTCTGCGCGAAAAGTCTCGCGCAGACCATTATTTTGTTTCAAGTCTTACAAATCTAATATTGCCTTTATGCGGATGCCGATGCGATAAAGTTTACGGGTGGAATGCAGTGCTTTGATCGCAGTGTTCTTCGTTGCGGTGGGCGATAGACTGAAACAACCGTGAATGAGGTGAGACTTGCAACTGCGTCATATATCTGAGAGAGCAAGTGGCATTGCCACTCAACCAGATGAGGCCACTCATTTTGAGCTTGGCGATCTTGATGCCATTTTTGCCGTCATCAACCGGCAATGGCGCATCGTCGCCGTTTGCGTTGTGGTCGCACTCGCCCTCTGCGCCGTTTATCTGGCAACTGCAGTTCCGTCTTTCACCGCCTCGGCAAAAATCCTGATCGACCGCAGTAACGGTCAGGTCGTGGAGCAGCTTTCGACGATCGGCGCCGTTGCCGATGAAGAAGCCTCCGTTCTCAGCCAGGTGGAAGTTCTGAAGTCCGATGCGGTTTCACTCGCCGTCGTGGACAAGCTCAACCTCACGGAAGACCCGGTTTTCAACGCTGACCGGGGTTCGCTGATCGGCAACGCTATCGGTGCGGTTCGTTCCGTATTGAACGTTTCCCGCTGGTTCTCGTCCGACGACGAGACGCAGGCCGTGGATGAGGCCGATCGCAAGCGCCAGCGTGCCGCCGACACTGTTGGAAACAACCTCGACATTTCGCGCGTTGGTCGTACTTATGTGCTCCGTGTCGACTACACGTCGCAGTCGCCGCAGCAGGCCGCAGACATCGCCAATGCACTTGCCGACGCCTATCTGCTCGACAAGCTGAACTCCAAGTATGATGCCACACGTCGCGCCGGCGACTGGCTGAGCGACCGCATTACCGAACTGCGTCAGAAGGCACTCGATTCCGACCTTGCTGTGCAGAAGTTCCGTGCCGAGAACAACCTGATCCAGTCCGGCTCCAACGGCTCCCTCGTATCGGACCAGCAGCTCTCCGAGTTGAACTCGGCCCTCATCGCGGCTCAGTCGGATACGACAAAGGCGCGCGCGCGCCTGCAGCGCATCCAGCAGATCCTCGATACGGGCGAACTGGACGCAGTCGTGACCGACGTGCTCGACAGTTCCGTGGCCAACGAACTGCGCAAGAAGTATCTCGAGGCTTCCAAGCTCGAAGCCGAAATCTCGGCCCGTTTGGGGCGTCAGCACGTACAGGCCATTCGCCTGCGTAACGAAATGCAGGAATACAAGCGCCTGATGTTCGACGAAATCCGTCGCGTGGCGCAGAGTTACAAGAGCGATCTCGATGTCGCCTCCGAGCGCGAGCGTCAGTTGCAGGAAAGCGTGGACCGCGCCAGTGGCGTGTCCAGCAGCGCGAGCCAGACGCAGGTTCAGCTTCGCGAACTTCAGCGTGAGGCAGAAACCTACAAGAACCTCTATCAGACCTTCCTCCAGCGTTATCAGGAAGCAATCCAGCAGCAGTCCTTCCCGGTCACCGAAGCGCGCATTATCTCCAACGCAACGGTTCCGCAGAAAGCCAGCGCGCCCGTCAAGATACTCGTGATTGCCTTCTTCATGTTCATCGGCGGTGCAGCCGGTGTCGCCATCGGCGCCGTGCGGGAGTTCCGCGACCGCTTCTTCCGGACCGGGGAAGAGGTACGCCAGGTGCTTGGCCAGGAGTTCCTTGGCAATGTCATGGAACTTGATGGAAAGGTGGTTTCCAGCAAGACGGTCGACGGCGACTACGACAAGAGCCGCTCCATTCTGAAAACGTCGAGCATAAGCGATTATGTGATCGAATATGCGATGTCGCCGATGGCCGAGACGCTGCGCAATGCCCGTCTTGCCATCGACCTCAGCCTGCCGGGCAAGGAAACACGCGTCATCGGTATCGTGTCCACGCTGCCGGGCGAAGGCAAGTCCACCATCGCGGCCAACCTTGCCGAGTTGCTGGCCAGCCAGGGCGCAAAGACCGTGCTCGTGGATGCCGATATCCGCAATCCGGGTTCGACCCGCGCACTTGGTCGCCACGCCAAACGCGGCATTCTGGAAGTGTTGCTCGAAGGCGTGGACTACCGCGACGTCCTGCTCTTCAACCCGAAGTCCGGTCTGGCGTTCCTGCCCACCGTCGTGAAGCAGCGTGTTTCGCATTCGTCCGAACTGCTCATGTCCGCGCCGATGCGCAAGCTGATCAATGATCTGCGCGCGGACTACGAATACGTGATCGTGGACCTGCCGCCGATTGCGCCGGTGATCGATGCCCGCGCCATCAGTGACAGGCTGGACGGTTTCCTGTTCGTGATCGAATGGGGCAACACTGCCCGCGGCGTCGTACGCAACATCTTCAGCCATGAGCCGCAGATCCGCGAAAAGTGCTTCGGCGTCATCCTCAACCGCGTCGATGCGAAGAAGCTCAAGCTTTACCGCTCCTTCGGCTCAAGCGATTATTACGCATCGCGTTACACGTCTTATTATCACGAGGATAAATAGTTCGACGCGTGAGTTTGCGTACACGATAATAGCTTCGATCGGGACGATGGTGGTACCCGGCCACCATCGTCTTTTCGAATTGTCCTCATCCCGCCCTGAAAATCATTCGGCCAACCGTGACAACACGCAACGCCACAGAACGGTTCATGTCTCTCAAGCATCGTATCAATTTTCCGCTTGCAACCGTGCGAAAGTCTGGCCCGGTCGTGCTGGTGCTGATGGTCGTCGGGCTCGTGGTGTTCATGCTTGGAGACGCCATGCCCCAGACGGCCCGCTACGCGACATTCGTGCGGCTGGCCGGGGATGTTCGCGTGCAAGGCGAAATTTCGGACAACAAACTGGCTGCCGCCCAGGCATATCTCACGCCCATCATTGAACAGCATATTTGCCGCTCCGATATCCTGAAGGCCGGGATGCGCCTTTTGCTGCTCGATCTGGATCGCAAGGCTGCGACCCAGACTGCCGATGAGCGCAAGGAAGCGCTCGGCTTCGCCGAAACCTATATGCGCCACGGAATATCCTGCCTGCCTCAGGATGGGGACGTCTGGTTGCGACTGGCAATGATCCGCCAATTGCAGAACTCGTTTCCGGAAGAGGTGGCAACGCTTGCCAACATGTCCCAGATGATGGCGCCGGCGGATCCCGATGTGCTGGAAGCACGCTTCACCCTCTGGAAAATACTGCCGCCTGATACGCTGGCGCTGACGGTCTCGGCCCGAACCGCGGATGTCAACCTGCTTTGCTCCAAGAAGGGGGCGGGTGTCAGAAGAAATGTGACCGATGTCTGTGCGAAAAAATCACGTTAACCTGGACGCCGAACCGATGCAGGAAACCCGCTGGCCGCGTTTGCGGCTGCTCTCGCCTGACGGTGGCTGGAAAATACTGCTCCGGCAGATGGCGACAATCTTCTTTTGGGTCGTTTTGCTGCTCGCACTTCTGGATTACGGCGCGGTCGGCGCAGAGACCATCGTGGTCAGCGTATCGTTTGCGACGCTGACACTCGTTCTTTCGCTCGCCGTTTGCGGCATGCCGCAATATACGCGGGGCGCCGTGACGACCGCATGCCTGATCATTCTCGGCATGGCCCTGGTCGTTTATCTGCAGACGACACCCCACCCGTCAATCATCGATCCCCATCCCGCCTGGAAAACGGCGAAACTGTTCACGGCCTCACCAATGGACGCCGTCACATCGCTGGCGCCGGCCGATGACCGCTTCGCCCTTCTTGCTGCGACGTTGCCATTTCTGTTTTTCATAACAGGACTGGTGCTCTTCGATACGGACGAGAGGGCCCTGAATGCCCTGCGCATGATCGCCTTGGTTGGCGTCGTGCTGGCCGTCCTGTCGTTGCTCCAGTTCTTGCTTATGCCCGGCACATTGCTTTTCGACAAAAAGCTTTTTTACAAGGACAGCCTGACGGGCATGTTCGTCAACCGCAATACGGCCGCGACATTCTTCGGCATTCTGCTGCTGACGCTGGTGGCCCTGACCTGGCGCAGCTTGCGCCGCCTCGACTGGACGCGCGTTTGGATTTTGACCAACAGCAACATGCCGCTTCACATCGACGATTATATGCGACTGAAAAAAAGTGCGTTCTTCGTGCTGGGGGCGGGTGTCATTTTCGTGGCTCTCCTGCTGACACAGTCGCGTGGCGGCGTCGGCGCCAGTTTCGGCGGCCTGCTTCTGCTCATCCTGCTCATGGCGCTGAAGGACGACATGCGCCCGCGAACCGGTCCACCCACGGTCAGGCGGCAGTGGCTGCGCCGGTCGCTGGTCGCGCTGGTTGCCATCGTGGTTATGCTGGGAGCATTTGGCCTGTTCAGCGGCCAGGTGCTGTTGCGCGCCGCCATTCTTGGCGGAGAGGACGGCCGCTTTTGCGTGATGCCGGGAATACTCGCCCTGATCGGTGACAACATGCCCCGCGGCATTGGCCTTGCCTCGTTCGCGCAGGCCTATGCTCCCTATCACAACCCGGAATGCGGCATCGATGCCGTGCTGGTGAAGGCGCATAATGTTTATCTTGAGGGGTTGGCCACCCTCGGCATCGCTTTCATCCCGCTTATTGCCGTGCCGGTCGTCGGACTGGCGGGGATTTTCGTGCGCGGCATTCTCAAGCGCAAGCGCTACCGTTTCGCAGGTCACCTCGGTCTGGCGACGCTGCTTCTCGTGCTCCTGCATTCGGTGCTGGACTTCTCGTTGCAAATTCCGGGTTTCGCCATGATGTTTGCGGTTCTGCTGGCGCCGCTCGTCACAATCTGCCTGAGACCGAACGCGACCGGCACGAGCGGTAAAACACGCCGTCGACCGCAGCCGGGTCCGTGACGGACCCGGTGGTCAGATGGCCCGCCAGACGGTCGGGTCCTGCGGCGACTGGATCTTGATGAGGCGAAGCTGGGTTGCGAACCAGGGCTTCACGATATTGGTGCGGTTGTCGAGAACCAGGTCGCCACGCGTCGTGCTCACAATCAGCACGGCATGCCCCTCGCCTTCCTCGGTACGGGCAGTGGCAATGCGCAGCGCGCCGGAAGGCCAGCCCGCATCGAGAAGACGCTGGCGCTTGGTCAGCGCATAATCCTCACAATCGCCCTGCTTGCCGCCGATCGCCCAGTTGTCGGTAGCATCGCTTTCGGCCCGATAGGTAATCTGGCCATTTACCTCGACATTAATGCGCTGCATCAGCGCGCGCTTTTCACGCGAGAGGTCCACCTGGGTTTCCTCGCCGCGGCGAACACATTGATCAGCCTGGGCAGCGCAGAAGCCTGCAAAGGAGAAAGGTGCCAGCGTGTCGCGACGCGTCGAGATGAACAGGTTGTTGGGTCGCGATGGCGGAGTGATCTGGCGCATCATGCCCGCACCGCTGAAAGCAGAAGCCGGGACAAGACTGGAGGCAAGCGTGGCAGTCGCCAGCAGGGCCACGGTTGTCATTCTCAGCAGGGCGTTTCTCATCGCATTCCCCTTCGGAAACATTCGCTATGAGCGGACACTACACCTGTGCCGTTTCGAGGCGTTTAAGCGGATATTTCGCATTTTAACGAAACGGCCCAGCCGGTCGCTTTTTTGCTCAACCCGCATTTTCCGGCTGTATCTTCCCGGCCATCAGAACCATGTAGGAACCATTGGCGGTGGCAATCGCGATGGCGGTGACGAGCGACGCCAGGCCCGCGCCCTCAAGGCCCAGAAGGCTGGTCAGCGTGTAGCACAGCACGACCGAAAACAGCACACCACCCATGATGATCCCGGCATAGTGATTGTCCTTCCTGAGGCTCGTCAGGCCTACACTGAAGAGATCGGAGCAGGAACGAACGATGGCGGCAAACAGCATCAGCACGAAGACGAGACGATGTTCGCCAAGCGCCTCCATGCCCATGTAGCGGATCAGGATTTCGCAAACGGCATAGACGGCCACCCCGAGAATGACGGCCATGGCAAGGGTGCGGATGAGATGGCGTCGCATCGCGCCCTGCCATTCGACGGGAGAGCCGTTTGCATGCGCCTTCACCAGCGATGGCAACGCCACCTGAACGACGGCGGTTGCAATCAGCGTCTGCAATGCGTTGGCCAGCGTCCAAAAGAAGGTGTAGACGCCCGTCAGCGCCAGCCCGAGAATGAAGTTAACGATGTAACGGTCCGCATAGGAAATGCCCACCAGGCAGAGATCGCTGAAATAGATGAGCCACGACCTCTTCAACCGCATCCGTATCCAGTCGTAGCGAATGCCTGCCCGGGCGATGGTGCGCAGCGGCCAGTGCCGCAGGCAGAAGAGGAGAACGATGACGGTCGGCACGTAGGAGAGGATCCAGCCGGCAAAGACCCATTCGATGGTGCGGGCAGCCGGAAACAGGATACCGGCGGCGATGACGAAAGGCGCCCAAAGTGCCGAACGGACGAAAATGATGATGTTCGCCTGGATTGGCATTTCCTGCGCAATCAGCGGCAGGTGTACGTCAAGCGCATAGGTCTCGAGCCAGAGCAACACGAGGATCAGCGCGTAAATCGTCGAGAGGTGGAAATCGGTCGCCGACAAGGCGATAAAACCGAGGCCGGTCGCCAGAGCAAGTGACGCCGTGGTAACGAGAAGCCGGCTCTTGACCAGAGTGCCGGCCTCCTCCGGCGGCTTGCCGACGACATCACGCGAGGTGAAGTAGTTCAGACCCCAGCCGACGAGAGCCGGCGTGAAGGTGATCATACCGACGGCAAGCCCGTAAATGCCGGTGGCTTCGAAGCCGAGATATTTGGCGATATAAAAGGACAGGAGGAAACGAAAGACAAGGGTGAACCCGCGAAGGCCGAGGTTCGTCATGCTCTTCGCTACCTTGAGAATCCTCATGCTTTTCTCTCTTCGCTTTCGTCTTGCCGGTCAGACGCCGGAACATTCTTGCACGCAGCAGGCGGCGACTATTCGCCGTTTACCGGGCAAAAATGCCGGCCATGAAGAATTTCATGCAAGCAACGCAGGTTCCGGGCTTGTTGTGCGATGCACAATATACGATGCTTACGGCTCTTAACACGCGTTTTGATGTTTAGAAAGAGTTGAAGGCGCTGCATATCCATCGACAAGCGGGTGGATTGTCTTGCTGCCGCCTTGCCGAAACCAGAGAGTGTGCCATGACCGTCAATGAAAATCCCTGGCAGAAAATCAAGGCCGACATTCAGGCCTATGCCCGCGCCGACAGGGTTCCGGTCAATGCCAAGCTGGTGATCCGCCTGTTTCTGCTCACCCCCGGCTTCCAGTTCGTGCTGGCCCGCCGGATCGGGGAAATCATGGCCGGCATTCCGCTGATCGGACGCCCGCTGCGGCGCGTCTGGTGGTGGCTGACCTGCCTCGTCTTCGGGTCGGAAATCGCCATTGGCGCAACGGTGGGCGGCGGCTTCTACATTCCCCATCCCTACGGCATCGTGGTGGGTGTCTCAACGGTCGGCCGTAACGTTTCCATGTTGCAGAACGCCACAATCGGACGGCGCGGCGCAAACGATGCTACCGATCCGGTGATCGGCGATGATGTCTATATCGGCGCCGGCGCCGTTATTCTCGGCGCGATCACGCTCGGCAAGGGCGCAATGATCGGCGCGAATTCGGTTCTTCTCGCCGATCTTCCGGAGGGCGCAACGGCGGTTGGCATTCCCGCGAAAATCCGCCTCCCGGCACCGCCGGCGGAACCGCCAACGGAGTAACCCCCGAGGCTTCCGGGATGAATGAACCGGACCATCATCGGGAGGCTTCCGCATCGCGGGGACCTGATCGTCCCGCGCAAACACGCCCGTCTCGTCCGGACATCCACTCGGGGGTTTGGCCCTGATGCAGTCTGTCCGGGAGCAGCACCTCGATTTACCCCGTTTCTGGCATTGAGGGTGACGGGCTGAGGTCCGCCGTCGCGTTTGGCGGCGTTCTTGAACTATTGATTTCGGTATTCCTGCCCCTTGCGGGGCGGCCGTCGCCATGCGGTGGCACGGCGACCTTCGTGGAAGACTATCGGAGCATGTTGTAGGCGACATTGGCCATACCGATCTTCACCTTGTCTCTGCCGAGACCGATCGTCCTGATGAAGAGCTTCATCGTGTCCTTTTGCTTGGCGAAGACATGCTCAACGGCAGATCTGATTTTTGATCGCCGCCCGTTTGCCCGCGACATTGCTTCCGGCATGGGTTTGCCCTTCGGCTTTCGCTGGTGGATGTCCGACTTCAGGCCATTTTCTTTCAGCCATTCCTCGTTGGTCTTGGAGCGGTAGGTGCTGTCGGCCCAGACCGTCGAGGCGGTATTGTCCTTGGCGACGACGTTCTTAAAAAGTGTTTAGTCCCGGCATTTGATGGTGCATTATTCAGCCATGAATGGAGGGATGCGCTATGGGTCAAATTCTACACGGGAGCGCCCGCACGACAGA